>NZ_JAFDVD010000031.1 GCF_016887965.1 Phycicoccus sonneratiae
CGCTCATCAGCGTGAGGTGTTTAGCGTCAAGGGCTGGGCGGGTGCCCGGGTCCTGGTCGTCGGTCCCTGCATAGCGGTAATCGAGGTGTGCTCGGCAGCGTGTGATCGGGTTGTGTCGACGACGGGACGGGGCGGCCTGTGATGAGCGACGAGATACCTGCTGGTTCTCAATGCCGCGGAAGGCTCGCCCCGCCCCAGCTCCTTGAGGTGCGTCAGGCTGAGATACGGATGGGCGCGAATCGGGTTATGCGGCAGCCACCTCCATCGCGCGTTGGCCGTGGGCGGCGATGACGGGGTCCCACGCCTGGCGGTGGGTGATCACGAAGTGGAGCTGGCGCAGGATCGCGCCGGCAACGGCGGCCTGGGCCTGGGTCGGGGTGAGCCGGTTGTGCTCTCGGGTGGTGAGGTGGCGGTAGCGGGCGGCGTACACGCGGTTGGTCTGTAGGCACCCCCACACGGCCCGCCAGGCGGCGGCGCGCAGCAGCGGGCGGCCGGCGCCGGTGACCCGGGCCCGGCCGGTGAAGGTGCCCGACTTCCTCTCCCGCGGGGCCAGGCCGGCGTGCTTGACCACGGCCCGGGCGGAGGTGAACCGGGTCAGGTCGCCGGTCTCGGCCAGGATCGCCGCTGCCCCGACCGCCGAGAGCCCGTCGATCGAGGTGGCGAGCTCGGTCAGGCCCAGCTCGTCGAGCACGGCCACCATGCGTGCCTCGGTGTCGGCCAGGCTGGCCTTGGCGTGGTCCCAGTCCGCGAGCACCCAGGCGATCCGTTCGAACGCGGCCGGTCGGTGGGCCAGCACCCCGGCGTTGTCGGACAGGGCGGTGAACAGGCGACGGACGATCCGCAGGCAGGGACGCTGGCCGCCGCGGCGGGTCACCTCCTTACGCACGGCGCGCTCGAACCGGGCCACCCCGTGCCGGCGGGTGCGTTCCAGGTTCCCGCCGTCGCGGCCGACGACCACGGCCAGAGCGGCGACCCAGGTGGCCGAGCGGAACGGCCAGTTCGCCGCCTCCAGCGCGGCTGGCCACACGCACTCGAGCAGGTCGCGGACCTGCTGCACGCACCGCACGTGTTCCTCGATCAGCTGCTCGCGGCGGGTGCCCAGGTGCCGCAGCCGGCCCCAGGTCTCGTCGACCGGTTCGGGCAGGTAGCAGCGCAGCTGCGCCACCAGCCGGGCGATCAGGACCGCGTCCTTGTCGTCGGTCTTGTCGCTGGTCAGGTCCTCGGTCTTGCGCACCCACGCCGAGACCGCCGGCTGCACGCACACGAACGACATCCCTCGCTGCTCGGCGAGCTGGCCCAGGACCCGCCACCGGTGCCCGGTCGGTTCGCATCCGACCGTCATCGAGGCGAACCCGGCCTTCGCGGCGCGCTCGGCCGCCCAGTCCAGCGCGGCGCCGAGGTCCCAGGCCTTGACCCGGAACGTGCGCCGGGCCAGCACCTTGGAGTCGTGGTCGGTCACCACGACCATCTGCTTGCGATCCCCCAGGTCGATCCCGACGATCGCGTTGGTCACCGGCACCGCTCCTCGCAGCTGTGACAGGCGCGCGTTGCGGTTCCGATCCCCACGGGAGACACCACTACCGTTGCTCATGAACGTCCTCCTTCTGCTCTTTGGGACACCAAGCCCGTCAAGCGCATCAGGAGGACGTTCCCCACGCCAGACCGAAGACGCTCAACGTCTTCCTATGCCGCGG
>NZ_JAFDVD010000032.1 GCF_016887965.1 Phycicoccus sonneratiae
CGGTCTGTCCTGTGAAGGGACATGTCTGACACTTCGGAGGAGACATGTCTGACAGGTCAAGTGTCTCGCTCGATGCGGATGTAGTCACGGGCGCATCGGGGCTTGCCGAGGAACGTGGTCCGGTTCAGGTCGAGGTGGGCGATGAGCTCGGTGCCGGTGAAGAGCACGACGTGGTCGGAGTCGATGAGGTAGTCGATGTCCGCGCCGGCCCAGGATGGTCCGAGCGCGAGGCGGACGTGGGGTAGGTCGAGGTAGCCGCCGGCGGTGACGCGCACGTGGTGGATGCTGGCCCGGTCGAGCTGCTGCTGGGGGTCGGGTTCGGCCTTGGTGCCAGCGTCGTAGCGGGCCTGGGGGGTGCACCCACCGATGCCCTGGTGGGGGCGTCGGGTGTTGAAGATCTCGTCGTAGGCCTCGGCCAGTCGCTGCAGCTGCCCGAGGTCGGCCGCCGGCTCACGGGTGGCCAGCCACTGTTTGAAGGTGCCCCACTCGCGTTCCTTCTTCCCGCAGGTCTGAGGGTGGTGGGGTGAGGAGTTGACCATCGCCACCCCGATCAGCCGCAGCCGGGTCTCGAACTCGGAGAAGCCGCCGACCCCGCGGGTGAAGCGGGAGGTGAAGGCTGAGCCGTTGTCACACAACACGACCGCAGGCTTGCCGTGCCGGTCCATCGCGGTGACCATGCACTCCCAGACGTCGGTGCCGTTCTCCGAGGGGGCCGCGCGGGTGGCCAGCACCATCCGCGAGTGGTCGTCCTGGAAGCGCAGCACGACCGCCTTGGCGCCGCCGGCCAAGGCGACCTGAGTGCCGTCCAGCTGCCACATCCCGTTCGGCTGCATGGCCTCGAACCGGTGAAAACTCTTCTTCGGCCGCTTCGCCGGAGTGGGCGTGGTGCGCCCGGCCGCGGCGAGGTACTTGTGGATCGTGCGGGCCGAGGGCAGCCCCGGAACCTGCTCCAGAGCGAGCCAGTCATGCACCGACCGGGCGCCACCGTCCCAGCCTTCATCGACGAGCTGGTCGTGCTTGGCCACCAGCACCGCGACCATCTCCGGGCTCGTCGCGCCCGGACTCATCCCCGGACGCCGCGAGAGCGGCACCAACCCCACCAGCCCCTCGTCCCGAAGCCGCCGCCGATACCGGTAGTAGCTGTCCCGAGAGATCCCGAACCGGCGACACACCTCGCTCACCGACAGGCTCGAGTCCTCCAGCACGGCGTGCGCGGCCATCGCCAACCGCACTTCCATCGACACCACCTGCTCGCTCACACGCGGCATCGTCGCCGCTGGAACACACCGGGTGTCAGACATCTCCCTTCACATCCCTGTCAGAGATGTCCCTTCAAAACACAG
>NZ_JAFDVD010000033.1 GCF_016887965.1 Phycicoccus sonneratiae
CCGACTGACTGTGAGGATCGACAGCGCAGCCTGATGGTGCTGGGCTGTGGTCGACCGCCTCGGGTGTGACCCTCCGACTGACTGGCTTCGTGCCTTGGCCGCGACTTGTCCGCTCGGGGTGGTCGGCCCCGGCCCGGTCGGAGTGTGACTGGCCTGATCAGGAGCTTGACCAGCGGATGTATGCGCATCCGCTGTGTCCCGTCACAGTCCTGCCGTGACTCCTCCCGGACCGGACCCTTCGTCCGCTCCGAAGCCAGGAGGAACGCAATGAACAGTCTGTCCGAGATCGTCGACGTCGTCATCGGTGTCGACACCCATGTCGAGACCCACACCGCCGCCGTGGTCGATGCCCACACCGGCGCGGTGCTCGACCAGCTGACCGTGCCGACCACGCTCGAGGGGTACCAGGACCTGGTCGATCTCGCCGATGCGCACTCCGCGTTGCGGGTGTGGGCCATCGAGGGCACCGGTGGTCACGGCGCCGGCCTGGCCCGCCACCTCACCGGCAGCCAGGAGGTGGTGCACGAGCTGGACCGTCCCGAACGCGCTCGTCGACGGCACGGGGCTAAGTCGGACCCGTTGGACGCGGCGCGCGCCGCCCGCGAAGCCCTGGCCCGCCCTGTCCTGGGCACCCCGAGGGCCGGCGGGGACCGGCAGGCGCTGTCGGTGCTGCTGGCCGCCCGCTCCTCCGCGGTGGACGCTGCGACCATCGCGCAGCGTCAGCTGTTCTCCCTGGTCATCGCCGCCCCCGACCCGCTCCGCGCGAAACTGCGCGGAAAGAAGCTGCCCGAGATGGTCCGGGTCGCCGCCCGCCTGCGGGTCCACCCTGGCTGGGACACCGAGACCGCCACCACCGCGACCGTCCTGCGGACCCTGGCCCGCCGCGCACAGGTCCTCGCGCTCGAGGCCCGCGACCTCGAGAAGCAGATCCTCACCCTGGTCCGCTCCTGGCGCCCGGACCTGCTGGCCCAGCCCGGCATCGGCCCGATCGTGGCCGCCACCGTCCTGTGCGCCTGGTCCCACCCCGGCCGGGTCCGCTCCGAAGCCGCGTTCGCCATGCTCGCCGGCGCCGCACCCATCCCCGCGAACAGCGGACAGGTCACCACCCGCTACCGCCTCAACCGACACGGCGACCGCCAGCTCAACATGGCCCTGCACGTCATCGTGCTCTCCCGGCAGCGCTACCACGCCCCCACCCGGACCTACACCGAACGCCGCACCACCCAGGGAAGAACCCCCCGCGAGATCCGCCGCTGCCTCAAGCGCTACATCGCCCGCGACCTGTACCGACTCCTCGAACACGGCCCCACGCGGGCTTGACGAACCATAGGAGCGTCG
>NZ_JAFDVD010000004.1 GCF_016887965.1 Phycicoccus sonneratiae
GGGGGGGGGGGGGTGGGGGGGGGGGGGGGGGGGGGGGGGGGGGGGGGGGGGGGGCCCCCCCCCCCGCGGGGGGGGCCCCCCCCCCCCCGGCGCTCAGCCCTGGTTGGACTGGATGAAGTTGACCGCGTCGCCGACGGTGGCGAGGTTCTTGACCTCGTCGTCGGGGATGCGGACGCCGAACTTCTCCTCGGCGTTGACGACGATGGTCATCATCGACAGCGAGTCGATGTCGAGGTCGTCGGTGAAGGACTTGTCCATCTGGACCTCGGCCGGGTCCAGGCCGGTCTCCTCGTTGACGATCTCCGCGAGGCCGCTGAGGATCTCCTGCTGGTCTGCCATCGTGCTCTCCTTCGGTGGGGGTTGGGGTGCTGCTCGGCCCGGGTGACCCGTGGGCCCACGGGAGTCAGGGGATGACGACGACCTGCGCCGCGTAGGACAGCCCGGCGCCGAAGCCGATCTGGAGGGCGAGCCCGCCGCTCGGGATCTCACCGTGCCGCACCATCCGCTCCATCGCCAGCGGGATCGAGGCCGCCGAGGTGTTGCCGGTGTAGGCGATGTCGCGGGCGATGGGCAGGTCCGGCGGCAGGGCGAGCTTCTTGGCCATCGCGTCGATGATGCGCACGTTGGCCTGGTGCGGGATGAACGCGTCGAGCTGGTCGGCGGTGATGCCGGCGGCGTCGAGGGCCTGCTGCGCGACGGGCGCCATGCCCCAGACGGCCCAGCGGAAGACCGTCTGCCCGGCCATCCCGATGTGCGGCCAGCCGAGGTTCTTCTCGTGGACGTCGATCCACGACTCGGTCTGCGAGATGGCCTCCCACTGCGCGCCGTCCGAGCCCCAGACGGTCGGGCCGATGCCGACGGTGTCGGACTGGCTGACGACCGCCGCGCCCGCGCCATCGGCGAAGATGAACGCCGTGCCGCGGTCGTCGAGCGAGGTGAAGTCGGAGAGCCGCTCGACCCCGACGACGAGGACGTTGCGGGCCGTGCCGGTGCGCACCATGTCGGAGGCCAGCGAGATGCCGTGGCAGTAGCCGGCGCACGCCGCCGAGATGTCGAAGGCCGCGCCCTTGGTGCCGAGCCGCTCGGCGAGCATCGGGGCGGCGGCCGGGGTCTGGTACGGCCAGCTGACGGTCGCGACGATGACGGCGTCGAGGTCCTCGGGGGCCACGCCGGCCATCTCGAGGGCCGGCGTCGCGGCGAAGACCGACATGTCGATGACCGACTCGCCCTCACCGGCGAAGCGCCGCTCGATGATGCCCGAGCGCTCGCGGATCCACTCGTCCGAGGAGTCGATGCGGTCGACGATCTCGCTGTTGGGCACGACCCGGCGCGGGCGGTAGCCGCCGACGCCGCTGATGCGCGAGTTCGTGACCGGGCCGGCGGTGAGGTGGCCGGTGCCCTTGGGGGAGAGGGTCATGCGGAGTGCTCCTCGAGGAGGGTGCGGGCGGCGTCGAGGTCGTCCGGGGTCTTGACGGCGAGCAGCTCGACACCCTTGAGGGCCCGCTTGGCGAGGCCGACGAGGGTGCCCGACGGCGGCAGCTCGATGATGCCCGTGACGCCGAGGGCTGCGAACCGCTCCATGCAGAGGTCCCAGCGCACCGGGTTCGACACCTGGGCGACGATGCGGTCGAGGACCTCGCGGCCGTCGGTGACCGTGGCGCCGTCGCGGTTCGAGACGAGGGTGACTCCGGGGTCGGAGACGTCGTGGTCGGCGGCGGCCGCGCGCAGCGCCTCGACCGCCGGTGCCATGTAGTGGGTGTGGAAGGCGCCGGCCACCTTGAGCGGGATGACGCGGGCCTTCGCGGGCGGGTCGTCGGCGAGGGCGGCGAGCGCGGGCAGGGCGCCGGCGGCGACGACCTGGCCGGCGCCGTTGACGTTGGCCGGCGTGAGGTCGTGGCGCTCGATGGTCGCGAGGACGTCGTCGGGGTCGCCGCCGAGGACCGCGCTCATGCCGGTGGGGGTGGCGGCGCTGGCTTCGGCCATCGCCCGGCCGCGCAGGGCCACGAGGCGCATCGCGTCGTCCTCGGCGAGGACGCCCGCCGCGGCGGCCGCGGTGATCTCGCCGACGGAGTGGCCGGCGAGGGCGCCCGGCGGAGTGTGGTCGCCGAGCGCGCGCAGGGCGAGGAGGCCGGCGCCGACGAGCAGCGGCTGGGCCACGGCGGTGTCCTTGATCGTCTCCTCGTCCGAGGTCGTGCCGTGGGCGACGAGGTCGACCCCCGCGGCGTCGGAGAGGGCGGTGAGGTGCTCACGCGCACCGGGCAGCTCGAGCCACGGGGCGAGGAACCCCGGGGTCTGCGAGCCCTGGCCGGGACAGACGATGACGATCACGGGTCCCAGCCTGTCCCGTGCGCCGTGGCCGGTTCGTGACGAGGGGGGACGAACCTCGGGCGAGCGTTTTGGAGGATGTCCACAAAGCCGTACGGCTCAGGGGCGCGGTGTGGTGCGGGTCACGGGGCCGAGCCGGTGCAGCGCGAGGGCCAGCCGGACGGTCTGGGCGTCGTGCGGGTCGGTGAGGTCGTAGCCGGTGGCCTTCGCGATGCCGGCGAGGCGGTAGCGGACGGTGTTCGGGTGGACGATGAGCGCGCGCGCCGTGCCCTCGACCCCGAGCCCGCCGTCGAGCCACGCGGCCGCGGTCTCGAGCAGCGAGCCGCCGCTCGCCTCCTCGAGCGGCCGGACGATGCGGGCGGCGAGGGCGTTGCGGGCCGGGAGGTCGCCGAGGAGGGCGCGCTCGGCGAGCAGGTCGTCGGCGTGGACGGGGCGTGGTGCGGCCGGCCAGGCGGGGGCGGCGGTGTGGCCCGAGATCGCCGCCCGGGCGCTGCGGCCGGCGGCGAAGAGGTGAGGCACGGTGGGTCCGACGACGATCGGGCCGTCGCCGAGGTGGGGGTCGAGGGTGCCGGCCAGCGACATCGGGTCGGTGACCCCGCCACCGATGCACACGACGCGGGGGCCGTGGATGGCGACGAGCAGCTCGACACCGGTGCGGCGGGCCGTGCGGTGCAGCTCACCGACGACCGCGCCGGTCGTGCCCGGCGGGGTGGACCCCACGACGACGGCGACCCCGCTGACCGCGCCCCAGCCGAGGGCGGCCGCGCGCGACTGCATCGAGTCATCGGCCTCGCCCCGGATGACGGCGTCGACGACGAGCGACTCCAGCCGCGCGTCCCACGCGCCGCGGGCCTCGGCGGCCTCGGCGTAGACCTCGGCCGCGGCGAAGGCCACCTCCCGGCTGTAGCGCAGCACCGCCTCGCGCGCGAGGTCGCCCTCGCCCGGGGCGGCGATGCCGGAGATCTCGCGCTCGACGACGCCGATGACGGTGCGGATGAGGTCGAGGGTCTGGGCGAGGCTGATCGAACGGGTCAGCTCGCGCGGTGCGGTGCCGAAGACGTCGGCGGTGACCGCCGGTCGCTCCTGGTCGCCGCCGAACCAGTCGATGAAGCTGCTGATGCCGGCCTGCGCGACGAGCCCGACCCACGACCGGTTCTCGGCCGACAGCGCCCGGAACCACTCGTGGTCGGCCTCCATCTGCCGCACCGCCGCTGCCCCGAGGTCGCCCCCGGCGCGGGCGACCCGGGCGCGGGTCTCGGCCGAGGACATGCCCGGAGTCTATTTGGAGGTTCCGGACGAGCGGGAAGGCCCTGGTTCGAGGTGAAAGGAGACCGGCAGCCGGTCGGGTTTCACCTCGACCCGCGGGGAGGGGCGACCTCAGTCGGTGCCGAACTCCATCGCGGCGGCGTCGAGCGCCTGCTCGTCGGTGCCGCCGGCCGACGGGTTGTCGGTGATCCGGTCGTAGCCGCCGGCCGGCAGCTCGCCGAAGAGCGTGCCGTTCTCGACGAGCAGCTGGCCCTGGTCGTTCGGCTGCTCGGCGTAGAGCTCGAGCTTGGCGCGGCTGTCGGCGATGTCGAGGTTGCGCATCGTCAGCTGCCCGATCCGGTCCTGCGGGCCGAAGGCGGCGTTCTCGACGCGCTCCATCGACAGCTTGTCCGGGTGGTAGCTGAAGTTCTCGCCGCGGGTGTCGACGATGGAGTAGTCCTCGCCGCGCCGCAGCCGCAGGGTCACCTGGCCGGTGACGACCGAGGCGATCCACCGCTGGACGGCCTCGCGGAGCATGAGGCTCTGCGGGTCGAGCCAGCGGCCCTCGTACAGGAGCCGGCCGAGGCGACGACCCTCGTTGTGGTAGTTCGCGATCGTGTCCTCGTTGTGCACGGCGTTGAGCAGCCGCTCGTAGGCGATGTGCAGCAGCGCCATGCCCGGCGCCTCGTAGATGCCGCGCGACTTGGCCTCGATGATGCGGTTCTCGATCTGGTCCGACATCCCGAGGCCGTGCCGGCCGCCGATGGTGTTGGCCTCGTGCACGAGCGCGACGGGGTCGAGCGTGGTGCCGTTGATCGCGACCGGACGGCCCTCGACGAAGGCGATGGTCACGTCCTCGGGCTCGATGGCGACCGCGGGGTCCCAGAAGCGGACGCCCATGATCGGCTCGACGACCTCCATCGACTCCTCGAGGTGCTCGAGGGTCTTGGCCTCGTGGGTGGCGCCCCAGATGTTCGCGTCGGTCGAGTACGCCTTCTCCTGGCTGGCCCGGTAGGGGAGCGAGCGCTCGGTGAGCCAGGCGCTCATCTCGTGCCGACCGCCGAGCTCGTGGACGAAGTCGGCGTCGAGCCACGGCTTGTAGACGCGCAGGTTCGGGTTGGCGAGCAGCCCGTAGCGGTAGAACCGCTCGATGTCGTTGCCCTTGAAGGTCGAGCCGTCTCCCCAGATCTCGACGTCGTCGGCGTGCATCGCCCGGACGAGGAGGGTGCCGGTGACCGCCCGGCCGAGGGGCGTGGTGTTGAAGTACGTCCGCCCGCCGGTGCGGATGTGGAACGCGCCGCAGGCCAGGGCCGAGAGCCCCTCCTCGACGAGCGCCGCGCGGCAGTCGACGAGGCGGGCCAGCTCAGCCCCGTACTCGCCGGCGCGGGACGGGACGGTGTCGATCTCGGGCTCGTCGTACTGGCCGAGGTCGGCGGTGTAGGTGCAGGGCACGGCGCCCTTCTCGCGCATCCACGCGACGGCGACGGAGGTGTCGAGCCCTCCGGAGAAGGCGATGCCGACGCGCTCGCCGACGGGCAGGGAAGTCAGGACCTTGGACACGGTGCAACTATATACAGGGCTCTGCATACTTCCCAAATGACCGCCGCGTGGCCCGACGGCCTCGGACGGCCACCGAAGCGTCATCCCGCCGTCACGCCGTCGTCGGCCGGGGTTCGTCGTCGCCCTCCTAGCGTCGTGGCCGTGATCCGACCCACGACAGGACTCGCCGTGACCACCCTCGCCCTCGGTCTGCTCGCCGGACCGGCCGTGCCCGCCCAGGCGGCCGTGCCGGCCGACCGGGGGCACCCGCACCCGCCGACCACCGCGCCGCTCGTCATCGCCCACCGGGGCGCCTCCGGCTACCGGCCCGAGCACACCCTGGCCGCCTACCGGCTCGCCGCCGCCCAGGGGGCCGACCTCATCGAGCCCGACCTCGTGATGACCCGCGACGGTGTGCTCGTCGACCGCCACGAACCGGAGATCAGCGGCACGACCGACGTCGCCGAGCACCCGGAGTTCGCCGACCGGCGGACGACCCGCCAGGTCGACGGGCAGTCGGTCACCGGCTGGTTCGTCGACGACTTCACGCTGCGCGAGCTGCGCACCCTGCGGGCGGTCGAGCGGCTCCCCGAGCTGCGGCCGGGCAGCGCCCGCTTCGACGGGCGGTACGCCGTGCCGACCTTCGACGAGGTGCTCGCCCTCCGGGCCCGGCTGAGCCGCGAGCAGCACCGCAGCATCGGAATCATCCCGGAGATCAAGCACTCGACGTACCTGCACTCGCGCGGGCTGGACCCCGAGCGGGCGCTCGTCCGCGCCGTCACCCGGGCCGGGCTGAACCGGCCGGACGCCCCGCTGTGGACGCAGTCCTTCGAGTGGACACCGCTCGTCGACCTCCGCGAGCACCACCGCTACCGCGCCCGGCTCGTCCTCCTCGCCTCGGCGACCGGAGGGCCCTACGACCTCACCGCCGCCGGGACGCCGCGCTCGTACGCCGAGCTCCTCCGCGCGGACTCGCTGCGCCGGCTCGCCCGGACGGTCGACGCGATCGGCCCCGACTCCTCGCTCGTCATCCCGCGCCGCGCCGACGGGACGCTCGGCACACCGACGACGCTGGTCCGCGACGCCCACGCCGCGGGGCTGACCGTGACCCCGTACACGTTCCGCGCCGAGAACACCTTCCTGCCCGTCGACTTCCGGGTGGGCACCGACCCCGCGGCGCACGGCCGGCTCGCCGACCTCGTCGAGCGGTTCCTGCGCACCGGTGTCGACGGCGTCTTCTGCGACCAGCCCGACATCTGCGTCGAGGCGCGCGACCGGCTGCGGGACGGGGACGCCGCCGCCTCCTGAGGCCGGACGGGCTCAGCCCTCGCCGAGCACCTCGTCGACGCGACGGACCTTGGACTCGAGCATCCCGGTGTGGCCGGGGCGGATGTCGGCCTTGACGACGAGCGAGACGCGGGGGTGCCGGGCGGTCATCGCGTCGACGCACTGCTCCAGCACGCCGAAGACCTCGTCCCACTCGCCCTCGAGGTTCGTGAACATCGCGTTCGTCTCGTGGGGGAGGCCGCTGGCCCGGACGATGCCGACCGCCTCCGCGACCGCGGCCGCGTAGGAGCCGGTGTCGTCCGGGCTGCTCGGCGCGATCGAGAACGCGACGAGCATCAGCTGTCGCCGCCCTCGTTGCCGGACGCCCCGGCCGTCACGTCGTGCAGCCGGTACCGGCGCGCGGCCTCGAGCGGCACCGACCGCTCGACCTCGCCGCGCTCGGCGAGGGCCTGCAGCGCCCGGACCGCCATCGACGGGCCGTCGATGTGGAAGTACCGGCGCGCGGCGGGTCGGGTGTCGGAGAAGCCGAACCCGTCGGCCCCGAGCGAGGAGAAGTCGCCGGGCACCCACTGGGCGATCTGGTCCTGGACGGCCCGCATGTAGTCGGACACGGCGACGACCGGACCCTGGCGGTCGCGCAGCTTCTGGGTGACCCACGGCACCCGGGCCTCGGCCTCGGGGTGGAGGAACGCGGCCTCGTCGCAGGCGAGCCCGTCACGGCGCAGCTCGTTCCACGAGGTCACCGACCACACGTCGGCGGCGACGTGCCAGTCGTTGCGCAGCAGCTCCTGGGCCTCGAGCGCCCACGGCATGCCGACGCCCGACGCGAGCAGCTGCACCCGCGGCGCACCCTCGGGCAGCCCCTCGGTGGAGCCCTCGGCGTAGAGGTACATCCCCTTGAGCAGGCCCTCGCGGTCGAGGTCCTCGGGCTCGGCCGGCTGACGCATCGGCTCGTTGTAGACCGTGAGGTAGTAGATGACGTTGCGCTCGTCGTCGGTGAGCGAGTCGTCGGTCCCGTACATGCGGTGCAGGCCGTCCTGCACGATGTGTGCGATCTCGTAGGCGAACGCCGGGTCGTAGTGCACCACAGCGGGGTTCGTCGACGCCAGCAGCGGGCTGTGCCCGTCGGCGTGCTGGAGGCCCTCGCCGGTGAGCGTCGTGCGCCCGGCGGTGGCGCCGATGAGGAAGCCACGCGTCATCTGGTCGGCGGCGGCCCAGATCGAGTCGCCGGTGCGCTGGAAGCCGAACATCGAGTAGAAGACGTAGATCGGGATCATCGGCTCGCCGTGCGTGGCGTAGCTCGACCCGACCGCCGTGAAGGCCGCCATCGACCCGCCCTCGTTGATGCCGAGGTGGAGGATCTGGCCGTCGGTCGCCTCGCGGTAGGCGAGCATCAGCTCGGCGTCGACGGGCGTGTAGCGCTGGCCGTGCGGGTTGTAGATCTTGATCGTCGAGAAGAACGAGTCCATCCCGAAGGTGCGGGCCTCGTCGGGGATGATCGGCACGATCCGGTTGCCGAACTCCTTGTCGCGCATGAGGTCCTTGAGCAGCCGGACGAACGCCATCGTCGTGGCGACCTCCTGCTTGCCCGAGCCCTTCTTCACCTGCGCGTAGGCCGAGCCGTCGGGCAGGTGGATGGGGATGTGCTTCGAGCGGCGTTCCGGCAGGCCGCCACCGAGCTTGCGCCGCCGCTCGAGGGCGTACTGGATGACCTCGTCGTCGGCGCCCGGGTGGAAGTACGGCGCGTTGTACGGGTCCTTCTCGAGCTGCGCGTCGTCGACGGGGATGCCGAGGCTGTCGCGCAGCCCCTTGAGGTCGTCGAGCGAGAGCTTCTTCATCTGGTGCGTGGCGTTGCGGCCGGCGAAGCCCTTGCCGAGGCCGTAGCCCTTGATCGTCTTGGCGAGGACGACGGTCGGCTGGCCGGTGTGGCCCATCGCGGCCTTGTAGGCGGCGTAGACCTTGCGGTAGTCGTGGCCGCCGCGCTTGAGCTTCCACCAGATCTCGTCGTCGCTCCAGTCCTCGACGAGCCGGCGGGTGCGCGGGTCGCGGTCGAAGAAGTGGTCGCGGACGTACTTGCCGTCGTTGGCGCGGAAGGTCTGGTAGTCACCGTCCGACGTGGAGTTCATGAGGTGGACGAGCGCGCCGTCGCCGTCGGCGGCGAGCAGCGGGTCCCAGCCGCGACCCCAGACGACCTTGATGACGTTCCAGCCGGCGCCGCGGAAGAAGGCCTCGAGCTCCTGGACGATCTTGCCGTTGCCGCGCACCGGGCCATCGAGCCGCTGGAGGTTGCAGTTGACGACGAAGGTGAGGTTGTCGAGCTCCTCCTGGGCGGCGAGCTGGAGCAGGCCGCGCGACTCGGGCTCGTCCATCTCGCCGTCGCCGAGGAAGGCCCACGTGTGCTGCTGGCTCGTGTCCTTGATGCCCCGGTTGTGCAGGTACTTGTCGAACTGCGCCTGGTAGATGGCGTTCATCGGGCCCAGGCCCATCGACACCGTCGGGAACTCCCAGAAGTCGGGCATGAGCCGCGGGTGCGGGTAGCTCGGCAGGGCGAGCGGGGCGCCGTCGACGACGTGGCTGTGCTCCTGGCGGAAGCCGTCGAGGCGGTCCTCGCTGATCCGACCCTCGAGGAAGGCGCGGGCGTACATGCCGGGGGAGGCGTGGCCCTGGAAGAAGACGTGGTCGCCGCCGCCGGGGTGGTCCTTGCCGCGGAAGAAGTGGTTCATGCCCACCTCGTAGAGCGTCGCGGCCGAGGCGTACGTGGAGATGTGCCCGCCGACGCCGATGCCCGGGCGCTGCGCGCGGTGCACGACCATCGCGGCGTTCCAGCGGAGCAGGGCGCGGAACCGGCGCTCGACGTCCTCGTCGCCGGGGAACCACGGCTCCTGCTCGGGGCTGATCGTGTTGACGTAGTCGGTGGTCGTCAGCGACGGGACACCGACCTGCATCGCGCGGGCCCGCTCGAGGAGGCGCAGCATGAGGTAGCGCGCGCGCATCCGGCCCGGGCCGTCGATGACCGCGTCGAGGCTGTCGAGCCACTCGTCGGTCTCGGTCGGGTCGATGTCCGGCAGGTGCGTCGGGATGCCGTTGAGGATCGGTCCGACGTCTTCGTGGAGGGCCACGCGCTCGTCCTTTCAGCGGTCGCGAACCGCGCCCCGGTCGGGGGCCGGTCCGCCCATCCTTCACCCTCGTGCGGCCCGCGTCACAATCCGGGTCGGGCTACTGGACGGTACGGCGAGGGTCACGCCGTCCCGGTGACCCGGTCGGGCCGCGCGTAGACCGAGAAGCGGTGCTCCCGGGTGAACGCGAGGAGGGTGATGCCCGCGTCGGCGGCGAGTTCGACGGCGAGGGAGGTGGGGGCACCGACGGCGACGACCGCCGGGACGCCGACGACCGCCGCCTTCTGGACGATCTCGAAGCTGGCGCGGGCGCTGACGACGAGCACCGTTCCCGCAAAGGGCAGCTCGCGCTCGCGCGAGAGCGCCCCGACGACCTTGTCGACGGCGTTGTGCCGGCCGACGTCCTCGCGCACGGCGAGCAGCGTGCCGTCGGGCGTGGCGAGGGCGGCGGCGTGGACGCCACCGGTCCGCTCGAAGACCGGCTGGCGCTCGCGCAGCGCGTCCGGCAGCCCCGCGAGCACCGTGGCGTCGAGGGTCACGGGGTCGGCGCCGACGTCGAAGCGGCTCGCGGTGCGCACGGCGTCGAGGGAGGCCGCGCCGCACACGCCGCAGGCGCTCGTCATCGACTCGGTGCGCTCGCGGGCCGGGCGCAGGAGCGCGACCCCGGGGGAGAGGGCGGCCTCGACGACGTTGAAGGTCGGCGAGCCGTCGGGTCCGACGTCGGTGCAGTGCATCATCGTCGCGACGTCGTGGGCCGAGCCGACCATCCCCTCGGTGAGGAGGTGGCCGAGGGCGAGGTCGAAGTCGTCGCCGGGCGTGCGCATCGTCGTCGTCACCGGCTGCTCGCCGACGCGGACCTCGAGCGGCTCCTCGACGGCCACGGTGTCGGGGCGCACGACGAGCGCGTCGCGCGCGACGTCGACCCGCGTACGGGGCACCCGTGTCGTCACCCGGCCCATGAGCGCATCCAAACACACCGCACGCCCGGTGCGGCCGGACGCGTCACGGGTGCTGGGGCAGACTGGACGGCATGACCGACCCGGCGCCGCCGAGCCCACCCGACCCGTCCCCGACGCGCACCGACACCACCACACTCGGGGTGACCCTGCGCGGCGGCGACCTCGGCTGGCGGCCGGTGGCGCCGGCCCTGGCCACGGTGCGGCTCATCGTCCTCGGGGCGGTGCTCGTCGTGCCCCTGCTCGCCACCGTCGTCGTCGCGCTGCTCGTCACCGGGTGGGTCTGGCTCGGCACGGCGGCGCTCGTCGTCGCCGGGCTGTGGGGGCTGTGGGTGATCCGCCGGCAGGTCTCGGCCATCTCGTGGGTCGAGCTCGACGAGGAGATCGTCATCCGCAAGGGCCGGTTGTTCCGGAGCCTGGTCAGCGTGCCGTACGGGCGGCTGCAGTACGTCGACATCCAGTCCGGGCCGCTGGCCCGCGCCTTCGGCATCGCCTCGTGCGAGATCCACACCGCCTCGCCCGAGAGCGGCGGCTCGCTCCCCGGGCTGCCCACCGCCGAGGCCGAGGCCCTGCGTGGCCGCCTCGCCGCTCGCGGTGAGGCCCAGCGGGCGGGGCTGTGACCGCTCCGCACCCCGCGCCGACGGCGTCCGCCGCGCCCGACGACGGCTGGCAGCGGCTGCACCCGCTCTCGCCGCTGCTCCGCGGCGGGGTCGTGCTCCTCGCCGTGCTCGGCTACGTCGTCAGCCAGCTCGTCGACTCGGTCTTCCGGTCCTTCGACCCCGAGCAGTACCTCCCGGGTGACGTCGGCGACGAGGCCGACGGGACGTGGGCCGTCACGGCGCACCCGCTCCTCGCGGTCGCCGCGCTCGTCGTCGTCATCGCCGTCGTCGGCGGGGTCAGCTGGGTCAGCTGGCGCTTCTCGCGCTTCCGGGTCGCCGGCGGCCAGGTCGAGCTGCGCTCGGGCGTGCTGTTCCGGCAGCACCGGCAGGTCCCGCTCGAGCGGGTCCAGGCGGTCGAGACGACGCGTCCGATCCTCGCCCGCCTCCTCGGGCTGAGCCAGGTCGTCGTCCAGTCCGCCGGCGGGTCGGACTCCCACCTCACCCTCGCCTTCCTCGGCGCCGACCGGGCCGAGGAGGTGCGCGCCCACCTGCTCGAGCTCGCCGGCCGCGCCGACGACCGGGGCGCCCCCCAGCACGCCCCGGGCCAGGAGGTCGCGCCGTCGGGGCCGGAGGTCGCGTCGCCGTCCCCCACCGACCGCGAGCCGGGGGTCCGCCCCCTCGTCCAGGTGCCGAACGGGCGGCTGTTCGTCGCGACGATCCTCCACGGCTCGACGATCGTCCTCGGCCTGCTCCTCCTCGCCGCGGGGCTCACCGTCGGCATCGCCGAGGCCGGCCTCAAGGTGCTCGCCGGGGCGCCGGCCCTCGTCCCGGTCGTCCTCGGCCTCGGCGTCAGCCGCGTCAAGGAGCTGCTCGTCCACGGCAACTTCGCGATCGGGCGCACGGGCACGGCGCTGCGGGTCCGCCACGGGCTGACCGACCTGCGCAACGCCACCGTGCCCCTCCACCGCGTCCAGGCCGTCGAGGTCCTCCAGCCGCTGTGGTGGCGGCCCTGGGGCTGGTGGCGGGTGCGGGTCAACGTCGCGGGCGTGCACGCCGGCGACTCCACCGACGACGAGACCGTGCTGCTGCCCGTCGGCACCTCCACCGAGGCGATGACCGTCCTCTCGGCCCTCGGGGCCGACCCGGAGGACCCCGTGCTCCTCGAGGCACTCCACGGCGACGGGGGCGAGCCCGGGTGGACCGGCCTGCCGCCGGCCGCGCGCCGGCTCGACCCGTGGTCGTGGCGGCGTACCGGGTACGCGCTGGCCGCGCACTCGCTCTACGTGCGTCGGGGCCGGTTCACCCGCCGGGCGGTCGTCGTGCCGCACGCGCGCGTGCAGTCCCTCGCCCTGCACCAGGGTCCGCTCCAGGCCCGGCTCGGCCTCGTGAGCGCCACCGTCGTCTCGACCCCGGGCCCGGTCGACGCCTCGGTGCCCCACCTCGACGCCGCGGGCGCCGAGGTCTTCCTCGACGTCGTCGGCGGGCGGGCCCGCGAGGCCCGGCGCGTCGTGGGCCCGCGGGCCGACGAGCGGCCGGCCGCCACGGGCGAGCCACTTGCACCGGACCCGGCACCGTTGGTGGACTAGCACCCGTCAGGGCACCCGATCATGAGAGGTTTGTCCGCGTGAACACGCCCGCCCCACCCCCGGTCGACCCGGGCTCGACCGTCACCGCAGCCGTGGAGCGGCTGGGCTTCGCGCCCGAGCAGGTGGTCCAGGAGTTCGGCTACGACGCCGACGTCGACGACCCGTTCCGCTTCGCCGTGGAGGACGTGTGCGGCGCCGAGCTCGAGGACGACGAGTACACGGGCGCCGCCGACGCCGTCCTCCTGTGGTTCCGCGCCGAGGACGGCGACCTCGGGGACGCCCTCGTCGACATGGTGGGGGTGCTCGAGGACGGCGGCTTCGTCGTGCTGCTCACCCCGCGCGGCGACGGCGGCGAGGTCGACCCCAGCGACATCGACGAGGCCGCGGTCGTCACCGGCCTGCACCTCGCGGGCACCTTCAACGCCGCCGACGGCTGGCGGGCGCACAAGCTCGTCGCGCCGCGTGGCGGCCGGCGCTGACCTCGGGTGACACACACCACGGGGGGTATGGGGGAGCGGGGGAGCCGGGGGCGGCACGGGCTGGCAGGATGAGCACATGACCGCAGCGACCCGCCCGCTCGCCGTCGGCGACCTCGCCCCGGACTTCACGCTCCGAGACCAGAACGGCGCCGACGTCTCGCTCTCGGCGCTCACCGCCGAGAAGAACGTCGTCGTCGTGTTCTACCCCTGGGCGTTCTCGGGCATCTGCACCGGCGAGCTCGACGAGATCCGCGACCACCTCGAGCGGTTCGTCTCCGACGACCTCCAGGTCGTCTGCGTCTCCTGCGACGCGGTCTTCAGCATCCGGGCCTGGGCCGACATCCAGGGCTACTTCTTCCCGCTGCTCTCCGACGCGTGGCCGCACGGTGCGGTGGCCCGCGCCTACGGCGTCCTCAACGAGGGGAGCGGGGCGGCGCAGCGCGGCACCTTCCTCGTCGGTCGCGACGGTCGCATCGCCTGGACCCTCGTCAACGGGCCGGGGGAGCCGCGCGACTTCTCCGACCTGCCCTCCGAGGTCGCGGCCCTCGTCGGCTGAGCCCGCCCGCCCGGCCGACCTGCCATGATGTCGGCGGTCGGTCCCGCCCCACCCGGGCGATGACCGCCAGGGGCCTGTAGCTCAGCTGGTAGAGCGCCGCGTTTACACCGCGTCGGTCGTCGGTTCGATCCCGGCCGGGCCCACATGAGCGCCGACACCCCGCCGACCCTGCGCCAGGTGCTCGACGTCCTCGAGCGCCTCTACCCGCCGTCGAGCGCCCAGTCCTGGGACCGGGTCGGGCTCGTCACCGGCGATCCCGACCAGCCCGTGCGCCGCATCCACCTCGCCGTCGACCCGACCCTCGCGGTCGTCGAGGAGGCCCGGGCCCTCGGCGCCGACCTGCTGCTCACCCACCACCCGCTCCTGCTGCGCGGGGTGCACTCGGTCGCGACCACGTCGGCCAAGGGCGCGACCGTCACCGGGCTCGTCGTCGGCGACGTCGCCCTCTACGTCGCGCACACGAACGCCGACGTCGCCGCCGACGGGGTGTGCGAGGCGCTCGCCGAGGCGTGCGGGCTGGGGCACACCGAGCCGCTGACCTGGTCGGAGGACCAGCCGATGGGGCGCGTGGGCGACCTCCCGGAGGTGCTGCCGCTGCGGCGCTTCGTCGAGGACCTCGCCGTCCACCTGCCGGCGACGGCAGGTGGCCTGCGCGTCTCCGGTCCGCCGGAGGCGCCGGTGCGGCGGGTCGCGGTGCTCGGGGGCGCCGGCGACGACCTCTTCGACGCGGTGCGGACCTGCGGCGCCGACGTCTACGTCACCGCCGACCTGCGCCACCACCCGGCGCTCGAGGCCCGCGAGGAGGCCCGCGGCGGGCCGCCGTACCTCGTCGACGCGGGGCACTGGGCGAGCGAGCAGGTCTGGCTCGCGCGCGCCGACCGGGCACTGCGCGCGGGCCTCGGGGAGGACGCCACTAGGGTGGAGACCCACATCAGCACAGTGCGCACCGACCCCTGGACGTTCGTCGTCGGTGCCGACGAGGGAGGTACCCCGTGAGAGCCGAGTCCGCCCGCCAGCAGCGGCTGCTCGACCTCCAGGCCATCGACACGCGGCTGGGCCAGATCGCCCACGCGCGGCGCACCCTGCCGCAGCTCGCCGAGCTCGCCGACCTCGAGGGCAAGGCCCGACTCCTCGACGACCAGCTGGTCCGCTCGCGCACCGAGCTCGGGGACATCCAGCGCGAGGTCGCCAAGTCCGAGGCCGACGTCCAGCTGGTCCGCGACCGTGCCGCCCGCGACCGGGCCCGCCTCGACGCCGGCACCGGCACCGCGAAGGACCTCCAGGCCCTCCAGCACGAGCTCGAGTCCCTCGCCCGGCGCCAGGGCGAGCTCGAGGAGGTCGAGCTCGAGGTCATGGAGCGGGCCGAGGACGCCGAGCACGACGTCGCCGAGCTCGAGCGCGGGATGGCCGAGCTGCGCGAGCGCATCGCCGGCCTCGAGGCCGACCGCGATGCCGGTCTCGCGCGGCTCGAGGGCGAGGAGCGCGACGTCGCCGCGCCCCGTGACGGCCTCGTCGCCGAGGTGGGGGAGGACCTCGTGGCGCTCTACGAGCGGATCCGCGCCTCGTCGGGCACCGGCGCCGCCGCGCTGCGCCAGCGCCGGTGTGAGGGGTGCCGGCTCGAGCTCAACCCCGTCGAGATCCAGCGCCTGCGCTCGGCCGACGAGGACGAGGTCCTGCGCTGCGAGGAGTGCAACCGCATCCTCGTCCGCACGCCCGAGTCGGGGCTGTGAGCCGCAGGCTCACCGTCGAGGCCGACGGCGGGTCGCGCGGCAACCCCGGGGTCGCGGGCTACGGGGCCCTCGTGCGCGACACCGACTCCGGCGCGCTGCTCGCCGAGCGCGCCGAGCCGCTGGGCAAGGTGTCGAACAACGTCGCCGAGTACCGGGGGCTCATCGCCGGGCTCGAGGCCGCGCACGCCATCGACCCCGGTGCCGACGTCCTCGTGCGGATGGACTCCAAGCTCGTCGTCGAGCAGATGGCCGGTCGCTGGAAGATCAAGCACGAGGACATGCGCCGGCTGGCGCTGCAGGCCCGCGAGGTCGCGAACGCCCTCCGGGAGGCCGGCGGGTCGGTGCGCTACGAGTGGATCCCGCGCGCCGAGAACAAGGCCGCCGACGCCCTGTCCAACGACGGGATGGACGGCCTGACCGTCGACCGGCGCCACGACGGGTCCGACGCGCCCGAGGCACCCGGTGCGTCCGACGCGTGCGCCCCGGTGCCCGTGCGGGAGGGGACGCCGGTGCGCGTCGTGCTCGTCGCGGCCGCCTCCGGCGACGGCGCCCGTTCGGCGGCGGCCTCGGTGCAGCGGCTGCTCGGCGGAGCCCCGCGCTGCCTGCTCACCGGGTCGGCCGACGAGGCGGTCGAGACCGCCGCGGAGGTCGGTGACGCGCTGGGGGTCGACCCGGTCGTCGACGCCGCGTGGTCGCCGGACGGTGCCGCGCAGGCCTGGGAGCGGGTCGTCGCGCGGGGCGGCACCACCGTGGTCGTCTGCGACGCCGGCACCGTGCGCGCCGTCCTCGGGCACGTGCTCGGGATGCCGCGCGAGCGGTGGGGACGGCTGGCGGTGGCCGCCGGCTCGCTCGCCGGCGTCGAGGTGTGGCCGGGCGACGACGTCTCGGTCGCCTTCACCAACCGCGCCTGAGCCGCCGCGGGTTCAGGCCCGCCCGACGAGGTCGGGCACCTCGGCGGCGGTGCGCCGGGCGAGGTTGAGGGCCGCGGCGGGCGGCGGATGCGGGATGCCGAGGTCGAGCTGGTGCACGACCGTCTCGACCGCCCAGGTCGCGAGCAGGTCACCGCTCGTGAGCACCTGGCCCTGGAAGGCGTGGTGCCCGTCGGGCAGTGACGGCGAGACCAGCCGCAGCTGCTCGGCCACCTCCGTGAGGGCGGCGACGGCGGCGGAGGGCCGGGGGTGGGCGTCGGCGTGCCGACGCTGGGCCATGAGGACGGCCACGGGGTCGTCGGCGGCGTGCGCTTCGCCCCAGTCGGTCCAGTACGTGACGGCGTCGACCGTCGCCGGGCCCGGGGTGCGGGCGGCCATCCCGCCGAGCAGCTCGCGCCAGCCGGCGAGGACGTGGTCGACGACCTCGAACCGCGTCCACCCGTGACACCGCGAGGGGGCGAACAGCGCGAGCTCGTCGACGGCCCGGGCCGCCTCGACGAAGGAGTCGACGGAGGTGCTGAAGGCGTCGAGCGCCTCCTCGTGCGGAACGGTGAACCCCATCACCCCACCCTGTCAGCCGTCGGCGGGTCCGGCCAGCCGCTCGGCGAGCCCGGCGGCCATGCCCTCGATGGTCAGCCGGTCGACCGCGTCCCCGCCGGTCCGCACGAGCCATGGGTGCTTCAGCGGGCCGACGCGCAGGCGCAGGTGCAGCCGGGTGCGCTCCGGGCCGTCGTCGGTCGGGCCGGTGGGGACCGGGGCCAGGGTGATGGCCCACGAGACCTGCGCCCCGCCGCGCTGCGACGTGTAGTCCAGCGTGGTCGGCGGGTGGACCGCGTGGACGGTGAAGGTCTCGTGCCGGCCGCCGTAGTCGGGCACGACGTCACCGGGTCGCAGGTGCTGCCACCGGTCCTCGACGTGCCGCACGGCGCGCCGGCCGCGCGGGAGCCACCGCTCGAGGCGCCGCGGGAGGTACCAGCCGGCACGCTGCTTCCCGAGCTGCTGAACCCAGGGCCACACCCGGTCGGGGGCCGCGTCGATGGTGAAGGCCCGGTCCATGACGGCGTCGGCGTGGGCGACGAGGTCGTCGCCGGGCAGGACGGCGCGGCGCTCCTCTGGCGTCGCGGTGGTCGACATGGTCGCTCCTGGACGGGTGGCGGGGCTCCGAGGGTGTGGTGCCGGTCGGTCCGAGGCTAGGCGACGGATACGGTCGACGGCGTGCCCCTCCTGCGACCGCTGCGCCCCGACGACCTCGACGCGCTGCTGCCCCTGCAGGAGGAGGGGGCGGTCGCGGCGCTGGCCCACATCTTCCCGCAGGAGACTCACCCCTTCCCGCGCACCGAGGTCCGCGCACGGTGGGTGCACGAGCTGGCCGACTCCGCCATCCGGTCGTTCGCGGCCGAGGAGGACGGGGTGCTCGTCGGGTTCGCCGCGACGCGCCGCGACGAGCTCTTCCACCTCGGCACGGCCCGCCGGACGTGGGGGAGCGGGCTGGCCGGGCGGGTGCACGACGAGCTGGTGGCCACGATCGCGGAGTCGGGGCACCGGGTCGCGTGGTTGCGCGTGTTCGAGGAGAACCGCCGGGCGATCTCGTTCTACGAGAGGCGCGGATGGGTCGCCACCGACGAGGTGTCGTGGTCGCTCTTCGCGCCCCACCCGGCCCTGCGTCGCTTCGAGCTGGCGCTCGGCTGACCCGTCAGGCCGCCTGGAGGCGGGTGCCGGCCCGGACGGCCACGTAGCCGCCGACGAGGAGGAGCAGCACCGCGAAGGCCCGGGTCAGCACCACCGCCGGCACCCGGTCGGTCACGTGCCGGCCGAGGAGCGAGCCGCCGGCCGCCGCGACGGCGAAGGGCACGACGACGCCCCACGGCACGGCGCCGTGACCCACCCGCTCGGCGAACGCCGCGAGGCTGGTCAGCGCGATGACGACGAGCGAGGTGCCGACCGCCGTCGGCATCGCGAAACCGAGGGCCAGGACGAGGGCCGGCACGACGAGGAACCCGCCGCCGACGCCGAGGAACCCGGTGAGGAAGCCGACCCCGAGCCCGACCGCGACGACCGGGACCACCCGGCGCGCACCGGTCCTCGGCGCGGGGGCGGCCGCGGCGACCTCCCCCCGGGACCGGCGGAACATCGCCACCGCGGCGAGGACCATCAGCCCGGCGAAGGCGACGAGGAGGGCCTGGGGGTCGACGAGCCGGCCGACGACGGACCCGGCGAGCGCGGCGGGCACGCCGAGCGCGGCGACCACGAGGGCCGCCCGCCAGTCGACCCGCCCGGCCCGCGCGTGGCCGACGGCGCCGGTGAGCGCGGTCGCCCCGACGACGACGAGGGAGGCGGTGGTCGCCGCCCGCGGGTCGAGCGAGAGCACGTAGACGAGGGCCGGGACGGCGAGGATCGACCCGCCGCCGCCGAGGGCGCCGAGCGAGAGCCCGACCGCCACCCCGGCGAGGACCGCGAGCAGCAGCGCGACGCTCACGCCGGAGCGTGGGCGGTGGCCCAGGCGCCGTAGCCGCCGAGGATGTCCGAGACGTCGGTGAACCCCTTGCTGCGCAGGAGGCTCGCCCCGACGCTGCTGCGCCAGCCACCGGCGCAGTACACGACGACCGGCCGGGCGCTGTCGAGCTCGCCGGCGCGGGCGGCCAGCTCGGCGAGGGGAACGTGCCGGGCCCCGGGGACCATGCCCGAGGCGACCTCGCCGGCGTTGCGGAGGTCGACGACCTGCACGTCCGGGTCGGCGCTCGCCGCGTCGGCCGCGGCCGCGCCGAGCCGGCTGGCCCGGTCGACGTGGTCCTCGTGGGCGAGGAGGAAGGCCTCGGGGTCGGCGACGTAGCCGAGCACCCGGTCGAAACCGATGCGCGCGAACCGGGTGGCGACCTCCTGCTCGGTGCCCTCGGGGGCCATGATGACGACCGGCTGGTCGGGCGTGAGGACCATCCCGACGGTCTCGGCCATCCGGCCGTCGGCCGGGACGTTCACCGCGCCCCGCAGGTGGCCGGCGGCGAACTCCTGGACGTCGCGCGCGTCGTGCAGCACGGCTCCCTCGGCGAGGGCCGAGTCGACCTCGGCGTCGGTGAGGGCGGGGACGGTGGCCTCCGTGTCGCGGACGTCGCGCTCCTGCTTGTTGAGGGTCGCGTTGTAGACGAAGTAGCCCGGGGCCGAGGGCTGTCCCTCGGTGACGACGGCGAGGAACGCGTCCTCGGTCATCGGCTGGCAGGCGTAGTTGAAGGCCCGCTGGGCGCCGATGGTCGACTGCTTCTCGGTCGAGAGGTTCTTGCCGCACGCCGAGCCGGCGCCGTGCGCCGGGAAGACGCGGACCGCGTCGTCGAGGCCCATCAGCTTGTGCTGGACCGAGTCGTAGAGCATCCGGCCGAGCTCGTCGGCGGTGACGCCGACCGAGGCGAGGAGGTCGGGACGCCCGACGTCGCCGATGAAGAGGGCGTCGCCCGTGAGCACGCCGTAGGCGACCTCGTCGTCGGCGTGCTCGTACACGAGGACGGAGATCGACTCGGGGGTGTGGCCGGGGGTGGCCATGACCTCGAGGGTCACCTCGCCGAGGGAGATGCGCTCGCCGTCGGCGAGGTGGCGCACCGGGAAGTCGGCCCGCGCGGCCTCGCCGTAGCCGATCCAGGCGCCGGTCTCGCGGGCCAGCTCGAGGTGGCCGGAGACGAAGTCGGCGTGGAAGTGGGTGTTGACGACCCCGACAATGGTCAGGCCGCGCGCGCGGGCGTCGTCGAGGTACTCGCCGACGTCGCGGCGCGGGTCGACGACGACCGCCTGCCCGGTGGTCTCGTCGGCGACGAGGTACGAGGCCTGCGAGAGGCAGTCGAGGTAGTACTGCGTGAAGATCATCGGTCTCCTCCAAGGGTGGGGTCTGTCGAGACTATACCCCAGGGGGTATGCTGTCCACATGACCAGGAGCATCGACATCCCCACGCTGCGCGCCCGGCACGCCGACGGCGCCTTCGTCCTCGACGTCCGCGAGCCGGCCGAGTACCTCTCCGGGCACGTGCCGGGCGCGGTCCTCGCCCCGATGAGCCGGATCACCTCGGCGCTCGGGCCGGTGCCGCGCGACCGGGTCGTCCACGTCATCTGCCAGAGCGGAAACCGCAGCCGGTCGATGGCCTCGCTGCTCGGCTCGCTCGGGTACGACGCCGTGACCGTCGAGGGCGGGACGTCGGCGTGGGTGGCGGCCGGCGGCCCCGTCGTCCGCGGCCCGGCGGCGGCCTGAGGCGTCCGTGAGCCCGGCCCGGCCCCCACGACCCTCGGTGCGGCTCGACCCCGTGGCGATGGAGCCGGTCCTCGAGCGGCTGCGGCGGGCGCAGGAGGTGCTCGGCGAGGTGGTGGCCCTCGTCGAGGAGGGCCGCGGCTGCCCCGACGCCGTCGTGCGGTTGGCCGAGGCGGGGACCGAGCTGGACCGCGCCGGCTACGGCGTGGTCACCCTCGCGCTGCGGCAGTGCGCCCTCGACCCAAAGCGCCGCCCCGGTGACCTCGAGGCCCTCGAGCGGCTCTTCCTCTCGCTGGCCTGAGCAGTGCTCAGTGGTGGCCCTTGGCCACCATGCGCAGGATCCGCAGGTTGAACACCGCGAACCGGGTCGCCTGGAACGGCAGGCTGCGCCGGCGGCGGAGGGTCCTCGCGGTGGGCAGGGGCGCGCCGGACAGGTCGGCGGCGGGCGTCGTGTCGTTCGTGGTCATCTGCTCACTCCGGGATGAACTGCCAGCCGAGGCGGCCCTTGGCCTTGTGGATGAAGAGGTGGTGCAGCATGAGCTTGACCCAGTGGCCGCTCAGCCCGATCTCGCCCCGCGTGTCGTCGAGGTCGCGACCGGTGGGGTAGCGCGAGTAGTCGGGGACGACCGGCATCATCGTCATCGCCGCGGCCGAACCGCGCCGCATGCCGGCGCCGGCCGACGCGACGCAGGCGGCGCCCATCCG
The DNA here is from genome assembly GCF_016887965.1 of Phycicoccus sonneratiae. Lineage (GTDB taxonomy): Bacteria > Actinomycetota > Actinomycetes > Actinomycetales > Dermatophilaceae > Phycicoccus > Phycicoccus sonneratiae. The sequence goes on from NZ_JAFDVD010000004.1 coordinate 21,278, forward strand.
GGCCATCGAGGCCTCGTGGGCAGGACGGTCGGCGCCGTGCCTGATCCGGTCGACGATGGTCTGCGCCGCCGTCCGGCCCATGACGCCCGACGGCATGCCGGTGCGCGGCGGCGAGGGGGCGATGACGGTGCCGTTGGCGCTGGTGCGCGGTCGCGAGATCTGGTGCGGGGGAGCGAAGGCGATGCCCACGGCGAAGACGTTGTCGTGGCCGGGTGCGAGGTAGGTGCGCGGCCAGTCCTCACCGCGCCACTCCTCGTAGGGCTTCGGCGTGTAGTCGGCGTCGACCCGCATGAAGCCGCTCGGGGCGAACATCGTCGCGGTGATGTCGGTGCCGTCGCGGTCGAAGGCCTGGAGCGGGACGCCGCCGAAGGGTGGCAGCAGCATCCCGAAGTCGAAGGCCAGCTCGTGCATCTCACCGTCGAGCGTCTCGTAGTGGACGACCCCGGGCTCGACGCGGTGCACGTGCGCGCCCAGCACCGCCTCGACGCCGCGCTCGCGGAACAGGCTGGCCGTCCACAGCTCGGAGGTGGTCTGGAACCCGTTCTCGGCGAACGTCATCCCGTCGACCCCGAAGTCGCCGAGGGCGGCCTCGTTGGTGAGGTACACGAGTCGGGCGAGATCGCGGACACCGGCCTCGCGCAGCTCGTGGTCGACGTTGAAGACGTACTCGAAGGCGGCGCCCTCACACGTGCACGTGCCGTGCCCCATGCCGACGACGAGGGTCTGGGGCTGCCCCTGCCGGAGCCGGTCGATGACCGCACGGAGGTGGGCGGCCGCCTCGACGGCGTGGTCGGCGGTGCACACCGAGACGGTGTGCCCACCGTCCGGTCCGAGGCCGGGGGTCATCCCGAAGCGCAGCTGCGGCCCGGTGGCGTTGACGAGGTAGTCGTAGCGGATGCGCTCCTCCTCGCCGGCGCGGTCGGGTCCCGTGTGGACGATGTCGACCGCCCCGCGCTCGCTCTCGGCATCCCCGTTCGGCCGGATGGCGACGGCCTTGGCCTGGCGGTACGCGATGCCCTTGCGGGCGTACACGGGGGCCAGCGGGAAGACCACGGACTCGCGCGGCATCTTCCCGACGCCGACCCAGATGTTGCTGGGGATCCAGTTCCAGCGGGAGTTGGGCGACACCACGGTGACGGTGTGGCCCTTCGGGAGCAGGCGGCTCAGGTGGAGGGCGGCGGTGTGGCCGGCGACTCCCGCCCCGAGCACGACGACGTCTGCCATGGCGTCTCCTTCGACGTGGGTGGATGCGTCGACCATATACCCAGAGGGGTATCAACGCGAGGCGATCCGGGTCACATCCGTCGGTACGGGCGGGGGTATACGCTGCCGACCGGTGGGGCGTGCCGACAGGAGGTGGCGATGACCGGGGTCCGGCGGGTCGTCGTCGTCGGCGACCTCGAGGTGACCCGCGTGCTGTGCGCGCTGCTCACCGGGGCCGAGGTCGACGTCGTCCACCTGCTCGCCCCGGACGAGGAGGAGCTCCGCGCCGCCCTCGACGACGCCGTGGACGCCGTGGCGGTGCTCGTCCGCGGCGACCTGCGGGCCCTGCGCTACGTGCTCCTCGCCGAGCACCTCGCGCCGGGGGTGTCCGTCGTCGTGACCGTCTTCGACCGCACGATGGCCCGTCGGCTCGCCGCCGTCGTCCCCCGGTGCGTCGTCACCTCGCCGGCCGACGTCGCGGCGCCGGCGGTCGTCGCCGCCTGCCTCGGCGCCGACGTCCACGCCGTCCGGACCGGCCCGGACGGGCCGCGGGCGCTCGTGCGCCGGGAGGGCGCCGTCGTCGAGGACCCGTGGCCGGTGCGCGCGCCGACCGTCCTCGAGCGGGCCGCCCGCTGGGTGCCGCACCGGCACGGCGCCGGCTCCGGCCTGTTCCCGGTCGGCCTCCTCGGACTCGCCCTCACCCTCGCGCTCGAGTGGGCGCTCGGGGTGGTGGTGCTCCACGAGGGGGTCGTCGAGGCGCTCCGGGCCGCGGCCGGTCTCGTCGCCACGGTGGGGTTCGTGGAGGGTGGGTCGGACGCGGTCCCGGGCTGGTACCTCGTGACGTCGGCCGTGCTGATGCTCGCCGGCATCGCCTTCACCGGCGCCCTCGTCGCCGGCCTCGTCGAGTGGGTCGTCGGGGCACGCACGGTGGCCGTCGCCGGACCCCGCAGCCTGCCGCGGCGCGACCACGTCGTCGTGTCCGGGCTCGGGCAGGTCGGGCTGCGCGTCGCCCAGCTGCTGCGCGAGCTCGGGATCGGCGTGGTCGTCCTCGAGCGCGACGCGCAGGGCGCGAACCTGGCCCTGGCCCGCGCCTCCCGGTTGCCGGTCGTCGTCGGCGACGCCGCGCACCGCGCGCTGCTCCGCCGCGTGGGGCTGTCCCGCGCCCGGGCGGTGGCCGCCCTCGGGTCCGACGACCTCGACAACGTCGCGGTGGCCATCGGTGCGCTCGCCGAGGCGCCGGGCGTGCGCGCCGTGCTGCGGGCGGGCGAGGGTGCGGCGGTCCGCGAGACGACGTCGCTCTTCCGGATCGGTGCGGTGGTCGACGTCGCGGCGCTCACGGCCGGCTGGGTGTGCTCGTGCGTCCTCGGTGACGAGCCGCTCGTGGCCTGGACCGAACCGGGGGTGGTCGGCGTCCTCACGGGGGCCGGCGAGCGACGACGTGCCACGCCGGCACGATGCGACTGCGCTTATACCCCTAGGGGTATATAGTCCGGTCGGAAGGGAGATCCGGATGACCCACGTGCTCACGACGCCGGCGGCCGGGGCGGACGCGCCCGGCGTGACCGCACCCTCGCTCGCGCACCTGCCCGTCACGCTCTTCGCGTCCGTCATGGGGGTCGGCGGTCTCTCGCTCGCCTGGCGTCGGGCGGCCCGGACGTGGGCGGTGCCGCAGTGGCCCGCGCAGGTTCTGCTGGCCCTGGCCGCGGCCACCTTCCTCGTCGTCGGTGCGGCGTACGCGCTCAAGTGGGTGCGCTTCCCGGCGGCGGCCCGCGCCGAGCTGCGACACCCGGTGCGGATGACGTTCGCGCCGACGCTCACCGTCTCGCTGCTCGTCCTCGCCACGGCCGGTAGGGACGTCGCGCCCGGTGTGGCCTCCGTGCTCTGGTGGCTGGGTGCGGTGGGCCACCTCGCGGCCACCTTCGCCGTCCTGGGGGCCTGGTCGGCACGCACCGACATCGGCCCGGCGGCCGTAACACCGGCGTGGTTCGTCCCCGTCGTCGGCAACGTCGTCGCACCCCTGGCGGCCGCCGAGGTGGGCTCGGTGGAGGTGGCGTGGTTCGCGTTCGGCGTCGGGGTCGTGTTCTGGCTCGCCCTCCTGCCCCTCGTCCTCCACCGGCTGCTGCTCCACGACAGCCCGCTGCCGGAGCGGCTGCTGCCGACGGTCGCGATCCTCGCCGCCCCACCGGCGGTGTCGCTGCTGGCCTGGCAGGCGCTCACGGGGACGGCGGACGGACCGGTCGTGCGCATCCTCGGTGCCGCGACGCTGGCCTTCGTCCTGCTGCTCGCCGCGCACCTGCCGCGGCTGCGGCGGCTGCCGTTCGGGCTGCCCTGGTGGGCGTACACCTTCCCGCTCGCGGCGGCCGCCGCCGCGGCCGTGTCCGTGGCAGGGACCCGGCCGCAGGTGGGGTACGACGTCGTGGCGGCCGGGCTCCTCGTCGTGGCGACCGTGGTCGTCGTCGGCGTCGCGGGGCTCACCGTGCGGACCGCGACCCGCCGCGAGATCTGCCGGCCGGAGTGAACGCCGTGCCCGCCTCGTCGTCGCCCGCCGTCGCCCTGCCCGCCTGGGGCTCGGTCCTCGTCGTCGTCGCGCACCCCGACGACGAGTCGTTCGCCCTGGGCGCGCTGCTCGACCGCTTCGTCGCGCAGGGCGCCGAGGTCTCGGTCCTCTGCCTGACCCGGGGTGAGGCCTCGACCCTCGGCGCCGACGTCGGCGACCTCGCCGCGGTCCGGACGCGCGAGCTCGAGGCCGCGGGCGCGGAGCTCGGCATCCGCGCGGTGCGCCTGCTGTCGTTCCCGGACGGAGGTCTCGCCGGACTCGACCCGGACGTGCTTCGCGCGGCGGTGTCCGCCGAGCTGGACCGTGCCCGTCCCGACGGCGTCCTCGTGATGGACCCCGTCGACGGGGTCACCGGGCATCCCGACCACGAGGCGGCGTCGCGGGCCGCGCTGGCCGTCGCGGCCTCCCGCGGGGTCCCGGTGCTCGGGTGGGCACTGCCCGCCGAGGTCGCCCGGACGCTGAACACCGAGCTCGGTGCCTCGTTCGCCGGCCACCCCGCCGAGGACCTCGTGGCCGTCGCGGTCGACCGTGCGGGCCAGCGCCGCGCGGTCGCGTGCCACGCCAGCCAGGCCGTGCCGGGCAGCGTGCTGTGGCGCCGCCTCGAGCTGCTCGGCGACCACGAGCACGTCCGCCACCTCTCGCCCCAGCCCATGACCCGCACGACCGACCGTCCCCAGGAGACCCCGTGACCCACCGCACCACCGCCCTGCTCGCCGCCGCCGTCCTCTCGGTCTCCCTCGGGGTGGCCGGATGCTCCGGGTCGCCCGACGTCGGCGTGTCCGTCGGCCCCACGGCCTCGGCCGCCCCCGCCGCGGGCTCGACCCTCGCCCCGGCCGACTTCGCGGCGGCGCTCAAGCGGCCCGGGACGACCCTGCTCGACGTGCGCACTCCGGCGGAGTTCGCCGGCGGGCACCTCCCGGGCGCCGTCAACCTCGACGTCTCGGCGCCCGACTTCGCGACCCGGCTCGCGGCCCTGGACCCGGCGGCGCCGTACGCCGTGTACTGCCACTCGGGCAACCGGTCGGGTGCGGCGGTCGCGGAGATGTCGGCCGCGGGTTTCGCGGACGCCTACGACCTCGAGGGCGGCATCGGCGCCTGGCAGGACGCCGGCGGCGAGGTCGTCACGGGCTGACCGCGGGGTCGGCGAGCACGGCCATGAAGTGCACGTCGACCCAGCGGCCGTCGAGGAGCAGCGCCTCGCGGCCGGTGCCCTCGTGGACGAACCCGACCTTCTCGTAGACGTGCCGCGCCCGGGGGTTGGTGTCGTACACCTCGAGCCGGATGCGGTGCAGCCCCATCGACCCGAGCCCGTGCTCGACGACGAGCCGGGTCGCCTCGGTGCCGAGGCCCCGCCCGCGCCCGGCGGCCCCGACGAAGGTCCGGAAGCCGCACGAGCGGTTGCCGGAGTCCCAGTCGTTGAGCACGACCTCGCCGACGACCGACCCGTCGACGTTGTCGAGGACCGCGAGGACGAGGCGGTCGTCGGCGACGGCCCACGCCCCGTAGATCTCGCGCAGCCGCTGGGGGTCCGTCGCCGGCAGCGGAGCGGTGCTGTCGTGCACCGACCCGGTGAGCACCGCGATCTCGTCGTCCTCGCGGACGACGCGGTCGAGGACGTCGGCGTCCTCGGCGGTGACCGGGCGCAGGGTGACGAGGTCACCGACGAGGGTCGGCTTGGCCGCGAACGGGCTGGGTGCCTCGTCGGCGCCCCCTGGGGTCCGGTCGGCGCCGGAGGTGCGGCCGCGGTCGCGGTCGCGGCGGAGCAGCCCGTGGACTGAGGAGTCGGTGACGAACCCGTCGACGACGCAGTCCTCGCGCAGGGTCCCCTCCCGGACGAACCCGAGCTTGTCGAGGACCCGCGCGCAGGCGAGGTTGCGGGTGTCGGCCTCGGCCTGCACCCGGTTGAGGTCGAGGGTGGCGAACCCCCAGTCGAGGAGGGCGTCGGCGGCCTCCGTCGCGAACCCGTGGCCCGAGGCGTCCTCGGCGAGGCAGAGGGTGAGCGAGGCGGTGTGGTGCCTCGGGTCATGGCCGGTGAGGGCGCACCACCCGACGAACGTTCCGCCGTCCTTGCGCTCGAGGAGCAGGCGGACGCCCGATCCCTCGTCGGCCATCGTCCGGCAGGCCGCGATGAAGCGTGCTGCCCGGGCGGGGTCCGTCCACGGTGGGTCGTCCCAGTACCGCAGCTGGTGCGCGTCGCTCTGGAGGGCGAAGAGCGCCTCGGCGTCGGTGTCGGCGAACGGGCGGAGCCGCAACCGGTCCGTCGTCAGGGTCGGCGTCTCCATGTCGCCACCCTCTGTCGGGCACGGGCGTGGCGCAACCGGGTTCAGTCGACCGGTTGGAGGGTGCGGTGCTGGGTTCGGTGGTGCGGGTGGCGCCGTTGGGGCCGTGCCAGGTGGTGGTGCCGTCGGGGGACAGGACGGGTCGCCAGCGTTGGGTCTGCTTGAAGCGGTGGTGCCGTCGGCAGAGCGACTCGAGTCCGGTGGGTGTGGTGGTGCCGTCGGGCCAGGGTCTGACGTGGTCGAGGTCGCAGCGTGCGGCGGGTCTGGTGCAGCCCCACATGCGGCAGGTGCCGTCGCGGGTCTTGACGAAGTCGCTGATGGTCTTGGGTGGTCGGTAGGCGCTCGTGGCGAGGCTGGCGAGGGTGCCGGTGTCGGCCTCGAGCACGGCCCGGGAGACCTCCATCGGCAGCAGGCGCAGGAGGTTGGCGAGGGTGGCCGGGTCGACCCAGCCGAGACCGGGGATCCCGGTGCCGGAGACCGCGTACCCGGGCGAGACGACCGCCATAGTTCGGGCGATGTCGCCGTCGAGCTCGGCCGGCTCTTCGATCCAGGAGAGTTCCTCGCGGGAGGCGGGGTCGAGGTCGCCGTAGCGGACCTCCTGACCCGTGACGTGGTCGATCAGCGTCTCGTCGTCGTCCCAGTCGACCCGGAACCGTTCCCCGGCAACCGGTTCGGGTGCGGGCCGGTCGGTGACGACCGGGACCCCGAGGGTCACCTGGGCCGACACCGTCACGTTGCGCAGGACCAGGTCGGTCAGCGCATCAGCGCGGGACTCCGGCACCGAGAGGGTGTCGTCGACCTGCCGGTACTCGCGCGCGAGCTGCTCGACCGCGGACCACATCGCCGCCGACGTTGCGGTCGGGAGGGACGCGAACCAGTCGGTCAGCCCGTCCACCCCGGCCCGGGTCTCGACGCACCGACCGCGGCGGGTCTTCGCAGCGTGCGCGGCGACCTGGTCGGCCGCCACTCGTCCGGCGACGCATCGCGCCTCCCCGGTGACGCGGGCGGGGTCCATCGCGGGAAGCCGGCCCGCGAGCTCGGCATCGACCCGGACACACGCGTCGGCGTCGAGGCCGGCGCACGCGTCGACGACCTTGTGCGCGGTCACCGCCGCCACGTCACCGGCGACGAGCAGGTCGCGGATCGCCGGGAAGCGTTCACCCAGTGCCGCACCGAGCGCGGCCTTGCGCCCCGCGACCCCCTCGGTCAGCCCGCAGGCCAGAGACATCTCCGTCGCGGCCATCGCGTCGACGAACCCGACCGGGTGCACCCGCTCCCACGGCCCCGGCTCCCGCAGCGTGGTCTCCACCCGCGCACCCCACGCCCCCGCCACGGCGACCAGCGAGTCGGCCGCGTTCGCGAGCCCCTGCGCCTCACCCGCGAGCCCGAACGCATCCTCCGCCGACAGCCCCCGACCCCTGTCGGCGAGCTCACGACCCAGCGCCGCGCACTCCTCGCGCAGTGCCGCGATGCGGCTGCTGATCGTCCCCCTGTCCATACCCGATCCTACCTCGCAGCGCCGACAGGCGAAAGGGTTCATCCACAGGTATTTGCCCTCAGCAGAACGACATTGGAGGCATCAGCCCGCCGGCGGGACCACCTCGTAGTGCGTCCACACCGACCCCTCCTCGCCGTGCTCGGACCGCACGACGCGCAACCCCACCGGCAGGCCGTCCGGCGCCAGCGGCTCGCCGTCGAGGAAGGTCGGGGTGCCGAGCCCACCGACGAGCACCGGCATCGTCACGACGTGCAGCTCGTCGACGAGCCCGGCCCGCAGCAGCGCCCCGTTGACCCCGCCGCCGCCGTCGGCCCGGACGGCCCGGACCCCGAGCTCGGCGCGCAGGCGGCGCAGGGCGAGGTCGAGGTCGACGCGGGCGTCCCCGCAGGCGAGCCACCCGACCCCGAGCTCGTGCAGCTGCTCGAGGTAGCCCGGCGGTGTCGAACGGCAGACGAGCACCATCAGTGCGGTCTCGTCGTCACCGGTGAACGTCCACTCCATCCGGCCGCGGCCGTCGACGACGACGAACCAGCGCGGCGCCCGGCGCGGCAGGTGGTCCGGGTGGTCCCAGGGGCCACCACCCTCGGCCCACGGCGACACGACGTCGTCCCTGACGAAGCTCCCACTGCCCTCCAGGGTCACCGTCGGGGCGTGGTGGTCGGCGATCCAGGCGTCGCGCCGGCGGACGAGCCCCTCGACGTCGTCCGGCCAGGCCGCCCGCCAGCGGGCGCCGACGGCGGGGTCGAGCAGCAGCTGGTCGCGGCGGAGGGTGATGCGGCCGTCGACGCCGGCCAGCGTCGTGAGCACGACCCGCGGACGGGGCTGGTGGTCCATCCGGGCACGCTAGGCCCGCCCTCCGACAGCCTGAGACGGCCCGGCCCGCCGAGCGCCGGACGCCTACCCTCGTGGGCATGAGCTATGCAGGTGACGTCACCCCCGCCGAGGCCCACGCGGCGGTCACCGGTCCGGACGACGCCGTCCTCGTCGACGTGCGCACGACGGCCGAGTGGACCTACGTCGGTGTGCCCGACCTGTCCTCGGCCGGTCGTGAGGTCGCCTTCGTCGAGTGGAACCGTTTCCCGACCGGCGCGGTCAACGACCGCTTCCTCGACGAGCTCGCCGCGCACGGAGTCACCCCGGGTCGTCCCGTCTACTTCCTCTGCCGCTCCGGCGTCCGCTCGGTGGCCGCCGCCGAGGCCACGACGGCCGCGGGGCTCGGCCCTGCGTACAACGTCACCGAGGGCTTCGAGGGCCCGGTCGGCGCCGACGGTCACCGCGACGTCGCGGGGTGGAAGCAGGCCGGCCTGCCGTGGCGGCAGCAGTGACGGGCGCGGAACGGCACGACGCCGCGCCCCTCCGGCCGCGGACCCTCGCGGTGCGGGGTGGGTTGCAGCGCAGCGCTTTCGACGAGACGGCGGAGGCGCTGTACCTCACCAGCGGGTTCGTCTACGAGTCCGCGGCGCAGGCCGAGGCCGCGTTCAAGGACGAGGTCGAGCACTACATCTACAGCCGATACGGCAACCCCACCGTGTCGGTCTTCGAGCAGCGGATGCGCCTGGTCGAGGGCGCCGAGGCCTGCTTCGCCACCGCCTCGGGCATGTCGGCGGTCTTCACCGCGATGGCCGCCCTCTGCGGCGCCGGCGACCGCGTCGTCGCCTCGCGGGCCCTCTTCGGCTCGTGCTTCGTCATCCTCGACGAGATCCTCCCGCGCTGGGGCGTCGAAACCGTCTTCGTCGACGGCGCGGACCTCGACCAGTGGCGCGACGCCCTCGCGACACCGACCACCGCGGTGTTCTTCGAGACCCCGAGCAACCCGATGCAGGAGCTCGTCGACGTCGCCGCCGTCTCCGAGCTCGCCCACGCGGCCGGCGCCCAGGTGGTCGTCGACAACGTCTTCGGCACACCGGTGTTCAGCCACCCGCTCGCCCACGGCGCCGACGTCGTCGTCTACTCGGCGACGAAGCACATCGACGGCCAGGGGCGGGCCCTCGGCGGAGCCGTCCTCGGGACCAGGGAGTTCGTCGAGGGGCCGGTCAAGAACCTCATGCGGCACACCGGTCCGTCGATGTCGCCCTTCAACGCCTGGGTGCTCACCAAGGGCCTCGAGACTCTCGACCTGCGCGTCCGGGCCATGGCCGATGCCGCGCTCGGGCTGGCGACGACCCTCGAGGCGTGGCAGCACGACGGCCGGGGCGTCACCCGCGTGGTGCACCCCTTCCTGACGAGCCACCCGCAGCACGACCTCGCCCGGCGGCAGATGGACGGGGGAGCGGGCACCGTCGTCACCCTCGAGCTCGACGGGGGCAAGGACGCGGCGTTCGCCTTCCTCGACGCCCTGCGACTCGTCGACATCAGCAACAACCTCGGCGACGCCAAGTCCCTGACCACCCACCCCGCCACCACGACTCACCGACGCCTCTCGCCGGAGGCCCGCGCGGCGGTCGGCATCACCGACGGCACGGTGCGTCTCTCGGTCGGGCTCGAGGACCCGCAGGACCTCGCCGAGGACCTCGAGCAGGCACTGTCCGCCGCCGAGGCCACCCGCGGCTGACCCACCGGACGGCTGTTAGCGTCCGGGCATGACCTCCCGCGACGTCGTGTCCGTCCAGCGCCTCATCCCGGCGCCCCCCGAGCCGATCTTCGACCTGCTCGCCGACCCGGCCGGGCACCAGCGGATCGACGGCGGCGGCTCGGTGCAGGGCGCCCGCAGCGGCGGCCGGCGGCTCGGGCTCGGCGACCGGTTCGGCATGGACATGAAGATCGGCGTCGCCTACTCGACGAGCAACACGGTCATCGAGTTCGAGGAGAACCGGCGCATCGCCTGGCAGACGCTGGCCGGCGGGTTCCTCAAGGGCTTCGTCGGCGGCCGCATCTGGCGCTACGAGCTCGAGCCGGTCGAGGGCGGGACCCTCGTCACCGAGTCGTGGGACATCTCCCGGGAGGCCGCCGTGAGCAAGCCCGTCGTGCGCCGGATGGAGGGCATGACCCGCACGAACATGGCCGCCACCCTCGAGCGCATCGAGGAGCTCGTCAGCGCGTCGCGCTGACCCGTCGCTCCTCGGCCACGCCGTCCATCGCCCAGCGCACCGCCCGCGTGCCGACGAGGCCGAGGACGCCGGCCGCCCCGGCCACCGGACCGGCCACCGGCAGGCGCAGCGCCCGTCGCGCCCAGCCGGGCAGGAGCGCGACCCCACCGGACGCGATGAGCCCGTACCCGGGCCGTGCGGTCCACGGCAGCGGCGGGTCGAGCAGGAGGAAGCGCGCCGCGTCCCGGGCGTCCTCGGTCGCCCGCAGCGCCGGACGGAAGGCCTCGAGGGCCGCCGCCAGCCCGGCGACGTCCGTGGGCACCGCCTGCGCCCCGAGCTGCTCGGCGACGACCGCCGACTGCCGGACGTAGGTGTCGGCCTCGGCCGGGGTCAGCGGCGTCGCGGCGTAGCGCTGGAAGGCCCCGAGGAAGCTCCAGGCCTCCGCGACGTGCACCCAGCCGAGGAGCTCGGGGTCCGACGCCCGGTACGGCACACCGTCGCCGTCGCGCCCGCGCACCCGCTCGTGGATGCTCCGGACCCGCGCCACGGCGGCGTCGGAGTCCTCGACGGTGCCGAAGGTCGTCGTGGCGAGGAAGTGCGAGGTGCGCTGCAGCCGGCCCCAGGGGTCGCTGCGGTACCCGCTGTGGCCCGCGACCCCGGCCATCGCCGACGGGTGCAGCGACTGGAGCAGGAGCGCGCAGACCCCGCCGGGGAACATCGAGGCGTCGGCGTGCACGCGCCAGACGGGGTCGTCCGGGCCGAAGCGCCGCTCGCCCCGGCGTCCCCAGATGACCGCCGCGCGCTCGGCGGCGTCGTCGCCCGCGACGCGCGAGCGCAGGGCTGCGCCGAGCCGCCGCTGGGCGACCCTCCCGATCTCGTCCACCACGCTCATGCTGCTCCATTCATCACCGGACACGTACCCGCACAACGGGTCACGCACGCGCGGTGCTCCGGGCTGTCGAAGGTTCGGGGCGCAAGGAGGGTCAGCCGGCGACCGCCAGCGCCAGCGACGCGGACCCCACGACGAGGACGGCGCAGGCGAGTCCGGCCGGGACGAGCCAGCGCCACGGGACGACGACCCCGCGCGCCCGGCACCGCTGGATCCACAGCAGCGTCGCGAGCGAGGCCCACGGCGTGACGAGCGGGCCGGCGTTGGTGCCGACGAGCAGCGCCACGAGGCGCTCGACCGACCCGGACGCCGCCGGCTCGAGGGCGAGGTAGGCGGGCAGGTTGTTGACGACGTTCGACAGGCCCGCCCCGGCACCCGCGAGGGCGAGCAGCGCCCCGGTGCCCGTGCCGGCCGGCAGCGAGCGGGTGACGACCTCGGAGAGCCCGTGCTGCTGGAGCAGCTCGACGACCACCGACACCGCGACGAACCCGGCCGCCATCGCCCACGGCACCGGCAGCCCGCCGAGCAGCTCCCGGCCGCGCCACCACGTGGTGGCGAGCAGCAGGCCCGCCGCGACGAGCGAGACCAGCCACGGGGGAGCGCCGAGGGCGAAGAGCGGCCCGAGGACGACGCACACGACGGCCGCGACCCGGAGGAGGACGCCGTCGTGCGGCTCCGCCGGCGGCGCGACGGAGTACCGGCCCCGCAGGCTGCGCCGGTGCAGCACCGCGACGAGGGCCAGCGTGACGACCACCGCGACGAGCGCCGGTGCCCACGAGGCCCGTACGAAGTCGGTGTGCCCCAACCCGGCCCGGCCCAGCGTGTGCAGGGCCAGCAGGTTCGTGAGGTTCGAGACGGGCAGGAGCAGCGACCCGGTGTTCGCGATCCACAGGGTCGTCACCGCGAGCAGCCGGGGGTCGAGCCCGACCTGGGCGGCCACCGCCAGGCCCACCGGGGTGAGGAGCACCGCGGTCGTGTCGAGCGAGAGCACGATCGTCGCCAGCACCGCGAGCCCGGAGAAAAGAACCCAGAGCAGCCAGCGCCGGCCCCCACCGACCCGGGCCACCGCGTGGCCGGCGACGTCGAACACCCCGGCCCGCTCGGCGAGCTCGGCGGTGACGGTGATGGCGAGGAGGAAGACGACGACCGGCCCGAGCCGCTCGGCCAGCGCCAGCGCCTCGGTGGACGTCACGGGGCCCGCACGTCGAGCACCCACGGGGCGCCGGGGCGCCCCGGCTCGTGGAGCTCGACGTCGAACGCGCGACCGACGACCTCGGCGACGGCCGGCACCGACCGGGCCGCGACGCCCTCGACGCAGAGGTGGCGGGCGACGAGGCCCCGGGTGTGCTTGGCCATGTGGCTCGCGCCGGGCACGCGCACCTGCATCCAGCGGTGGGCGAGGTCGCGACCCGGGCGCCAGGCCGCGGCGTAGGCCGCGGACCGGCAGTCGACGACCGCGCCCGACCCGGCGGCGGCGCGCAGCGGCGCGTCGAGCGCAGGCCGCCAGTGCTGGGCGAGCGGGCCGGTACCGGGCAGCGTGACCCCCATCGAGAGCCGGTAGGCGGTGATCCGGTCGGTGGGCCGCACCGCGCCGTGCAGTGCCGACACGACGACGAGCCACCGGTTGGCCCGGCGCCGCGCGGCGGTGTCGAGCGAGGCGAGGTCGAGCGCGTCGTAGAGGACGCCCGTGTACACCTGCGCCGCAGGCGTGGCCGGCAGCGTGTCGAGGACGAGGTTGCGCGCCACCTCGTCGAGGAGCCCCTCGGACACCCCGAGGACGGCCGCCGCGTCGGGCGAGCCGCTGACGCCCGAGAGGGCCCGCGCGACCTCCGCGCGGACCGGTCCGAGCTCGGGGAAGGACCACGTCGCGGGGTCGGCGGGGCCACCGCGCGGGCGGTTCCACTTCGACTCCGACGGGGGGAGCAGGATGAGCACCGGCACAGCCTACGGACGGTTAGGGTCGGACCCGTGCCGCATCCCAGGGTCGTGCTCCGGCCGACCGACGCCGAGACCCCCAGCGGGGTGCGGCAGGCCCTCCTCGAGCGGTTCGCCGCGGTCCGCGCCGAGCTCGGCATCGACGGTCCCTACCCGGCCGACGCGCTCGCCGAGGCGCAGCGGGTCGCCGCCGAGCCCCCACCGGGTGGGCACCCGGACGAGACCGACGTCCCGTACGTCACCCTCGACCCGCCCGGCTCGATGGACCTCGACCAGGCACTGCACATCGAGCGCGACGGCGCCGGGCACCGCGTCCGCTACGCCATCGCCGACGTCCCGGCCTTCGTGCGGATGGGCGGGGCGCTCGACCGGGCCACCCGGGAGCGCGGCCAGACCGTCTACTGCCCGGACGAGCGCGTCCCGCTGCACCCGCCGGTGCTCTCCGAGGACGCCGGCAGCCTGCTCCCCGGCGAGGTCCGGCCGGCCTTCGTCTGGGACCTGCGGCTCGACGGCGAGGGGGTCCTCACCGCCGCCGAGGTCCACCGGGCCCTCGTCCGCAGCGTCGAGCGGCTCGACTACGAGGGCGTCCAGGGGGCGGTCGACGCCGGCACGGCCGACGAGCGCCTGCTGCTCCTGCGCGAGGTGGGGGAGCGGCGGGTGGCCCAGGAGCGGGCCCGCGGCGGGGCCAGCCTGCCGATGCCCGAGCAGCAGGTCAGCGCCGAGCCCGACGGCGGCTTCACCCTCCAGTTCCGCCCGCCCGTCGCGTCGGAGGAGTGGAACGCCCAGCTCTCCCTCCTCACTGGCATGGCCGCGGCCTCGATGATGCTCGACGGTGGGCTCGGGGTGCTGCGCACGATGCCCGCCCCCACCGACGATGCGGTGGCGCGCTTCCGCCGGGCGGCGCGAGGCCTCGGGGTGCAGTGGCCCGACGGCGTCCCCTACGGCGACCTCGTGCGCGGGCTCGACCGCACCGACCCGCGCCACCTCGCCCTCATCCACGAGGCCACCTCGCTCTTCCGCGGGGCGTCGTACACGGCCTTCGACGGCGCCGCCCCGGCCGACCCCGAGCACGCCGCCGTCGCCGCCCCCTACGCCCACGTCACCGCCCCCCTGCGCCGGCTCGTCGACCGCTTCGGGCTCGTCGTCTGCGAGGCGCTCGGCCGCGGCGCCGAGGTCCCCGACGCCGTCCGCACCGCCCTGCCCGCGCTCGCCGACCTCATGACCACCTCCGACCGCACCGCCCGCGCCGCCGAGCGGGCCTGCGCCGACGCCGCGGAGGCCGCGGTCCTCCACGGCCGCGAGGGCGAGGAGTTCGAGGCCGTCGTCGTCGACCACCTCGAGAAGGGGATGGAGGTCCAGCTCGTCGACCTCCCGGTCCTCGCGAAGGTGTCCGGCGACCGGGGCGCCCTCGGCTCGACCGTCACGGTGCGCCTCGACGTCGCCGACGTCGCCGGGAGCGCGGTCCGCTTCGTCCGGCCCGGATAGACTCCCCCCGGACGAGTCGGGCGGACGGTCGCGTCGGTGGGCAACCACCGCCGAGGAAGGTCCGGGCTCCGCAGGGCAGGATGGTGGCCAACACCCACCCGGGGCGACCCGCGGGACAGTGCCACAGAGAACAGACCGCCGGGCGCGCGCGAGCGCGGCCGGTAAGGGTGAAACGGTGGTGTAAGAGACCACCAGCGGCCTGGGTGACCAGGCCGGCTCGGTAAACCCCATCCGGAGCAAGCCCAGACAGGATGCGTTCGAGGGCGGCCCGCCCGAGCATCCGGGTAGGGCGCTGGAGGTGGTCGGCGACGGCCACCCGAGATGGATGACCGTCACCGCGTCGCCGGCGACGGCGGCGCGGGACAGAACCCGGCCTACAGCCCGGCTCGTCCCCCGCCCGGGCCCGTGACCAGCGGGTTCATCCGCACCAACGGCCGTGGGCGTCGGTCCCGCCGGTTAGGGTGGCAGGTCCCCGAACACCGCCAGGAGCACCCTTGGGCACCGACCCCTCGACCGACCTCGGCCTCGCGCGCCGCCGCGTCATGGCCGCGACCCGCGACCTCGACGGCGCCACCGTGCGCGACGTCCTCCTCGACGCCCTGCTCGTCTCGGGCGTCGACGCCACGGTCACCGACGTGATGATGCCGGTCCTCAGGGAGGTCGGCGACGACTGGGAGGCCGGGCGCCTCGGCGTCGTCCACGAGCACTTCGTCTCCAGCGCCTTCCGCGGCGTGCTCGGCGAGCTCCGCCTGCCGGTCCAGGGACCGCAGGCCCGCACGGTCGTCCTCGCGTGCCCGCCCCGCGAGCTCCACGACCTGCCCCTCGAGCTCTTCGGGGCGATGCTCCACGCCCGCTGGTGGCGCGTCGTCAGCCTCGGTGCCAACTCGCCGATGACCGCCATCGGCGAGGCCGCCCGGTTCCTGCGCGCCGACGCGGTCGTCCTCGCCGGCGTCCGCCGCACCGCCTTCGAGGCGCGGCTGCCCTCGCTCACGCGGCTCGGGCGCACCCTGCCCCTCTTCGTCGCCGGGGAGGGAGCCAAGGCCCTCGCCCAGGCGCCCCCCGAGCTGCGGGTGCTGCCCGACGACCTCGTCGCCGCGGCGGAGCTCGTCGACGCCGTCGTGCCGGCCCGCGAGGAGGCCGTCCCGGTCCACACCGACGGCGACGCGGAGCCCGCGGTCGGCTGACCCCGCCCGGCGCCACCCCCCGCCGGGCCGGCCCGAGCGCCTAGCGTGGGTCCATGCGGATCACCCACCTCGGCCACTCCTGCGTCCTCCTCGAGATGGCGGACACCCGCCTGCTCGTCGACCCCGGCACCTTCGCCGAGGACGTCGCGGAGGTCCGGGACCTCGACGCGGTCCTCGTCACCCACCAGCACCCCGACCACCTCGACCCCGAGCGGCTCCCCGCGCTCCTCGCGGCCAACCCCGGCGCGCGCGTCCTGTGCGACCCCGGCAGCGCCGAGGTGCTGTCCGGCCTCGGGGTGGAGGCCACCGTGCACGACGGCCCGACGCGCGTCGGCGAGGTCACGGTCACGCCCGTCGGCGAGGTGCACGCGCTCATCCACGACGACGTCCCGCGCATCCCCAACGTCGGGGTGCGCCTCGACGCCGACGGTGAGCCGTCGTTCTTCCACCCCGGAGACGCCCTCGACGCCGACCCCGGTGCCGTCGACGTCCTCGCCTTCCCGCTCCAGGCGCCGTGGCAGCGCAGCCGCGAGATGACCGCCTTCCTCCGCCGGCTCGCCGCCCCCCGGGCCGTGCCGATCCACGACGGGCTCCTGCAGCCGCGCGGGCGCGCGCTCTACCTCGGGCAGGCGGAGCAGCTCGGGTCGTCGGACACCGAGATCCTCGACCTCGCGGGCCGCGGCGCGGTCGAGCTCCGCGCCGGGGAGTAGTGGGCCGCCGGCGTCAGCCGGTGTGCTTGCCGTGCCGCTGCTGCGACGCGGTGGCGAGCACGGCGGCCCCGATGATGCCTGCCTTGTTCCGCAGCTGGGCCGGCACGATCGGGGTGCGGATGTCGAGCAGCGGCAGGAACTCGTCGGCGTCCTTCGACACCCCGCCGCCGACGACGAAGAGGTCGGGCCACATGAGGTCCTCGAGCGCCCGGTAGTACCTCTGCAGGCGCTCGGCCCACTGCGGGTAGGTGAGGTCCTCGCGGGTCTTCGCCGAGCTCGCGGTGCTGGGTTCGGCGTCCCGGCCGTCGATCTCGATATGGCCGAGCTCGGAGTTCGGGACCAGCACACCCTCGTTGAAGATCGCCGTGCCGATGCCGGTGCCGAGGGTCGTGACGATCACGAGGCCGTCGTGGCCCTTGGCGGCGCCGTAGTTCAGCTCGCCGACCCCCGCCGCGTCGGCGTCGTTGACGACGACGACGTCGTGCTGGAGGCGGTCCTCGAGGAGCTTCTCGATCTCGCAGCCGATCCACGACTTGTCGATGTTCGCGGCGGTCTTGACGACACCGTGCTGCACGACGCCGGGGATCGTCACGCCGATGGGGGAGTCGCTGCGCACCTCGTCGAAGTGGTCGACGACCTGCGCGATGACGTCGCAGACGGCCTCCGGGGTGGAGACCTCCGGGGTGGCGATGCGCAGCCGCTTCTGGGCGAAGTCACCGGCCTCCAGGTCGACCGGTGCGCCCTTGATGCCGCTGCCGCCGACGTCGATGCCGAGGGGGTGTGCCGTGCTCATGCTGCCTCTCCCAGGGTGAGGATCTCGGGGCCGTCCTCGGTGACGAGGATCGTGTGCTCGAACTGTGCCGACCGGCGTCGGTCCTTCGTGACGACGGTCCAGCCGTCGTCCCACATCTCCCACTCGTGCGTGCCGAGGTTGAGCATCGGCTCGACGGTGAAGGTCATGCCCGCCTCGATGACGGTGTCGTAGGAGGGGGCGGCGTCGTAGTGCGGGACGATGAGCCCGCTGTGGAAGGCGCTGCCGATGCCGTGCCCGGTGAAGTCGCGGACCACGCCGTAGCCGAAGCGCTTGGCGTAGGACTCGATGACCCGGCCGATGACGTTGATCTCGCGGCCCGGGCGCGCGGCGCGGATGCCGCGCATCATCGCCTCGTGGGTGCGCTCGACGAGCAGGCGCGACTCCTCGTCGACGTCGCCGACGAGGTACGTGGCGTCCGTGTCGCCGTGCACCCCACCGATGTACGCCGTGATGTCGATGTTGACGACGTCGCCGTCCTCGAGCGGGCGGTCGTCGGGGATGCCGTGGCACACGACCTCGTTGACCGAGGTGCACAGCGACTTGGGAAAGCCCCGGTAGCCCAGCGTGGACGGGTAGGCGCCGTGGTCGAGGAGGTACTCGTGCCCGACCCGGTCGACCTCGTCGGTGGTGACCCCCGGCGCGATGACGGCGGCCGCCGCGGCCATCGCGTCGGCGGCGATGCGGCCGGCGACGCGCATCCGCTCGATCGTCTCGGCGTCCTTGACCTCCGGGCCCGTGTACGGCGCGGGCGAGGGCCGGTCGACGTACTCGGGGCGCTCGATGCCGGCCGGCACGGGGCGCCGCGGTGAGACCGCGCCGGGGGCGACGCTGAGGTTGGTCGAGGGCATAGGTTGGAGTCTAGGCAGAGCGCACCGGCGAAGGAGAACCCGAGATGCCGTACTGGTACAACGTCGACACCGGCCAGGTCGAGACCGACGACACCCGCAGCCAGGACGCGAACGTCCTCGGCCCGTACGACTCGCAGGAGGCCGCCGGCCGCGCCCTCGAGACCGCCCGCGAGAAGACCGAGCAGTGGGACGCCGAGGACCGGGAGTGGGACGAGAAGGGCTCGACCCCGGCCGGCTGAGGCTCAGCCGCCGAGCCGGCGGTGCACCGACAGGGCGTACGTGCTGTCGGGGGAGAACGGCGCCCGGTCCCACGTCGACCACCGCCCGATGAACGAGAGCCCGGCGGCGCGCGCCCAGCGGTCGTAGTCGCGCAGGTCGACGGCGGCCGCCCCCTCGGGCAGGGCGCCGGCCAGCCCGAAGCCGGCGACGAGGTGGCCGCCCGGCGCGAGGTGCGCGGCGAGCCGCTCGAGGACTGCGGGCAGGGTGCCGTCGGCGAGGTAGGGCACGACGTTGCCGGCGAGCAGGACGACGTGGAACTCCTGCTCGGTGCGCAGGTCGAGGGTGGACAGGTCGGCGACGACGAAGCGGGTGCGGGTGTCCTCGCGGGCCAGCGCGACGAGGTCGGGGTCGGCGTCGACGCCGACGGCCTGGTGCCCGAGGCGGGTCAGCTCGGTCGCGACGCGCCCGTAGCCGCATCCGGCGTCGAGGACGCGCGACGGGGGCGGGGCGAGCTCGGTGACGAAGCGGGCCTCGCCGTGCAGGTCGGTGCCCCGCGCCGCGAGGTCGAGGAAGCGCCGGCGGTAGGCCAGCGCGGCCTCCGGACCGGACTGGTGGGCCGACCACCGGGTCGGGGGCCCCGGCCGGGCCGGGGGCGGGCTCGTGCTCCACATGCCGCTCGGACGCTCCTGCTGCTCGCCGGGGTTCCCGGTCACGACTCGAACGAGTGCTCGGCCGCGGGGAAGGTGCCGTCGGCCACCTCGGCGGCGTACTGCCCGGCCGCCCGGAGCAGGTCGCCGCGCAGGTCCGCGTACTTCTTGACGAAGCGCGGCGCCCGCCCGCCGCGCAGCCCGGCCATGTCCTGCCAGACGAGCACCTGGGCGTCGCAGTGCGGGCCGGCGCCGATGCCGATGGTCGGGATGCGCAGGGCGCTGGTCACCTCCGCCGCGGCCGGCGCGGGGACCATCTCCATGACGACCGCGAAGCAGCCGGCGGCCTCGAGCGCGAGGGCGTCGGCGAGCAGCTTCTCGGCGCCCGCCCCGCGGCCCTGCACCTTGTAGCCGCCGAGGACGTGCTCGCTCTGCGGCGTGAACCCGATGTGCCCCATGACGGGGATGCCGGCCCGGACGAGCAGCTCGACCTCGGGGACCATCGCCGCGCCGCCCTCGAGCTTGACGGCGTGGGCCATCCCCTCCTTCATGAACCGCGTGGCGGTGGCGAGGGCCTGCTGTGGGCTGGCCTGGTACGAGCCGAACGGCAGGTCGGCGACGACCATCGCGCGCCGGGCGGCACTCGTGACCGCCCGCACGAGCGGGACGAGGTGGTCGACGGTGACGGGGACGGTGGTCTCGAAGCCGTAGACGTTGTTGCCCGCGGAGTCGCCGACGAGCAGGACGGGGATGCCGGCCTCGTCGAAGATCTCGGCCGTGTACATGTCGTAGGCGGTGAGCATCGACCAGCGCTCGCCACGCTCCTTCATCTGCAGGAGGTGGGGGACCCGGACCCGCCGCTGCGGGGCGGCCTGGGCCCCGGTGCCGTAGGGGGCGGTGGACTCGGGCGCCGGGCCGGCCGGCGTGGGCTCGCTCATGGCCCCGATCGTAGGCCCGGCCGCTCGCGGCGCTGGTGGGACGGGTGGGGCCACCGGGGCGGGGCGCGTACCGCATCGGCGCGACTTTGCCAAAAAAAGGGGTTCGCGGTCTCGTCATCCGGCCGGGGCCGGTCTAGGGTCCCAGACCAGTGCGACCGGGCCACTCGTCCGTCCGCACGGTCCAAGACACCACACCGCAGGAGGACCACGTGCGTAAGACCGCAGTCGGGCTGCTGAGCGTAGCCCTGGCGTCGGGGGTCGGGACGGCATTCGCCAGTCCCGGGATCGCCGCCAGCCCACCGTCCGTCCCGTCCGAGGGAGCCGCATCCGTCGCACCGAGCGACGACCTCCCCGACCCGATCGCCGACAAGCAGGCCGAGCTCCGTGAGCAGGCGATCTCGTCGGTGATCTCCGGGAAGGCCAAGCCGCAGCGCGTCAACGGCAGCACCGTGGTCAAGGTCGGGCAGACCGAGTCCGCCGCCACCGCCGCGAAGAACGGCCGGTCGGCCAAGAAGGCGCAGAAGCGCGGCCAGTACGTCGAGCTGTCGCGCGAGAGCACCGACCGCCTCTTCGTCCTGCTCGTCGACTTCGGCAACGAGCGCCACCCGAACTACCCCGACCAGGACACCGACCCTGACACCGCGGGCCCCTCGCGGTTCGACGGCCCGGCGTTCAACGAGATCCCCGAGCCGAACCGGGCGCTCGACAACACCACGGACTGGCACCCGGACTACAACCGGGCCTACTACAACGACCTGTACTTCGGCAGCGGCAAGGTCACCGGTCGTGAGTCCATGCGCCAGTACTACGAGCGCCAGTCCTCGGGCCGGTACTCGGTCGAGGGCCTGGTCACCGACCCGGTGCGCGTCAAGTACAACGAGGCCCGCTACGGCCGCAGCGACGGCTACCCCTGCGCCTCGAACGTCTGCAGCAACACGTGGAACCTCGTCCAGGACGGCATGAACGCCTGGGTGGCCCAGCAGAAGGCCGCCGGCAAGTCCGACGCGGCGATCAACGCCACGCTCAAGAAGTACGACGTCTGGGACCGCTACGACGCGGACGGCGACGGCAACTTCAACGAGCCCGACGGCTACATCGACCACTTGCAGATCATCCACGCGGGTGGCGACCAGGCCGACGGTGACCCGTACCAGGGCGAGGACGCCATCTGGTCGCACCGCTGGCGCGCCTTCCAGGGCAACAACCCGGCCGCCCCGATCCCGCCGCTCGGCGGGACGCAGGTCGGCACCAGCTCGATCTGGGCCGCGGACTACACCGTCCAGCCGGAGAACGGCGGCCTCTCGGTCGTCGCCCACGAGTTCGGTCACGACCTCGGCCTGCCGGACCACTACGACACCTCCGGTCCGTCCTCGGCCAACGAGAACCCGGTCAACTGGTGGACCCTCATGGCGCAGAGCCGTGTCTCGGCGCCGGGCGACGACGCCATCGGCAGCCGCGCCGCCGACCTGTCGGCCTGGGACAAGCTCCAGCTCGGCTGGCTCGACTACGAGATCGTCGCCCCCGGCCAGAACCGGGTGCTCGACCTCGGACCGCACGAGTACAACTCGAAGAAGGCGCAGGCCGCCGTCGTCGTGCTCCCGCCGAAGCAGGTCGACACCGACCTCGGCGCGACGTACGAGGGCACCAAGCAGTGGTACTCCGGTGCCGGTGACGACTACACCGCGACGATGGGTCGAGAGCTGAGCGTGCCGGCCGGTACGACGACGCTCTCGTTCCAGGCCCGCTGGAACATCGAGGACTGCGGTCCGGAGGCGTGCGACTACGCGTACGTCGAGGTCGACGACGGGACCGGCTTCAAGGCCATCCCCGGCTCGATCACGACGGCCGCGGAGGGCAACGGCATCGACGGCGAGCAGGCCGCGTGGACCCCGGCGACCTTCGACCTGTCGGCGTACGCCGGCAAGACGGTCAAGCTGCAGGTCCGCTACGCCACCGACGGCGCCGCGCAGGGCACCAACCCCGACACCCCGTCGGGCATCTTCGTCGACGCCATCAAGGTCACCAACGGCAGCACCACGCTGCTCGAGGACGGCGCGGAGAACGGTGCCAACGGCTGGACCCTCGACGGCTTCACCGCCGTCGGTGCGGCCTCCTCGCAGAGCTACCCCTGGTACTACATCGCGAGCAACCGCGAGTACGTCGCCTTCGACAAGTACCTGAAGACCGGCCCGTACAACTTCGGGTTCCCGAACAAGCCGGACTTCGCCGAGCACTTCCCCTACCAGGACGGACTGCTCATCTCGCTCTGGGACACCTCGCAGTCGGACAACAACACGAGCCAGCACCCCGGTGAGGGCCTCGTGCTGCCGATCGACGCCCACCCGCGGACGATCTACAACCTGGACGGCCAGCCCTGGCGGCCCCGCATCCAGATGTACGACGCCCCGTTCGGGCTCCAGAAGGCCGACTCGTTCACGCTCCACAGCGCGACGACCGGCCGGGCGAGCTACGTCCGCGGCCAGGCCGCGAACCCGCTGTTCGACGACAGCGACCCGAACCGGTACTTCAAGACCGACCAGCCGACGGGCGGCGTGACCGTCGCCGGCAGCGGGACGAAGATCCGGGTCCTCTCCGAGAACGGCACCTCGGTGCGCGTCCGGTTCGACACCCGGGCGGCCGCCAAGTAACGGAACTGCCCAGCACCACCACGAGACGGGCGGTGGGCCGGAGGATCTCCTCCGGTCCACCGCCCGTCGGCGTGTCACGCGCACGACACACGGATGCGGCAGGATGCGGGGCATGGACCGTCAGCAGGAGTTCGTCCTCCGCACCATCGAAGAGCGCGACATCCGGTTCGTCCGGCTCTGGTTCACCGACGTCCTCGGCACGCTCAAGTCGGTGGCCATCGCCCCGGCCGAGCTCGAGGGGGCCTTCGCCGAGGGCATCGGGTTCGACGGCTCCTCGATCGAGGGCTTCGTGCGCGTCTTCGAGGCCGACATGCTCGCCAAGCCCGACCCCTCGACCTTCCAGGTGCTCCCGTGGCGCGGTGAGACCAACGGCACCGCGCGGATGTTCTGCGACATCACCCTGCCGGACGGCACCCCGAGCATGGCCGACCCCCGCCACGTCCTCCAGCGCTCCCTGTCCAAGGCCGCCGACATGGGGTTCACCTTCTACACCCACCCGGAGATCGAGTTCTACCTGCTGAAGCAGGGCTGGCAGCGCGGTGCCTCGCCCGAGCCGATCGACACCTCCGGGTACTTCGACCACACCCCGCACGGCAGCAGCGCCGACTTCCGGCGCGCGGCCATCACGATGCTCGAGACGATGGGCATCTCCGTCGAGTTCAGCCACCACGAGGGCGGGCCGGGCCAGAACGAGATCGACCTGCGGTACGCCGACGCGCTGACCACCGCCGACAACATCATGACCTTCCGCACGGTCGTCAAGGAGGTGGCCCTCGAGCAGGGCATCTACGCCACCTTCATGCCCAAGGTCTTCGCCGAGCACCCGGGTTCGGGCATGCACACGCACATGTCGCTGTTCGAGGGCGACACCAACGCCTTCCACGAGCCGGGGGCGCCCTACCAGCTCTCGAAGGTCGGGCGGCAGTTCATCGCCGGGCTGCTGCGGCACGGGGCCGAGACCGCCGCGGTCACCAACCAGTGGGTCAACAGCTACAAGCGGTTGTGGGGCGGGGGCGAGGCGCCGGCCCACCTCACGTGGGGCCACAACAACCGCTCGGCCCTCGTGCGCGTGCCGATGTACAAGCCGGACAAGGGCCAGAGCACCCGGGTCGAGGTGCGCAGCATCGACACCGCGTGCAACCCGTACCTCACCTTCGCGGTGCTGCTCGCGGCCGGGCTCAAGGGCATCGAGGAGGGCTACGACCTCCCGCCCGAGACCGAGGACGACGTGTGGGGCCTCACCGACGCCGAGCGCCGGGCGATGGGCATCAAGCCGTTGCCGGCCAGCCTCTCCGAGGCGATCGAGGTGATGGAGTCCAGCGAGCTCGTCGCCGAGACCCTCGGCGAGCACACCTTCGACTTCTTCCTGCGCAACAAGCGCGCCGAGTGGGCCGACTACCGCAACCAGGTCACCGCCTTCGAGCTCGAGCGCTACCTGCCCTCGCTGTGACGGTGCGCCGGTGAGCTCACGCGCCCCCGAGTCGGTCCCCGCGGGGATCGCCCGGCTCGGCTTCACCGACCCCCGGCGGGCCAACGACCTCCTCGACGACCCCGCGCTCGGCGGCATCGCCGGCTCTCCGGACCGGATCGACGCCGGCGGCCTCAGCGAGGGGCTCTCGCGCGCGGCCGACCCCGACGGTGCGTTGCTCGGCCTCGTCCGGTTCATGGAGGCGGCCGCGGACGTGCCGGGGCTGCGTGAGGCGGTCGTCACGGCGCTGCACGACGACTCGCTCGCCCGGCGCCGCCTGCTCGCGGTGCTCGGGGCGTCGAGCGCGCTGGGCGACCACCTCGTCGCGCACCCCGAGCACTGGACGGCCGTCACGGAGGCGGCGCCGGTCGCGGCCTCCGAGCGGGTGGCGCGGCTCGTCGCCGCCGTCGCGGACCCGGGGGAGCAGACCCCGGCCGACGCGCTGCGGGTCGGCTACCGCGAGCAGCTCCTCGGCATCGCCGCCCTCGACACGACGGCCGAGGACCCGCTCGAGGTCCTGCCGGCCACCGCCGCGGCGCTCGCCGACCTCGCGGCCGCCGCGCTCGAGGCGGCGCTGCGCATCGCCCGGGACGAGGTGGGCGAGGAGGCCGCCCGCACCCGGCTCGCGGTCGTCGCGATGGGCAAGACCGGTGGGCGCGAGCTGAACTACATCTCCGACGTCGACGTCATCTTCGTCGCCGAACCCGCCGACGGGGTGCCCGAGGAGGAGGCGGTCGCCGTCGCCACCGACCTGGCGACGCGGCTCATGCGACTGTGCTCGGCGTCCACCGGTGCCGGCTCGCTGTGGCAGGTCGACCCCGCCCTGCGCCCGGAGGGCAAGAACGGCCCGCTCGTCCGCACGGTCGCCAGCCACCGCGCCTACTACGAGCGTTGGGCCAAGACGTGGGAGTTCCAGGCGCTGCTCAAGGCCCGTCCGGTGGCCGGGGACACCGAGGTCGGTCAGGCCTACTGCGACGCCGTGCAGCCGATGGTCTGGCAGGCCTCGAGCCGCGAGAACTTCGTCGCCGACGTGCAGGCGATGCGCCGCCGGGTCGAGGAGCACATCCCCAAGGCCGAAGCCGAGCGGCAGATCAAGCTCGGCGCCGGTGGCCTGCGCGACGTCGAGTTCTCCGTCCAGCTGCTCCAGCTCGTGCACGGCCGGGCCGACGAGTCGCTGCGCACGGCGACGACGCTCGAGGGCCTCGAGGTGCTCTCGGCGGGTGGCTACATCGGGCGGGAGGACGCGGCGACCCTCGGGGCGGCGTACCGGTACCTGCGCGCCCTCGAGCACCGCATCCAGCTCTTCCGGCTGCGACGCACCCACCTCATGCCGACGGCCGAGGGCGACCTCCGCCGGCTCGGGCGGTCCCTGGGGCACCGGTCGTCACCGGCCGACGCGGTGCAGGAGCAGTGGCGGGCCCGGCGCCGCGAGGTGCGCCGGCTCCACGAGCGCATCTTCTACCGGCCGCTGCTCTCGGCCGTCGCCCGGCTGTCCGACCAGGACGTCCGGCTCACCCCCGAGGCCGCGCGGGAACGCTTGTCCGCGTTGGGTTTCCGCGACCCGGCCGGCGCGCTGCGTCACCTCGAGGCCCTGACCGGTGGCGTGAGCCGGCGCTCGGCCATCCAGCGCCAGCTGCTGCCGGTGATGCTCGGCTGGTTCGCCGACGAGGCCGACCCGGACGCCGGCCTGCTCGCCTTCCGCAAGATCAGCGACGAGCTCGGGTCGACGCACTGGTACCTCCGGCTGCTGCGCGACGAGGGGTCCGCGGCCGAGCGCCTGGCCCACACCCTGGCGCGCAGCCGGTACGCGGCCGCGCTGCTCGAGCAGGCCCCCGAGTGCGTCCAGTTCCTCGGCGACCGCGGGACGATGACGCCCCGCACCCGCGAGGAGGTCCTGCGACGGATGCGCTCGGCCGCGGGGCGCAAGGACGACGCCGAGGCCGCCGTCCTCGCCGCGCGGACCATCCGCCGCTCCGAGCTCTTCCGCATCGCCGTCGCCGACCTCGCGGGCCTGGTCACCCTCGCCGAGCTCGGGCAGGCGATGACCGACCTCACCGCGGCCCTGCTCGAGGTGACGCTCGAGGTGTGCCTGCGCGAGGTCGCGGGCGACGAGCCGCTGACCCGCGTCCTCGTCGTCGGGATGGGCCGGCTCGGGGGCGGCGAGCAGGGGTACGGGTCGGACGCCGACGTGCTCTTCGTCCACGACCCGGTGCCCGGGGCCGACGAGTCCGCGGCCCAGGGGCAGGCGCTCGAGGTCGTCAAGCGGCTCATCGCCCTCCTCGGCCGCAACGGTCCCGACCCGGTCCTCGACGTCGACGCCTCGCTGCGCCCCGAGGGCAAGAACGGCCCGCTCGTGCGGTCGCTCGCGTCCTACCGGGAGTACTACGCGCGCTGGTCCCTCGTCTGGGAGGCCCAGGCACTGCTGCGCGCGACGCCGGTGGCCGGGGACCCCGACCTCGCCGAGCGCTTCCTCGCGCTCGTGGCCCCGATCCGCTGGCCCGAGGGCGGGCTGACCCCGCCGCAGGTCCGCGAGATCCGCACCCTCAAGGCGCGGATGGAGTCCGAGCGGCTGCCCCGGGGCGCCGACCGCAAGACCCACTTCAAGCTGGGGCACGGCGGGCTCTCGGACGTCGAGTGGGCCGTCCAGCTCCTCCAGCTCTGCCACGCGGGGGAGCACCCCGCCCTGCGGACGCCGTCGACGCTCGGTGCCCTCGCGGCGGCCGAGGACCTCGGGCTCGTCGAGGCCGAGCACGCCGCGTCGCTCGCCGCCGCCTGGCGGCTCGCGTCCGCGATGCGCAACGCGGGGGTGCTGTTCCGGGGCAAGGGCGTCGACGCCGTGCCGACGAACGACCGTGACGCCGACGGCGTCTCGCGCATCCTCGGGATGGAGTCGCACACCGGTGAGGCGCTCGGAGAGCGGTACCGCCGCGTCGCCCGCCGCGCCCGGGCCGCGTTCGAGGCCGAGTTCTTCGACGGCTGAGCTCCCGGCCCGCGACACCGCCGGACGGCGGGCGCGGTGCGAAACCTAGACTGCAGGGCATGTCCGAGAGCGTCATCCGCGTCATCCCCCGCCTCGACCTGCGCGGCCGCCGGCCGGGGCTGCGCGAGCTGCGGGCGGCCCTGCCGCGCGCCGAGTTCGACGTCGAGACCGCACTCGCCACCGTGCGCCCGATCGTCGAGGACGTCCGCGACCGCGGCGCCGCCGCCCTGCACGACGCCGCCGAGCGCTTCGACGGGGTACGGCCGGCGTCGCTGCGGGTGCCGGCGGAGGTCGTCTCGGCCGCCGTCGACACCCTCGACCCCGCCGTCCGGGCCGCCCTCGAGGAGTCGATCCGGCGGGCACGAATCGTCCACGCCGACCAGCGCCGCACCGACACGACGACCCGGGTGGCCGACGGTGGCACGGTCACCGAGCGCTGGGTGCCCGTCGACCGGGTCGGGCTCTACGTCCCCGGCGGGCTCGCGGTGTACCCGAGCAGCGTCGTGATGAACGTCGTCCCGGCCCAGCTCGCCGGTGTGCCGAGCCTCGCGGTCGCCAGCCCGCCGCAGCGCGACCACGGTGGCTGGCCGCACCCGACGATCCTCGCCGCGTGCCACCTGCTCGGCGTCGACGAGGTCTACGCGATGGGCGGGGCGCAGGCGGTCGCGGCGTTCGCGTACGGATTCGACGAGGGGGAGCAGACCTGCGAGCCGGTCTCGCTCGTCACCGGCCCGGGAAACATCTACGTCGCGGCCGCCAAGCGGCTGCTCAAGGGGCTCATCGGCATCGACGCCGAGGCCGGGCCCACCGAGATCGCGGTGCTCGCCGACGTCACGGCCGACCCCGACCACGTCGCCTCCGACCTCGTGTCGCAGGCCGAGCACGACCCGCTCGCCGCCGCCGTCCTCGTCACCGACAGCGTGGAGCTCGCCGACGCCGTGGAGGCCGCGCTGGGACGCCGGGTCGCCGCGACGAAGCACACCGAGCGGGTGGCGACCGCGCTCGCCGGTCGGCAGTCGGCCGTCGTCCTCGTCGACGACGTCGAGGTGGGTCTGGACGTGGTCAACGCCTACGCGGCCGAGCACCTCGAGATCCACACCGCCGACGCGGCCGCCGTGGCCGCGCGGGTGCGCAACGCCGGCGCGGTGTTCGTCGGCACCTGGGCGCCGGTGAGCCTCGGCGACTACTGCGCCGGCTCCAACCACGTCCTGCCCACCGGCGGCTGCGCCTGCCACAGCAGCGGCCTGTCGGTGCAGTCGTTCCTGCGGGGCATCCACGTCGTCGAGTACGACGAGGCCGCGCTGCGCGAGGTCGGCGGCCACGTCGTGTCGCTCGCGCGCGCCGAGGACCTGCCCGCGCACGGCGAGGCCGTGCTCGCCCGGGTCCCGGAGGTCGAGCCCGGCGCCTGACGCCGATGAGTTCGGGGCGTCCGGCCGGTCGGTCCTCGGTGAGCGGGTCCACCGGCCCGCTGCTGCCGACGTCAGGAGCACGCCGTGATCGACCTCCGTCCCGCCACCGACCGGGTGTCCGACCTGCTCGACGGGGTGCGCGAGGAGCACCTCGGCGCCCCGACCCCGATGGGTCCGGACGTCACCGGGCTGGTGCACCACCTGCTCGGCCTGACCGTGGCCTTCCGCGATGCCGCCGGGAAGGTCGAGGGGCCGACGACGGGGACGCCGCCGGCGCCGGTGGTGGGGCAGCTGCCCGACGGGTGGCGCGAGGAGCTGCGGACCCGCCTCGCCGAGCTGGGGGAGGCGTGGGCGGACCCCACGGCCTGGACCGGGATGACGCGCGCGGGCGGGGTGGACCTGCCGGGTGGGGTGTGCGGGCTCGTCGCCCTCGACGAGGTGCTGCTCCACGGCTGGGACCTCGCGGCGGCCACCGGCCAGGGCTACCGACCCTCCGGCGAGGAGTCGGCGGCCGTGCTGCCGATCGTCACGCCGCCGGAGGACCCCGAGCAGGCCGCCGCCGAGCGCGAGGGCCTGTTCGGCGCAGCGTTGCCCGTGCCCGAGGGAGCGACGGAGTTCGAGCGGGTGCTCGCCCTCGCCGGCCGCGACCCCGGATGGACCCCGCCGGCCTGACGCCCGGACCGTCCCCCTCCTCGCCCGTGGAACGCGGCACGTGCGGGGTGTGCGCGGTCGTGCGGGGGTTTCGGACAGCGATAACCCGGCACGTGCGGGGTGTGCGCGGTCGGGTGGAGGTTCGGACAGCGATAACCCGGCACGTGCGGGCTTCTGCGAGCGCGCGGCGGCACGGTGGCGGCGCGACACGCCACGACATCTGGGTCCCGGACGGTGTCGGCGCCCCCACATATGGTGTCTCTCGCAGCTGGTCCTCGACCCGCCCCCGGGCGGCGAGAGGGGCAAGAGGGAACCCGGTGCAAGTCCGGGACTGCCCCGCAGCGGTGAGTGGGAACGACCCCCGTCAGGGAGCACTGGGTGCACGGCACCTGGGAAGCGACGGGCAGTAGGCGGCGCGAGCCCGGCCCACGAGTCCGAAGACCTGCCAGTCGCGCCGTGCCCGCCCGGGCACGGCACCTGTCGCGGTCGCGTGGGACGGCCGACGGGAGCAGGCGGTCCTCGGGCACCGGCGCCGCGCCGGCGACCCCGTCGTCCCCTCGCCTCGTCACCCCTCGCGCGCTCGCGGCCGGTCCTTCGAGCTCGCGAGGAGAGAGCATGACGACCACCGCCCAGGGGCCCGCCCCGGCGACCACCATCGGCGCCCCCGCACCGGACACCACGACCCGCACCGCGATGCAGGTGCGCAAGCGCAACGGCGACACCGAGCCGGTCGACGTCACGAAGATCGTGCGCGCCGTCGAGCGGGTCAGCGACGGCCTCGACGAGGTCGACCCGCTGCGGGTCGCGACCCGCACCATCAGCGGTCTCTACGACGGCGCGACGACCGCCGAGCTCGACCGGCTGTCCATCCGCACCGCCGCCGAGCTTATCGGGGAGGAGCCGGAGTACAGCCGGCTCGCCGCCCGGCTGCTCGCCGGCTACGTCGACAAGGAGGTGCGCGGCCACGGCGTCGCGTCCTTCAGCCAGTCCGTGGCGCTCGGGCACGCCGAGGGCCTCGTCGGCGACGCCACCGCCGAGTTCGTGGCCGCCAACGCCGTCAAGCTCGACCGCGCCGTCGACCCGGCGAACGACCGGCTCTTCGAGTACTTCGGGCTGCGGACCGTCTGCGACCGCTACCTGCTGCGCCACCCGACGACCCGCCTCGTCCTCGAGACGCCGCAGTACTTCCTGCTGCGCGTCGCGTGCGGCCTCGCGACGAGCACCCGCGAGGCCCTCGAGCTGTACCGGCTGATGGCGCGCCTCGACTACCTGCCGAGCAGCCCGACCCTCTTCAACTCCGGCACCCGTCACACCCAGATGAGCTCGTGCTACCTCGTCGACAGCCCCCGCGACGAGCTCGACTCGATCTACGAGCGCTACCAGCAGGTGGCCCGGCTCTCGAAGTTCGCCGGCGGCATCGGCATCGCCTTCTCGCGGGTCCGGGGCCGTGGCGCGCTCATCCGCGGCACGAACGGCACGAGCAACGGCATCGTCCCGTGGCTGCGCACCCTCGACGCCAGCGTCGCCGCCGTCAACCAGGGCGGCCGGCGCAAGGGCGCCGCGTGCGTCTACCTCGAGCCGTGGCACCCCGACGTCGAGGAGTTCCTCGAGCTGCGCGACAACACCGGCGAGGACGCCCGGCGCACCCACAACCTCAACCTCGCCAACTGGCTGCCGGACGAGTTCCTCCGCCGGGTCGAGGCCGACGGGATGTGGAGCCTCGTCGACCCGAGCGAGGTCCCGGGGCTCACCGACCTCTGGGGCGAGGACTTCGACGAGGCCTACCGTGCCGCCGAGCGGGAGGGCCGGGTGGTGCGGCAGCTGCCGGCCCGAGAGCTCTGGGGTCGGATGATGCGCACCCTCGCCCAGACCGGCAACGGCTGGATGACCTTCAAGGACGCCGCCAACCGGGCGTGCAACCAGACGGCCGAGCCCGGCCAGGTCGTGCACCTCTCCAACCTCTGCACCGAGATCCTCGAGGTGAGCAGCGACGACGAGACCGCCGTCTGCAACCTCGGGTCGGTCAACCTCTCCCGCCACCTGACCGCCGACCGCACCGACGTCGACTGGGAGAAGCTGCGCGCGACCGTCCGGACGGCCGTCACGTTCCTCGACCGGGTCGTCGACGTCAACTACTACCCGAGCGAGCAGGCGGCGGCGTCCAACCCGCGCTGGCGCCCGGTGGGGCTGGGGTACATGGGCCTCCAGGACGTCCTCTTCGCGCTGCGCCTGCCGTTCGACTCGCCGGAGGCGCTCGACCTCTCGACGCGCATCGCCGAGGAGGTGCTGCTCACCGCCCTCGAGCGCTCGAGCGAGCTCGCCGCCACGAGCGGTCCGCATCCTTCCTTCCGGCGCACCCGGGCTGCGCAGGGCGTCCTCCACCCCGACCACTTCGACGCCGTGCCGACCCAGCCCGAGCGCTGGGACCGGTTGCGCGAGAAGGTGGCCGAGCACGGTCTGCGGAACAGCCTCGTCGTGGCCATCGCCCCGACGGCGACCATCGCGTCGATCGCCGGCTGCGGCGAGTGCATCGAGCCGCAGGTCTCCAACCTCTTCAAGCGCGAGACCCTCTCCGGCGAGTTCCTCCAGGTCAACGGCCACCTCGTGCGCGAGCTCAAGGAGCGAGGGCTCTGGACCCCTGCGACCCGCGACGCCGTCAAGCGCGCCGACGGGTCGGTGCAGGGGCTCGTCGACCTCCCCGAGGACGTCCGGACCCTGTTCCGCACGGCATGGGAGCTGCCGCAGCGGGCCCTCATCGCGATGGCCGCCGCTCGCCAGCCCTACGTCGACCAGAGCCAGTCGCTCAACCTCTTCATGGCCAACCCGACGATCGGGAAGCTGTCGTCGATGTACCTCCACGCGTGGAAGTCGGGACTCAAGACGACCTACTACCTGCGCTCGCGCCCGGCGACCCGCATCCAGCAGGCGACGGTCTCCGAGAACCGTTCCGCCGCAGCTCTTCCGACCACCCCGGTTCCGACCGACGAGGAGGCCCTCGCCTGCTCGCTCGAGAACCCCGAGTCCTGCGAGGCCTGCCAGTGACCACCACCGACACCACCACCCCGCTGCTCCTCGACCCCGGGATGAGCCTCACGCTGCGGCCGATGCGCTACCCGCACTTCTACGACCGGTTCCGCGACGCCATCAAGAACACGTGGACCGTCGAGGAGGTCGACCTGCACTCCGACCTCGCGGACCTGCACCGGCTCAGCCCCGCCGAGCAGCACCTCGTCAAGCGGCTCGTGGCCTTCTTCGCGACCGGCGACACGATCGTCGCGAACAACCTCGTGCTCAACCTCTACGAGCACGTGAACGCCCCCGAGGCGCGGCTCTACCTCTCCCGCCAGCTCTTCGAGGAGGCGGTGCACGTGCAGTTCTACCTGACCCTGCTCGACACCTACGTCCCCGACGAGCGCGAGCGACACGAGGCCTTCGCAGCCGTCGAGAACATCCCGTCGATCAAGGCCAAGGCCGACTTCTGCTTCCGGTGGATCGACAGCCTCGCCGACCTGCGGACGCTCGAGACCCGGGAGGACCGGAAGTCGTTCCTGCTCAACCTCGTCTGCTTCGCGGCGTGCATCGAGGGGCTGTTCTTCTACGGCGCCTTCGCGTACGTGTACTTCCTCCGCTCGCGCGGCCTGCTCAACGGGCTGGCGTCCGGCACCAACTGGGTGTTCCGCGACGAGTCGATGCACATGGCCTTCGCCTTCGACGTGCTCGACACCGCCCGCGAGGAGGAGCCCGACCTCGTCGACGAGCAGTTCGAGGACGACGTGCGGAGGATGGTCGCCGAGGCCGTCGAGGCCGAGGCGCAGTTCGCGCAGGACCTGCTCGGCGGGGGAGTGGCGGGGCTCTCGACCGCCGACATGCGCGCCTACCTCGAGCACGTCGCCGACCGGCGGCTCGAGCGGCTGGGCATCGCCCCGCTGTACGGGTCGGCCAACCGGCTGGCGTTCATGGAGCTCCAGGACGTGCAGGAGCTGTCGAACTTCTTCGAACGGCGGGTGTCGGCCTACCAGGTCGGCGTCGGGGGTCGGGTGTCCTTCGACGACGACTTCTGACCGGCGCGGGGGGGGGGGGGGGGGGGGGGCCGGGGGGGCCCCCCCCCCCCCCGGGGGCCCCCCCCACCCCGCGGTGGACCCCCTCCTAGACTTGCGGCATGGATGCGCGCGCCACCGTCGACTCGATGCTGCGCGCCGACCTGCGTGGCCGGACCGCCTACGGCGCACCGCAGCTCGACGTCGCCGTCGCGCTCAACACGAACGAGAACTCGTACCCGGTGCCGGACGTCGTCGTCGAGGCGATGACCCGGGCGGTCGAGGTGGCCGCCCGAGGCCTCAACCGGTACCCCGACCGCGAGTTCACCGCTCTGCGCGGGGACCTCGCGGCCTACCTCTCGCGCAGCGGCACGCCCGTCACCACCGAGCAGGTGTGGGCCGGCAACGGCTCGAACGAGGTTCTCCTGCACCTGCTCCAGGCCTTCGGTGGGCCCGGTCGCACGGCGCTCGGCTTCACGCCCGCCTACTCGATGCACCCGATCATCACGACGACCACCGGCACCGCGTGGGTCGACGGGATGCGTGGCGTCGCGGGGGCGGGCGCCTTCGACCTCGACGCCGCCTCCGCCGTCGGTCAGGTGCGCCAGCTCCGGCCCGACGTCGTCTTCCTCTGCTCCCCGAACAACCCGACGGGGACGGCGCTCGACCTCGACACCGTCGTCGCCGTCCACGACGCGGCCGAGCACGCGCTCGTCGTCGTCGACGAGGCCTACGCCGAGTTCGCCCGCCCCGGCACACCGTCTGCGCTCACCCTGCTGGCGGACCGGCCCCGGCTCGTCGTCACCCGCACGATGAGCAAGGCCTTCGCCCTCGCCGGCGGCCGCCTCGGCTACCTCGCGGCCGACCCGGCCCTCGTCGACGCGTTGCGCCTCGTCCGGATGCCGTACCACCTGTCGACGCCCACGCAGGCCGTCGCCCGGGCCGCCCTCGCCCACGCCGACCTCATGCTCGACACCGTCGACGTCGTCAAGGACCAGCGCGACCGCATCGTCACCGAGCTGGCCCGGATGGGCCTCGACCCGGTCCCGAGCGACGCCAACTTCGTCCTCTTCGGCGGCCTCGCCGACAGCCACGTGACGTGGCAGGCGCTCCTCGACCGGGGCGTCCTCGTCCGCGACGTCGGCATTCCGCACTATCTTCGTGTCACGGCCGGGACGCCGGAGGAGACCACCGCCTTCCTCGACGCCCTCGCCGCCCTCGTCCCGACGCACGCAGGAGCAGCCCCGTGAGCAGCGCGCCGACCCACCGCACCGCCACGGTGCGCCGGGCCACCTCCGAGAGCACGGTCGAGGTGAGCGTCGACCTCGACGGCACCGGCCGCGGCGAGGTCAGCACCGGGGTGCCGTTCTACGACCACATGCTCCTGTCGCTCGCCAAGCACTCCCTCCTCGACCTCACGGTCACGGCCACGGGCGACACGCACGTCGACGCGCACCACAGCGTCGAGGACGTCGCCATCGTCCTCGGGCAGGCCGTCCGCGAGGCGCTCGGCGACAAGAGCGGCATCTCGCGCTTCGGCGACGCCACCGTGCCCCTCGACGAGGCCCTCGTCCTCGCGGTCGTCGACGTCGCGGGCCGTCCGTACTGCGTCCACGAGGGCGAGCCGGCCGGCCAGGAGCACGTCGTCATCGGCGGCCACTACGTCGGGTCCCTGACGCGGCACGTCCTCGAGTCCTTCGCCTTCCACGCCCAGATCGCCCTCCACGTGCGGGTGCTCGCCGGCCGCGACCCGCACCACGTCGTCGAGGCCCAGTTCAAGGCCCTCGCGCGTGCCCTGCGGGCCGCCGTGGCCCGCGACCCGCGCGTCGAGGGCGTCCCGAGCGCGAAGGGTGCGCTCTAACACCGTGGCCGCCGACGCGCGCTCGGGCACGGGGCACGGTCTGCTCCTCGTGCGGCGCTCGCCCGCGTCGGTCGGCCGCTGGCTGCGCAAGGGCCTCGTCGCCGCGACCATGGCCCCGCTCGACGGCTGGACCGGTGTCACCGTGTCCGAGCACACCGCCCGCAGCGCCGCGCCCTACGACGCCGCGCTCGAGGTGCTCGCGGCCCGCCCCGCACCCCGCGGCGGCCGCCCGGTCCTCGGGTTCTTCGACCTCCAGGGCCGCGCGGTCGTCACCGTCCAGCCGGCCGGGGTCCGCAAGGCGCAGCAGTGGGCCGTCTGGGAGCCGCGCACCGGCGTCGTCGAGACTCCGTCGCTGCCGCGGCTCGGCGTGCCCGGGCTGCTCGCCGCGGCCGGGGCCGGTGGGGCCCGGGGCGAGGACGTCGCCGGGGTCCTGCGCTCGGGCGACGGCACCCCGCTCGACGTCCTCGTCACCCTGCTCGGCCTGCTCGGGCTGCCCGGCCGCGACCTGCTCGAGCGGGGCGACTGCCCGGGGGCCAGCGACGTCGAGCCGTCGACGCGCGGCGTCCTGATGTTCGACCGGCTCGTCGCCGACGAGGCCCAGCACCGGGCCGAGTGGGAGGCCGCCTGGGGTGGCTCGGCCGCGGACGGGGCCCGGGAGACCCGATGAGCCCGGACGTCGTCGTCCTCGACCACGGCAGCGGGAACGTCCGCTCGGCCGTCCGCGCCCTCGAGCACGTGGGCGCCGCCGTCACGCTCACCGCCGACCGCGAGCACGCCCTGCGCGCCGACGGCCTCTTCGTCCCCGGCGTCGGCAACTTCCACGCCTGCATGGCCGGGCTCACCGCCGTCGACGGCCCGTACGTCGTCGACCGGCGGCTGGCCGGCGGCCGTCCCGTCCTCGGCGTGTGCGTCGGGATGCAGGTGATGTTCGAGGGCTCCACCGAGCCGAGCGTGGCGCCGGTGGCCGGTGTGGGCGAGTGGCCGGGCACGGTCTCGCGGCTCGAGGCGCCGGTCGTCCCGCACATGGGCTGGTCCCAGCTCGACGTCGCGGCGGGCTCCACCCTCTTCGCCGGCCTCGAGCACGAGCGCTTCTACTTCGTGCACTCCTACGCCGCGCACACGTGGGACCTCGCCGAGCCCGAGGGAGCCTTCGCCGCCGTCGCGCCGCGGGTCACCTGGGCCACGCACGGCGAGCGGTTCGTCGCCGCCGTCGAGAACGGGCCGCTGGCCGCCACGCAGTTCCACCCCGAGAAGTCGGGCGAGGCCGGGCTGGCCCTGCTCGAGAACTGGGTCCGCTCGCTCTGACCTCGGTCACGTCGCCCCACGCGCCTCTCGCGTATCGGGTCACCCGATACGACCGCGCTTCGCCCGGGAAGCGTTCCGGGGTGAAGCGCAGGGTTGTCGGGTCACCCGATACTCGTGGGGCACGAGGCGGGTGGACCGGGTGACCGGCTCACCGGCGGGGGCGGCAGACTGGTCACCGTGACCGACCAGCCGCGCCTCCAGCTGCTCCCCGCCGTCGACGTCGTCGAGGGACGGGCCGTCCAGCTCGTCCAGGGCGTCGCCGGCAGCGGCGGCGAGTTCGGCGACCCCGTCGAGGCCGCCCTGCGCTGGCAGGACCAGGGCAGCGAGTGGCTCCACCTCGTCGACCTCGACGCGGCCTTCGGTCGCGGCTCGAACGCCGACCTGCTCGCCGAGATCGTCGGCCGCCTCGACATCGACGTGGAGATGAGCGGCGGCATCCGCGACGAGGAGTCGCTCAGCCGGGCGCTGGCCACCGGCTGCCGGCGGGTCAACGTCGGCACCGCGGCCCTCGAGGACCCCGCGTGGACCGCCCGTGCCATCGCCGAGCACGGTGACCGGGTGGCCGTCGGCCTCGACGTCCGGGGGACCACCCTCGCCGCCCGCGGCTGGACGAGCGAGGGCGGCGACCTCTGGGAGACCCTCGCCCGGCTCGACGCCGAGGGCTGCGCCCGCTACGTCGTCACCGACGTCGCCAAGGACGGGATGATGACGGGCCCGAACCTGCAGCTGCTGCGCGACGTCTGCGCGCGCACCGACCGGCCGGTCGTCGCGTCAGGAGGCATCTCCACCCTCGAGGACGTCGCGGTCGTCCGCACCCTCGTCGGCGAGGGCGTCGAGGGCGCCATCGTCGGCTCGGCCCTCTACCGCGGGGCGTTCACCCTCCCCGAGGCGCTCGACGTCGCCGGCCGCCCGTGACCGGCGCGCACGACCCCGCGGACTCCGCCGGCACGCCCTGGCAGCACCGCGAGCTGAGCCCCAGCGGCTTCGAGACCGACACCGGCGCCGCCGACCCCGCCCTGCTCGCCGTCCTCGCCGACGACGCCACGGACGACACCGCCCTGATGCGGGCGGTCGAGGCCGCCCGCCTCCTCGTGCCCGTCGTCGCGGAGCCGACCGGCGTCGACGACAGCGGGGCGCACGCCGTCGAGACCGGGGTCGACATGGCCGCCGTCACCCTCGTCGCCCCGGACGGCCGCCGCGCCCTGCCCGTCTTCTCGGGCACCGACGCCCTCGCGGCCTGGGACGCCGCCGCCCGACCGGTGCCCGTCACCCCCGCGCGCGCCGCGCAGGCCGCCGTCTCCGAGGGCTGCGACGTGCTCGTCGTCGACGTCGCCGGCCCCGTCACACGGGTCCTGCGCCCCTCGATGCTCTGGGCGCTGGCCCAGGAGCGCGCCTGGCAGCCGGCGCACACCGACCCCTTCGTCGTCCGCAGCCTGGCCGCCGCCGTCGCCGACGAGCCGGACGTCCGCGCCCACTCCGTCGAGGAGGGGACCCCGGCCGGCGAGGGGGTCCTCGGCGTCGTCCTCACGCTGACGCCCGGCCTCGACCCGGAGCAGGT
The DNA here is from genome assembly GCF_016887965.1 of Phycicoccus sonneratiae. GTDB lineage: Bacteria > Actinomycetota > Actinomycetes > Actinomycetales > Dermatophilaceae > Phycicoccus > Phycicoccus sonneratiae. The sequence continues at coordinate 59,427 of NZ_JAFDVD010000004.1, forward strand.
GCGGGCCGTCGCAACGCGGGTGGGGGAGCGGCTGGCCACCGACGGTGAGCTGCGCGCGCGGGTCGACGGCCTCGCCTTCCGCATCGTCTGAGCACCGCGGATTTCGGGTCGCGCGCCCCCGGCTGGTAGCCTTGTGCGCTGACCGACCGCCTCGTCCGCGAGGCGGTGTGCAAGAGGAGCCCCGCTTCCACCCGCGTCGACCACACGGTCGCCGGGTTCCCGGTCCGCGACGAGACGTCGTGCGCGCCCTCCGGCGTGCCGCGGCCTCCCGTGGCGGACCGACGGACTCGAGGCTCCTGCGCACCCGGTGCGAGGAGCCTCTCCTCGTTCCCGGTGGCCACACGACGGCAGGACGTGACGAAGGAGAAGCACATCAGCGAGCCACGCATCAACGACCGCATCCGGGTTCCCGAGGTGCGGTTGGTCGGCCCGAACGGCGAGCAGGTCGGCATCGTCCGGGTCGAGGACGCACTCCGTCTGGCGGCGGAGGCCGACCTCGACCTCGTCGAGGTCGCACCGATGGCGAAGCCGCCGGTCGCCAAGCTCATGGACTTCGGCAAGTACAAGTACGAAGCCGCGATGAAGGCCCGTGAGGCGCGCAAGAACCAGGTCAACACGGTCATCAAGGAGATCAAGCTCCGCCCGAAGATCGACCCGCACGACTACGGCACGAAGAAGGGCCACGTCGTCCGGTTCCTCAACGGCGGCGACAAGGTCAAGGTGACGATCATGTTCCGCGGTCGCGAGCAGTCCCGCCCCGAGCTCGGGTTCCGGCTGCTCCAGCGCCTCGCCGAGGACGTCGTCGAGCTGGGCACCGTCGAGTCCCAGCCCAAGCAGGACGGCCGCAACATGGTCATGGTCCTCGCGCCGACGAAGAAGAAGGCGCAGGCGATGGCCGAGCAGCGGCGCAAGCGCGACGAGGCGCGTTCGGAGCACCCGGCCGAGGAGGCCCCGGAGACCGAGCCCACCACGACGGGCGAGGCGCCGGACCCGGCCGAGACGGCCGACGCGGGCTGAGCCCGCCCCCCCGACACCCCCGCACCAGACAGCACACCACCCAAGGAGATCGGCACCATGCCGAAGAACAAGACGCACAGCGGCACCAAGAAGCGCTTCCGGGTCACCGGCTCGGGCAAGATCATGCGCGAGCAGGCCGGCCACGTCCACAAGTTCCACGAGAAGACCCCGCAGAAGGCGCGGGCCCTCTCCAAGGACGTGCTCGTCTCGAAGGCAGACGTCTCCAAGGTCAAGAAGCTCCTCGGCCGCTGAGGCCTCCCCATCCCACGTACTGACGAAGCACAGCAAGGAGAACTCACGTGGCACGCGTGAAGCGGGCGGTCAACGCCCAGAAGAAGCGCCGGGTCGTCCTCGAGCGGGCCAGCGGCTACCGCGGGCAGCGCTCGCGCCTGTACCGCAAGGCCAAGGAGCAGGTCCAGCACAGCCTCGGCTACAGCTACCGCGACCGCCGGGCCCGCAAGGGTGACTTCCGTCGCCTCTGGATCCAGCGGATCAACGCCGCGGCCCGCGCCAACGGCATGACCTACAACCGCTTCATCCAGGGCCTCAAGGCCGCCGAGGTCGAGGTCGACCGCCGCATGCTCGCCGAGCTCGCGGTCAACGACGAGGCCGCGTTCGCCGCGCTCGTCGAGATCGCCAGGGCCAACCAGCCGGCCCGCGAGCCGGCCAAGGCCTCCGCCTGAGCCAGGTGCCCTCGATGGACAACCCCCGGTCCGACCGGGTCCGGTCCGTCGCGGCGCTCTCGAAGCGGTCGGTGCGCTCGCGCACCGGCCGCTTCGTCGTCGAGGGACCCCAGGGCGTGCGCGAGGCGGTCCGCCACGCGCCGGACCGGGTCCGCGACGTCTACCTCACCGCCGAGGCGGCGGCGCGGTACGCCGGCGACGTCCTCGGTCCCGCGCGCGAGGCCGGTCTCCGGGTCCACGAGGTGACCCCCGAGGTGCTCGCCGCGATGGCCGACGCCGAGGCGCCCCAGGGCCTGCTCGCCGTCGTCGACACCCCGGCGCCGACCCTCGAGGACGTGCTCGCGGCCGGGCCACGGCTGCTCGTCCTGCTGACCAACGTCCGCGACCCGGGCAACGCCGGCACCGTCATCCGGGGGGCCGACGCCGCGGGCGCCGACGCGGTGCTCGTCAGCGACGCCTCGGTCGACGTGCACGCGCCGAAGGTGGTCCGCTCGACGGCCGGGTCGCTCTTCCACCTCCCGGTGGTCACCGGTCTCGACGTCGCCGCCACCCTCACGGCGCTGCGCGCCGCCGGGGTGCGCTCGCTCGCGGCCGACGGCACCGGCGCCACCGCGCTCCCCGACGCCGACCTCGACGGCCCGCACTGCTGGGTCATGGGCAACGAGGCGTGGGGCCTGCCGGCCGAGGTCCGCGACGCCTGTGACGACATCGTGCGCGTCCCCATCCACGGCCTCGCCGAGTCGCTCAACCTCGCGATGGCCGCGACGATCTGCCTCTACGCGTCGGCGGGGGTCCTCCGGTCCGGAGACCGTCCGGGGTAACGTGCCGCCCATGCCCGAGCGGTACCTCGTCCCCGACGACCTGGCCGCCAACGGCCTGGAGTTCATCCCCGACGGGCTGGTCGCGGCCATCGGCCCCGACCGCACGGTGCGCTTCATGAACAGCCGCGCCGAACGCATCACCGGTCTGCGGGCCGCCGACGTCGTCGGCCGCGACCTCGTCGAGGCGCTCCCGCTCCAGGACCTCGGGGGCGACTCGTGGTGGGAGCTCACCGACCCGTGGCACGGCCTCGAGACCCGCACCGGCCACCGTGAGCGGCTGCTCGTCCTCCCGTCGGGCCGCGAGCTGCTCGTCACCGCCCAGTACAACCGTCGCGGCCGCGGCCGCGGCCAGCCGGTCGTCTCCGTCGTCCTCGGCCTGCGCGACGCCGAGGGCCGGCGCCGCGCCGAGAAGGAGAGCGCGGCCCTGCTCACCTCGGTGGCCCACGAGCTCCGCTCGCCGCTCACCGGCGTCAAGGGCTTCTCCTCGACCCTGCTGCGCAACTGGGAGCGCTTCACCGACGAGCAGAAGCGGCTGATGCTCGAGACGATCGAGGCCGACGCCGACCGGGTCACCCGCCTGATCACCGAGCTCCTCGACACCTCGCGGATCGGCACCGGACGGCTCACCGTGCACCCGGTGCCGGTCGCCGTCCTGCCCCGGATGGAGGCCCAGGTCGAGCGGCGGGTGGCCGCCGGGGCCGACCGCGACCAGTTCGAGCTGCACGTCGGCGACGGCGTCGACGTCGTCTGGGCCGACGCCGACCGCCTCGAGCAGGTCCTCACCAACCTCGTCGACAACGCCCTGCGGCACGGCCGGGGGAGGGTGAGCATCTCGGCCGAGCGCTCGCACTGGGACGGGCCGGCCGCCGTCGACGTCGTCGTCTCGGACGACGGCGACGGCATCGCACCCCAGCACCGCGAGCTCGTCTTCTCGCGGTTCTGGCAGGCCGGCGCCAAGCACGGCACCGGCCTCGGCCTCTACCTCGTGCGCGGCCTCGTCGAGGCGCACGGGGGCGAGGTCGTGGTCGAGGAGGCGCCCACCGGTGGTGCCCGCCTGCGGGCCACCTTCCCCGACCTCGAGTGACTCAGCGGCGCGCCGACTCCTCCAGCGGCTCGCGGACCTCGGCCTTCTCCTCGTCGGGCGCTCCGGGGATCGGGTCGCCCGCACCGGCGCGGACCTTCTCCTCGATGCGCTTGCCGGTCTCCTCGTCGACGTTCTTCCAGTAGACGAACGCCCGCTCGAGGACGTCGTCGCGCACCCCGCCGAGGGCGCCGGCGACGGTCTCGACGAAGCGGTCGCGCTGGGCGTCGTCGAAGACGTCCCGCACGAGCATCCCCGGCTGGGTCCAGTCGTCGTCCTCGGCGTGGAGGACGTAGGCCTGCCGGACCATCTCGCCGTCGGCCTCCCACCCCTCGGCGACCGGGCCCTGGAACGTCGAGTGCCCGCGCCCCATGCTGTTCGGGATGTAGGTCGGGCCGCCCTTGACCTCGTGGTTCATGGCGCCGTCGAAGACGAGGTGGTTGGCCTTCTCCTCGACCTCCGGCAGCGGCCGGTTGACCGGGAGCTGGTGGGCGTTGGTGCCCACCCGCGCCCGGTGCGCGTCGGCGTAGGAGAAGACCCGCGCCAGGAGCATCTTGTCGGGCGAGAAGCCGATGCCCGGGACGATGTTGCTCGGCGCGAAGGCGGCCTGCTCGATCTGCGCGAAGTGGTTGACCGGGTTCTCGTTCAGCTCGAACGTGCCCACCTCGACGAGCGGGTAGTCCGAGTGCGGCCAGACCTTGGTCAGGTCGAACGGGTTGTAGCGGTAGTCCTTCGCGTCCGCGTACGGCATCGCCTGGATGAACATCGTCCAGCGGGGGTTGTCGCCGCGGTCGATCGCCTCGAACAGGTCGCGGCGGTGGAAGTCGGAGTCGGCACCGGAGATCCTCTCGGCCTCCTCGTTCGTGAGGTTCTCGACCCCCTGCTGGGTGTGGAAGTGGAACTTCACCCAGTGCTTCTCGCCGGCCGCGTTGCTCATGAGGTAGGTGTGCGAGCCGTAGCCGTTCATGAACCGCCACGAGCGGGGCAGTCCGCGGTCGCCCATGAGGTAGGTGACCTGGTGGGCCGACTCGGGGGAGCCCGTCCAGAAGTCCCACTGCATCGTGCCGTCGCGCAGGCCGGAGTCGGCGAGCCGCTTCTGGCTGCGGATGAAGTGGGGGAACTTCATCGGGTCGCGGAGGAAGAACACCGGGGTGTTGTTGCCGACGAGGTCCCAGTTGCCCTCCTCGGTGTAGAAGCGCACCGAGAACCCGCGCACGTCGCGCCAGGTGTCGGGGGAGCCCAGCTCGCCGGCGACGGTCGAGAAGCGGGCGAGCGTGCGGGTCGTCGCGCCGGGACGGAAGACCGCCGCCTTCGTGTACCGGGTGATGTCGCCGGTCACCGTGAAGGTGCCGAACGCGCCGGAGCCCTTGGCGTGCGGCTTGCGCTCGGGGATGTTCTCGCGGTTGAAGTGGGCGAGGGTGTCGAGCAGGTGGACGTCGTGGAGCATCAGCGGGCCGTTCGGCGAGAGGCTGAGGCTGTGCTCGTCGCTCTCGGCCGGGGCACCGTTGGCCATCGTCGACCCGGTCGGGGTGCCGAGGTCCTCGGGGTGGGCGTACGGGTCGGTCGTCATCGCTGCTCCTCAGGGTCGGGTCCTCGTCCTGCCACCCTCGCACCGTGTCTTGAACGAGTCAAGAGAAGGTGCCACCAGCTCGCGTGCCCGCCCGAATGGCGAGGGGCGCACCGGGATGCCAGAGTGTGCGGGTGACGACGGTGACCCTCGCGCCGTACCGGCGTGTCCTCTCCAGGCCGTCACTGCGCCGCATCCTCGTGCTGGGCACCCTGACCCGCATCCCGATGTTCGCGACCCCCGTCCTCGTCGCGCTGCACGTCGTCACCTCGCTCGGCCACACCTACGCGATGGCCGGCCTCGTCGGTGCCGCGGTCACGGCCGCCGTCGCGGTCAGCGGGCCGTGGCGCGGGCGGCTCCTCGACCGGCACGGCCTGCGCGCGGTGGTCGGCCCGTCGGTGCTCGTCTCGGGGCTGTGCTGGGGGATCGCTCCGTGGGTCGGGTACTGGGCGCTGCTCGTGCTCGCCACCGTCGCCGGCCTCTTCGCCGTCCCCATCTCCTCCGTCGTCCGCCAGGCCCTCATCGCCGAGGTCGCCGAGGGCGACCGGCGCACGGCGATCGCCCTCGACTCCGCCGCCGTCGAGCTGTCCTTCATGGTCGCGCCGGCGCTCGCCGTGCTCGCGACCACCCAGTGGTCGACCGCCTGGGTGCTCTTCGTCGTCCAGGTCCTCGCCGTCGTCGCCGGCCTCGGGGTCTGGCTCCTCGACCCGCGGCTGCGCAGCGAGGCCGAGCCGGGGCACGCCCGGCACACCGTCCGCGTGACCACCTGGCTGCGCGGGCCGCTGCTCACCGTCCTCGTCACCGTCGCCGCCACCGCCGTCATCCTCTCGGGCAGCGACCTCGCCTTCGTCGGCACCGTGCGCGGCTTCGGCCAGACCGCGCTGCTCGGGCTGGTCCTCGCCCTGTGGGGGCTCGGCTCGCTCGTCGGCGGCCTGCTCTACGGGGCGCTGTCGCGCGACGTGCCCTCCCGCTGGCTGCTCCTGACGCTCGCCCTCGTCACCGTCCCCATGGCGGCGGCGGGGTCGGTGGTCCTGCTCGGGGTCCTCGCCCTCGTCGCCGGGCTGCTCTGCGCCCCGACCATCACGGCCACCGTCGACGAGACGGCCCGGCTCGTGCCGGCCGAGGTGCGCGGCGAGGCGATGGGCTGGCACAACTCGGCGCTCACCGCCGGGGGTGCGCTCGGTGCGCCCTTCGCCGGGCTCGTCATCGACCACTACGACGGTGGCGCGGGGTTCCTCGCCGTGGCCGCCGTCGGGTTCGTCGTCGCCCTCGCGGCCTTCGCGGTGCGTCCGAGCCGCCGCGGGGCGCAGGCGCCGGTCGAGGCGCCGGCGCGGGCCGCGCACCGATGACACGCGGCCCCGTCCCCGGGCGCCGGCAGCGCTACGCTGGACCCGTGACCACCTCCGCGCGTCGATTTACCGGGCCCTCGGGCCCGGTGTCGCGCGCGTCCTGAGCGCCGTCACCCCCACGGCCGGCCACGCGCCGGTCGTCCCACCGCCCGGGGGCACACCTCCGTCCCCGCGCGCCGCTCCCTAGACTCGGCCGCGCCCCCACCGACGAAGAGCGGAAGCGATGTCCGGACCCAACACCAGCTACGACCCCGTCGAGGTCGCCGCGCTCGACCCGCAGGCGGTCGACGCCGCCGTCGAGGCCGCGCTCGCCGCCGCGGCCGCCGCGACGTCCCTCGAGGAGCTCAAGACCGCCCGGGGGGCCCACCAGGGCGACCGGAGCGCCCTCGCCCTGGCCAACCGCGAGATCGGTGCCCTGCCGCCGAGCGCCAAGGCCGAGGCCGGGAAGCGGGTCGGCCAGGCGCGCGGTCGCGTCGGGCAGGCCTTCGCCGCCCGCCAGGCCGAGCTCGAGACCGAGCGCGACGAGCGGATCCTCGTCGAGGAGGCGCTCGACGTCACGCTGCCGACCGGCCGCCGCCCGCTCGGCCGACGCCACCCCATCGAGCTGATGAGCGAGCGCATCGCCGACCTCTTCACCGGGATGGGCTGGGAGATCGCCGAGGGCCCGGAGATCGAGGCCGAGTGGTTCAACTTCGACGCCCTGAACTTCGACGCCGACCACCCGGCGCGCCAGATGCAGGACACGTTCTACGTCGACCCGCCCGAGGGTGGGCTGATCCTGCGCACCCACACCTCCCCGGTGCAGGCGCGCACCCTGCTCGAGCGCGGCGTCCCGGTGTACATCGCGGCGATCGGGCGGGTCTTCCGCACCGACGAGCTCGACGCCACGCACATGCCGGCCTTCCACCAGGTCGAGGGTCTGGCCGTCGACGAGGGCATCACGATGGCCCACCTCAAGGGCACCCTCGACCGGCTGGCCGCCGAGCTGTTCGGCGAGGACATCACCACGCGCCTGCGCCCGTCGTTCTTCCCGTTCACCGAGCCGAGCGCCGAGATGGACCTGCGCTGCTTCGTCTGCCGCGGCGCGGACCCCGACTGCCGCACCTGCAAGGGCACCGGCTGGATCGAGTGGGGTGGCTGCGGGATGGTCAACCGCAACGTGCTCCTGGCCTGCGGGGTCGACCCCGACCGCTACACCGGGTTCGCGTTCGGCATGGGCATCGACCGCGCGCTGATGTTCCGCACGGGGGTCAGCGACATGCGCGACATGATCGAGGGTGACGTGCGCTTCGACGCGCAGTTCGGGATGGAGATCTGATGCGGGTTCCGGTCGACTGGCTGCGCGAGTACGTCGCGGTGCCGGCGGAGGCGACGGGGGTCGACATCGCGGCCTCGCTCGTCGCGGTCGGGCTCGAGGAGGAGGGGCTGCACGGTGGCGGCGTCACCGGCCCCCTCGTCGTCGGGCGCGTGCTGACGCTCGAGAAGGAGCCGCAGAAGAACGGCAAGACCATCAACTGGTGCAGCGTCGACGTCGGCGACGCCAACGGCACCGGCGAGCCCCAGGGCATCGTCTGCGGCGCGCACAACTTCGAGGCGGGCGACCTCGTGCCGGTCATCCTGCCGGGCGGCGTGCTGCCGACACCGCAGGGCCCGCTCGAGGTGTCGGCGCGCAAGACCTACGGGCACGTGTCGGCGGGGATGATCTGCTCCGAGCGCGAGCTGGGCCTCGGTGACGACCACGACGGCATCATCGTGCTGACCCGCCGGTTCGCCGACGACCCCGAGGCGCTGGCCCGCTGCGTCCCGGGCGCCGACGCCATCGCGATCCTCGGACTGGACCGCGAGACGGTCGAGGTCAACGTCACCCCCGACCGGGGGTACTGCTTCTCGGTGCGTGGCGTGGCCCGCGAGTACGGGCACGCCACCGGTGCGGAGTTCACCGACCCGGCCGCCGACCTCGCGACGCGGGTGCCGCCGCCGTCCTCGTCGGGCCACCCGGTCGAGCTCACCGACGACGCGCCGATCCGGGGCCGGGCCGGGTGCGACCGGTTCAACGCCCGGGTCGTCCGCGGGCTCGACGTCTCCGCCCCGTCGCCGGCGTGGATGCGCGCCCGGCTCACCGAGGCCGGGATGCGCCCCATCTCGCTCGCGGTCGACGTGACGAACTACGTGATGCTCGGGCTCGGGCAGCCGCTGCACGCCTACGACCTCGCGACCCTCGGCGAGCGGATCGTCGTGCGCCGCGCGCGGCCGGGGGAGCGGCTGACGACGCTCGACGACGTCGACCGCGCGCTCGACCCCGAGGACCTGCTCATCACCGACGGCGGCGTGACCCCCATCGGGCTCGCCGGCGTCATGGGCGGCGCCTCGACCGAGATCTCGGGCACGACCACCGACGTCCTCCTCGAGGCGGCGCACTTCGACCCCGTGACCATCGCGCGGACCGCCCGGCGGCACCGGCTGCCGTCGGAGGCATCCCGGCGCTTCGAGCGGGGCGTCGACCCCGAGCTCGCCCCGGCGGCGCTCCAGCTCGCCGTCGAGCTGCTCGTCGAGTACGGCGGGGCCACGGCCGGTGACGAGGTCACCGACGCCGGCGAAGCGCTCCCGGCGCGGCCGATCACGATGGACCTCGGCTTCCCGTCGCGCATCGTCGGTGTCGAGTACGACCGGGAGACCGTCATCGGCGTCCTCGAGGCCATCGGCTGCGACGTGCTCGTCGACGGGACGTCGCTCGCCGCGACCCCGCCGTCCTGGCGACCCGACCTGACGACCGCGGAGGACCTCGTCGAGGAGGTCGCCCGCATCCACGGCTACGAGCGGATCCCGTCGGTGCTGCCGACGCCGCCGGGCGGGTCGGGGCTCACCCACGCCCAGCGCGTCCGTCGTGTCGTCGCGAACGTCCTTGCGGCGCAGGGGCTCTCCGAGGTGTGGAGCGCTCCGTTCGTCGGCGAGGACCGGCTGTCCGACCTCGGGCTCGACGTCGCGGCCGAGACCGCGCGCACGGTGCGCATCGCCAACCCGCTGTCCGACGAGCAGCCGTTCATGCGCACGTCGCTCGTCTCGACGATGGTGGATGCGGTGCGCCGCAACGTCTCCCGGGGCGCCAAGGACGTCGGGCTCTTCGAGCTCGGCCTCGTCACCGCCCTCGACGGACCACGGACGACGGCCCCGACCGAGGACGTCGGCGTGCTGCCGTCCGAGGACACGCTGGCCGCCATCCGCGACGCCGTGCCTCCGCAGCCGCGCCACCTCGGGGTCCTGCTGGCCGGTGACCGCGACCGGGCCGGGTGGTGGGGCGCCGGCCGCCGGGCCGAGGTCTTCGACGTGCTCGAGCTCGTCGAGGCGCTCGCCGAGGCCCTGGCCGTCGAGGTCGTCACCACCGCCGACGCCGCGATGCCGTGGCACCCGGGGCGCTGCGCGCGGGTGTCGCTCGCCGACGGCACCGTGCTCGGCCACGTCGGTGAGCTGCACCCCAAGGTCGTCGCGGCGCTCGGGCTGCCAGCGCGCACGGTGAGCGGCGAGCTCGATCTCGACGCTCTGACGCGGGCCGCCGAGCACACCGTCGTCGCGCGCACGCTGGCCACCTACCCGATGGCCCAGAGCGACGTCGCGCTCGTCGTCGACCGGTCCGTCCCGGCGGCCGCGGTGCGCGAGGCGCTCGTGAGCGGTGGGGGCGAGCTGCTGGAGGAGGTACGGCTCTTCGACGTGTACGAGGGCGACCAGGTGGGGGAGGGACGGCGCTCGCTCGCCTACCGGCTGACCTTCCGCTCGCCCGAGCGCACGCTGACCACCGACGAGGTGTCGGCGCTGCGCGACGCGGCGGTCGCCGCGGCGGCCGCGGCCCACGGAGCGGTGCAGCGCGCGTGAGCGATCCCATCGCGGAGCCCGTCGACGACGACGGCGACGTCACCCCGGTCCCCGACACCGAGGCCGGTGCCGGGCGGGGCGGCCACCTCGTCGCCGTCGTCACCGGGGCCTCGCGGGGCATCGGCCGCGCGATCGCGAACGCGCTGGAGGACGACGGGTGGGTCGTCGAGCGGGGCTCCTCGACCGTCGCGCCGATGACCGACCGGGCCGCGCTCACCGCCTGGGTCGACGAGATCGTCGAGCGGCAGGGCCGCATCGACCTCCTCGTCAACAACGCCGGGGTCATGGACGCCGAGGTCGACCTCTTCGCGTCCGACCCGGACGAGTGGTGGCACCAGCAGGAGGTCAACGTTCGCGGGGTCTACCTCATGACGTGGCTCGTCGCGCCGCACATGGTCGCCGCCGGCGGTGGGCGCGTCGTCAACCTCAACTCCGGCGCCGGCCGCGTGCCGGGCGAGCTCGCGAGCGGCTACAACGTGAGCAAGGCCGCCCTGGCCCGGATCACGGGGGCGACCCACCTCGCCGGCCGCGACCGCGGCATCCGGGCCTTCGACCTCATGCCGGGCGTCGTCCGCACCGACATGACCGCGGTGATGGACGCGCACGCCGACCGCACCGACTGGACCTCGGCCGAGGACGTCGCGGCCTTCGTCCTCGTGCTGGCGTCGGGGGCCCTCGACGCGTTCTCCGGGCGGTTCGTCCGGGTCGGGGACGACACCGTCGAGTCACTGCAGGCGATGGCGGCCCGGGGTCTCGACGACCGGGAGCGGACCCTCGACCTCGTGCTGCGTCCGGACGACCCCCTCGCCTGACCGGCTCTTCTCCCGACTTCGTGGGGCCGCAGCCGCTGACCTCCCGCGTGTCGGCGGACCCGCCCCCACGACGTCGGGGCGGACAGGGCGGCCGTCTGCATGGATGTTCCGATTCCTGTATGATCATGCACATGTCGATGCGGGTCGCCGTCGCCGGAGCGAGCGGGTACGCCGGGGGAGAGGTCCTCCGGCTCCTCCTCGCGCACCCCGACCTCGAGGTCGGTGCCGTCACGGCGGGCGGCACCGCGGGGCAACCGCTCGGGAGCGTCCACCCGCACCTCACGCCGCTCGCCGACCGGGTCCTCGACGACACGACCGCCGACGTCCTCGCCGGTCACGACGCCGTCGTCCTCGCCCTGCCGCACGGCCACTCCGCGGCGCTGGCCGCCGAGCTCGGGCCCGACGTCGTCGTCGTCGACTGCGGCGCCGACTTCCGGCTGCGCGACCCCGACGCGTGGACGACGTTCTACGACACCCCGCACGCCGGCTCCTGGCCGTACGGGATGCCCGAGCTGCCGACCGCCGGCGGCCGGCAGCGCGCCGCGCTCGCCGGTGCCACGCGCATCGCCGTCCCCGGCTGCTACCCGACGGCCGTCTCGCTCGCCCTGGCCCCGGGCCTCGTCGCCGGCGTCCTCGAGCCCGCCGACGTCACGGTCGTCGCCGCCTCCGGCACGTCGGGCGCGGGCAAGGGGCTCAAGCCGCACCTCCTCGGGTCCGAGGTGATGGGCTCGATGTCGCCCTACGGCGTCGGTGGAGTGCACCGGCACACGCCCGAGATCGAGCAGAACCTCACCGCCTGCGGCGCCGGTGAGGTCGTCGTCTCGTTCACCCCGACCCTGGCCCCGATGCCGCGGGGCATCCTCGCGACGTGCACCGCACGTGTCGTTGCCGGCACCGACGCCGCCACCGTCCGGGCGGCCTGGGCCGAGGCCTACGCCGACGAGCCGTTCGTCCACCTCCTGCCCGAGGGGCGCTGGCCGGCCACCGCGAACGTCCTCGGCAGCAACTGCGTCCACCTCCAGGTCGCCCTCGACGCGCGCGCCGGCCGGGTCGTCGTCGTCGCGGCCGTCGACAACCTCACCAAGGGCACCGCGGGCGCCGCCGTGCAGTGCCTCAACCTCGCGCTCGGCCTGCCCGAGACCACCGGCCTGCCCGTCGCGGGGGTGGCCCCGTGACCGCCATGCCGCTGCACCTCATGGAGCACCCCGAGGACGTCTCCGTCGTCCGGCTGCCGAGCGGGGAGGAGCCGTCCTTCGACTGGAACACCGGCCCCCTCGCCTCGCTGACCCGCACCGCCGACGAGACCTCGGTGGTCTGCGCGACGGCCTCGGTGCCGCGCGGCGCCCGCACCGAGGGTCCGTTCCGGGCCGTCGAGGTCGCCGGGCCGCTCGACTTCTCCGCCGTCGGCGTGTTCGCCGAGATCCTCGCGCCGCTCGTCGACGCCGGCATCTCCGTGCTCGGCCTCTCGACCTTCGACACCGACTGGATCCTCGTGCCCGCCGACCGCACCGACGACGCCTCGCGGGCCTGGCGCCGCGCGGGCTTCGTCATCACCCCCACGTCGCTCTCCGGAGGTCGCTGATGTCGGTCACCACCCCTCGGGGGTTCCGCGCCTCCGGCGTCGTCGCCGGGCTGAAGTCCTCCGGCCGGCCGGACGTCGCCCTCGTCGTCAACGACGGTCCCGACCACCACGCCGCGGCGGTCTTCACGAGCAACCGGGTCGAGGCCGCGCCGGTCACCTGGTCGCGCACCGTGGTCGCCGACGGGCGGGTCGACGCCGTCGTCCTCAACAGCGGTGGCGCCAACGCCTGCACCGGCGCACCCGGCTTCCAGGACACCCACCGCACGGCCGAGCACGTCGGCTCGCTGCTCGACGTCGCCCCCGGTGACGTCGTCGTCTGCTCCACCGGCCTCATCGGCGAGCGGCTGCCGATGGACCGCCTGCTCGACGGCATCGACGCGGCGACCGACGCCCTCGCCGCCGACGGTGGCCCGGTCGCCGCCGAGGCGATCATGACGACCGACACCGTCGCCAAGACCGCCCACGCCGACCGCGACGGGTGGTCGGTCGGCGGGATGGCCAAGGGCGCGGGGATGCTCGCGCCGGCCCTCGCGACGATGCTCGTCGTCGTGACCACCGACGCCGTCGTCGACCCCGCGGTCCTCGACCCGGCCCTGCGGGAGGCGACCCGCACGACCTTCGACCGGGTCGACTCCGACGGCTGCATGTCGACGAACGACACCGTCGTCCTCCTCGCCTCCGGGGCCTCCGGCGTCGAGGTCGGCGAGGCCGAGCTCACCGAGGCGGTCGCCGCCGTGTGCGCCGACCTCGCCCGGCAGCTCGTCGCCGACGCCGAGGGCGCGCACCACGACATCGCCGTCGAGGTCCGCACCGCGGCCTCGGAGGACGACGCCCTCGAGGTCGCCCGCGCCGTGGCCCGCAACACCCTGTTCAAGTGCGCCGTGTTCGGCAACGACCCCAACTGGGGGCGGGTCCTCGCCGCCGTCGGCACGACGACCGCCGCCTTCGACCCCGCCGCCCTCGACGTCTCGATGAACGCGGTGCAGGTCTGCCGGGCCGGCGGAGTCGGGGAGGACCGCTCCCTCGTCGACCTGTCCGGCCGCGAGGTGCGCGTCGTCGTCGACCTCCACGCCGGCGACGCCACCGCGACGATCTGGACCAACGACCTGACGCACGACTACGTCCACGAGAACTCGGCGTACTCCACGTGAGCGCCCCCACGAGCGAGAAGGTCCCGATGACGCCACCCGAGCGGCAGGCCCTGCGCGGCGCGATCGACGCCGCCGCGCTGCGCGTCGCCCAGTCCAAGGCCCAGACCCTCGTCGAGGCGCTGCCCTGGCTCGAGCGCTTCCGCGGCGCCCTCGTCGTCGTCAAGTACGGCGGCAACGCGATGACCGACGACGCGCTCAAGGCCGCGTTCGCGCAGGACGTCGCCTTCCTGCGGTTCGCCGGCCTGCGCCCGGTCGTCGTCCACGGCGGCGGTCCGCAGATCAAGGGGATGCTCGACCGGCTCGGCCTGGAGTCCGAGTTCCGCGGCGGCCTGCGCGTCACGACGCCCGAGGTCATGGACGTCGTCCGAATGGTCCTCACCGGCCAGGTCGGGCGCGAGCTCGTCGGGCTGCTCAACCAGCACGGGCCGGTCGCGGTCGGGCTCTCCGGCGAGGACGCTGGGCTCTTCGGGGCTCGCCGCCGCGGGGTCACCGTCGACGGGCAGCACCACGACATCGGGCTCGTCGGCGACGTCGTCGAGGTCGACCCCGGCGCCGTCCTCGACCTCCTCGACGCCGGCCGCATCCCCGTCGTCTCGACGATCGCCCCCGACCTCGACGAGGACGGCCAGGTGCTCAACGTCAACGCCGACACCGCCGCCGCGGCGCTGGCCGCGGCCCTCGGCGCCCGCAAGCTCGTCGTGCTCACCGACGTCGAGGGGGTCTATGCCCGCTGGCCCGACCGCGGCTCGCTGCTCTCCGAGCTGCGCGTCTCGGCCGCCCGCGAGCTGCTCACGACGGTCGACGCCGGCATGATCCCGAAGCTCGAGGCGTGCATCCGTGCCGTGGAGTCCGGTGTGCCGCAGGCGCACGTCGTCGACGGCCGCCAGCCGCACAGCCTGCTCCTCGAGGTCTTCACCTCCGAGGGCATCGGCACGATGGTCCTGCCCGACGAGGAGGGGAGCGAGGATGCCTGACGCCGCACCGGCCACGCACACCGAGGAGTACCTCGGCCGCTACGAGTCCGCCCTCGTCCAGGTCTTCGGCCGCCCGCAGCTCGTCCTCGAGCACGGCGACGGCGCGTGGGTCTGGGACGTCGACGGGCGCCGCTACCTCGACCTCGTCGGAGGCCTCGCGGTGAACGCGTTGGGGCACAACCACCCTGCGCTCGTCGCCGCCGTGTCGAAGCAGGCCGGCCAGCTCGTGCACGTGTCGAACTTCTATACGTCCGTCCCGCAGGTCGAGCTCGCCGAGCGCATCCTCCGGGTCGCGGACGCGCCCGTCGGGTCGGCGGTCTTCTTCTGCAACAGCGGGGCCGAGGCGATCGAGGCGGCGGTCAAGCTGGCCCGGCGCACCGGCCGCACCGGCATCGTCGCCGCCGAGGGCGCCTTCCACGGCCGCACCACCGGCGCCCTCGCCCTCACCCACAAGCCCGCCTACCGCGAGCCGTTCGAGCCGCTCCTGCCCGGCGTCGTCCACGTGCCGTGGGGCGACGTCGCGGCCCTCGAGGCGGCGGTCGGCCCGGACACCTCGGCCGTGGTCCTCGAGCCGATCCAGGGCGAGGGCGGGGTCGTCCCCGCCGCGCCCGACTTCCTCCGGGCCGCCCGCCGGGTCACGGCGGAGGCGGGCGCACTCCTCGTGCTCGACGAGATCCAGACCGGCGTCGGGCGCACCGGATCGTGGTTCGCGTTCCAACAGGCCGGGGTCATCCCCGACGCGATGACGCTGGCCAAGGGCCTCGGCGGCGGCATCCCCATCGGCGCCCTCGTGACGTTCGGCCCGGAGGTCAGCGGGATGCTCACCGCCGGCCAGCACGGGTCGACCTTCGGCGGCAACCCGCTCGCCTGCGCGGCCGGGCTGGCCGTCCTCGACACCATCGAGTCCGAGGGCCTGCTCGCCCACGTCCGCTCCGCCGGCGAGCACCTCGAGCGGCGCATCGACGGCCTCGACGACCCGCGCGTCACCGGCATCCGGGGCAGCGGGCTGCTCCGGGCCGTCACGCTCGCGGGCGACTGGGCCCCCGCGGTCGCGGCCCACGGGCGCGAGGCCGGACTCATCCTCAACCCCGTCGCCCCGGACGCGGTCCGGCTCGCCCCGCCGCTCGTCGTCACCACCGACCAGCTCGACCTGTTCGTCGACGCCCTGCCCGGGCTGCTCGACCTGGCCACCGAGGAGACCCCGCGATGACCCTGCGCCACTTCCTGCGCGACGACGACCTGTCGCCGGCCGAGCAGGCCGAGGTCCTCGACCGCGCGCTCGCCCTCAAGGCCGCGCCGTTCTCCGACCGGTGCCTCGAGGGCCCCCGCACCGTCTCGATCCTCTTCGACAAGCCGACGCTGCGGACCCAGGTCTCCTTCGTCGGCGCGGTCGCCGGGCTCGGCGGCTTCCCGATGGTCGTCGACGGCCGGCTCGCCGGTGTCGGGGTCCGCGAGTCGGTGGCCGACGTCGCCCGCATCATCGGGCCGCAGTCCGCGGCGGTGGTCTGGCGCACCTTCGCCCAGTCCGCGCTCGAGGAGATGGCCGAGTTCGCCGGCGTGCCGGTGGTCAACGCGCTGACCGACGACTTCCACCCGTGCCAGGTCCTCGCCGACCTGCTGACCCTGCGCGAGCTGCTCGGCGACCTCGCCGGCCGCACGCTCGCCTACGTCGGCGACGGCGCGAACAACATGGCCCACTCGTACCTGCTCGGCTGCGCCACCGCCGGGATGCACGTGCGCATCGGGACGCCGACCTCGCACCCACCGAAGGACGAGTACGTCGCCCGGGCGCACGAGCTGGCGGCGACGGCCGGCGGCTCCGTGCTCGTCACCGACGACCCGCTGGGCGCCGTCCACGGGGCCGACGTCGTCGTCACCGACACGTGGGTGTCGATGGGGCAGGAGGCCGAGCTGGCGGAGCGCAAGGGGGAGGGCAGCCCGTTCACGAAGTACGCCGTCGACGAGGACCTCATGGCCCACGCCGGCCCGGACGCCCTCTTCCTCCACTGCCTGCCGGCCTACCGCGGGTACGAGGTGAGCGCCGAGGTCATCGACGGTCCGCGCTCGCACGTCTGGCAGGAGGCCGAGAACCGGATGCACGCCCAGAAGGCGCTGCTCTCCTGGCTCGTCGAGCAGGCGGAGGCCGGCCGATGACCGTCTCGACGTCCCGGGCGGCCCGCCGGCAGCGGATCACCGAGATCCTCCAGGCCACGCCCGTCCGCAGCCAGACCGAGCTGCTCGACCTGCTCGCCGCCGACGGCATCGAGGTCACCCAGGCGACCCTCTCGCGCGACCTCGTCGACGTCGGGGCCGAGCGGGTGCGGGTCGGGAAGGCGCTCGTCTACGCCGTGCCGGGGGAGGGCGGCGACCGCACCGTGCGGCCCGCGGCCGACACCGAGGAGCGCACCTCCCGGCTCGCGTCGCGCTGCCAGGAGCTGCTCGTCTCGGCCGAGCACTCGGCCAACCTCGTCGTCCTGCGGACCCCGCCCGGCGCCGCGAACTTCCTCGCCTCGGCCATCGACCACACCACCGTCGAGGGGGTGCTCGGCACGATCGCGGGCGACGACACCATCATGGTCATCACGTCGGGGGCCGCCCGCAGCCGCACGGTGACCGACCTCCTCATGTCGTACACCCGGAAGGACACCCCGTGACCGAGCCCGCAGGCACCCCCGTCAGCCTCTGGGGCGGCCGGTTCTCCGGCGGCCCGGCCGACGCGCTCGCGGCGCTGTCGAAGTCGACGCACTTCGACTGGCGGCTCGCGCCGCACGACCTCGCCGGCTCCCGGGCCCACGCCCGCGTCCTCCACGCCGCCGGACTCCTCGACGACGCCACGCTGGCCGCCATGCTCGACGGGCTCGAGCGGCTGCGCGCCGACGTCGAGTCGGGGTCGTTCGTGCCGGCCGAGTCCGACGAGGACGTCCACACCGCCCTCGAGCGCGGCCTCATCGTGCGCGTCGGCCCCGAGGTGGGCGGACGCATCCGCGCCGGTCGCTCGCGCAACGACCAGGTGGCGACGCTGTTCCGGATGTACCTGCGCGAGCACGCGCGGGTCGTCGCCGGCCTGGTCCTCGACGTCGTCGAGGCCCTGCTCGCCCAGGCCCGCACCCACCTCGGGGTGCCGATGCCCGGGCGCACCCACCTCCAGCACGCCCAGCCGGTGCTCCTGTCGCACCACCTGCTCGCCCACGCGTGGCCGCTGCTTCGCGACGTCGAGCGGCTGCGCGACTGGGACGCGCGGACGGCGGTATCGCCCTACGGCGCGGGGGCCCTCGCCGGGTCCTCGCTGGGCCTCGACCCGGAGGCCGTCGCCGCGGACCTCGGCTTCGCCACCTCGGTCGAGAACTCGATCGACGGCACGGCCTCGCGCGACTTCGTCGCGGAGTTCTCGTTCGTCTGCGCGATGACCGCCGTCGACGTCTCCCGGCTCGCCGAGGAGGTCATCCTCTGGGCGACGAAGGAGTTCTCGTTCGTCACGCTCGACGACTCCTACTCGACGGGGTCGAGCATCATGCCGCAGAAGAAGAACCCCGACGTCGCCGAGCTGGCGCGCGGCAAGGCCGGCCGGCTGGTCGGCGACCTCGCGGGGCTGCTCACGACGCTCAAGGCCCTCCCGCTCGCGTACAACCGCGACCTGCAGGAGGACAAGGAGCCGGTGTTCGACGCCGTCGACACCCTCGAGGTGCTCCTGCCGGCGTTCTCCGGGATGGTCGCCACCCTGACCTTCCACACCGACCGGATGGCCGCGCTCGCGCCGCAGGGCTTCTCGCTCGCCACCGACGTCGCCGAGTGGCTGGTCCGCGAGGGCGTGCCGTTCCGGGTCGCGCACGAGGTGGCCGGGGCGTGCGTCCGGGCCTGCGAGGAGCGCGGCATCGAGCTGTGGGACCTCTCCGACGACGACCTGCGTGCGGTCTCGCCGCACCTGACGCCGGGGGTCCGCGAGGTGCTCTCGGTCGAGGGCTCGCTGGCGTCGCGCTCGGCGAAGGGCGGCACGGCCCCCGTCCGCGTCGCCGAGCAGCTCGAGCGGGTGGCAGCGAGCGCCACCGAGGCGCGGGCCTGGGCCGCCGACCTCCCGGTCGCGCGCTGACCGTGCTCGCCGGGCTGCTCGCGGGGGACGTCCTCGACGTCGCACCGCGGCTGCTCGGGGCCCGGCTCACCCACGCCGGGGTCACCGTCCGGCTCACCGAGGTCGAGGTCTACGCGGGCTCGGCCGACCCGGGGTCGCACGCCTTCCGCGGCCGGACGCCGCGCACCGAGGTGATGTTCGGCCCGGCCGGCCGGCTCTACGTGTACTTCACCTACGGGATGCACTTCTGCGCCAACGTCGTCACCGGTCCGGCGGGGGAGGCCTCGGCGGTCCTGCTGCGCGCGGGCGAGGTGGTCGACGGCCACGGCCTCGCCGCCGGACGGCGGGCCGGGGTCCGGGAGCGGGACTGGGCCCGCGGTCCGGCCCGGCTCGCCACCACCCTCGCGCTGGGACGGGCCGAGAACGGTCTCGACCTGCTGGACCCCGCGACCGACGGCCGCCTCGAGCTGCCCGACGGCCCGACGCCGCCGGGGGTCGTCGCCACCGGTCCGCGGGTCGGGGTGAGCGGTGCCGGCGGCGACGGGACGGCCTTCCCGTGGCGGTTCTGGCTCGCCGACGAGCCGACGGTCAGCGCCTACCGGGCGGCCACTCCGCGCCGACGGGGCTGAGCCGCACGGCCCGGTCGCGCAGGGCGTGACCCCGGCCGGCGAGCGCTCCGCGCATCACGAGGCCCGAGGCGGCCCGAGCGGCCTGGGTCGCGGGCAGCCGCCGGGCCTGCCACCCGACGAGCGAGCCCCCGCCCGCCACGTGCTCCGCCAGGGTGACCGCGTCGAGGAGGGCCTCGCCGGCGCCGCGGCCGAGGTTCGGGGTCATCGCGTGGGCCGCGTCGCCGACCACGACGTACCGTCCGCGGGCGTAGCGGCGCAGGGCAGGGGCCAGCCAGAGCCGCGTGGCGCTCGCGCCCGGGGCGTCGGCGAGCAGCCGGCGGACCACCTCGGCGGCCTCCGTGGCGAGGGCGCGGGCCTCGGCGAGCACCGGCGCGGGGTCGAGGGGCTCGGGTGCCGCCGCGCTCGCGTGGGAGGTGAACCAGTAGCCGCCGCCCGGGGTCGGCACGAGCCCGACGAGCAGCCCGGGACCCCAGTACTCGCCGACCGTGCCGGGGTGCGGGGGAGCGTCGAGCCGACCCCGCAGCGCGACCCAGGGGGTCGGGACGCGCTCGGCCCGGTCCCGGTCCACGAGGCCGCGCACCCGGCTGCGGACACCGTCCGCACCGACGACGAGGTCGGCGTCCAGGCCGGACGGGTCGTCGACCTCCTCGTGGACCACCCGCACCCGGGACGGGACGACCGCCGCCAGCGTCGCGAGCAGGGCCGGGCGCGGGACCGCGAGCAGGTGGGGGTCGTGGGCGCGCGTCAACGGCCGGCCGTCCAGCGCGAGGAGGCGTCCCGGGCCGACGGGTGAGCCGGCCCGCACCATCGCGTCGAGCACGCCGAGGCGGTGCAGCGCCGGGCGCACCCACGGGCCGAGGACGAGCGAGGACCCCCAGCCCGCGCGCTCCGGCTGGGCCTCGTGCACGACGACCTCGACGGACGGCGGGAGGGCCGCGGCCAGCGCCAGGCCGGCCACGCCACCACCGACCACGGCGACCTTCCGGACCGGTGCGCTCACGGGTGGGTCTCGTCGAGGAGGCGCCGCAGGGTCCGGCCCATGACGTCGGCGAGGGGGTGGCGCCGCGGCGTGTAGTAGACGACGCCGCCGAGGGCCTGCTCGAGCGCGTTGGCCCGCGCGCGCTCCCACGTGGCGTCGTCGGCGCCGACGGCCTCGCGGAACACCGCCCGGGCCGCGGGGCCGAGCAGCGACCAGCCCGCGACGAGGTCGAGGGCGGGGTCGGCGAGCGACCCGTACCCCCAGTCGATGACCGCGGCCAGGCGGGCACCGTCGACGAGCACGTTGCCCGGGATGAGGTCGCCGTGGGTGAGGACGTACGGCACCTCGTCGTGCGCGGCGGACCGGCTGCGGTGGACGAGGTGGCGCACGGCGTCGACGTCGACCCATGCGGGCAGCGGACCGTCGGACCCGGAGAGCCACCGCTCGGACCGCTCGAGCACGCCCTGGAGCGGTCCGCCCCGCTGCCCGGCGTTCCGGCGGGGGACCGGCAGCGGCGGCGCAGCCCGCAGCGCGAGGACGAGGCCGGCGAGGTCGGCGGCGAGGCGCTCGCCCCGGGGGTCCTCGAGCTCGCGCCGCGCGGCCCAGGCGTCCGATCCGCCGAGCCAGCGCAGCACGGCCCAGGTGTAGGGGTAGCCGGCCGTCGGGGCGCCGACGTGCACGACCTCCGGGACCGGGACGGGCACGTGGGGTGCGACGTGGCGCAGGTGCCCGACCTCGTCGAGCAGGCTCCGCGCGGCCGACTCCTTGCGGGGGACGCGCAGGACGAGCCCGTCGCCGAGGCGCTGCACGACGTGGTCGGTGCCCGTGGCGCCGACGGGGTGCAGCGGCAGGTCGGCCCAGCCGGGGACGGTGGCCACGAGGGCCCGCAGCGTCGCGGGGGAGGTGTCGGCCTCGTCGTCGTGGATGCGTCGCACCCGCCCATCCCACCCGGTGGTGGCGGTCGCGTCCACCGGGTTCCGACGTGGGAGGCTGGGACGGCCGGTGACCGCCGGCGCGCACCGAGCCGGAGGGACGACCACCGTGACCGACATCCTCGACGAGCTGCAGTGGCGGGGGCTGGTGGCGCAGACCACCGACGAGTCCGCGCTGCGCCGGGCACTCGCCGACGGGCCGATCACGGCGTACTGCGGCTTCGACCCCACCGCCCCGTCGCTGCACTTCGGCAACCTCGTCCAGCTCGTCCTGCTGCGCCACCTCCAGCGCGCGGGGCACCGCGTCATCTGCCTCGTCGGCGGCTCGACGGGCCTCATCGGGGACCCCCGGCCCTCGGCCGAGCGGGTCCTCAAGACCAAGGAGCAGACGGCGGAGTGGGTGGCCCGCATCCAAGACCAGGTGCGCCCGTTCCTCGACACCACCGGTGACAACCCGGCGGTGTTCGTCAACAACCTCGACTGGACCGAGGGGCTGTCGGCGCTCGACTTCCTCCGCGACGTCGGCAAGCACTTCCGGGTCAACCAGATGGTCCGGAAGGAGGCGATCGCGGCGCGGCTGAACTCCGACGAGGGGATCTCGTACACCGAGTTCAGCTACCAGCTGCTCCAGGGCCTGGACTACCTCCAGCTCTTCCGCGACTTCGGCTGCACGCTGCAGACGGGCGGCAACGACCAGTGGGGCAACCTCACGGCCGGGTCCGACCTCATCCACCGGGTCGAGGGGGCCTCGGTGCACCTGCTGACGACGCCGCTGCTCACCGACAGCTCGGGGGAGAAGTTCGGCAAGAGCGCCGGCAACGCCATCTGGCTCTCGGCGGAGATGACCAGCCCCTACGCCTTCTTCCAGTACTGGCTCAACGTCGAGGACGCCTCGGTCGGGACGCTCCTGCGGGTCTTCACCGACCGGACGGCCGACGAGGTCGCCGATCTCGAGCGGCAGACCGCCGAGGAGCCGTGGCGGCGGGCCGCCCAGCGCACCCTCGCGGCCGACGTCACGACACTGGTCCACGGCGCGGACGCGACCGCGGCGGTCGAGGCGGCGAGCGAGGCGCTCTTCGGCAGGGGTGACGTCCGCGCGCTCGACGGACCGACGCTCCGTGACGCGGCGGCCGAGCTGCCGGGCGGTCCGGTGCGGGTCGGGATGTCGGTCGTCGACGCCCTGGTCGCCGTGGGTCTGGCCGAGTCCCGCAACGCGGCCCGGCGGACGATCGGCGAGGGTGGCGCGTCGGTGAACGGCACGAAGGTGAGCACCGACGAGGCCGTGCTCGGGGCGGACGACGTCCTCGCGGGCGGCGTCGTGCTGCTGCGGCGGGGGCGCAAGAACCTCGCCGCCGGGCGGTTGGAGCCCGCCGACGCCGTCTGACGACGAATTCTCCCGATGAAACCCGCTGCGCTGCAGCGGGTTTCGTCGTTGCGGAGGCTGTCGGACCCGTCGGCGGGCGGGGCCGATTTGTGTTCTGCGCGAGGAGTCATCTAATGTTCTCGACGTCAGCCCGAGAGGGAGGAACGGACACCAAGCGGCAGGGCCGAACAGCCCCGCACCAAGTGGCCGGTCCCGCGAGCTGGCTCCCACTCCCGAAGGGTCTCGACCCGGACGCTGAGCGCCCGGAAGAGCCGGTTGGAGGAAGCCCCCGAGAGGGTGCTAGAGTTGGGACACCGCGAAGATCCAAGCGCGATCAAGGCCGGCCGCTCCAAGAGCGGGTCACGGATTTGACGCCCAAGCAGAACCGCGGGTAAGTTTGAACAGTTGCTTCCAGCGACTGGGAGAACACACGGAAGTAGCCCCGACGACGAGCTCGCAGAGCGAAGCGTTGGTGCGCGTCCGAACCTTGAGAACTCAACAGCGTGTCAAAAATCGATGCCAATTACCTCGTCGCATCGTCTTCGCGAAGGCGGCCATCAGGTCCGTCGAGCGGGTCGGTGCACGAAAATCCTTTGGTTGACAACGAACAACAGCGAAAGCTGGTTGTTCGTGCTCAGCCAGTGAAACAACCCTCCAAGGGTAACGATTTCTCGGTTCTGCCGAGAGTCACACATCAACGGAGAGTTTGATCCTGGCTCAGGACGAACGCTGGCGGCGTGCTTAACACATGCAAGTCGAACGGTGACCTCGAGAGCTTGCTCTCGGGTGATCAGTGGCGAACGGGTGAGTAACACGTGAGTAACCTGCCCCAGACTCTGGAATAACCCCGGGAAACCGGAGCTAATACCGGATACGAGACGGAGAGGCATCTCTACCGTCTGGAAAGTTTTTCGGTCTGGGATGGACTCGCGGCCTATCAGCTAGTTGGTGAGGTAACGGCTCACCAAGGCGACGACGGGTAGCCGGCCTGAGAGGGCGACCGGCCACACTGGGACTGAGACACGGCCCAGACTCCTACGGGAGGCAGCAGTGGGGAATATTGCACAATGGGCGAAAGCCTGATGCAGCGACGCCGCGTGAGGGATGACGGCCTTCGGGTTGTAAACCTCTTTCAGCAGGGAAGAAGCGAAAGTGACGGTACCTGCAGAAGAAGCACCGGCTAACTACGTGCCAGCAGCCGCGGTAATACGTAGGGTGCGAGCGTTGTCCGGAATTATTGGGCGTAAAGAGCTTGTAGGCGGTCTGTCGCGTCTGCCGTGAAAATCCGAGGCTCAACCTCGGACTTGCGGTGGGTACGGGCAGACTAGAGTGTGGTAGGGGAGACTGGAATTCCTGGTGTAGCGGTGAAATGCGCAGATATCAGGAGGAACACCGATGGCGAAGGCAGGTCTCTGGGCCACTACTGACGCTGAGAAGCGAAAGCGTGGGGAGCGAACAGGATTAGATACCCTGGTAGTCCACGCCGTAAACGTTGGGAACTAGGTGTGGGTCTCATTCCACGAGATCCGTGCCGCAGCTAACGCATTAAGTTCCCCGCCTGGGGAGTACGGCCGCAAGGCTAAAACTCAAAGGAATTGACGGGGGCCCGCACAAGCGGCGGAGCATGTGGATTAATTCGATGCAACGCGAAGAACCTTACCAAGGCTTGACATATACGAGAACGCGGCAGAGATGTCGAACTCTTTGGACACTCGTATACAGGTGGTGCATGGTTGTCGTCAGCTCGTGTCGTGAGATGTTGGGTTAAGTCCCGCAACGAGCGCAACCCTCGTTCTATGTTGCCAGCGCGTAAAGGCGGGGACTCATAGGAGACTGCCGGGGTCAACTCGGAGGAAGGTGGGGACGACGTCAAATCATCATGCCCCTTATGTCTTGGGCTTCACACATGCTACAATGGCCGGTACAGAGGGCTGCGAAACCGCAAGGTGGAGCGAATCCCAAAAAGCCGGTCTCAGTTCGGATTGGGGTCTGCAACTCGACCCCATGAAGTCGGAGTCGCTAGTAATCGCAGATCAGCAACGCTGCGGTGAATACGTTCCCGGGCCTTGTACACACCGCCCGTCAAGTCACGAAAGTCGGTAACACCCGAAGCCGGTGGCCCAACTCTTTGAGAGGGAGCCGTCGAAGGTGGGACTGGCGATTGGGACTAAGTCGTAACAAGGTAGCCGTACCGGAAGGTGCGGCTGGATCACCTCCTTTCTAAGGAGCACTGGTCGCGCAAGCGATCCAGAGCCTGGTCTGACCGCGACTGTCGGTCAGCAGGTGCTCATGGGTGGAAGATCGATTATTTGGCACCGAGCAGCGCTCGGCCAGCAAGTACAGCTCCTTTAAGGAGAGTGGAACGCGGCCGGCGGGGCACGGTGCCTGACACGTTGTTGGGTCCTGAGGGCTCGGGCGTCATGCTCACCTCAGGCCGTACTACGGCCCAGGACCTTCACCGCGGACGAACCGCCGAGCGCGAGCTCGGTAGGCGCCGGCACCGGTGAGGGCCCGCCCGTATGTTGAGAACTACACAGTGGACGCGAGCATCTTAAAATCTTTGTGCATCAAGTTTTTAAGGGCAAACGGTGGATGCCTTGGCACCAGGAACCGAAGAAGGACGTAGGAATCTGCGATAAGCCTCGGGGAGTCGATAACCAGACTGTGATCCGAGGATTTCCGAATGGGGAAACCCGGCTGGAGGCAAGTCCAGTCACTCCCGCCTGAACACATAGGGCGGGTAGAGGGAACGTGGGGAAGTGAAACATCTCAGTACCCACAGGAAGAGAAAGCAACCGCGATTCCGTGAGTAGTGGCGAGCGAAAGCGGAAGAGGCTAAACCATATCTGTGTGATAGCTGTCAGGCGTTGCAGGTATGGGGTCGTGGGACTTCTCGGTCGGCTCTGACAGGCCGGCATGGAGTCAAAAATTCGCGCCATAGTCGAAGGACATTGAAAGGTCCAGCACAGAGGGTGCCACTCCCGTAGACGAAATGACGCGAACTCCAGAGAACCATCCCAAGTAGCACGGGGCCCGAGAAATCCCGTGTGAATCTGGCGGGACCACCCGCTAAGCCTAAATATTCCCTGGTGACCGATAGCGGACAAGTACCGTGAGGGAAAGGTGAAAAGTACCCCGGGAGGGGAGTGAAATAGATCCTGAAACCGTTTGCCTACAATCCGTTGGAGCCTCCTCGTGGGGTGACAGCGTGCCTTTTGAAGAATGAGCCTGCGAGTTAGTGCTCAGTGGCGAGGTTAACCCGTGTGGGGAAGCCGTAGCGAAAGCGAGTCCGAACAGGGCGAATGAGTCGCTGGGTCTAGACCCGAAGCGGAGTGATCTACCCATGGCCAGGTTGAAGCGACGGTAAGACGTCGTGGAGGACCGAACCCACTTAGGTTGAAAACTGAGGGGATGAGCTGTGGGTAGGGGTGAAAGGCCAATCAAACTCCGTGATAGCTGGTTCTCCCCGAAATGCATTTAGGTGCAGCGTCACGTGTTTCTTACCGGAGGTAGAGCTACTGGATAGCCGATGGGCCTCACCAGGTTACTGACGTTAGCCAAACTCCGAATGCCGGTAAGTGAGAGCGTGGCAGTGAGACTGCGGGGGATAAGCTCCGTAGTCGAGAGGGAAACAGCCCAGATCACCAGCTAAGGCCCCTAAGCGTGTGCTAAGTGGGAAAGGATGTGGAGTTGCATTGACAACCAGGAGGTTGGCTTAGAAGCAGCCACCCTTTAAAGAGTGCGTAATAGCTCACTGGTCAAGTGATTCCGCGCCGACAATGTAGCGGGGCTCAAGCACACCGCCGAAGCTGTGGCATTGACACATTGCCCGGCCGTGACACCTGCGGGTTCACGGTCCAAGC
The DNA here is from genome assembly GCF_016887965.1 of Phycicoccus sonneratiae. Lineage (GTDB taxonomy): Bacteria > Actinomycetota > Actinomycetes > Actinomycetales > Dermatophilaceae > Phycicoccus > Phycicoccus sonneratiae. Next base: position 86,163 of record NZ_JAFDVD010000004.1, read on the forward strand.
GTGTCGATGGGTAGGGGAGCGTCGTGTGGCCAGGGAAGCGGCGGAGTGATCCAGCCGTGGAGGCCACACGAGTGAGAATGCAGGCATGAGTAGCGAATGACGGGTGAGAAACCCGTCCGCCGAATAACCAAGGGTTCCAGGGTCAAGCTAATCTGCCCTGGGTAAGTCGGGACCTAAGGCGAGGCCGACAGGCGTAGTCGATGGACATCCGGTTGATATTCCGGAACCGGCGAAGAACCGCCCATGACGAACATGTCGATGCTAAGCGCCTGAAGCTCGTTGCCAATCCTTCGGGAGAGGCTCTGAGTGGAGCGCGCGACCCAGAATGTTAGTAGTCAAGCAATGGAGAGACGCAGGAAGGTAGCCTCCGCGTGGCGATGGTTGTCCACGTCCAAGGGTGTAGGGAGTGAGGTAGGCAAATCCGCCTCACACATATCCTGAGACCTGATAGTGACCGCGAATGCGGGAAGCAGGGTGATCCTATGCTGCCAAGAAAATCTTCTAGCGAGGTTCGAGCCGCCCGTACCCCAAACCGACTCAGGTGGTTAGGTAGAGAATACCAAGGCGATCGAGTGAATCGTGGTTAAGGAATTCGGCAAAATGCCCCCGTAACTTCGGGAGAAGGGGGGCCCGGACCCTGAAGTGACTTGCTCACTAGGGGAAAGGGCCGCAGAGACCAGGGAGAAGCGACTGTTTACTAAAAACACAGGTCCGTGCGAAGTCGCAAGACGATGTATACGGACTGACGCCTGCCCGGTGCTGGAAGGTTAAGAGGACGGGTTAGATCTTCGGGTCGAAGCTCAGAATTTAAGCCCCAGTAAACGGCGGTGGTAACTATAACCATCCTAAGGTAGCGAAATTCCTTGTCGGGTAAGTTCCGACCTGCACGAATGGCGTAACGACTTCTCCACTGTCTCAACCGCGAACTCGGCGAAATTGCACTACGAGTAAAGATGCTCGTTACGCGCAGAAGGACGGAAAGACCCCGGGACCTTTACTATAGCTTGGTATTGGTGTTCGGTACGGCTTGTGTAGGATAGGTGGGAGACTGTGAAGCATGCACGCCAGTGTGTGTGGAGTCAACGTTGAAATACCACTCTGGTCGTTCTGGATATCTAACCTCGGTCCGTGATCCGGATCAGGGACAGTGCCTGGTGGGTAGTTTAACTGGGGCGGTTGCCTCCTAAAATGTAACGGAGGCGCTCAAAGGTTCCCTCAGCCTGGTTGGCAATCAGGTGTCGAGTGTAAGTACACAAGGGAGCTTGACTGCGAGACTGACAGGTCGAGCAGGGACGAAAGTCGGAACTAGTGACCCGGCGGTGGCTTGTGGAAGCGCCGTCGCTCAACGGATAAAAGGTACCCCGGGGATAACAGGCTGATCTTGCCCAAGAGTCCATATCGACGGCATGGTTTGGCACCTCGATGTCGGCTCGTCGCATCCTGGGGGTGGAGTTGCTCCCAAGGGTTGGGCTGTTCGCCCATTAAAGCGGTACGCGAGCTGGGTTTAGAACGTCGTGAGACAGTTCGGTCCCTATCCTCTGTGCGCGTAGGAAACTTGAGAAGGGCTGTCCCTAGTACGAGAGGACCGGGATGGACGAACCTCTGGTGTGTCAGTTGTTCTGCCAAGAGCACCGCTGATTAGCTACGTTCGGAAGTGATAACCGCTGAAAGCATCTAAGCGGGAAGCACGCTTCAAGATGAGGTTTCCATGGGGTTCGCCCCGAGAGGCTCCCGGCTAGACTACCGGGTTGATAGGCCAGATGTGGAAGTGCAGCAATGCATGTAGCTGACTGGTACTAATAAGCCGATAACTTGATACACACCCAAAAGACTTTGCGTGTTCGCGTCCACTGTGCAGTTCCCGAGATACGGTCGGGAACGACTGACATCTCCATAGAGTTTCGGCTGTCATAGCGAAGGGGAAACGCCCGGCTCCATTCCGAACCCGGAAGCTAAGCCCTTCAGCGCCGATGGTACTGCACTGGTGACGGTGTGGGAGAGTAGGACGCAGCCGGACAAACATTGCAAGAAAGGGCCCGTCGTTCGCGACGGGCCCTTTCTCATTGCCTTGATGACCGGCGACCGTAGACTTCAGGTGCCGTGCGCCGTGACGAAAGGACCGACAGTGGCCGAGGACCAGCAGCGACCCTCCCGTGGTGGACGCCCCGGCGGCGACGGGGGGCGAGCGCGGCGTGCGGCCGGCCCGCGCCGCGAGGACCGCGGGGTGTCGGGCGGGCGCGGGGGTCGCTCCGGTGGCCCTGCCGGACGCGGTGGCGGCCAGGGTGGCGCCCGTGGACCCCGTCGGGACGCAGAGGAGCAGCGCGGCGGCGGTAGCCGCCTCGCCCCGAAGTCTCCGCGGCTGCCCGAGCCGCGGTTGCCCGACGAGGTCACCGGCAAGGAGCTGGACCGCGGGGTGCACCAGCAGCTGCGGACCCTGTCGAAGGAGAACGCCGAGGGGGTCGCGCGGCACCTCGTCATGGTGTCGGTGTTCCTCGAGGCCGACGAAGTCGAGACCGCGCTGGCCCACGCGGAGACGGCGGTGCGCCGGGCCGGTCGGGTGCCGGCCGCGCGCGAGGCGCTCGGGATGGTGGCCTACCGCATGGGGGACTTCGGGCGTGCGCTCACCGAGTTCCGGACCGTGCGCCGGCTCAGTGGCTCCTCGCACCTCCTGCCGCTCATGGTCGACTGCGAGCGAGGGCTCGGACGGCACACCCGGGCCCTCGAGCTCGCCGCGTCGCCGGAGGCCAAGGAGCTCGGTGACGCCGAACGCATCGAGCTCGCCATCGTGGTCTCCGGCGTTCGCCGCGACCTCGGCCAGCTCGACGCCGCGCTGCTGGCCCTCCAGGTTCCGGCGCTCAAGCGCGGTCGCAAGGCCGGGGTGCACCGTCTCCAGTACGCCTACGCCGACACCCTCCTCGCGCTCGGGCGCACCGACGAGGCTCGGGAGTGGTTCCTGCGGGTCGTCGAGGGTGACGCCGACGGCGAGACCGACGCGGTCGAGCGCCTCGAGGAGCTCGACGGGGTCGCCCTCACCGACCTCGGGGACGGTGAGGACGAGGTCGAGCTGGCCGGGGAGCCGCCGGTCGCGGACGAGCCCCGCGCGTGAGCGCCCTGGCCGACCGCTACGCGGCGGTCGTCTGCGACCTCGACGGCGTCGTCTACCGCGGGCCCACCGCGGTGCCGCACGCCGTGCAGTCCCTCGGCTCCCTCGCCGTGCCCGTCGTCTACGCGACGAACAACGCCTCCCGTCCACCGGCCGCCGTCGCCGGCCACCTCACCGAGCTCGGCCTGTCGGTGACGGACGCCGACGTCGTCACGAGTAGCCAGGCCGCCGCGTGGCTGCTCGGCCGCGACGGCGTCGCGTCGGGGTCGGCGGTGCTGGCCGTCGGTGGCCCCGGGGTCGCTGATGCCCTCGCGGAGGCCGGATTCGTGGCCGTCCGCCGGGTGGCCGAGACCGAGCACGAGGTGGCCGCCGTCGTCCAGGGGTACGGGCCGGACGTGACGGCCGCCGACCTCGCCGAGGCCGCCTACGTCGTCGAGGCGGGCGGGCTGTGGGTGGCGACGAACACCGACGCGACCCTGCCGACCGACCGGGGGGTCGCGCCGGGCAACGGTTCCCTCGTGGCGGCCGTGGCCCGGGCCGTGGGTGCGGACCCGGGGGTCGTCGCCGGCAAGCCGCACCCGCCGCTCTACCTCCTGGCCGCCGAGCGTCTCCGGGTGACGCCGGATCGGGTTCTCGCCGTGGGGGACCGGCTCGACACCGACATCGAGGGTGCGGTCGGCGCCGGGACCGACTCGTTGCTCGTGCTGACCGGGGTCGACGACCTCGATGCCGTGCTCGTCGCACCACCCGAGCGCCGGCCGACCTTCGTCGCCCCCGACCTGCGCTGGCTGCTCGACGACCCCGGAGCGGGGGAGCCGTCGCTCGACGAGCTGGCCGCTGCGGTGCGCGAGGCGCACGACGCGCTCGACGCCGACGACGCGACACCGGCCGAGGACGCGCGGGAGCGGGCGCGAGGGCTGCTGCGTCGGATGGCCGCCCGGTAGCGTGACCCCGAGAGCGGGGCCGCCGGCTACCCGCCCGATCGAGGAGGACCCATGGCCAAGCGCTCCGTCCGCGCGTACGTCGAGCTCGCGTCCGGGCTCGGCGAGATGACCCGAGCTCGCGCCGTCGAGGCCGCCCAGGAGCTCGTGACCCTCGCCGGCTCGAAGGGCTCCTCGACCAAGGTCGCCAAGCAGGTCGAGAAGCTCGCCGGCGACCTGCTCTCGGCCGCGGAGCAGAACCGCGCCCAGGTCGTCGGGCTCGTGCAGCGCGAGGTCGAGACCGCGGTGTCGCGGGTCGACGTCTCGCGGCTGCTCGGCGAGGTCCAGTCGCTCGGGGCGACGGTCGCCGGCCTCGCCGCGCAGGTCGACGAGCTGGCCCGGTCGGTCGGTGGCCGTGCCGCGCGCGCCCCCCGGGCCGGCCTCGCCGAGGTGGCCGAGCCGGTGCTCGGCGACCCGCCGGCCACGATGGCCGCGACCCCACCGCGCTCGACGCCGGCGCGCAAGGCTCCGGCGCGCAAGGCTCCGGCGCGCAAGGCTCCGCCCCAGAAGGCCGCGGCCGCGAAGACGGCGGCGAAGAAGGCGCCCGCGAAGAAGGCGCCCGCGAAGAAGTCCGCGACCAAGACGTCGGCCGCGAGGAAGTCGTCCGCCACGAAGGCGCCGACGACGTCGGCCGCGAAGAAGTCCACCGCGAAGAAGTCCACCGCGAAGAAGTCCACCGCGAAGAAGTCCACCGCCACGAAGACGCCGGCGAAGAAGTCCGTGGCGAAGAAGACGACGAAGAAGGCGGGCGCGTGAGCGAGCAGCCCGACGCCGCGGCCGAGGGGGAGGCACCTCCCGAGACCGGCGACATCGTCATCGACTCCGCGCTCGGCGACCTCGCCGCCGTCCCCGAGGACGACCTCGACGGCCGGCTCGCCGCGGGCGAGGAGGTCCAGCGCACCCTGCGCTCCCGGCTCGGCGACCTCGGCGGCTGACATCGCCCGACTCGACGCCGAGCTCGTGCGGCGCGGTCTCGCACGCTCCCGGGGCGACGCGCGGGAGCTCGTCGAGCGCGGCGTGGTGCGCGTCGCGGGGGCGCCCGCCCGCAAGCCGTCGCACCCCGTGGAGGCCGACACCGACCTCGTCGTCGAGGCCGACGGCCCGCGCTGGGTCGGTCGGGCCGCCCACAAGCTGCTCGCCGCGCTCGAGCGCTGGACCCATGACGGCCTGACGGTCGAGGGCCGGCGCTGCATCGACGTCGGCGCGTCCACGGGCGGGTTCACTCAGGTGCTGCTCGCGCACGGCGCCGCGCACGTCGTCGCCCTCGACGTCGGCCACGGCCAGCTCGCCCCGGAGGTGGCCGACGACCCGCGCGTCGAGGACCGGTCCGGCACGACCGTCCGCGGCCTCACGGCCGCCGACGTCGGCGGCCCCTTCGAGCTCGTCGTCGCCGACCTGTCGTTCATCTCCGTCACGCTCGTCGCGCCTGAGCTCGCCGCCCTGACCGCCCCGTCCGGCGACCTCGTCGTCCTCGTCAAGCCGCAGTTCGAGGTCGGCCGGCGCCGGCACGGCGTGGTCACGAGCACGGCCGACCGGGTGGCGGCGCTCGACGGGGTGCTCCGGGCCCTCACGGACCGGGGCCTGCACGTCCACGGCCTCGCGCCCAGCCCGATCTCCGGAAGCACCGGCAACGCCGAGTACCTCGTGTGGGCCCGGTCGGTGCCGTCGGACACAATGACACCGGACGAGGTCCGCGCCGCCGTGCGCGAGGCCACCGAGGCGACCGCGGGAGGAGCACGATGAGCACCCCCTCGCGCCGTGTCCTGCTCGTCACCCACCAGTCCCGCCCCGACGCCCAGGAGCTCGCGGCCGCCGTCGCGTCCCGTCTGCTCGGCGCGGGCATCGGCGTCTGCGCCCCCGAGACCGACCTGGCGGGCACCCCGCTCGGTGCCGTCGAGGGGGTCGGGGCGGTCGCCGAGGACGGCGCGGGCCTCGACTGCGAGCTCGTCTGCGTGCTCGGTGGTGACGGCACCATCCTGCGGGGCGCCGAGATCTCGCGCGGCTCCGGTGCGCCCCTCCTCGGGGTGAACCTCGGCCACGTCGGCTTCCTCGCCGAGGCCGAGCGCGAGGACCTCGACGCCACGGTCGAGCGCATCTGCGCCCGCGACTACACGGTCGAGGAGCGGATGACCCTCGAGGTGCGGGCCCGCCTCGACGGCGACCCGGTCTTCAGCTCCTGGGCGCTCAACGAGGTGAGCGTCGAGAAGGCCTCCCGCGAGCGGATGCTCGAGCTCACCGTCGAGATCGACGGGCACCCGCTGTCCACGTGGGGCTGTGACGGTGTCGTCGTCGCGACCCCCACGGGGTCCACCGCCTACGCCTTCTCGGCCGGCGGACCCGTCGTCTGGCCCGACGTCGAGGCCGTCCTCCTCGTGCCCATCAGCGCCCACGCGCTCTTCGCCCGGTCGGTCGTCGTCGGCCCGCAGTCGCACCTGGCGGTCCAGCTGCTCGCGCACTCCGACGCCTCGGCCGTCCTCTGGTGCGACGGACGCCGGGCGGTCACCCTGCCGCCGGGGGCGCAGGTCGAGGTCCAGCGCTCCGATCAGCCGGTGCGCCTCGCCCGCCTCTCCGAGGCCGCGTTCACCGACCGCCTCGTCCGCAAGTTCGACCTGCCGGTCCACGGCTGGCGCGGCGCGGCCCGCCAGCGCGCGGCGGAGGAGGGCCCCGCGCGGTGATCGAGGAGATCCGGATCCGCGACCTGGGGGTCATCGACGAGGCCGTCCTGCCGCTGCACCGGGGGCTCACCGTCCTCACCGGCGAGACCGGCGCCGGCAAGACGATGGTCGTCACGGCCCTCGGCCTGCTGCTCGGGGGCCGGGGCGACTCCGGCCTCGTGCGCGCCGGCGCGCAGCGCACGGTCGTCGAGGGGCTCGTCGACCTGCCCGAGGGGCACGCCGCCCTCGTCCGGGCCGAGGAGGCGGGCGCCGACACCGCCGAGGGCCTCGTCCTCGTCCGCTCGGTCACCGCCGACGGGCGCTCGCGGGCCCACGTGGGCGGCCGGGCCGCTCCCGTCGGGGTGCTCGCCGAGCTCGCCGAGCACCTCGTCGCCGTCCACGGCCAGGCCGACCAGTGGCGGCTGCGCCGCGCCGACGAGCACCGGGAGGTCCTCGACGCCTTCGGCGGCCCCGACCTCGCCGCTGCGCTCGAGGAGTACCGGCAGGTGCACACCGAGCTGCTCGGCGTCGAGTCCGAGCTCGAGGAGCTCCGGGCGGCCGCCGCCGAGCGCGCCCGCGAGGCCGAGACCCTCCGGGTCGGCCTCGAGCGCATCGAGGCCGTCGACCCGCAGCCGGGGGAGGACGAGTCGCTGCGCGCCGAGTCCGACCGGCTCGGGCACGCCGAGGAGCTGCGCACCGCGGCCGGAGGAGCCCACGACGTCCTCAGCGGCGAACCCGACGGTGGCGCCGGCGGGGCCGGGGTCGTCGAGGCCCTCGCCGCGGCCTCGGCCCGCATCGCCGCCGCGTCGGCCAACGACGCCGCCCTCGCGGCACTCGGCACGCGCGTCGACGAGCTGCGCTACCTCGCCGCCGACGTCGCCGCCGACCTCGGGGCCTACCTCGCCGACGCCGACGTCGATCCCGCCCGGCTCGACCAGGTCGAGCAGCGGCGGGCGGCGCTCGGTGACCTCACCCGGCTCTACGGCCCGGGCGTCGACGACGTCCTCGCGTGGGGGAGTGCCGCCGCGGCCCGCGTCACCGAGCTCGAGGGCACCGGCGACCGGATCGGCGAGCTCGAGGAGCGGGCCGCTGCCCTCGGGACGCGTCGCGAGGCCGCGGCCGCCGTCCTCGGCGAGCACCGCCGCACGGCCGCCGAGGCGCTCGGGGCGCGGATCACCGACGAGCTCGGCCACCTCTCGATGGGTGCGGCCACCGTCACGGTCGCCGTCGAGGACACCGGCCGCTACGGCGCCGAGGGGCGCGAGGCGGTCGAGGTCCGGCTCGCCTCCGGCCCGGGGACCCAGCCTCGCTCGGTCACCAAGGCCGCCTCCGGGGGTGAGCTCTCGCGGGTCATGCTCGCCATCGAGGTGGCCACCGCGGACGCCGTCACCTCTGTCCCGACCTTCGTCTTCGACGAGGTCGACGCCGGCGTCGGGGGCCGGGCGGCGGTCGACGTCGGGGCCCGCCTCGCGGCCCTGGCCCGGCACGCCCAGGTCGTCGTCGTCACCCACCTCGCCCAGGTGGCGGCCCACGCCGACCGCCACCTCGTCGTCGAGAAGTCCGACGACGGGCACGTGACCCGCAGCATGGTCCACGCGGTGGAGGGCGAGGAGCGCGTCGCCGAGCTGGCCCGGATGCTCGGGGGTTCGGGCACCCGCGCCGCCCTCGACCACGCGCGCGACCTCCTCGGTCGCGCCCGCGCCTGAGCCGGTCTGGCACGATGGTGCAGATGTCCATCCGCCTCCCTCACCGCCGCGACCGCGACCCCTCGTCCGGGGGCCACGGCCCGGCCCGTGTCGACCGGCGGACCAAGAACCTCACGAAGCGGCTCAAGGCCGGCGACGTCGCGGTCATCGACCACGAGGACATCGACCGGGTCAGCGCCGAGGCGCTCGTCGCCTGCCGCCCGGTCGCCGTCGTCAACGCGGCGTCCTCGATCTCCGGGCGCTACCCGAACCTCGGTCCCGAGATCATCGTCGCCGCCGGCATCCCGCTGCTCGACGCCGCCGGTCCGGAGGTGATGACCCTCAAGGACGGAGCCCCGCTGCGCCTCGAGGCAGGCGCCCTCCACGGGGAGGACGGGCCGGTCGGTCACGGGCACCTGCTCGACGCCGACGCCGTCCAGGAGGCGATGACCCTCGCGCGCGCCGGCCTGTCCACCGAGATCGAGGCCTTCGCCGAGAACACCATGGACTACCTGCGCCAGGAGCGCGAGCTGCTCTTCGACGGGGTCGGCGTCCCGGACATCCGCACCGACCTCGACGGCCGCCACGTGCTCATCGTCGTGCGCGGCTACCACTACAAGGAGGACCTCGAGATCCTCCGGCCCTACATCCGCGAGTTCAAGCCCATCCTCATCGGCGTCGACGGCGGGGCCGACGCCCTCATCGAGGCGCGGCACACCCCGGACCTCATCGTCGGCGACATGGACTCGGTGTCCGACAGCGCGCTGCGCTCCGGGGCCGAGATCGTCGTCCACGCCTACCGCGACGGCCGTGCGCCGGGCCTCGAGCGCGTCCGCGAGCTCGGGGTCGAGCCGGTCGTCTTTCCGGCGACCGGCACGAGCGAGGACGTCGCGATGCTGCTCGCCGACGACAAGGGCGCCACCCTCATCGTCGCCGTCGGGACCCACGTCACCCTCGTCGAGTTCCTCGACAAGGGGCGGTCCGGGATGGCCAGCACCTTCCTCACCCGGCTGCGGGTGGGGGGCAAGCTCGTGGACGCCAAGGGGGTGAGCCGTCTGTACCGGACGCGCATCTCCTCGTTCAGCATCCTGCTCATGCTCGCCGTCGCCGTCATCGCGCTGGGCGCGGCGCTGTGGTCCACCGCCGGTGGCCGCGCGCTGCTCCAGGTCCTCGCGGCCAAGGCCGACGACCTGTGGACCCTGCTCGGAGGAGTGTTCGGGTGATCGACTTCCGCTACCACATCGTCTCGATCGTCTCGATCTTCCTCGCCCTCGCGGTGGGGATCGTCCTCGGGGCCGGACCGCTCCAGGGCGAGATCGGGTCGACCCTGACCAACGAGCTCGCGGGGCTGCGTAAGGACAAGGCGCAGCTCAACGACCAGCTCGACACCGCCCGCAAGGGGGCCGAGGCCCGCGACGCCTACCTCACGGCCACCTCCGGCCGCGTCCTCGACGGCGCGCTCCAGGACCGCAGCGTCGCCCTCGTCGTGCTGCCGGGGGCCGACGCGTCGGTCAGCGAGTCCCTCGTCGAGACCCTCGGCACCGCCGGGGCCCGGCTGGCCTCGACGACCTCGGTCGCCCAGGAGTGGGTGAGCACCGACGAGACGACCGCCGGGGCCCGCGACCGGGCGGTCGCCGACGTCGCCAAGCAGACCGGGGCCGACACCTCGGCGGGCTCGGCACAGGCCCAGGACGTCCTGCTCGCGACCCTGCTCACCCGCACCGCCCCGGCCGGCGACGCCGGACCGGACGACACGACCGCCCGCACCGGCCTCGAGGCGCTCGCCGACGCCGGGCTCATCTCGCTCGACGCCCCCGACTTCACCCGCGCCGACCTCGTCGTCGTCGTCGGCGGGGCGGTCACCGAGGGCGACCAGGCCGCGCGCACGCAGGAGGCCGGCCGGTGGGTCGCGCTCACCGTGGCCCTCGACACCCGCTCGCGCGGCGCGGTCGTCGCGTCCGACCTGACGACGCAGACCACCGGCACGCCCGTGCTCACCACGCTGCGCGACACCTCCTCGGCCGTCTCGGAGGTCTCGGGGGTCGACGACGCCGCCGGGCCGATGGGCCTGGCCAGCGTGGTGTTCGCGCTCGTCGAGCAGTCCGGGGGCAAGACCGGCCAGTACGGGCTGGGCGCCGGCACCGACGCCGCCTTCGCGCCGGTCCCGCAGTCGTGAGGGGCCGCCCGGTCCTCGCGGGTCTGCTCGGCGGGCTCGCCGCGGCCGGCGCCCACCGGGTGCTCACCGACCGGGTCCGCTCCTCCCGCTGGACGCGCACGAACCACGCCGGATCCGAGGTCACGCTGCTCGAGGGACCCGCGTGGGTCGCGGGTGGTGTGCTCGGTGCGGCCCTCGGCGGCCCGGCCGGGGCGCTCGCGGCCGGGGCCTCCGGGGCGCTCGGCGCCCTCGACGACCTCGCCGGCGACGGCTCCTCCAAGGGGCTGCGGGGCCACCTCGGCGCAGCGGCGCGGGGACGGGTGACCACCGGTGCGGTCAAGGTCGTCGGGCTCGGGGTCACCGGGCTGGTCGCCGCGGTCCTGCTCGACCGGGACCGCGACGACGTGCGCGCGCTCGACACCCTCGTCGGGGGTGCGACCGTCGCCGGGGCCGCCAACCTCGTCAACCTCCTCGACCTGCGCCCCGGGCGCGCGCTCAAGGCCACGGTGCTCGCCGCCGCCCCGCTGCTCCTCTGGCCCGCGGCCACCCCGCACGCCGTCCGGTCGCGGGTGCACGCGGCCGCGGCGGCCGGTGCCGCGCTCGGGGTCCTGCGTCCCGACCTCGCCGGCACCGCGATGCTCGGCGACACCGGCGCCAACGCGGCCGGAGCACTGCTCGGCACGGCCCTCGTCGGACGCACCGGACGGCGCGGCCGGGTGCTGGCGCTCGCCGTCCTCACCGCGGCGACCCTGGCCTCCGAGAAGGTCAGCTTCACGGCGGTCATCGAGTCGACCCCGGGGCTGCGCGAGCTCGACGCCTGGGGACGTCCGGCCCGATGACCGAGCGCAAGCTCGCCGCCGGCATCGCCGGGGCCGCGGGCCTCATCGCCGTCGTGACCGTCGTCGCGCGGGCGGCCGGCTTCGCCCGGATCCTCGTCTTCGCGGACTCGGTGCGCGCCCAGGGCGTCGGCGAGATCTACCAGAGCGTCAACGCCCTGCCGAACGTGCTCTTCGAGGTCGCCGCGGGCGGGGTGCTCGCGGCCGTCGCCGTGCCGCTCATCGCGCACCGCCTCGGCGCGGGCGAGCGCGAGCGGGCCGACCACCTCGCGTCGGTGCTGCTCACCTGGGCGCTCGTCGTGCTCGTGCCGCTGGCCGCCGTGCTCTGGCTCGCCGCGCCGCTGCTGTCGGGGTGGATCATCGACGACTTCGACCCCCGGGCCCACGAGGTGGGCACGACCCTGCTGCGCATCTTCGCCGTGCAGGTCCCGCTCTACGGCGTCGGCATCATCCTCACCGGGCTGCTCCAGGCGCACCGGCGCTTCCTCGCCGCGGCCCTGGCCCCGCTCGTCTCCTCGGTCGTCGTCCTCGCCTCCTACCTCTGGTACGGCACCCTGACCGATGGCGAGGTCTCGCCCTCGGTCGTCGACGGCGGCGCGGTCGCGGTGCTCGGGTGGGGCACCACGCTCGGCGTCGTCGTCCTGTCGCTGCCGCTGCTCGTCCCGGCCCTGTCCACGGGCTGGCGGTGGCGCCCGGCCCTGCGGCTCGAGCGTGAGGACGCCGTCCGGATCCGGGCGCTGGCCGGCGCCGGGGTGCTGGCCCTGGCCGCCCAGCAGCTCGCGGTGCTCGTGACGCTGTGGCTGCTCAACCACACGGGCACCCGTGGCTCGTTCACCGTCTACCAGTACGTCCAGGCGGTGTACCTCCTGCCGTACGCGGTGCTCGCCGTCCCCGTGGCGGTCAGCGCCTTCCCCGCGCTCGCCGCGCGCACCGGCGCCGGCGAGGACACCTCGGCCACCCTCGCGCGCTCGCTGCGGGCGGTCCTCGTCCTCACCGGGCTGGCCGCCGGGGTGCTCATCGCCGCGGCGCCCACCATCGGCGCGTTCTTCACGACCCTCGACGCCAGGCGCGGGACCGAGGGCGCCAGCCCGGAGGCGCTCGCCGCCCTCGCGCCCGCGCTCACCGCGTACGCACCCGGCGTCGTCGGCTTCGGCGTGGCCGCCCTGCTCACCCGCGCGCTCTACGTCCGCGGCCGCCCGCTCGACGCCGCCTGGGCGGTCGGCCTCGGCTGGGCGATGGCCGCCCTCGTCCCGCTCGTCCTCGTCGGCACGGACCGCGGGGCGGACACGACGCTGCGCGTGCTCGGCCTCGCCTCGACCCTCGGGATGACCGCCACGGCGCTCCTGCTCGTCGTCCTCGTGCGCCGGGCCTGGGGGCCGGAGGTCAGCCGGGGGCTCGGTCGCACGGCCGGGGCGCTCGTCGTCGCCCTCGCGCTCTCGCTCGTCGTCGGCGACCTCGTGACCCGCGGCCGCACCTACGACGGGCTGCTCGACGCGGTCCTCTGGGGGCTGCTCGCCGGGGCCGCCGCGCTCGTCGCCGGGCTGCTCTCGGTGTTCTACGGCGACCGCCGGATGATGGGCGAGATCCGCGACCGCGGACGCGCCCGTCGGCGGGGGAGTGCCTCGTGAAGGTCCTGCTCGTCATGGGCACCAGCGCCGGCGGCGTCGGGGCGCACGTGCGAGGGCTCGCCCGGCTGCTCGACGGCGCCGGCCACCACGTCGTCGTCGCCGGGCCGGCCGAGGCGGCCGAGCGCTTCCGGCTCGCCGAGCACGCGACGCCCGTGCCGCTCGAGGTCACCGACCGGCCGCACCCGGTCCGCGACGTCCGGGCCGTGCGCGACCTCGCCGAGCTGGTCCGGGGCGCCGACATCGTCCACGCCCACGGGCTGCGGGCCGGGGCGCTCGCGGTGCTCGCCGGCACGGGGTCCCCGGTGCCGCTCGTCACGACGCTGCACAACGCCGCCCCGACCGGCCGGGTCACGGGCACGGTCTACGCCGGGCTCGAGCGGGTCGTGGCTCGCGGCTCGGACGTCGTCCTCGGGGTGTCCGCCGACCTCGTCGCGCGGATGCGCCGCCTCGGCGCGCGCCGCACCGGGCTGGCCGTCGTCCCGGCGCCGCCGTTCGCCGCGCCGGCCCGCGACCGGTACGCCGTGCACGCCGAGCTCGGCATCGACGCGCGGACCGCCCTCGGCGTCGTGCTGGCGCGCCTCGCGCCGCAGAAGGGCCTCGACCTGCTCCTCGACGCCCACCGCGACCTCGGCGACCTCGACCTGCTCACCGTCGTCGCCGGCGACGGCCCGCTGCGCGCACCGCTCCAGCGCCGCATCGACGCCGAGGACCTGCCGGTGCGCCTGCTCGGCCGGCGCGACGACGTCCCCGACCTGCTCGCCGCCGCCGACGTCGTCGTCTCGAGCGCACTCTGGGAGGGGCAGCCGGTCGGGCTCCAGGAGGCGCTGCACGCCGGAGCCGCCATCGTCGCCACCGACGTCGGGGGCACCGCGGCCGTCGTCGGTGACGCCGCCGTCCTCGTCCCGGGTGGCGACCCGGTGTCGCTCTCGCGGGGCATCCGCGACGTCGTCACCCACGGGGGAGTGCGGGACGACCTGCGCTCCAAGGCGGTCGAGCGCGCCGCGCACCTGCCCACCGAGGACGAGGCGCTCGCCGCCGCGCTGGACACCTACCGCGAGGCCGGCGCCGGATGACGTATCGTTGAAGCCCGTGGTGCTCCAGACGACGAAACAGATCTTCGTGACCGGAGGCGTCGCCTCCTCGCTCGGCAAGGGGCTCACGGCCTCCTCGCTCGGCCACCTGCTGAGGGCCCGCGGGCTCCGGGTGACGATGCAGAAGCTCGACCCCTACCTCAACGTCGACCCCGGGACGATGAACCCGTTCCAGCACGGTGAGGTCTTCGTCACCGACGACGGCGCCGAGACCGACCTCGACATCGGGCACTACGAGCGCTTCCTCGACGTCAACCTCCGTGGCAGCGCGAACGTCACCACGGGGCAGGTCTACAACCGGGTGATCCAGAAGGAGCGCCGCGGCGAGTTCCTCGGCGACACCGTGCAGGTCATCCCGCACATCACCAACGAGCTCAAGGAGCGGATGCGTGCGCAGGCGGCCGGCTCCCCGGGGGTGGCCGACGCCGACGCGCCGGACGTCATCATCACCGAGATCGGCGGCACGGTCGGCGACATCGAGTCGCTGCCCTTCCTCGAGGCGGCCCGCCAGGTGCGCCACGACCTCGGCCGTGACAACGTCTTCTTCCTCCACGTCTCGCTCGTGCCGTACCTCGCGCCGAGCGGCGAGCTGAAGACCAAGCCGACCCAGCACTCGGTGGCCGCACTGCGCCAGGTGGGCATCCAGCCCGACGCCCTCGTGCTGCGGGCCGACCGCGAGATCCCCGACTCGATCAAGCGCAAGATCAGCCTCATGTGCGACGTCGACAACGAGGCCTGCGCGGCCGCCGTCGACGCCCCGAGCATCTACGACATCCCCAAGGTCCTGCACCGCGAGGGCCTCGACGCCTACGTCGTGCGCCGGCTCGGGCTCGTCTTCCGCGACGTCGACTGGACCGACTGGGACCTGCTCCTCGAGCGGGTGCACCGCCCCGAGCACGAGGTCGAGGTCGCGCTCGTCGGCAAGTACATCGACCTCCCCGACGCCTACCTCTCGGTCACCGAGGCCCTGCGCGCCGGCGGCTTCCACCACGACGCCAAGGTCCGCATCCGCTGGGTGCCCTCGGACGACTGCGAGACCGACGCCGGCGCCCAGCGCGCGCTCGGCGGGGTCGACGCCGTCCTCGTGCCCGGCGGCTTCGGCGTGCGCGGCATCGAGGGCAAGGTCGGCGCCCTGCGCTGGGCCCGCACCCACCAGGTGCCGACGCTCGGCATCTGCCTCGGCCTCCAGTGCATGGTCATCGAGTACGCCCGCACCGTCGCCGGCATCGAGGGCGCGAGCTCCACGGAGTTCGACCCCGACAGCCCCGCGCCGGTCATCGCGACGATGGAGGAGCAGAAGGCCTTCGTCGAGGGCGCCGGCGACCTCGGCGGCACGATGCGCCTCGGCAGCCAGCGCGCGCTGCTGCGGGAGGGCTCGGTCGTCGCCGGGGCGTACGGCGCGAGCACCGCGGACGAGCGGCACCGACACCGCTACGAGGTCAACGAGGGCTACCGCGAGCAGCTCGAGGCGGCCGGCCTCGTCATCAGCGGCACGCACCCCGACCTCGGGCTCGTCGAGTTCGTCGAGCTGCCGCGCGAGGTGCACCCGTACTACGTCTCGACGCAGGCGCACCCGGAGTTCAAGTCTCGCCCGACCCGGGCCCACCCGCTCTTCGCCGGGCTCGTCGGCGCGGCCATCGAGCAGCAGCGCGCGGCGCGGCTGGTCGAGGTGGAGCGCCCGCGCAGCACGGAGCCCGCGGATGCGCGTGCCTGAGGCGCCCGAGCCGCTCGCCGACCGGCTCGAGCGCCGGCCGGTGCTCGCGTCGACGCTGGCCTTCGAGGGGCGCGCCTGGGACGTGCGCACCGACCGGGTCGACCTCGGCGAGGCCGGGGTCGTCACCCGCGACTGGGTCGAGCACACCGGCGCCGTCGCGGTGCTCGCGCTCGACGAGGACGAGCGGGTCGTCGTCATCCAGCAGTACCGGCACCCCGTGGGCGCCTTCGACTGGGAGATCCCGGCCGGCCTGCTCGACGTCGACGACGAGCCGCCGCACCTCACCGCCGCGCGCGAGCTGCACGAGGAGGCCGACCTCACGGCCGGGTCGTGGGCCACGCTCGTCGACCACTGGGCCTCGCCCGGCGGGTCGAGCGAGGGGCTGCGGATCTTCCTCGCCCGCGACCTCGCCGAGGTGCCGGATGGGGAGCGGCACGAGCGCCACGGCGAGGAGCTCGGCATGCCGGTGCGCCGGGTGCCGCTGGCCGAGCTCGTCGACGGTGTCCTCGCCGGCCGCCTGCACAGCCCGACCCTCGTCATCGCCGTGCTCGCCGCCGAGGCGCTGCGGGCCCGGGAATGGGAGGGGCTGCGGGCCGCGGACGCGCCGTGGCCGGCCCGCAGCCCGGGGCGCTCCGCCCGCTGACCGTTCGCGCGGTCCGCGGTTGACGGGTCCGCCGGCGGGGTACCGGACCCCCGTGACGACGACGAGCGCGACCGGCGCGTGGGAGGATGAGTCCGTGGGCGAGAGCTTCGGGGCGGGCAGGGGCTCGGCCGCGTGGCTCAAGGTCTCCCGAGGCTCCGACCAGCCCCTCGACCGCGGATCACGCTGTCCCTGTGGGGGACTCCCGTCCGGCGCGTCGCTCGGCGAGTGCTGCGCCCCGGTCATCGAGGGAGAGCGGCTCGCACCGACCGCGGAGGCGCTGATGCGCTCCCGGTACACCGCGTACGCCCTGGCCGACGGTGACCACCTGCACCGCACCTGGCACCCGCGCACCCGTCCCGCGGGGGTCGACCCCGAGCCGTGGGTCCGCTGGGTCGGCCTGGAGGTGCTCGACGTCGTCGACGGCGAGGCGGGGCAGGACGCCGGCGTCGTCGAGTTCCGGGCGCGGTGGGTCGCCGGCGAGGGTCGCACGCGGCAGCGGGGCGAGGTCCACGAGCGCAGTGCCTTCGCGCGGCGGGCGGGACGCTGGTTCTACGTCGGACCGGAGCCGAGCGACCCCTGACGTCACCGGTCGGTGGTACGAACGGGGCATGGAGCTGGAGAACCTCGTCCTCGACGCCCACGACCCCCGCCGGCTCGGCGCCTTCTGGGAGGCGCTGCTCGGCGGGCGCCGGGTTACCGACGAGCCCGACGTCGTCGAGACGCGCCTCTCGCCCGAGGGCGCACCCGTCCTCGACCTGTGCATGACGCGGGTCCCCGAGCCGGTCGCCCCGCACCCCCGGTTGCACCTCGACCTGCTCGGCGGCGACCGGCAGGACGAGGTCGTGCGGCAGGCGCTCTCCCTCGGCGCCCGCCACCTCGACATCGGCCAGGGCGACGTGCCGTGGGTCGTCCTCGCCGACCCCGAGGGCAACCCGTTCTGCGTCATGGAGCACCGCGCCGAGTACCGGCCCGGCAGCCCGGTCGCGGCGCTCCCGCTCGACAGCGCCGACGTCGACCGCGACCTCGCGTTCTGGACCGCCCTGTCCGGGTGGGTCGCCGAGGACACCGCGATGCCCGCGGCGCTGCGCCACCCGAGCGGTCACGGGCCGCTCCTCGAGCTCTGCCCCGAGCCCCGCCCGAAGCCCCCCGGCACGAAGAACCGCCTCCACCTCGACGTCCGGCTCGCGGCCGGGGAGGACCTCGACGACGCCGTCGCGCAGGCCCTCGACCTCGGCGGCCACGAGTACGACCCCGGCTGGGGGCCGCTGCCGTGGCGGCTGCTCACCGACCCGTCGGGCAACGAGGTGTGCCTCCTGCCCCCGCCGCGCGCCTGAGGGTCAGCCCCTGCGGCCGCGGCGTCCTGCGAGCCGACCGGCGAGCCCGCGCCGCGCGGCGGCCGGCGCCTCGGCCGGCCGGGGCAGCCGGTCGGCCGTCCGTGCGGGCAGTCGCACCACGCGGGCCGCGTCGACCGCCTCGTCGATGCGCGCCACCTCGTCCGGTCCCAGCTCGTACACGGTCGGCTCGACGTGCACCCGGAAGCCGTCGCGCCCGACGAGCCACCGGCCCCCGTCGGCGAAGGACTCCATCGCGGCGAGGTCGCGGTAGCGCACCGTGACGAGCCCCGCCGCCGAGCGGAGCGTGACCCCCTCGACCCCGATGACGAGCGTGGTCCGGCCACCGCCGCGCACCGGGTGCTCGCGGCCCTCGACCGCGCTCGACGAGGAGGCGGGGACGGCCGAGAGGCCGGCCCAGTCCAGTCCCGGTGTCGGCACCTGCACGAGCGCGCTGTCGTGGAGCGCCTCGGCCGCCGCGCGCACGGCGTCGGCGCTCACCGCGTGGAGGGCGGCCACCCGCTCGGCGCGCGAGGGGGTCGGGCGGCCGAGGAGGTGGTCGACGGCCCGCGCCTCGAGCAGGGCGGGGTCGTGGTCGGGGCGGTCGGCGTCGTGCTCGGCGAGGGTGACCGCCTCGCGGTCCCCGGCCCCGAGGCGGCCCCAGCGGACTCGGGCGAGGGCGTCGACCACGGCACCGGCGAGGCCGTCGCGCAGGTGCGGGGTGCCGGTGGCGAGGACCCGGACGAGGGCGGAGCGGGCGTCGTGGGCCTCGACCCGCACCTGCGCCGTCGCGCCCGACGGGGCGAGCTCGTGGGCCAGCGCGCGCTGCAGGAGCCGCCCGAGGACGTCGGCGGCGGGTCCCCGGGGGACGAGGCCGGTGAGCTGGACGACGTCGGTGCCCGGTACGGCGAACCACGCCGGCGTGCGGGGCAGCACCGGCGCGGTGTCCGGCAGCGGTGGCAGGTCACCCTGGGGGAGCGCGAGGTCGAGCCCGTACGGCGCCTCCCGGCCGCTGACCCAGAGGACGACGTTGGCCTGCGTGAAGGCCGCCGAGGCCCAGATGCCCACGAGGTCCTCGTCGAGGCCGTCGAGGCCGATCTCGGGGTAGGACGCGAGGCCGCGCCCGGTGGCGCCCCAGCGCATCATCGCCGCGGCCCGGACCTGGGCGTCCGGGCGTGCCTCCTCCTCGGCGCGGAGGGCGTCGCGGGCTTCCTCGAGGTGCTCGAGGGGCGGTCGGCGCAGGGCCCCGCACACCGTGTTGAGGACGTCGGCCACGTGCTCGGGGCTGCCCTCGGCGGAGAACGAGGTGACGACGTCGTCGAGGGCGCGGTACCGGTGGACGGCCTCCAGCCCGGCGGCCCGCAGGGCGAGGTGCTCGACGAGGTGGGTGACGCCCCGGACGGCGAGGTTCTCGTCCGCGCCGCCGACGCGGAAGACCAGACCGGCGGCGCAGCCGCCGTCGTCGCGCGGGGCGTGCAGGGCGGGTAGCCCGCAGACCCGCGTCTCGTGCACGGCCGTCATCGGCCGGCCCCCTCGGCGAGGGCGGAGGCGCGCAGCGTCGCGAGGGCGTCGCTGTGGTGGCCGGCGGCCGACCACGTGGGGCCGTCGACGAGGTCGCCGAGCGCCCGGAAGTGGGCGCGGGCCCGGTCGGGGCGACCCGCCACGCCGAAGAGGACGGCGAGCTCGGTGTGCGGGCGGACCCAGGCGAAGTGCGACGGGCACGGCAGGGCGCGGAAGCGGTCGGCGACGTCCTCGAGCTCGGTGAGCACGCCCGCGTCCTTGAGGTAGCCGCGCTCGCGGCCCGAGCCCTCGAGCCGCCAGCGGGCGAGGTGCGCGGCGGCGAGGACGGTGGCCTCGACGCCTCCCGCGGGGGCCGCGGACGATGCCTCACGGGCGGCGGCGAGCGAGGCGTCCCACGACCCCCCGGGCGGAGGTGCCAGGGCCCGCACGAGGAGGCGGCGACCCTCGGTGTGCCCGGGCTCGAGGGCGGCGAGGCGGGCGTGGCGGCGGCGGACCTCACCCGCCGGCAGCCCGAGGAGGGCCGCGGACCACAGCCGGAGGACCCACGGCTGGGGGTCGCCCGGGTCCTCCGCGCAGAGACGCAGGAGCACCTGCTCGGCGCGTCGCAGCCGCTCGTGGACCTCGGCGAAGCGGTCGGCGGTCAGCTCGGACCCCGGCTGCCCGACGGCCTCCTCGGTGGCGAGCAGGAGCCGGTGGGCCGCGAGGGTGCGGGCGGCGTGGTCGTGGGGGTCCTCGGCGAGCCGGGCGGCGACGACCTCGTCGAGGCCCTCGCTGCGCGCGAGGACGTCCCACGCGACGCCCTGGTCGGGGGAGCGACGGTCGCCGACCAGGGCGATGTCGTCGACGGCGCCGCCGAGGTCGCCCGCGAGGGCGCGCCGACGGATCCGCTCGAGGTCGGGGAAGACCGTCGCGAGGTCGGTGACCGGCGGAGGTGCCGGGTCAGCCATGCCCCGCATGCTAGGGCGGCGGCCGCGCTGCCCGCAGCGGGACGGGCCGGGAGCGCGCGAATCTCGGTTCGGGGTGCCCCCGGCCCATCCGTAGGATGGTCGCCGTCCCCTCCCCGACAGACGAAGGACCCCTTCCGTGCTCCGCACCCACGAGGCCGGCACCCTGCGTGCCGCCCACACCGGCCAGACCGTCACGCTCACCGGCTGGGTGGCCAAGCGGCGTGATCACGGCGGGGTGGCGTTCATCGACCTGCGCGACGCCAGCGGCGTCGTCCAGGTCGTCGCGCGCGACGAGGTGCTCACCGGGTCCGCCCACGACCTGCGCAGCGAGTACGTCGTCAAGGTCACCGGCGAGGTCACCGCCCGCGAGGAGCGCAACGTCAACGCCGACCTGCCGACCGGCGAGGTCGAGGTCGTCGCCGCCGAGATCGAGGTCCTCAACGCCTCGGCTCCGCTGCCCTTCCAGGTCGACGAGCGGGTCACCGTCGGCGAGGAGGCCCGCCTCAAGCACCGGTACCTCGACCTGCGCCGTCCGGGCACGCACTCGGCCGGCCACGCCGTCCGGCTGCGGAGCAAGGTCAGCGCCGCCGCGCGCCGGGTCCTCGAGGCCCGCGACTTCGTCGAGATCGAGACCCCGACCCTCACCCGGTCCACGCCCGAGGGCGCCCGCGACTTCCTCGTGCCCGCGCGCCTCGCGCCCGGCTCCTGGTACGCGCTGCCGCAGAGCCCGCAGCTGTTCAAGCAGCTGCTCATGGTCGCCGGGATGGAGCGGTACTACCAGATCGCCCGCTGCTACCGGGACGAGGACTTCCGCGCCGACCGCCAGCCCGAGTTCACCCAGCTCGACATCGAGATGTCCTTCGTCGAGCAGGACGACGTCCTCGAGCTCGGCGAGGCCGTGGTCCGCGAGATCTGGCAGCTCATCGGTGTCGAGCTGCCGACCCCCTTCCCGCGGATGACCTACGCCGAGGCGATGCGCCGCTTCGGGTCCGACAAGCCCGACCTGCGCTTCGGCCAGGAGCTCGTCGAGTGCACGGAGTACTTCTCCGACACCCCGTTCCGCGTCTTCCAGGCCGAGTACGTCGGAGCGGTCGTCATGCCCGGCGGCGCGAGCCAGCCGCGCAAGCAGCTCGACGCCTGGCAGGAGTGGGCCAAGCAGCGCGGCGCGCGCGGCCTGGCCTACGTGCTCGTCCAGGAGGACGGCACGCTCGGCGGCCCGGTGGCCAAGAACCTCTCCGAGACCGAGGTCGCCGGCCTCGCGGAGCACGTCGGGGCCACGCCCGGAGACTGCGTCTTCTTCGCCGCCGGCGCCACCCGCTCCTCGAGGGCGCTGCTCGGGGCGGCGCGCCTCGAGATCGGCAAGGGCTGCGGGCTGATCGACGAGGACGCCTGGGAGTTCCTCTGGGTCCTCGACGCGCCGCTCTTCGAGCCGGCGTCCGAGGCCGTCGCCGCGGGTGACGTCGCCGTCGGGTCGGGGGCGTGGACGGCCGTGCACCACGCCTTCACCTCGCCGAAGGCCGAGTTCCTCGACACCTTCGACACCGACCCGGGCCCGGCGCTCGCCTACGCCTACGACATGGTGCTCAACGGCAACGAGCTGGGCGGCGGGTCGATCCGTATCCACCGCCGCGACGTCCAAGAGCGGGTCTTCCAGGTGATGGGCCTGTCGCCCGAGGAGGCCCAGGAGAAGTTCGGCTTCCTCCTCGACGCCTTCCAGTTCGGCGCCCCGCCGCACGGCGGCATCGCCTTCGGCTGGGACCGCATCGTCATGCTCCTCGGCGGCTTCGACTCGATCCGCGACGTCATCGCCTTCCCGAAGTCCGGCGGCGGCTACGACCCGCTCACCGACGCGCCGGCGCCCATCACGGCGCAGCAGCGCACGGAGGCCGGCATCGACGCGAAGCCCGAGCCGAAGGACGCCACCCCGCCGCAGGGTGCGCCCGAGGTGAACCCGAAGCAGTCGTGACCGGGCTCCGGGCCCTGCTGTGGGATGCCGACGGCGTCCTCCAGCACACGCCTCCCGGCTGGCTCGAGGAGCTCGAGGCGGCCGGTGGTCCGGGGTTCGCCGACGAGGTGTTCGCGGCCGAGCTCCCCGCCCTCCGAGGCGACGGCCGACTGCGCGAACGGCTCGCGGAGGTCCTCGCCGGGCGTCCGGGGACGACGATCGGCATCGAGGAGCTGCTCGGGTTCTGGGAGCGGGCGCTCCCGGACGAGGCGGCGCTCGCGCTGGTCGGCGAGGTCCGGGACGCCGGCGTGCGGTGCGCGCTGGCCACGAACCAGCACGACCACCGGCGGGCGTGGATGCGCGACGCGCTGGGGCTGGACCGCCGCTTCGACGACGCCTTCTACTCCTGCGAGCTGGGCGTCGCGAAGCCGGAGCCGGCGTACTTCGAGCACGTCCTCGACGTGCTCGGGGCGGCGCCGGGCGACGTCGGGTTCGTCGACGACAGCCCGGCGAACGTCGACGCCGCCCGGGCGCTGGGCCTCCGGGCGGTCCGGCACGACCCGGCGAGCGGTGCGCCCGCGCTACGGGCCCTGGTGGGGTCGCTGATCGGCCGGCCCCTCTGACCGCGTTCGCCGTCGGGGTGGGATCGGTCAGCGGGCGAGGAAGGCCAGCAGGACGCGGTTGAACTCCTCGGTGTGGGAGTCGTTGATGCCGTGCGGCCCGCCCTCGACGACGTGCAGCTCGGCGCCGGTGACCTGCTCGGCGGTGCGCTGCCCGGAGACCTCGAGCGGCACGATGCCGTCGGAGTCGCCGTGGACGACGAGGGTCGGCACGGTGACCTTCGCGAGGTCGGCGGTGAAGTCCTCGGTCCAGCTGCGGATGCACTCGGCGGCCGCGTGCACGTCGGCCTGCGCGGCGAGGGCCAGGGCCGCCTGCCGCTGCTCCTCTGTGACCGCGAGCTCCTCCCCGGCGGTGTAGAAGTTCGTGACGAACCCGTCGAGGAAGCCGGGCGGGTCCGCGCGCAGCTGACCCTGCATCCCCTCGACCGTGGCGTCGTCGAGCGCGCCGTCGGGGTGCTCGTCGTCCTTCTTCAGGCACGGCGGGATGGCCGCGGCGAAGACGGCCGCGCGCACCCGGTCCTCGCCGTGCGTCCCGATGTAGCGCGCGACCTCACCGCCGCCCATCGAGAACCCGACAAGCGTGACGTCGGTGAGGTCGAGCCCCCGCAGGAGGGCGTCGAGGTCGCCGGTGAGGGTGTCGTAGTCGTAGGACGAGCCCTCGCCGGGCTTGCCGGACTGCCCGAAGCCGCGTCGGTCGTAGGTGACGACGTGGTGGCCGGCGTCGAGGAGGGCCGGCACCGTGGCCGACCACGACGCGCCGCTCAGCGGCCAGCCGTGGACGAGGACGACGGTGCTGCCGTCGCCGCCGTGGTCGTCGTAGTGGATCTCGTGGGAGCCGTTGCTGACGGTGGGCATGTCGCACCTCTCTGCGGGGACGGATGCCCCCACCCTAGGCACGCTCGCCGGGCCGGAGGGCCTGCGTGTCGACCCAGCGGCTGCGCCATCGCATCCCGGTCGTGAAGCCGAGCCGCTCGTAGACGCGGCGCGCGGAGTCGTTGTCGGCGAACATCCCGAGGGCGCACGCGCCGGCCTCCTCGACGCCCCGCCGGGTCAGGGCCGCCGTCACGGCCGCGCCGAGGCCGGAGCGGCGCCGGTCCGTCGCCACGGCGATGCCGGCGAGCGTCGGCGTGCCGGCCTCCGAGGGCTCGCTGCCGCCGCACGCGAGGAGGCTCCCGTCGTCGTCGCGCACCCCGAGCCACAGCTGCCCGGAGCGGGCGAACGGCTGGCCGTGGGTGCGCGGGCTGTGGGCCTCGAGGAAGGCCGTCGCCTCCGCCCGGTCGGCCGGGTGCAGCGCCACGACCCGCCCCTCGCCGGGCACCGCCGGGGGAGCGGTGCGGGTCCACATCCAGTCCCAGTCGCCGCCGCGCGTGCCCAGCGGCAGGTGCCGCTCGACGAGGTGCTGGTGCTCGCGCGGCGCGCTGAGGTGGTGGAACCCGTTGCCCAGGAACCAGTCCCGGACGCGGTCGTCGGCGAACAGGGTCTCGATGCCCGAGGCGTCGCCGAGCACCGCCGCCCCGGGCACCCCGTGGTCGGACCGGCGCGGGACGACGACCGCCCGCCCGGAGTCCTCGACCGACCACCCCGGGCCGGACAGCCCGGACCCGACGTCGAGCACCGCCACCGGGTGCGCGTCGGTGAGGCGGACCAGCTCGGCGGCGGTCGTCAGCGGGCGGACGCTCACTCGGTGATCCCGACGCGCGCGTGCAGCCGGCGCAGGGGCGCGGGCGCCCACCAGTTCGCCCGCCCGAGGACGGCCATCGTCGCGGGGACGAGGAG
Organism: Phycicoccus sonneratiae; assembly: GCF_016887965.1. Taxonomy (GTDB): domain Bacteria; phylum Actinomycetota; class Actinomycetes; order Actinomycetales; family Dermatophilaceae; genus Phycicoccus; species Phycicoccus sonneratiae. The sequence continues at coordinate 110,792 of NZ_JAFDVD010000004.1, forward strand.
CATCCGCACGAGCGTGGCGTCGATGGCGATGGCGAGCACCAGCGCGACGCCCATCTGCTTCATGATGAGCAGGTCGCCGGCCGCGAACCCCGCGAAGACGATGACCATGAGCAGCGCGGCCGAGGTGATGATCCGCCCCGAGCGCTGCAGGCCGAGGACGACCGCCTCGTGGGTGCTGCGGCCCTGCTCGTGCAGCTCGACGATGCGCGAGAGGAGGAAGACCTCGTAGTCCATCGAGAGGCCGAACCCGAAGGCCACGACGAGCAGCGGGATGGTGTTCTCCAGCCCGCCCGCCGACGTGAAGCGCAGCAGCGACTCGAGGTGGCCCTCCTGGAAGATCCACACGGTGACCCCGAGGCTGGCCCCGAGCGAGAGCACGTTCATCACGAGGGCCTTGACGGGGACGACGACCGACCCGGTCATGAGGAAGAGCAGGACGAGCGTCGCGAGCACGACGGCCCCGACCGCCCAGGGGGCCCGCTCGGCGACGGCCTGCCGGAAGTCGAGGATGCCCGAGGCCTGGCCGACGACCCAGGAGTCGAACGGCGGCCGGTCGGCGCGCAGCGAGTCGACGAGGGCGCGCGACGCCTCGCCCGTGCCGCTGTCGCCGGTGTGGAACGGCACGGTGACGACGCCGCCGTCGAGGACGCGGACGGGGTCGATCGAGCTCACCCCCGGGCGCCCCGCGGCGTCGGCGGCCCAGCTCCGGACCTCGGCCTGGGGGGCACGGGCGACGACCACCACCTGCGCCCCGGCGAGCGTCGGGTAGCCGTCGGCGAGGTCCTCGAAGAAGGTCCGCTCCGGCGTGCCCTTCGGGAGCAGCTCGGCGCCGGAGGCGGTGAGGAGCATCCCGCTGACCGGGGCGGCGAGGACGAGCAGCAGGGCCGACACCACGCCGATGACGACCCACGGCAGGCGGTGCACGCCCTCGGCGAGGCGGGAGAACAGCCCCGTGTCGGACGCGACCTCGGTGCCCCGGCGCAGCAGCCGCCGCGCCCCGAGGACGCAGAGCGCCGGCACGAGCGAGAGCGCCACGGCGAGGGCCACGACGACGACGGACACCCCGGCGAGCGAGACCGCCCGGACGAAGTCGATGTCGAGGAACAGCAGGCCGGCGAGCGAGATGGCCACCGTGAGCGCCGAGAACACGACGGTGCGCCCGGCGCGGTCGAGCGTGCGACCGGTCGCCTCGGTGACCTCCGCCGCGGTCGCGTCCGCCGCCGGTCGGCCGGCGAGCAGGGTCCGCATCTCCTCGCGGAACCGGCTGACGACGAGGAGCCCGTAGTCGATGCACAGCCCGAGCGCGAGCACGGTGACGACGTTGACGGCGGTCGCGTCGAGGTCGAGGAGGTAGGAGAAGCCGAGGAGCGAGGCCAGCGCGCCGGAGATCGAGGCGATCGCCCCGAGCACCGGGAACCCCGCGGCGAGGAAGCCGCCGAAGACGACGACCATGACGGCGAAGCTCACCGGCAGCGCGATGCCCTCGCCGCGCTGGCCGTCGACCTTGACCTGGTGGACGATCCGGTCGACGAGCCCGCGCAGCCCGCCACGCTCCGACGAGGAGGCACCGGTCTCGCGGACCATCCGGTCGAGGACGGCGTCGACCTCGGCGGTGGCGGCGTCCTCCTGCTCGGCGGTGTCGTCCGGGTCGAAGGTGACGACGGTGGCGAAGCCGCCGGACCCGGGGTCGCCGTGCAGGAACATCGGGCGGGCCGCGGCCGAGGAGGGGCCGTCCGGGACGACGAACGGGTTGACCGCGCTCGTCACGGTGTCGACGGCGAGCAGGTCGCGCACGCCGGCGGCGGCCGCCCGGGCCACGGCGGGGTCGCCGGTGTCGACGCCCTCGACGAGGAGGGTGTGGGTGCTGAAGCCGCTGCCGCCGGCCTCGGAGAGGACGGCGCGGCCGGCCTGGTTCTCGCCGTCGACGACGATCTCACCGGTGTCGAGCCGGTCGAACAGGCTCGGGGTGCCGAGGCCGCCCAGGGCCACCGCGAACCCCGCCGCGATGAGGACGAGCCAGCCGATGACCACCGGGCGGGCGTGCGCCGCGACGAACCGGCCCCACCGCTCGAGGGCCGGCCGGCCGTGCCCGGCGCGCCTGCGCGTGGCGTCCATGGGCACAGAGTCCCACGCGGCACCCGGCCGGCGCCGGGCGCCCCGCGGGCGCGGACGCGTCGCTACCGTGGCGAGATGCCCGCCACGCGTACCCGCCCACCGAAGGTCGCCGACGAACGCACCCAGCTGCTCGGCTGGTACGACCTCCAGCGCGGCATCTGCCGGCTCAAGGCCGAGGGGCTCACCGACGACCAGGCGCACCGCGCGCTGCTGCCGACCTCGCCGCTGATGACCGTCGCCGGCATCGTGTCGCACCTCGCGTGGGCCGAGGACCTCTGGTTCCGCGAGGTGCTGCTCGGGGAACCGGGGCTGGCCCGGGGCTTCGAACCCGGGGCGCCGGACGACGCCGAGTTCCGCGTCGAGGGGGTGCCGCTCGCGACCCTCCTCGAGGAGTACGACGCCGCCTGCGCCCGGTCCGACGCCGCCATCGCCGGGCGCTCGCTCGACGACACCGGCAGCACCGTCCTGCACGCGGTCGGCGAGGCGTCGCTGCGCTGGATGCTCCACCACATGCTCGAGGAGACCGCCCGGCACGCCGGCCACCTCGACCTGCTCCGCGAGATGCTCGACGGCGAGGTCGGCTACTACTGACGTCGTCCCCGCCGGATAGCGTGAGGCCGTGAGCCAGGACGGGACCGACCTCTTCGGCGCCGCGGCGCAGGACGCCCGCGGCGAGGTCGCCGGCGGCGTCGTGCCGCCGCTCGCGGTCCGGATGCGTCCACGGTCCCTCGACGAGGTCCGGGGCCAGGCCGAGGTGCTGCGCCCCGGCAGCCCCCTGCGCCGGCTGATCGAGGGTGGTGGCGGCGCGGCCGGTGCCCTGTCGGCGATCCTCTGGGGGCCACCGGGTACCGGCAAGACCACGCTCGCCCACCTCGTCGCCACCGCCGCCGACCGCGAGTTCGTCGAGCTGTCGGCGGTCACCGCCGGGGTCAAGGACGTCCGCACGGTCATGGACGGCGCCGCGCGCACGCGCGACCTCTACGGGCGCCAGACCGTCCTCTTCCTCGACGAGATCCACCGCTTCACCAAGGCCCAGCAGGATGCCCTGCTGCCCGGGGTCGAGAACCGGCTCGTCGTCCTCGTCGCCGCCACCACCGAGAACCCGTCCTTCTCGGTCATCGCGCCGCTGCTCTCGCGCTCGATGCTCGTCACGCTCGTCCCGCTCACCGACGACGAGGTCGCCGACGTCCTCAGGAGCGCCGCCGCCGACGAGCGTGGCCTCGACGGCGCCTACGCCCTCGCCGACGACGCCCGCGAGCACCTCGTCCGGCTCTCCGGCGGCGACGCCCGCCGGGCGCTGACCTTCCTCGAGGCCGCCGCCGGGGTGGCCGACGACTCGCTCGCGCCGGGCGCCGAGCGGCCGGACGTCCTCGAGGTCACGCTCGCGCACACCGAGCAGGCCGTCGCGCACGCCGCCGTCCGCTACGACCGCACCGGCGACCAGCACTACGACGTCGCGAGCGCCCTCATCAAGTCGATGCGCGGCTCCGACGTCGACGCCGCCCTGCACTACCTCGCCCGGATGCTCGAGGCGGGGGAAGACCCGCGCTTCATCGCCCGCCGCATCGTCATCGCGGCGTCCGAGGACGTCGGGATGGCCGACCCCACGGCGCTCCAGACCGCCGTCGCGGCGATGCACGCCGTCGCCCAGATCGGGATGCCCGAGGCGCGGATCATCCTCGCGCAGGCCGTCGTCCACAACGCGCTCGCGCCGAAGTCCAACGCGGCCTACGGCGGCATCAACGCGGCCATCGCCGACGTCCGCGCCGGGCGAGGCGGGCCGGTGCCGCTGCACCTGCGCGGCAGCGGGTACGGCGGCGCCGACCGGATCGCCCAGGCCACCGCGGCGGCCACCGGGCGGGGCCGCGCCCCCTCGTACGTCTACGCCCACGACGAGCCCGACGGCGTGGCCGCCCAGCAGTACCTCCCCGACGACCTCGCCGAGGGCACCGACTACTACCGGCCCACCGACCGCGGCTTCGAGGCCCGGCTCCAGGAGCGCTGGCGCTGGCTCCGCGAGCGGCTCGGCCGGGGGTAGTCGGCGGCGCCGCCTACCGTGGGGAGATGGACACCGACGCCGCCCTGGCCGCCCACGAGGACCGGCTCGTCGCCGAGCTCGCCACCCTGACGGCCACGCCGCCCGAGGGGGAGAACCTCTCGTTCGGCAAGCGCATCGGGGACGGCACCTCGCTGGCGGTCGACCGCCTGTCGGCCGTCGCGGTGCAGGAACAGCTCCTCGACGCCCTGGCGCAGGTCCGTCGGGCCCGCGGACGCGTCGCCGACGGCACCTACGGCACCTGCGAGGTGTGCGGCGACCCGATCCCCGCGGCGCGGCTCGAGGCGCGGCCGTGGGCGGTCCGGTGCGTCCGGCACGCGTGATCAGCCCGGGCCCCGGCCCGCACCGGCGGTGCACGAGAACCCCGGCGACCGGCCCCGGGCCCGGCCGGTAGGGTCGGCGCCATGGACGTCACCCTCGGAGGCATCGCCGGGCTCATCGCCGCGCTCGCGTTCGCGTACCTCGTCGTGCGGGTCGCCGGGCTGGTCGGCAAGGCCGGTCGCATCCTCGACGAGACCCGCGAGAGCGTCCGGACGACCACCGAGAACGTCCAGCCCACCCTCAAGAGCCTCACCGACACCGTCGGGCTGACCAACGACCAGCTGACCCGCGTCGATGCGATCACCAGCTCGGTGTCGACGATGACGACCAACGCCTCGGCGCTCACCTCCGTGTTCGCGGCGACCGTCGGGTCGCCGCTCATCAAGGTCGCGGCGTACAGCTACGGCGTGCGCACCGCGGTGCGCGGCCTGCGGAAGGCATCGCGATGAGGATGCGCACCGTCCTCCTCGGCGCCGCGGTCGTGGGGGCCGGCTACCTCCTGTGGCGCCGGCCGGCGACGCAGCGCTTCGTCGCGACCGTCCGCGACGCCGCCACCGAGCGCGAGGCGCAGCTGCGCGAGGCGGTCGAGACGGCGGTCCGCGAGGACGCCACGACCCGCGCGCCCCGCCACGCGGCCGGTGCGCGCGTGCCCGACCTCGACGTCGACGCCGGCTGGGACCGCGACCGCCCGGCCCTCGCCGACGGCGACCGCGGGCGCAGCCTGAGCCCCGAGGAGGCCCGCGCGCTGCTCCTCGACCCCGCCGGCCACGCCCGCGCGGACGGGCCCGACGGCGGACGAGCTCGGTAGGGGCCACCCGCCCCCGCCTCCGCACGCCCGCCCGTTCCCCCGTGCGTCCCGCCCTACGATGGCGGCCTGCCCGCGCACGGCCCACACCCCAGGACTGACACGACATGGAAACCGCTGAGATCCGCCGCCGCTGGCTCGACTTCTTCGGCAGCCGCGACCACACCGTGGTGCCGAGCGCCTCGCTCATCCTCGACGACCCGAACCTGCTGTTCGTCAACGCGGGCATGGTCCCGTTCAAGCCGTACTTCCTCGGCCAGGAGACGCCGCCGTGGCCGCGCGCCACGAGCGTCCAGAAGGTCGTGCGCACCCAGGACATCGAGGAGGTCGGCAAGACCTCCCGGCACGGCACGTTCTTCCAGATGAACGGCAACTTCTCCTTCGGCGACTACTTCAAGGAGGGGGCGATCGCCCTCGCCTGGGAGCTCGTCACCACCCCGCAGGACCGGGGCGGCTTCGGCCTGGACCCCGAGCGCATCTGGCCCACCGTCCTCGACGGCGACGACGAGGCGTTCGGCATCTGGCACGAGCAGGTCGGCATCCCGGTCGAACGCATCGTGCGACGCGGCCTTGCCGACAACTACTGGCACATGGGCGTCCCGGGCCCGGGCGGCCCCTGCTCGGAGATCTTCTACGACCGTGGTGCCGAGTACGGCCCGGACGGCGGCCCGGCCGTCGACGAGGACCGGTTCATGGAGTTCTGGAACCTCGTCTTCATGCAGGAGAACCTCTCCGAGGTGCGCACGAAGGTCGACTTCGACGTCACCGGACCGCTGCCGCGCAAGAACATCGACACCGGGATGGGTCTGGAGCGCATCGCCTCCATCCTCCAGGGCGTCGACAACATGTACGAGATCGACGAGGTCTACCCGGTGCTCGCCCGCGCGGCCGAGATGACCGGCAAGGACTACGGCACCCGCTCGGGGCACTCCGCGGGCTCCAGCCACCCCGACGACGTGCGGCTGCGGGTCGTCGCCGACCACGTCCGCTCCTCGCTCATGCTCATCGGCGACGGCGTGACGCCCGGCAACGAGGGCCGGGGCTACGTCCTGCGCCGGATGCTGCGCCGCGCCGTCCGTGCCATGCGCCTGCTCGGCCACGAGGACCCGGCCCTCCCCGAGCTGCTCCCGGTCTCGCTCGAGCGGATGGAGCAGTCCTACCCCGAGCTGCGCACCGACTGGGACCGCATCAGCCAGACCGCGTACGCCGAGGAGGAGGCGTTCCGGCGCACCCTCGCGTCGGGCACGACGATCCTCGACACCGCCGTCGCGCGCACCAAGCAGTCCGGTGGCGGCGTGCTCGCGGGCGACCAGGCCTTCCAGCTGCACGACACCTACGGCTTCCCGATCGACCTCACCCTCGAGATGGCGGCCGAGCAGGGCCTCGAGGTCGACCGCGACGGCTTCGCCCGCCTGATGCAGGAGCAGCGCGAGCGCGCCCGCTCCGACGCCAAGGCGAAGAAGACGAGCCACGGCGACACCAGCGCCTACCGCGGCATCGCCGACGGCCTCGGTGCGCCGGTGGAGTTCACCGGCTACCACGAGGTCGTCTCCGAGGGCCGCGTCGCGGGGCTGCTGCTCGACGGCGCGCCGGTGGCCTCGGCGAGCGCGGGCCAGGACGTCGAGCTGGTCCTCGACCGCACCCCGTTCTACGCCGAGGGCGGCGGCCAGCTCGCCGACGGCGGCCTGCTGCGGCTCGGCAGCGGCGCACTCGTCGAGGTGCGTGACGTCCAGTCGCCCATCACCGGCCTCGTCGTGCACAAGGCGACGGTCGTCGAGGGCGAGGTCGCCACCGGAGAGACGGCGCTGGCCGAGGTCGACATCGAGCGGCGCCGGTCCATCTCGCGCGCCCACACCGCGACCCACATGGTGCACAAGGCGATCCGGGAGGCGTTGGGGGAGACCGCGACCCAGGCCGGGTCCGAGAACTCGCCGGGTCGCTTCCGGTTCGACTTCCACGCCTCCTCGGCGCTGCCGGCGTCGGTGATGCGCGACGTCGAGTCCCGCGTCAACGCGCTGCTGCTCGACGACCTCGCGGTCCGGGCCGACGTCATGACCCAGCAGCAGGCGCGCGACGCCGGCGCCATGGCGCTCTTCGGCGAGAAGTACGGCGACGCCGTGCGCGTCATCTCGGTCGGCGACTGGGCCCGCGAGCTCTGCGGCGGCACGCACGCCGAGCGCACGACGCAGCTCGGCCTGGTCACGCTGCTCGGCGAGGCGTCCATCGGCTCGGGCGTCCGGCGCGTCGAGGCGCTCGTCGGCGCCGATGCGTTCTCGTTCCTCGCCCGCGAGCGGGCCATCGTCGGCCAGCTCACCGAGCTGCTCAAGGGCCGCCCCGAGGAGCTGCCGGAGCGGGTGGGCGGCCTCGTCACCCGCCTCAAGGACGCCGAGCGCGACCTCGACCGGCTGCGCAAGGAACAGCTCCAGGCGGCGGCCGGGTCGCTCACGGACGGTGCCCGGGACGTCGGTGGGGTCACCTTCCTCGCGCACGACGCGGGCGAGGCCGGCGCCGACGACGTCCGCACGATGGTCCTCGACCTGCGCGGCCGGCTCGGTGCCGAGCGCCCGAGCGTCGTCGTCGTCACCGGTGTGGCCAAGGGCCGCCCGGTCGTCGTCGTCGCGACGAACGAGCCGGCCCGCGGCCGTGGCATCAAGGCCGGCGAGCTGGTGCGCGTCGCGGCCTCGACGCTCGGCGGCGGGGGCGGCGGCAAGGACGACATCGCCCAGGGCGGCGGCCAGGACCCGTCGAAGGTCGGCGAGGCGCTCGCGGCCGTCGAGTGGCGCGTCGGGGAGCTCGCCGGCTGATGTCCGCGCCCGCGGAGGGTCGAGAACGCGGCGTCCGGCTGGGCGTCGACGTCGGGTCGGTGCGCGTCGGTGTCGCCCGCAGCGACCCCGACGGCCTGCTCGCGACCCCCCTCGAGACCGTGCCGCGCACGGCCGAGGGGCCGGCCGCGGCCGGCGACGAGGACCTCGAGCGGGTGGCCGCCCTCGTCGCGGAGCACGGCGCCGCCGGTGTCGTCGTCGGGCTGCCCCGTTCGCTCTCCGGGGACCAGGGGCCCGCAGCGGCCCGGGCGCGCACGTATGCTTCCGTGCTGGCGGCGCGCATCGCCCCCGTCCCGGTCCGGCTCGTCGACGAGCGGCTCTCGACGGTCGAGGCGCACCGCGCGCTCCGCGACAGCGGGGTCGCCGGGAGGCGGCAGCGCGCCGTGGTCGACCAGGCCGCGGCGGTGCTCATCCTCCAGTCGGCCCTCGACGCCGAGCGGACGACCGGGTCCCCTGCGGGGGAGCGGGTCGGAGGACGACGGCGCAAGCCACGGACGAAGGGCACGACGACGTGAGCCAGGACTTCACCGAGACGATCTTCGGTGACGAGACCCCGCGCCGTGCCCCGCGCACCCGTCGCGAGGTGCAGCAGCGGCGTCGCCGCCGGAAGCCGCGCCGCGGACGTCGCCTCCTCGCCGTGCTCCTCGCCGTCGGCCTCATCGGCGGCGCCGCGTACGGCGCCTGGACGGTGCTCGGCCCGAGCGTCAGCGGTCTCTTCGGTGGCAGCGACGGCGGCGAGGTCGACTTCGCCGGTCCCGGCGAGGGCGAGGTCGAGGTCGTCGTCAAGCAGGGCGACACCGGCGAGGCCATCGCCTCCACCCTGCGCGACGCCGGCGTCACGAGGACCCGCACCGCCTACCTCGACGCGGCCGCGGCCGACCCGACCTCGGCGGCCAAGATCCAGCCCGGCACCTACCTGATGCTCAAGGGGATGAAGGGCGTCGACGCCTTCGCCCTGCTCGTCGACCCCGCGAACCGGCTCGCGCAGCGGGTGACGATCCGCGAGGGCCTCTGGAAGAACGAGACCTTCGCCGCGCTCTCGAAGGCCACCGGCGTCCCGGTCGCCGAGTACACGAAGGCGGCCAAGGACGCGAAGGCGATCGGCCTGCCGTCCGCCGCCGACGGGAACGTCGAGGGCTGGCTGTTCCCGGCGAGCTACGAGTTCGACGACAAGACCACGGCCACCGACCAGCTCAAGCAGATGGTCGCGCTCACCGTCAAGGCGCTCGAGGACGCCGGCGTCGCGGAGAAGGACTGGGAGCGCACGCTGACCATCGCCTCGATCGTCGAGGGCGAGGTGAGCGGCGACGCCGACCGCGGCAAGGTCGCCCGCGTCGTCCTCAACCGGCTCGACGGCGGCCCGCCGAGCTACGGCCTGCTCCAGATGGACTCCACGGTCCACTACGCCGCCCAGCAGCGCGGCAAGGCGGGCACCACCGACTCCCAGCGCGCGAGCGACAGCCCGTACAACACCTACAAGGTGCAGGGCCTGCCGCCCGGCCCGATCGGCAACCCGGGCAAGGCCTCGATCGAGGCGGCCGCCAACCCGGCCGACGGCGACTGGGTCTTCTTCGTCACCGTCGACCCGAGCACCGGCGAGACGAAGTTCGCCTCGACCTCGGCCGAGCACGACCGCAACGTCCAGGAGTTCCAGCAGTGGTGCTCCGACAACCCCGGCAAGTGCTGAGGGCGGCGGTCCTCGGCTCCCCGGTCGCGCACTCGCTCTCCCCGGTCCTGCACCGGGCGGGGTACGCGGCGGCCGGGCTCGACGGCTGGGAGTACGGCCTCCACGAGGTCGACGCCGCGGGGCTGCCCGGTTTCGTCGGAGGTCTCGACGGCTCGTGGCGCGGGCTGTCGCTGACCATGCCGCTCAAGGAGGTCGCGCTCGACGTCGCCACGACGGCGTCGGAGCTCGCCCGGCGCGCCGGGGCGGCGAACACCCTCGTCCGCCGGTCCGACGGCGGGTGGGACGCGACGAACACCGACGTCGCCGGGCTGGCCGCCGCCCTGCGCCCGCACCTGGCCGGCATCCCGGCGCGGGCGCTGGTGCTCGGGGCGGGGGCGACCGCCCGGTCGGCGGTGCTGGCCCTCGCCGGGCTCGGTGTCACGACGCTCACCGTCCGGGCCCGGGACACCGGGCGGGCGGCCGACCTGCTCGCCTGGGCGCTCGACGCCGGGGTCGGCATCCGCAACGGATCGGTCGCGGCGATCGACCCGTGGGTGAGCACCCGCGACGACGTCGTCGTCTCCACCGTCCCGCCGGCCGCCGCCGAGGCGGTCGCCGCCACCGTGCCCGAGCAGCACGGCGGGGTCTTCCTCGACGTCGTGTACGCCGGCTGGCCCACCCCGCCCGCGCGGGCCGCCGCGGCCGCGGGGATGACCGTCGTCTCCGGGCTCGACATGCTCGTGCACCAGGCCGCCGAGCAGTTCGCGCTCTTCACCGGGCAGCCCGCCCCGGTCGAGGCGATGCTCGCGGCCGGGCGCCGGGCCGCCGGGGTCGGCCCGTGACCCCGTGGTGGGTGGTGCTCGCGGGGGCGCTCGTCCTCGGCGTCGTCGGGCACCTCACCGGGCGCGAGCTGGCGACCGGCGGCTACCGCATCGAGGAGGACGAGGCCGAGCATCCGCCGGGGAACCCGTGGTGGACCGGCCCGGCCACCGGGGCGCTGGCCGGCGTCGCCGCGTGGTCGGTGCAGGACCTCGGGGGATGGGCCGCCCTCCCGCCGTTCCTCCTCTTCGCCTGGCTCACCGTCGCGCTCGTGTGGATCGACCTCGACGTCCACCGCCTGCCCGTCGGCCTCGTCGTGCCCGGGGGCGCCGCGCTCCTCGTGCTGGTCGCCCTCGCGGTGCTCGCCACCGGCGGCCCGCGGTGGCAGGGCACGCTCATCGGCGCCGCGCTGATGGGCGGCTTCTACCTCGTCCTGTTCCTCCTGCCCGGCGGCGGGGTGGGCTTCGGCGACGTCCGGCTCGCGCCCGTCATCGGGGCGCTCCTCGGCTTCCTCGGCACGACGCACGTCGTCATCGGGATGTGCGCCGGCTTCCTCGTCGGGGGGCTGGCGGCCGTCGCGATGCTCGTCCTGCGGCGGGTCGGCCTGTCGTCGCACATCGCCTACGGGCCCGCGATGTGCCTCGGCGCCTGGTTCTCCATCGCCTTCACGCCTCGCATCGTGATCGCCCTCGGGGGCGGCTGAGGCGCCCGTGACAGGATTGCCGGCATGCTGCGCTGGTTGACCGCGGGCGAGTCGCACGGACCCGCCCTCGTCGCGACGATCGAGGGCCTGCCCGCCGGGGTCGAGGTCGGCACGGCCGACGTCGCCGCCGCGCTGGCCCGGCGCCGGCTGGGGTACGGCCGGGGGGCCCGGCAGAAGTTCGAGCAGGACGAGGTCGAGATCCTCGGCGGGGTGCGCCTCGGGTCGACCCTCGGGTCCCCGGTGGCCATCCGGATCGGCAACACCGAGTGGCCGAAGTGGCGCACGGTCATGAGCCCGGACCCGGTGTCGTCCGCCGACTACGCGGCCGCCGACGACGTCAACGCCGAGAAGGAGGTCGCCCGCAACCGTCCGCTCACCCGACCGCGGCCCGGCCACGCCGACCTCGTCGGGATGCAGAAGTACGGCTTCGACGACGCGCGGCCGGTGCTCGAGCGGGCCTCGGCGCGCGAGACCGCCGCCCGGGTGGCGCTCGGGGCCTTCGCCTCCGCGCTGCTCGAGCAGGCCTACGGCATCCGGCTCGTGTCGCACACGGTCGCCATCGGGTCGGCCGGGGTGCGCGACGACGCGCCGCTGCCCGGGCCGGACGACGTCGAGGCGCTCGACGCCGACCCCGTGCGCGCCTTCGACCCGGCCGGGTCGGCCGCGATGGTCGCCGAGGTCGACGCCGCCCGGCGCGACGGGGACACGCTCGGCGGGGTCGTCGAGGTCGTCGCCGTCGGGGTGCCGCCGGGGCTGGGCTCGCACGTGCACTGGGACCGCCGGCTCGACTCGCGCCTCGCCGCCGCGCTCATGGGCATCCAGGCGATCAAGGGGGTCGAGGTCGGCGACGGCTTCCGCACCGCCGCGCGCCGGGGGTCGCAGGCGCACGACGAGATGGAGCGCGACGCCTCCGGGGTCATCCGGCGGCGCACGGGCCGGGCCGGTGGCACCGAGGGCGGGATGTCGGTCGGCGGCGTGCTGCGCGTCCGGGCCGCGATGAAGCCGATCTCCACCGTGCCGCGGGCGCTCGACACCGTCGACACCGCGTCCGACGAGCCGGCGACGGCCATCCACCAGCGCTCCGACGTGTGCGCGGTGCCGGCCGCCGGCGTCGTCGCCGAGGCGATGGTCGCGCTCGTGCTCGCCGAGGCGTGCCTCGAGAAGTTCGGCGGCGACTCGCTCGCCGAGACCGCGCGCAACCACCGCGCCTACCTCGACGCCATCCCCGCCGCGATGCGCACGTGGGACGCCTGATGCCGCGCGTCGTCCTCGTGGGCCCGCCCGGGTCGGGCAAGACCACCGTCGGTCGGGCCGTCGCCGACCTGCTCGGGGTCGGGTTCCACGACACCGACGCCGCGGTCGAGTCCGCGGCGGGGCGCAGCATCTCCGACATCTTCGTCGAGGACGGCGAGCCGGCGTTCCGGGCCCTCGAGCGGGCCGAGGTCGCGCGGGCGCTGGCGGCCGAGCCGGGCGTGGTGGCCCTCGGCGGTGGGGCGCCGGTCGACCCGGAGACCGAGCCGCTGCTCGCCGGGCACGCCGTCGTCTTCCTCGACGTGGGCATCGCCGACGCCGCCAGGCGGGTCGGCTTCGATCGCTCGCGCCCGCTGCTCGCCGTCAACCCGCGCGCGTCGTGGGTGCGGCTCATGGGGGAGCGGCGGCCGGTCTACGAGCGCGTGGCCACGCACGTCGTCGACACCGCGGGGCGTCCGGTCGAGGACGTCGCGGCCGAGGTCGTGGGCCTGCTCGGGGCACCGGCGTGAGCGAGCCGGTGGTCATCGCCGTCGGCGACCTGCACGACGTCGTCGTCGGCCGCGGGGTGCTGGAGCGGGTGCCGGGGCTCGTGCCCGACGCCGCGCGGCAGGTGCTCGTCGTCCGTCCCGAGGGGCTCGAGCGGTACGCCTCCGCCGTCGCGGCCGGGCTGCGGGACGCGGGGCTGGTGGTCCACGAGGCGGCGGTGCCGGACGCCGAGCGGGCCAAGACCTCGGCCGTGGCCGCGGAGCTGTGGGCGGTGCTGGGGCAGCACGCGTTCACGCGCACCGACGTCGTCGTGTCGGTCGGCGGGGGGACGGTCACCGACCTCGCGGGGTTCGTCGCGGCCACTTGGCTGCGCGGCGTGCCCGTGGTCCACGTGCCCACGACGCTGCTCGCGATGGTCGACGCCGCCGTCGGGGGCAAGACGGGCATCAACACCGCCGAGGGCAAGAACCTCGTGGGGGCGTTCCACTCACCGGCCGGGGTCGTCTGCGACCTCGACGTGCTGGAGACGCTGCCGCCGGCCGACCTCGTCGCCGGGCTGGCCGAGGTCGTCAAGGGCGGGTTCATCGCCGACCCGCGCATCCTCGAGCTCGTCGAGGGCGCGCCGGCGGACGCGGCGCGGTGGGACTCCCCGGTGCTCGCCGAGCTCGTGCGCCGCAAGGTCGCCGTCAAGGCCGAGGTCGTGGCGGCCGACCCGCGCGAGGCGTTCCGGCGCGAGGTCCTCAACTACGGGCACACGCTCGGGCACGCCGTCGAGCAGGTGTCGGGCTTCGGCGTGCGGCACGGCGAGGCGGTGGCGGTCGGGATGGTCTTCGCCGCCGAGCTCGGGCACCGCACCGGCACCGTGTCCGACGAGCTGCTCGCGCGGCACCGGTCGGTGCTCGCCGCCGTCGGGCTGCCGACGACCTACGACGGGGCGTCCTTCGAGGCGCTGCTCGCGGCGATGGCTCGCGACAAGAAGTCGCGCGGGTCGCTGCTGCGCTTCGTCGTCCTCGACGGCCTGGCGAACCCGGTGCGCCTCGAGGGGCCCGACGAGTCGCTGCTGCGCGCCGCGCTCGACGCCCTCGCCCCCTGACCCCTCGTTCGAGGTGAAACCCGGACCCGGATCCGGTCCGGTATCACCTCGACCCGCCCAGCGGAGGCCGGTGGCGGTCGGGGAGGGGGCCCGCGTGGCGGTACGATGGCCGCTGATCCCCGGCCCCTCGTGGGGCTGACGCGCGCCCACCGTCGGGTGCGCGCCCACCGATCCGAAAGCGACACCAGCGAAGTGGCATCGACCAACGACCTCAAGAACGGCCTCGTCCTCAACCTCGAGGGCCAGCTGTGGTCCGTCGTGGAGTTCCAGCACGTCAAGCCCGGCAAGGGCCCGGCCTTCGTGCGCACGAAGCTGAAGAACGTCCTCTCCGGCAAGGTCGTCGACAAGACCTTCAACGCGGGCGTCAAGGTCGAGACGGCCAACGTCGACAAGCGGACGATGCAGTACCTGTACAACGACGGCACCGACTTCATCTTCATGGACGGTGACACCTACGACCAGCTGCCGATCAGCCCCGAGGTCGTCGGCGACGCCGCGAAGTACCTCCTCGAGAACCAGGACGCGATCGTCGCCCGCCACGACGGCACCGTCCTCTACGTCGAGCTCCCGGCGTCCGTGGTCCTCGAGATCACCTACACCGAGCCGGGCCTCCAGGGCGACCGCTCCACCGGCGGCACCAAGCCGGCCACCCTCGAGACCGGCGCCGAGATCGCCGTCCCCCTCTTCCTCGAGACGGGCACGAAGATCAAGGTCGACACCCGCGACGGCTCCTACCTCGGCCGGGTCAGCTGACCCGTGGCCGCCCGCACCAAGGCCCGCAAGCGCGCCCTCGACCTGATGTTCGAGGCCGAGCAGCGGGGTCTCGCCCCCGCGGACCTGCTGCGCGAGCGGCTCGCGAAGCCGGTCACCGAGCACGCCCTCGCCGAGCTGACCGCCGACCTCGTCACCGGTGTCTCCGAGCACCGCGACCAGCTCGACGAGCTGATCACCACGTACGCGCAGGGCTGGACCCTCCAGCGGATGCCGGCCGTCGACCGCGCCATCCTGCGGCTCGGGGCCTTCGAGGTCCTGTACTCGCCGGACGTGCCCGAGAACGTGGCCATCAGCGAGTGGGTGGGCCTGGCCACCGAGCTGTCCACCGACGACAGCCCGCGCTTCGTCAACGGCCTCCTCGCCCGGCTCGCCGAGGTCAAGCCGACCCTCGCCTGAAACCCGCTTGCCACCCGGCGCCCGCAGGGAGCACCGTCGGCGCGTGACCGTCCGCCTCGCCACCGATGCCGACCTGCCGCTCCTCGGCCCGCTCGAGGACACCGGGGACCGGCAGTTCGAGACGCTCTTCGGCGCGCTCGACTGGCCGCCGGCGGACACCGGAGCGCAGCGGGCCGCCGAGCCGGGCTTCCTCCTCGTCGCCACCGAGGACGACGAGGTGGTCGGGTTCGCGCACGTCCTCGACCTCGACGGGCACTGGCACCTCGAGCAGCTGTCGGTCGACCCGGGCCACCAGCGGCGCGGTCACGGCGCGGCCCTGCTGGCCGCCGTGCTCGTCGGCGCCGGCGCCCGGGGCGCGACCGAGGTCACGCTGCGGACCTACGCGGACGTCCCGTGGAACGGGCCCTGGTACGCCCGGCACGGCTGGGTGGAGGTGTCGGACCCGCCCTGGCACGCGACGCTGCTCGAGGGGGAGGCGCGGATGCGCCTCGCCGAGCACGGCCGCCGCATCGCGATGCGCCGGCCCGTCGACTGAGCGGGGCGGCGGCTCAGCGGGTGCCGGCGCTCGCGAAGACGACCTCGGGCCACGGGGACGCCGCGAGCCAGCGCCGGAAGGTCTCGGCGTCGGCGTCGGCCGGCGGGAAGAGCGGTTGGCGTCCGAGCTCCCGGACCGCCTCGGCCTCGGGACAGGTCGGGACCCCGGCGGGGGTGCTCGTGCTCGTCGTGGTCACGGAGGCCTCCTTCGGGTCGCGGCGTCGTCCGACCATGACAGTGTGTTACCTGATGCATACGCATGGGTTATGTGTCTCACGGACCGGATGCCCTCCGCCCACCGGTCGGCGCCCGGGCCCTTCCCCCCGGGCCGGCGGGCGTGGTGCACTGTGCCGATGAGCACCCTCGGACCCCGGCTGGCGCAGGCGATCGCGGCCAAGGACGCGGCCGCCGTCCGCGACCTGGTGAGCGACGACGTCGACTTCCGCGGCCTGACCCCCGGCCGGGCCTGGGAGGGCCGCGGCCCGGACGCGCTCGTCGAGGTCCTCTTCGGGTCGTGGTTCGAGGACTCCGACGAGGTCCGTGCGCTGCTCGACGTGACGACGGGGGCGCCGGTCGAGGACACCCTGCGCGTGTCGTACCGCCTGGCCCTCCGCAACGCCGACGGCGACTTCACGGCCGAGCAGCAGGCCTACTACCGCGCCGAGGGCGACCGGATCGGCTACCTGCGGATGCTCTGCTCCGGGTTCCGGCCGTCCGCCGCCGACGGCTGAGGCCCCCGGCGCGGCAGGCTCACCGGCCGTCGCGCGGGCCGAAGACCGTGAGCGCGACCGCGTCGGAGTGCTCGCCGCGCACGTACTCGTCGACCCAGGCCCGCGCATCCGGGTAGGCCGACTCGGCGACGATGCGCTCGCACACGGCGTCGACGTCGACCTCGGTGTGCCGCAGGGAGACCTGGCCATCCCGCAGCAGCGCCCAGGCGCCACCCACCCGCCCGTACGGCATGCCGATGCTCCCCGGGTTGACGACGAGGCGGCGGTCGACGAGCCGCACGAAGGGCATGTGGGTGTGGCCGCAGCAGACGGTGCGCACCGACTCCGGGAGGTCCGCGAACGCCTCCGCCCAGCGCTCGAGCCGGGTGTCGACCAGCACCACCTCGTCGTCGTCGCGCGGGCTGCCGTGGCAGAGGACGACGTCGCCGAAACCCCTGAGCGACACGGTGACCGGATGGGGGAGCGCCTCGAGCAGGGCCAGCTGGTCGGGCCGCAGCGCCGACGCCGCGAACACCGACTCGGGGTGCGGGCACGGCTCCCCGCGGGTGATCCCGACGACCTCCCGGTCGGCGTTGCCGCGCACGAGGAGCACCCGGTCGCCGAGGGCGCTCAGGGCGTCGAGGGTCTCGACGGGCATCGGGCCCGAGACGAGGTCGCCGGTGACGACGACGAGGTCGGCGCCGCGCACGTCGGGCTCGGCGAGCACCGCCTCAAGGACCGGCAGCACCCCGTGGGTGTCGGAGAGGAGGGCGACCGAACCGACGTCACTGGTGTCCATCCACCGACGGTACGGCGACACGGTCCACGGAGCGGCCGGTGTCGGCCGGACGTTCGCCGAGGGCGTAGGGTGGGCGCCGATCGACGTCCTTTAACGACCTGTCCCGTGAGGCAGGGAAGGAGGTCTGCGCCTGTGCGCGCCGACGACACGCTGCCCCCGGCCGGCGACGCCGCCGCTCCCGGTGCTCCCCGCACCGTGATGAGCGAGGCCGACGTCTCCCGGGCCCTGCGCCGCATCGCCCACGAGATCGTCGAGCGCAACAAGGGCGCCGACGACCTCCTCCTGCTCGGCATCCCCACCCGCGGGGTCGAGCTCGCCCGGCGCCTCGCCGCCCTGCTGCACGAGATGGAGGGCGCGGACGTCCCCGTCGGCGAGCTCGACATCACGATGTTCCGCGACGACCTGCGCCACCAGCCGACCCGGGCCCCGATGCCCACCCGCATCCCGGCGGCGGGCGTCGACGACCGGGTCGTCGTCCTCGTCGACGACGTCCTCTATTCCGGGCGCACCATCCGTGCCGCGCTCGACGCCCTCGCCGACCTCGGCCGGCCGCGCGCGGTGCGCCTCGCCGTCCTCGTCGACCGCGGCCACCGCGAGCTGCCCATCCGGGCCGACCACGTCGGCAAGAACCTGCCGACCGCGCACACCGAGCGGGTCATGGTGCGCCTCGCCGGGGTCGACGAGGCCGGCGACTCCGTCACCATCGCGGCCGGCGAGACCCGGGCCGGACGTCCCTCGACCCCGGGAGGCCCCCGATGAGGCACCTGCTCTCCAGCGCCGACCTCACCCGCGACGACGTGCGGATGCTGCTCGCCACCGCGGCCGAGATGCACGAGGTGCAGCGGCGCGACGTCAAGAAGCTGCCGACCCTGCGCGGGCGCACCGTCATCAACCTCTTCTTCGAGGACTCCACCCGCACCCGCAGCTCCTTCGAGATCGCCGGCAAGTGGATGAGCGCCGACACGATCAACATCACCGGCAAGGGCAGCAGCACGAGCAAGGGCGAGTCCCTGCGCGACACCGTGATGACCATCGACGCGATGAGCGTCGACTGCGTCGTCATCCGGCACATGGCCAGCGGCGCCGCGCACCAGGTGGCGCAGTGGGTCGACGCGAGCGTCGTCAACGCCGGCGACGGCACCCACGAGCACCCGACCCAGGCCCTGCTCGACGCCTACACGATGGAGCAGCGCCTCGGCAGCCTCGAGGGTCGGCGGGTCGCGATCGTCGGCGACCTCACCCACAGCCGGGTCTTCCGCTCCAACGCCATCACGCTGCGCCGGCTCGGTGCCGAGGTCACGCTCGTCGCCCCGCCGACCCTCATGCCGAGCGGCATCGGGCCGTGGGCCGCCGCCGACGGCCTCACCCTCACCGACGACCTCGACGCCGTCCTCGCCGCCGGCCCCGACGCGGTGATGATGCTGCGCGTCCAGAAGGAGCGGATGAGCGGCGGCTTCTTCCCGACCCCGAGGGAGTACACCGTGGGCTTCGGCCTGACCCGCGAGCGGCTGCGCGCGCTCGTCGACGCCAACCCCGAGGCGGTCATCTGCCACCCCGGCCCGATGAACCGCGGCCTGGAGATCAGCGCCGACGCCGCCGACGCCGCCCAGAGCCTCGTCCTCGACCAGGTGTCGGCCGGCGTCGCGGTCCGGATGGCCGTGCTCTACCACCTGCTCGCCGGCGAGGAGGTGGCCGCGTGAGCGCCCTCCTGGTCACCGGGGCACGGATCCTCGGCGAGGGCGCGGCCGACCTCCTCGTGCGCGACGGCGTGATCGCGGCGGTCGGCGCCGACGCCGCCACCGACGCGCCCGGCGACGTCGAGCGCCTCGACGCCGACGGCCTCACCCTCCTCCCGGGCTTCGTCGACCTGCACACCCACCTGCGCGAGCCGGGCCGCGAGGACACCGAGACCATCGCGTCGGGCTCCCGGGCCGCGGCCGCCGGGGGGTTCACCGCCGTCCTCGCGATGGCCAACACGAACCCCGTCACCGACACCGCCGAGGCCGCCGAGCGCATCCTCGACCTCGGCCGGGCCACGGGCCTCGTCGACGTCGTCCCGGTCGGGGCCGTCACCAAGGGCCTCGAGGGCGCCGAGCTCGCCGAGCTCGGCCTGATGCACCGCTCCCGCGCCCGGGTCGGCGTCTTCTCCGACGACGGGCGGTGCGTCGCCGACGCCCGCGTGATGCGCCGGGCGCTGGAGTACGTCCGCGCCTTCGGCGGCGTCGTCAGCCAGCACAGCCAGGACCCCACGCTCGCCGGCTCCTCGGCCTGCTGCCACGAGGGCGAGCTCTCCGGCCGTCTCGGTCTGCCCGGCTGGCCGCCGGTGGCCGAGGCCGCGGTCATCGCCCGCGACGCGATGCTCGCCCGGCACACCGGCAGCCGTGTCCACGTGGCGCACGTCTCCACCGCCGAGGGGCTCGAGGTCGTGCGCTGGGCCAAGGCGCAGGGCATCGCGATGACCGCCGAGGTCACCCCGCACCACCTGGCCCTCGGCACCGAGCTGCTCACCGGGTACGACCCCGTCTTCAAGGTCAACCCGCCGCTGCGGCCCACCGAGGACCAGGAGGCCCTGCGTGAGGGCCTGCTCGACGGCACCGTCGACGCGGTCGCCACCGACCACGCCCCCCACGCGCGGCACGACAAGGAGCACGCCTTCGTCGACGCCGCCTTCGGGATGCTCGGCCTGGAGACCGCCTTCGGGGTCGTGCACGACCTGCTCGTCGCGTCCGGGCGGATGTCGATGGCCGACCTCGCCCGCGTGATGTCGACCAACCCGGCGCGCATCGCCGGGCTGTCCGGCCACGGCCGACCGCTCGCTCCCGGCGAGCCGGCCAACCTCGTCCTCGTCGACCCCACGGCCACGGTCACCGTCGACCGCGAGGCCTCGCACTCCCTGTCCCGCAACACCCCGTGGCACGGCCGGTCCCTCACCGGCGCCGTGCACACGACGATCCTGCGCGGCACCGTCACCGCGCGGGAAGGAGAGCCTGCACCGTGCTGACCACCCGCGAGCCCGCCGTCCTCGTCCTCGAGGACGGGCGCACCTTCACCGGCCTGGCCTACGGCCACCTCGGCTCGACCGTCGGTGAGGCCGTCTTCTCCACCGGCATGACCGGCTACCAGGAGACCCTCACCGACCCGAGCTACCACCGGCAGGTCGTCGTCATGACCGCCCCGCACGTCGGCAACACCGGCTGGAACGACGAGGACGACGAGTCCTCGCGCATCTGGGTCGCCGGCTACGTCGTGCGCGACCCCGCGCTGCGGCCGTCGAGCTGGCGGAGCACCCGCTCGCTCGAGGAGGAGCTCGACGCCCAGGGCGTCGTCGGCATCTGCGGGGTCGACACCCGCGCCCTGACCCGCCACCTGCGCGAGCGCGGCGCGATGCGGGTCGGCATCTTCTCCGGCGACGTCTCCGCGCTCAGCCGTCCGGACCTGCTGCACCGCGTCACGGGGGCCCCGGAGATGGCCGGTTCGGCGCTCGCCGCCGAGGTCGCCACGAAGGAGACCTACGTCGTGCCGGCGGTGGGGGACAAGCGGTTCACCGTCGCGGCGGTCGACCTCGGCATCAAGTCCAACACCCCCCGGATGATGGCCGAGCGCGGCATCGAGGTGCACGTCCTGCCGGCCACCGCGAGCCTCGACGACGTCCGCGCGGTCGGCCCCGACGGCGTCTTCTTCTCCAACGGCCCCGGCGACCCGGCCACCGCCGAGGTCCAGGCCGAGCTGCTGCGCGGGGTGCTCCGTGAGGGCATCCCCTACTTCGGCATCTGCTTCGGCAACCAGATCCTCGGCAAGGCCCTCGGTTTCGGCACCTACAAGCTGAAGTACGGACACCGCGGCATCAACCAGCCGGTCATGGACCGCACGACCGGCAAGGTCGAGGTCACAGCGCACAACCACGGCTTCGCCGTCGACGCCCCGCTCGAGGGCTCCACCGCGACGGAGTTCGGCGAGGTCACGGTCAGCCACGTCTGCCTCAACGACGACGTCGTCGAGGGCCTCGAGGTCCGCCGTGGCGGCGCCGGCGGGAAGGGCCGCCTCGTCGCCTTCTCCGTGCAGTACCACCCGGAGGCCGCGGCCGGCCCGCACGACGCCGCGTACCTCTTCGACCGCTTCACCGACCTGATGCTCGAGTTCTCGGAGGTCCCTGTCTGATGCCCAAGCGCGACGACATCAGGAGCGTCCTCGTCATCGGGTCCGGACCGATCGTCATCGGCCAGGCCTGCGAGTTCGACTACTCGGGCACCCAGGCCTGCCGGGTGCTGCGCGAGGAGGGCATCCGCGTCGTCCTCGTCAACTCCAACCCGGCGACGATCATGACCGACCCGGAGTTCGCCGACGCCACGTACGTCGAGCCGATCACCCCGGAGATCGTCGAGAAGATCATCGCCAAGGAGCGCCCGGACGCCGTCCTCGCGACCCTCGGCGGCCAGACCGCGCTCAACTGTGCGATCGAGCTGCACGACCGCGGCATCCTCGAGAAGTACTCCTGCCCGCTCATCGGCGCCAACGTCGAGGCCATCCAGCTCGGGGAGGACCGCGAGAAGTTCAAGGGCGTCGTCGACGCCGTCCGTGACCTCGACGGGCTCCCGGCCGAGTCGGCCCGCTCGAGCATCTGCCACTCGATGGACGAGGTGCTCGCCGCCGCCGACGACCTCGGCTACCCGGTCGTCGTCCGGCCCTCGTTCACGATGGGCGGCCTCGGCTCGGGCTTCGCGTACACCGAGGAGGAGCTGCGCCGCATCGCCGGCGCCGGCCTCCAGTACAGCCCGGTCACCGAGGTCCTCCTCGAGGAGTCGATCCTCGGCTGGAAGGAGTACGAGCTGGAGGTGATGCGCGACAACGCCGACAACGTCGTCGTCGTCTGCTCCATCGAGAACCTCGACCCGATGGGGGTGCACACCGGCGACTCGATCACCGTCGCCCCCGCCCTGACCCTCACCGACCGCGAGTACCAGACGTTGCGCGACATCGGGATACAGATCATCCGGCGGGTCGGCGTCGACACCGGCGGCTGCAACATCCAGTTCGCCGTCAACCCCGTCGACGGCCGGGTCGTCGTCATCGAGATGAACCCGCGGGTGTCGCGCTCGTCGGCGCTGGCCTCGAAGGCCACCGGGTTCCCGATCGCCAAGATCGCCGCGCGGATGGCCATCGGCTACACGCTCGACGAGGTGCCGAACGACATCACCGAGGAGACGCCGGCCTCGTTCGAGCCGACCCTCGACTACGTCGTCGTCAAGGCTCCGCGGTTCGCCTTCGAGAAGTTCCCGGCCGCCGACGACACCCTGACGACGACGATGAAGTCGGTCGGCGAGGCGATGGCCATCGGGCGGTCGTTCACCGAGGCGCTCCAGAAGGCGCTGCGCAGCCTGGAGAAGGCCGGCAGCAGCTTCCACTGGACCGGCGAGGCGCCGAGCACCGAGGAGGCCCGGGCGCTGCTCGAGCTCGCCCGGCGCCCCACCGACGGCCGGATCGTCCAGGTGCAGCAGGCGCTGCGCGGCGGGCTGAGCGTCGAGGAGGTGCACGACGCCACCGGCATCGACCCGTGGTTCCTCGACCAGATCGAGCTCGTCAACGAGGTGGCCGAGGCGGTCGCGGTGGCCGACGAGCTGACCCCGGCGCTGCTGCGGCTGGCCAAGCGCCACGGCTTCAGCGACGCCCAGCTCGCGTCCCTACGCTCCATGCCCGAGGCCGTCGTGCGCGGCGTCCGGCACGCGCTCGGGGTCCGCCCGGTCTACAAGACCGTCGACACGTGCGCCGCCGAGTTCGCGGCCCGCACCCCGTACCACTACAGCGCCTACGACGAGGAGAGCGAGGTCGCCCCCCGCGAGCGGCCGGCCGTGCTCATCCTCGGCAGCGGCCCGAACCGCATCGGTCAGGGCGTCGAGTTCGACTACTCCTGCGTCCACGCGAGCTTCGCCCTGCGCGACGCCGGCTTCGACACCGTGATGGTCAACTGCAACCCCGAGACGGTCTCCACCGACTACGACACCAGCAGCCGCCTCTACTTCGAGCCGCTGACCCTCGAGGACGTCCTCGAGGTCGTGCACGCCGAGCAGCAGGCCGGGCCGGTGGCTGGTGTCGTCGTCCAGCTCGGCGGGCAGACGCCGCTCGGCCTCGCGAAGGCGCTCAAGGAGAACGGGGTGCCCATCGTCGGCACGTCGCCCGAGGCCATCGACCTCGCCGAGGACCGCGGTGCCTTCGGTCGCGTGCTCCACGAGGCCGACCTGCCGGCGCCGAAGCACGGCACCGCCTACAGCGCACCGGAGGCCGTCGAGATCGCCCGCGAGATCGGGTACCCGGTGCTGGTCCGGCCGTCGTACGTCCTCGGCGGGCGAGGGATGGAGATCGTCTACGACGACGAGACGCTCTCGGCCTACGTCGAGCGGGCGACGGTCGCCAGCCCCGAGCACCCGGTGCTCGTCGACCGGTTCCTCGACGACGCCATCGAGATCGACGTCGACGTCCTCTACGACGGCGAGGAGATGTACCTCGGCGGGATCATGGAGCACATCGAGGAGGCCGGCATCCACTCCGGCGACTCCTCGTGCGCCCTGCCGCCGGTCACCCTCGGCGCCACCGAGCTCGAGCGGGTCCGTGAGTCGACCCGCCGGCTCGCCGAGGGCATCGGGGTGCGCGGGCTGATGAACGTGCAGTTCGCCCTCGCGCAGGACATCCTCTACGTCCTCGAGGCCAACCCCCGGGCCTCGCGCACGGTGCCGTTCGTCGCCAAGGCCACGGGCGTCGCCCTGGCCAACGCCGCGGCACGGATCATGCTCGGCGCGACCATCGCCCAGCTGCGCGACGAGGGCGTCCTGCCCCGCTACGCCGACGGCGGCCGGATGCCCGCCACGGCGCCGGTGTCGGTCAAGGAGGCGGTGCTGCCGTTCAAGCGGTTCCGTACCGCCGAGGGCCTCGTCGTCGACAGCCTGCTCGGCCCGGAGATGCGCTCGACCGGCGAGGTCATGGGCATCGACACCGACTTCGGGCGGGCCTTCGCCAAGAGCCAGCTCGGTGCGATCAGCGGGTTGCCCACCAGCGGAACGGTGTTCGTGTCGGTCGCCAACCGCGACAAGCGGGCGATCATCTTCCCCGTCAAGCGCCTGGTCGACCTCGGCTTCCGCATCCTCTCGACCTCCGGTACGGCAGAGGTGCTGCACCGCAACGGGATCGAGGCCGACGTCGTGCTCAAGCACGCCGAGCGCGGGGAGGGCGGCCAGTCGGTCGTCGACCTCATCAACGCCGGTGAGGTCGACATGGTCGTCAACAGCCCGAGCGGCCCGAGCGCCACGACCCGCGCCGACGGCTACGCCATCCGGGCCGCGACGGCGGCGATGGACAAGCCGATCATCACGACGGTGCAGCAGCTCGCCGCGGCGGTGCTCGCCATCGAGGCGGTGCAGCACGACGACCTCGCGGTCACGTCGCTGCAGGACCACACGGCCGCCCTCGACCTGCACGGCATCGGGGCGGACGCGTGAGCGCAGGGGTCGTCCAGGTCGCCGGGGAGGTCATCGCCAACCGGCGGGTCGGCGCGTACCACCACCTGACGCTCGTCGCCCCGGGCGTCGCCGAGCTCGCCCACCCCGGGCAGTTCGTCGCGCTGGCCGTCGGCGGACCGACCTCCGCCAACCTGCTGCGCCGCTGCTTCTCGATCCACAAGGTCAAGCCGTCGGGCACCTACGGCGGCACCGTCGACGTCGTCGTCGCGGCGCACGGCCCGGGCACGCAGTGGCTCACCGGGCTCTCGGCGCACGACGCCGTCGACGTCGTCGGCCCCCTCGGCCGGCCGTTCCCGCTCCCGGCCGAGCCGGTCGCCTGCGTGCTCGTCGGCGGCGGCTACGGGTCGGCGCCGCTCTTCTGGCTCGCCGAGGCGCTGCGCGAGCGCGGCTGCCACGTCGAGATGGTGCTCGGCGCCGCGTCGGAGGACCGGCTGTTCGGCGTCGTCGAGGCCCGCCGCAGCGCCGACGGCGTCACCGTCACCACCGACGACGGCTCGGCCGGCCGACGGGGCTGGGTCTCCGACGTCCTCGGCGACGTCGTCGACCGCACGTCGGCCGGCGTCGTCTACGCCTGCGGCCCGATGGGGATGCTCCGCTCGGTCACCGACGTCGCGCGGGCCCACGGGGCGGTCGCGCAGGTCG
Source organism: Phycicoccus sonneratiae (assembly GCF_016887965.1). Taxonomy (GTDB): domain Bacteria; phylum Actinomycetota; class Actinomycetes; order Actinomycetales; family Dermatophilaceae; genus Phycicoccus; species Phycicoccus sonneratiae. The sequence goes on from NZ_JAFDVD010000004.1 coordinate 136,292, forward strand.
CGGTCGAGGAGTCGATGGCCTGCGGCGTCGGGGTGTGCATGACCTGCGTCATGCCCGTCACCGGCAACGACGGCGTCACCCGGATGGTCCGCTCGTGCGTCGAGGGGCCGGTCTTCCGGGGCGACCGCGTGCGCTGGGACGCCATCGAGGGCGGCATCACGCGGGTGCCGGACGACGCGCTCGGGGCGCCGAGGCCGGGGGGTCACTGATGGCCGACATGACCACCGTGCTCGCCGGGGTCGAGCTGCCGAACCCGGTGATGACGGCGTCGGGCTGCGCCGCGAACGGCCAGGAGCTGCACCGGTTCTTCCCGGTCTCCGAGCTCGGCGCGTTCGTCACCAAGACGGTGATGAAGGACCCGCGCTCGGGCCGGGCGACCCCGCGGATGGCCGAGACGGCGTCGGGGATGCTCAACTCGATCGGGCTGCAGGGCCCGGGCATCGACGTGTTCTGCGAGAAGGACCTGCCGTGGCTCGCCGAGCAGGGGGCCCGCGTGCTCGTCTCGGTCGCCGGCAACACCGCCGAGGAGTTCGGCGAGGTCGTCCAGCGGCTCGTCGCCTCGCCCGCATGGTCGTGCGTCGTCGGGGTCGAGGCGAACATCTCGTGCCCCAACGTCGCCAACCGCGGGCTGGTCTTCGCGTGCGACCCGGTCTCGTCCGAGCGGGTCGTGCAGATCGTCCGCACCCGGGTGCCCGACGGCGTGCCGGTGTTCGCGAAGCTCACCCCGGACGTCACCGACATCGTCGCCATCGCGGACGCCGCGCTGCGGGCCGGCGCCGACGGGCTGACGATGATCAACACGTTGCTCGGCATCGTCATCGACACCGACCTGCTCCGTCCGCAGCTCGCCGGGACGACGGGCGGCCTCTCCGGCCCGGCGGTGCGCCCGGTCGCCGTCCGGGCGATCTGGCAGGTGGTGTCGGCGATGCGCGCCGGCACCGTGCCGACCGCGCCGGTCATCGGGGTCGGGGGAGTGCGCACCGGCAAGGACGCCCTCGAGCTCGTCGCCGCCGGGGCCTGCGCCGTCCAGGTGGGCACCGCGACGTTCAACGACCCGCACGCACCGCGCCGGGTCCTCACCGAGCTCGAGGCCGAGGTCACCCGCCACGGCGTCACCCGCTTCGCCGACCTCGTCGGCATCGCCCACGAGAGGATGGTCACGCTGTGAGCCAGACACCCTTCGGCACCCGGCTGCGCGCCGCGATGGACGCGCACGGGCCGTTCTGCCCGGGCATCGACCCGCACGCCGCGCTCCTCGACGCGTGGGGCCTGCCCGACACCGTCGACGGGCTCGAGCGGTTCGCCCTCACCTGCGTCGAGGCGTTCGGCGGGCAGGTCGCGTGCGTCAAGCCGCAGTCGGCGTTCTTCGAGCGCTTCGGGTCGCGCGGGGTGGCCGTGCTCGAGCGGACCCTCGAGGGGCTGCGGGATGCAGGCACCCTCACCCTGTTCGACGCCAAGCGCGGCGACATCGGCACGACGATGGGCGGGTACGCGCAGGCCTACCTCTCCGACGACTCGCCGCTGCGGGCCGACGCCGTGACGGTCAGCCCGTACCTCGGGTACGGCTCGCTCCGGCCGGCGCTCGACCTCGCCGCCGCGACCGGCCGGGGGGTCTTCGTCCTCGCCCTGACGTCGAACCCCGAGGGCCCCTCGGTGCAGCACGCCGTCCTCGACGGGCGGACCGTCGCGGCGTCGGTCGTCGCGGGGGCCGCGGCCGACAACGCGGCGGCCCGTGGCGCGGGCGGCCTCGGCAGCGTCGGGCTCGTCGTCGGCGCCACCATCGGCGCCGCGGCGCACGACCTCGGGCTCGACCTCGCGGGCTCTGCCGCACCGCTGCTCGCGCCGGGCCTCGGGGCCCAGGGCGGGACCCCGGAGGGGCTGCGCGAGGCCTTCGGCGACGCCCTGCCCCAGGTGCTCGGCAACAGCTCGCGAGAGGTCCTCGGGGCCGGTCCCGACGTCGCCGCCCTGCGCGCCGCGGCCCGGCGCAGCGCCGAGGACCTGGCGGCCGTCGTCGGGGTGCGGAGGGGCTGACGCGAGGCCCCGCCCGGGCGCGGTACAGTCGCGACCGTACAGCCGGGCGTTGAGCAGCCAGCGCCTGCAGCGACCGCAAGGAACAACCCGTGGCCCTTCCCCCGCTCACCCAGGAACAGCGCGCCGCCGCCCTCGAGAAGGCGGCTGCCTCACGACGCGAGCGTGCCGAGGTGAAGAACCGTCTCAAGCGCGCCGGCGCCTCGCTCGGCGCGGTCATCGAGCAGGGGAAGACCAACGACGTCGTCGGGAAGATGCGGGTCTCGGCGCTCCTCGAGTCGATGCCCGGCGTCGGCCGCGTGCGCGCCCGCCAGATCATGGAGGAGATCGGCATCTCCGAGAGCCGCCGGGTCCGCGGCCTCGGCCAGAACCAGGTGGCGGCCCTCCTCGACCGCTTCGGGCGGCAGTGACGACCCGCTCGCGCCTCACCGTCCTCGCCGGACCCACCGCGGTCGGGAAGGGGACCCTCGCGGCGTACGTCCGGGAGCACCACCCCGAGGTGTGGCTCTCGGTGTCGGTCACCACCCGCCACCCGCGCCCGGGCGAGGTCGACGGCGTCCACTACCACTTCGTCTCCGACGAGCGGTTCGACGAGATGGTCGCCGCCGGCGAGCTCCTCGAGTGGGCGGTCGTCCACGGCCGGGCCAAGTACGGCACGCCGCGCGGTCCGGTCGAGGAGGTCCTCGCCGCCGGGCGCCCGGCGCTGCTCGAGATCGACCTCCAGGGTGCGCGCCAGGTCCGCGAGACGATGCCCGACGCGTTCTTCGTCTTCCTCGCGCCCCCGAGCTGGGACGAGCTGGTCCGCCGGCTCGTCGGCCGGGGCACCGAGGACGCCGAGGAGCGGGCCGCGCGGCTCGACACCGCACGCCAGGAGCTGGCGGCCGCGGAGGAGTTCGACGTCACCATCGTCAACGACGAGGTTCGGCGTGCGGCGGAGGACCTCGTATCATGGACGCGAACCCCCGTCCCCACATCGAAACGAGACTGACGCGTGTCCGGAACCACGGCGAACCCCATCGGCATCACCAACCCGCCGATCGACGAGCTCCTCGAGCAGGCCGACTCCAAGTACGCCCTCGTCCTCTACTCGGCCAAGCGGGCCCGGCAGATCAACGCCTACTACGCCCAGCTCCAGGAGGGCCTCCTCGAGTACGTCGGCCCGCTCGTCGACTCCGAGGTCCACGAGAAGCCGCTGTCCATCTCCCTGCGCGAGATCAACGAGGGCCTCCTGACCTCCGAGCCGACCCCCGAGACCCCGGCCGAGGGCTGACCCCACCGTGAAGGTCGTCCTCGGCGTCGCGGGGGGCATCGCGGCGTACAAGGCCTGCTCGCTCCTGCGGCTGCTCACCGAGGCCGGCCACGACGTCACCGTCGTCCCCACGGCGTCGGCCCTGCACTTCGTCGGTGAGGCGACCTGGGCGGCGCTGTCCGGCAAGCCGGTCCACACCGACGTGTGGTCCGACATCACCGAGGTGCCGCACGTGCGGATCGGCCAGGAGGCCGACCTCGTCGTCGTCGCCCCGGCCACCGCCGACCTGCTGGCCCGCGCGGCCACCGGGCAGGCCGACGACCTGCTCACCAACGTCCTGCTCACCGCGCGGTGCCCGGTCGTCATGGCCCCGGCCATGCACACCGAGATGTACGAGCACCCCGCGACGCAGGCCAACATCAGCACCCTCACCGAGCGCGGCGTCCACGTCGTGCCGCCGGCCTCGGGGCGCCTCACCGGGCGCGACTCCGGGCCCGGTCGGCTGCCCGAGCCCGAGCAGCTCTTCGAGATCTGCCGCCGTGAGCTCGAGCGCGGGGATTCATCCCCGACTTCGTGGGGGGACAGCCGCCCGACCCGCCGATCTGACGGCGTGTCGGCGGACGCTGCCCCACAAGGTCGGGGGGAGTTGTCGGGGCGGCGGGTCGTCGTCACGGCCGGGGGCACCCGCGAGCCGCTCGACCCGGTGCGCTACCTCGGCAACCGCTCGTCCGGCAAGCAGGGGTACGCCCTGGCCCGGGTGGCCGCCGAGCGCGGCGCCGACGTCGTCCTCGTGACGACCTCCTCGCTGCCGGTGCCCGCCGGGGTGCGGGCCGTGCCGGTCGAGACCGCCCTCGAGCTCGAGGCCGCGGTGACGGCCGAGGTGGGGGAGGCCGACGTCGTCGTCATGGCCGCCGCGGTCGCCGACTTCCGGCCCGCCTCGTACGCCGAGCACAAGATCAAGAAGACGCACGGGTCCGGGGCCGACGGGTCGCCCGACGAGTCGGCGCCCGACATCGTCCTCGTCCGCAACCCCGACGTGCTCGCCGGCCTCGTCGCCGCCCGTGGGGCGTCGGCCTCGCCGGTCGTCGTCGGGTTCGCCGCCGAGACCGGCGACGCGTCCGGCTCGGTGCTCGAGCACGGCCGGGACAAGCTGGCCCGCAAGGGCTGCGACGTCCTCGTCGTCAACGAGGTCGGCACCGACGTCACCTTCGGCAAGGACGAGAACACCGTCCACGTCCTGCGGCGGGGGAGCGAGGACGTCCTCGACGTCGGGCCCGCGAGCAAGGACGCCGTCGCCGCCGCCGTCTGGGACGTCGTCACCGACCTCCTCTGAGGCGGGTCCCGACCGGGGGGGGGGGGGGGGGCGGGGCGGCGCCCCCCCCCCGGGGGGGGCGGGGGGGGGGGGTGGGGGGGG
>NZ_JAFDVD010000005.1 GCF_016887965.1 Phycicoccus sonneratiae
CCCCGCTGGGGGGGGCCCCGCCGGGTCCCCCGCCGGCCCCCCCCCCCCCCCCCGGGGGGGGGTCGGGCTCGCCGCCGCCCCTCGACCGGTGATCCGGGTCAGCGCTTGGCGGCGGCGGGCTGCTCGGCGGCCTCGTCCTCGAGGTCCTCGTCGTCGAGGTCGTCCTCGTCCTGATCGTCGTCCAGCTCGTCCTCGACGTCGTCGTCGGCCTCGTCCTCGGGCTCGACCTCCTCGTCGAGCTCGTCGTCGTCCTCGTCGAGGTCCTCGTCGTCCTCGGCCTGCGCCGCGAGCTCGGCGAGGGTCGGCACGCGCCGGCCGTCCTCGGTCAGCCGCTCGTCGCCGGTCTCGTCGTGCTCGGTCGGCTCGTCCGAGTCCGACGGCTCGGCGACGGGCTCGTCGGCCGCCGGCTCGTCCTCGGCGGGCGCCTCGTCGGCCTGCGCCACGAGCGCGTCGGCGGCCGCGGGACCGCCGAGGGTGGCCAGCATGTTGCGGACGTTGGACAGCTGCGCGGTGATGCTGTCGCGGCGGGCGGTGGCGGCGGCCAGCTCGCGCTCGGAGTCGCGGCGCACGCGGTCGGCCTGCTCCTTGGCGGACCGGACGATGTCGGCGGCCTCGGTGCGCGCCGCCTCGAGGAGGCGGTTCGCCTCGCCCGTCTTGGCCTGGTGGTCCTCCTCGGCCTCGCGGGCGAGCAGGTCGGCGCGCTCCTGGACGGCCAGCAGCGCCTGGTCCTGCTTGGCGATCTGGTCGTTGAACTCGGCGGCGGCGGCGTCGCGCCGGTCCCCGAGGGTCTTCTCGAAGTCGGCGGCCTGCGCGGCGGCGGTGGCCCGCTGCTTCTCGAAGTAGGCCTCGGCCTCCTCGCGGCGGGCGGCGGCCTCGCGGGCGGCGTCGTCGACGATGGAGTCGGCCTGGGCCTTGGCGCGCGAGAGGACCTCGGCCGCGTCGGTGTCGGCCCGGTTGCGGACCTCCTCGGCGTAGGTGTCGGCCTCGGCGCGGGTCAGCTGCGACTGCTCGTCGGCGACGCGACGGGCCTCGTCGGCGTCGGCCGTCGCGGTGCTGCGGATGGAGGCGGCCTCCTCGTCGGCGAGGCCGAGCATGGTGCCGATCCGCTCGCCGAGGTCGGCGAAGGTCGGGCTGGACACCTTGCGGCCCTCCTCCTCGAGCTGGGCGATGCGGCCGCGGTGCGTCTCGAGCTCGGAGCTCGCGGCGTCGGCGTCCTGGCGGATCTTCGAGAGCTCGACGGAGGACTCGGCGGCCTCCTGGCGGGCCGCCTCGGCCTCCTGCCGGGCCGTCTCGACGGCCTGGTGCAGGGCCGCGAGGTGCGCGTCGACCTGGACGGGGTCGTAGCCGCGGAAGACGGTGGGGAACTCCGGCTGGTTCATCAGGACTCCTGCTGGTCAGAGGTGGGGTCGGGGTCGGTGTGGTGGTCGTCGGAGACGGCGAGGGCGTCGATGACCCCGGACAGCCGGCCGAGCTGGGTGGTGATGGCGTCGCGCCGCGCAGCGAGTGTATGCACCTCGGCCCGGGCCCGCTCCACCGCGGCGTGCGCCTCGGCGCGCACGGCGTCGGCGCGCTCGCGGGCCTCGTCGGAGGCCTTGACGATCTCGGCCCGGGCGGCCCGGTGGTACTCGTGCGCCTCGCGGTGCATCCGCTCGACGTCCTCGGCGGTGCTCTGCCGGACCCGGCGCGCGCCCTCCTCGGCCTCGGCGAGCCGGCGCTCGGCCCGGGCGGTGGCCTCGGCCTCGCGGGCGCGGGCGTCGGTGACGAGCCGCTCGGACTCGCGCGCCGCGGCCTCGCGGGTGCGCTCGGCGTCGGCCCGGGCCTCGGCGAGCACCGACTCGGCGAGCTCGCGCATCCGGCGGGACTCGGACTCGGCCTCGGCGAGCCGGTCGCGGCTCTTCGCGGTGGCGCTGTGGAGGAGGGTCTGCACCCGCTGGCGGTGCGACCGGGTGCGCTCGACGACCTCCTGGTGGTGCTCACGGGCCCGCCGGTCGCGCTCGGCGTCGGCCCGCTCGAGGACCTCGCGGACGGTGCCCTGGGCCCACGCGAGGTGCTTCTCGGCGCTGTCGACGACCGAGGCCGCCTCGGCCTCGGCCTCGGTGACGAGCCGGGTGGCCTCGGCCTGCGCGTCCTCGACGAGCCGGCCGGACTCGGCGCGCGAGCCCTCCTCGTGCCGGGTCAGCTCGGTGAGCCGGGCGAGCACCTCGGCCTCGGCGTCCTCGCGGTGCCGGGAGGCGTAGCGCTCGGCCTCCTCGCGCAGCCCCGCGAGCTCGGTGTGCGTCGCCTCGCGCAGCGCGGCGAGCTCGGCGGTGTGTGCCTCGTGCTCGGCGGCCCAGCGCTCCTGGTGGCTGCGCTCCTCGTCGGCGAGGCGCCCCATCGTGGACTCGTGGTCGAGGCGGGCCCGCTCGAGGGTCTCGTCGGCGCGCTCCTGGGCGTCGCGGACGAGGGCGGCGGCCTGGTCCTCGGCCATCGCGATCGCCTCGTCGCTGGCCTTCGTGGCCCGCATCCGCAGCAGCGCCGCCTGGTCGGCGGCGTCGGCGAGCATGATCTCGACCTCGGAGCGGGTCTCCTCGAGCCGGCGGTCGGAGTCCTCGCGGGCGGCCTCGACGCGGGCGGTCAGCTCGGCGAGCTCGTGGGCGGCCGCCGCGGACTCGGCGCGGATGCGGGAGGCCTCGGACCGGGCGGCGCTCAGCTCGGTGCCGGCCTCCTCGCGCAGCTGGTCGGCGAGGTCCTGGGCGCGGGTGAGCAGGGACAGCGCCTCGTCGACCGGGCTGGGGGACGTCGTGGTACCCCGCCCGGGCGGCGTCGCCTCGCTCGTGGACCCGTCGGACACGGGCCCCATGATTCCACGGGCCCGTCGTCAGCCGGACCGAGCCCACGACGGTTCTCAGGGACCGGTATGTTGGGGCGGGTGCGCCGGCCCCCGGACGGGGCGGCGCGGCCACGAATTCGAAGGAGCTGCCTGGTGTCCGCACGCCTGTTCACGTCCGAGTCCGTCACCGAGGGACACCCGGACAAGATCTGCGACCAGATCTCCGACAGCATCCTCGACGCGATGCTCGACCAGGACCCGCACAGCCGGGTCGCCGTCGAGACGATGGTGACGACCGGCCTCGTGCACGTCGCCGGCGAGGTGACCACCGAGGCGTACGTCGAGATCCCCTCGATCGTCCGCGAGACCATCCTCGGCATCGGCTACGACTCCTCGACCAAGGGCTTCGACGGCGCGTCGTGCGGCGTCGAGGTGTCCATCGGCCAGCAGAGCCCCGACATCGCGCAGGGCGTCGACACCGCGTTCGAGAACCGCTCCGGCGGCGTCGACCCGAAGGACAAGCAGGGCGCCGGCGACCAGGGCCTGATGTTCGGCTACGCCTGCGACGACACCCCCGAGCTGATGCCGCTGCCGATCTTCCTGGCGCACCGGCTCTCCGAGCGGCTCACCGCGGTCCGCAAGGACGGCGAGCTGTCCTACCTGCGCCCGGACGGCAAGACCCAGGTGACCATCGCCTACGAGGGCGACCGCGCCGTCTCGCTCGACGCGGTCGTCCTCTCCACGCAGCACGCCGAGGACATCAGCCTCGAGGGTCTGCTCCAGCCCGACATCCGCGGCCACGTCATCGAGCCGGTCCTCGCCGAGCTCGCCGACGCCGGCACCGCGCTGGCCACCGACGACTACCGCACGTACATCAACCCCACCGGCAAGTTCGTCATCGGCGGCCCGATGGGCGACGCCGGCCTCACCGGCCGCAAGATCATCGTCGACACCTACGGCGGGATGGCCCGACACGGTGGCGGCGCCTTCTCCGGCAAGGACCCCTCGAAGGTCGACCGCTCGGCCGCCTACGCCACCCGCTGGGTCGCCAAGAACGTCGTCGCCGCGGGCCTCGCCCGCCGGTGCGAGGTGCAGGTGGCCTACGCCATCGGTGTCGCGCAGCCGGTCGGCCTCTACGTCGAGACCTTCGGGACCGAGAGCGCCCCCGTGGAGAAGATCCAGGACGCCATCCGCCGCGTCTTCGACCTGCGGCCGCTGGCGATCCTCGAGGAGCTCGAGCTGCTCCGCCCGATCTACAAGCCGACCGCCGCCTACGGGCACTTCGGCCGCACCTCCGTCGACGGCGTCGCCAACGCCTTCACCTGGGAGCGCACCGACCGGGTCGAGGCGCTGCAGCGCGCGGTCGCCGGCTGACCGGCCGCTCGTCCACAGGCGGAGCCCGCCGACCCGACCGGGGTCGGCGGGCTCCGCTAGGTTCGGGGCCGTGACGGAGACCGGCGGGGAGGGCGAGCAGCTGGCCCTCATCGCGGCCGGGGGACGCCGCCGCCCGCGACGCCTCGCCGGCGACGACCCCACGACCGAGGACCGGCCGGTGGCCCTCGTCCAGGTCGACACCGGGCTGGCCCACCTCGACCGTCCCTTCGAGTACCTCGTCCCGGAGTCGATGGCCGAGGGCGCGCAGGCCGGCGCGCGGGTCAAGGTCCGCTTCGCCGGGCAGGACCTCGACGGGTGGGTCCTCGAGCGCCGCGACGAGGCCGAGCACACCGGCCGGCTGAGCCCCCTGCGCCGGCTCGTGTCCCCGGAGCGGGTGCTCACCCCGGAGGTGCTCGCGGCGGCCCGCGCCGTCGCCGCCCGGTACGCCGGCACGCTCGGCGACGTGCTGCGCCTCGCCGTCCCCCCGCGGCACGCGCGTGCGGAGCAGGCGCTGGCGGTGGAGCCCCCGGAACCGGTCGCGCTGCCGGCCCACGAGCCGGCCGCCTGGGAGCGCCACCCCGCCGGCCCGGCCTTCCTCGCCCGCGTCCGCGACGGGGAGGCGCCGGCCGCGTCGGTGCTCGCCCTGCCGTCGGTCGACCCGCGCACGGCGTGGCCGGCGATGCTCGCCGAGGCGGTGCGCGCGGCCGTCGAGGGCGGTCGGGGCGCGGTCGTCGTCGTGCCCGACCACCGCGACGTCGTCCGGGTCGAGGCCGCGCTGGCCGCGGTGCTCGGGCCGGGCCGGCACACCCGGCTCACCGCCGACCAGGGCCCGCAGGCGCGCTGCACGGCGTTCCTCAAGGCGCTGCGCGGGCACGTGCCGGTCGTCGTCGGCACCCGGGCGGCGGCCTTCGCGCCGGTTCGCGACCTCGGGCTCGTCGTCTGGTGGGACGACGGCGACGACCTCCTCGAGGAGCCGCGCGCCCCCTACCCGCACGTCCGGGAGGTCCTCCTCGAGCGGGCGACGCTCGCGGGGGCGGCGGTCCTCGCCGCCGGTCACACCCGCTCCTCCGCGGTCGCCGACCTCGTCGCGCGCGGTGTGCTGGCCCCGGTCGAGGCCGACCGGCGCACGGTGCGGGCGGCGGTCGCCACGGTGCGGGTGGCGGGGGAGGGCGCCGACGTCGAGCGCGACGCTGCCGTCGCCGCGGCCCACCTGCCGAGCGTCGCCTGGCGCGCGGCCAAGGAGGCGCTGGCCACGGGACCGGTGCTCGTCCAGGTACCGCGGCGCGGGTACCTGCCGTCGCTGTCCTGCCAGGACTGTCGCCGCCCGGCCCGGTGCCGGGTCTGCTCCGGGCCGCTCGGGCTCACGGGTCCGCAGGGTCCGCCGGCCTGCCGCTGGTGCGGACGCGTCGAGACCGCGTTCTCCTGCCCGGCCTGCTCGGGCACCCGGCTGCGCTCCTCGGTCGTCGGGGCCCGCCGCACCGCCGAGGAGCTCGGCCGGGCCTTCCCCGGCGTACCGGTCGAGCGCTCGGGCGCGGGCACGGTCCTCGACACCGTCGCGGGCACGCCCCGGCTCGTCGTGTCCACCCCCGGCGCCGAGCCCGTCGCCGAGGGCGGGTACGCGGCGGCCCTCCTCCTCGACGCCTGGGCCCTGCTCGACCGGCCGACCCTCGACGCGGGGGAGGAGGCCCTGCGGCGCTGGTGCGCGGCGGTCGCCCTCGTCCGGCCGGGGTCCGACGGCGGGCGGGTCGTCCTCGCCGGGGCGCCGCTGCACGTCACCGTGCCCGCGGTGGAGGCGCTCGTACGGTGGGACCCGGCGTGGTTCGCCGAGCGCGAGCTCGCCGAGCGGCGCGAGCTCGCGCTGCCGCCCACCGCCCGGCTCGCCGCCCTCACCGGCACCCGGTCCGCGGTGGCCGGGGCGCTCGGCGGGCTCGGGCTGCCGGCGTCGGCGAGCACCCTCGGGCCGCTGCCACACGGCGAGGACCGGTGGCGGGCGCTGGTCACCGTGCCGGTCGAGGACTCCGAGGCCCTCGCCCGCGAGCTCGCCGCGCTGCGGGCCCGGGCCTCGGCCCGCAAGGACCCCGACCCCGTCACCGTCCGCGTCGACCCCCGCGACCCGACGGCCTGACCCCACGAGGCGCTCCTAGACTCGCCGGGTGCGCCTCGTCCTCGCCGGAACCCCCACGACCGCCGTCCCGTCGTTGCGGGCCCTGCTCGCCTCCCGCCACGAGGTGGTCGCCGTCGTCACCCGACCCGACGCGCGCTCGGGCCGCGGCCGCACGCTGCACCCCTCGCCGGTCAAGGAGGTGGCGCTCGAGCACGACCTGGAGGTGCTGACCCCGGAGCGCCCGCGGGACCCGGACTTCCTCGACCGGCTGCGTGCCATCGCCCCGGACTGCTGCCCGGTCGTCGCGTACGGGGCGCTGCTGCCGCGGGTCGCCCTCGACGTCCCGGCGCACGGCTGGGTCAACCTGCACTTCTCGCTCCTGCCCGCGTGGCGGGGGGCGGCACCCGTGCAGCGCGCGCTCATGGCCGGCGACGAGGTGGCCGGCGCGAGCACCTTCGTCATCGAGGAGGGCCTCGACACCGGGCCCGTGCTCGGGGCGGTCACCGAGACGGTCGGGCCCACCGACACCGCCGGGACCCTGCTCGACCGGCTGGCCGAGGTCGGCGCCGGCCTGCTCGTCGCGACGATGGACGGTCTCGAGGACGGCACCCTGCGGCCGGTGCCCCAGCCCGACGACGGCGTCAGCCACGCGCCGAAGCTCACGGTCGAGGAGTGCGAGGTCCGCTGGTCGCTGCCGGCCCACCTCGTCGACCGCCACGTGCGCGGCGCGACCCCGAACCCCGGCGCGTGGACCACCTTCCGGGGCGAGCGGCTCAAGGTCGGCCCGCTCGACCCCGCGCCGACCCCTCCCGACGGCACCCCGTCCCTCGCCGCCGGCGAGATGCACGCCACCAAGCGTGCCGTCCTCGTCGGCACCGCCTCCGGGCCCGTGGCCCTCGGCGAGGTCGGGCCGCACGGCAGGCGTCCGATGGCGGCCGCCGACTGGGCCCGCGGGACCCGCATCGCCCCCGGCGAGCGGCTCGGCTGAACAGGCCTCAGCCGGAACGGTTCTCCAGTGCGGTGAGATCGCGCTCGGCGAACTGCCGATGCCACCACTCCTCGTTGAGGACGACGAGCAGCGGCTGGCTCGCCGGCATCGTCTCGCCGGCGGGCGGCCAGCCCACCCCGTCGCGAATGGTGACCTCGCCCTCGAGGTCGGCGTCGGTGAGGCCGTCGACGACCTCGCGCACCCACGCCATCCGCTCGTGGCGCAGGGCGAGGACGGTGTCGAGGTCCGGGCGGACGGAGCGGTCGCGGGGGATCCCCGGGGTGTCGGGCATGCCGTCCCAGGGCAGGGACAGCGGGTCGTGCGGCGCGGCCATCGCCCGCAGCGTGCGGCCGACCCAGCACTCCGTGGCGAAGGCGAGGTGCCGGAGGGTCTCGGTGAACGACCACTCCCCGTCGACCGACTCGTGCAGCTGCTCCGGGGTGAACCCGCGGGCCCGCTCGACCGTGCCGGCCCACAGCTGCTCGACGACGTCCCACGCCCGGCGGAAACCGTCGGCGTCGGTGGGCTTCATCGCCGCGTAGTCCGGGTGGCGCCGGGCGAGCTCGGCCTCGACGAGGGGGGCCACCTCGACGCCGTTGACGACCAGCCCCTCGACGTCGCCGCTGATCTCCACCGGTCCCTCGATGAACGCACCGCGGATGACGACGTCGTCGAGCAGCACCTCGGTGAGCCGCAGCCCGGTGAGGTTCGCGCCGGTGACCCGCGCCCCGACGAGCCGCACCTGGTCGGCCTCGGCACCGGAGAGGTCGACCTCGCGCACCCGGGCGTCGCGGAGCACGACGCGGCGCGCGGTGGCCCCGGTGAGGTCGAGGTCGTCGTGCTCGTACACGGGCTCGTCGTCGTCCATGCCGCACACCGTAGGGCCGGATGCGGACGGTTGGCGTCCGCTGGGGGCCGGGTGCACCGGCCGCCCGCACCCGGCTAGCCTCCTCGGGTGCCCGACCGCCCCGCTCGACCGCCGCACCGCGGCCCCCGACAGCGCTCCCGGACCGCACCCGGGCAGCGCACCCGCCGCGCCGAGCCCACGCGTTTCGCGGCGTACACCCTGCTCCGGGCGGTGGCCGACGGGGCGTACGCCAACCTCGAGATGCCGCGGATGATCCGGCAGCGCCGCCTCGAGCCGCGCGACGCGGCCTTCGCCACCGAGCTGGCCTTCGGCACGATCCGCTGGCAGGGCCTGTACGACGCCGTCATCGCGGTCGCCGCCGACCGTCCCGTGGACCGGATCGACCCCGAGGTCCTCGACGTCCTGCGCCTCGGGGTCCACCAGCTGCTCGGGATGCGCGTCCCGCCGCACGCCGCCGCAGACCAGACGGTCGGGCTGGCCCGCACCGTCGTCGGCCAGGGGGCCTCGGGGCTGGTCAACGCCGTCCTGCGCCGGGTGGGGGAGCGCGACCTCGAGGGCTGGACCGAGGCCGTGGCCCCGGAGGGCGGGGGAGCGGCCGCCCTCGCGGTGCGCCACTCGCACCCCGAGTGGGTCGTCAGCGCCCTGCGCGCCGCGTTGCTCGGGCACGGCCGGGCCACGCCGGAGACCGTCGACGCCGAGCTCGCCGCCCTGCTCGCGGCGGACAACGAGCCGCCCCGCGTGCACGTCGTCGCGCGTCCGGGCCTGGCGACCGTCGACGAGCTCCTCCACGACGCCGACGCCGAGCGCAGCGCCACCTCCCCGATCGGGGCGGTCCTGCGCAGCGGCGACCCCGGGCGCATCGCCGCCGTCCGCGACGGCCGTGCCGCCGTGCAGGACGAGGGGTCGCAGCACCTGGCCCTCGCGCTCGCCGCGGTCGACGTCCCCGACGGCCTCCCGGCGCGCTGGCTCGACCTCTGCGCGGGCCCCGGCGGCAAGGCCGGGGTGCTCGGCGCCCTGGCGCTGCGGGCCGGCGCCGCCCTCACGGCGGTCGAGGTCAGCCCGCACCGCGCCGACCTCGTGCGCTCCAGCCTCGCTGCGCTCTCCCAGAAGGCCTCTGCCGCAGGGCATCCCGTCGACGTCAGGACTGCCGATGGCCGCGAGCTGGGCGCCGAGGAACCGGGCGCCTACGCCCGGGTGCTCGTCGACGCGCCGTGCACCGGGCTCGGGGCGCTGCGCCGCCGACCCGAGGCCCGCTGGCGCCGGCAGCCGTCCGACCTCGCCACCCTCGGGCCGCTCCAGCGGGCGCTGCTCGCCTCGGCGCTCGACGCCGTCGCGCCCGGGGGAGTGGTCGCCTACGCCACGTGCAGCCCGCACGTCGCCGAGACCCGGTTCGTCGTCTCCGACGTGCTCAAGAGGCGCGACGACGTCGAGGTGCTCGACGCCCGCCCGTTCCTCCGCGACGCCTCGGGGGCCCCCCTCGCCGACCTCGGCGACGGCCCGCACGTCCAGCTCTGGCCGCACGTCCACGGCACCGACGCGATGTTCCTCGCCCTGCTCCGGAGGCGACCGTGACCGCGGACCTCGTGTGGCGCGCCCCGACACCGGCCGACGCCGAGGCCCTCGGCCGGATGCACTTCCGGGCCTGGGTCGACACCTACGGCCCGCTCCTGCCCGACGGCTGGTTCGACGACCGCGGACCGGAGGACCGCATCGCCCTGTGGGCCCGGGTCACCGCCGAGCCGCTTCCGCTCGGCGTGCGACGCGTCGCGGTCCTCGACGGCAGCCGGCCGGTCGCGTGGTGCCAGACCGGCCCGGCGCGCGTCCACGAGGGCGTGGACCCCGTGCGCGACGAGGAGCTCTGGGGCCTCTACGTCGCCCGCGACCACCTCGGCACCGGGCTCGGGCAGGCGCTCCTCGAGTGGGGCGTCGGCGACCGCCCGGCCGAGCTGTGGGTCGCCGAGGGCAACGAGCGGGCCATCGCCTTCTACCGCCGCAACGGCTTCACCCTCGACGGCACGCAGGCCGAGAGCCGGGGCTTCCCCCTCGCGGAGCTGCGGATGGTCCGCTGAGCGCTCAGGCCTCGCGGACGAGGAGGGGCAGGACGTGCTCGGCCAGCAGCGGCGCGAGGTCGTCCGGCCAGGGCAGCGTGTGCGGGTCGAGCCAGCGCTGCTCCTCGATCTCGGACTCCGGCGGCTCGCCGAGGGGCACCGGGGGGTGGGCGAAGACGACCGACTCGACGGTGCGGCCCTCCTCGTTGGCGGCCGCGGCGCTGAACAGGCCGAGCCGTTCCAGCCGGTCGGGGTCGAGGACCGCACCGACCTCCTCGGCCGCCTCGCGCACGGCCGTGCGCTCGGGCGGCTCGCCGGGCTCGTGCTTGCCCCCGACGAGCATGAAGCGCCGGGTGCCCCGCTTGCGGACGGTGAGGACGCGGCCGGCCGGGTCGCGCAGGACCACGGCGCTGACCCGGATCGGCTCGGGCGGTGCGGCGGAGGTCACGGTGACCGACCCTAGCCGCCGATCGCTAGGGTGACGCCCGTGCAGATCTCCCCCTCGATCCTCTCGGCCGACTTCGCGAACCTCCAGTCCGAGCTCGAGGCGATCTCGAACGCCGACTGGGCGCACGTCGACGTCATGGACAACCACTTCGTCCCCAACCTCACCCTCGGCCTGCCGGTCGTCGAGGCGCTGCTCGAGGTCTCGCCGGTCCCCGTCGACTGCCACCTGATGATCGAGGACCCCGACCGCTGGGCCCCGGGGTACGCCGAGGCCGGCGCGCAGTCGGTGACCTTCCACGTCGAGGCCGCACGCGACCCGGTCGCCACCGCCCGCGCCATCCGGGCCGCCGGGGCCCGGGCCGCCTTCGCCGTCAAGCCCGGGACCCCCTTCGACCCCTACGAGGAGCTCCTCGCCGAGGTCGACATGGTCCTCGTCATGACCGTCGAGCCCGGCTTCGGGGGACAGTCGTTCATGGCCGACCAGATGCCCAAGGTGCGCCGGGTCCGTGAGGCCGTGCGCCGCCGGGGCGGGGAGATCTGGGTCCAGGTCGACGGCGGTGTCTCCGCCGACACCATCGAGCAGTGCGCCGAGGCGGGCGCCGACGTCTTCGTCGCCGGGTCGGCCGTCTACGGCAAGGACTCGGCGGCCGCGGCCGTCGACGACCTGCGGGCCCTCGCCGAGCGGCACCGGCACTGACGATGCCCTCCCTCCTCGAGCGACTGGCCGGCACCGACGGGTACGCCGCCGACCTCGACCTCACCGAGGGGCTGGCGCCCGGCGAGCTGCTCGAGGGCGTCGAGCTCGAGGGCTGCCGGCTCGAGGGCTGCGTCCTCGAGAAGGCGGTGCTGCGCGACTGCACGTTCACCGACTGCACCTTCACCGGCTGCAACCTCTCGATGGCCGACCTCGCCGGCAGCCGCTTCACGGACTGCCGGTTCGTCGACTGCAAGGCGCTCGCCGTCCAGTGGTCCCGGGCCGCGCCGGCGCCCCTGTCGACCCGCCCGTGGGACCTCGAGCGGTGCCGCCTCGACCTCGGCTCGTTCCGCGACACCGAGGCCGCCGGCTCGCGCTTCACCGACTGCTCGCTGCGCGAGGTCGACCTCGCCGGTGCCGACCTGCGGCGGGCCGTGCTGACCGGCTGCGACCTCTCCGGGGCCACCTTCGCCGGCACCGACCTGCGCGAGGCCGACCTCGTCGGCGCCTCGGGCTACGTCGTCGACCCCGCGGAGAACCGGGTGCGCGGGATGCGCGTCGACGCCGTGGCGGCGGCCGGCATCCTCCGGGCGATGGGCCTGGTCGTCGAGGGGTAGTTCACCGGATCTTGAGCGGTTCTTGCTCGACCGACCGGGCGCGGCGCCGATGGGAGGGGGACCACGGTCGCCGGCACCGGCCGGCCGACCGCCCACGGAAGGGACCATCCGGTGACCACAGCAGCCGCCCCGTCGGCACGACCCCGAGGGGGGCCCCTCGGCCTCCTCCTCGCGCCGATCCTCGTCGTCGTCCGCCGGTTGCGCCTGCGCGCGCGCCTCGTCGCGCTGACCGTCGTCCTCCTCGTCCCGACCGTCGTCCTCGGCCAGGCCTTCCTCGGCTCGAGCCGTGACGACATCGCGTTCGCCGCCCGGGAGCGCGCCGGGGTCGAGGTCGTCCGGCCGGCGCTCGTGGCCCTCACCGAGATCGCCGCCGGCCACCGACCCGACCTCACCGCCCTGCGGACGGCCGTCGCCGCCCACCCCGAGCTCGCCGCCGACGAGGCCCTCGCCGCCGTCGTCGCGAAGGACGCCGAGGTGGGCACACCGGAGGGGGCGTGGGCGAGCGCCAAGGCCCTCGTGGCCTTCGTCGGGGCGGTCGGCGCCTCGTCGAACCTCGTCCTCGACCCGGACCTCGACTCCTTCTCCGTGATGGACGCCGTCGTGCTCCAGCTCGCGAACGCCCTCGAGCACGCGGCCGAGGCCCGCATCCCCGGTGACGGGTCGGACGCGCAGCGCATCGCCGACCGGGCCATGCTCGCCGGCGGTCTCGCCGGGCACCTGGAGATCCTCGCCGGCGACGTCGAGACGGCGCTCTCGGCGACCGAGCGGGGATCGCTGGCCGCCGAGCTGTCGGCCCTCACCCGGGCCGCCGACGCCGGTGGCGCCCTCGACGAGGCGGTCTCCGGAGCCCTCGCCGACCAGCGGGCCGCCGACACCTCCGCCTTCGCCACCGCGGCCGCCGCGGCCGTGGGCCCCTCCCTCGACGCCCTCGACGCCCTGCTCGCCACCCGCGTCGCCGCGCTCCGGGGGACGCAGACCCGCATCGTCCTCGTCAGCGCTGTGTCGATCGTCCTCGCCCTGTGGCTGGTCACCGGCGTCGTCGTGCTCACCCGCCGGGAGGCCACGACGACGGTCGAGGCCGTGCGCGCCCTCGCCGACGGCGACCTGCGCGCACGCGAGCTGCCCGACGGCGGCGACGAGTTCGGCGACATCGGCCGATCCCTGGGTGCGGCGACGGCCACGCTCCGCGAGACGATCGCCGCCATCGGCGAGGACGCGGTGACGCTGGCGGCCGCGAGCGAGGAGATGTCGGCGGCGAGCTCGTCGATCGCCGACGCCGCCCAGCACACGAGCGCCAGCGCGCAGACCGCCACCGACGCCGCCCAGTCGGTGTTCGCCCACGTCGACAACCTCTCGGCGGCCTCCACCCAGTTCGGCGCCTCGATCGGCGAGATCGCGCACAACGCGAGCGAGGCGGCCCGGGTGGCCGTCGGCGCGACCGACCTCGCCCGCCGGACCACCGCCACCGTCGACCAGCTCGGCCGGTCCTCGGCCGAGATCACCGACGTCATCGCCCTCATCCGTGCGGTCGCCGAGCAGACCAACGTCCTCGCGCTCAACGCGACGATCGAGGCGGCCCGGGCCGGGGAGGCCGGCCGCGGGTTCGCGGTCGTGGCCAACGAGGTCAAGGACCTCGCCCGGCAGACCGCCGAGGCGACCGCCGACATCACCGACCGGGTGACGCAGATCCAGGTCGACGGCGCCGCCGCCGCCGAGGCCATCGAGGAGATCGCCGGGGTCGTCGAGCAGATCAACGAGTTCCAGACCTCGATCGCCGGCGCGGTCGAGGAGCAGAGCGTCACCGCGGCCGAGATCAGCCAGCGGGCCGCCGAGGCGGCCTCGAGCGCGGGGTACATCTCGACGTCGGTGACCGCCGTCGCCGAGACCGCCCAGGTGACGAGCGGCTCGGCGTCGGACTCGCAGTCGGCCTCGCAGGAGCTCGCGCGGATGAGCTCGCAGCTGCAGACGATGGTCGGCCGCTTCCGGGCCTGAGGCGGCTCAGCCGTCGGCGACCGTCAGGGGGTCGTCGACGGCGTGGATCGTCACGGTGAAGCCGAGGTCGTCGGCGTCCTCGCCGAGCGGCCCGGTGGACACGACGACGCCGGTGGCGACGTCGAGCCCGACCACCCACGGCACGCCCCACCCGCCGAGCAGGGACCCGCACGGACACCGGGGTTCGTAGCCCTCGGTGGCCGTCATCCGGGCCCACCAGGTCTCGCGGCCGTGCCGCGTCGTCGCGGCCAGCCCGCCGACGTCGGTGCCGACCGCGAGCTCGACCGGGGCGAGCATCGCCGGCCAGTCCGGGCGCCACGCCGGGTCGGCCGCCGGCCCGCCCCGAGCGGGGCGCTCGTCGAGCACGTGCAGGCGCCCGGCGGAGGTCCGGACGCGCAGCCACCCCGGGCGCCGGAGCCACGCCTCGACCTGCTCGCCGTCGGCCCGCCGGTGCGTGAACCGGAGCGTCGTGAACCGCCACGGGCCGGGTCGGGTCAGCGCGCGGAAGCACTCCTCGGTCGGGGCGGGCACGGACTCAGGGGACCACCAGGGCGCGGGCGGCGGCCAGCGAGTTTCGTGGCCGAACGCACAGCGGGCACCGATGACGGCCCCGCCCCGGGGGATGCATACTGTCCCCACGTGCTCCGGGGTCGGTGAAACTCCGAGCCGGCGGTGACAGTCCGCGACCCGACCGCAGCCAGCGGCCGGTTGACCTGGTGGAACTCCAGGACCGACGGTGAAAGTCCGGATGGTAGGCAGCACGTGCCGGCAGGGTGTGCCGGGTCCGTCGACCCGTGCGTACCCCGATGGTGCAGTCCCCCGGAGTTCGTCCGAGAAGCATCACGAACCCGAAGGACGAACACCTCTCATGAACACCCTCGCCACTGCGACCGACGCGTCGCAGAACCTCTTCCAGCAGCTGATCGACCTCAGCATCCCCATCGGGCAGTACCAGCTCCACGTCCTCGAGGTCGTCGGCGTCCTCATCGGCGTCGCGTCCGCCTGGTACGGCATGCACCGCAAGGTCTGGGCCTGGCCCGTCGGCATCCTCGCCAACATCATGCTGTTCTTCGTCTACGTCGGCGCCACGTTCGGTGCCGACCAGCGCATCCCCCTCTTCGGCCAGGCCGGCCGGCAGGTCTTCTTCATCGTCGTGAGCATCTACGGCTGGGCGGCCTGGGCGGCCACCCGGCGTCGTGGCGGCGGCGACGCCCCGGCGGTCAACCCGCGGTGGATGACCGCGCGCGAGCGGGCCGTCGTCGCCGCCGGCTGGCTCGTCGGGACCGCGGTCGTCTGGTGGGCCTTCGTCGCCCTCTGGAACCTCGCGCCGAACCCGTTCTGGACCCCGCAGTGGTGGTACTACGCCGCCGACGCGTGGATCTTCGTCGGCTCGATCGTCGCCACCTACGCGATGGCCCGCGGCTGGAACGAGTTCTGGCTGGCCTGGATCGGCGTCGACCTCATCGGCGTGCCCCTCGGGTTCGCCACCGGGTACGTGCCGACGTCGGTGATGTACATCTTCTACGGCGCCTTCGTCCTCTACGGCTTCAGCCAGTGGGTCAAGGTCACCCGCGCCTCCGAGCGGGAGCGCACGACCCCGACCTCCGAGCCGGCGCCCGTCGCCTGACCGCGGGACGGCGGCGGCACGGACGGGCGTCCGGGCCGCCGCCGCACCCCCGTACCCTTGTGCCTCGTGAAGACGTTCGACGCGCTGTACGCCGAGCTCGCCGAGAAGGCCCGGACCCGCCCCGAGGGCTCGGGCACCGTGGCCGCCCTCGACGCCGGCGTCCATGCCATCGGCAAGAAGATCGTGGAGGAGGCCGCCGAGGTGTGGATGGCCGCCGAGCACGAGGGCCGCGAGCGCACCGCCGAGGAGGTCAGCCAGCTGCTGTACCACCTCCAGGTGCTCATGGTCGCGACCGACCTCACCCCCGACGACGTCTACCGCCACCTCTGAGCGGCCCGAACCCGAGGACCACCACCCCATGCTGCGCATCGCCGTCCCCAACAAGGGGTCGCTCTCCGAGCCCGCGGCCGCCATGCTCCGTGAGGCCGGCTACCGCACCCGCCGCGACACCAAGGAGCTCGTCGTCACCGACGCCGACAACGGCGTCGAGCTCTTCTACCTCCGCCCCCGCGACATCGCGGTCTACGTCGGCTCCGGCACCGTCGACTGCGGCGTCACCGGCCGCGACCTGCTCCTCGACTCCGGGTCGGCCGCCGTCGAGGTGATGACCCTCGGCTTCGGCGGCTCGACCTTCCGGTACGCCGCCCGGCCCGGCACCGCCTCCGGCGTCGACGGGCTCGCCGGGCGCCGGGTGGCGACCAGCTACCCGGGCCTGGTCGAGAAGCACCTCGCCGACCACGGCGTGCAGGCCGAGGTCGTGCGCCTCGACGGCGCCGTCGAGACGGCCATCACCCTCGGCGTCGCCGACGTCATCGCCGACGTCGTCGAGACCGGCGCGACGCTGCGCAGCCAGGGCCTCGAGGTCTTCGGCGACCCGATCCTGCGCAGCGAGGCCGTGCTCGTGCGCCGCGAGGGCAGCGAGGAGAAGGCCGGCATCGAGGTGCTGCGCCGCCGCCTGCTCGGGGTGGTCACCGCGCGGCACTACGTGATGCTCGACTACGACGTGCCCGCGTCCCTCGTCGACCGCGCGTGCGCCGTCACCCCCGGCCTCGAGAGCCCCACCGTGTCCTCGCTCCAGAACCGCGACTGGTGCGCGGTCCGGGCGATGGTCCCGCGGGTCGGCACGAACGCCGTCATGGACGAGCTCTACGAGCTCGGGGCCCGGGCCATCCTCGTCACCGACATCACCGCCTGCCGGCTGTGACGGCCTCCGCGGGTCCCGGCCCGGACGCGCCGTTCCGGCCCCGTCGGGGTCGCGTGGTCCCGCTCGGCGTGGCCCTGGTCTTCCTCGCGATCTGCACCGTCGTCGCCGTCGCGATGGGGGTCTCCGGGGGCTGGGGCGTCGGCGACCAGCTGGCGCTCGTGGCCTTCGGCCTCCTCGTCGCCGGGTTCCTCTCGCGCTACGCGATGATCCGCGCGGTCCCCGGGCCGGACGGGCTGACCGTCCGCAACCTCATGACGACGCGCACCGTGGCCTGGGACGAGATCGTCGAGGTCCGGTTCCCCGACGGCGACCCGTGGGTCAGCCTCGAGCTGTCCGACACCGACGTCCTCGCGGTGATGGCCGTGCAGCGGGTCGACGGCGAGGAGGGGCGGGCCGAGGCGCGACGGCTGGCCGGGCTCGTCCGCGCCCACCGGGGCGTCAGCGGCTGACGACCGGCTCCGGCGTGCCGACCCGGTCGGCGTCGGGGCGCAGCCGGCTCGAGGCGAGCAGCTGCGGCAGCCCCACGAGGGCCAGCACGGCCCAGAGCCACGTGTACCCGCCGCTCGCGTCGCGCACGGCGCCCATCGTCGCGGGGCCGGCCGAGGCGACGGTGTACGACACGAGGAAGCCCATCGCCGTGAGCCGGGCGCTGTCGCGCGCGGTGGCGGCGTACCGGACGAGCAGGCCGAGACCGAGCGCGAAGCAGGCCCCCTGGCCGCCGCCGATCATCACCGCCCAGAGCCACGGCGCGGCGTCGGGGGCGAGCCACACCCCGGCCTCGCCGAGACCACCGAGGAGGGTGGCCCCGACGAGGAGGACTCGGGCGTCGGTGCGCCGGTCGAGGAGCACGGGGGCGACGAGCCCGGAGACGAGCTGGGCACCGGTGAAGACCGACATGAGCAGGCCTGCGTCGCGGGCGCTCCACCCGCCCGACTCGTAGGTGGGCGCCAGCCAGGCGAGCGAGGAGTAGAACTGCCAGGACTGGAACGACAGGTAGGCCGCGAGCAGCCAGGCGGTCGGGCTGCGCCACGGCAGCGCGTGCGAGACGTCCTCGGGCACAGGCCGGTTCGCGGCGAGCCGGCGCGCGTGGCGCGCCACGGGGATCCACACGAGGCCGGCGACCGCCGCGAGCGGTGCCCACGCGAGCAGCGACGTCGACCAGCCACCGAGGGCGCCCGCGAGGGGGACGGACAGCGCGGACGCGAGGGCGGCGCCTCCCATCATCGACATCATCGTCAGCCCGGTGCCGAGACCCGCGCGGTGGGCGGGGAAGACGGCCTTGACGATGCCCGGCAGCAGCGTGCCGGCGAGGGCGATGCCGGCGCCTGCGACGAGCGTGCCCGCGTAGAGCGACCACACCGTGCCGTTCCCGACGCCCCGGAGCACGAGCCCGACGAGGACGAGGCCCACCCCGGCGCCGACGGCCGACGCCGCGCCGAGCCGCCGGCCGAGCTGGTTGGCGACCGGGGCGAGCAGGCCCATGCAGAGCACCGGGAGGGTGGTCAGCACCCCCATCCACGCGTTGCTCAGCCCGAGGTCGGCCCGCACCGTCTCGGCGAGCGGCGGCAGGCTCGCCATCAGGGTGCGCAGGTTCGACGCGACGAGGACGAGCCCGGCGACGACGGCCCAGCGGGGCAGGGTCGGGGCGTCGGGGGTGCTCACCGACGCATCCTGCCAGCCGGTCAGGGCAGGTGGGACTCCGGGACCAGCTGGAGTGCCTCGTCGTCGTCGAGGCCGGCGACGACGAGCAGGTCGACGACCATCGAGCGCACCTGCCCGCGGACCATCTCGGCCGAGAGCCCGGCCGCGGGGTCGGCGCGTGCCGACAGCCCCGCGACCCGTTCGAGCACACCGCGACCCGCCGAGGGCAGGGTGTGCTCGTCGAGGACGCGGGCGAGGTCGTCGGCGGCCCGGGCCAGCTCGGCGACGAGGTCGACGTAGTGCGCCGGCACCGGCTCGTCGCGGCGGACGGCCACCGCGGCCCGACGGGCGAGGACCCGCAGGTTGCGCACGCACCGGTCGAGGGGGACCACGAGCGCCGAGGCCGCGACGACCTGCGGGCGGTGGCTGCGCAGCAACGGCGACTGCCGCACCGCGGCGACGCCCTCGGTGGCGGCGAGGCGCAGCTCGCCGAGCTGGGTCTCGAGGGCGCGGGCCCCCTCGAGCGCGGCGACGGCCGCGGCGGCGTCGCCGGTGCGCAGGGCGGTGGCGACCTCGCGCAGCGTCGCGGCCACGCCGCGGACCGTGCGCGCCGCCTCGGCGCGCGGCCGGGCGACCGGCGTCGTCGGGGCCAGCGCGCCGAGGACGAGCGCGACGAGGCCACCGACGAGCGCGTCGAGCCAGCGCGAGAGGCCCTGCCCGGCGGACGCGGTGAAGGCGACGATGAACACCGACTGCACGCCGGCCTGGATGACGACGAGCTGGCCTGAGGACAGGACGACCGCGATGGCCATGGCCGTGACGACGACGAGCGCCATCTGGAGCGGCCCGCTGCCGAGGAGCTCGACGACGACGTCGCCGACGAGGACGCCGACGGCGACCCCGAGCGTCACCTCGACGATGCGCCGCAGCCGCTGGCCGTAGGTGAGCCCGAGGCAGATGAGCGCGGTCACGGGTGCGAAGAAGGGCTGGACGTGCCCGAGGACCTGGCTGGCGAGGGTCCAGGCGAGGACGACGCCGACGCCGATCTGCACGAGCAGGACGAGCCGGTCGCGCAGCCGGTGCAGGCCGCGGCCCAGCGCGGCCCGGGCGTCCTCGCCGGCCCCGCGGGCCCGGCCCGGCAGACTCACGCCGGGGTCCCGGTCGTCACGACGACATCGGCCTTGGCCCGCGTGCCGTCGGCGGTGAACAGCGCCTGCTCCTGGGCGGCCCAGCGCTGCCAGTGCGGACGGTAGGCCTCGCCGTCGCGCTCGAGGCCGCGGCGCATCCGCTGGTCGCGCGGTGCCTCGACCCACACGCGGACCGCGGCGTACCCGCCCGCGGCACCGACGCTCGAGGCGCACCCCTCGACGAGGAGCACGGGCCCGGGGTCGACGTGGCGGGAGACACCCCAGGCGTCGGCTTCCCAGTCCCACACGCGGTAGGTGCCCCGGCGGCCGCGCGAGAGCGGCAGCAGCACCTGGTTGACGAGCAGGGGGACCGCCTCGGCGAGGCCGTCCCAGCCGGGGAAGATCTCGTCCATGTGGACGACCGGGCAGCCGAGCACGTCGAGCAGGCCCTTGGCGAGGGTGGTCTTGCCCGAACCGCTCGGGCCGTCGACGGCGACGACCGCGACCTTGCCGCAGCGCGGCGCCGCGCCCTGGAGGGCGGCGAGGACGGCGTCGACGTGGGCGGGGTCGGCGGGGTCCGTGACCTGGAACCACACGACACCCGACCCTAGTGCCGCGGCTACGCTGGCGCCCGTGTCGGTCGCCGTCCGTGTCATCCCGTGCCTCGACGTCGACGCCGCACGGGTCGTCAAGGGGGTCAACTTCCGGGGCCTGCGCGACGCCGGCGACCCCGTCGAGCTGGCCCGCCGCTACGGCGAGCAGGGCGCCGACGAGCTGACCTTCCTCGACGTCACCGCGAGCAGCGGCGACCGCGCGACGATGTACGACGTCGTCGCCCGCACCGCCGAGGAGGTCTTCATCCCGCTGACCGTCGGGGGCGGCGTGCGCACCGTCGACGACGTCGACCGGCTGCTGCGCGCCGGGGCGGACAAGGTCGGGGTCAACACCGCGGCGATCGCCCGCCCCGAGCTCATCGCCGAGACCGCCGACCGGTTCGGCGCCCAGGTGCTCGTCCTGTCCGCCGACGTCCGCCGGCGCCGGCACGAGGACGGCACTCCCGCAGGCGGGTTCGAGGTCACCACGCACGGCGGACGCACCGGTACCGGGCTCGACGCCGTCGAGTGGTGCGCCCGGGCCGAGTCGCTCGGGGCCGGCGAGATCCTCCTCAACTCGATGGACGCCGACGGCACGAAGGACGGCTTCGACCTCGAGCTGATCCGGCTCGTGCGGGCCGAGGTGCGCGTGCCGGTCATCGCCAGCGGGGGAGCGGGTGCCGTCGAGCACTTCGCCCCGGCCGTCGACGCGGGCGCCGACGCGGTCCTCGCCGCGAGTGTGTTCCACTTCGGTGAGCTGACCATCGGCGAGGTCAAGGACGGCCTCGCCGCCCACGGCCTCCCGGTCCGCCGGGCCACCGCCACCTGACGTCCCGAGGGGGGACCACCGTGCTCGACGACACCTTTGCGCGCGACCTGGTGATGATCGGCGCCGTCTTCGGTGCCGCGACCTTCGCCTGGGCCGGTTGGGCCCAGGAGGGGCCGCCCCCGGCGGGGGGCTGGCGCGTGGTGCTCGGGGTGCTGTCCGTCGCCGGGCTCGCGCTCGCCGGCTGGAGCGGCGTCCTCGCCGCCCGGAACTGGGACGCCGCGACGGCCATCGCCCCCGGCGGCCGCGGATTCACGCTCTACCTCGTCGTCTTCTGGGCCGAGGTCCTCGTCGCCGTCGTGGCAGGGATGCTGCTGGCCCGTGCGGGGCGCTCCGACCTCCTCGCCCCGCTCGTGATGCTCGTCGTCGGCGTGCACTTCGTCGCCCTCGCCGTGGTCTTCGGGCAGCCGGTCCTCCACCTCGTGGCCGTCCTCCTGACGGCCGTGGCGGTGCTCGCGGCCCTCGTCCCGCCCGGTGGCGTCGCGCGCAGCTTCTGGTGCGGGCTGCTCGGGGCCCCGGTGTTCCTCGGGGTCGGCCTCTGGTCGTTCCTGCGCGGCGCGTCGGTGCTCTCGGCCGCCTGAGGCCCGCGTCCCCGGCCTAGGCTCGGCCCGTGACCGCCTCCCGCGCCCGGATGCTGCACCTGCTCGTCGCCGTCGTCGCGACCGGCGCCGTCGCGTTCCAGGCCGTCCTCGTGTTCTCCGGCGAGGCCGTGCTCAACGACGAGGTGCCGCCGCTCGCCACCCGCCTGTACCGCCTCGCCGCCTACTTCACGATCCAGAGCAACGTCCTCGTCGCCGTCACGTCCTGGCAACTGTGGCGCGACCCGGCCCGCGACGGCCGCTGGTGGCGCCCGGTGCGGCTGGCCGCCCTCGTCGGCATCACGGTCACCGGGCTCGTGCACTTCGTCCTGCTGCGCCCGCTGCTCGACCTCGACGGGGCGAACTGGGTGGTCGACAAGCTCCTCCACATGGTCGTGCCGGTGCTCGCCGTCCTCGCCTGGTTCCTCGTCGGCCCGCGCCGTCGGGTCACGTGGCGCACGGTCGGCGAGTCGCTGGTCTGGCCGGTCGTGTGGACCGGGTGGACCCTCGTCGTCGGTGCCCTGAGCGGTTGGTACCCGTACCCGTTCCTCAACCCGGCCAACGACGGTGTCGGTGCGGTGGTCGTCGCCTGCCTCGGCATCACGGTGCTCTTCCTCGCCCTCTTCGCCGGGGTGCGTGGACTGGACCACAGGCTCGCGCCGGCCCCGGCGGGGGAGCTCAGCCCGGCCAGTCGAGCTCGGTGACCTCGCCCCCGACCACCGTCGCCGTCAGCACAACGTCGTCGCCGGGCATCGGGCAGAGCTCGTAGTCGCCGGCGGCCACCGCCGCGTACACGAGCGAGTGGACCGTCCCCGCGGGCGTGGGGCGCCCGACCACCCCGACGTGGGGGTACGCGTGGTCGTGGTCGTGGTCGGTGTGGTGGTGCGTGTGGCCGTGGCGGCGCGTGGCGCCGACCGGGCGGATCTCGACCTCGAGGTCGGCCAGGTCCGGACGGTCGTCGGGCATGGTGACGACGAGGGCGCCGACGTCGTCGCCGATGTCGAGGGGGACCGGTCCCTGACCGGCATCGGGGTTCTCGGGGGTGTGCACGGGACGTCCTCTCACGCGGGGTGGGCGACGGGTCCCGCCCGCCGACCGGTGACGGCCGGCGGACGGGAGCCGCTCTCAGGAGGCGCCGCCCGGCGTACCGGGCGTCGTCTGGTAGCCGCCGGCCGGGGTCCCGAGGTACGGGAACACGTCGAGGAACGGCGGGTTGGTGTTCGTCGTCCCGTCGGTGAGACCGGCCGTGGCGTCGTCGGGGGTGAACGACGGGTCGACGAGGGGGATGGTCGCCCCCGCGACGGCGCGCAGCTCGATGGCGACGACGTCGTCGACCGGTCGCCGGCCGTTGGGGAAGCCCGCGGCGTCCCCGGCGACGAGGCCGATCGGGTTCGGCTTCTTCGCGGGCGGGACCGCGAGGTTGAGCCGGAGCATGTCCGCCTGGTTCGGGCCCGTGTAGTTCTGGAAGCCCGGGACGACCCCCGTGGGGATGCCCGTGAGGAGGATGGCGAGCAGGTCGGCCCGGTCCTTCGTGTAGGCCGCCAGCTTCGGGAAGACCCCCGGGTAGAGCGCCGGCAGGAGGCCGGCGAGCTCGGGCTTCTTCACGTACTGGGCGTAGGCCTTGTCGTACTGCGGGAGCACGGCGTTCCACTTGTCCTTCTCGGCCATCGGCGTGATGACCTCGTTGAACAGGGGGTTGCCGAGGCGCGAGACCTGCTGGAACGGTCCGGTCGAGACCGGCTCGCCGCGCCCCTGGTAGATGACCCGCGTCTTCTGCCGGCTGGCCGTCGCCCAGACCCCGATGACCGAGCGTGCGTCCCCGACGTCCTTCGGGGCCACGTTGCCGGCCGTGAGGTCGGTCTTCGGCACCTGGATGGCGATGCTGTGGACGTTGAGCCCCTGCGTGCCGTTGACCCCTGCCGCGGTCGCCGACGGGATGAGGTGGGCCATCTGGAACGGCCGGAGCGTGCCCAGGTCGAAGATGCTGCCGAGGTCGACGTGGAAGCCCTCGGCCCGCTGCCCCGCGAAGACGGTGCGGCCACCGGCGATGCGGTGCACCGCCTGGGCGGCGAGCTTCGGGTAGTTCGGCGTGCTCCGCGGCCCGACGTTGACCGGTGGGCAGGCGAGCCGGGAGGCGATCTCCTTCCAGCCCTTGCCCTTCTGGTAGCGCGTCACCGTGTAGTACTGGGGACGGTTCCAGGTCGAGTCGCTGATCGACGTGATCGGGCCGGTGTTGTAGAGGAAGGTCTTCCGGTTGCGGATGCCTGTCGTGAACCGGAACCGGTAGGTGACGTCGGGCTCGCCCGCCGTGCCCGAGTTGCTGATGTTGATCTCGTAGAGCACGTCGTCACCGAACTCGTAGAAGTTCGGCCCGCCCTGGGGGTTCTGGAACGGGATGAAGTTCGCGATGAGGGTGACGGTGTCCGGCTTGTCCGGGCTGACGAACGCGTAGACGTCGGTGTTGTCGGCGACCGGGTCCTTGGAGATCTCCGGTGCCTCGCGGTGGGAGGACATCAGGCCTTCCCCCCTGCCGCCTTGACGAGCCGGCGGACGAGGGCGGGGTCGTGGACCTCGACCTCCTCCTCGCCGACCATGAGCGAGATGACGCCGGTGCCGGGGTCCTCGATGAAGGCGACGAGGACGGCGCCGTCCAGGTCCTCGAGCGCCTCGTCGCGCGTGCGTGGTGAGGCCTGCGCTGCCGCGGCCGTGGCGACGACGGCGATGGCCGTCCCCGACCCTGCCGCTGCCAGCAGGCCGCGTCGTGATGTCCCTGCCATGGGTGATCCCTTCCTGGGGGCGCGGGAGAGCTCCCGCGCAGGAGCGGGTCGCCGGGGTCGACCACGAGGGTCCACGACGACCCGTCGTGGTTCGGAGCCGAGCGCGATCCGGATGGGTTTGCGCCCGAGGAAGGGACGAACGTCTCGACGGCCACCGACGGACCCCGGTCGGCGCACCGACCCGGTCGCGGCAGAATGGGCGCGTGCCGACCCCCGACGCCCTCGACCCCGCCCTCGCCGCGCGCCTCAAGCGCGACGACCAGGGCCTCGTCGCCGCCGTCGTCCAGCAGCACGACAGCGGCGAGGTCCTCATGCTCGGCTGGATGGACGACGAGGCGCTGCGCCGCACGCTCACCGAGGGGCGGGTGACCTTCTGGTCGCGCAGCCGCGCGGAGTACTGGCGCAAGGGCGACACCTCCGGCCACGTGCAGCACGTCCGCTCGGTCGCGCTCGACTGCGACGGCGACGCCGTGCTCGTGCGCGTCGACCAGGTCGGGGCGGCCTGCCACACCGGCGACCGCACCTGCTTCGACGCCGGCGACCTCGGCGCGACCGTCGGGGGAGGGGCGTGAGCTCGCCGGCCGCCGAGACCCCCGACCTCGCCTACGGTCAGACCTGGCCGGGGCTCGACGTCTTCGGCGTCCTCGCGCGCGACCGGCGCGTCATCCCCGTCGTGCGCCGGCTGATGGGTGACGCCGAGACGCCGGTCGGGGTCTACCGCAAGCTCGCCGGCGACCGGCCCGGCACGTTCCTCCTCGAGTCCGCCGAGCACGGCGGCGTCTGGTCGCGGTGGTCGATCGTCGGGGCCGCGAGCCGCGCCACCCTCACCGAGAAGGCCGGCCTCGCGCACTGGGTCGGCGAGCCCCCGGTCGGCGTGCCCACCGAGGGTCCCGCCACCGAGGCGCTGCGCGCGACGATGGAGGCGCTCGCGACCCCGCCCATCGCCGGGCTGCCCCCACTCACCGGCGGGATGGTCGGCGCCATCTCGTACGACGCCGTCCGGCGCTGGGAGAAGGTCCCCGCCGAGCTCCCCGACGAGCTCGGCCTGCCCGAGCTCTCGATGGTGCTCGCCACCGACCTCGCCGTCCTCGACCACGCCGACGGCTCGATCCTCCTCGTCGCGAACGCGGTCAACTACGACGACACCGACGAGCGGGTCGAGGAGGCCTGGGCCGGCGCGGTCGCGCGCCTCGACGCGATGACCGCCGCCCTCGCGGCCCCCGCCCCGAGCACGGTGGCCGTCGTCGACACCGCGGCCGTCGACGACGCGATGGGCCGAGTCCGCTCGAACACCACCCGCGAGCGGTACGAGGAGGTCGTCGAGCTCGCGAAGGAGGACATCCGGGCCGGCGAGGTGTTCCAGGTTGTCCTCTCGCAGCGGTTCTCGCTCGACTGCCCGGCCGACCCCCTCGAGGTCTACCGCGCCCTGCGCGCCTCCAACCCGAGCCCGTACATGTACCTCTTCCGGCTGCACGACGCCGACGGCTCCGAGTACGCCGTCGTGGGCAGCAGCCCGGAGGCGCTCGTGCGGGTGACGGGCGAGCGGGCCATCACCCACCCGATCGCCGGGTCGCGCCCCCGGGGCAAGACCCCGGAGGACGACGTGCGCCTCGCCGACGAGCTGCTCGCCGACCCCAAGGAGCGCAGCGAGCACGTGATGCTCGTCGACCTCGGCCGCAACGACCTCCAGCGCGTGTGCCGCCCGGGCACCGTCGACGTCGTCGAGTTCATGGACGTCCGCCGCTACAGCCACGTCATGCACCTCGAGTCGACGGTCGTCGGCGGCACCCGCCCCGGGGCCGGCGCCTACGACGTCCTCGTCTCGACCTTCCCGGCCGGCACGCTCAGCGGCGCGCCGAAGCCGCGGGCCCTCGCCCTCATCGAGCGGTACGAGCCCTCGCGCCGGGGCGTCTACGGTGGTGTCGTCGGTTACCTCGACTTCCACGGCGACCTCGACATGGCCATCGCCATCCGCACCGCGGTCGTCAAGGACGGAGTGGCCCACGTCCAGGCCGGCGCCGGCATCGTCGCCGACTCGGTCCCGGCCCGCGAGCACGAGGAGTGCGTCCACAAGGCCACCGCCGCCCTGCGGGCCGTCGCCACCGCCGGGGCGATGCGGACCGTCTCGTGAGGCGGCTCACCGGCAAGGGCCCGGTCGCCCTCCTCGCGCTGCTCGGCGCCGGCGTCGTCCTCGTCGCCGGCTTCCGGCCCTGGGTCTCGGGCACCGTCGCCGACGCCGTGCTCGGCGGCAGCCGGGTGCTCGCCTCCGGGTCGGAGGTCGCCCCCGGGCTGTCGGCGGTCGCGCTCGCCGTCGCGGCCGCGGCCGTCGCGGTCGTCGCCGCCGGCCGGGTCGCGCGGGTCGTGGCCCTCGTCCTCTGGGTCGTCTGTCTCGGCACCGCCGGGGTGCTCGTCGGGCGGGTCCTCGCCGACCCGTCCGGGGTCCTCGGCCCGGTGGCGGCGGCCCGCGTGGGCCGCACGGGCACCGTCGCGGCGACCGCCACGGCCACCGCCTGGCCGTGGGTCGCGGCGCTCGGCCTCGTGCTCGCGGCCGCGGCGCTCGCGGCCGCGGTCGTGGGCCGCCGGCGGTGGGCCGCACCCTCGCGCCGCTACGAGCGGACCGACGCCCCCGAGGGTCACGTCGCCGGGTCGCGCGGCGAGCGCGTGGGCACGGCCTGGGACGACCTGTCGGCCGGCCGCGACCCGACCGACGTCGGCGACGAGCGCCGGACCTGACAGAATCGACCCCGAGCACCCGACCGCCGGGCCCCTCCGGGCCCCCAGACCCGTAGAGGTGGACCCATGGACGAGCACGAGGACCACGGCCACAGCGTCGCCGCGTGGACCGCCGTGACGATCATCATCGTCGCGTCCGTCATCATGTCCGTCGCCGTGGTGTTCCCGAACCGCTGGCTCTTCGTCGGCGGGGCCGTCCTCGCCGTCGTCGGCGCGGTCGCGGGCAAGGTCCTCTCGATGGCGGGGTACGGCGCGGCCGGCCGCGACCACGAGCAGGCCCCCTCGATCCGGTGACGGTCGCCGCACCGTGACCACCGTCCTCGACGGCATCGTCGCCGGGGTCCGCGAGGACCTCGCGCTGCGCGAGGCCGCCCGTCCGCTCTCCGCCGTCCGCGAGGCCGCGGCCGCCGCGCCGCCGGCCCTCGACGCCGAGGCCGTGCTGCGCCGTCCCGGGCTCTCGCTCATCGCCGAGGTCAAGCGCGCCAGCCCGAGCAAGGGCGCGCTCTCCGACATCCCCGACCCCGCCGCGCTCGCCACCCGCTACGCGGCGGGCGGGGCCGCGGCCATCTCGGTGCTCACCGAGGCGCGGCGCTTCGGCGGCAGCCTCGACGACCTCGACGCCGTGCGTGCCGCCGTCTCGGTCCCGGTGCTGCGCAAGGACTTCGTCGTCAGCGAGTACCAGGTGTGGGAGGCGCGGGCCCACGGCGCCGACCTCGTGCTGCTCATCGTCGCCGCCCTCGACGACGCCACGCTCGCCCGGCTGCTGGCCCTCGTCGGCGAGCTGGGGATGACCGCCCTCGTCGAGGTGCACGACGAGCCCGAGACCCAGCGCGCGCTCGACGCCGGCGCGACGGTCGTCGGCGTCAACGCGCGCAACCTCAAGACCCTCGAGGTGCACCCCGACACCTTCTCCCGGCTGCGGCCCCTCCTGCCCGCCGGCGTCGTCGCGGTCGCGGAGTCCGGCATCGGCGGTCCCGAGGACGCGGGCTCGTACGCGTCGCAGGGCGCCGACGTCGTCCTCGTCGGGGAGGCCCTCGTGCGCACCGGCGACCCGTCGTCCGCCGCTGCGGCCATCGTCGCGGCCGGGGCCCCGGAGGTGGCGTCGTGAGCGAGCACCCCGAGGTCGTCGACGGTCCCGAGCTGACCGTCGAGGAGCTGCCGCGCCCCGGGCGCTTCGGCGACTTCGGCGGCCGGTTCGTCCCCGAGGCCCTCGTCCCGGCCCTCGACGAGCTCGACGAGGCGCGCCAGAAGGCGGCCGTCGACCCCGAGTTCCAGGACGAGCTGGCCCGCCTGCACGCCACGTACACCGGCCGGCCGAGCATCGTCACCGAGGTGCCGCGGTTCGCCGCGCACTGCGGCGGGGCCCGGGTGGTCCTCAAGCGCGAGGACCTCAACCACACCGGGTCGCACAAGATCAACAACGTCCTCGCCCAGGCCCTGCTCGCGAAGCGGATGGGCAAGACGCGGGTCATCGCCGAGACCGGCGCCGGCCAGCACGGGGTCGCCACGGCCACGGCGGCCGCGCTCATGGGCCTGGACTGCACCGTCTACATGGGCCGGGTCGACACCGAGCGCCAGGCCCTCAACGTCGCCCGGATGCGCATCCTCGGCGCCACGGTCGTGCCGGTCGAGCACGGCAGCGCGACCCTCAAGGACGCCATCAACGAGGCGCTGCGCGACTGGGTCACCAACGTCGGCACGACGCACTACATCATCGGTACGGTCACCGGCCCGCACCCGTTCCCCGAGATGGTCCGCGACTTCCACGCGATCATCGGCGAGGAGGCCCGGGCCCAGGTCTTCGAGCTCACCGGCCGGCTGCCCGACGCCGTCATCGCCTGTGTCGGCGGCGGCTCGAACGCGATGGGCATCTTCCACCGCTTCGTCCCCGACGCCGGGGTGCGGCTCATCGGTGTCGAGGCCGGGGGAGAGGGCGTCGACTCCGGGCGGCACGCGGCCCGGTTCGCCGCCGACGCCACCCCGGGCGTGCTGCACGGCGCGATGAGCTACCTCATGCAGGACGACGACGGGCAGACCGTCGAGTCGCACTCGATCTCCGCCGGGCTCGACTACCCGAGCGTCGGCCCGGAGCACGCCTTCCTGCGCGACTCCGGGCGTGCCGAATACCGGTACGCCACCGACGACGAGGTGATGGAGGCCTTCACCCTCCTGTGCCGCACCGAGGGCATCATCCCGGCACTCGAGTCCGCGCACGCCCTGGCCGGCGCGATGGCCGTCGGCCGCGAGCTCGGCCCCGACGCGCTCCTGCTCGTCAACCTCTCGGGCCGCGGCGACAAGGACATGCACACCGCCGCCGCGTGGCTGGGCCTGGCGCCCGAGGGCACGCAGTGAGCACGGCCGTCGCCGGGGTGGCCGAGACCCTCGCCCGGTGCCGCGCCGAGGGCCGCGCCGCCCTCGTGGGCTACCTGCCGGTCGGGTACCCGACCGTCGAGGGCTCCCTCGAGGCGATGCGCGTCCTCGTCGAGGCGGGGTGCGACGTCGTCGAGGTCGGCATCCCGTACAGCGACCCCGTCATCGACGGCCCGGTCATCCAGCAGGCGACGAGCGAGGCGCTGGCCGCGGGGACCCGCGTCGACGACGTCTTCACCGCGGTGGCCACCGTCCGCGAGGCCGGGGCGACCCCGCTCGTCATGTCCTACTGGAACCTCGTCCTGCACCGCGGCGTCGAGCGCTTCGCCGGCGACCTCGCGGCCGCCGGCGGCGCCGGGCTCATCACCCCCGACCTCATCCCGGAGGAGGCCGACGAGTGGGTCGCCGCGAGCGACCGCCACGGCCTCGACCGCGTCTTCCTCGTCGCGCCGAGCAGCACCCCCGAGCGGCTGGTGCGGGTCACCTCCGCCTGCCGCGGCTTCGTCTACGCCGCGTCGACGATGGGGGTCACCGGCGCCCGCAGCAGCGTCGACACCGACGCGCGCGGGCTCGTCGAGCGGGTGCGCGCCGTCACCGACGTGCCGGTGTGCATCGGGCTCGGCGTCTCGACCCGCGAGCAGGCCGCCGAGATCGGCGCGTACGCCGACGGCGTCATCGTCGGCTCGGCGCTCGTGCGCGCGCTCGGCGGCGACGGGGAACTCGCGCCACGGCTCGAGGCGTTGCGCACACTGACCACCCGGCTCGCAGCAGGCGTCCGCGAGGCCGCCCGCACCACCGACCAGCCCTGATCCGGACACCGAGAGGCACACCCAGCACCATGGCGAAGAAGACCAGCTCGACCAAGGCCGCCGGCACCGCGCGCCAGGCCAAGATCCAGGCCGCGCAGAAGGCGTCCGGTGGCGGCTCGAACAAGATCGTCGTCGCCACCGTCGTCGTCGTCGTGGCCATCGTCGCCGTCGTCGGCGGGGTGGTGTGGTCGCAGGCGAAGAAGCAGGCGAGCGTCGGGACCAGCACGGCCGTGCCCGCCGGCTCCTCGATGGGCAAGCCGTTCCGCGCGTACGCCGACGTCACACCGGTCGCCGGCGCCCCCACCGTTGACCTCTACGAGGACTTCCAGTGCCCGAACTGCGGGCAGTTCGAGGGCATCCTCGGCGAGACCATCCGCGACCTCGGCCAGTCCGGCAAGATCGTCCTCAACTACCACGTGCTGAACTTCCTCGACAAGAATACCGGCGCCCGGAATTCCACCCCGGCGGCCAACGGCGCCTTCTGCGCCGCGACGACCGGCAAGTTCCAGCAGTTCCACGACGCGGTCTACCGCAACCAGAAGACCGAGGGTGAGGACGTGGACCAGGCCACACTCGACGGATGGGCCAAGGTGGCTGGTATCACCGGGTCCGCCCTGACGGCCTGGAACACGTGCGTCGCCGATGGCACGTATGACAGATACATCCAGTCCGTCAACGACGCGGCATTCAAGCTCCCCGGCTTCCAGGGCACACCCACCGTCAGCATCAACGGCGAGATGAAAGATCTGCGGACGGTAGGCACGGTGGAGGGCTTCACCAAGGCCGTCCAGGACGCCACGAAGTGAGCACCCCGGCCCCGGCCGAGGTGACCCCCACGTGATCGCCTACCTCCCGAGCCCCACCGTCGGCGCGCTGCACCTCGGCCCGCTCACCCTGCGGGCGTACGCGCTGTGCATCCTCGCCGGCATCGTCCTCGCGGTCTGGCTCACCGGGCGGCGGCTCGCCGCCCGGGGGAGCGACCCCGGCGTCGTGCTCGACGTCTCCGCCTGGGCGGTGATCTTCGGCATCGTCGGCGGCCGGCTCTACCACGTCGTCACGACCCCGGGTCCGTACTTCGGCGAGGGCGGGAACCTCGTCGACGCCCTGAAGATCTGGAACGGCGGGCTCGGCATCTGGGGCGCGATCTCGCTCGGTGCGCTCGGGGCCTGGATCGGCTGCAAGCGCTCGGGCGTGCCCTTCCTCCAGTTCGCCGACGCCGCGGCCCCGGGCGTCGCCTTCGCCCAGGCCCTCGGCCGGTGGGGCAACTGGTTCAACAACGAGCTGCACGGCGCGCCGACCACCCTCCCGTGGGGCCTGCGGGTCTACGAGTGGGACCAGTCGGCCGGCCGGGCGGTCACCGACTCCGCGGGCGACCCCGTCGTCGCCGGGGTCTTCCACCCGACCTTCCTCTACGAGTTCCTCTTCCTCGTCGTGCTGGGCGTCCTGCTCCTCGTCGTCGACCGGCGGCGGCGGCTCGCGCCCGGCCAGCTCCTCGGGCTCTACGTGGCCGGCTACCCCATCGGGCGGATCGTCGTCGAGAAGATGCGCACCGACGAGGCCGAGCTGATCCTCGGGCAGCGGCTCAACGTCTGGACGAGCGTCCTCGTCTTCCTCCTCGGCCTCTGGATCGTCTGGTTCACCGGTCGGCGGGCGCGCTCCCGTGACGCTGCCGACGGGCCGGTCGACGAGCCCTCCGACGAACCCTCCGAGTCCCAGGATGTGGGATAGGCCGGCTCGAATGGCAAGACGCGGGGGGTCGGGGCTAGCATTCCGGCACGTGGCCAACGTCGTCCGCGCCTGACCTTGCCGTGCCCGGTCCCGCGAGGGGCCGTCGACCCCGAGGACGGTGATGCGACGTGACCGTCGCCCGCTTCTCCGCCCAGCCCGACGACGTCGGCCTCTACCGCCGCGCGCACGAGCACGACGCGTGCGGTGTGGCGATGGTCGCGACGATGCGGGGGAGCGCCGGTCACGACATCGTCGTCCACGCCCTCGACGCCCTGCGCAACCTCGACCACCGGGGGGCCACCGGCGCCGACCCGCTCGTCGGTGACGGCGCGGGCATCCTCACCCAGGTCCCCGACCGCTTCTTCCGGGCCGTCCTCGACGTCGAGCTGCCGCCGGCCGGGGCCTACGCCGCCGGCATGGCCTACCTGCCCACCGACGACGCCGCGCGCGCCGACGCCGAGCGCCGCATCGCCGAGATCGCGCAGGAGGAGGGCCTGACCGTCCTCGCCTGGCGCGACGTGCCGGTCGTCCCCGACCTCGTCGGCGAGGCCGCCCGCGCGACGATGCCCTGCTTCCGCCAGCTCTTCGTCGGTGCGCAGGACGGCCGCTCGGGCATCGAGCTCGACCGGGTCGCCTTCGCCCTGCGCAAGCGCGCCGAGCGCGAGGCCGAGGTGTACTTCCCGTCGCTGTCGGCCCGCACGGTCGTCTACAAGGGGATGCTCACCACCGGCCAGCTCGAGCCGTTCTTCCCCGACCTCTCCGACGAGCGGTTCGCCACCGAGCTGGCGCTGGTCCACTCGCGCTTCTCGACCAACACCTTCCCCAGCTGGCCGCTCGCGCACCCCTACCGGCTCATCGCCCACAACGGCGAGATCAACACCGTCAAGGGCAACCGCA
This sequence comes from Phycicoccus sonneratiae, assembly GCF_016887965.1. Classification (GTDB taxonomy): domain Bacteria; phylum Actinomycetota; class Actinomycetes; order Actinomycetales; family Dermatophilaceae; genus Phycicoccus; species Phycicoccus sonneratiae. Next base: position 32,852 of record NZ_JAFDVD010000005.1, read on the forward strand.
ACTGGATGCACGCCCGCGAGAGCCAGCTCGAGTCCGACGTCCTGCCGGGCGACCTCTCCCGGCTCTCGCCGGTCTGCACCCCCGAGGCGTCCGACTCGGCCTCCTTCGACGAGGTGCTCGAGCTGATCCACCTCGGCGGTCGCAGCCTGCCGCACGCCGTCCTCATGATGATCCCCGAGGCGTGGGAGAACCACGACTCGATGGACCCCGCCCGCCGCGCCTTCTACGAGTTCCACTCGACCTTCATGGAGCCGTGGGACGGCCCGGCCGCGGTCTGCTTCAGCGACGGCACGCTCGTCGGCGCCGTCCTCGACCGCAACGGCCTGCGCCCCGGCCGGTACTGGGTCACCGACGACGGCCTCGTCGTCCTCGCCTCGGAGGCCGGGGTCCTCGACCTCGAGCCCGAGAACGTCGTGCGCCGCGGCCGCCTGCAGCCGGGCCGGATGTTCCTCGTCGACACCGCGGCGGGCCGCATCGTCGGCGACGAGGAGGTCAAGTCCGGGCTCGCCGGTGAGCACCCGTACGAGGAGTGGCTGCACGCCGGCCTCATCGAGCTCGGCGACCTCCCCGAGCGCGAGCACATCATCCACACCGCGGCATCCGTCGCGCGCCGCCAGCGCACCTTCGGGTACACCGAGGAGGAGCTCAAGGTCATCCTCGCGCCGATGGCCCGCACCGGGGCCGAGGCGCTCGGGTCGATGGGCACCGACACGCCGATCGCCGTGCTCTCCGACCGCCCGAGGCTGGTCTTCGACTACTTCACCCAGCTCTTCGCCCAGGTCACCAACCCGCCGCTCGACGCCATCCGCGAGGAGCTCGTCACCTCCCTCGCGAGCTCGATCGGGCCCGAGGGCAACCTCCTCGACGCCGCGGCCGCCCACGCCCGCCAGGTGGTCCTGCCCTTCCCGGTCCTCGACAACGACGAGCTCGCCAAGCTCGTCCACATCAACGCCGACGGCGACCTGCCGGGCTTCGAGACCGTCGTCGTCCGCGGCACCTACGACGTCAGCGGGGGAGAGGCGGCGCTGCGCGCGCGGCTCCACGAGATCTTCGCCGAGGTCTCGGCCGCCATCGAGGAGGGGGCGCGCTTCGTCGTGCTCTCGGACCGCGACTCCGACCGCGACCTCGCCCCCATCCCGTCGCTGCTCCTCACGAGCGCGGTGCACCATCACCTCATCCGCGAGAAGACCCGCACGCAGGTCGGGCTCATCGTCGAGGCCGGCGACGTGCGCGAGGTGCACCACGTGGCGCTGCTCATCGGCTACGGCGCCGCCGCGATCAACCCGTACCTCGCGATGGAGAGCGTCGAGGACATGGTGCGCCGCGGCGACATCACCGACGTCACCGAGGAGAAGGCGGTCGCCAACCTCATCAAGGCGCTCGGCAAGGGCGTGCTCAAGGTGATGTCGAAGATGGGCATCTCGACCGTCGCGTCCTACCGCGGCGCGCAGGTGTTCGAGGCGATCGGCCTGGCCCAGGACCTCGTCGACGAGTTCTTCACCGGAACGGTCAGCCAGCTCGGCGGCGTCGGGCTCGGGGTGCTCGCGGCCGAGACGGCGGCCCGCCACGAGGCGGCCTACCCGCCGGACGGCATCCGCCAGGCGCACCGCAAGCTCGTCGTCGGCGGCGAGTACCAGTGGCGCCGCGAGGGCGAGCCGCACCTCTTCGACCCCGACACCGTCTTCCGGCTCCAGCACGCCACCCGGCAGCGCCGCTACGACGTCTTCAAGCAGTACACCCAGCGCGTCGACGAGCAGTCCGGGCGGCTGATGACCCTGCGCGGCCTCTTCGCCCTCGGGGGCGACGAGCCGCGCGAGCCGGTGCCGCTCGAGGAGGTCGAGCCGGTCGAGGCCATCGTCAAGCGCTTCTCCACCGGCGCGATGAGCTACGGCTCGATCAGCAAGGAGGCGCACGAGACCCTCGCCGTCGCGATGAACCGGCTCGGGGCCCGCTCGAACACCGGCGAGGGCGGCGAGGACGTCGACCGCCTCCTCGACCCCGAGCGCCGTTCGGCGATCAAGCAGGTCGCCTCCGGGCGCTTCGGCGTGACGTCGATGTACCTCACGCACTCCGACGACATCCAGATCAAGATGGCCCAGGGCGCCAAGCCGGGCGAGGGCGGGCAGCTGCCCGGCCCGAAGGTCTACCCGTGGGTGGCGCGCACCCGGCACTCGACGCCCGGCGTCGGGCTCATCAGCCCGCCGCCGCACCACGACATCTACTCGATCGAGGACCTCGCCCAGCTGATCCACGACCTGAAGAACGCCAACCCGTCCGCGCGGGTGCACGTCAAGCTCGTCTCCGAGATCGGGGTCGGCACGGTCGCGGCCGGGGTCAGCAAGGCGCACGCCGACGTCGTCCTCATCAGCGGGCACGACGGCGGCACCGGCGCCGCACCGCTCACCTCGCTCAAGCACGCCGGCGGGCCGTGGGAGCTCGGTCTGGCCGAGACCCAGCAGACCCTCGTGCTCAACGGGCTGCGCGACCGGATCGTCGTCCAGGTCGACGGGCAGATCAAGACCGGCCGCGACGTCGTCGTCGCCGCGCTGCTCGGTGCCGAGGAGTTCGGGTTCGCCACCGCGCCGCTCGTCGTCTCCGGCTGCGTCCTCATGCGGGTCTGCCACCTCGACACCTGCCCGGTCGGCATCGCCACCCAGAACCCCGAGCTGCGGGCCCGCTTCTCCGGCCGCCCGGAGTTCGTCGAGACCTTCTTCGAGTACATCGCCGAGGAGGTCCGCGAGCACCTCGCCGCGCTCGGGTTCCGGAGCATCGAGGAGGCCATCGGCCAGATCCGGCACCTCGACACGAGCCGGGCCGTCGAGCACTGGAAGGCCTCGGGGCTCGACCTCTCGCCGATCCTCGCGCAGGTCGAGAGCCCCGACGGCTCGGGCATCCGGCACCGCGTCGGGCAGGACCACGGCCTCGAGAAGGCGCTCGACCACCAGCTGATCGCCGCGGCGCGCGACGCCATCGACAACGGCGAGCCGGTCTCCGCCGCCTTCGCGATCCGCAACGTCAACCGCACCGTCGGCACGATGCTCGGGCACGAGGTCACCAAGGCCCACCCGGACGGTCTCGCCGACGGCACGATCGACCTCACCTTCACGGGGTCGGCGGGGCAGAGCTTCGGTGCCTTCCTCCCCGGCGGCATCACGCTGCGGCTCGAGGGCGACGCCAACGACTACGTCGGCAAGGGCCTGTCCGGCGGGCGGGTCGTCGTCCGGCCCGCGCCGGGGTCGGCCCTCGTCGCCGAGGACAACGTCATCGCCGGCAACGTCATCGGCTACGGCGCGACCTCCGGCGAGCTCTTCCTCCGCGGCCGGGTCGGCGAGCGGTTCTGCGTGCGCAACTCCGGCGCCACGGCCGTCGTCGAGGGCGTGGGCGACCACGGCCTCGAGTACATGACCGGCGGCACGGCGCTCGTCCTCGGCCCGACCGGGCGCAACGTCGCGGCCGGGATGTCCGGGGGCGTCGCCTACGTCCTCGACCTCGACCCCGCGCGGGTCAACCCCGAGCTCGTCGACCTGCGCCCGCTGCGGGCCGAGGACGAGCTCGTCGTCCACGACCTCCTCGAGCGCCACCACCGGTGGACCGACTCCTCGGTCGCGGCCCGACTCCTCGCCGACTGGGGCAGTGCCCGGTCGGCCTTCACCCTGGTCCTCCCGCGCCAGTACCAGCGCGTCCTCGACGTGCGGGCCAAGGCGGAGACGGAGGGCCTCGACCCCGACGGCGCCCAGGTGTGGGAGCGGATCATGGAGGCCTCCCGTGGCTGACCCCCAGGGTTTCTTGAGGACGCGCGAGCGCGAGCTGCCGCGGCGGCGCCCGGTGCCGGTGCGCATCCGGGACTGGAAGGAGGTCTACGAGGACCAGCCGGTCCCCGAGCTCCAGCGCCAGGCGGGCCGCTGCATGGACTGCGGGATCCCGTTCTGCCACAGCGGGTGTCCGCTGGGAAACCTCATCCCCGAGTGGAACGACCTCGCGTGGCGCGGCGAGTGGCGCGAGGCCATCGACCGCCTCCACGCCACGAACAACTTCCCCGAGTTCACCGGCCGGCTCTGCCCGGCGCCGTGCGAGTCGGCGTGCGTGCTCGGCATCAACCAGCCGCCGGTCACCATCAAGCAGGTCGAGGTCAGCGTCATCGACCGGGCCTTCGAGAACGGCACCGTCCTGCCGCAGGCCCCCGAGCGGCTCTCCGGCAAGACCGTCGCCGTCGTCGGCTCCGGCCCGGCCGGGCTGGCCGCCGCGCAGCAGCTGACCCGCGCCGGGCACACCGTCGCCGTCTACGAGCGCGCCGACCAGCCGGGCGGCCTGCTCCGCTACGGCATCCCCGAGTTCAAGATGGAGAAGGCCGTCCTCGACCGGCGGATCGCGCAGATGAAGTCCGAGGGGACCCGGTTCCGCACCGGCGTCTCCGTCGGGCAGGACATCACCGGCGCCGACCTCCGCAAGCGCTTCGACGCCGTCGTCGTCGCCATCGGGTCCACCGTCCCGCGCGACCTCCCGGTGCCGGGGCGCGAGCTCGACGGCGTCGTCCAGGCGATGGACTTCCTCCCGCCGGCCAACCGGGTCGCCCTCGGGCAGACCGTCGAGGGCCAGGTCACGGCCCACGGCAAGGACGTCGTCGTCATCGGCGGCGGCGACACCGGCGCCGACTGCATCGGCACCGCGCACCGCCAGGGCGCCCGCTCGGTGACGAGCCTCGAGATCATGCCGCAGCCCGGGGTCGACCGCTCCGACGCGCACCCGTGGCCGACCTACCCGATGCTGTTCCGCGTCGCGTCCGCGCACGAAGAGGGCGGCGACCGCGTCTACGCCACGACGACGAGCGAGGTCGTCGGCGACGAGCACGGCCGGGTGCGGGGGCTGCGCCTCCACGAGGTCCGCATGGGCGAGAGCGGCTTCGAGAAGGTCGAGGGCTCCGAGCGCGAGATCCCGGCCCAGCTCGTGCTCCTCGCCATGGGCTTCCTCGGTCCCCAGGCCGAGGGCCTCCTCGAGCAGCTCGAGGTCGAGAAGGACCCGCGCACCAACGTCGCCCGCGACGGCCACTTCATGTCCTCGGTGCCCGGCGTCTTCGTCGCCGGCGACGCCGGCCGCGGTCAGTCGCTCATCGTCTGGGCGATCGCCGAGGGCCGCTCGGTGGCCCACGAGGTCGACGCCTGGCTGATGCACAAGCCGTCCCGGCTGCCGCGTCCGGTGGGCCCCACCGACCGCCCGCTCACGGCCTGAGCGCGGGGTCGGCGGCGGGGTCGCCCGTCATGTGGCCCGCGTCACGGTGGAAACGGTTGCACCGATAGGCTCGACACCATGCGTCGCGCGAAGATCGTCTGCACCCTCGGCCCGGCCACCTCCTCCGCGGAGAACCTGCGCGAGCTCGTCAAGGCGGGCATGGACGTCGCCCGGCTCAACCTCTCGCACGGCTCGCACGCGGACCACTCGCGCGTCTACACCGACGTGCGCGCGGCGAGCGACGCGGTCGGGCGCGCGGTGGGCATCCTCGCCGACCTCCAGGGCCCGAAGATCCGCACCGCGCGCTTCGCCGACGGTCCCGTGGTGCTCGTGGGCGGGGCCACCTTCACCATCACGACGCGCGACGTGCCGGGTGACGTCCACGAGGTCGGCACCACGTACGCCGGCCTGCCGGGCGACGTGCACTCCGGCGACCGCATCCTCATCGACGACGGCAAGATCGCCCTCATCGCCACCGAGGTCACCGAGACCGACGTCGTCTGCCAGGTGCTCGAGGGCGGCCCGCTGAGCAACAACAAGGGCATCAACCTGCCCGGCGTCGCGGTCTCGGTGCCGGCGCTGTCGGAGAAGGACGAGGACGACCTGCGCTGGGCGCTGCGCACCCGCGTCGACATGATCGCGCTGTCCTTCGTCCGCACCGCCGACGACATCCGCCGGGTGCACGAGATCATGGACGAGGAGGGCATCCGCCTCCCGGTCATCGCCAAGATCGAGAAGCCGCAGGCCGTCGAGAACCTCGACGAGATCATCCGCGCCTTCGACGGCGTCATGGTCGCCCGCGGGGACCTCGGGGTTGAGATGCCCCTGGAGCAGGTGCCCCTGGTCCAGAAGCGCGCCTGCGAGATCGCCCGCCGCCGGGCCAAGCCGGTCATCGTCGCCACCCAGGTGCTCGAGTCGATGATCGAGAACTCGCGCCCGACCCGCGCCGAGGCCTCCGACGCCGCGAACGCCGTCCTCGACGGTGCCGACGCGCTGATGCTCTCCGGCGAGACGAGCGTCGGGAAGAACCCGTTCGCGGCCGTGCGCACGATGGCCCGCATCATCGAGAACACCGAGACCCACGGCCTGCACCGCATCCGGCCGCTCGGCACCCGCCCGAACTCCAAGGGTGGGGCGGTGACCGCGGCCGCGGCCGAGATCGGCGAGCTGCTCGGGGTCAAGTACCTCATCACCTTCACCGAGAGCGGCGACTCCTCGCGCCGGCTGGCCCGGGTGCGCCCGCGCATCCCGCTGCTGGCCTTCACCCCGAACCAGGCCACCCGCAGCCAGCTCGCGCTGTCGTGGGGCGTCGAGACCTTCCTCGTCGGCAAGGTCCGGCACACCGACGAGATGGCGATGCAGGTCGACGAGGTCCTGCTCGGGCTCGGCCGGGTCAAGGAGGGCGACAACGTCGTCATCGTCGCCGGCTCGCCCCCCGGCATCCCGGGGTCGACCAACGCCCTGCGCGTGCACCGCGTCGGCGACGCGAAGAACCGCGTCGCGGCGGCCTACGTCGACGCCGCCCACGACGGACGGGCCTGAGGCCGGCCGGGGGCCCGTCGGTAGACTGACGACGCCCCGGCCGGGGTGGTGGAACGGCAGACACGGCGGACTCAAAATCCGCTGCCCGCGAGGGCGTGCGGGTTCGAGTCCCGCTCCCGGCACATGACCCAGAGTGCAGCCCCCACGAAGCGCGTCCTCGTCGCCGAGGACGAGGCCATCATCCGCCTCGACCTCTCGGAGATGCTCCGCGAGGCCGGCTACGACGTCGTCGGCCAGGCCGGTGACGGCGAGCAGGCCGTCGAGCTCACCCGCTCGCTGCGGCCGGACATCGTCATCATGGACGTCAAGATGCCGGTCATGGACGGTCTGTCGGCCGCCGAGGCCATCGGCGCCGAGCGGCTGGCGCCCGTCGTCATGCTCACCGCGTTCAGCCAGACCGAGCTCGTCGAGCGGGCGCGCGACGCCGGGGTCATGGCCTACGTCGTCAAGCCGTTCACCGCCAGCGACGTCACGCCGGCCCTCGACATCGCCCTCTCCCGCTGGAGCGAGCTCAAGGCGCTCGAGGAGGAGGTCGCCGACCTCGGCGAGCGGCTCGAGACCCGCAAGGCCGTCGACCGCGCCAAGGGCGTGCTCATGGCCAAGCTGAAGATCAGCGAGGCCGACGCCTTCCGGTGGATCCAGAAGACCGCCATGGACCGCCGGATGGGGATGCGCGAGGTCGCCGAGGCCGTCGTGGCGGGCATGGAGAAGGCCTGACCCTCGGGCTCGGTGTCGGCGGTGTTCCGGCGCCGGTGCGGGGTCCGTGGCCCCCGGCCTCGACGACGCACGACTTCCTGCGCCGACCCCCCTACCCAACGACGGTTCGAGGGGCATAGTGTCCGGTGTCGGTGCGGTCCGCGTCGCGGGCCCGGAGCAACGAGGAGGTCCGGTGGCCCGACGGCCCGTCGACGTGGCGCAGGTGGGGGAGGACCTCCACGCGGTCACCGCCTTGTGGCTCGAGGCCCGCGTCGACTCCGGCTCCAGCCCGGACGTCTGCGCCCGCACGATCGCCGACGGCCGGCTGTCGGCGGCGCTGCGCCGCCCGGGGGTCACCGCGTTCGTCGCGCACCTCGAGGGCGAGCCCGCCGGCTACGTCATCACCACCGACAACCCGTTCGGCATCAGCCCGACCCCCGAGGTGGCCATCGAGCAGCTCTGGGTGACGCCCGACGCCCGTCGGCACGGGGTCGCCAAGTCGCTCATCGCCGCCGTCCTCGGCTCGGCCGAGCGCTCGGGCTGTGAGCTCGTCGTCTCGAACGTGCCGACGACCAGCCGCGAGGCCAACCGGTTCTTCGCCCGGCTCGGGTTCGGGTCGGTCGTCACGCGGCGGGTCGTCCCCACCGGCACGCTGCGCCGCAAGATCGCCCCGGAGACCGCCGAGACCGGCCTCGAGCTGACCCGTCGGCGCCGCAGCCTCCGCCAGCGCGCCTTCCCCGCCCGCTCGGCCTGACGCCCGAGGCGCCTGCTGGGTCGAGGTGATGGTGGAGCGGATGCGGGTCTTGTTTCACCTCGACCGCGGGTGGCACGGGTTGGGTCGAGGTATCCGGCCACCGTCAGGTGACGGCGGGATACCTCGAACCGCTGTCGGACCCCCGCTCGTTCGAGGTGATGTGCGACCGGATGCGGGTCGGGTTTCACCTCGACCGCGGGTGGCACGTGTTGGGTCGAGGTATCCGGCCACCGTCAGGTGACGGCGGGATACCTCGAACCGGTGTCGGACCCCCGCTCGTTCGAGGTGATGGGCGACCGGATGCGGGTCGGGTTTCACCTCGACCGCGGGTGGCGCCTGCTGGGTCGAGGTGATGTCCGACCGGATGCGGGTCGGGTTTCACCTCGACCGCGGGTGGCGCCTGCTCAGGTGCGGGCGCGGGCCAGGCCGAGGCGGGCCGACGGGACCCCGGGCAGCACGGTCGAGGCGGTGAGCCCGCAGCGCTTCTCGAGCAGCTCGGCGAGCACCGAGCGGTAGTCGGTCGTCGCCCGGAGGTCCCCGGCCTGCAGCTGGTCGGCCGCGAGCCCCGGCCAGGTGCCGTACACCTGCCCACCGACGACCCCGCCGCCGAGGACGAACGAGAAGTTCCCGTAGCCGTGGTCGACGCCGCCGGAGCCGTTCTCGGTGACCCGGCGCCCGAACTCGGAGAGGGTCACGAGGGTCACCCGGTCCGCCGCGGCGCCGAGGTCGGTCATGAACGCCGCGAGCGCCCGGCCGACCTCGGTCAGCTGGCGGAACATCCAGCCGTTGTCGCTGCGGCCGAGGTCGGTGTGCATGTCCCAGTTGCCGGAGTCGATGGTGACCGCCCGCAGGCCGACCCCGGCCTTGACGAGGCGGGCGGTGTCGCGCAGGGCGTCACCGAGGGCACCCGAGGGGTAGGAGGCCCCGCCCGACGGCGTGTACCCGGCCGAGCGCAGCGCGCCGGCGGTGGAGAGGGCGTCGAGGGTGACCGTGGCCGGGGCCCCGATCGGTTCGGGCGCCCCGGCGTGCAGGGCGCGCAGCGCCGTGGTCCAGCGGGTCGACTCCGTGGCGTCCCAGGCCGCGTTGAGGCTGAACGAGTCGACCGAGCGCATCGCGAGCTCCGGCGTCGGCCCGAGCATCGCCCGCGGCGCGCTCGTCGCCCCGACGGCGCTCGAGGCGAAGGGTCCGGGGGTGGTCGTCGCGCCGACCATCCGGTCGAGCCACCCGGTGCGCAGCGACGACCCGGGTGCGGCACGCTCCATCTCGTCGAGGTCCGTGAAGTGCGAGCGGGTGGGGTTCGGCTGCCCGACGGCGTGGACGACCGCGAGCTTCCCGCCGGTGTAGAGGGGGAGCAGCGGTGCCAGGGCCGGGTGCAGGGCGAACCGGCTCGTCAGCTGCAGGCCCCGGGCCTGCGGGACGGCGATCGACGGCCGCGCCGTGTAGTACTCGGGGTCGCCGACGGGCGCGACGACCGAGAGACCGTCGATGCCGCCACGGAAGGACAGGACGACGAGGGTGTCGCCGGTGTACCCGCTGTCGGCGAAGGTGAGGCGGGTCAGCGCCTCGGCGGGGGAGGCCATCGCCACCGTGGCGCCGGCCGCACCGAGCGTGGCGGCCCCGGCGAGCACGCCCCGTCGGGTCGGGCCGGAGACGGCGACGCCCTCGGGGCAGCCGCAGGCGCCCATCGTGGGAGAGGGGGTCGAGCGGGTCGGCAGGGTCATCGTCGTCCTCAGCGGGTCGCGAACTCGGGGGTGTCGAGGAGCAGCGCCACGACGTAGGGCAGGCGCCACCCGACGGCGGCGTCGGTGCTGCGCAGCGGCGAGGCGGCGGTCTTGTCGAGGAAGGCGCACACGGCGTCGCGCTTGGCCGCGGGCAGCGGACCCTGGAGCAGCCGGAGGGCGAGCGCGTCGACGAGCGCGCCGTGCGTCGAGGGCAGCGTCGCCGGGAGGAGCGAGCGCAGCGGGGGGTAGGTGACGTCGGTCTGGGTCGCGTCGGACGCCGTCCAGCCCTGGCCCATCGCCCAGTTCCACGCCGTGAGCGTGGCGTTCGCACCCGCCCACGCGGCGGCGACGTCCGGGTAGCCGTTCGGGGCGGGCCAGCCGAGGGGCGCCTGCCCCGCGACGCGCGCGTTCCAGGCGAGGCCACCGAGCCAGTTCCGGGTGTTCTTCCCGGGAGCGACACCGAGGACGCGCGAGGTCGAGACCATCCGCTCCAGCGGGCGCTTGACCTTCTGGTTCGCCGAGGCCGCGAACTCCGGGGAGGCGAACAGGGCCCGCAGGACCGGCGCGAGCGCCGTGTCGTTCTGGGTGTAGACGGCCGCGAGGGCCGTGACGAGGGAGTCCGGCGGGGTGTCGGAGACGAAGCGCACCGCGAGCTTGGTGGCGATGCGCCGGGCCGTCTTCGGGTGCCGCGCGAGGTGGGTCAGGTAGGAGACGGCGACCGTCTCACCGTCCGCGCTCGTGTTGGCGTGGCTCCAGCCGAGCAGGCTCAGCGCGCCGGTGTGGTGGCGGATCCGGCGGTAGAAGTACTCCCCGGACTCGTCGTCGGTCGACAGGCCGGTGAGGGCCAGCGCGGAGCGCCGGATGTCGGACTCGGCGTAGCCGCCGTCGACGCCGACCGTGTGCAGCTCGAGGACCTCGCGGCCGAAGTTCTCGTTCGGCGAGCGCTTCGTCGAGGACTCGTTGTCGAGCTGGGCGAGCATCGCGGGGTGCTTGGCGGCCGCGACGAGCATGTCGGCGTAGCGGCCGAGGGCGTGCTTGCGGACGACGTCGACGTGGAAGCGGTGGACGCTGTCCCAGGTCTCGCCCCACGGCGCGGTGACGACGAGGTGGTTGGTCCAGAACTCGACCATCACCTCGAGCAGCTGCCGCTTCGACCACAGCGCGCGGGCCAGGACCGACTGGATGACCTCGTCGCCGAGGTCGCCGGTGCTGTTCGGCCAGTAGCGGTCGTGCACCTCCCACGTCGCGAGCGGCAGGAGCGGGAAGAGGCTCGTGACGAGGGCGTCGCACGTGGCGTCCGGCACGAGGCGCAGGGGGTCGAGCTGGTCGTCGACCCAGCCGGCCGCCCCACGGGCGCGGATCTCGTCGACGAGCTGGGGGGTCGCGCCGAAGGAGGCCCGGCGGGCGAGGTGCAGCGCGGTGGCGTCGGTCGTCGTGCCGGTGGCGACGCGGCCCACCGGGCGCCGGACCGAGACGATCGGGGTGGCCGTGAGGCGGAGCGCGGCGCGGGGACGGTAGGCGGCGTCGACGGCCCGGTCGCCCGGGACGGCGGCCGGCACCGCGGTCGGGGGCACGGCTCGCGGACGCTCGGCGGCCGGGAGCCGGGTGGCCCGCGCCGTGCGGCGGGCCGCGTCCTTCGCGCGCCCCGAGGGGTCGGACGCGACGGCGCGCGCGACGCCGGAGAGCAGGGCGGCGGCGGTCGAGCGGCGGGGCAGGGTGGGGCTCACGGGTCGATCGTCGCGGCGGCGGACGCCGGCGTCCTCGGCCGTTCGGTCGGGCCGGAGGGGGCCGAGCGGCCCGGATGCACGGTTCTTGACCTGCGGCTTACCCCGGGGTTGCCGGGTCTTGACCGGTGCCCGACCCGGCGCTGACGCTCAGGCGCCGGGCGCCGCGTCGCGGACCAGGCAGGTGATGCGCGAGGTGCAGATCCGCCGGCCCTCCTCGTCGGTGACGACGACCTCGTAGCAGGCGAGCGTCCGCCCGAGGCTGAGCGGCCTGGCCGTGCCCGTGACGAGGCCCGAGCGGGCCGCCCGGTGGTGCGTCGCGTTGATGTCGAGCCCGACGACGGCCTTGCCCTCGCCGGCGTGCAGGGCGGCGCCGATCGACCCGAGCGTCTCGGCGAGCACCACCGACGCGCCGCCGTGGAGCAGCCCGTACGGCTGGGTGTTGCCGGCGACGGGCATCGTCGCGACGAGCCGCTCGGGGGTGGCCTCGACCACCTCGATGCCCATCCGCTCCATGAGCGAGTCGGGGTTCATCGCGCGCATCCGCTGCACGCCGGCCATGAGGTCCGAGCTGTCGGTCATGGTCGTTAGGCTGCCACGCGTGAAGCTCCTCCTCCTCGACGGACACTCCCTCGCCTACCGGGCGTTCTTCGCCCTCCCCGTCGAGAACTTCTCGACGAGCACGGGGCAGAACACCAACGCCGTCTACGGCTTCACCTCGATGCTCATCAACGTCCTGCGCGACGAGGCGCCCACGCACGTGTGCGTCGCCTTCGACGTCTCCCGCCAGACCTTCCGGCTCGAGGAGTACAGCGAGTACAAGGCCGGGCGCTCCAAGACGCCCACCGAGTTCTCCGGCCAGCTCCCGCTGCTGCGCGAGGTCCTCGACGCCCTGCGCATCCGGCACGTCGGGGTCGAGGGCTTCGAGGCCGACGACGTCATCGCCACCCTCACCCGGCAGGCCACCGAGGCGGGGGCCGAGGTCGTCGTGTGCACCGGCGACCGCGACGCGTTCCAGCTCGTCACCGAGAAGGTCACCCTGCTCTACCCGGTGCGCGGGGTCTCCGAGGTCTGGCGGATGGACCCCGCCGCCGTCGAGGAGAAGTACCTCGTCCCCCCGAACCGGTACAGCGACCTCGCCGCGCTCGTCGGCGAGTCCAGCGACAACCTGCCCGGCGTCCCGGGCGTCGGGCCGAAGACGGCCGCCAAGTGGCTCGGCCAGTACGGCGACCTCACCGGCGTCGTCGCCCACGCCGACGAGATCAAGGGCAAGGCCGGCGAGAACCTGCGCGAGCACCTCGACGGCGTCCTGCGCAACCGCAGGCTCAACCGGCTCGTCGACGACCTCGAGCTGCCGCTCGCCGTCCCCGACCTCGAGCGCCAGTCCTGGGACCGCGAGGAGGTCCACCGGGTCTTCGACGGCCTCGAGTTCCGCGTGCTGCGCGACCGGCTCTTCCAGACCTTCGACGTCGAGTCCGACGAGGTCGAGGGCGGCTTCGAGCTCGACGGCGAGGTCTTCACCGCCGACGACCTCACGGTGCGCTTCGGCGACGGTGGGGTGGGCCGCACGGTGCCGCACGGCGTCGTCGTGTCCGGCCACTACCGGGCCGGCGAGGGTGACGCCGAGGCGCTCGCGCTCGCGGGGGAGGACGGCGCCACCGCGTCCCTCGACCTCACCGCCCTCACCGCCGAGCAGGAGCAGGTCCTGGCCGGCTGGCTCGCCGACCCCGACGCCCCGAAGGTCCTCCACGACGTCAAGCCCCAGCTGCAGGCCCTCCGGGCGCGCGGCCTGGCGCTGAACGGCGTCACCAGCGACACCGCCCTCGCCGCGTACCTCGTCCGCCCCGACCAGCGCTCCTACGACCTCGAGGACCTCGTCGTGCGCCACCTCGGCCGCGAGCTGACCGCCGAGGGCGACTCCACGAGCGACCAGGGCGCACAGGGCACGCTGTCCTTCGAGACCGACGACGACACCGCCGAGCGCGACGCGATGGTCCGCGCCCGGGCCGTCCTCGAGCTGTCGGCCGTGCTCGCCGAGAAGGTCGAGGAGACCGGCGGCACCGAGCTGCTCGCCGACCTCGAGCTGCCGCTCGTCGACATCCTCGCCGAGATGGAGCGCACCGGCATCGCCGTCGACGAGGACGCGCTCACCGCCCTCGAGGCCGACTTCGCCGGCAAGATGCGCCAGGCCCAGCAGGACGCCTACGACGCCATCGGCCGCGAGGACGTCAACCTCGGCAGCCCGAAGCAGCTCCAGGAGGTGCTCTTCGACCAGCTCGGCATGCCGAAGACCAAGCGGACCAAGACCGGGTACACCACCGACGCCGACGCCCTCGCCGACCTCTTCACCAAGACCGAGCACCCGTTCCTCGAGGCGCTGCTGCGCCACCGCGACACGAGCCGGCTGCGGGTCACCGTCGAGGGGCTCATCAAGTCGGTCGCCCCGGACCGCCGCATCCACACGACCTATCTGCAGACCATCGCGGCCACGGGCCGGCTGTCCTCCACGGACCCGAACCTCCAGAACGTGCCGATCCGCACCGAGGAGGGCCGTCGCATCCGCGAGGTGTTCGTCGTCGGCGAGGGCTTCGAGTCGCTGATGTCGGCCGACTACAGCCAGATCGAGATGCGGATCATGGCCCACCTCTCCGGCGACGAGGGGCTCATCGAGGCCTTCCGCACCGGCGAGGACCTCCACCGCTTCGTCGGGGCGCGGGTCTTCGGCGTCGAGCCCTCCGACGTCACCCTCGAGATGCGCAGCAAGGTCAAGGCGATGAGCTACGGCCTCGCCTACGGCCTCTCGGCGTTCGGCCTCTCCAAGCAGCTGACCATCTCGACCGGCGAGGCGCAGGGCCTCATGGACGAGTACTTCGCCCGCTTCGGCGGCGTCCGCGACTACCTGCGCGAGGTCGTCGTCGAGGCCCGGGCCACCGGGTACACCGCGACGATGCTCGGCCGGCGCCGCTACCTCCCGGACCTGCTCAGCGACAACCGCCAGCGCCGCGAGGGTGCCGAGCGGATGGCCCTCAACGCCCCGATCCAGGGCTCGGCGGCCGACATCATCAAGCTCGCCATGAAGGGCGTCGACGCAGCCCTCACGGCCGAGGGCGCGAAGAGCCGGATGCTCCTCCAGGTCCACGACGAGCTCGTGCTCGAGGTCGCGCCGGGCGAGCGCGAGGACGTCGAGGCGCTGGTCCGCCGCGAGATGGGCTCGGCCCTCGACCTCGGCGACGTCCCGCTCGACGTCAGCGTCGGGGTGGGCCGGTCCTGGCACGACGCCGCGCACTGACGCGGCCGGCCCCGGGCGCCGTGGTCAGCGCACCGCGGGCTGCTCGGGGGAGGTGGGGTCCTCGGCGAGCGGGGGGTCCACCGGCTCGAGCCCGTCGGCCTCCTCCGGGCTGGTCCGCAGGAGCAGGTAGGCGCCGAGCCCGACGAGCAGCACGAGGTCGACCCCGAGCTTGACGAGCAGCAGGCCGTGGGCGTCGTCGACGGCCGCCGCGAGGCCGGCCGTGGCGGCCAGCGCCACCCACAGCAGCACGACCGCGCGCGGGTGCTGCCGGGCGAGCGCGCCGTAGACGAGCAGCTGGACCATTGCCAGCACCGTGCCGAGGGCGGCGAAGAGCCACAGGTCGTCGCGCACCGGGGCGTACGCGGCGCCGCCGACGAACTCGAGGGCCAGCCCGCGCAGGAGCAGGACCCCGCCGACGGCGACGACGCCGAGCCCGAGGATCGCCGAGAGGCCGACGGCGTGCGTGCGCCGCAGGTCGTGGCCGCGGGCCATCCGCGGGAAGAGCACGACGACGACGAACTGGGGGAGGAAGAGCATCGCCTTGGTGAGGACCAGCCCGGCGGCGTAGTGGCCGGCCTCCTCACCGGGCAGCACGACCCGGGCGACGAGGACGTCGGCGTTGGAGACGGCGAAGAACGCGAGCAGGGCCGAGGCGCTGTGCACCACCTCGCGGGCGACGCCGCCGCGCTCCCAGTCCCGCCAGGTGCTCTCCGGGGTGGCTCCGACCGGGGCCCGGGTGTCCCAGCGGCCGGACCGGCGCAGGGCGAGCCCGCCGACGAGCACGGGCGCGGCCGCCGCGACGGCGACGCCCACGAGGGCGGCCGCCGCGGACCGGTCGACGAGCAGCGCGATCCCGCCGAGCGCGAGCCGGGCGGTGCCCATCGTCACGTAGAGCAGGGCGAGCGGCCCCCACCGCTGCTCGCCCTGGAGGATGCCGGCCTGGCCGCCCATGACCGTGAGCAGGCCGGCCGCGACGGCGAGGCAGAGCGCCCCGACGAGGCTGTCGAGCCGGAGACCGCGCTGGACGAGGGGGGCGAGGACGAGCCCGAGGACGGTGACGGCGACCGCGCCCCGCACCGTCGCGGCGAGCACGGTGCGGGCGATCGCCGACGGGTCGCCGGTGGCCGTCGAGACCCGCCGGGCGCCGGTGGCCTGGAGGGCGAGGGAGAGGACGTTGAGGACGATGAGCGCGCCGAGCACCGAGGAGAACTGGCCGAACTCGTCGGGGCCGAGGAGCCGGGCGCAGGCGAGGGTCAGGCCGTAGGTCGTGAGGTTCATGACGCCGATGGCGGCGGCCATCGTCGCGCCCCCCACGACGCCCGCCCGACGGTCCCTGCTGGCCACCGGCGAAAGTTACCACCCGGTACCCGGCGAGGCCCCGCGGTCGAGGCCTCAGTACGGGTCGTCGCGCCCGTGGTGGCCGAGGAGGGCCGCGACCCGGCGCAGGCGCAGCCGGAGCAGCACCTTGACGACGACGTTGCGTCCCCACCAGGGCAGCTCGCGGAGCATCGCGGCGCGGTCCCCGGTGGTCGGGCGCGCCACGACGAAGCGGGCCATCGACCCGACCCGCCCGCGGTAGGCCAGCCGGTCGCCGGGCAGCACGTGGCGCAGCAGGGCGAGGGTGACGCCGATCGAGGAGAAGGCGTCGTGGACGAGGACGGTGCCGCCGGCGACGACGTGGTCCGCCCAGTGCAGGTCGTCCGAGACCGTCCAGTAGTCGTGCTTGCCGTCGACGTGGAGGACGTCGAGCGGGCGGTCCCAGCCCCGTCTCGCCTGCGCCGACGGCACCGGCAGGACCGTGACCCGGTCGGCCACCCCGAGCGCCTCGAGGGTGGCCTCCAGCCCGAGGCGCACCGAGGGTCCGGGGTAGCGGCGGGTCGTGACGAACGGGTCGACGGCCGTGACGTCCACGTCCGGCCGGGCGGCGGCGAGGGCGCAGGTCGAGCGGCCCCGGTGCGAGCCGATCTCGAGGACGCGGGCCGGTCCGGGGTCCACCGCACGTACCGCGTCCCAGAGCAGCTGGGCCTGGTCGCGGGTCAGCCAGCCGCCGACGGCGTCGACGGCCGGCCACACCTCGGCGAAGGCCGGGCCGCGCTCCGGAGGCACGCTCGACCTCCCGGCGGGTGTTCTAGGGTGTGCTGCGGACCGGGCCAGCATAGGGAGGTCGCGATGGTGGCCCCGACGGGGACCGGTGGGCGATGGCGCCGTCCCGACCTCCTGCTCGACCTCTGGGTGCTGCTCCCCGCGGCGGTGCTCGCGTGGCCCCTGCTCACCCGCTCCGGGTACCCCGTCGCGCGCGACCTCCTGTTCACCCCGGCCCTGCCGCTGCGGCCCGAGGCCCTCGGCGTCGGCACGGGGACGCCGCGGGCGGCGCCGCTCGACGCCGTCGTCGCCGTCCTCTCGCTCGGGGTCGACGGCGCCGTCCTCGGGCGGGTCGCCGTCCTCGCGCCCTTGCTGCTCGCCGGGTGGGGCGCGCACCGGCTCGCCCGTCCGCTCGGACTGCCGGCGCGGGCCCTCGTCGCGGCGTTCGCCGTGTGGAACCCGTTCGTCGTCGAGCGGCTCGGGCTCGGCCAGTGGGCCCTCGTCCTCGGCTACGCCGTCCTCTGGTGGGTCGCCCTCGCCCTGCGCCCCGGCCACGACCGTCCCCTCGCGCGGCTCGCCCCCTGGCTGGCCCTCGGGGCGCTGACCCCGACGTCCGCGGTGCTCGTCGGGGGGACCGCGCTCGTGCTCGGGGCCGCCCCGCGCGGCACGCCCGGGCGGCGCCGGGCCGGGCTGCTCGGGCTCGTCGCCGCGGTCCAGCTGCCGTGGCTCCTGCCCGCCCTCCTCGGCGGCGCCGGCGGCACGTCCGACCCCGCGGGCGTGGCGGCCTTCGCGGCCCGTGCGGAGCTGCCGGGGCCGGCCGTGCTGAGCCTCCTCGGGCTCGGCGGCATCTGGGACCGGTTGAGCGTCCCGGGCACCCGCGCCGGCGGGCTGGGGGCGGTCACCGTCGTGCTCGTCGTGGCCGGCCTCGTCGCCGTCGTCCGCCGCCCGGCGCTCGCGCCCCGGCCGCTCCTCGGCCTCGGGCTCGCGGGCCTGCTCCTCGCAGCGGTCACCACCGTCCCGTGGGGCGCCGACCTCGTCGCGGCCGGCACCGACGTCGTCCCCGGCCTCGGCCTGCTCCGCGACGGTCAGAAGTGGCTCGCGCCGTTCGTCGTCGTCGCGGTCCTCGGGGTCGGGGCGCTCGCCGACGCCGGCGTCACCGCGGCCCGACGGCAGGCGCCGGCGCTGGCGCCCACGGCCGTCGGCGCCTGCCTCCTCGTCCCGTTCGTGCTGCTGCCCGACGCGACGGTCGTCGTCCACCGGGTCCTGACCCCCGTGACCTGGCCGGCGGACTTCGCCGCCGTGGCGCGGGCCGTCGACGGGTCGGACGGCGTGCTCGCCTCGGCGCCGTGGCGGCTCTACCGCCGCTACCCGTGGGCCGGTGCCTACGGCACCTACGACCCGGCCTCCCGCTGGTTCGACGTGCAGGTCGTGACCACCGACGCCCTCGCGGTGGGGGACCGGACGGTCCGTGGGGAGGACCGCCTCGCCGCGCGCGTGGGCTCGGTGCTCGCCGAGCCCGGTGCCGGTACCGCGGCCGGGCTCGCGGCGGCCGGGGTGCGGTGGGTCCTCGTCACCCGCACCGACGCCGACGCGTCGCCCCTGCTCGCCGCGCTCGAGGCCGCACCGTCCGCGCGGCGGGTGCACGACGGCCCCGACCTCGTCCTCGTCGAGCTCGCGGACCCCGCCCCGGTCCCACGGACCGCCGGGTGGCGGGTGGGCGTCGTCGCCGGCACCGACCTCGCGGTGCTCGCCCTCCTGCTCGTCGTGTCGCTCTCGCGAGTGCGCCGTCGGCGTCCCTGAGTTCTGTTACTGTGGCGTAGTTTCTCGACAGGAAGGTCGTGATGATCGCCAACGTGGTCGCCCCCGGCATCGCCGGCATCGTGCTCGCGCTCGCCGCGATCTTCGGGCTCGTCTCCTCGCAGACCGCCGCCCCCGCCGAGAACCCGGCGTCCAAGCCGATCATCGTCTACGGCCAGGGCTGACCCTCAGCGGTCGCGCGCGCCCGCGCCGGGCCACCTCGAGGAGCACGTCCTCGAACTCCCGGGCCGTCCGGCCCCAGTCCAGTTCAGCCACGCGCTCACGCGCGGCCTCGCCCGCGGCGTCGACGTCGAGCCGCCCCGCGAGGACCTCGCCGAGCGTGCGGGTCAGCTCCTCGGGACCGTCGACCAGCCATCCGGTCACCCCGTCGACCACCGACTCGGTGAGCCCCCCGCTGACGCGGTACCCGATCGCCGGCGTGCCCTGGGCGGCCGCCTCCGTCACGGCGATGCCCCAGCCCTCGCGCACCGACGGCAGGGCCAGCACCCGCGCCCGGGCGAGGAGCCGGTCACGCTCGTCGGCCTCGACCCAGCCGTGGAAGGTCACGAGGTCCTCGACCCCGAGCGAGCGGGCGTGCTCGAGCAGCTGGGGTCCCCACCAGCCGCGCCCGACGACGTCGACCCGGACGTCCGGGTGCTCGGCGCGGAGCGCGGCGACGGCGTCGAGGACGTGCTCGACCTGCTTGTGCGGGACGAGGCGCGAGAGCACGACGACCCGCGGCTCCGGCGCCCGGTGGGCGGCGCGCGCCCGGGCCGCGAGGCCGTTGCGCACGACGTCGACCCGCTCCGGGCGGCGGCCCAGCGCGACGAGGTCGTCCCGCGAGGTGCCGGACACCGTCACGTGGCGCACCCCGCGGTAGAGCCACGGCGTGACGACGGACTCGACCCACCAGCCGAACCGTCCCCGCCACCCGGGGTAGATCATCCGCCACTGCTCGCGGTGCACGTGGTGGACGAGCGCGACGACGCCGCGCCGGCGCACGAGTGGTGTGCCGAAGGGCAACCCGTTGATGACGTCGACGACGACGTCGGTGCGCCGGCCGTGCAGCGCGACCCACCACAGGCCGTGGAGGTAGACGGTGAGCCGGCCCCCCGAGCGCCGGTGCCGGACCCCCTCGAGCACCTCGCGCCGCGGCAGCCCGGGCGGGCGCGCGGTGATGACGGTGACCTCGTGCCCGGCGCGCACGAGCCCGCGGGCCACCTCCTCGACGTAGACCTCGCTCCCGCCCGCCTCGGGGTGGCGCGGGTCGCGCCACGAGAGGACGGCGACCCGCAGCGGCGTCCGGCTCACCGCGACCCCCTCACCGCGACCCCGCCGCGTCGACGACCCGGGGGCACAGCGTGGTCGGGCGGCCGGGCACGCGGTCGAGGGTGACGCCCAGCCGCTCGGCCCGCGCGAAGGCGTCGTTGCGGACCTCGGTGCGTCCGGGCCGGATCACCCAGCGCTCGTCGATCCGCTGGGCCGGGAAGACCGCCACCCGGCCGCCGGGCGTCGTCGTCACCTCGGCGACCCCGACGTCCGCGAAGACGCCGATGCCGACGGTCGTCGAGCTCTCGGGGTAGACGCCGTACCAGGGACCGGCGGTCACGGTGTCGCCCTGCCGGACGACGACGCGCACCTGGTGGTCGGCGCGCGTCTGGAGGACGACCTCGCGGGTCCGCGAGCCGACGACGGTCGCGAGGACGACCTGCCCGGCCTCGACGCCGCGGTGCACGGTAGCCCGCAGCACGGTCGGGGAGGACTCGACGAGCACCCACGGCTCGTAGCGGTCGCCGGTCGCCAGGTAGAGGGCCGAGCAGCCGGGAGCGGCGGCGAGCGCGTCGGGGGCGGCGTCGTCCGGGAGGGCGCCGACGTCGCGCAGCACCGGCGGCGGTGTCGTGCCGAGGGCGCGGTCGACCCGGTGCTGGAGCGACAGCAGCTGGACGAGCCGGTCGCCCCGGCCGGTGACGGCGCTCGCGACGAGCCCGGTGGCGGTGTGCACGAGCACCGAGTACGCGGTGAGCAGGGCCAAGGCGGTCAGCACCGCGCCCGCGCGCCGGCGGGAGCCGCGCAGCAGCCGCGGGAGCAGGGCCCACGCCGTGACGGCCGACCCGACGACGAGCAGCGGGACGAACTCGCTCGTGTACCGGTTGGCGACGTACCCGTACATGAGGATCCCCGCCGGCACGACGGCCGCCCCGAGGACCGGTGGGGCGAGCAGCCGGAAGGAGCGCCGCCGGCGCAGCAGCACGAGCACCGGTACCGCCGCGAGCGCGAGGAGCGAGAGCAGCGGCGTCGTCGCCGTGACGCTCGCGGTCCGGTAGGTCTGGTCGAGGACCACGCCGTCGCGCTCCACCGGCGGGGCGTCGGGCAGCGACACCCACGGGAACCACGGCGTGGGGCGCAGGCCGGTGGGGGAGAGGTAGGCCTGCGTGGTCGTCGGGAGGAACTGCGGGCCGGTGATGTGACCACCGTTGGCGGACAACGCCTCCCGACGGTGGTCGTTGACCTGGGTCCAGACCTGGTCCTGGAGCGGGAAGAGGTACGGGTGCCCGAACTTCACCTCGTTGAGGGCCACCGACGCCGCGACGGGGAGCAGGCCCGCGGCGAGGAACCCGACGAGCAGCCGGCGCCCGTCGACCCGGCGTCGACCCTCGGAGAGCCACCACCAGCCACCGGCGAGGACCGCGGCGCCGCAGACCGCGAAGCCACCGGTCGTGCGGGTGAGGACGGCCGCGAGGGCGAACGCGCCGAGCCACCCGAGGCTGCGGCGGCTCGGTTCGAGCCCCGCCCGCACGAGCCAGTACAGGGCCCCGACGACGGTGGCCACCGACCACACGTACACCTCGTGGTAGACCCACGGCAGCGCGGCGACGAAGGTGATGACGGTGCCCCCGGTCATCGCCACGAGGAGCACGGCAGCGGCCGCGGCCTCGCGCCGGCTCGGCACGGTGCTGCCGCGCAGCACGGTCCGGACGAGCCAGAGCAGCCGGGCGGACATGACGGCGAGGACGAGCCAGCCGAGCGCCATCGACGCGACCGTCAGCCGCCCGTCGAACTCGTGCGTGACGAGCATGACCGGGATGCGCAGCAGTGCCGGGAACGGCGGGAAGTACATGAACGTGCGCCCGCCGAGGACGAACCCCTCGATGCCGAGCGAGCCCTCGGGCACGTCGAGGTGGCCGTCGAGCAGCGCGTTGGCCTGGATGTCGAAGAAGTTCGAGCCGTACCCGAGGCCGACGGCCGTGCGGGTCGGCGACCACGCGAGGTCGAGGAGGACGAGCAGGTAGACCAGGCCCCCGAGGAGGCACCCGGCGAGGGACGCGACGACGACCCGAGGATGCGGCGGTGCCGGCGGCCTCACGCCGGTTCGAGGCGGTAGAGCAGCTGGTAGCCGAAGAGGGTCGGCCAGCCGCGGACGGCGGCGCGGTCGGCGGCCCCGACGGCCCGGGCGAGGTCGACCCGGCGGCCGCCGGTGCGCCCGCGGTCGAGGACGTCGACCGGGACCCCGACGACGTCGCGCTCGGCGATGCGCAGGCCGCACTCGCGGACGAGCTTCTCGAAGCTGCGACGGGTGAAGAACCGGACGTGGCCGCGGTCGAGCGGGCCACGGCTGTCGTAGTCGAAGAGCCCGAGGGCGGTGCGACCACGCGGGTACCAGTGGCCGAAGTTCGGCACGGACACGAGCACCTCCCCACCCGGCGCGAGCCGCGCGGCGATGTCGCGCAGGAGCACCTCGGGCTGGGTGACGTGCTCGAGGACGTCGGCGGCGACGACGTGGTCGTAACCGGTGCCGACCTCGTCGGGCAGGCCGCGCTCGAGGTCGGCCTCGACGAAGTCGTCGAGACGGGCGCCGACACCGTCGTGCTTGACGACGTCGACCCCGACGACCCGGTGCCCCTCCGCGCGGGCGAGCGCACCGAACGCGCCGTCGGAGCAGCCGACGTCGAGCACCGAGCCGGGGGCCGACGCGGCGAGCCACGCGAGGATCCGGCCGTGGCTCGAGTGCGGCGACGGCTTGAGCTCGTAGGCCTCGGCGTCGACCGCACCCTGCGCGCCGAAGCCCATCCGGCGTGCCCGGTGGCGCACGACGTCGCGGGCCACGTCACGGGCGTAGGCCATCCCGTTGACGTAGCAGATCTCGTCGCCGTAGTACGTGGGGATCGGGACCTCGGCGACGTGCTTCCCGGCGTCGAGCAGGCCGAGGATGATCTCGGTGTCGAAGTCGAAGCCGTCGCTGTAGGTGTCGAGGGCGAGGTCGGCGAGGGCGTCGACGCGGTAGGCCCGGTACCCGCTGTGCCACTCGCTGAGCCCGGCGCCGGTCATCGCGTTCTGGAAGGTCGACAGGATGCGGTTACCGACGAACTTGTAGAGCGGCATGCCGCCCTTGAGGGCCTGCCCGCGCACCATCATCCGGGAGCCGAACACGGCGTCGGCGCGCCCCTCGGTGAGCGGGCGTACGAGGTCCTCGATGACCTCGGGCGCGTACTGGCCGTCGCCGTGGAGGAGGACGACGACGTCGAGCCCGTGGCCGATCGCCCAGCGGTACCCGGCCTTCTGGTTGCCCCCGTAGCCGAGGTTCTTCTCGTGCCGCACGACCGTCAGCGGCAGGTCGCTCGTGTCGCGGTAGGCCATCCCGATGGCGTACGTGTCGTCCTGGCTCGCGTCGTCGGCGAGCAGCACGTGGTCGACGGTGGCGCGGAAGCCGGCCGGCAGCCGGTCGAGGGTGTGCACGAGGGTGCTCGCGGCGTTGTACGCCACGACGAGCACGCCGACGCGCGGTGCCGGCGCGGCAGGGGTCTGGGTCATCGGGGGTCCGTCCGTCTCGGGCGCTGCGCCGCCCGGGTCGAGGCGGCGTCGCGACGTCGCTGGATTGTATGTGACCCGCCGGTAGGGATGTCGCAGGACCGGTCCGGGCGCCGTGCCACACTGGCGCCATGCCGAGCCAGCTCCTCGCGATGGACCGCCTCTCGGCGGGCCTCCCCGACGCCGCGGCGCAGTACGCGGCGGCCGTCCCGTTCCCGCACACCGTCCTCGACGACGTGCTGACCCCCGAGGCCTTCGCGGCCGCGGTCGAGGAGTTCCCCGGCACCGAGGACCCGTTCTGGCGAGGGTACCTGCACGTCAACGAGACGAAGTACTCCAACACCGCGCCCGACACCTGGGGCCCGACCCTCCGGGCGGTCGCCCGCGAGCTCTGCGCCCCCGAGTTCGTCGCCTACCTCGAGCGGCTCACCGGCATCGAGGACCTGCTGCCCGACTGGTCGATGGACGGCGGCGGCCTGCACCAGACGCTGCGCGGCGGCCACCTCAACATCCACGCCGACTTCACGACGCACCACGAGCGCGAGAACTGGGCCCGCCGGGTCAACATCCTCCTGTACCTCAACGAGGAGTGGCACCCGGAGTGGGGCGGCGAGCTCGAGCTGTGGGACCGGCAGATGACGGCCAGGCAGGGCACGGTGACGCCGAAGGGCAACCGGATGCTCGTCTTCACGACGTCGTTCGACAGCTTCCACGGGCACCCGGACCCGCTCACCTGCCCGCCGGGGGAGGCCCGCCGGTCGATGGCCCTCTACTACTTCACCGAGGAGGCGGAGGCGGTGCGCCGGTCGACCAACTACCGGGCCCGCCCCACCGACGGCGCGGGGCGCGGGGCGGCGATCTGGGCCGACCGCACCGCCCTCGACGTCTACGACCGGGCCAAGCGCCGGCTCGGGCTCAGGGACGAGACGGTGCAGGGTCTGCTGGGCCGGCTGCAGCGGCTGCGCCGGCGGGGCTGAGCGCGGCCTCGTCGGCCCGCGGCAGCGCCGCCTGCTCCTCGCGGTCGGCCGGCCGGGCGCGCAAGCGCCGCTCGAGGAAGGCCTCGACGGGCCGCTCGACCCAGCGGAGCGTCACGACGACCGCGACGGCGAGCACGACGAGCGCCAGGGCGGCCTTGGCCGGGGGTGGCCAGCCCGGCAGTCGGGCACCCACGGCGAAGAAGATCGGGTAGTGCCAGACGTAGATCGCCAGCGACCACCGCCCGAGGAGGACGGCCGGTCGCCACGAGAGGACCCGGGCCAGCCGGCCCTCGAGGGGGAGCCCGGGCGCGGCGACGAGGACCGCGACGACCGCGAGGTTCGCGGCGACGCCGCCCCAGCCGAGGTAGGACGCCGAGTTGCCGACCCAGAGGACGAGGACGGCGAAGGCGGCCAGCGACCAGCTGACGACCGTACCCGCGTGCCGGCGCACCGGCCCGAGCCACGGCCAGAGGACGGCCGCGAGGGCCCCCCAGAGCATCCCGTCCATCCGGGTCGTCGTCCGCAGGAGCGCCGTGGTCAGCGGCTCGACCCCCGCGACGTGCGCGCGCCACAGGGTGCAGGCGAGGAGCAGCCCGGCGAGGGTCGCCGCGAGCACGAGGCGGCGGTGCCGCAGGCCGCGGACGACGAGCACGAGGACGACCGCCACCTGCACGTAGACGGCGGTGTACCAGAGGTGGCCGAGGTCGGCGCGGGCCAGCAGGGCCTGGGTCTGGAGGTAGATGTTCCAGCCGAAGGTCGAGACCGACGCGACCGAGCGCTCGGTCTGGGTGCGCTCGAGGTCGGTCGGTGAGCTCGCGAGGGTCGTGAACCAGACGACGAGGAGGAGGGGGTAGGTCTGCGCGGCGACCCGGACGACGCGGGTGAGGACCGCGACGGCGGGCCGCGCGGCGGCGATCGTCCCGACCCGGCCGGCGTCGTCGTCGCGGGTGCCCTCGGAGCCGACGAGCGAGCGGACGAGGAGGAAGCCGGCGACGACGAGGAAGACCGTGACCGCGATGTTCCCGCTCTGGAGGACGTGCAGCAGCGGAGGGACGCCGGTGAGCGACTCGAGCGACCAGAGCGCCCACATGTGCGAGAGGACGACGAGGACGATGGCCGCCCCCCGCAGCCAGTCGAGGGCCACCGACCGGGTCGCGCGGGGCGCGGCGACGGTGCCGGGTGCGCTCATGCGGAGGGGCCTTCCGGGGGTGCGGCGGGGCGACCCGCCACGCGGGGGTCGCGGAGTGAGGTTACCCGCGGGTCACGTCCTGCTACATTCTGTCCGACATCGGACCCAACGGAGGGTAGGCAGTGCGCGGAATCGTGACGAAGCTCCTCGTCTTCCTCGGAGCATTCCTGGTGACGACCGCGATCCTGTCGCTCGTCTACGCATCCGGGCAGGTCAAGAAGACCCCGCTCGACACCGACTCGGTCACCCGCCTCAGCGGCGAGGCCCAGGTCGCGGGTCCCGACGGTCTCGAGAACACCCCGGTCAAGGCCGTGAGCATCACGCACGCCGACTCCGAGCTGAGCACCGGCGAGGTCATCCTCTTCCAGAACTCCAGCTGCCTCGTGCGCGACCCGAACGGCGACGCCCCCGACTGCGTCGCCGCCGACGACCCGTCCGGCACGCTGCTCTCCGCGAGCACCAGCACCTTCGCCACCGACCGCCGCACGGCGATGTCGGTGCCCGACTTCGAGAACCTCCCGGCCGACGCCGAGCGCGTCGAGGGCCTGGTCAACAAGTTCCCGTTCGACACCGAGCAGAAGACCTACCCGTTCTGGGACGGCCTCGTCGGCGGCACCGTCGACGCGGTCTACCAGGGCGAGGAGGACGTCGACGGCCTCGCCACGTACAAGTTCCTCGTGACGGTCAAGGACCAGCCCATCGAGATCGCCGACGGCGTCGCGGGCACGTACAACACCGAGAAGACGATGTGGATCGAGCCGCGCACCGGCGCGATCATGGACCAGCAGGAGCACCAGACCCGCATCCTCGACGACGGCTCGACCTTCCTCGACCTGAACTTCGGGTTCACCGAGGAGACGGTGGCGGCCAACATCGAGAGCGGCAAGAGCAACTCCTCCCAGCTGGCCCTGCTCACGCGCACCGTCCCGCTCGTCGGCGGCATCCTCGGCATCCTCGCCCTGCTCGGCGGGTTCGCCCTCTCGGCGACCGCCCGCCGTGGCCGGCACACCGACACCGAGGACCGCGCCCCGGCCCTCGTCTGAGCGTCGGCGGGACGCCGGCGGGGTCAGCGCTTCTCGGCGACGAGGATCGCGGTCCCCGGCAGCACCCGGCCGCGCAGCGGCGACCAGCCGCCCCACTCCTCGGTGTTCCTCTCGGGCCACTCCGGCTCGACGAGGTCGACGAGGTCGAGCCCGGCCGCCACCACCTGGCGCACGAGGTCGCCGAGGGTGCGGTGGTGCTCGACGTACGTGACGACCCCGGCCTCGCTCTCGACGTAGGGCGTCCGGTCGAAGTACGAGTGCGTCGCGGTGAGCCCCTCGGGTCCGGGGACGTCCGGGAAGGCCCAGCGCACCGGGTGCGACGTCGAGAAGACGAAGCGGCCGCCCGGGCGCAGCACGCGTGCCGCCTCCCGGAGCACGGCCCCGCTGTCGGCCACGAACGGGACGACCCCGTAGGCGGTGAAGACCCGGTCGACGGAGGCGTCGGCGAGGGGGAGCGCGGCGCCGTCGCACTGGACCAGCGGGAGCACCGACCCCGCCGCGGCGTCGATGGCCCGGGCGGTGCGGAGCATCCCGGCGGACAGGTCGCTCGCGACGACCCGCACGTCGTGGGCGCCGGCCAGCCAGCGCGAGCACTGGGCCCCGCCGGCGCCGATCTCGAGGACGGTCATGCCGTCGCGGACGCCGACGAGGTCGAGCTCGGCCTCGGTCCAGCCCTCGGGGCCCCAGACGAACCCGGCGTCGCCAAGGAAGGCGCCGTGCTCGTGGTGGTACCCCGGCGCCTCGGCGTCCCACCACGACCGGTTGGCCGCGACGGTCTCGGCGGCCCCGACCGGCCGGCGCGCGGCCTTGCTCACCGGGGGAGCCGGTGCCCGGCGTCCGGGCCGGTCAGCGACGTTTTGCCCCGTGCGTGCGGACGCGGGTAGTCTGGCCGAGCACACGTGTGACCTCTGCGGGTCACGCCTGCGCTCGTACCTTCCCATCGATTCCATCTGTCCACATCGGAGTTCCTACTACATGACTGCCAGCACGGTCGACACGACCGCCCCTCAGGTCGCCATCAACGACATCGGCTCTGAGGAAGACCTTCTCGCCGCGATCGACGCGACGATCAAGCACTTCAACGACGGCGACATCGTCGAGGGTCGCATCGTCAAGGTCGACCGGGACGAGGTCCTGCTCGACATCGGCTACAAGACCGAGGGCGTCATCCCCTCGCGCGAGCTGTCGATCAAGCACGACGTCGACCCCAACGAGGTCGTCGCCGTCGGCGACGAGGTCGAGGCCCTGGTCCTCCAGAAGGAGGACAAGGAGGGTCGCCTGATCCTGTCCAAGAAGCGCGCCCAGTACGAGCGCGCCTGGGGCACGATCGAGAAGATCAAGGAGGAGGACGGCGTCGTCACCGGCACCGTCATCGAGGTCGTCAAGGGCGGCCTCATCCTCGACATCGGCCTGCGCGGCTTCCTCCCGGCCTCCCTCGTCGAGATGCGTCGCGTCCGCGACCTCCAGCCCTACGTCGGCAAGGAGATCGAGGCCAAGATCATCGAGCTCGACAAGAACCGCAACAACGTGGTCCTGTCGCGACGTGCGTGGCTCGAGCAGACGCAGTCCGAGGTCCGCACGACCTTCCTCAAGGAGCTCGGCAAGGGCCAGGTCCGCACGGGTGTCGTGTCCTCGATCGTCAACTTCGGTGCGTTCGTCGACCTCGGCGGGGTCGACGGCCTCGTCCACGTCTCCGAGCTGTCCTGGAAGCACATCGACCACCCGTCCGAGGTCGTCGAGGTCGGCGACGAGGTCACCGTCGAGGTGCTCGACGTCGACATGGACCGCGAGCGTGTCTCCCTGTCGCTCAAGGCGACGCAGGAGGACCCGTGGCAGCACTTCGCCCGGACCCACGCGATCGGCCAGGTCGTCCCGGGCAAGGTCACCAAGCTCGTCCCGTTCGGTGCGTTCGTGCGCGTCGACGACGGCATCGAGGGCCTGGTCCACATCTCCGAGCTCGCCGAGCGCCACGTCGAGCTGCCCGAGCAGGTCGTCCAGGTCGGCCAGGAGATCTTCGTCAAGGTCATCGACATCGACCTCGAGCGTCGCCGCATCTCGCTCTCGCTCAAGCAGGCGAACGAGGACGGCGCCAACCAGGTCGAGTTCGACCCGACGCTCTACGGCATGGCCGCCGAGTACGACGAGGCCGGGAACTACAAGTACCCGGAGGGCTTCGACCCGGAGACCAACGAGTGGCTCGAGGGCTTCGAGACCCAGCGCGAGGCCTGGGAGAAGCAGTACGCCGAGGCGCACTCGCGCTGGGAGGCGCACCGCGCCCAGGTCGAGGCGGCCATCAAGGCCGACGCCGAGGCCGCCGGCGAGGCCGCGACCACGTCGTACAGCTCGGACAGCGCCGACACCGAGAGCTCCTCGGCGCGTCCGGCCGCGCCGGCGAGCGAGGGCACCCTCGCCTCCGACGAGGCCCTCGCCGCGCTGCGCGAGAAGCTCACCGGCAACTGAGCCGTCGCGTCGTCCGCGACGCACGGTTCGCCACGAGGCCCGGTCCCCCCGCGGGGGCCGGGCCTCGTGCGTGCCCCGGCGTGGCAGGGTGGGACCCATGCCACGATCCGTCGCCACGAACACCTCCGTCGACCTCGACGCGCTGCTCGAGTTCGTCCGCCCACGCCACCAGATGGTCCTGCTGACCACGCGCGGCTCGGACGGTCGCCCGCAGGCCTCGCCGGTCACCGGCGGGGTCGACGACGCGGGGCGCATCGTCGTCACGAGCTACCCCGAGCGGGCCAAGGTCCGCAACGCGCGCCGCGACCCGCGGTGCAGCGTGCTCGTCCTCTCCGACGACTTCGGGGGCGCGTGGGTGCAGGTCGACGGCGACGCCGAGGTCGTCGACGCGGTCGACGACGTCGAGCCCTTCGTCGAGTACTTCCGGAACATCTCGGGGGAGCACCCGGACTGGGACGAGTACCGGCAGGCGATGGTCGACCAGGGCAAGTCGCTGCTGCGGATCACCCCGACGCGCTGGTCACCCGTCGCGACCGGCGGCTTCCCCGCCCGGCTCGCGGACGGGTGAGCGCGAGAACCTCCGGAACAGCCGTCGCACCCCGCCCTCGACGACCGGCACGACGAGCCGGTGCACCGCGACGACCACCACGACGAGGAGGATGACCGTCGCGAGGAGGCGCGGCACCGTCTCCCAGCCGGTCGTGTGCCGCCGGACGAACTGGTAGATCGGCATGTGCCAGAGGAACACCGTCAGCGACGCCTGCCCGAGGACGGTGAGCGGCCGCCACGAGAGCACGACCGGGGTGAGGCTGCGGGCGTCCGCTCCGTTGGCCAGCCCGACGACGGTGAGGGTCGCCGCGACGGTCGCGGTGACGCCCTGCCAGCCGAAGTACCCGTCGATGCCGACGAAGGCGGTGCTCACGAGCGTCGCGAGCAGCAGCGCGAAGCCGCCGCCGGCCAGCGCGGTGGCGTTGCGGCGCACCCAGGCCGGGGTCGGCCGGCCGTGGAGGAGCAGGGCGGCCCCGGACCCGGCGACGAGGCCGTCGACGCGGCACACGGCGGTGAGGGCGGCGCGGTACCACCCCTCGTCGAGGTACACCTGCCAGCGCCACCAGCAGACGACGACGAAGCCGACGGCGGCGATGGCGAGCAGGATGCGGCGCCACCGCGCGAGCAGCACGACGAGCACGGTCGCGACGGCGAAGTACTGCACGTCGATGCTCAGGAAGTAGAGCGGGCCGACGTCCGAGCGGGCGCCGAGGGGGTCGTCGCGGACGAAGGTGTTGAACGAGAAGGTCGCGACCGCGACGAGCGAGCGGACGGTGGCCCGCTCGCTCGCGGTGTCGGTGGGGTCGAGGCGCCAGGTGAGGAACACCGCCACGAGCAGGACGTACACCTGCAGGGCGATGCGCACCGTGCGCTGCTCGAGGTAGAGGAGCGGCCCGAGGAACCGGCGGCGGTCGGTGCTCGCGAGCAGCCGCTCGGTGAC
Organism: Phycicoccus sonneratiae; assembly: GCF_016887965.1. GTDB lineage: Bacteria > Actinomycetota > Actinomycetes > Actinomycetales > Dermatophilaceae > Phycicoccus > Phycicoccus sonneratiae. Next base: position 63,647 of record NZ_JAFDVD010000005.1, read on the forward strand.
GAGGTAGCCGCTGATGACGAAGAACGTGCTGACCGCGACGTTGCCCCCGGCGAGGACGAACCCGAACGACCCGAGCGGCGGGCGCTCGTCGAGCGGCCAGACGACGGTCGCGTGGTAAAGGACCACGAGCGCGATGGACAGGCCCCGCAGCCCGTCGACGGGGCGGGACCGGTGTGCGACCGAGTGCAGCGTCGTGGCGGCGGCCCGGGTGGCGGTGGTCACGGGGCGACACCCGGGGCGGCGGGCAGCGGCTCGTGGCGCCGCACGGGTCGCAGGTGGGTGGCGAGCCAGCGGCGCACCGGCTCCTCGACCCAACGGTGGGAGGCCACGGTCACCCCGGCGACGACGACGAGGACGACGACGGTCTGGGTCAGCCACGATGACGTGGACGCGTGCCGGCCGACGAAGAAGATCACCGGGTAGTGCCAGACGTAGATGACGAGGGAGGCGCGCCCGAGCCAGGCCAGCCACGGGGCCGACAGCCCACGGGTCACGGTGCTCGGCCGCTCGTGGAGCACGACCGCCGCCACGAGGGCGAGCGCGACGAGGACGAACGCGACGCTCCACCCCTCGAGGAACGCGAGCGGGCCGAGCTCGGGGTTGAGCATGAGCAGGCCGACGAGCGCGACCGCCGCCACCGCGCCGACGACCGGGGCGCGACGGCCGTGGGGGCGCAGCCACGGCAGGGCGACGGCCAGCGCCGCGCCGAGGAGGAGGCCGTCGGCCCGGGCGAAGGTGTCGACCGCGAGGGCGAACCACGTCTGGTCCGAGACGCGGACGAGGCGGTAGGTGGTGGCCGCGGCGGCGAGCCCGACGAGGACGACGGTCAGCAGGCGCCGGCGGGCCGCCAGCGCGAGGAGGAGGAGCGGGAGCACGACGTACCACTGCTGCTGGATCGAGAGGAACCACAGGTGGCCCATGTCGCCCCGGGCGCCGAGCGGGTTGAGGGCGTAGAGCCAGTTGTTCGTGTACGTCAGCGTGTTCGTCAGGGTGCGGACCGTCGTGGCCGGGGTGGCGGTGTCGGTGGGGTCGACGGCGGCCACGACGGCGACGGCCGCGCACAGCGGGACGAGCTGGGCGCCGACGCGCACGAGCCGCCGCACGAGGAAACGCAGCGGGTCGAGGCTGTCGCGGTCGAGGTCGCGCAGGAGGCCGGAGGTGACGATGTACCCGCTGACGAGGAAGAAGACCGGCACGGCGCCGCCCCCGACGAGGCCGCGCAGGTAGGGGACCGAGCGGATGCCCTCCTCCGGCCAGAGGAAGGCGCTGAGGTGGCCGAGGACGACGAGGACGATGGTCACGCCGCGCAGGCCGTCGAGCGCCTGGTTGCGGGCAGCCCGGGCCGCACCGGCGGTCCCGGCACCGCCCTCGGGCGCCACGGTCGGGGCTGTCGTCACGCGAGGAGGCTACCCGCCGGTCACATGCTCGGCCCGGGGACCCGCGGGACGGGCTAGGGTCGTCGGCATGCTGCGCGTCGGGCTCACGGGGGGCATCGGGTCCGGCAAGTCCACGGTCGCCCGGGCCCTCGCCGCCCTGGGGGCCGTCGTCGTCGACGCGGACGCCGTGGCGCGCGAGGTCGTCGAGCCGGGCACGCCGGCCCTCGCGGAGATCGCCCGGCGCTTCGGCCCGGACGTCCTGGCCGCGGACGGCTCGCTCGACCGTCCGGCCCTGGGCCGCCTCGTCTTCGGCGACCCCGCCGCCCTGCGCGACCTCGAGGCGGTGACGCACCCGGCCATCTGGGCCCGCACCGCCGAGCTCGTCGCCGCGGTCCCCGACGACGCCGTCCTCGTCCACGACATGCCGCTGCTCGTCGAGAAGGCGATGGCGGAGGAGTACCACCTCGTGCTCGTCGTCGGGGCGACGGAGGAGACGCGCCTTCACCGCCTGGTCGCCGACCGCGGGATGGACGAGGCGGACGCCCGGGCCCGCATCGGGGCGCAGGCCGACGACGACGCACGGCGCGCCGCCGCCGACGTCTGGCTCGACAACGAGGGCACCCGCGAGGCGCTCGAGGTGGCGGTGCGCCGGCTGTGGGCCGCGCGGCTCGAGCCGTTCGCCGCCAACCTGCGCACGGGGACCCGCAGCCGGCTGCCGGCCCCGGTCCTCAGCCCACCCGACCCGGCGTGGCCGGCCGGAGCCGAGCGGCTGCTCGCCCGGGTCCGGCACGCCGTCGGCGACGCCGCCGCCACGCTCGACCACGTCGGCTCGACGTCGGTCCCCGGCCTGCCGGCCAAGGACGTCATGGACCTCCAGGTCGGCGTGCGCAGCCTCGCCGACGCCGACGAGCCCGCGTTCGTCGAGGCGATGGCCGCGGCGGGCTTCCCGCGGGTCGAGGGCGAGACCACCGACCAGGGCTCCGACGGCCGCCCGTGGCCGAAGCGGTTCCACGGCTCGGCCGACCCCGGGCGGGTCGCGCACGTCCACGTCCGCGAGGTCGGGTCCCCGGGCTGGGAGTTCGCCCTCCTCTTCCGCGACTGGCTGCGCGCGGAGGCCGGTGAGCGGGACGCCTACGCGGCGCACAAGGCCGAGCTGGCCGCGTCCCTCGCGACGACCGAGCAGTACGCCGAGGCCAAGGAGCCCTGGTTCGCGCAGGCCCGCGTCCGGGCCCGCGAGTGGGCGTCGCGCACGCGGTGGACCCCGGCCGCCGCAGGCCGGTCCGGGGGACCACCCGCTGGCTAGAGTTCGACCATGGCCGTCTCCTCGGTCCGCAGCATCGGTCCCGACGGTGGCGTCGCGCGTCACGACGTCGGCGACCTGGCCGCCCTCCTCGCGGACCCCGGCGCCGGCTGGGTCTGGGTCGACGTCCCCGAGCCCGACGAGCGCACCGCCGCCCTGCTCACCGACGTCCTCGACGTGCACCCCGCGGCCGCCGCCGACGGGCTGTCCCGCAACCACGTCGCCCGGCTGCACCACTACGCCGACGTGCTCTACCTCGCGCTGCACCGGCCGTGCCCGGGGGAGCGGGGGCACGTCCACTACCTCGAGCTCGACCTCTACGTCGCCCCCGGCTTCCTCGTGACCCTCCACGGGCCGCGGAACCCGTCGGTCGGGCTCGGCGAGCTCCTCCGCGAGACCGAGGACGTCGCGGCGCGGCTCGAGGCCGGGCGGCTGCACCCCGCCGGACCCCTGGCGCTCGCGTACTCGCTCGTCTCGGCGCTGACCAACGCCCAGGAGCGGATCGTCAACGAGTTCGCCCAGCAGGTCGGCCTCCTCGAGCAGCGGGTCATGGCCCGGGCCGACGACGACCGCCCGCAGGACTTCCTCGACGAGCTGTTCACGGTGCGGCACACGCTGCTCACCGTGCGGACGATGGCCTCCCAGGGCGCGGAGGTCCTCGGCCGGGCGGCGACGCTCGAGGGTCGCGGGGACGACGGTGGCGCCGCGCTGCTCGACGACCTGCGCGACCAGTATCACCGGCTGGCCCGCATCACGCACAGCCAGCTCGAGTTCCTCCAGGGCGTCACCGACTTCTACCGGGCGCGCACGGACACCCGGATGCTCGTCGCCGCCGAGCGGCTGGCCGTCATCGCCGCGGTCACGCTGCCGGTGGCCGCCGTGTCGGGCGTCTTCGGGATGAACCTGATCGTCAACGACGCGACGCGGTGGTGGGAGCTGACGCTCGTCGTCGCGGCGATGCTCGGGACCTCGCTCTGGCTGCTGCGCTGGGCGCGGCGCCAGGGCTGGTGGTGACCCGGCCGGTCAGCGCGCGCCGGAGGTCGCTGTGGTGACGGCCTGCGGGCCGAGCCGCTCGAGCGCCTCGAGGAACAGGTCGACGTCCTCGGCCCTCGTGCGGTGGTTGCCGATCGCGACCCGCACCGCGAGCCGGCCGCTCAGGGCCGTCTCGGTGACGATCGCGACGCCGCTCTCCTGGACGAGGAGCACGAGCTCGCGGTTGACGGCGTCCAGCTGCTCGTCGTCGAGGCCGTCCGGGCGGTACCGGAAGCAGACGATGTCGCAGCCGACGGGAGCCATCCGCTCCAGGAGCGGGTGGTCGTCGACCCGGTCGGCGAGCCGGTGCGCCAGCGCGGTCGTGCGGTCCATCACCGCGCCGTGGGCGTCGGCACCGTGGGCGAGCAGGGCCATCCACACCCTGAGGGCCCGGAAGCCGCGGGTGAGGTCGATGCCGTACTCGTTGAACCAGACGTCGCCGGCCGCCAGGCCGCGGGTGGCGTGGCGGAGGTAGGCCGGGACGACGGAGAACGTCGCCCGGTGCGCGGCCTCGTCGCGGACGAGGACGAGCCCGACGTCGATCGGCGCCTGCATCCACTTGTGCAGGTCGAGGGCGACGGAGTCGGCACGGGCCAGGCCGCGGACGAGGTCGGCCCGGCCGCTCAGCCCGAGGAAGCCGCCGATGGCGCCGTCGACGTGCATCCAGAGCCCCTCGCGGGCGCACAGGTCGGCGACCGCGTCGAGGTCGTCGACCGCCCCGGTGTTGATGGTGCCCGCGGTGGCGACGACGGCGAGGGGGCGGATGCCCGCCGCCCGGTCCGCCGCGACGGCCTCGGCGAGGGCGTCGACGTCGAGGGTGAAGTCGTCGCGGACGGGGACGAGCCGCAGCGCGGCCTCCCCGAGCCCGAGCACCTCGCAGCTCTTGCGGTGGCAGCTGTGCACCTCGGCGGAGGCGTAGACGGCGACCCGGCCGGTGCCGGCGAGGCCGTCGGTGCGCACGCCCGGGCCGAGCACGGCGCTGCGGGCGACGGCGAGCCCGACGAGGTTGGCCTCCGACGCCCCGCTGACGAGCAGGCCGCTCGCGTCCGTGGGGTAGCCGACCGCCTCGGCGCACCAGCGGACGACCTGCTGCTCGACGAGCACGGGGGCGTGGTCGCCGCCGCCGAGGTTCGGGTTGAGGACGCTGGCGACGAGGTCGGCGAGGTTGCCCACCGGCGTGCCGGCGCCCATGTACCAGCCCCAGAAGCGGGCGTGGTCGTTGCCCATCGTGTAGGGCGCGACCCGGGTCATCACCTCGGCGTACGCGGCCTCGACCCCGATGCCCTCGCGGGGGAGCGGGCCGTCGAAGGAGGCGCGGACCTCGTGGGGAAGGGGCCGCCAGACCGGTTCGTCGCGGCGGTGCTCGAGGCGGTCGACGAGATCGTCCAGGGCCCGGTGCGCCAGGGCGCGGAAGTCGTCCCAGTCGGCGGGGTCGAGGCCCTCGGGCCGCTCGGCGCTCATGGGGCCGATGCTCCCACCGGGGCCGCCGCACGGCCAGAGCCCGGACTGTCGGTGGAGCGGCCTACCGTAGGGGGATGCGCCCCACCACCGAGCTCCAGCGCCGCGTCGCGCCGTTCGAGGTCGTCTCCGAGTTCCAGCCCGCGGGCGACCAGCCGAAGGCCATCGCCGAGCTGGCGCAGCGCGTCAAGGCCGGCGAGCAGGACGTCGTCCTCCTCGGCGCCACCGGCACGGGCAAGTCGGCCACCACGGCCTGGCTCGTCGAGCAGGTGCAGCGCCCCACCCTCGTCATGGCCCCGAACAAGACGCTCGCCGCGCAGCTGGCCAACGAGTTCCGCGAGCTGCTGCCGAACAACGCCGTCGAGTACTTCGTCAGCTACTACGACTACTACCAGCCCGAGGCCTACGTCCCGCAGACCGACACCTACATCGAGAAGGACTCCTCGATCAACGACGAGGTCGAGCGGCTGCGGCACAGCGCCACCAACAGCCTGCTCACCCGGCGCGACGTCATCGTCGTCGCGTCCGTGTCGTGCATCTACGGCCTGGGCACGCCGCAGGAGTACGTCGAGCGGATGGTCCCGCTGCGGGTGGGCGACGAGGTCAACCGCGACGACCTGCTGCGCCGGTTCGTGCAGATGCAGTACACCCGCAACGACCTCGCGTTCACCCGCGGCACCTTCCGGGTCCGCGGCGACACCGTCGAGATCATCCCGGTGTACGAGGAGCACGCGCTGCGCATCGAGTTCTTCGGCGACGAGGTCGAGCGGCTCTACACGCTGCACCCGGTCACCGGCGAGGTCGTGCGCGAGGAGGACGAGATGTACGTCTTCCCGGCCACCCACTACGTCGCCGGGCCGGCCCGGATGGAGCGCGCCATCGCCGGCATCGAGAAGGAGCTCGAGGACCAGCTGTCGCTCTTCGAGAAGCAGGGCAAGCTGCTCGAGGCGCAGCGGCTGCGGATGCGCACCACCTACGACATCGAGATGATGCGCCAGGTCGGGTCCTGCTCCGGCATCGAGAACTACTCGATGCACATCGACGGCCGCTCGCCCGGGTCGGCACCGAACTGCCTCCTCGACTACTTCCCCGAGGACTTCCTCCTCGTCATCGACGAGTCGCACGTCACCGTCCCGCAGATCGGGGCCATGTACGAGGGCGACATGTCGCGCAAGCGCACGCTCGTCGAGCACGGCTTCCGGCTGCCGTCGGCGATGGACAACCGGCCACTGAAGTGGGAGGAGTTCCTCGAGCGGATCGGGCAGACGGTCTACCTGTCGGCGACCCCCGGGTCGTACGAGGTGGCCAAGGCCGACGGCGTGGTCGAGCAGATCATCCGGCCCACCGGGCTCGTCGACCCCGAGGTGGTCCTCAAGCCGACCAAGGGCCAGATCGACGACCTGCTCCACGAGATCCGGGTCCGCACCGAGAAGAACGAGCGCATCCTCGTCACGACGCTCACGAAGAAGATGGCCGAGGACCTCACCGACTACCTGCTCGACAAGGGGGTGCGGGTCCGGTACCTGCACAGCGACATCGACACGCTGCGGCGCGTCGAGCTGCTCCGCGAGCTGCGGCTCGGGGAGTTCGACGTGCTCGTCGGCATCAACCTCCTGCGCGAGGGCCTCGACCTGCCCGAGGTCTCGCTCGTCGCGATCCTCGACGCCGACAAGGAGGGGTTCCTCCGCTCGAGCCGGTCCCTCATCCAGACGATCGGGCGCGCGGCCCGCAACGTGTCGGGCCAGGTGCACATGTACGCCGACAAGCTCACCCCGTCGATGGCCGAGGCGGTCGACGAGACGACCCGCCGCCGCGAGAAGCAGATGGCCTACAACCGCGAGCACGGCATCGACCCGCAGCCGCTGCGCAAGAAGATCGCCGACATCACCGACATGCTCCAGCGCGAGGACGCCGACACCGAGGAGCTGCTCGGCTCCGGGCGCGCGCGCTCCCGCGGCAAGTCCGACGGCGGCCGCGGCGGTCGGGGCGCGGCGGCCGCCGACGTGGCGCTCGGGGCGCGGCGGGCCGAGAGCGTGCCGGCCAGCGAGCTCGCCAACCTCATCCAGGAGCTCACCGCCCAGATGCACCAGGCGGCCGGCGACCTGCACTTCGAGCTCGCGGCCCGTCTCCGCGACGAGATCGGCGACCTCAAGAAGGAGCTGCGCCAGATGAGCGAGGCCACCCGGTGAGTCCGGGCGCCGGCGACACGGCGCGGGAGCGACGCTGACCGTCGGCACGGGACGCCGGACACCGGCGAGACCGGTGTGGGGGCACGGGTCTCGTCGGTCGTTCCTGCAGGAGCAGCAACCGGGCGAGCCGGCACCTCACAGCTCGTCCCAGGCACCCAGCGTCTCGGGCGCGGCCCCGCGAGCGAACGCGGTCAGGACGTCCACGGCCCTCTCGAGGGTGACGATGACGTCGCCGGTGAATGCGCTGCTTCCCTCCACGATCGGGAGCTCGGCGACCTCTCGCGGCGGGACGCATCCGTCTCCCTGCAGCACGGCGGACTCCTCCGGGGACCGGAAGAGGTGGATCACCGCACGTCCCGACGCCACGGACAGCGCCAGCATCGGGTGCGGGTCCGTGCCGCGACTCACCTCGGTGTAGCCCTCGCCCCGCGCCGTCATGGAGCCCACGAACCGGAGGAACGTCTCGACGTCCGACGCGGTCCGGACGTGGTGGTGCCGGTCCGTACCGACCCAGCCCGACCAGTCGACGACTGCCGTGCGGTGACCTTCCACGGGCACCAGCATGCCGGACGAGCACTGCCCGGCCCCCGCACCAGGGGCGTCCGGTGGTCAGGGCGACTCGTCGCGCGCTGCGGCCACCTCGTCCAGGATGCGGCGCAGGACGCCGACGGGCAGCACGAGCCCGACGTCCGCCGACTCGGGTCCGTCCTCGCCGAGGGTCATGTACAGGGTGTCGTCGGAGACGTGCCACCACACGTCGACCCCGGCGACCGTGCCGAGCCGGACGGCTCGGCGTCGGCGCCAGTCGGCGGCGGGCACCTCCGAGAGGCGCTGCCACTCCGCCGGGGTGGCCCGCACGTTCATCAGCCAGGACCGGCCCTCCAGGGTCACCACGACGATGACGTCGCGCTCCGCCTCCTGGGTCTCGGCCCTGACCGCGATCTCCTCCACGGGGGCATCGTCCCTCACTCCGCGCCGCCGGACCAGCCGTCGGTGTCGGGGAGTCGGCCGTCCGGGCGGCGCAGGTCCGTCATCATCTGCCGCTTCCCGTCGACCCCGGGCATCACCGTGGCGGTCTGCCACAGGCCCGCCGACCACGTGGAGACGTGGTCCTCGGCGAGCCTCCAGCACGACGCGTCCTAGCGGCTCGGCGCGACCCCGGCGGCTTGGAGGAGCGCGGCGATCCTCCGATGCCCCGCCGCGGAGGGGTGCGTGCCATCCGAGCCGATGAGGTCACCCGGCCAGGCGGTGCCGGAGGGACCGTTGAACGCACGGAGGAGGTCGACGCAGGAGGCGTGGTGTGCGGTCGCCACCTCCCACTCGGTCGCGTTGAAGGCGATCTCGATTTGGGCGGCGACCTTCGTGGCGATCGGTGGGCAGCAGACGTTGCCCGGCGGTCCGCCGAAGTCCGAGTACTGGGTGGTCAGGAGGACGGTGGTGGTGCGACCAGCCCGGAGCCTGTCCACCTCGGTCAGGATGGTGTCCAGGTTGGCGCGGTAGCGGCGAAGTTCTGTCTGCAGGCACGGCCCCACGAGCGCGGTCCACGACGCCTCGCGGTTGCCGTCGAAGAAGCCGCGGTCTCCGTCGCACGCGTCGTCGGCGGCGCCATCCCCGAGGACGTCCTGCTCGAGGCCGTCGACACCTCCTACGACCTCGTCGTCGCCAAGCTGCCGAAGAGGAAGCGCCCCTGACCCGGAGCCGGCGGTCCTGGTCGGCGGGAGTCTGGACGTATCGGCCCGTCAGCGGGACACTCGGGGGGAGCCGCCGGTCACCAGCCCGGGGGCGGGAGGTCGGCCATGGAGATCGTCCTGTGGTTCGTCGGGGTCATCCTCGCCGTCATCGTCCTCGTCGTGGTCGTCGACCGGAGGCGAGGGTCTTTCGGCCGGGGTGACGGTCCGCCGCCGGACATGAATATGACCAACCGCACCGGTGAGGGATACGCCGGGGACGTCAACGGACCCATGTCGAGCGGCGGTCCCGGCGGCTGACAGGCCGTCAACGCAGGAACCGCTGGCCGACCGACCGGATCAGGCCGGCACGCGGTGCTGGGGTTCGGTGGTGCGGGTGGCGCCGTTCGGGCCGTGCCAGGTGGTGGTGCCGTCGGGGGACAGGGCGGGTCGCCAGCGCTGGGTCTGCTTGAAGCGGTGGTGTCGTCGGCAGAGGGACTCGAGGTTGTCCGCCGTGGTGGTGCCGTCGGGCCAGGGTCTGGCGTGGTCGAGGTCGCAGCGTTCGGCGGGTCTGGTGCAGCCCCACATGCGGCAGGTGCCGTCGCGGGTCTTGACGAAGTCGCTGATGGCTGTGGGTGGGCGGTAGGCACTGGTGGTCAGGCTGGCGAGGGTGCCGGTGTCGGCCTCGAGCACGGCCCGGGAGACCTCCATCGGTAGGAGCTTCAGGAGGTTGGCGAGGGTGGCGGGCTCGACCCAGCCGAGACCGGGGATCTCGGTGCCGGAGACCGCGTACCCGGGCGAGACGACCGCCATGGTTCGGGCGATGTCGCCGTCGAGCTCGGCCGGCTCCTCGACCCAGGAGAGTTCCTCCCGGGAGGCGGGGTCGAGGTCGCCGTAGCGGACTTCCTCACCGGTGACCGCGTCGAACAGGGTGTCGTCGTCGTCCCACTCGACCCGGAACCGCCCACCCCTGGGTGTGGCGGGCGGCCGGTCGGTGACGACCGGAACCCCGAGGGTGACCTGGGCCGACACCGTCACGTTCCGGAGGACCAGGTCGGCCAGCGCATCAGCGCGGGACTCCGGCACCGAGAGGGTGTCGTCGATCTGCCGGTACTCGCCCGCGAGGGAGTCGACCGCGGACCACATCGCCGATGAGGTCGCGGTCGGCAGGGAAGCGAACCAGTCCGTCAGCCCGTCCACCCCGGCCCGGGTCTCCACGCACCGACCCCGCCGGGTCTTCGCGGCGTGCGCGGCCACCTGGTCCGCGGCCACCCGTCCCGCGACGCGTCGCGCCTCCCCGGTGACGCGGGCGGGGTCCATCGCGGGAAGCCGGCCCGCGAGCTCGGCATCGACCTGGACACACGCGTCGGCGTCGAGGCCGGCACACGCGTCGACGACCTTGTGCGCGGTCACCGCCGCCACGTCACCGGAGACGAGCAGGTCGCGGACCGCCGGGAACCGCTCACCCAGGGCCGCACCGAGTGCGGCCTTGCGCCCCGCGACCCCCTCGGTCAGGCCGCAGGCCAGAGACATCTCCGTCGCGGCCATCGCGTCGACGAACCCGAGCGGGTGCACCCGCTCCCACGGACCCGGTTCCCGCAGCGTCGTCTCCACCCGCGCACCCCACGCGCCCGCCACGGCCACCAGCGAGTCGGCCGCGTTCGCGAGCCCCTGCGCCTCACCCGCGAGCCCGAACGCATCCTCCGCCGACAGCCCCCGACCCCTGTCGGCGAGCTCACGACCCAGCGCCGCGCACTCCTCGCGCAGTGCCGCGATGCGCCTGCTGATCGTCCCCCTGTCCATGCCTCAGTCTACCTCGAAGCACCGACAACGGAAAGGCACATACACAGGTATTCGCCTGCAGCACAGCAAAGTTGCACCAGAATGCGGTGCAACCTCACCCCGTGTTCTGGAGTCCCGCGGCCAGCCCGTTGACGGTCAGCAGCAGCGGCCGGTGCCACTCCGACCCCGCCTCCTCACCGGCCGACCGGAACTCCGCCAGCCCCCGCAGCAGCAGGTGGCTGAGCATGTCGACGAACGGCCGCCGCAGCCCGACGGCGGTGTGCAGGTGGGGCTTTCGCTCGAGCATCTCCGACTGGCCCAGGAGCTCCAGCACCATCCGCCGGGTCAGGGCGAGCTCCTCGAGCACGAGCGACGCCAGCTCGGGGCGACCGCCCAGCCGCAGGAACCCGGCCGCCAGCTCGTCGTCGGTCTTCGCGAGGCTCATCTCGGCGACGTCGACGAGGGCCGCGAACACCGGCCACTCCCGGTAGGCCTCGCGCGCCGGCTCCAGCGACGGCAGCGCCGCCAGCCCGCTTCCGAGCCCGTACCACCCCGGCAGGTTGACCCGGGTCATCGACCACGCGAACACCCACGGGATGGCGCGGAGGTCATCGAGCGAGCGCCCGGACTCCGACCCCGACCGCCGCGACGGACGCGAGCCCAGCCGCAGGTCGGCCAGCAGGTCGAGGGGGCTGGACATCGCGAAGAAGTCGGCGAACCCCGGCTGCTCGACGAGCGACCGGAAGGTCCGACGGCTCGCGGCGTCGACGGCCGACCCGACCTCCTCGAACCGCCCGAGCGCCGCGTCCCGCGACGCCGCGTGCGCGGGCGAGTCGGTGAGCAACACGGCCGAGGCCACCCGCTCGAGGTGCTGCTCGGCGATGCGCACGTCGGCGTAGCGCGCGAAGATCACCTCGCCCTGCTCGGTGACCTTGAAGCGCCCGTCGACCGACCCGGTCGGCTGCGCGGCGATGGCCCGGTGCAGCGGTCCGCCGCCGCGTCCCAGCGACCCGCCCCGGCCGTGGAAGAGCGTCAGCTCCACGGAGTGACGGGCCGCCCACGCGACGAGCCCCACCTGGGCCCGGTGCAGCGCCAGGGTGGCCGATGCCGGCCCGACGTCCTTCGCCGAGTCGGAGTACCCGAGCATCACCTCGACCCGCCGCTCGACCCCGGAGAGCCACGACGCCGTCGACGGCAGCGCCACCCACGCCTCGAGGGTGCGGTCCGCGGCGTCGAGGTCGGCGCCGGTCTCGAAGAGCGGCACGACGTCGAGCGACAGCGGCCGGTCGCCCACGGCGAGACGGGCCAGCGCCCGCACCGCCACGAGGTCGGCCGCCGACTGGCTGAACGAGACGACGTAGCGCCCGCACGAGCGCCGGCCCCACCGCTGCTGGAGCCAGGCCATGACCCGCAGGGTGTCGAGCACCTCGCGGGTGGCGCCCTCGGGCGTCCCCTCGAGCTCCGGCCACCCGTCGACGGCGAGCCGGTCGAGCAGCTCGGCGTCGTCCGCCGCGGCCTCCGCGTCGGCCGGCCGGTCACCGTCCGGCAGCATCCCGAGGACGTCGACGAGCGCCGCCCGGTGCACCGACGAGTGCTGGCGCACCTCGAGCTCGGCGAGGTGGAAGCCGAAGGTCTGCACCATCCAGACGACGTCCTGGAGCTCGCCGAACGCGGTGCGCGCGTCACCGGCCGCGACGAGCGAGTCCTGGACGAGCCGGAGGTCCTCGAGCGCCTCGTCGGGACCCGGGTACGCCACGCCGGCCCGCTCGTCACGCGTCGCCGCCAGCCGGGCCGCGACGACGAGCAGCTTCTGCCGGTGCGGCTCGTTGGGGGAGTCCTTGGTGACCTCGGCGAGCAGCCGGGGGTGGGCGGCGGCGTCGTTGGCGAGCGCGTCGCGCAGGGCCGCGGTCGGGGGCGTCGACTCCTCGTCGACGGTGATCATCCGCGCCACCCGGTCGACGGCGTCGTGGAGGATCTCGAGGGCCTGGTCGGCGTGCGCCCGCACGGTCTCGCGGGTGACCTCGGCGGTGACGAACGGGTTGCCGTCGCGGTCGCCGCCGACCCACGAGCCGAAGCGCACGATGGGCGGAAGCGGTGTCTCGCCGGGGCGCACGTCGCCGCCGAACGCGGCCTCGACGGCCCGCTGGAACCGCGGCACCGCGTGGATGAGCGACTGCCGGAACACCGTGAGGACGGTCTTCACCTCGTCGGCCGGGGTCGGCCGGGTGATCCGCAGCGTCGAGGTGCGCTGGAGGATGTCGATGTCCTCGAGCATCCGGCGCCGTGCCCTGGCCCGCTCGGACGGTCCCGACCCCGGGTCGTCGTGCGCGTCGAGGTGCTCGGCAATGCGCCGCAGGGCCGAGGCCACCGCCCGGCGCCGCGCCTCCGTGGGGTGGGCGGTGAGCACCGGGTGGATGCGCATCCGCTCGACCCGCTCACGGGCGTCCGGGCCGGCCGCCGCGACCGCCGGCCCGATGTCGCCGGTGTCGGCGCCGCCGCCGTACTCGCCGTCCTCGCTGCGCAGCGACCGCGCCCGGTGGCGCTCCTCGGCGAGGTTCGTCAGGTGCAGGTGCACGGTGAGCAGCCGGGCGATGCGGGCCGTCGTGTCCGGGTCGAGGGCCGCGACGAGCGCCGCCGGGTCGCCCTCCTCCTCGCCGCGGCACCGGCGCTCGAGGGCGTCGGTGACCTCGAGGAGATCGGCCCGTCCGGACTCCTCGACGACCTGTCGGTGGAGGCTGGTCAGCAGGGAGAGGTCCTCGAGCATGCTCGCCATGCCGGCCAGCGTAGGAGGGTGCGGACGCCGTGCGTCGAGGCGTCCACCCGCCGTTAGGCTGGCGCGGTGCACCCTGCCCTGATGCCGACGGCCACGCCCGACCTCGACCTGGCCCCGTGGGTGTGGTGGGTGACGATCGGCGTCGCCGCGGCCGTCCTCGCCTTCGACGTCGTGATGATCGCCCGCCGGCCGCACCGGCCCTCGACCCGTGAGGTGTCCCTGGCGCTGGCCGTCTACGTCGGCGCGGCCGTCCTCTTCGGGCTCGGGATGTGGCTCTTCGCCGGCGGCCAGCTGGCGGGGGAGTACTTCGCGGGGTGGCTCACCGAGTACTCGCTCTCGGTCGACAACCTCTTCATCTTCCTGCTCATCATGGCCAAGTTCGCGGTGCCCGAGAAGCTCCAGCAGTTCGCGCTGATGGTCGGCATCGTCATCGCGATCATCCTGCGGGGCATCTTCATCGCCGTCGGCGCCGCCGCGATCGACAACTTCAGCTGGGTCTTCTACATCTTCGGCGCCTTCCTCATCTACACCGCCGTCAAGCTCGCCCGGGAGGGGGAGAGCGACGACGACGAGTTCGAGGAGAACCGCTTCATGAAGTTCATGGAGAAGCGCTTCCCGGCAACCAAGGACTACGACGGCACCAAGCTGTTCTCCAAGGAGACCGGCAAGCGCCTGGCCACCCCGCTGTTCTTCGTCATCCTGGCGCTCGGCACCACCGACCTGCTCTTCGCCCTCGACTCGATCCCGGCGATCTACGGTCTGACCCGCGAGCCGTACATCGTGCTCGTCGCCAACCTCTTCGCGCTGATGGGCCTGCGCCAGCTGTACTTCCTCATCGGCGGCCTGCTCAAGAAGCTCATCTACCTGAGCATCGGCCTCGCGGTCCTGCTCGCCTTCATCGGCGTCAAGCTGCTGCTCCACGCGCTGCACACCAACGAGCTGCCGTTCCTCAACGGGGGCGAGAACGTCGACGTCCCGGAGATCCCGATCGCCGTCTCGCTCGGCGCGATCGTCGTCATCCTCGGCGTCACCACGGTCGCCAGCCTCTGGCGCACCCGGCGCCACCCCGAGCTGATCGACGACTGAGCCGCCGGCCGCTCAGGTCGCCGCCGACTCCGCGGGGTCCTTGCGGGCACCGAGCCCGAGGACGAGGGCCGAGGCGGCCACGACGAGCCCCATCCCGAGCAGCTGGGTCGGGTGCAGCCGCTGGCCGAGGACGAGCAGACCGGCCAGCGCCGCGGCCGCGGGCTCGAGGCTGAGGAGGATGCCGAAGACCTGCGCCCGCAGCCGGCGCAGGGCGAGCAGCTCGAGCGAGTACGGAAGCACCGACGAGAGCACGGCGATGCCGAAGCCCTTGGCGAGCACCTCCGGGGTCCACGAGGCGACGCTCCCGAGGCCGAACGGCAGGGTGACGACGGTCGCGAAGACCATGGCCAGCGCGAGCCCCTCGAGCTTCGGGAACTCGGCGCCGGTCCGCCCGGAGAGCACGATGTACGCCGCCCAGAAGCCACCGGCGGTGAGGGCCAAGAGGATCCCCGTCCACTCGAGCTCGGCGAGCGGCACGTCCAGGGCCTCGGAGATGAGGACGACGCCGCCGGCGGCCGCGAGCACCGCGACCCCGTCGAGCACCCGCCGCGACAGGGCGGCCGCCAGCGACAGCGGCCCGATGAACTCGATGGTCACCGCGACGCCGATGGGCAGGTGCGCCAGCGAGCCGTAGAACGCGAAGTTCATCAGCCCGAGCGCGACCCCGAACGCCGCGACCGTCGTCCACGCCCGTCGCGAGTGCCCGCGCCACCGGGGCCGGACGACGAGCAGCAGCAGGGCGGTCGCGAAGAGTAGTCGGATGACGACCGAGCCACCGGCCCCGACGGCCGGCACGAGGGTCGCGGCGAGCGCCCCGCCGAACTGGACCGAGACGATCCCCGCGAGCACGAGCACCGGGGCGGGGACCCGGTCGGCGGCGGACGTCACCGCGTCAGGCTAGCCATCACCATCCGCGGTCCCGCCACTCGTCCAGGTGCGGCCGCTCGTCGGCGAGCCGGCCGTCGTTCCCGTGTCCGGGGTAGAACCACGTCCGGTCGTCGTAGACGTCGAAGACGCGCTCGGTGACGTCGCGGTAGAGGTCCTCGAAGCTCTGCTCGGGGCGCTTGGTGTTGCCGACGCCCCCGGGGAAGAGCGAGTCGCCGGTGAGCAGGTGCGTCGCGCCGTCCGGTGCCGCCCACGCGAGCGCGACCGACCCCGGCGTGTGCCCGCGCAGGTGCACGACGTCGAGGACCAGCTCACCGACGCGCACCGGGTCGCCGTGCCGCAGACGGACGTCCGGGGTGAGCGGCAGGGCGTCCGCGTCGTCGGCGCCCGCGTAGGTGCGCGCCCCGGTGCTGCGGGCGACCTCCTCGAGCGCGCGGACGTGGTCCCAGTGCCGGTGCGTGGTCACGAGGTGGTCGAGCCGGCCGGTGCCCTCGCGGACCAGCGCCAGGCAGCGCTCGGCGTCGTCGGCCGCGTCGACCATCAGCTGCTCGCCGGTGGCCGCGCACGTGAGCAGGTAGACGTTGTTGTGCATGTCCGACACGGCCATCTTGCGGAGCACGAGCGGGCCGAGGTCGCGGACGTCGCTCGGGCCGCCGGGGACCACCTCGCCGGTGTACGACACCGTGCTCACCGCCCCGCCGGGAGCCGGGGGAGCGGGTCGGCGGTGACCCCGTCGGTGAGGCCGCGCGCCAGCCAGCCGAGCAGGGCGGCGCGGTCGCCGGAGACCTCGGCGGTGCCGACGCCCACCGTCCACTCGTCGCCCTCGGAGCTGCGGAGCGTGACGTCCGGGGCGTCGTCGAGGTCGCGGAGCCGGGCCACCTCGTCCTCGAGGAAGAGCGCGAGCAGCTCGGGCTCGAGGTCGGCGAACCCGAACCCGGCGTCGAGGTCGACGTGGTGCCAGGTCAGCTCGCGCACGCGCATGAGCGGGATGTCCGCCGCCCGGCCCCTGATGTCGCCGGGGGTCCGCTCGAGCGGGTGGTCGGCGTGCTCGGGGTGCAACCGGGCCAGCTCAGGCGCCAGCGCCTCGGCGGAGCGCTCGAGGTCGTCAGCGAGCTCGGACGCCGACCGCGCGGCACCGGCCTCGATGTCGGCGTTGCGCTCCTCCCGGCTGCCGTACATCGTGTCGCGGGTGCCGTCGACGGCCGAGCGGACGAGGCGCACCAGGCCGTCGGCGTTGCGCGCGACGTGGCTGGCGACGTGGCCGCGGGTCCAGCCCTCGCAGAGCGACGGCGCCGCGACGTCGTCGAGGCCGCGGGTGGTCGCGACGAGCCGGTCGGTGTGCACGGCGACGAGGGACAGCAGGTCGGGGGAGGCCATGGGCCGACGCTACCGCCGGCCGTCGGCCGCGTCGCCCGCGGCGATCGCGCAGGCCGCGCGCACGAGGGCCAGGTGCGAGAAGGCCTGAGGGAAGTTGCCGAGGAGGAGCCCGGTGCGGGGGTCGTACTCCTCCGAGAGCAGACCGAGGTCGGTGCGGACGTCGAGCAGCCGCTGCATCAGGGCGTGCGCCTCGTCGAGCCGGCCGGTGCGCGCGTAGGCCTCGGCCAGCCAGAACGAGCACGCGAGGAACGGGTTCTCGTCGCCGGTCAGCCCGTCGACGCCGCTCTGGGTGCGGTAGCGCAGGACGAACCCGTCGCGCAGGAGGTCCTCCTCGACCGCCCGGACCGTGCCGAGCACCCGCTCGTCGTCGGCCGGGAGGAAGCCGACGGTCGGGATGAGGAGGAGCGCCGCGTCGACCTCGCGGGTGTCGTAGTGCTGGGTGAACGTGCCGCGTCCGGCGTCGTAGCCCCTCTCGCACACCTCGGCGTGCACGACGTCGCGCAGGGCGCGCCAGCGCTCGACGTCGCCGTCGTGGCCGTCCTCCTCGACGGCGCGCACGGCCCGGTCGAAGGCCGCCCACACCATGACCCGCGAGTGCGTGAAGTGCCGCGGCTCGCCGCGGATCTCCCACAGCCCGTTGTCGCTCTGGTCCCAGTGGTCGGCGAGGTCGTCGACGAGCGCCTTCTGGACCGCCCAGGACTCCGCGGACTCGGCCACCCCCAGCCGACGCGCCTCGTCGAGGGCGATCATCACCTCGCCGAGGACGTCGCTCTGCCGCTGGTCGACCGCGGCGTTCCCGACCCGCACCGGGCGGGACCCCTCGTAGCCGGGCAGGTGGTCGAGCTCGCGCTCGGGCAGCTCGCGCGAGCCGTCGACGGCGTACATGATCTGGAGGTCGGCCGGGTCGCCGGCGACCGCACGCACCAGCCAGTCGCGCCACAGCCGGGTCTCGTCGACGTACCCGCAGGCGAGGAGCGCCTCGAGGGTCAGCGAGGCATCGCGCAGCCAGCAGAACCGGTAGTCCCAGTTGCGCTCGCCGCCGACGTCCTCGGGCAGGCTCGTCGTCGGGGCGGCGACGATGCCACCGCGCAGCTCGTCGGTGAGCAGCCGGAGGACGAGGAGCGACCGGGTGACGGCGTCGCGGTACGGACCGCGGTGCTCGTGCCGGTCGGCCCACTCGTCGAAGTGCCGGACGGTGTCCTCGATGCGGGAGGTGACGTCGAGCGCCTCCGGCACCCCGGACCACGACGGGACCCAGGTCATCGCGAACTCGTACCGCTCCCCGGCCCGCACGGTGAACCGGTCGGCGTGGTGGTGGTCCTCGGGCTCGGGGAGCCGCGTGCCGCGCAGGACGAGCATGTCCGGCCCCGCGACCGCCCGGATGACGGTCTGCCCGTCGGCGTCCTCGACCCGCGAGACCCACGGCAGGACCTTGCCGTAGCCGGTGCGCACGACCCACTGGTGGTCCATCTCGACGGCGCCGTCGAGGCCCTCGACGACCCGGAGCAGGTCGGCGCGGCCGTCGCCGAAGGGCATGAGGTCGGTCACCCTGACCCGCCCCGAGGCCGTCTCGTGGACGGTGTCGAGCACGAAGCTGCTGCCCCGGTAGGTGCGGGTGGCCCGTGCCTCCTCGACCGGGCCGAGGAACCAGCGGCCGTGCTCGTCGGTGCCGAGGAGGGAGGCGAAGCAGGCGGGGGAGTCGAAACGTGGGAGGCAGAGCCAGTCGACGGCCCCGTGCCGGCTCACGAGGGCGGCGCGCTCGGTGTCGCCGAGGAGCGCGTACTCGCCGATGGGGGTGCTCACGTCGCCGACCCTAGACGGCGGACCTGCGAGGAGAGGCCTGTCGGTGAGGACACCTAGAGTGGCCGTCGTGAGTCATGACCACCTCGTCGTCCGCGGTGCCCGCGAGCACAACCTCAAGGACGTCAGCATCGAGCTGCCCCGCGACGCCCTCGTCGTCTTCACCGGTCTGTCCGGGTCGGGCAAGTCCTCGCTGGCCTTCGACACGATCTTCGCGGAGGGCCAGCGGCGCTATGTCGAGTCGCTGTCGGCGTACGCCCGGCAGTTCCTCGGGCAGATGGACAAGCCCGACGTCGACTTCATCGAGGGGCTCTCGCCCGCGGTCTCCATCGACCAGAAGTCGACCAACCGCAACCCGCGCTCCACCGTCGGCACCATCACCGAGGTCTACGACTACCTCCGCCTGCTCTTCGCCCGGGCGGGCCGCCCGCACTGCCCGGTCTGCGGCGAGCCGATCACCCGGCAGAGCCCGCAGCAGATCGTCGACCGGCTCCTCGAGCTCCCCGACCGCACCCGCTTCCAGCTGCTCGCCCCGGTCGTGCGGGCCCGCAAGGGCGAGTACGTCGACCTCTTCGCCGAGCTCCAGGCCAAGGGCTTCTCCCGCGCCCGGGTCGACGGCGAGGTCGTCACCCTCAGCGAGCCGCCGAAGCTCGAGAAGCAGGTCAAGCACACCATCGACGTCGTCGTCGACCGGCTCGTCGCCAAGGGCGCCGCGGACGCCTCGGCCAAGCGCCGGCTCACCGACTCCGTCGAGACCGCGCTCGGCCTGGCCGGCGGGGTGCTCGTCGTCGAGTTCGTCGACCTCGAGGAGGGGCACCCCGACCGCGAGCGCCGGTTCTCCGAGAAGATGGCCTGCCCCAACGACCACCCGCTGCAGATGGACGAGGTCGAGCCGCGCTCGTTCTCGTTCAACAGCCCGTTCGGCGCCTGTCCCGAGTGCACCGGCATCGGCACCGAGCTCGAGGTCGACCCCGACCTCATCGTCCCCGACGACGACCTCAGCCTCGCCGAGGGCGCCATCGCGCCGTGGGCCACCGCGTCCGGCGCCGCCGACTACTTCCAGCGGGTCATGGGCGCCCTCGCCGACGAGCTGGGGTTCTCGATGGACACCCCGTGGCGCGAGCTGCCGAAGAAGGTCCGCGACGCCCTGCTCACCGGGCGCAACCACAAGGTGCACGTCCGCTACCGCAACCGCTTCGGCCGCGAGCGCTCGTACTCCACCGGCTTCGAGGGGGCCATCCCGTTCGTCAAGCGCCGGCACTCCGAGACCGACTCCGACTGGAGCCGCGAGCGGTACGAGGGCTACATGCGCGACGTGCCCTGCCCCGTCTGCAAGGGCGCGCGGCTCAAGCCCGAGTCGCTCGCCGTGCTCATCGGCGGCCGGTCCATCGCCGAGGTCTCCCGGCTGGCCATCGCCGACGCCGCCCGCTTCTTCGAGGACGTCGACTTCACCAGCCGCGAACGGCAGATCGCCGAGCGGGTCATCAAGGAGATCAACGCCCGGCTCGGGTTCCTCCTCGACGTCGGCCTCGACTACCTCAGCCTCGACCGGCCGGCCGGCACCCTGAGCGGCGGCGAGGCCCAGCGCATCCGGCTCGCGACGCAGATCGGGTCCGGGCTCGTCGGCGTGCTCTACGTCCTCGACGAGCCGAGCATCGGGCTGCACCAGCGCGACAACCACCGGCTCATCGAGACCCTCACCCGGCTGCGCGACCTCGGCAACACGCTCATCGTCGTCGAGCACGACGAGGACACCATCGCCACCGCCGACTGGGTCATCGACATCGGGCCGGGTGCCGGCGAGCACGGCGGGCAGGTGGTCCACTCCGGCACCGTCGCCGACCTGCTGACGCACCCCGACTCGATCACCGGCAAGTACCTGTCCGGTCGGCGCGAGATCCCCACGCCGGCCGTCCGGCGCCCGCAGGAGCGGGGGCGCGAGGTCGTCGTCGTCGGGGCCACCGAGCACAACCTCGACTCCGTCACCGTCGGGTTCCCGCTCGGCAACCTCGTCGCCGTCACCGGGGTCTCCGGGTCCGGCAAGAGCACGCTCGTCAACGACATCCTCTACAACGTGCTGGCCAACAAGCTCAACGGCGCCCGGCACGTGCCCGGCCGGCACAAGTCGGTCACCGGGCTCGACCACCTCGACAAGGTCGTCCACGTCGACCAGAGCCCGATCGGCCGCACCCCGCGCTCGAACCCGGCCACGTACACCGGTGTCTTCGACCACATCCGCAAGCTCTTCGCCACCACGGAGGAGGCGAAGGTCCGCGGCTACCAGCCGGGCCGGTTCTCCTTCAACGTCAAGGGCGGCCGCTGCGACGCGTGCTCCGGCGACGGCACGATCAAGATCGAGATGAACTTCCTCCCGGACGTCTACGTCCCCTGCGAGGTCTGCCACGGTGCGCGGTACAACCGCGAGACCCTCGAGGTGCACTTCAAGGGCAGGACGATCGCCGACGTCCTCGACATGCCGATCGAGGAGGCCGCCGACTTCTTCAAGGCCGTGCCCGCCATCGCGCGGCACATGACGACGCTCAACGAGGTCGGGCTCGGCTACGTCCGGCTCGGGCAGCCGGCGCCGACGCTGTCCGGCGGTGAGGCCCAGCGCGTCAAGCTCGCCTCCGAGCTGCAGAAGCGCTCGACCGGTCGCACCGTGTACGTCCTCGACGAGCCGACCACCGGCCTGCACTTCGAGGACATCCGCAAGCTGCTCGGCGTGCTCCAGGGCCTGGTCGACAAGGGCAACACGGTCATCGTCATCGAGCACAACCTCGACGTCATCAAGAGCGCGGACTGGATCGTCGACCTCGGCCCCGAGGGCGGCAGCGGCGGCGGCCGGGTCATCGCCGAGGGGACGCCCGAGGAGGTCGCCGCGCTCGAGGACTCGCACACCGGTCGCTTCCTCGCGCCGGTGCTCGCCAAGACGGCGCGCACGACCACCCCGAAGCGGTCCGGCACGGCGAAGGCCGCGGCGAGCAAGGCCCCGGCGAAGAAGGCGCCCGCGAAGAAGGCCGCCGCGAAGAAGTCGGCGGCCAAGGGCACCTCGACGCGGCGTGAGCCGACCCGCACGACGAAGAAGGCCACCACCCGCAAGGCGGGCTGAGCCTCAGCGGCGGTCGGTCGTGCCCGGGAGCCAGCCGGTGTCGATGACCCGCTTCGCGAAGGGGCGGACGGCCGTCAGCAGCGCCTCGGCGTCCTCGACGCCCACCCACGCCGCGGCAGACGCGTCGTCGGTGGCGTCCTCGAGGTGGTCCCGGAGCCGGCGACCGGCCTCGGTGAGGGCGGGGTCGTCGGTGTCGCGGGCCAGCAGCCCGGCACCGCACAGGGCGTCAATGGCCTCGGCCCACTCCTCGTCGGTCCACTTCCGGGTCGGCTGGAGGAACGGTCGTCCGCGGCTGCCGGCCTCGGCCGGGCGGGTGTCGCGCACCCAGGCGTCGTAGAGGACGAGGGCCTCGAGGGGTCGCAGGCCGGCGCCGGTGAGCACCGCCACGTGGCCGTCGCCGCGCCACTCCCGCCAGAGGGCCGACGCGTGCCACAACGCGAGGTGGGGCGCATCGGGCCAGCCCTGGGCGGCGAACGCCGCGGCGAGCGGACGCCCCCCGGGGTCGAGGGCGTCGAGCACCGGGCGAAGCCGGGCGACGAGGTCGGTGAGCCCGGGGGAGTCGACGGCGTCGCCGAGTGCCTCCCGCAGGCCGAGGTCGAGGCAGCGCGTGCGGACCTCGTCGAGCCCGCCCGGCGTGTGCCGCGAAAGCGCCAGCCCCCACGCCTTGGTCACAGCGGCCGGCCGGAAGCCGTGGAACGTCGCGGCGACGACCTCACCCGGCACCGACCCCAGCGGAGCGGCGCGCATCCCCGTGTAGGCACCGAGCCAGCCGATGCCGAGCTCCTCGCGGGTGGCGTCGACGTGCGGCCCGAAGTACGCGGCCAGGTGGTACGGCTCGAGGGTGCGGTAGGCGAGCCGGGCCAGCGCGCGGGCGCCTTCGTCGTGCCGGAAGGAGGTCATGCCGGCCACCCCAGGTGGGGTCAGTCCTCGCCCAGGTAGGCCTTGCGGACGTCGTCGCTCGCGAGCAGCTCCGAGCCGGTACCGGAGAGGACGATCGTGCCGACCTCGAGCACGTAGCCCTTCGTCGCCCGCTTGAGCGCGGCCTGGGCGTTCTGCTCGACGAGGAGGATCGTCGTGCCCTGCTCCTGGAGCGTCGTCACGGTCGTCATGATCCGCTTCATCATCAGCGGGGACAGCCCCATCGACGGCTCGTCGAGCATGAGCAGCTGGGGCTTGCTCATCATCGCCCGGCCCATGGCGAGCATCTGCTGCTCACCGCCGGAGAAGGTGCCGGCCGGCTGCGCGCGCCGCTCCTGGAGGATGGGGAAGAGCTCGAAGGCCGCGTCGAGGTCGGCGCGGATCCCCTTGTCCTTGCGGGAGAACGCGCCGAGCATGAGGTTCTCCTCGACGCTCAGCTTGGGGAAGATCCGCCGGCCCTCGGGGGAGTGGGCCAGCCCGAGCGAGACGATGTCGTGCGGCGCCACCTTCGTGAGGTCCTGGCCCCTGAACCGGATCGACCCGGACGTCGGGCGCAGGAGACCCGAGATGGTGCGCAGCGTGGTCGTCTTCCCGGCGCCGTTGGTGCCGATGAGCGAGACCACCTCGCCCTCGCCGACCGTGAAGCTGATCCCCTTGACGGCCTTGATCTTGCCGTAGGAGACGACGAGGTCCTTGACCTCCAGGATGTCGCTCACGCGTCCTCCTCCTCGTCGGCGTCGTCGCCGCCGATGTAGGCCTCGATGACCCGGGGGTCGGACTGGACCTCGCCCGGGGTGCCCTCGACGAGCACCGAGCCGCGGACGAGGCAGAGCACCCGGTCGCACAGGTTGAAGATGAACCGCATGTCGTGCTCGATGACGACGACCGCGAGCCCGCTGTCCCTGATCTTGAAGATCAGGTGCATCGTCTCCTCGGTCTCCTTCGGGTTCATGCCGGCGGTCGGCTCGTCGAGGAGCAGGATCTGCGGGTCGGTGGCCAGGGCCCGGGCGATCTCGAGCCGCCGCTGGTCGCCGTACGGCAGGTTGCGGGCCAGCAGCTCGGTGCTCTTGCCGAGCCCGACGTAGTCGAGCAGCTCCTGGGCCCGCTCGCGCGTCGCCGACTCCTCGCGGCGGAACTTCGGCCCGCGCAGGACCGACGTGAGGGCCATCGACGAGGTCCGGCAGTACCGGCCGACCATGACGTTCTCGAGGGCGGTCATGTTGCCGAAGAGCCGGATGTTCTGGAAGGTGCGGGCCATGCCGGCGCGCACCACCTTGAGCGGCTTCGGCGGCAGCTGCTCGCCGGCGAGGGTGACCCGTCCCTCGGTGGGGATGTACATCCCCGTGAGGCAGTTGAAGAAGGTCGTCTTGCCGGCGCCGTTCGGGCCGATGAGCCCGACGATCTCGCCGTCGTGGACGCGCATGCTCACGTCGCCGACGGCGGTCAGGCCGCCGAAGCGCATCGTGACGTTCGCGGCCTCGAGGACGACCCGGTCGCCGATCTCGTGGGCCGCCGGGGCGGGGTCGGTGACGGTCACTTCGCCTCCTCCAGGTGTTCGGTCTGGGCGAGCTGGACGAGTTCCTCGTCGTCCTCGTGGAACTCGAGCTGTCGGCGCTTGCTGGCCACGAGGCCCTCGGGCCGGAACCGCATCATGATGACGAGGAGGAGGCCGAAGAGGAGGAGCCGGTAGTCGGCGGCGTCGCGCAGCTTCTCGGGGAGCAGCTTGAGGATCGTGGCGCCGACGAGGACGCCGGCCACCGTGCCCATGCCGCCGAGGACGACCGCCGCGAGGAGGAAGGCCGACTCGAGGAAGATGTACTGGTCCGGCGTCACCGACGTGTCCTGGTGCGCCTTGATCGTCCCGGCGAGGCCGGCGAGGGCCGCGCCGATCGCGAAGGCGAGCAGCTTGAGGCCGAAGACGTTGACGCCCATGGCCTCCGCCGCGCGCTCGTCCTCGCGGATGGCCACCCAGCCACGGCCGATGCGGCTGTCGTTGAGGCGGCTGAAGACGAGGATGACGAACGCGATGAGCAGGAGCAGCAGGAAGTAGTAGTTGCTGAACCGGCCGAGGGGGATGCCCGCGACGGTGTGCACCTTGCCGAAGTCCCACCCGAAGAAGTTCAGGTCGGGGATGGCCGGGATGCCGTTGGGGCCGTTCGTGAGGTCCGGGCCGTTCGTGCCGTCGAGGTTGAACATCGCGAGCCGGAAGATCTCGCCGAAGCCGAGGGTGACGATGGCGAGGTAGTCGCCGGAGACCCGCAGCGTCGGCGAGCCGATGATCAGGCCGAAGGTCGACGCGACGGCCATCCCACAGAGCATGACGACGAGGAACGGAGGCTTCCACCCGATCGTCGCGAACGTCGACTGCGAGAGCATCGCGCCGACGTAGGCGCCGGTGCCGAGGAAGGCGATGTACCCGAGGTCGAGCAGGCCGGCGAGCCCGACGACGATGTTCAGGCCGAGCGCGGTCGCCGCGAAGATGAGGATCTGCGTGGCGATCGACATGTTGGCGTCCGAGCCGTCCTGGGTGAACGGGAAGAGGAACGCGACGAGGAAGGCCGCGAGCAGCAGCACCCGGCGGTTGTTGCCGCCGACGAACCCGACGTACTCGCCGAAGCCGCTGCCGACGAGGGCGATCGCCACCGACAGGAGGGTGACGAGCAGGCAGACGAAGGTCCACGAGTCGTCGAGGCCGAGGGTGTACGCCGTCGTGAAGAGCAGCACGGCCATGAGCACGACGATGACGAGGATCTCGGCCCAGCCGGGCAGCCGGGGCCAGGTGCGGACGTTCAGCTCGAAGCGCTGCGCCACGAACCCGGCGGCGAAGACGAGCAGCGCCCCGACGAGCGCGACCCACCCGCCCTCGTTGATGTTGATGCTGCCGCCGGCCTGGCGGGCGATCGTCACGAGCGCGACGACGACGAAGACCAGCGAGCCCCAGCCGACCGCGGCGAGACCGCGCCCGGGGTTGAGCCAGCCCGGGCGCCGCCGCAGCAGCACCCCGAGGACGACGGCGACGAGGCCGAGGACCATCGCGTAGATCTGGATGCCCGCCGGGTAGAAGCGGATGCTGATGTCGCCGAGGATCCGGTCGTCGTAGGACCAGGAGAGCAGGCCGCTGACGAGGAGCAGGACGCCGCCGGCGAGGGCCAGCAGCGGTGCCTTGGCGCCGTGCTGCTCGCGCAGCCGGTCGCGCCGGGAGACGTCGGAGTCGTCGAGGACGTCCGGGAGAGCCGTGTTGGTGCTCACGCGCGGTCCACCACCTTCGCGCCGAGGAGGCCTTGGGGTCGGAAGACGAGGACGAGGATGAGGATGGCGAAGGCCCAGACGTCCTTCCAGGAGCTGCCGCCGAACGTGCCGGGGATGAAGCCGATGGCCAGGGCCTCGACGATGCCGAGGGTCAGGCCGCCGAGGACCGCCCCCCAGACGTTGCCGATGCCGCCGAGGACGGCCGCCGTGAAGGCCTTGAGGCCGGCGAGGAAGCCCATCTTGAAGTTGACGTTCGTGACCTGCAGGCCCTGCGCGATGCCGGCGATGGCGGCGAGCGTGGCGCCGATGACGAACGCGACGACGATGATCCGGTCGACGTTGATGCCCATGAGGCGGGCGGTGTCGGGGTCCTGCGAGACGGCCTGCATCGCGCGGCCGGTTTTGGTGCGCGAGACGAAGTAGAAGAGGCCGGCGGCGCAGATGACGAGCGCACCGACCGTGAAGATCGTCGAGCGCTGGATGGTCAGCCCGAAGGGCGTCCACGCGTCACCGGACACCACGGCGATCTTGGGGAACGGCACCTTCTGCTTGGCGTCCGGGAAGCCCGGGATCTTGCCGTACAGCAGGCGCACCGCCTCCTGGAGGAAGACCGAGATGCCGATGGCCGTGATGAGGGGCGCGAGCCGGGGGGCGTTGCGCAGCGGGCGGTAGGCGATGCGCTCCATGAGGACCGCGATGGCCACCGACGCCGCGACCGCCCCGAGGATGAGCACCGGGAGCGCCCAGAACGGGAGCACCTGGCCCTCGTCGACGTAGCTGCGGAAGAACAGGAGCGCGGTGCTGAGCGCGCCGAACGCGCCCACCATGAAGATCTCGCCGTGGGCGAAGTTGATCAGCTGGATGATCCCGTAGACCACGGTGTAGCCCACCGCGATGAGGGCGTACAGCGATCCCAGGGTCAGCCCGTTCACGAGCTGCTGGGCTAGTTCCACCACGGCCTCCTGGACGTGTCGTACCGGCTGGCTGGCTGGGGGGAGAGTAGCGGGTGACCTGCGCCACGGGAACCTGCCACACGGCAGGGGCGTGTCGGGCCCGTGGCCGGGGGCCGCCGGGTCCGCGGAGCACGGACGGCGGGGGTGGTCTCCTCGACCACCCCCGCCGTCGGGGTGCTCACGGCATCAGCCGCTCGCGAGGGTTACTTGAACTCCTCCGTGTTGACCGGGGCCCACGCGCCGTCCTTGACCTGGTAGACGGTGAGGACCCGCGAGGTGGTGTCGCCGTACTCGTCGAAGGCGACCTTGCCGGTGACGCCGTCGAACGAGACCGAGCTCATCGCCTGGACGGTCGCCTGACGGGCCGCCTCGGCGGAGTCGGCGTCCTTGAGCGAGGTCTTGAGCGCGTTGATGATCGCGTTGGCCGCGTCGTAGGCGTACGCGCCGTAGGCCTCGTAGGGCTCGGAGTACTTGGCGGCGTCGTACGCGGAGACGAACGACTTGGCCGACTCGAGCTGGTCGGTGGGGGCACCGACCGAGGTGGCGAGGTCGCCGGTGGCCGTGGAGCCCGCGAGCTTGACGTACTCACCGGAGAAGATGCCGTCGCCGCCCATGAGCGGGACGTTCAGGCCGGCGGCCTTCATCTGCTGCGAGAACGGACCCGCCTGCGGGAACTCGCCGCCGTAGTAGACGGCCTTCGGGTTCGAGGGCTTGATCTTCGAGATGACGGCGTCGTACTTGTCGTCGTCCGGGTTGATCGTCTGCGCCGAGACGACCTTGCCGCCGAGCTTCGTGTACTCCTTCGTGAAGGCGTCGACGAGGCCCTGGCCGTAGGTCTTCTTGTCGTGGACCGTCGCGACCTCCTTGATGCCCGCCTTCTCGAAGAGGTAGCGCGCCGCGAACGGGCCCTGGATCGAGTCGGTGGTGCAGGTGCGGAAGTAGGTCGGGTACGCCCGCTTCGGCGCGGTGGCGAAGTCGGCGCCCTGGGTGAGCGACGGGTTGGTGTTCGCCGGGGAGACCTGGGTGATGTTCGCTGCGGCGAGCACCGGCTGGACGCTCTGGGCGACCGAGCTGTTGAGCGTGCCGACGACACCGACGACCTCCTTGTCGGAGGCCAGCTTCGTCGCGGCGTTCTTGCCGACGTCGGGGGTGGCCTGGTCGTCCTCGGCGGCGAGCTCGAGCTTCCAGCCCGGGATCGCGTTGGACTCGTTGGCCTGCTTGATGGCGAGGTCGACGGAGTGCTCGATGCCCTTGCCGAGGGCGGCGAGGTCGCCGGAGAGGGGCGCGATGACGCCGATCTTGGCGACCTTCGAGTCGCCGGAACCGCCGCCGGTGTCGCCGCCGTCGTCGCCGCCGCGCGTACCGCAACCGGTGAGCGCGAGCGAGGCGACGAGCAGGGAGGCGCCAACGGCGACCACGGAACGCTGAGGCACGTTTCCTCCTGGGAGTGTCAGATGTGGGAGCGGACGCTCCCGCCCGCTGTCGCGAGCACCTGCGGAGAGTAACCGTGGATCGGCCGGGAACCGAGGACCTCCCTCGGGATGGTGCCGACTTGTTACCTGCGGATTCGCCCTGCGCAACCCCTCCGGGTGTACGGCGGGTGGACCTCCGGACAGCGTCCGGGTGTCCACAGGCGACGTCCAGCCGGGCCCGCGATACTTTCGGTGACCCGTCACCGGAGCGAGAGGCACCCCGATGAGCACCGAGAACACCACCCCGTCCGTTCCCGAGTGCGCCTGCCTCAGCCGGCGCCAGACGCTGCGGGCCGCGGGCGCGGGTGTCGCGGTGGTCGCCGGCGCGAGCACGCTCGCCGCGTGCGGGGCCGCCGACGACGTCCAGGACGCCGCGAGCTCGGCGGCCGGTGCCGCGAGCTCGGCCGCGTCCGAGGCCATCAAGGCCGCCGACATCCCGGTCGGCGGCGGCAAGGTCTTCGAGTCGCTCCAGACCGTCGTCACCCAGCCGACCGCGGGGGAGTACAAGGCCTTCTCCTCGGTGTGCACCCACCAGGGCTGCCAGGTCGGGTCGGTCGCCGACGGCGTCATCACCTGCCCGTGCCACGGCAGCCAGTTCGACGCGGCCACCGGCGAGGTGAAGCAGGGCCCCGCGACCAAGGCCCTGCCGGCCAAGTCCGTCACGGTCAGCGGGGACGGCCTCTCCGTCTCCTGAGCCGCGCGCAGCCGGCCCCGGCCCGCCACGTCGACGACGACGAGCGGCGGGCCCGGCTGGCGCGCCGTCAGGGGCTTGCCCACGGCGCGGGGTTCGCGGACCCGGTGGCCGCGGCCGACGCCCTCGCGGGGCTGCACGCCACCGAGCCGGCCACGGTCCACCTCGCGGCGTGGGCCCGGGTGCCGGGCACCACGGTCGGTGCCGTCGAGGACGCGCTGTACCGCCGCCGCGACCTCGTCAAGCAGACGGCGATGCGCCAGACCCTCTTCGCGTGGCCCCGCAGCCTCCTGCCGGCGGTCCTCGGCGGGCCCTCGGCACGCGTCGCCGACTCGATCGGCCGGCGGGTGGCCCGCGACCTGGAGTCCTCCGGGGTGACCACCGACGGCGGGGGATGGCTGGGCGCCGCCGCCGACGAGGTGGTCGACGCGCTCGGAACCGCCGAGCTCACCGCCCCCGAGCTGCGGGCCGCCCTGCCCCACCTCGACGTGACGATCGACCGGTCACCGGGCACGAAATGGGGCGCCTCGGTCCCGGTGCTCCCGCAGGTGCTCTGGGTGCTCACCGCGCGGGGCCGGGTCGTGCGGGCGGGCAACGCGGGCCACTGGCGGCTGTCGAAGCCGCGGTACGCCACGGCCGAGGCGTGGTTCGGCGAGGTGCCCGCGCCGCTCGACGGTCGCGCCGCCCACGCCGAGATCATCGGCCGCTGGCTGCGCGCGTTCGGTCCCGGCACGGAGGACGACCTGCGCTGGTGGCTGGGCGGCACGCTCGGGACGGTCCGCGCCGCGTTGGGTGACCTCGGGGCGGTGCCGGTCGGCCTCGACGGCACCGACGACGTGGGCTGGCTGCTGCCGGACGACCTCGACCCGGTCGACGCCCCGGACCCGTGGGCCGCCCTCCTGCCGACCCTCGACCCCACGGTCATGGGGTGGCGGGGTCGTGGCTCCTACCTCGGCGGCCACGGTCCGGCCCTCGTCGACACGGCCGGCAACGCGGGGACGACGGCCTGGTGGGACGGGCGCGTCGTCGGGTGCTGGGTGCAGGGCGAGGACGCCCGGGTGCGCATCGGGCTGCTCGACCGGCTCCCGGCCGCGGCCCGCCGGGCGCTCGACGCCGAGGCCGAGCGGCTCACGACCTGGCTCGACGGGGTCCGGGTGACGACCCTCTACGTCTCGCCGGCGATGAGGGAGGCCGCGGGGTAGGGGCCCGACCTGTCGGGGGAGCGGCCTAGGGTGGAGCGGTGGCCGACCCCTCGACGTACCGCCCCCGGCCGGGCGAGATCCCCACCGACCCCGGGGTGTACCGCTTCCGCGACAAGGAGGGGCGGGTCATCTACGTCGGGAAGGCCAAGAGCCTGCGCCCGCGGCTGTCCTCCTACTTCCAGGACGTCTCGGCCCTGCACCACCGCACGGCCACGATGGTGCGCACCGGCGCGAGCGTCGAGTGGACCGTCGTCTCCACCGAGGTCGAGGCCCTCCAGCTCGAGTACGCGTGGATCAAGGAGTTCGACCCCCGCTTCAACGTCAAGTACCGCGACGACAAGTCCTACCCCTACCTCGCGGTGACGATGGGCGAGGAGTTCCCGCGCGCCATGGTCATGCGCGGCGCGAAGAAGAAGGGCACCCGGTACTTCGGGCCGTACGCGCACGCGTGGGCCATCCGCGAGACCCTCGACCTCGCGATGCGGGTGTTCCCGATGCGCACCTGTTCCGCGGGCGTCTTCAAGCGGGCCGGCCAGGTGGGGCGGCCCTGCCTCCTCGGGTACATCGACAAGTGCAGCGCCCCGTGCGTCGGGCGGGTCGACGCCGCGCACCACCGCGACATCGCCGAGGACTTCTGCGACTTCATGGCCGGCAACAGCGGCCGGTTCCTCACCCGGATGACCACCGAGATGAAGGCCGCGGCCACCGAGCTCGACTTCGAGCGGGCGGCCCGGATCCGCGACGACATCGGCGCCCTCGAACGCGTCCTCGAGAAGTCGGCCGTCGTGCTGCCGGACGCCACCGACGCCGACGTCTTCGGCCTCGCCGAGGACGAGCTCGAGGTCGCCGTCCAGCTCTTCCACGTACGCGGCGGACGGGTCCGCGGCCAGCGCGGCTGGGTCGCCGAGCGCGACGCCGAGACCACGGCCGAGGTCGTCGAGCACCTGCTGCAGCAGGTCTACGGCGGCGAGTCGCGCGAGGGCGTGCCGCGCGAGGTGCTCGTCCCCGTGCTGCCCGACGACGCCGAGGCGCTCCAGGCGTGGCTCGGGGGCATCCGCAGGAGCCGGGTCGAGGTCCGCGTGCCGCAGCGCGGCGACAAGCGCACCCTCATGGAGACGGTGGCGCGCAACGCGACCCAGAGTCTGGCCCGCCACAAGGTGGCCCGCGCCGGCGACCTCACGACCCGCAGCCAGGCGCTCCAGCAGCTCCAGGACCACCTCGACCTCGACGACGCCCCGCTGCGCATCGAGTGCTTCGACATCAGCCACGTCCAGGGCACCCAGGTCGTCGGGTCGATGGTCGTCTTCGAGGACGGCCTGCCCCGCAAGTCCGAGTACCGGCGGTTCATCGTCCGCGGCGACGAGACCGGCGCCACCGACGACACCGCGGCGATGCACGAGGTGCTCACGCGTCGCTTCCGCCGCGGCCGCAAGGAGCAGGAGGAGCGCGAGCAGGAGGTCGCCGAGGGGCGCGAGCGGCCGGCCCGGTTCGCGTACACGCCGAACCTCGTCGTCGTCGACGGCGGTCTGCCGCAGGTGAATGCAGCGGCCCGGGCGCTCGAGGACGCCGGGGCGGTCGACGTCGCGGTCGTCGGTCTCGCCAAGCGGCTCGAGGAGGTGTGGGTGCCGGGGGAGGAGCACCCGCTCGTCCTGCCGCGCACGAGCGAGGGCCTCTACCTCCTCCAGCGGCTGCGCGACGAGGCCCACCGCTTCGCCATCACCTTCCACCGCCAGCGCCGGAGCAAGGCGATGACCCAGAGCGCCCTCGACGCCGTCCCCGGGCTCGGCGAGAAGCGGCGCAAGGCGCTGCTGCGCGAGTTCGGGTCGGTCAAGCGGATCCGGGCCGCCTCGGTCGACGAGCTCGCGGGCGTTCCGGGCATCGGGCCTGCGCTCGCGGCCGTCGTTGCGGCAGAGTTGGGTTCGGCCGACCCGGGCACCCCGGCGGTCGACCCCGCCACCGGCGAGGTCATCGAGGTCGACGAGGGAGCGCGTGGTGGCTGACGACGACACGACGGAGCGTCCGGCGAGGGCGGACTTCCTCGTCGTCACCGGCATGAGCGGGGCCGGTCGCTCGACCGCGGCCAACGTCCTCGAGGACCACGGTTGGTACGTCGTCGACAACCTCCCGCCGCAGCTCATCCCGGCGATGGGCGTGCTCGCGTCGCGGGCGCGCGAGGAGGGCGCCGCGGACCTGCGCATCGCCGCGGTCGTCGACGTCCGGGCCCGCCCGTTCACCGGCGAGCTGCGCGACCACATCGCCTCGGTGCGCGAGCACGGCTGGCACCCGCAGCTGATGTTCCTCGACGCCACCGACGAGGCGCTCGTGCGCCGGTTCGAGAGCGTCCGCCGGCCGCACCCGCTGCAGCGCGACGGCCGGCTGCTCGACGGCATCCAGACCGAGCGCGAGCTGCTGCGCGACCTGCGGGCCGACGCCCACGTCGTCATCGACACCTCGGGCCTCAACGTCCACCAGCTCGCGCGCAAGCTGACGCCCATCGTCGGCGTCACCGGCGGCCCGAGCCTGCGCCTCGCCGTGATGTCGTTCGGGTTCAAGTACGGCGTGCCGCTCGACGCCGACTTCGTCCTCGACATGCGGTTCCTGCCCAACCCGTTCTGGGTCCCCGAGCTGCGTCCGCTCACCGGGGTCGACGCGCCGGTCGCCGAGTACGTCATGGCCCAGGAGGGGGCGGGGTCCTTCGTCGACCGCACCGTGGCGCTCATGGAGCCGGTCACCGCGGGCTACCTGCGCGAGGGCCGGCGCTACGCGACCGTCGCCGTCGGCTGCACGGGCGGCAAGCACCGCTCGGTCGCCGTGGCCGAGGCGCTCTCGCGCCGGCTCGTCGGCGACGACATCGCGACCTTCGTCGTCCACCGCGACCTGGGGCGCGAGTGAGCGGGCCGGTCGTCACCGCGCTCGGCGGCGGCCACGGCCTCGCCGCCACGCTCGGCGCGCTGCGCTTCGTCACCGACGAGATCACCGCGGTCGTCACCGTCGCCGACGACGGCGGCTCGAGCGGCCGGCTGCGCGAGGAGTTCGGCGTCCTGCCGCCCGGCGACCTGCGGATGGCCCTCGCCGCCCTGTGCAGCGACTCCGAGTGGGGGCACACCTGGCGCGACGTCCTCCAGCACCGGTTCGCCGGTGAGGGCCCGCTCGGCGGGCACGCCCTCGGCAACCTGCTCATCGTCGCGCTCTGGGAGCTGCACGACGACCCGGTCGCCGGGCTCGACCTCGTCGGCCGGCTGCTCCAGGCCCGGGGGCGGGTGCTGCCGATGGCCGCCGTGCCGCTCGACATCGAGGCCGACGTCAGCGGCCTCGGGTCCGGCGGGCTGACGACCGTCCGGGGGCAGGCCGAGGTCGCGGTCACCCCCGGCACCGTCGAGGAGGTGCGCCTCGTCCCGGCCGACCCGCCCGCCTACCCGGAGTCGGTCGCCGCCATCCGCAGCGCCGACTGGGTGGTCCTCGGCCCCGGGTCCTGGTTCACCTCGGTGATGACCCACCTGCTGGTGCCCGAGGTGCGCGAGGCCCTCGAGGTCAGCCGCGCGCGTCGCCTGCTCGTCCTCAACCTCGACCCCGGGTCCGGCGAGACGGCCGGCTTCGACGCCGTGCGCCACCTCGAGTCCTTCGCCGCCCTCGCGCCCGGCCTGCGGCTCGACGGCGTGCTCGCCGACCCGGCCGCCGTCGACGACGAGGCGGGCCTCACGGCGGCGGCGGCCCGGCTGGGCGCCGAGCTCCACGTCGTCCCGGTGAGCACCCGCAGCGCCCCCGGCCAGCACGACCCACTGCGCTACGCGGCGGCCCTGAGGGACATCCTGTACAGCCCGCGACCCACCCCGTGACGCGTGGCAGGATGACCGGCATGGCGATGACGGCGAAGGTGAAGGACGAGCTGTCGCGGCACGTCGTGACCAAGCCCTGTTGCCGCAAGGCCGAGGTCGCGGCGATGCTGCGGTTCGCCGGGGGGCTGCACATCATCGGGGGGCGCATCGTCGTCGAGGCCGAGCTGGACACCGCGAACGCGGCCCGGCGGCTGCGGCGCGAGCTCGCCGAGGTGTACGGGCACACCCCCGAGGTCCTCGTCCTCGCGGCCGGCGGGCTGCGCAAGGGGAGCCGGTACGTCGTCCGGGTCGTCCAGGACGGCGAGGCGCTGGCCCGGCAGACCGGGCTCATCGACAGCCGCGGCCGCCCGGTGCGCGGCCTGCCGGCGAAGGTCGTCAGCGGGTCGGTGTGCGACGCCGAGGCCGCCTGGCGAGGTGCCTTCCTCGCCCACGGCTCGCTCACCGAGCCGGGTCGCTCCTCGGCCCTCGAGGTCACCTGCCCCGGTCCGGAGGCCGCCCTCGCGCTCGTCGGGGCCGCGCGCCGGCTCGGCATCCAGTCCAAGGCCCGCGAGGTCCGCGGCGTCGACCGCGTCGTCATCCGCGACGGCGACGCCATCGGCGCGATGCTCACCCGGCTCGGTGCCCACGACGCCGTGCTCGCGTGGGAGGAGCGCCGCATCCGCCGCGAGGTGCGGGCCACCGCCAACCGGCTGGCCAACTTCGACGACGCCAACCTGCGCCGGTCGGCGCGCGCGGCCGTTGCCGCCGGGGCGCGGGTCGAGCGGGCCCTGGAGATCCTCGGCGAGGAGGTGCCCGACCACCTCAAGGAGGCCGGCGAGCTGCGGCTCACCCACAAGCAGGCCTCCCTCGAGGAGCTCGGCACGCTCGCCGACCCGCCGATGACCAAGGACGCCGTCGCCGGCCGGATCCGCCGGCTGCTCGCGATGGCCGACAAGCGGGCCCAGGACGAGGGCATCCCCGACACCGAGGCCGTGCTCACCCCGGACATGCTCGAGGGCTGACCGTCCGCCGTCGCGGGTCGAGGTGAAAGGCGACCCGCAGACGGTCGGGTTTCACCTCGACCGCCGGGGGTGTCGCTGGGTCGAGGTGAAAGGCGACCTGCAGACAGTCGGGTTTCACCTCGACCGAGGCGCTCGGCGTCTCACGCGCGGCCCTGCGTAAACGGTTACTCGCCCGTACGGTGGACGGCTGCAGGGGCGATCGGGGCGGGGTCTAGGGTTGGTGCCGGAACCACGGTGCCGAGCGGCTCCGCACGGCACATCCCCCTCCACTGGAAGGCACGCACAGTGACCGTTCGCGTAGGCATCAACGGCTTCGGCCGCATCGGCCGCAACTTCTTCCGCGCCGTGCAGGCGTCGGGGGCCGACATCGAGATCGTCGCCGCCAACGACCTGATGGACAACAAGACCATCGCCCACCTGCTGAAGTACGACTCGGTCCTCGGCGTCCTCGCCGACGACGTCTCGTACACCGACGACTCGATCACCGTCGGCGGCACGACCATCAAGATCTTCGCCGAGCGCAACCCCGCCGACATCGCCTGGGGCGAGGCCGGCGCCGACGTCGTCGTCGAGTCCACCGGCATCTTCACCGACGCCACGAAGGCCCACGCCCACATCGACGGCGGCGCGAAGAAGGTCATCATCTCGGCCCCGGCCTCCAACGAGGACGCCACCTTCGTCATGGGGGTCAACCACACCGACTACGACCCGGAGAAGCACCACGTCATCTCCAACGCGTCGTGCACGACGAACTGCCTCGCGCCGATGGCCAAGCCGCTCCACGACGAGCTCGGCATCGTCAAGGGCCTCATGACGACGATCCACGCGTACACCTCGGACCAGAACCTCCTCGACGGCCCGCACCGCGACCTGCGCCGTGCCCGCGCCGCCGCCCTGTCGATCATCCCGACGAGCACCGGCGCCGCGAAGGCCATCGGCCTCGTCATGCCCGAGCTCAAGGGCAAGCTCGACGGCTACGCGCTGCGCGTGCCGACCCCTACCGGCTCGGCGACCGACCTCACCTTCGAGGCCGGCCGCGAGACGACGGTCGAGGAGGTCAACGCGATCGTCAAGGCGGCCGCCGAGGGC
Organism: Phycicoccus sonneratiae; assembly: GCF_016887965.1. Taxonomy (GTDB): domain Bacteria; phylum Actinomycetota; class Actinomycetes; order Actinomycetales; family Dermatophilaceae; genus Phycicoccus; species Phycicoccus sonneratiae. The sequence continues at coordinate 99,892 of NZ_JAFDVD010000005.1, forward strand.
CCGCTCAAGGGCTTCCTCAAGTACACCGAGGACCCGATCGTCTCCGCCGACATCGTCACCGACCCGAGCTCGTGCATCTTCGACTCGGGCCTGACCAAGGTCATCGGCAACCAGGTCAAGGTCGTCGGCTGGTACGACAACGAGTGGGGCTACTCCAACCGCCTCATCGACCTCGTCGTGCACGTCGGCGCGAGCCTCTGAGCGCGGGGGACCGACCCACAGATGGCTGACATCGCCTCGCTGGGCGACCTGCGCGGCAAGCGCGTCCTCGTCCGGTCCGACCTCAACGTGCCCCTCGACGGCACGACGATCACCGACGACGGCCGCATCCGGGCCTCGGTCCCGACCATCTCGGAGCTGTCCGGGGCGGGCGCACGCGTCGTCGTGTGCGCCCACCTCGGGCGCCCCAAGGGGGCTCCCGAGGAGCGGTACTCGCTGCGTCCGGTCGTCGGGCGGCTCTCCGAGCTCCTCGGCCGCGACGTCGTCTTCGCCACCGACACGGTGGGGGAGAGCGCGCAGGCCGCGGTCGCGGGGATGGCCGACGGAGACGTCGTCCTCCTCGAGAACCTCCGGTTCAACGCGGGCGAGACCGCCAAGACCGACGAGGACCGGGCCGAGTTCGCCGACGCCCTCGCCGGGCTCGCCGACGCCTACGTCTCCGACGGCTTCGGGGTCGTCCACCGCAAGCAGGCGTCGGTCTACGACGTCGCCACCCGGCTGCCGTCGGCGATGGGCGGGCTCGTGCGGGCCGAGGTCGAGGTGCTCCGTCGCCTCACCGAGGACCCCGAGCGGCCGTACGCGGTCGTGCTCGGTGGCGCCAAGGTCGCCGACAAGCTCGCGGTCATCGACAACCTCATGGGCACCGCCGACCGGCTCCTCATCGGGGGCGGGATGCTCTTCACCTTCCTCGCGGCCCAGGGCCACGAGATCGGGAAGAGCCTCTTCGACGCCGACAGCGTCGACGCCTGCCGCGGCTACCTCGAGCGGGCCGAGCGCGAGGGCGTCGAGATCGTCCTGCCCGTGGACGTCGTCGTCGGCAAGGAGTTCTCCGCCGACACCGAGACCGCCGTCGTCGACGCGGACTCCATCCCGGCCGACGCGATGGGGCTCGACATCGGGCCCCGCTCGGCCGCGCTCTACGCCGAGAAGGTCGCCGACGCGCGCACGGTCTTCTGGAACGGCCCGATGGGTGCGTTCGAGATGGCGCCGTTCGCCGCCGGCACGAAGGCCCTGGCCCAGGCGCTCGTCGACGCGACCTCGGCCGGCGCCCTGACCGTCGTCGGCGGTGGCGACTCCGCCGCGGCGGTGCGCCAGCTCGGTTTCACCGACGACCAGTTCGGCCACATCTCCACCGGTGGCGGGGCTTCCCTCGAGTACCTCGAGGGCAAGGAGCTCCCCGGCATCGCGATCCTCACGAAGGGAACGAACTGATGGCCTCGGGCCGCACCCCGCTCATGGCGGGGAACTGGAAGATGAACCTGGACCACCTCCAGGCCACGCACCTCGTGCAGAAGCTCGACTGGACGCTGCGCGACGGCAAGCACGACTTCGGCGCCGTCGAGGTCGCCGTGCTGCCGCCGTTCACCGACATCCGCAGCGTGCAGACGCTCATCGACGGTGACCGCCTCGACCTGAGGTTCGGGGCGCAGGACCTCTCGCCGCACGACGCGGGGGCCTACACCGGCGACATCAGCGGGGCCTTCCTCGCCAAGCTCGGGTGCACGTACGTCACCGTGGGCCACAGCGAGCGGCGCGAGTACCACCACGAGGGCGACGACGTCGTCAACGCCAAGGTGCAGGCCGCGTTCAAGCACGGGCTGACGCCGATCTTCTGCTGCGGCGAGGGCCTCGAGGTCCGCCAGGCCGGCACGCACGTCGAGCACGTCCTCGCCCAGGTGGAGGCCGGGCTGGCCGGCGTCACCGCCGAGCAGGCCCGCACCGTCGTCGTCGCCTACGAGCCCATCTGGGCCATCGGCACCGGCGAGGTCGCGACCCCGGACGACGCGCAGGAGGTGTGCGCGGCCATCCGCACGAAGCTCGCGGAGCTGTACTCCGGTGACGTCGCCGACGGCATCCGCATCCTCTACGGCGGGTCGGTGAAGTCCGGCAACGTCGCGGCGATCATGGCCCAGGAGGACGTCGACGGTGCCCTCGTCGGCGGCGCCTCCATCGACCCCGGCGAGTTCGCGGCGATCTGCCGCTTCCGCGACCACCGCGGCACCGTCTGAGCGTCCGCGGCCGCCGCGCCAGACGGGCTGCGGCGGCCGCGGCGGTCAGCGGTTATCCTTGTCCGGTTGTCCCCGACCCCCACACGAAGGATCCATCCGTGGACGCGGTTCGCATCGGCCTCCAGGTCCTCCTGGTCCTCGGAGGCCTGTTCCTCACCCTCCTCATCCTGCTCCACAAGGGCAAGGGTGGCGGCCTCTCCGACATGTTCGGTGGGGGGATGTCCAGCTCCCTCGGTGGCTCCTCGGTCGCCGAGCGCAACCTCGACCGGATCACGGTCGGCGTGGCGGTCGTCTGGTTCACCTGCGTCGTCGGTCTCGGCGTCCTCGAGCGCTTCGCCTGATCGGGGGACGGGCAGATGGCTGGAGGTAACGCGATCCGCGGCTCGCGCGTCGGTGCGGGCCCCATGGGCGAGGCCGAGCGCGGCGAGGCCGCTCCTCGTCGCTTCGTCTCGTTCTGGTGCTCCAACGGGCACGAGACCAAGCCGAGCTTCGCCGAGGAGGCGGGCCTCGTCGTCCCCGAGACCTGGGACTGCCCGCGCTGCGGCTTCCCGGCCGGCCAGGACCGGGACAACCCGCCGGCCCCGCCGAAGGTCGAGCCCTACAAGACCCACCTCGCCTACGTGAAGGAGCGCCGCTCCGACGAGGACGGCCAGGCCATCCTCGACGAGGCGCTCGAGTCGCTGCGGGGCCGCGGCCTCATCCAGTGAGGTCCTGAGCCGCACCACCCGGACGACCCCGGCCGACCGCGGCCGGGGTCGCGGTGTGTCCGGGGTGCGGGGTTCAGCGGCGGGCGGTGCGGGCGAGGTGCTCGACGACGCCCTCGAGCCAGCCGCGCTCGCGCTTCATCCAGCGCACGGCGACGAGCGTGCGGACGACGACCGGCACGCCGCGGCGCGGCGGCTCGACGGCCAGGTCGGTGCCGAACGGGTCGGTGCTGACCACCCAGCGGTAGCCGGTGCCGACGAGGTGGTCGCCGACGGCGGTCGCGACGACGGTGACGACCTCCGCGGCCTCGGCCTCGTCGTCGCGGTCGAGGGCCGACTCCCAGGACCGGGCGATGCTCGCGAGGTCGGCGGGGTCGATGCCGTGCTTGTCGTAGCGCAGCCGGTAGGACTCCAGCCGGGCCTCCTCCTCGCCGGTGAGCGGCCGGGTGGCCACCTCGTCGACGGGCTCGTCGTCGACGGGCCCGGGGGGACCGTCGACGACGTCGTGCGCCGGCTCGTCGTCGCGCCGGCGCCAGCGCTCGAGGATCCCCACGGCGTGCCCCTCAGCCCAGCTCGGAGGCGGCGTCGGGGTCGAGGAGCCAGAGGGTGCGCTCCTCGCCGTGGACGTGGGCGGCCGGGGTCTCCTCGAACGGTGAGCCCTCGACCCCACGGCGGACGGCGTCGGCCTTGTCGGCACCGGCGACGAGGAACCACACCTCGCGCGAGCGCTCGAGGCACTCGCGGGTGAGCGACACCCGGTCCGGCGGCGGCTTGGGGGAGTCGTGCACCGCGACGGTGACGGCCCCCGCGGTGCCGGCCGCCGGGTGGTGCGGGAAGAGCGAGGCGATGTGCCCGTCCGGGCCGACCCCGAGGACCATGACGTCGAAGCTGCCGCCACCGGAGGACCGCAGCGTCGCGGCGTAGGCCTCGGCGGCCTCCTCGGCGGACGCCGACGCGTCGGGCCCGGGGACGCGGTGGACCGTCGCCGGGTCGAGGCCCAACGAGGACAGCCCGGCCTCGTCGTTCTGGGTGTCGTTGCGGTCGGGGTCGCCGGCCGGCAGATACCGCTCGTCGCCCCACCACACGTGGACCCGTGACCAGTCGACGGCCGCGCGCGCCGGCTCGGCGGCGAGCGACCGGACGATCTCCGAGCCCATCGAGCCGCCGGTCATCGACACGTGGGCCACCCCGCGCGCGGACACGGCGTCGACGAGCGCGACGACGAGCCGGGCCGCGGCGGCATCCGCGAGGGACTGGCGGGAGGGGTGGACGACGACGGTGGACGTGCTCACGATCGACGCTCCTTGACCTCGGCGAGCTTGGTGGCGGCGGCCTTGCGGACGGCCTCGGAGTCGGCGGTGTCGGCGGGCATCGGCATCTTGTCGACCATCGCGCTGCTGCCGGCCATCCGGGCCGCCCGGCGCAGCCGCTGGGCGGTGCGCTCGGCCTCGGCGGGCGACGGCGCGGCGCCGTCGCGGACCGCCTCGCCCGCGGTGCGGCGCGAAGTGCTCACGGCGGCGAAGCCCTTGCGCAGCGCGTCCTCGTACACCTCGTCGGGGTCGAGGCGGCGCAGCTCGTCGGCGAGGCACTCGGCGTCCGATCGGTGCGGCAGGGCCAGCGTGCGGTCGGGCTGCCCGGGCTGGCGCAGGACCGAGGTGTTGCCGTCGAGCGGCCGCACGAGGTCGACGGTGCCGCTGGCCCGCTCGAGGCGGACCGAGATGATGCCCGACCCCGTGCGCGAACGGGCGAGCGACACCGGGCAGCGCAGCCGGGCGGCCAGCCAGCCGCCGAGCAGCTCGCCGGAGGGGGAGTCCGGGGCCGCGACGACCATCGCCGCGGTGACCGGCTCGTAGGGCGCCTGGTCGAGGGCCGCGGCGAGCAGGCCGCGCCACAGGGTGACCCGCGACCACGCGAGGTCGGTGTCGCCCGGGGTGTACGCGGACGCCAGCCGCTTGAGCACCGAGCGCGGGGTGCCGGTGCTGCGGGCGGCGTCGGTGATGCGCCGCTGGGCGATGGCGCCGACCGGGTCGGCCGCGGGGTCCTTGGGGGCCTCGGCCGGCCACCAGGCGACGATGGGGGAGTCGGCGAGGAGGAGCGGTGTGACGACCGCCCGACCGTGCTTGGCGAGCGGGCCGTAGAGGCGCAGGACGACGACCTCGGAGGCGCCGGCGTCACCGCCGACCCGGATCTGGCCGTCGAGCCGGGCGGCACCGCGGCGGTTGCCCGCGACGACGACGATGATGCGGCAGGGGTGCTGCCGGCTCGCGTCGTTGGCGACCTCGATGGCCTCCTCGGCATCGGCCTCGTCGACGACGACGAGGAGGGTGAGGACGCGGGAGAGGGCCATCGCCCCGGTGTCGGCCCGCAGCTTGACGAGCCGCTTGGAGACGGCGGCCGTGGACGTGTTCGGCAGGTCGACGATCACGGAAGCCTCCACTCACGGCCGTCGCGGCGCATCATCTCGTCGGCCGAGTCGGGGCCCCACCCGCCGGACACGTACTGCTCGGGGGGCTTGCCCTTCTTCTCCCAGAAGCGCTCGATGGGGTCGAGGATCCGCCAGGACAGCTCGACCTCCTCGTGCCGCGGGAAGAGCGGGGGCTCGCCGAGCAGCATGTCGAGGATGAGCCGTTCGTAGGCCTCGGGCGAGGACTCGGTGAAGGAGCGCCCGTAGCCGAAGTCCATCGTCACGTCGCGGACCTCCATCTGCGCGCCCGGGACCTTGGCCCCGAACCGCAGCGTGACGCCCTCGTCGGGCTGGACGCGGATGACGACGGCGTTCTGCCCGAGCTCCTCGGTGGCGGTGCTCTTGAACGGCAGGTGCGGGGCCTGCTTGAAGACGACGGCGATCTCGGTGACCCGCTTGCCGAGCCGCTTGCCGGTGCGCAGGTAGAACGGCACACCGGCCCAGCGCCGGGTGTCGATGTCGAGGCGCACGGCGGCGTAGGTCTCGGTGCGCGAGCCGTCGGCGACGCCGTCCTCGTCGAGGTAGCCCACGACCTCCTCGCCGCCCTGCCACCCCGCGGCGTACTGGCCGCGGGCCGTGCCGGCGGCGAGGTCGGCGGGGATGCGGACGGCCGAGAGGACCTTCTCCTTCTCGAGCCGCAGGCCCTGGGCGTCGAAGGAGACCGGCTCCTCCATCGCGGTGAGCGCGAGCAGCTGGAGGAGGTGGTTCTGGATGACGTCGCGGGCGGCCCCGATGCCGTCGTAGTACCCCGCGCGCCCACCGATGCCGATGTCCTCGGCCATCGTGATCTGCACGTGGTCGACGTAGTTGGCGTTCCACACCGGCTCGAACATCTGGTTCGCGAAGCGCAGCGCGAGGAGGTTCTGCACCGTCTCCTTGCCGAGGTAGTGGTCGATGCGGAACACGCAGTCGGCCGGGAAGACGTTCTCGACGATCGAGTTCAGCTCGCGCGCGGACGCGAGGTCGCGCCCGAAGGGCTTCTCGATGACCACCCGCCGCCACGACCCGCTCTGGGGCGTGGACAGGCCGGAGCGCTCGAGCTGCTGGCAGACCGTGGCGAACGACCCCGGCGGGATGGAGAGGTAGAACGCGTGGTTGCCGCCGGTGCCGCGCTGCTCGTCGAGCTCGGCCACGGTCTCGGCGAGCAGGTCGAAGGCACCGTCGTCGTCGAACGAGCCCGGGACGAACCGGATGCCCTCGGCGAGGGTGCGCCACACCTCCTCGCGGAAGGGCGTGCGGGCGCGCTCCTTGACCGCCTCGTAGACGATCTTGCCGAAGTCCTGGTCGGCCCAGTCGCGCCGGGCGAACCCGACGAGCGAGAAGCCCGGCGGCAGCAGCCCGCGGTTGGCGAGGTCGTAGATCGCCGGCATGAGCTTCTTGCGGGCGAGGTCGCCGGTGACCCCGAAGAGCACCATCGAGCACGGGCCCGCGATGCGGGGGAGCCGCTTGTCGCGCGGGTCCCGCAGCGGGTTCTGGTCGGCGGTGACGCGGGCCGGGCTCATGCGCCGCCTCGACCGAGCAGGGTCCGCACCTGCGCGAGGCCGGCGTTGTGGTCGGTGAGGTGGAGGCGCAGCACGGGCCGGCCGTGGTCGGCGAGCACCTTCGCGTCACCGGCCGCCTGGGCCGAAATGAACTGGCCGAAGGTGAAGTCGCGACCCGGCACGGCGAGGTCCTCGGCCGGTGCCGTCGTCACCTGCACGTACACCCCGGTGGCCGGACCGCCCTTGTGGTACTGGCCAGTCGAGTGCAGGAACCGCGGGCCCCAGCCGAAGGTGACCGGCCGGCCGGTGCGCTCGAAGAGGTCGCGGGCGACGTTCTCGAGGTCGGCGTCGGCCTCGCGGTCGAGGTAGGCCATCACCGCGACGTACCCGTGCTCGGGGTCGAGCCGGGCGAGGAGGTCGTCGAGCGCGGTGTCGAGGGTGGCGGTGCCGGTGAGCCACTCGCCACCGAGCGCCCGCACCTCGACCGCACCGTCGGTGAAGGCCGGCTCGTCGCCCGCGCCGATGCCGGCGTCGAGCAGCTCGCGGGCCGCGGCCTTGGCGCTCTCGACGTCGGGCTGGTCGAACGGGTTGATGCCGAGGAGCCGGCCGGCGACCGCCGTGGCGGCCTCCCAGAGGAGCAGCTGCGCCCCGAGCGCGCCGGCGACGGTGACGACGGAGTCGCCGCGAGCGCCCGCGTCGTCGTCGGCGTCGGTGGCCACGAGCCGGACGACGGTGCCGTCGGCGTAGAGGTGCGCCGGCTCGGAGCCGATCGCGACGACCGGCAGGATGCCGGTGCCCTCCTTGCCGGTCGACTCGGCGATGAGCTGCTCGGCCCACGCCGGGAACCCGACGTTCTCGGTGCCGGCGTCGACGAGCACGAGCTTGTCGCGCAACGGGTCCGTGCCCGCCATCGCCGCGCCGAGGCGCAGCGCGGGGTTGGCCTCGTCGTCGGCGGCGAGCAGGTCGGCGACCGCCTCGGCGTCGTCGAGCAGCGCCTCGATGTCGGCGCCGGCCAGCCCGCTGGGGACCAGCCCGAAGGCCGTGAGGGCCGAGTAGCGGCCGCCCACGGCGGGGTCCGCGTTGACGACCCGGAAGCCGGCCCCGCGCGCCTGCTCGTCGAGCGGGCTGCCGGGGTCGGTGACGACGACCATCCGCGACGTCGGGTCGAGGCCCGCGTCACGGAAGGCCCGCTCGAAGGCACGCCGCTGGCTGTCGGTCTCGACGGTGGAGCCCGACTTGCTCGACACGACGACGACCGTGCGGTCGAGGTTGGTGAGCGCACCGCGGACGACGTCGGGGTCGGAGGAGTCGAGGACGACGATCGGCACGCCGGCCGTCGCGCAGATGACCTCCGGGGCGAGCGAGGAGCCACCCATCCCGCAGAGGACGACGCGGTCGTAGCCGGTCTCCTCCAGCTCGCTGCGCAGCGCGGCGACCTCGCCGACGAGCGGGCGCGAGCTGCGGGGGAGACCGGTCCAGGAGAGGCGCTTGGACGCCTCGTCCTCGGCGGCCTCGCCCCACAGGGTGTGGTCCTGCGCGAAGAGCCGGCTCGCGACGCGGTCGGCGACGAGGGTCGGCACGTGCGTGGCGACGGCCTCGGCCGCCGCCCCGGTGGCGGAGACGTCGAGGGTGCTCACGCCGAGGCCTTCTCCAGCTCGCGCGTCACGCCCTCGAGGAGCTCGCCCCAGCTCTTCTCGAACTTGTCGACGCCCTCGCGCTCGAGGAGGTCGACGACCTCGGAGTACGAGATCCCGAGCCGCTCGAGGGTGTCGAGGACCTCGGCGGCGTCGTCGTAGTGGCCGGTGACGGTGTCGCCGGTGACCTCGCCGTGGTCGGCGGTGGCGTCGAGGGTCTTCTCCGGCATGGTGTTGACCGTGCCGGGGGCCACGAGCTCGGTGACGTACATCGTGTCCGGGTAGTCGGGGTCCTTGACGCCGGTGGAGGCCCAGAGCGGCCGCTGCCGGTGCGCGCCGGCCGCCTCGAGGGAGGCCCAGCGCGGGGTCGAGAAGACCTCCTCGTAGGCCTGGTAGGCCAGCCGGGCGTTGGCGATGCCGGCCTTGCCGCGCAGGGCCTTCGCCTCGTCCGTGCCGATGGCGTCGAGCCGCTTGTCGACCTCGGAGTCGACGCGCGAGACGAAGAACGATGCGACGGAACGGATCTGCGAGAGGTCCTTGCCGTTCTCGCGGGCCTGCTCGAGGCCGGTGAGGAAGGCGTTCATCACCGCGCGGTACCGGTCGAGGCTGAAGATCAGCGTGACGTTGACCGAGATCCCCTCGGCGAGGACCTGGCTGATCGCCGGGAGCCCCTCGACCGTGGCGGGGATCTTGATGAAGACGTTCGGCTGGTCGACCTCGGCCGCGAGGGCCTTGGCCTCCTCGACCGTCTTCGCGGTGTCGTGCGCCGAGCGGGGGTCGACCTCGATGGAGACCCGGCCGTCCTCGCCGTCGGTCGCCTCGAAGACCGGCTTCATGACCTCGCAGGCGTCGTGGACGTCGCGGGTGGTCAGGGCGAAGACGGCCTCGTCGACGCTTTTGCCAGCGCGCGAGAGCTCCTCGACCTGCTCGTCGTAGGCGTGCCCCTCGGACAGGGCGGCCTGGAAGATCGACGGGTTGGTCGTGACGCCCACGACCCCGCGCTCGTCGATGAGCTGCTGGAGGTTGCCGGAGGATATCCGGTCGCGGGAGAGGTCGTCGAGCCAGACCGAGACGCCGTTCGCGGCGAGGTCCTGGAGGGGCTGGGGTGCGGTCATGCGGGTCTCACTTCCTCGCCGAGGCCGCGCTCTTGCGGCTCGGCGGCTCGGGGGTTCCCACGTCGGTGCCCTCGTCCTTGCGGGCGCGCGGCGCGGTGTCGTTCACCGCAGGGACACCGGCGGCGGACCGGGCGGCCTTGAGCGAGTCCTTGGCCGCCTTGGCGACGGCCTCGGGCGTGAACCCGAACTCGCGGAACAGCCGGGCGCCGTCGGCGGAGGCCCCGAAGTGCTCGAGGCTGACGCACCGGCCGGCGTCCCCGACGAGGTCGTGCCACCCCATGGCGACACCCGCCTCGACGCTGACGCGGGCCCGGACCTCGGGGGGCAGGACCTTGTTCTGGTAGGAGCGCGGCTGCTCCTCGAACCATTCCCGGCACGGCATCGAGACGACGCGGGTGCGGGTGCCCGCCTTCTCGAGCCGCTCGCGCGCGGCGAGGGCGAGCCCGACCTCCGAGCCCGTCGCGACGAGGACGACCTCGGGGGCCTCGTCGCCGTTCGTGCCACCGTCGACGAGGACGTAAGCGCCCTTGCGGACGCCCGAGGCCTTGGCGTGGGTCTTCCGGTCGATGGTCGGGAGCGCCTGGCGCGAGAGGGCGAGGCCGGCGGGCCGACCGCGGCGGAGCACCTCGGCCCAGGCCTCGGCCGTCTCGTTCGCGTCGGCCGGGCGGACGACGGCCAGGCCGGGGATGGCCCGCAGCGAGGCGAGGTGCTCGACCGGCTGGTGGGTCGGGCCGTCCTCACCGAGGCCGATGGAGTCGTGGGTCCAGACGAAGGTGACCGGCAGCTCCTGGATCGCGGCGAGCCGGACGGCCGGGCGCATGTAGTCGGAGAAGACGAGGAAGGTGCCGCCGTAGGGACGGGTGAGGCCCTCGAGCGCGATCCCGTTGAGGATCATGCCCATCGCGTTCTCGCGGATGCCGAAGTGCAGGGTGCGGCCGTAGGGGCCGCCCTTCCACTCGGCGGTCTGCTTGCCGGTGGGGATGAACGACGCCTGGCCCGCCATCGTCGTGTTGTTCGACTCGGCGAGGTCGGCCGAGCCGCCCCACAGCTCGGGGAGGACGTCGGCGAGCGCGCCGAGGACCTTGCCGGAGGCGGCGCGGGTGGCGATGCCCTTCTCGTCGGCCTCGAACACGGGCAGCGCCTTGGCGAAGTCCTTCGGCAGCTCGGCGGCGGCGAGCCGGTCGAGCAGCGCGGCGCGCTCGGGGTTGGCCCTGCGCCACGCCTTGTAGCCCTTGTCCCACTCGCGGTGGGCGGCCTTGCCGCGCTTCTTGACCTCGCGGGTGTGGGTGATGACCGCCCGGTCGACCTCGAAGGTCTTCTTCGGGTCGAAGCCGAGGACCTTCTTGGTCGCCGCGACCTCGTCCTCGCCGAGGGCCGAGCCGTGCGACTTGCCCGTGCCGCGGGCCGAGGGGGCCGGCCAGGCGATGACGGTGTGCAGGCGGATGAGGGTGGGACGCTTGCCGACCCGGCGGCTCTTCTCGAGCGCCGAGAGCAGGGCGTCGACGTCCTCGGTGTAGTCGGCGTCGCCGGCGGGGTCGCTCGAGCGGCGCCAGTCGACGTCGACGACGTCCCAGCCGTAGGCCTCGTAGCGCTTCGCGACGTCCTCGGAGAACGAGATGTCGGTGTCGTCCTCGATGGAGATCTGGTTGGCGTCGTAGACGACCGTGAGGTTGCCGAGCTCCTGGTGGCCGGCGAGCGAGCAGGCCTCGGAGGCAACGCCTTCCATGAGGTCGCCGTCGGAGGCGAGGACCCACACGTGGTGGTCGAACGGGCTCTGGCCGGCCTTGGTCTCGGGGTCCAGCAGCCCGCGCTGGCGGCGCTGGGCCATCGCCATGCCGACGGCCGAGGCCAGGCCGGAGCCGAGCGGGCCGGTGGTGATCTCGACGCCGTCGGTGTGGTGCACCTCGGGGTGGCCCGGGGTCAGCGAGCCCCACGTGCGCAGGCTCCTGAGGTCGGACAGCTCGAGGCCGTAGCCGGAGAGGTAGAGCTGGATGTACTGGGTGAGCGAGGAGTGCCCGCAGGACAGGACGAACCGGTCGCGGCCGAGCCACGTGGGGTCGGACGGGTCGTGGCGCATCACCTGCTGGAAGAGCAGGTAGGCGACGGGGGCGAGGCTCATCGCGGTGCCGGGGTGGCCGTTCCCGGTCTTCTGCACGGCGTCGGCGGCGAGGACACGCACGGTGTCGACGGCGCGGATGTCGACGTCGCTCCACTTCGCCTTCTTCGCGACCGGCCGGGAGAGCTCGGGGGAGCGGCCGGCCAGCAGCGAGGTGGAGCGCTTGCGGGTGGTGGTGGTGGTCAAGGGAAACCTCTCTCACGGGGACGAACTCGGTCGGAACCACCGGCGGTGAGGGCGCCGTGTGACGCTGGTCCTCCCCACCCTAGTGCCGGACCGGACCCCCGGTGCGGGGCGGTCTTCGGGTCTTGCGCGGGGGCGGTTAGAATCGCGGCGCACCGTTCCGGCCGACCGCGAAGGACGACGTGGCCACCTCCCCCCTGACTGCCGCATCGGCGCCCGTCGCCGCCCGCGGCCGCAGGCGCCGGGTCGCCGCGTTCGTGGCGCTCACCAAGCCGCGCATCATCGAGCTGCTCCTCGTGACCACGGTGCCGGTGATGTTCCTCGCCGAGCGCGGGGTGCCCTCCCTGTGGCTGGTGCTCGCCACCCTCGTCGGGGGCATCCTGAGCGCCGGCGCGGCCAACACGTTCAACTCCGTGTACGACCGCGACATCGACCGGCTGATGCACCGCACCAGCTCGCGGCCGATGGTCACCGGCGAGGTCACCGTCACCGAGGCGATGGTCTTCGGCGGCGTCCTCACCGTCGCCTCCACCGTGTGGTTCGCCCTCGTCGTCAACGTCCTCTCCGCCGTGCTCTCGGTGCTGGCCATCGCGCTCTACGCGGTCGGCTACACGGTGCTGCTCAAGCGGCGCACGTCGCAGAACATCGTCTGGGGCGGGGTCGCCGGCTGCATGCCCACCCTCATCGGGTGGTCGGCGGTCACCGGCACGGTCGGCTGGCCGGCGCTCGTCCTCTTCCTCGTGATCTTCTTCTGGACTCCACCGCACTACTGGCCGCTCTCGATGGCCTTCCGCGAGGACTACGCGACGGCCGAGGTGCCGATGCTCCCCGTCGAGCGCGGCCCGGTCGCCGTCGGCCGGCAGGTCGTCGCGTACTCGTGGGTCATGGTCGCGACCTCGCTGGCGCTCGTGCCCGTGGCCTCGATGGGCTGGGTCTACACGGTGACGGCCGTCGTCGCGGGCGCCCTCTTCGTCGCCGAGGCGCACCGGCTGCTGGCCGCTGCCCGGCGCGGGCTCACCGGCACGGCGCTCAAGCCGATGCGCCTCTTCCACTACTCGATCACGTACGTGACGCTGGTCTTCCTCGCGGTGGCGGTCGACCCGCTGCTGCACCTGGCCCTGCGCTGACGGCGGGCCGCGGCCCTCATCCCTCGACGAGCCGCCCAGCGGGCAGGTCGCGGCCCCGGCGGTAGGGGCCGACGTACGGCGACAGCGACACCACGGCGTGCAGCGCCGTCATGACGAGGATGGTCGGCTGCACTCCGAGGCCGGTCCCCAGCCACCCGGCGGCCAGGCCGGCGAGCGGCATCGTCCCGAAGTTGAGCACCGACGAGGCCGACATCGTCCGGCCAAGCAGGTGGGCCGGCGTGTAGCGCTGCCGGAACGCCGAGCGGACGACGTTGGCCCCGACGACCCCCACGCCGACGAGCGCGACGCCCAGCGGGACGAGGGCCACGCGGGCACCCGGCCCGGCGAGGGGCACGAGCAGGGCGGTCGGACCGCCGAGCACCTGCAGCCACCGCATCGCGCGGGCCGTGCCGACCCGCCGCGCCAGCGGCGACGCCACGGCCGCCCCGACGAGACCGCCGACGCTGCCCGCCGACACGAGGAGGCCGACCGTGGCCGGCGCGACGTCGAGGTCGCGGACGAGGAAGAGCACGAGCAGCGCCCCGTAGCCGGTGAGCGCGAAGTTCGAGGCGGCGCCCTGGAGCGAGAAGAACCGGAGGAACGGGTCGCGGCGGACGATGCGCACCCCGTCGGCGATCTCGTCGCGCAGCCGCCCCCGGGCGGGACGCTCCGGCGCCGGCCGCAGCGTCCGCGGGTCGATGCGCCACAGGCAGGCCGCCGAGACGAGGAAGCTCACGACGTCGGCGACGACGGCGAGGGCGGCCCCGACGAGCTGGACGAGCAGGCCGCCGACCCCCGGCCCGGCGACCTGCATCGCCGACTCCGTGCCGTAGAGGCGCCCGTTGGCGGTGTCGAGGTCCTCCTCGCGGACGACCCGGGGGACGAAGGCGCCGTAGGCGGTCCGGAAGAAGACCGAGCAGGCCCCGCTGAGCAGGGCGGCGGCGAGCAGGTGGGGCAGGCCGAGCACCCCGAGGAGGAACGCCGCGGGGACCGACCCGACGGCCAGGGCCGCGACGAGGTCGGCGACGACCATGACCCGGCGCGGGTCGAGGCGGTCGACCCACGCGCCGGCCGGCAGCCCGACGACGAGCCAGGGCAGCCAGGCCGCCGCGGTGAGCAGGCCCATCCAGCCGGCGCCCGCGCCGAACTCGGTGACCGCGAGCAGGGGCACGACGACGGTGGTCGTCATGGCCCCGAGGACGCTGACGCCCTCGCCGAGCCACAGCAGGGCGAAGGACCCGTTGCGGCGCAGGGGAGCCGGGCCGGGGGTGGTCGTGGGCGACGAGGTGGTGCTCACGGCTGGCACGGGAACCCCCGGGCGAAGACGAGGACGGGTTCGCGCTCGACGCCGTCGTCGGGGACCTCGCGGTCGGCCCAGCGGCGGTAGAGGGCGATGGTCTCCTCCGCGACCTGCTTGAGCTCGGCGGGGGAGAGGCGCATCCAGTTCTGGTTGGCGAAGGCGGCGTCGTCCCACGCGGGGTCGGTGCCCTCGTTCGACAGCCAGGCGGTGACCCGTTCGAGCTGCCGGCGCAGCTGGAGGGCCTCGGCCTCGCGCGCGGCGGCGGCCGCGGCCGGGTCGCCGGCGAGGTCGAGGCTGCTCCACCGGGTGCCGGTGGAGACGAGCCGCCACCACCGCTCCCGGCGGTCGCGGGCGAGCTCGGGGGCCTCCTCGACCAGCCCGGCCTCGGCGAGCACCTTGAGGTGGTGGCTCGCGTTGCCCACCGCCTGCCCGGTGCGGGCCGCGAGCATCGAGGCGGTCGAGGGGCCGTCGACCTTGAGCGCGTCCATGATCCGGGAGCGGAACGGGTGGGCCAGGGCGGCGAGGGGTGCGGCGTCGCGCAGGGTGCGGATCTCCGGCTTCGTCATCACCCCACGGTAGATGCACAAGGACAATTGCACAAGGGCAATTGTGGAACCTGAAGAGGACTGAGGTACCTCAGACCCCGGGGCCGGGGGCGGGATACGGCAGCCGCCCGATGTGGCCCCCCACCTCAGCCGCGCACCGTGGAGGACGTCGGAGGGAACCGCCCTCCGGCGGAGCGCAAGGAGAGAGCCGTGAGCATCCACGCAGACCAGCTGTTCGTCACCGCCGAGGTGGAGCGCCGCCTCGAGCTCGCCGGGGTCGACGTCCACCACCCGGAGCGCGACCACGCCGTGGCGCACCCCACCGTGGCCCTCGGCGTGCACCCCGTCGCGGCCGTCCTCGCGCGGCTCGCGCGGCCGCGCGTCGCCGGCCGTCCCCGCCACCCGTGAGCGCGCCGGCGGCGGTGGGCGGGCCGGCGTCGGCGCCCGGTGCGATGATCGGGCCCGTGCCCGCCCGCCCCCACGCCGAGCTCGTCGGCCGCGCCGACGAGCTCGCGCGCGTCCGTGAGGCGCTCGGGGGCGACGACGGCGGGGGCGCAGTGCTCCTCGGGGGCGACGCCGGCATCGGCAAGACCGCGCTCGTCTCGGGCCTCGCCGAGCGGTCCGCCGGCCACCGGGTCCTCGTCGGGCACTGCGTCGGCGAGGTCGGGACGAGCCTGCCCTACCTGCCCTTCGTCGAGATGTTCGCCGGCCTCGACGCGCGGGACCGCGACCTCGTCGACGAGCTCGTCGCCGCCCACCCCGGCCTCGTGGCGCTCGTGCCGCGGCTCGCCGGCGCTGCCCGAGGGGACACGGTGCGGGCCGACCTCGTCGAGGCCGTGCACGCGGCCCTCACCGACCTCGGCGCCCGCGCGCCGGTGCTCGTCGTCGTCGAGGACGTCCACTGGGCCGACGAGTCCACCCGCGAGCTGCTCACCCTCCTCTTCACCCGCGGCGCACCCGAGGGGGTCGGGCTGCTCGCCACCTGGCGCAGCGACGACATCCACCGCCGGCACCCGCTCTCGGCCGCGCTGTCGGTCTGGTCGCGCCTGCCGACCCTCACCCGCCTCGAGCTCGGGCCGCTGCCCGACACCGACCTGCGGCACATCGTGCGGCGCGCGGGGTCGGGCCTGGCCCCCCGGGTCGTCGACGAGGTCGCCCGCCGGGCCGAGGGCAACGCCTTCTTCGCCGAGGAGCTGGCCGCCGCCGCCGGTGCGGGCGGCGTCGACCCCGGCGACCTCACCCGGCTCCTGCTCGCCCGCGTCGACCAGCTCGACGAGGAGGCGCAGTCCGTCGTCCGGGTCGCCGCCGTCATCGGCCGCCGGGTGCGGCACGCGCTCCTCGAGCGGGTCGCGGGCGAGGACGCCGCGGTCCTGCGTCGGGCGCTGCGCGCGGCGCTCGAGCACCACGTCCTCGAGCCGTGGGCCGACCGCGGCTACGAGTTCCGCCACGCGCTGCTCGCCGAGGCGGTCAGCGACGACCTGCTGCCGCACGAGCGGGTCCAGCTGCACCGCGCCTGCGCCGACGCGCTCCTCGACGACCCCGCGCTCGGCACCGCCGCCGACCTCGCCCGCCACGCGCTGGCCTCCGGCGACCGCGAGCTCGCCCTGACGGCCGCGGTGCGCGCCGGCGACAGCGCCCGCCGGATGGGCGGACCCGCCGAGGCCCTCGCCCACTTCGAGACCGCCCTCGGCCTCCTCGACGTCGACGACCCCGAGGCCCACCGCGTCACCCTGCGCGCCGCGTCGGCGGCCAACGCCGCGGGGCGTCCGATGCGCGCGATGACCCATCTGCGCGCCCGGCTCGCCGGCCCGGCCGCCGCGCCGCTCGAGCGGGCCGAGCTGCTCGGGGCGCTGGCCTTCGCGTCCCGGATGACCGAGGAGCGCGTCGACCGGCTGGCCCTCACCGCCGAGGCCCTCTCGCTCCTCGACGACGACGCCCCCGTCTCGCTGCGCGTCGGGCTGCTCACCCGACGGGCCGAGGTCCTCACCGACGCCGGGGCCACCGCCGAGGCGGTCGAGGTCGCCGACGCGGCGATGGCGCTGGCCGTCGAGCACGACCTCGCCGTCGACCGGGCCGACCTCTCCTCGGTGCTCGTCCGGCTCGGCGAGGCGGCGGGGGACCCGGGCGAGTCGATCCGCCGGCTCGAGGCGGTCATCGCCGAGTGGACCGACACCCCCGACCTCGCCCTCCTGCGCGCGCTGCACGTCCTCGCGAGCATCCACCTGCGCCAGGGCGAGTTCCGCGCCGCCCTCGAGGGGTTCGAGCGCGAGCACGCCGAGGCGCGGCGGGCCGGCCTCGAGGCGTCGGTGTTCGGGGTCGACGGCCGGGCCTTCGCGGTCACCGCCGCGTACGAGATGGGGGACTGGGACCTCGCCGTCCGGCTCGTCGCCGACGCCGCCGCGGCCGGCCTGCCCGCGGCCGGGTTCGCCGGCGTCGAGTCGGCGGGATGCTACGTGCCGGCGGCCCGGGGCGAGGCCGACGCCGAGCAGCTCCTCGCCTCGTCCCGCCCGTTCTGGTCCGAGGACGGCCGCATCGCGGTGCAGGCCGGGTCGGCCGCCGTCGACGTCCTCGGCCGGGAGGGGCACCTCGAGCGGATGCTCGAGGTGCACACCGAGCTCGTCGCGTTCCTCCGCGACCTGTGGTCGGTCGAGCGGGTGGCGGTCGAGGCCCGGCTCGGGGCCACGGTCGTGGGGCACCTCGCCACCGGCCTGCGCGACCGGCCGGCCGACGACCGGCGCCGGCTCCTCGAGGTCGCGCGCACGCTGGCCGCCGACGCCGCGACCGTGTGGGGCGAGGGGTCCACGCTCGCGCCGCCGTCGCTCGAGGGCGAGGCCTGGGTGGCCCGGGCCCGCGCCGAGGGGCTGCGGGCCGAGTGGCTCGGCGGCACCGGGGCCGCGCTCGACCCCCTCGTCGCGGCCTGGCGCGAGGTCGTCGCGCTCTTCGACGAGCGCGCCGAGCCCTACGAGCTCGCCCGCTCCCGCGCCCGCCTCGCCGAGGTGCTCACGGCGGCCGGCGACCCGGGAGCCCGCGAGCAGGTGGTCCTGGCCCGCGAGGTCGCCGAGCGGCTGCGCGCCCGGCCGCTGCTCGCGGCCCTCGACCGGCTCGACGCCCGTCCGGCGAGCACGTCGCTCACCGCGCGCGAGGCCGAGGTGCTGGCCCTCGTCGCCGCCGGGCGCTCCAACGGCGAGGTCGGGCGGGCCCTGTTCATCAGCACGAAGACGGCGAGCGTGCACGTGTCGAACATCCTCGCCAAGCTCGGGGCGGCGTCGCGGGGCGAGGCGGTGGCCCTCGCCCGGACGGCGGGGCTCCTCGAGGACTAGGTGGTCCGGCTGCGCAGCGCCAGCACGCCGGCGGTCAGGGCGACGACGAGCATCGCGGCGCCGAACATGTGCGCGAGCACGAGCGCCTCGGGCAGCGCGGTGAGGTACTGCACGTACCCGACGAGCCCCTGCGCGAGGGAGACCCCGAGCACGACGAGCCAGGCCCGCGGGGCCGAGGTGGCCTCGGCGGTGAGCCGCGCGGCGAGCCAGGTCGCGACGACGAGGCCGAGGAAGAGCATGACGACGTCGGCGTGCAGCCACGAGATGGTGCGCGGGTCGAACCCGAAGCGGTTCGGGGTGTCGGCGTCGCCGGAGTGCGGCCCGGACCCCGTGACGACCGTCCCGAGGGCGAGCACGACCGCGCCGACACCGCTCGTGACCCAGGCGAGCCGGACGACGAGGTCCGGGACGAGCGGACGCGCCGGCACGGTGGCCTCGCCGCGGGCGAACCACAGGTAGGCGGCGGCGACGACGAGGACCATCGAGAGCAGGAAGTGCGCCGCGACGGTGGCGGGGTGCAGGCCGAGCAGGACGGTGAGCCCGCCGAGCAGCGCCTGGGCGACGACGCCGCCGAGGACGACCGCCGACGCGACCTTCATCGCCCGACGCGGCGCGAACCGCCAGACGACGACCACGGACGCGACGGCGAGGACGGCGAGGACGCCGGTCAGGGTGCGGTTGCCGAACTCGATGTACTTGTGGAAGCCCTCGGCCTGCTCGACGGTCGGGGTGATCGAGGCGCCGGTGCAGCGGGGCCACGTGGGGCAGCCGAGCCCGCTGCCGGTGAGCCGGACGAGGCCGCCGGTGACGACGATGCCGACCTGCGCGACGAGGTCCGCGAGGAGCACCGGGCCGAGCCAGCGGGAGCCGGCACGGGTGCCCGTGCCGACCGGGGTCGCGGTGCGCGTCGTCACGCTGGAATCGTACGGCTCACCCGGACCAGCGGAACCAGCGGGCCGCCGCGGCGCCGCCGGCCGCGGCCCACCCCACGAGCACGAGCCACGGTCCCCACGGCCACTCGCCGGAGACGAGGGAGGCCCGCAGCGCGTCGCCGAGCGCACCGGAGGGCAGCACGGCCGCCACACCGGCGAACGGCCCGGGCAGCACCGACGTCGGTACGAGCACCCCGAGCCCGAGGAGCAGCACCCAGACGAGGTTGGCCACGGCCAGGACGGCCTCGGCGCGCACGGTGCCGGCGAGCAGCAGCGCGAGGGCGACGAGGGTCGCGGTGCCGAGCAGCAGCGAGACGAGGGCCGGGAGCAACCCGGCCGCGACCGGTCGCCACCCGAGGGCCAGCCCGAGGCCGCCGAGGACGACGACCTGGACGGCGAGGACGCCGAGCACCGCGAGGGCCTTCCCGGCGAGCAGCCCGCCGCGCCCGAGCGGCGTCGTGCCGAGCAGCCGGAGGACGCCGGCGCGCCGGTCGAACCCGGTGGCGATGGCCTGTCCGGTGAAGGCCGTGGACAGGACGGCGAGCGCCAGGGTGCCCGCCGTCGCGAGGTCGACCCGGCGTCCGGCGCCGAGGTCGGGGACGGAGGCCAGGGTCAGGCCGACGAGCGCGATGGCCGGCAGCAGCACCGACACCAGCAGCTGCTCGCCGTTGCCGAGGAGCATCCGGGTCTCGAACCGGGCCTGGGCGAGCACGCGGGTGCGCGGGGGAGCCGGGGCACTCATCGGGCACCCCCGGCGGTCAGCTCGAAGTAGACGTCCTCGAGCGTGCGGGCACCGCGGACCTCGGCGAGCGTCCCGGAGGCCACGACCCGCCCGGCGGCCAGCACGACGACGTCGTCGGCGATGCGCTCGGCCTCCTCGAAGGAGTGCGTCGTGACGACGACGCACACCCCGCGCCCGGCCTCGGCGCGGAGCAGCGACCACACGTCCAGCCGGGCGTGCGGGTCGAGCCCGGCGGTCGGCTCGTCGAGGAAGAGGACCTCGGGCCGCCCCACGAGCGCGGCGGCGAGGGCCACCCGCTGGCGCTGGCCCCCGGACATCCGCCGGACCGTCGTGCGGGCGAAGTCGCCGATGCCGAGCCGGGCGGCGAGTTCCTCGACCGGCCAGGGGTCGGCGTGGAGGGCGGCGAGGTGGCGCAGCAGGGGGAGCGGGCGGGCGGTGGTCGGAAGCCCGCCGTCCTGGAGCATGACGCCGACCGCCGCCCGGTGCGACGCCGGGGCGCGCCACGGGTCGGAGTCGAGCACGCGCACCGAGCCGGAGTCCGGGCGCTGCAGCCCCTCGAGGCACTCGACGGTGGTCGTCTTGCCGGCGCCGTTGGGGCCGAGCACGGCGGTGACCCGCCCGGCCGCCGCCGACCACGACGCGCCGTCGACCGCGGCCCGACCTGCGAAGGCGCGGCGCAGCTCGTGCACGAGGACCGCCGGCGCCATGGTCGTTCATCCTAGGGTGGGGGCCATGCCACGCATCGACCGGGAGGCCGGCCCCGCGACCGCGGTCGCCGCCGTCCCCGCCGCGCTCGCCCTGCTCCTGCGACGGCCGGGGGTGGCCGCCGTCCTCGGGGTGCTGCCGGTGGCGGTCGCCGCGTTCTTCCGCGACCCCGACCGCTCGCCGGACTCCCGGTCGGTTCCCGTCGACGACGTCCTCTCCCCGGCCGACGGCAAGGTGATGTACGCGGGTCCGGGCCAGGAGGGCGTGGCGCCCCCCGGCGCGTGGCAGCAGGTGAGCATCTTCCTCTCGGCCTTCGACGTCCACATCAACCGCGCCCCCTACGGCGGGCGGGTCGTCGAGGTCGTCCAGCGCCCCGGGAAGTGGCTCGCCGCCTACACGCACGAGAGCGCGCACCTCAACGAGCGGGCCGACATCACCGTCGAGCGGGAGGTCGGTGGCGAGCTGCGGCGCGTGCACTTCCGCCAGATCGTCGGCCTGATGGCCCGCCGGGTCGTCACCCGCGTGGCCGTCGGCGACGAGCTCGCCACCGGCACCCGGGTCGGCCTCATGAAGTTCGGGTCCCGGATGGACGTCTTCGTCCCGCCGGAGTGCG
Source organism: Phycicoccus sonneratiae (assembly GCF_016887965.1). Classification (GTDB taxonomy): domain Bacteria; phylum Actinomycetota; class Actinomycetes; order Actinomycetales; family Dermatophilaceae; genus Phycicoccus; species Phycicoccus sonneratiae. The sequence continues at coordinate 121,101 of NZ_JAFDVD010000005.1, forward strand.
ACCTGCTCGTCGCCGCGGGCGAGCGGGTGGTCGCGGGGGAGAGCGTCCTCGCGCGCTGGCCGGCGACGAGCGGGGTGGCCCGATGAGCGCCGACGAACCGGGCGGCAACGGACGACGACGCATCCTCGACCGGTGGCGGCTCGTCTCGCCCACCGGCGCCGACGTCGTCTCGCTGCGCCAGCTGCGCAAGCGCGAGCGGGCCCGCCTCCTCGCCCCCAGCGCCTTCACGACGCTCAACCTGCTCAGCGGGTTCTCCTCGGTGCTCCTCGCCTTCCGCGGGCACTTCACGCTCGCCGCGGTCCTCATCGCGTTCTCGATCGTCATGGACATCGCCGACGGCTTCGTGGCCCGCCTCGTCGGCGCCACCTCGCCGTTCGGGCTCCAGCTCGACTCGCTCGCCGACCTCATCTCCTTCGGCGTCGCGCCGGCCGTGCTCGTGCACACGTGGGCGCTCGGCGACTGGCCGGTCCTCGCCTGGCTCGTCGCCTTCCTCTGGCTGTCCTGCGCGGCGTTCCGGCTGGCCCGCTTCAACGTGACGATCGACCCCGCCGCCGACAAGCGCTACTTCGTCGGGCTGCCCTCGCCCGGTGCCGCGAGCGTCGTCATCGCGACGATCTTCGCCCTCGACTCGCCGTTCTTCGGCCCCGGCACCGGGCCGTGGCGCGCCTGGTTCCCCCTGCTCGTCAGCGTCGGTCCGGCCTTCCTCATGGTGATGACCATCCGGTTCCGGTCCTTCCGCAACCTCCTGGCGCCGACCACCCCGCGGGCCCGACTCGGCACGGCGGCGGTCGGGGTGGCCATCGTCGTCGGGCTCCTCGTCGCGCCGGGCCTCACCGGCCTCGTCGTCGCCTACGGCTACGTGCTCACGGCCCCCTTCGGCGTGCTCACCGCCCCGCTGCGCGACCGCTGGTTCGGCGCCGACTCGGTGGCCCCGCCGCGGCGGCGCATGCCGTCGGTGTTCCTGCCCATCGACGAGGACGACGACATCGACGGCCCCGGCGCCGAGGACTACGTCGAGGAGCGCGGCACCGCGGGTTAGGCGACCCTTCCTTGGACGCCGTCCGAGCATTTACCTAACATGGGTGTGTGGTTAATCCCGACGTCCACACCGACGAGTCGCGCACCCGCGACCGGGTGCTGCGCGTCGTGAGCCAGGAGGGGCCGGTCAGCATCACGGCCCTCGTCGAGCGGCTCGGCCTCACCGAGACCGCCGTGCGGCGCCACGTCGACAACCTCCACGCCGCCGGGCTCGTCGAGCCGCGCGACGCCGCAGGCCCGCGCCGGCGCGGCCGCCCGGCCAAGGCGTGGACCCTCACCGACGACGGCCACCGCGCGCTGGCCTCCGACTACGACCACCTCGCCGGTCAGGCGCTGCGCTTCCTGCGCCGCACCGGCGGCGAGGCGGCGGTCCAGGCCTTCGCCGAGGAGCGGGTCGCCGGTCTCGAGCACCGCATCGCCGACGCGCTCGACGACGCCGGCGACGACACCGCCCGCCGCGCCGACGCCCTCGTCACCGCCCTCAACGCCGAGGGCTACGCGGCCTCGGCGCGCCCGGTGGGAACACCCGGCGCCCGCACGGCGCTGACGGGGGTGCAGCTCTGCCAGGGCCACTGCCCCGTCCAGCACGTCGCGTCCGAGTTCCCCGAGCTGTGCGAGGCCGAGACCGAGGCGTTCTCCCGCGTCCTCGGCGTCCACGTCCAGCGCCTGGCGACCCTCGCCCACGGCGACCACGTCTGCACCACCTTCGTCCCCACCCCGACCACCACCGAGAGGTCCTCGTCATGACGAGCCACATCGAAGAGCTCAACCCCGGTCTCAAGGGTCTCGGCACCTACGAGTACGGCTGGGCCGACTCCGACACCGCCGGTGCGTCCGCGAAGCGCGGTCTCGGCCCGGAGGTCGTCGCCGACATCTCCGACCGCAAGAGCGAGCCGCAGTGGATGAAGGACCTGCGGATGAAGTCGCTGCGGCTGTTCGACAAGAAGCCGATGCCGTCCTGGGGCAGCGACCTCACCGGCATCGACTTCCAGAACATCAAGTACTTCGTGAAGTCCACCGAGAAGCAGGCGACCTCCTGGGAGGACCTGCCCGAGGACATCAAGAACACCTACGACAAGCTCGGCATCCCCGAGGCCGAGAAGCAGCGCCTCGTCGCCGGTGTCGCCGCCCAGTACGAGTCCGAGGTCGTCTACCACCAGATCCGCGAGGACCTGGAGGAGAAGGGCGTCATCTTCGTCGACACCGACACCGGGCTGCGCGAGCACGAGGACCTCTTCCGCGAGTACTTCGCCTCGGTCATCCCGGCCGGCGACAACAAGTTCGCCGCGCTCAACACCGCCGTGTGGTCGGGCGGCTCGTTCATCTACGTCCCGCCGGGCGTCCACGTCGACATCCCGCTCCAGGCCTACTTCCGGATCAACACCGAGAACATGGGCCAGTTCGAGCGGACGCTCATCATCGCCGACGAGGGCTCGTACGTGCACTACGTCGAGGGCTGCACCGCGCCGATCTACAAGTCCGACTCGCTGCACAGCGCCGTCGTCGAGATCGTCGTCAAGAAGAACGCCCGCGTGCGCTACACGACCATCCAGAACTGGTCGAACAACGTCTACAACCTCGTCACCAAGCGCGCCACGTGCGCCGAGGGCGCGACGATGGAGTGGATCGACGGCAACATCGGCTCCAAGGTCACGATGAAGTACCCGGCCGTCTTCCTCCTCGGCGAGCACGCCAAGGGCGAGACGCTGTCCATCGCCTTCGCGGGTGAGGGCCAGCACCAGGACGCCGGGTCGAAGATGGTCCACGCCGCCCCGAACACGAGCAGCTCGATCGTCTCGAAGTCGGTGGCCCGCGGCGGCGGCCGCACGAGCTACCGCGGTCTCGTCCAGGTGATGGAGGGCGCGCACGGCTCGAAGAGCTCGGTCGTCTGCGACGCCCTGCTCGTCGACACGATCTCCCGGTCCGACACCTACCCGTACGTCGACATCCGCGAGGACGACGTGCAGATGGGCCACGAGGCGACCGTGTCCAAGGTGTCCGAGGACCAGATGTTCTACCTGATGTCCCGGGGCATGACCGAGGAGGAGGCGATGGCGATGATCGTGCGCGGCTTCGTCGAGCCGATCGCCAAGGAGCTCCCGATGGAGTACGCCCTCGAGCTGAACCGCCTCATCGAGCTGCAGATGGAAGGAGCAGTCGGCTGATGTTCACCACACGAAGTCTTCCCCCGCTCCGCTCCTCCAGTACTTCGCGGGGACCCCGAACCCCGAACCCGAGCTTCTTCGAGGACCTTGCATGAGTCTGCTGACCCCCCAGCGCCCCACCGAGGGCGCGCACACCCACAGCGCCGCCACGATGGTCCCCGACCAGTCGCGCGCCGAGCGCCGGGCGTCCTTCGACCCCGCCGACTTCGCCGTGCCGCACGGCCGCGAGGAGGAGTGGCGCTTCACGCCGGTCGACCGGCTCGGCCCCTTCTTCCGTGACGAGGCCGCCGGCGCCGACGCCGACTGGCACGAGGAGCTGCCCGAGGGCGTCACGCTGAGCACGATGCCGGTCGCCGACTGGCAGGCCCTCGGTGTGCCGCGCCCCCAGGACCGGGCCGCCGCCGTCGCCGCCGCCCGCAGCGGTGGTGTCGCCGTCGTCGACGTCCCGGCCGAGGCCGAGCTCACCGAGCCCGTACGCCTGCGCCTCTCGGGCGATGGGTCCGACCTCGTCCACGGGCACCTCCTCGTGCGGGTCGGCCGCTTCGCCCGCGCCACGGTCGTCCTCGAGCACGCCGGCACCGCCGACTGCTCCGAGGTACTCACCGTCCTGGCGGGTGACGGCTCCGACGTCACCCTCGTCAGCGTCCAGGAGTGGGACGACAGCGCCCACCACCTCGCCCAGCACGACGTCGTCGTCGGGCGCGACGCCACGGTGCGGCACATCGCCGTCACGCTCGGCGGCGGGGTCGTCCGGCTCAACACCAACGCCTCGTACACCGGCCCCGGTGGCTCGTTCGAGGGCCTCGGCGTGTACTTCGCCGACGCCGGCCAGCACCTCGAGCACCGGCTCTTCGTCGACCACGAGGCGCCGCACTGCCGCAGCAACGTCGAGTACAAGGGCGCCCTCCAGGGCGAGACTGCCCGCACCGTGTGGGTCGGCGACGTCCTCATCCGCGCCGCGGCCGAGGGCACCGACACCTACGAGCTGAACCGCAACCTCATCCTCACCGACGGCGCCCGCGCCGACTCGGTGCCGAACCTCGAGATCGAGACCGGCGAGATCGAGGGAGCCGGGCACGCCTCCGCCACGGGCCGTTTCGACGACGAGCAGCTCTTCTACCTCATGGCGCGCGGCATCCCCGAGGACGACGCCCGCCGCCTCGTCGTCCGCGGCTTCTTCGCGAGCGTCGTCGCGCGCATCGGCGTCCCCGAGGTGCAGGAGCGCCTCATGGAGGCCATCGAGCGCGAGCTCGCCGGGGAGGTCGCAGCGTGAGCGAGCAGCTGACCACCGAGGGCTTCACCTACGTCTGCCGGCTCGACGAGCTGCCGGAGGTCGGGGCCGCCCTCGCCGAGATCGAGGGCCGCCGCGTCTCCATCGTCCGCACCGAGGACGGCGCCGTGCACTGCGTCGACGACACGTGCAGCCACGCCAACGTCTCGCTGTCCGAGGGCGAGCTCGACGGCTGCACCCTCGAGTGCTGGCTGCACGGCTCGCGCTTCGACCTGCGCACCGGCGAGCCCACCGGCCCGCCCGCCATCACCCCCATCGCCGTCCACACCGTCCGCACCGAGGGTGACGACGTCTTCGTCGCCCTGTCCGAGGAGCTCTGACCCCACGCATGTCCACCCTTGAGATCAAGGACCTTCACGTCACCGTCGAGACCGAGCAGGGCACGAAGGAGATCCTCCGTGGTGTCACCCTGACCATCGAGTCCGGCCAGACCCACGCGATCATGGGCCCGAACGGCTCGGGCAAGTCGACCCTCGCGTACTCCATCGCCGGCCACCCGAAGTACACCGTCACCTCGGGCACCGTCACCCTCGACGGCGAGGACGTCCTCGCGATGAGCGTCGACGAGCGCGCCCGGGCCGGTGTCTTCCTCGCGATGCAGTACCCCGTCGAGGTCCCCGGCGTCACCGTCTCGAACTTCCTGCGCACCGCGAAGACCGCGGTCGACGGCCAGGCGCCGAAGCTGCGCACCTGGGTCAAGGACGTCAAGGAGGCGATGGCCGACCTGCGCATGGACCCGGTGTTCGCCGAGCGCAACGTCAACGAGGGCTTCTCCGGCGGCGAGAAGAAGCGCCACGAGATCCTCCAGATGGAGCTGCTCCAGCCGAAGTTCGCCGTCCTCGACGAGACCGACTCCGGCCTCGACGTCGACGCCCTGCGCGTCGTGTCCGAGGGCGTCAACCGCGCCAAGGACAAGACCGGCGCCGGCGTCCTGCTCATCACGCACTACACGCGCATCCTGCGCTACATCCAGCCCGACTTCGTGCACGTCTTCGTCGACGGCCGGATCGCCGAGGAGGGCGGCCCCGAGCTCGCCGAGCGCCTCGAGGCCGAGGGCTACGACCGCTTCACCGCCGCGGGTGCCGGGGCCTGAGATGACCGCCGCCCCCTTCACCGACGAGGAGCTGGCCCGCCTCCGGGCCGACTTCCCGATCCTGTCGCGCACGGTGCGCGGGGGGCACCCGCTCGTCTACCTCGACTCCGGGGCCACCTCGCACAAGCCGGTCCAGGTGCTCGACGCCGAGCGGCGCTTCTACGAGCACACGAACGCCGCCGTCCACCGGGGTGCCCACCAGCTCTCCGAGGAGGGCACCGACGCCTACGAGGCCGCCCGCGAGACCATCGCCCGGTTCATCGGGGCGTCGGCGGGCGAGGTCGTCTTCACCCGCAACGCCACCGAGGCGCTCAACCTCGTGGCCTACGCCTTCACCAACGGCACCCACGGGGGCGGCGGCGGTCGTGGAGACCGCTTCTCGCTGCGGCCGGGCGACGAGGTGCTCGTCACCGAGATGGAGCACCACGCCAACCTCATCCCGTGGCAGGAGGCGTGCCGGCGCACCGGCGCCACGCTGCGCTGGGTGCCGGTCACCGAGGACGGACGGCTCGACCTCACCGACCTCGACGAGCTGCTCACCGAGCGCACGAAGGTCTTCGCCTTCACGCACGTCTCGAACGTCCTCGGCACCGTCAACCCGGTCCGCGAGCTCGCCGAGCGCGCGCACGCCGTCGGGGCCCTCGCGGTGCTCGACGCCTGCCAGTCGGTGCCGCACCTGCCGGTCGACGTCGCCGACCTCGGCGTCGACTTCCTCGCCTTCTCGGGGCACAAGATGTTCGGCCCCCTCGGCATCGGGGTGCTGTGGGGCCGCGCCGAGCTGCTCGACGAGATGCCGGTCTTCCTCACCGGCGGCTCGATGATCGAGACCGTGACGATGGAGGGCGCCACCTACGCCCCCGTGCCGCAGAAGTTCGAGGCCGGGGTGCCCGTCGCGGCCCAGGCCGTCGGGCTCGCGGCGGCGTGCGACCACCTCACCGCCCTCGGTCTCGACCGTGTCCACGCGCACGAGCAGATGCTCACCGAGCGGCTGCTGCGCGGCCTCGCCGAGCGTCCGTGGGTGCGCGTCCTCGGGCCCGCCGACCTGCGCGAGCGCGGGGGAGCGGTGGCCTTCGTCGTCGACGGCGTGCACGCCCACGACGTCGGGCAGGTGCTCGACGACCGTGGCGTCGAGGTGCGGGTCGGCCACCACTGCGCGTGGCCGCTGCACCGCAAGCTGCGGGCCGCGGCGAGCACGCGCGCGTCCTTCGCCGCGTACACGACGCCCGGCGAGGTCGACGCCCTGCTCGAGGCCCTCGACCGCGTGCCGGCGATCTTCGGGACGGAGGTGCCCGTCTGATGGACCTCTACCAGGAGCTCATCCTCGAGCACTCGAAGCGCCCCGTGAACCACGGTCTGCGCGAACCGTTCGACGCCGAGAGCCACCACGTCAACCCCACGTGCGGCGACGAGGTCACCGTGCGGGTGCACCTCTCGGGAGCCGGTGACGACGCCGTCGTCGAGGACGTCTCGTACGACTCGATGGGCTGCTCGATCAGCGTCGCGTCGGCGTCCATCCTCGCCGAGGAGGTCACCGGCGGTACCGTCGCGCACGCCCGCGAGACCTACGAGGCGATGCGCGCCATGCTCACGAGCAAGGGGGAGGACCCCGGCGACGAGGAGCAGATCGGCGACGGCGTGGCGCTCGCCGGCGTCGCGAAGTACCCCGCCCGCGTCAAGTGCGCCCTCCTCTCGTGGTCGGCGTTCACCGATGCCCTGTACCAGGCCGAAGGAGCGAAGCAGTGAGCGAGACCACCGCCACCCCCAGCAACGTCGCCGACGTCGAGGAGGCCATGCGCGACGTCGTCGACCCCGAGCTCGGGATCAACGTCGTCGACCTCGGCCTCGTCTACGGCATCACGGTCGACCCGCAGAACCACGCCGTCATCGACATGACGCTCACCTCGGCGGCCTGCCCGCTCACCGACGTCATCGAGGACCAGACCGCGGCCTCCCTCGAGGGGGTCGTCGCCGGGCACCGCATCAACTGGGTCTGGATGCCGCCGTGGGGTCCGGACAAGATCACCGACGACGGCCGCGAGCAGCTGCGCGCCCTGGGCTTCAACATCTGAGCGTGACCACCCGCGTCGTCGAGGTCGCGCCCGAGCGGTACGACCGCTGGCGGGCGCGGTTCGACGAGAACAACCCCGACGGTCCCCAGCGGGTCGTCGGGGTCTCTCGGCTCGAGGCCGACCCGCTCGCCGTGCTGCTCGTGCGCCGGGGTGGGTACGCGGTGGGGGTGGCTGTCGGGGACCGGTTGACCGAGCACAAGGTGGGGACGCGCTACGTCCAGTCGCGGACGGCCGCCGGCGGATGGAGCCAGCAGCGCTTCGCCCGGCGCCGGTCCAACCAGGCCGACGAGCTGGTCGGGGCGGTCACCGAGCACGCCGTGCGGCTGCTGCGGGGGAGCGGCGCCCGGGGACTCGTGCTCGGCGGGGACCGGGCCCTGGCCGAGGCCGTGCTCGATGACGCCCGGCTCGGCGGGTTGCGCGACCTCGCGCGCATTGAGCTCTACGACCTGCCGGACCCGCGGTTCGCGGTGCTGGAGAAGGCCGTCGAGCGGGCGCGGGCGGTCCGGGTCACCATCGAGGAGTGAGGCGCCCGCTCACTCCTCCATGAGCACGAGCTCGTTGCCCCAGGGGTCGGTGAAGGCGAACATCGACGGCGAGCCCTCGAGGTGGAGCACCTCGTCGTTGTGCAATGTCGCGTCGGTGGCGCGGAGCCGGTCGTGCGCTGCCTGCGCCGAGGCGGTCCCGAGCCGGACCGCGCGGGGGATCTCGCTGTCCGGTGGGAGGAGGACGATCCCGACGTCCGAGCCGGGCGGGGCGACCTGGACGTACCGGGCACCGGGCCAGGCCTCGGCGTCGACGACGACCTCGCACCCGAGGACGTCGCGGTAGAAGGCGAGCGCGGCGTCCTGGTCGGGCACCGTCACGGACACGCTGAGGCCTCTCGTGATCATGGTCATGCCCGTTCCGACCGGCGCTCCGATCCGGAATCATCGGTCCGGCCGGACCACGTTTGCCGACCACCACCCCCGGACGGCATCGTGGGGGTCGTGGACGCCCGCCCGACCCTGTTCCTCACCGTCGGCCTGCCGGGCGTCGGCAAGACCACCCGGGCCAAGGAGCTGGCCGCGACGCACCGCATCCTGCGGCTGACACCGGACGACTGGATGGCGCCGCTGTTCGGTCGCAGCGACGTCGACGGCCGCCGGGACGTCCTCGAGGGCCGGATGATCTGGGTCGCGCACCAGGTGCTCCTCGGCGGGTCGAGCGTCGTCCTGGACTTCGGCTGCTGGTCCGCGGACGAGCGGTACGCCATCCGCGTCATCGCGGAGACGGCCGGTGCGCGGTTCGTCCTCGAGCTCGTGCAAGCCGCCGAGGACGAACGCCGACGGCGCGCGAGCGCCCGGTGGCGGGAGGCTCCGGAGACGACCTTCGAGATGACCGAGGCCGACCACGACCGGTTCCTCGCCGCCATCGAGCTCCCGAGCGACGCGGAGCTGTCGTACGGTCCGGTCCCACCGCCGCCGGCGGGTCACGACACCTGGCCGGAGTGGGCCAGCACCCGGTGGCCGACACTCCCGGTGATCACACCACCGAACGGCGCCTGATCGTCGGGTCCGGCGTCCGCACCGCGCTCCGTCGCGGAGCCGCCCGTCAGAAGGGGGGTGAGGCGGTGAGGTCGCGCCTGCGGGGCAGCCGTGGGGCGTGGTCGTGGGGGGCGGGCGCGCAGGTCATCGGCACGCGGGGTCGGGTGATGTGGACACGGCGGGCCGCTTCGGCCGGGCCACGGTGCTCGAGGTGGTGCTCCAGCGCCGAGTGGGGGCCGTCGGGCAGCACCAGGCTCGGGTTGCCGGGCGGCGTCGGGGGTGGGTCGGTTCCGGTGTCGGTGAGGGTGATCGGGTGGAGCTGGTCGGGGGGATGAGTGGTGCGGGTGCGGCCGGTGGGGTCGGTCCAGGTCATCGAGGCGTCGGGGTGGAGGACGGCTCGCCAGCCGGGGCGTTGTTTGAGGCGGTGGTGGCGCCGGCAGAGGCAGGCCAGGTTGGTCGCGGCCGTGGGTCCGAGCGGCCAGGTGCGGACGTGGTCGAGGTCGCAGAAGCGGGCGGCGACGGTGCAGCCGGGGAAGCGGCAGTGCCGGTCCCGGGCCCGCACGAACGCCACGAGTCGGGCGCCGGGCCGGTAGGCGGAGGTGCTCAGCTCGCCGTGGGGGTCGAGCGGGGCGCCGGTCGCGGTGTCGCAGGGCTGGAGGCGAGGCCGGCCGGTGCGGTCACGGCCGGTGACCGTGGTGGCGGCGACCGCCCGCTCGAGCCAGTCGCGCTGGACCAGCATCGGTTCCCCGGCGCGGGCGGTGCCGACCGGCACCAGGTCCCCGGCAGCTCCGCTCGCGATCCCGGTGGGGCGAGCAGGAGCGTCGGCGGGGGTGGTCAGGACGACCTGGAGGTCGATGGTGGCCTGCTGGGTGACCAGGTCGGTCAGGGCCTTGGCGCGGGCCCGGTCGATCCGCTCGCACACCCCGTCGGTGACGTACTGCTGGGCCAGCGCGTCGATCGCGGCCCAGGCCCGGCAGGCCTCCTCGGAGGGAAAGGTGCCCAGCCAGGTGTCCACGCCCGGCTCGTCCACCCACCGCCGCAGCCCACTGGCCTCCCGCGCCCGCACCGCGCGCTGCCGCAGCAGGTCCGGGCTGATCGACGCCAGTAACCGGCGCACCCGGCGCCGCAGGTGCGTGCCGTCCTCCCGGCCGAACCAGTCCGACAGGCTACTGACGACCGTCTCGGCGACCTCGGCCGGGACCTCCTCCAGCTCGTACGCCACGACGCCCGCCCGGTAGGCATCGAGACGTCCTGCGCGCATCGCGCCGTGCAGCCCACCCAGTCCGGTGCACACCAGCGACCCCTCGGGCGCGTCCGCCGCCCGGCGCACCGCGTCACGCACCCGGCGTTCGGCGTGCACCGCCGAGACGTTCAGCACCCCCGACACGACCGCGGGCGCATCGAGCGCCACGTGACCCCGGGCCCGGCGCACCTGCACGACCGTGCCGTCCTCGGCCCACTCGCACTCCACCGCCGCCAACGCCACGATCGCCTCGTCCTGCGCCGCCGCCGCCACGTCGAGCAGCGCCTGCAGCTCACCCAGCAGCTCCGCACACTCATCGACCGACCCCGTCGGCGACCCTCCCACCAGCGCATCCGAGAGCAGGGCCCGCGCCGCTCGTGCGGCCTCCCTGACGGTGTCCGTGGTGGTCATCGGCTCCCCCTCCCCTCGTACCCCGATCCTACCGGACAGGCGTTCGAGAGGGAAGGGTCGAGCGGAGGGAAAGATGTTGCAACGCAGGACAATCCGCCGAGAACGAGTGACCGGCGACGGACCCGTCAGAGGAACTGCGCCGGGTCGAACTCGGCGATCGGGATGATGCGCACCCGCGGGAGCCGCTCGTTGAACGCCGCGACGTCGTACTCGAGGTCGAGGAACTCCAGCCCGCGCTCGGACATCCCCGCGAAGGCGCTGCTGCGGAACTCGCCGAACCCGACCACCCCGACCCGGCGCCCGTCCAACAGGTCCTCGACCTGCTCGGCGAAGTCGCCGTCGTTGCTCACGAGGAGGACGTCGGCCTCGCGACCCCGCAGCTCGGCGAGCGTGCGCTGGATGGCGATGTCGACGACCTTCTCGCCCGGCCCGCCGGACAGCGGCACCGGGCGGTAGCCGATGGCGAGCAGCGCCTGGACGAAGGTCATCGGCAGCTCGGTGTTGGCCGCGAGGAAGAACAACCCGACCGCCGGCTGCTCCCACCGGTCCTCGGCGAACTGCAGCAGCCGCTCCCACCGGGGCCGCTCCGCGGGCTGCGGCCGGCGCCCGAGGATCGAGGTCCCCAGCGTCGCGTCGATGTTCTCGCCGTCGACGAGGAGGTAGGTCGTGCGCGCAGCGGGAGCCATGGGCCGAGCCTAGGGGTCGCCGTCAGGCGTGGTGCTGGGCGATGTTGACGACCGTGCCGCCGGGGGCCCGGACGAAGAACCGCCGCACGCCCCACTCCTCGGTGACGAGCGGGTGCACGACCTCGACCCCGGCCGCGAGGACCTCCGCGTAGGCGGCGTCGACGTCCTCGACCCGCACCGTGAGCGCCGAGTCCTCGGGCGCGGTCGCGTCACCGGAGACGAGCTGGACGTGGGCGCCGGTGTCGGGCGAGGTGAAGCGGGCGACCCAGCCGAGGTTCATCTCCTCGGTGGACAGGCCCATGACCTCGGCCCAGAAGCCCCCGGCCGCATCGATATCGGGGACGTTGAGGTTCGGGATGACGGAGACGACGCGCATGCTTCCTCCTGCGGTGGCGGTCCCTCGATGCTCGCCGACAGGGCGCTGAACGTCCACCGCGGAGGTCGGTCAGGTTCGGAGAAGCGCCGTCGGGGACCGGGGGAGCACGATGGGCGCAGCAGGATCCACGACAGCCACGAGAGAGGGAGGGAGCGCCATGAGCGCCGCGAAGAAGACCACCGGGAGCGTCCTCAGCGACGCCGAGAAGGCGGCGATGAAGGCCACCGTCGCCGAGCGTCGGGCCGCCGCCAAGGGGGCCAAGGCCGAGGACGACGTCAAGGCCGTGCTCGACGCCATCGCGAAGATGTCCGACCACGACCGGGCGCTGTGCACCCGGCTGCACGAGATCATCACCACTGCCGCACCGGAGCTCGCGCCGCGGACGTGGTACGGCATGCCGGCCTACGCCAAGGACGGCAAGGTCCTCCTGGCCGTCAAGAACTCTGGCAAGTTCGGCCAGCGCTACACGAGCCTGGAGTTCCAGGACGTCGCGCAGCTCGACTCCGGCTCGATGTGGCCGGTCTCGTGGGCGGTCACGACCCTGACGAAGACCGGCGAGAAGGACGTCGCGGCGCTGGTGCGCAAGGCGGTGGGCTGACCGGGCGCAGGGCATTGGTCACTCGACCGAGGCGACGGCGAAGGTGTCGCAGCGGTTGAGGTCGCCGGTCGAGTAGCCCTGGAGGAACCAGCGCTGGCGAGCCTCCGCCGACCCGTGCGTCCACGTCTCGGGGTTGACCCGCCCGCTCGCCGACGCCTGGATGGTGTCGTCGCCGACGGCCTTGGCAGCCGAGAGGGCCGAGCGGATGTCGGCGTCGGTGATCGGCCGGAGGAACGGCGTGCCGGTGTCCTCGTCGGGCACGCTGCTCGCGTGCTTGGCCCAGACGCCCGCGAGGCAGTCGGCCATCAGCTCGGTGCGGACCGCCCCGGACTCGGCCCCCTGCGGGTCCTGCTGGGCGCGGCCGAGCAGCCCGAGCTGGTCCTGGAGGGCGTGCCCGTACTCGTGCGCGACGACGTACTCCTGGGCCAGGGCTCCGTCGTCGGCGCCGAACCGGCTGGTCAGGAGCTCGAAGAAGCTCGCGTCGATGTAGACGAGCTTGTCGAGCGGGCAGTAGAACGGGCCGACCTGGTTGCTCGCGGTGCCGCAGGCGGACTGGGTCTGGCCGTCGTAGAGGACGGTCTGGGTCGGCTGCCACTCGCGCTTGTGGCGGACGAGCTCGTCGCCCCAGAAGGCCTGGACCGAGTTCACCGTGCCGACGACCCGGCACACGTCGCTGGAGTTGGCGTCCGCGCCGCTCTTGCACTCGTCGAAGGCGCTGCCGTCCTCGGTGCCACCCGCCTGCACCTGGCCGGGGTCGAGCTGGCCGCCACCGGTGGGCAGTGACCCGGGGTCGATGCCGAAGACCATGAGCAGGATCGTGAGGATGATCCCGCCGATGCCGCCGCCGACGACCAGGCCACCCGGCCCGCCGCGACCCCCGCCACCGCCGGAGCGCACCTGCGAGGTGTCGAGCGTGACGTTGTCGTTGAAGCTCATGCGGCGGCCTCCGGACTCGTGCCGTGCCGGAGCGCTCCCCGGCCCGCCTTAGACTAGGGGTGACCACGCGCCGCCGGACACCATCGTCGCCCCCGTTCGCGCGCGTCGCCCCGACCCGAAGGACCCTCCCGTGATCACCGCTGCCGCCGTCGAGCTGCGCGCGGGCTCCCGCCTACTCCTGGACGACGCGACCTTCCGGGTGGCCGCAGGCGACCGCATCGGCCTCGTCGGCCGCAACGGGGCCGGCAAGACGACGCTCACGAAGACCCTCGCCGGCGTCACCCAGCCCGCCGCGGGGACCATCACCCGCACGGGCGAGGTCGGCTACCTCCCGCAGGATCCCCGCACCGGTGACCTCCACGTCTCCGCCCGCGACCGCGTGCTCTCGGCCCGCGGCCTCGACACCATCGTCCGCGACCTGCGGGCCGCCGAGCAGGCGATGGCCACCGAGACCGGCGAGAAGCAGGAGAAGGCGATGCGCCGTTACGCCCGGCTCGACGCCGAGTTCACCGCCGCCGGCGGGTACGCCGCCGAGTCCGAGGCCGCCCAGATCGCCGCCGCGCTCGGTCTCGAGGAGCGCCTCCTCGAGCAGGAGATCGGCACGCTCTCGGGTGGCCAGCGCCGCCGCGTCGAGCTGACCCGCATCCTCTTCTCCGGTGCCGAGACCCTGCTCCTCGACGAGCCGACCAACCACCTCGACGCCGACTCGATCGGCTGGCTGCGCGACCACCTCAAGGGCTACCGCGGGGGGCTGGTCGTCATCAGCCACGACGTCGAGCTGCTCGACGTCGTCGTCAACAAGGTCTTCCACCTCGACGCCAACCGCGCCGAGCTCGACCAGTACAACCTCGGCTGGAAGGCCTACCTCCAGCAGCGCGAGACCGACGAGCGGCGCCGCAAGCGCGAGCGCGCCAACGCCGAGAAGAAGGCGTCGGCGCTCATGGCCCAGGCCGACAAGATGCGGGCCAAGGCGACGAAGACCGTTGCGGCGCAGAACATGCAGCGCCGGGCCGAGCGACTGCTCGGCGGCCTCGAGGCCGAGCGGGCCCACGACAAGGTGGCGAAGCTGCGGTTCCCGAAGCCCTCGCCGTGCGGGAAGACGCCGCTGCGCGCCACCGGGCTGTCCCGCTCGTACGGGTCGGCCGAGGTCTTCACCGACGTCGACCTCGCGATCGACCGCGGCTCGCGCGTCGTCGTGCTCGGGCTCAACGGCGCCGGCAAGACCACCCTCCTGCGCCTGCTCGCCGGTGTCGACGCGCCCGACACCGGCCAGGTCGAGCCGGGCCACGGCCTCAAGCTGGGGTACTACGCGCAGGAGCACGAGAACCTCGACGTCGGGCGCACGGTGCTCGAGAACATGAAGTCGGCCGCGCCCGACCTCGGCGAGACCGAGGTCCGCAAGGTGCTCGGCTCGTTCCTCTTCAGCGGCGACGACGTCCTCAAGCCGGCCGGGGTCCTCTCCGGCGGCGAGAAGACCCGGCTCTCGCTGGCCCTGCTCGTCGTCTCCTCGGCGAACGTCCTGCTCCTCGACGAGCCGACGAACAACCTCGACCCCGCCAGCCGCGACGAGATCCTCGGCGCCCTGAGCACCTACGAGGGCGCCGTCGTCCTCGTCACCCACGACGAGGGCGCCGTCGACGCCCTCGAGCCCGAGCGCATCCTCCTGCTCCCCGACGGCGTCGAGGACCTCTTCAGCGCCGACTACCGCGAGCTCGTCACCCTGGCCTGACGGTGGGCCGCCCGCGGGCGGCGCATACTGCACCCATGAGGGGTCGCGCCGCCGCCGTGGGGGCCGTCGCCCTGCTCGCGCTCGGTGCCTGCGCGAACCCGGCGGCGACGAGGGACCCCACCCCGGAGGCGGCCCCGCGGCTGACGTCGGCCCCGGCGCTGTCGCCCACGCCGGTCCCCACCGTCCGCAGCCCGCGCCCGGACACGCTGCACTTCTCGGTCCTCGGCGACGTCGGCGCCACGGCGGACTCCCGGCGCGTCCTGTCGGCGGTCGGTGCCGCCGGCGACGCGTTCACGCTCGTGGTCGGCGACCTGTCGTACGGGGCGGCCGGGGCCGAGCCGGCGTGGTGCGACACCGTGAAGCAGGCCGTCGGGCCGCACCACCCGGTCGAGCTCGTCGCCGGCAACCACGAGGACCACGGGCCGAACGGCGACATCGACGCCTTCCGGGCCTGCCTGCCCAACCGGCTCCCCGGGCTCGTCGGGCGCTACGGGCAGGAGTGGTACGTCGACGTCCCGGCGGTGCACCCGCTCGTCCGCGTCGTCATGATCTCGCCGGCGCTCGACTTCGGTGCCGGGGAGTGGTCCTACGCCGCGGGAACGTCGCACTTCACCTGGACGCGAGACGCCCTCCGCTCGGCACGGGCCGCGGGCATCCCGTGGGTGGTCGTCGGGATGCACAAGCCCTGCCTGTCGGTCGGGGTCTACGCCTGCGACCCGGGCGCCGACCTGATGAACCTCCTGCTGCGCGAGAAGGCCGACCTCGTCGTCACCGGCCACGAGCACATGTACCAGCGGACCAAGCGGCTGGCCCTCGGCCCCTCGTGCCCGGCGGTGGTCCCCGGCCGGTACGACTCGGGCTGCGTGACCGGTTCCGGGGGAACGACGTTCGTCACCGTGGGCACCGGCGGGCACGAGCTGCGCGACGTCGGACGCTCCGACAGCGAGGCGGGCTACTTCGCCGCGGTCAGCGCCCGCAACAAGGACGCGGCCTTCGGGTACCTCGCGGTGGACGCCACGAGCCGCACGCTCGACGCGCGGTTCCGCCCCGCGGCCGGGTCGACGTTCACCGACCGGGTGAGCCTCACCCGGTGACGACGCTCAGCCCGGGATGGCCGGCAGCCGGGTGAGGGCGCGCGCGACCGACTCCTGGAGCTCGGTGTCGTCCCACGTGTGGTCGACGAGGTCGCCGCGCAGGTAGGCGTCGTAGGCCGGCAGGTCGAGGTGGCCGTGGCCGCAGAGCGCGGTGAGGATGACCTTCTCCTCGCCGGTCTCGACGCAGCGGATGGCCTCGTCGACGGCGGCGGCGATCGCGTGCGTGGGCTCGGGGGCCGGGACGATGCCCTCGGTGCGGGCGAAGAGGACACCGGCGGCGAAGCAGTCCTTCTGCGTCTTCGCGGTCGCCTCGATGAGCCCCTCCTCGTAGAGATGGCTGATGAGCGGGCTCATCCCGTGGTAGCGCAGGCCGCCGGCGTGGATCGGGTCGGGGATGAAGTCGTGGCCGAGGGTGTGCATCTTGAGCAGCGGGGTCAGCCCGGCGACGTCACCGAAGTCGTAGGCGTAGGTGCCCTGCGTGAGCGACGGACAGGACGCGGGCTCGACCGCCCGGATGACCGGGCCGGTGCCGCCGGCGGCGAGCTTCTCGCGGAGGAACGGGAAGGTCAGCCCGCCGAAGTTCGAGCCGCCGCCGGTGCACCCGACGATGAGGTCGACGGCCTCGCCGACCTTGGCCAGCTGGAGCAGCGCCTCCTCACCGATGATCGTCTGGTGCAGCAGCACGTGGTTGAGCACCGAGCCGAGCGCGTAGTTGGCCGTCGGGTCCTGGGCGGCGACCTCGACCGCCTCGCTGATCGCCAGGCCGAGCGAGCCGGGGGAGTCGGGGTCGGCGGCGAGCATCGTCCGGCCGGCCTCCGTGAGGTCGGACGGGCTCGGGTGCACCGTGCCGCCGAAGGTCTCCATCATGATCTTGCGGTAGGGCTTGGCGTCGTACGAGGCGCGGACCTGCCAGATCTCGCACTCGAGGTCGAACTGGGCGCAGGCGAACGCGAGCGAGGTGCCCCACTGGCCGGCCCCGGTCTCGGTGGTCAGCTTCCGCACGCCCGCCTTCGCGTTGTAGTACGCCTGCGGCACGGCCGTGTTCGGCTTGTGGGACCCGGCCGGGGAGACGCCCTCGTACTTGAACCAGATGTGGGCCGGGGTGCCGAGCGCCTTCTCGAGCCGGTGCGCCCGGTAGAGCGGCGAGGGCCGCCACAGCCGGTAGACGTCCTGGACCTCCTGCGGGATGTCGACGAAGCGGTCGGTCGTGACCTCCTGCGCGATGAGGTCCATCGGGAAGATCGCCGCGAGGTCGTCGGGCCCGACCGGCTGCCCGGTGCCCGGGTGCAGGGGCGGGGGTGGAGGCGTGGGGAGGTCGGCCACGAGGTTGTACCAGCGCGTCGGCATCTCGTCCTCGTCGAGCAGGACCTTGTGGCGCAGCGGCTCGGGCACGGTTCCTCCAGCACGTCGGTGGGGTGGTGCGGTCATCCTCCGGGCGGCCGCCACGGCGCACAAGGGGGTGCCCACGGCGCGCGGAACACCTGTCGGCGCGCGGTGGTTGACTGACGAGCGACGACGACGAGGAGCTGACGACCGGATGAGCATGCAAGGGTGGCAGGCGCTGCACAGCCTGAGCCGTGACTCCAGCGTGAAGGAGCGCCGGCTGACGCCGGGCACCACCCGCCGGGTGCTCGGTTACGCCCGCCCGTACAAGACGGCCATCGCCTGGTTCCTCGGGCTCGTCGTCGTCGAGTCGGGCCTCGTCGTCGCGACCCCGCTGCTGCTCAAGTCGATCATCGACGACGGCATCTACCCCAAGGACTCCGGCCTCGTCGTCCGCCTGTCGCTGCTCGTCGCGGCCATCGCCGTCGTCGGGGGAGTGCTCACGCTCGTCGAGCGGTGGTTCTCGGCGCGCATCGGGGAGGGGCTCATCTACGACCTGCGCACCGAGGTCTTCTCGCACGTGCTCCGTCAGCCGGTCGCGTTCTTCACCCGCGCCCAGACCGGCGCCCTCGTCACCCGGCTCGGCAACGACGTCATCGGGGCGCAGCAGGCGTTCACCTCGGTGCTGTCCAGCGTCGTCAGCAACGCCATCACCCTCGTGCTCATCGTCGGGGCCATGGCCCTGCTCTCCTGGCAGCTCACCCTGGCCGCACTGCTCCTGGTGCCGTTCTTCCTGCTGCCCGCGCGCTTCATGGGGCGCCGGCTGGCCTCCCTCGCGCACGAGCAGATGGTGCAGAACGCCGACCTCGGCACCCGGATGACCGAGCGCTTCAACGTCGCGGGGGCGCTGCTCGTCAAGCTCTTCGGCCGCCCGGTCGTCGAGGACGGCGAGTACGCCACCCGGGCGGCCCGGGTGCGCGACATCGGGGTCCGCATCGCGGTCAACCGGTCGGTGTTCTTCGTCGCGCTCACGCTCGTCGCCTCACTGGCCACGGCGATGGTCTACGGCGTCGGCGGCCTCATGGCCGTCGGGGGCTCGCTCACCGTCGGCACCCTCATCGCACTCACCGCGCTGCTGGCCCGCCTCTACGGCCCGCTGACCGCCATCTCGAACGTCCGCGTCGACATCATGACCGCACTCGTGTCCTTCGAGCGCGTCTTCGAGGTCCTCGACCTCGAGCCGCTCGTCGCCGAGGCCCCGGACGCCGTCCCGGTCCCCGCCGGTCCGGTGCGCGTCGAGGTCGACCGCGTCGGCTTCTCCTACCCGTCGGCCGACGAGGTGTCGCTCGCCTCCCTCGAGAGCACCGCCACCGGCGACCGCCGGGGCAGCGGGCCGGTGCTGCGCGACGTCTCGTTCACGGTCGAGCCCGGAAGCCTCGTCGCCCTCGTCGGCCCGAGCGGTGCCGGCAAGACGACCATCACCGCGCTCGTCGCCCGGCTCTACGACCCCACCACCGGGGCCGTCCGCATCAACGGGGTCGACCTGCGGCAGGCCGGCAGCGAGTCGCTCCACGACGCGGTCGGGGTCGTCACCCAGGACGCCCACCTCTTCCACGACACGATCCGGGCCAACCTCGACTACGCGGCCCCGAGCGCCACCGAGGAGCAGATGGTCGCCGCGCTGCGGGCCGCGCAGGTCTGGTCGCTCGTCGACTCGCTGCCCTCGGGCCTCGACACCGTCGTCGGAGACCGCGGCCACCGCCTGTCCGGTGGCGAGAAGCAGCGCCTCGCCATCGCGCGCCTGCTGCTCAAGGGTCCCGGGCTCATCGTCCTCGACGAGGCCACCGCGCACCTCGACAGCGAGTCCGAGCAGGCCCTCCAGCGCGCCCTCGACGAGGCCCTGCGCGACCGCTCGGCGCTCGTCATCGCGCACCGGCTGTCCACGGTCCGGCACGCCGACCAGATCCTCGTCGTCGACGACGGCCGCATCGTCGAGCGGGGCACCCACGCCGAGCTCGTGGCCGCCGACGGCCTCTACGCCGAGCTCTACCGCACCCAGTTCGACGACGAGCTCGGCGAGGTCCTCGACACCCCCACGTCGACGCCCCGCTAGGCCTCAGGCCGGGGCGACGTGCTCGAAGGAGCCGCCGCGGAAGGCGTCGACGAAGAGCCGGTGGTCCTCGCGGGCCTGCTCCGAGTACTCGCGGGCGAACTCGCGCATCGTCGTGACGAGGCCGTCGACGTCGCCGCCCACCGCAGCGCCGACCGCGTCCTCGACGCTGACGGCCACGAGGTCCTGGTCGGACTCGGAGTCGGCGACGCAGTGGATCTTCGCCGTCGCACGCCCGAGCTGCGGCACGAGCACCTCGAGGTCCCCCGGCTCGGTCACCTCGTCCCACGACAGGTCCGCCTCGTAGGGCGAGACCTCGCTGACGACGAAGCCGACCGGCCCGTCGCGCCCGGCGAGCGAGGTCCAGCCGAGGAACCGGTCGGCGTGCGCCTGGAGGGCCCGCTGCGAGATGGCCGTGCGGTGACCGTGGTGCTCGAAGTACGAGGCGCCGCGCTCGTCGTCGACCACGCGGCTCGGCGCCGCGACGTTGCCCTGCTTCATCGAGAGCACGACGTCGTTGTCGAGCGCCTGGGTGAACCCCTCGATTAGCACGCTGTAGGCCGGCAGCCCCGCGCTGCCGATGCCGAACCCGGAGCGCCCGACGACGTCGAGGACGTCGAACGTCACGCTGTCCCGGTGCGGCGTCGGCAGGGTGTGCCGGTACCCGTCGAACGCCGCCCGCACCGAATCCTCCTCGTCGGGCTCGAGGCGGCGCACCCCCGGGCCGTCGGCGAACCGCCGGCGGAAGTCCTCGACGACCGTCATCGACTCGAGGAGCCCGACCCGCGTCGTCAGCTTGGCGCGGTGCAGCGCGTCGAGCACCGCTCCCTCGCCGGTCTCGAGGGTGAGGGCCCACTCGGTGTCGTCGGCGACCTCCCGGTAGTGCTCGACCTGGTCGAGGTAGGCCCGCACGTAGGTCGCGACGAGGTCGTCGACGACGGTCTCGGGCAACGCCTTCTGCCAGCACATCAGCGACAGGCTGGCCACGAACCGCGCGAGGTCCCACGTCCAGTGACCGAGGTAGGCCTCGTCGAAGTCGTTGACGTCGAAGACGAGCCGGCCATCGGCGTCGAGGTAGGTGCCGAAGTTCTCGGCGTGCAGGTCGCCCTGCACCCACACCCGCGAGGACGCGTCGTCGACCCACCGGACGTCGAAGTCCGCGAACCGGCCGCCCGCGCCCACGTCGGCGTAGAAGAGGCACGCCGAGCCGCGGTAGAACGCGAACGGGTCGCGGGCCATCTTCCGGAACTTCGTGCGGAAGCCGTGCGGGTCGGCGCGCATCAGGGGCTCGAAGGCCTCGAGGAGGGTGTCGACGACGAGGGCGGTGCGGTCCCCGCGGGGCTCCTGGCTCATTCCCGCACGATGCCACGTGAGGCTGAACGCCCGCCCTCAGGCGTCCTCCTCGTCCCAGATCCGCACCTTCTTCTCCTTCGGTGGGTACTTCTCGGGGTGCGCGAGCCGTTCCTCCCGGCGGACCCCGAAGCCGACGAGCACGAAGCCGGCGACCGTCGCCATCCACCACTGGTAGGCGTAGGCGAGGTGCGGACCGAGGCTGCGGTCCGGCGGCGCGAGGGCCTGCGGGCGCGCCGGGGTGGAGCCGTCGGCGGCGGTCTCGCCCTGGAGCAGCACGTAGCCCGGCAGCAGCGTGGTCCCCAGGGCCGCGGAGGCGTCGCGCACTGACAGGTTCGCGATCTGACCGGGTGCCGGGGGCCGGCCGGGGGAGGCCTCGCCGTGCCGCGCCCACCCGATCACCGTCACCTCACCGCTCGGTGCCGGGGCGACCGAGGGCAGCACGCTCGCCCCGCGGTCCGAGGCCGGGACCCAGCCGCGGTCGACGAGCACGTCGGTGCCGCCGTCGGTGGGGCGCAGGGCCCAGAGCACCTCGAGCCCGACCTCGCCGTCGTTGGGTCGGCCGCGCACGAACAGGGGCCCCTCGACGTAGGCGCCCCGCACGGTGACGCGGGTCCACTCGGCGTCGCGGGCCACGCCGGCACCGGTGACGACGTCCTCGACCGGCACGGGGGTGGCGCGGTAGTGCTCGTCGAGGAGGGCGTTGCGCTCGACCTTCGCCTCGTGGCGGTGGTACTGCCACCAGCCGAGGTGGTAGGCCGCGACGGCGAAGAGCGCCGCGAGGACCAGCGCGCCGAGCCAGCGAGGAGACACCAGCCGACGCAGCACCGTTCCACGTTACGCGACGTAGGCTGTTCCCCTATGACCGACCTCCCCGAGCCCCGCCTCCTCGACCGCTTCGGCCGTGTCGGGCGCGACCTGCGCGTCTCGGTCACCGACCGGTGCAACCTGCGCTGCACGTACTGCATGCCGGCCGAGGGCCTCGACTGGATGGCCAAGCCCGAGATGCTCACCGACGACGAGCTCGTGCGCCTCGTGCGGGTCATGGTCGATCTCGGGGTCACGAACGTCCGCCTCACCGGCGGCGAGCCGCTGCTGCGGCGCAGCCTGGTCCACGTCGTGCGGGGGATCGCCGGGCTCGAGCCGCGTCCGCGCATCGCGATGACGACCAACGGCGTGGGCCTCGACCGGCTCGCCGCGCCCCTCGCCGAGGCCGGCCTCGACCGCGTCAACATCAGCCTCGACACGATCGACCCGCAGCAGTTCCGCGACCTCACCCGGCGCGACCGCTTCGAGGACGTCGAGGCCGGGCTCAAGGCCGCCGCCGACGCCGGGCTGACGCCCGTCAAGGTCAACGCCGTCGCGATGCGGGGCTTCAACGACGAGGGCGTCGCCGACCTGCTCGGCTGGTGCCTCGACCGCGGCTACGCGCTGCGGTTCATCGAGCAGATGCCGCTCGACGCCCAGCACGCTTGGGACCGTTCGCGGATGGTCTCCCAGGCCGAGATCCTCGAGCGCCTCGGCGAGCGGTTCCGGCTCACCCCGGTCGAGGGTCGCGGTAGCGCCCCCGCCGAGCTGTTCCACGTCGACGGCGGCCCCGAGACGGTCGGGGTCATCGCGAGCGTGTCCGCTCCGTTCTGCGCGGCCTGCGACCGGGTCCGGCTCACCGCCGACGGCCAGCTGCGCAACTGCCTCTTCGCCCGCTCGGAGGTCGACCTGCGCGGTCCGATACGCGAGGGCGCCACCGACGCCGAGCTCGCCGACCTCGTCGTCGCGGAGATGTGGGCCAAGAAGGCCGGGCACGGCATCGACCGCCCGGACTTCGAGCAGCCGGACCGCCCGATGTCGGCGATCGGCGGCTGACCGACCGGCCGGGTCAGCGCCGGTGCTCGTCCTCGCGTCGGCTCACCGTGCTCGGCACCTGCTCGAAGGGTCGCTCGGTGAGCAGCGGGGTGTCGTCGGTGGTCGGCGTCACGACCCGGGCCCGGCCACGCACCCGCGGGGCCACCGCGTTGGCGGCGACGACCGCGATGAACGGCAGGACGATCGCGCCGGCCGCGAAGACCCAGCGGTACCACTCGTCGATGACGATGGCGAGGAGGAAGCACGCGGTGCGGACGGACATCGTCACGAGGTAGTGCTTGAGACGGGCCCGCTGGTCGGCCTCGCGCGACTCCGCCGCGGTCGTCACCGACTGGGCGTCGGGCGCGTGGTGGCGGGTCGTGGGCACCCGTCCACCATACGTCCGGGGCTGTCCGCCTACCGCCGGGTAGTCCACTAGGTTCGACAGCATGAGCGAGCCCCGCACCGTCCTCGTCACCGGCGGCAACCGAGGCATCGGCCTGGCCATCGCGCGCTCCTTCGCGCAGGCGGGGGACCGGGTCGTCGTCACCCACCGCAGCGGCGAGCCGCCGGAGGGCCTCGAGGGCGTGCGCTGCGACGTCACCGACTCCGCGAGCGTCGACGCCGCGTTCACCGAGGCCGAGGAGAAGCTCGGCGGCCCGGTCGAGGTGCTCGTCGCGAACGCCGGCATCACCAAGGACGGCCTGCTCATGCGGATGAGCGACGAGGACTTCGACAGCGTCCTCGAGACCAACCTCACCGGTGCCTTCCGCTGCGTCCGGCGCGCCAGCAAGGGGATGATCCGGCTGCGGCGCGGGCGGATCATCCTCATCTCGAGCGTCGTCGGGCTGTACGGCGGTCCGGGGCAGGCGAACTACGCCGCGAGCAAGGCCGGCCTCGTCGGGCTGGCCCGCTCGGTCACCCGCGAGCTCGGGGGCCGGGGCATCACCGCCAACGTCGTCGCCCCCGGCTTCATCGAGACCGACATGACCGCCGCCCTGCCCGAGGACACCCAGAAGACGTACAAGGCGGCCATCCCCGCCGGCCGGTTCGCGACGACCGACGAGGTGGCCGGCGTGGTCCGCTTCCTCGCCTCGCCCGAGGCGGCCTACGTGTCCGGCGCCGTCATCCCCGTCGACGGCGGCCTCGGCATGGGCCACTGACCCGCACCCCACGACGACCGACCTCACCACCGAAAGGCCAGTCATGCTGCTCGAGGGCAAGAAGCTCCTGATCACCGGTGTCCTCATGGACTCCTCCATCGCCTTCCACGTCGCGAAGCTCGCCCAGGAGCAGGGCGCCGAGGTGGTGCTCACCTCCTTCGGACGCACGACGAAGATCACGACCGCGATCGCCAAGCGCCTCCCGCAGACCCCCCCGGTCATCGAGCTCGACGTCACGAGCGAGGAGGACCTCGCCGCCCTCCCCGACCGGGTGCGCGAGCACGTGCCGCACCTCGACGGCGTCCTGCACTCGATCGGGTTCGCGCCGCAGGGGGCGTTCGACTTCCTGTCGGCCACCTGGGAGGACGTCTCGACCGCCGTCCACGTCTCCGCCTTCTCGCTCGCGGCGCTGGCCAAGGCGGCCCTGCCGCTGATGTCGGAGGGTGGCAGCGTCGTGGGGCTGACCTTCGACGCCCGCTTCGCCTGGCCGGTCTACGACTGGATGGGCGTGGCCAAGGCCGCGTTCGAGTCCACGAACCGGTACCTCGCCCGCGACCTCGGCCCGAAGGGCGTGCGCTGCAACATCGTCGCGGCCGGCCCGATCCGCACGACGGCGGCCAAGTCCATCCCCGGTTTCGAGCAGTTCGAGGAGGCGTGGGGCAGCCGTGCGCCGCTCGGCTGGGACGTGAACGACGCCGTGCCCACCGCACGCGCCTGCGTGTCGCTGCTCTCCGACTGGTTCCCGGCGACGACCGGCGAGATGGTGCACGTCGACGGCGGGTACCACGCCATCGGCGCCTGAGGCTCAGGCCCCCGCGGGCTCGCCGGTCTCGGCGTCCTCGATCTCCTCGCGGCTGACACCGAGGAGGAAGAGCACCGTGTCGAGGTAGGGCACGTTGACCGAGGTGTCGGCCTGCTCACGGACCACCGGCTTGGCGTTGAACGCGACGCCGAGGCCGGCGGCGCCGAGCATGTCGAGGTCGTTTGCCCCGTCGCCGATGGCGACCGTGCGCGAGAGCGGCAGGCCCTCGAGCGCGGCGAACTCGCGCAGGGCGTCGGCCTTGCCGGCCCGGTCGACGACGTCCCCGACGACGCGGCCGGTCAGCACGCCGTCGCGGACCTCGAGCCGGTTGGCCCGCACGTGGTCGACCCCGAGCTCGGCCCCGATCGGCTCGACGACCTCGGCGAACCCCCCGGACACGAGGGCCACCGTGAAGCCGAGCGACTTGAGGGTCCGGACGAGGGTTCGGGCGCCCGGGGTGAGCCGCACGGCGTCCCGCACGTCGTCCAGGACGGACGCGGGGAGGCCGGCGAGCGTGGCCACCCGGGCGTGGAGGCTCTCGGCGAAGTCGAGCTCGCCGCGCATCGCCCGCTCGGTGACGGCCGCGACCTCCGCGGCGGTGCCGGCGTGCCCGGCGATGAGCTCGATGACCTCGTCCTGGATGAGCGTCGAGTCGACGTCCATGACGACGAGGCGGCCACCGCGCCGGGCCAGGCCGGCCGGGGCGACCGCCACGTCGCAGCCGGTCTCGGCGGACACGAGCGCGAGGTCGCGCCGCAGCGCCGGGACGTCGGCGCCCGAGACGTCGAGCTCGACGGTCGTCACCGGCCAGCGCGACAGCCGCCGGATGCGGTCGATGTTCGCCCCGTGCCGGGCGACGGCACCCGCCACGGCCGCGACGTGGCGGGTCTGGAGGGGGGCGGCCATCGCGACGACGGCGGCCCGGCCGGTGCGCCGCGGCCGGTTGTCACCACGCCCGGCCACGAGGCCGACGTGCATCCCCATCGCCTGCCCGGCCCGGGTCAGCCGGTCGGTGAGGACGTTCTCGTCGTGGACCGGGGCGAGGAGGACCGACAGGGCGAGGTGGCCCCGGACGACCACCTGCTCGACGTCGAGGACGTCGGCGCCGACGGTGGACGCCGCCTCGAAGACCGCCTTGGTGACCCCCGGCCGGTCCGGGCCGGAGAGGGAGACCAGGAGGGTCCGGGCCTCCGGGTCGGGCTGCGGCGGCGGGCTGCTCGCGGGCGAACTCACGTCTCGACCCTACCCACGGGCGGTGCCCCGGACGGCGGTCGGCCGCGGACCGGACCGGCTAGCGTGCGAGGGTGCGCATCGTCGTCTCCGGGACCCACGCCACCGGGAAGTCGACGCTGGTGGCCGACCTCGGGACGGCCCTCGGCGACCACGAGATCCTCGGCGACCCGTGGGAGCTCGTCGACGACGACCTCCCGCTCGGCTCCGCCGCGTCGTTCGCCGCACAGCTGGAGGCCGCCGCCGAGCGCCTCCTCGGGCTGGCGCCCGGCGCCGACGTCGTCGTCGAACGCGGCCCGCTCGACCTCATGGCGTACCTCCTCGCCCTGGGCGAGCTGGGGCGCCCGGCGCCGTCGCCGGCGGCCCTGGAGCCGCTGCGGGCCCTGACGGCGCGGGCGACGGCGCGCGTCGACCTCCTCGTCGTGCTGCCGCTCGCCGGTGTGCATGGGCTGTACGTGCCGGAGGAGGAGGACCTCGACCTGCGGGCGGCCGCGGACGGGTGCCTCCTCGACCTGCTCGACGACGACGAGGTCCTCCCGCCGTCCGTGGCGGTCCTCGAGGTGGCCGGTCCACCCGAGGCGCGGGTCGCCGCGGTGCTCGCCGCGCTCGGCCGCGGCTGACCCCCGGACGCCCGACCGTCAGGCGGCGGCCGGCGGCGGCGGGGGAGCGCTGGGCGTGCCGAGCGGGCCCCGGCTGGCGCCGGGTTCGCTGCGCAGCGCGAGCCCGGTCACGACGAGGAAGACGCCACCGAGCACCCGCAGCCAGCCGGTCGACCCCGACGACAGCGTCATCGCCGCGTACGCCCTTCGGTTCAGCGGGACGGGTGGTGGGCGTCGCGCCAGGCGACGAGGTCGCGGATCGGGCCGAGGTCGTAGTCGGGGCCGTTCAGGCCCACCGTGAAGAGGCGCGTGCCGACCTCGAAGAGCGCCTCGGCGCCGGCGGCGTAGTCCGCGACGTCCTCGGGCAGCCGGCCGGGCTTGGGGGAGACCCCGGACGAGCGCTCGATCTCGGCGGGGTCGCGGCCGAGCCGCGCGCACCAGTCGTCGAGCACGGCGTGCTTGTGGGCGATCGTCTCGGGCGACCCGAAGCCGTGCCAGATGTCCGCGTGCCGGGCGACGATGCGCAGCGTCTTCTTCTCGCCGCCACCGCCGACGAGCACCGGGATCTTCCGGGTCGGTGCGGGGTTGAGCCTCGCCAAGCGCTCCTCGATGAGCGGGAGGTCGCGGGCCAGGGCGTCCAACCGTCCTCCGGCGGTGCCGAACTCGTAGCCGTACTCGTCGTAGTCGCGCTCGAACCAGCCCGAGCCGATGCCGAGGACCAGCCGGCCCTCACCGCCGTCGCGCGCGCTGATGTGATCGACGGTGCGGGCCATGTCGGCGAGCAGCTGCGGGTTGCGGTAGGAGTTGCACGTCACGAGGGCGCCGATCTCGACCCGCTCGGTGGCCTCGGCCCAGGCGCCGAGCATCGTCCAGCACTCGAAGTGGGCGCCGTCGGGCTCGCCGTACAGCGGGTAGAAGTGGTCCCAGTTGAAGATCGCGTCGACGCCGAGGTCCTCGAGCTCTGCACAGGCCCGGCGGAGGTCGGCGTAGGACGCGTGCTGCGGCTGCAGCTGCGCCCCGACGCGGACCGGGCGGTCGGCCGTGCTCACCCGCTGATCTCCTGGCCCTTGCCGACGACGGTGATGCCCGAGTCGGTGACCGAGAACCCGCGCTCGAGGTCGGCCTCGCGGTCGACGCCGATCGAGGTGCCGTCGGGGACGACGACGTTCTTGTCGATGATCGCCTTGCGCACCGTGCAGTTGCGCCCGATCTGCACGCCGTCGAGCAGGACGCTGTCGTCGACCTCGGTGTAGCTGTGCACGTGGACGTCCGGGGAGACGACCGAGCCGATGATGCGCGCCCCGGAGATGACGACGCCGGGGGAGACCGCGGAGTTGAGCGCCTCGCCGAAGCGCCCGTGCGCCCCGTGGACGAACTTGGCCGGCGGGTACGGACCGTAGGTCGTGTAGATCGGCCAGTCGTAGTTGTAGAGGTTGAACACCGGGTGGATCGAGACGAGGTCCATGTGGGCGTCGTAGTAGGAGTCCATCGTCCCGACGTCGCGCCAGTAGCCCATGTCGCGCTCGGTGCCACCCGGCACGACGTTGTTCTTGAAGTCGTAGACGTAGGCGGCGCCCTGGTCGACGAGGGCCGGGACGATGTCGCCGCCCATGTCGTGCTTGCTGCCGTCGGTCGTCGCGTCCGACGTCACGGCGTCGATGAGGGCGTCCGCGGTGAAGACGTAGTTGCCCATGCTCGCGAGGATCTCGTCGGGGGAGTCGGGCAGGCCGTCGGGGTCGGTGGGCTTCTCGAGGAAGGCGCGGATGCGCGAGGGGTCGTCGGGCTCGACGTCGATGACGCCGAACTGGTCCGACGTCGAGCGCGGCTGCCGGATGGCCGCGACGGTGACGCCGGCGCCGCTCGCGACGTGCTGGTCGACCATCTGCGAGAAGTCCATCCGGTACACGTGGTCGGCGCCGACGACGACGACGATGTCGGGCCGCTCGTCCCGGATCGTGTTGAGGCTCTGGAATATCGCGTCGGCGCTGCCCTGGTACCAGGACTTGTCGATGCGCTGCTGGGCCGGGATCGGGGCCACGTAGTTGCCGAGCATCGTGCTCATCCGCCAGGTGCGGGTGACGTGCCGGTCGAGGCTGTGCGACTTGTACTGCGTGAGCACGACGACCTTGAGGTAGCCGGAGTTCACGACGTTCGAGAGGGCGAAGTCGATGAGCCGGTAGATGCCCCCGAACGGGACGGCCGGCTTGGCCCGGTCGCGGGTGAGCGGCATGAGCCGTTTGCCCTCACCACCAGCGAGGACGATGGCCAGGACCTTGGGACCTCCGCTGCGGTACGCCATGGCCCCAACCTATGGGGTGCGCGTCCTCGCCGGGAGTCCCCGATCACCACTACGGTGAAAACCGTGCGCATCGACATCCTGTCCAAGGAGTACCCGCCGTCCATCTACGGGGGAGCGGGGGTGCACGTCGCCGAGCTCGTGCGGGCGCTGCGGGCCCGCGGCGACTCCGACGTCCGCGTCCACGCCTTCGGGGGTCCCCGGGACGAGGAGGGCACGACGAGCCATCCCGACCTCCCCGAGCTCGAGGGCGCGAACGCGGCGCTCACGACCCTCGGGGTCGACCTGACGATGGCCGCCGCGTGCACCGGCGCCGACGTCGTCCACTCGCACACCTGGTACGCGAACTTCGGTGGGTTGGTGGGCAGCCTGCTCGAGGGGGTGCCGCACGTCCTGTCGGCGCACAGCCTCGAGCCGATGCGGCCGTGGAAGGCCGAGCAGCTGGGCGGCGGCTACCGGCTGTCGTCGTGGGTCGAGCGCACGGCGTACGAGGGGGCGGCCGCCGTCATCGCGGTGAGCGCGGGCATGCGCGAGGACATCCTGCGCTCCTACCCCCAGGTCGACCCCGACAAGGTCGTCGTCGTACACAACGGCATCGACTCCCAGCTGTGGCAGAAGCGCACCGACCCCGACACCGTCCGCCGGCACGGCATCGACCCCGACCGCCCGAGCGTCGTGTTCGTCGGCCGGATCACCCGCCAGAAGGGGCTGCCCTACCTCCTGCGCGCCGCCGCCGAGCTGCCGCCGGAGGTCCAGCTCGTCCTTCTCGCCGGCGCTCCGGACACCCCGGAGATCAAGGCCGAGGTCGAGGAGCTCATCGCCGGCCTGCGCGAGCACCGTGACGGCGTCGTCTGGGTCCCGGAGATGCTGCCGCGCGACGAGGTCGTCGCCGTCCTCAGCGGCGCCACGGTCTTCGTGTGCCCGTCGGTCTACGAGCCGCTCGGCATCGTCAACCTCGAGGCGATGGCCTGCGAGCTGCCGGTCGTCGCCACCGCCACCGGAGGCATCCCCGAGGTCGTCGTCGACGGCGAGACCGGCTGGCTCGTGCCCATCGAGCAGGTGCAGGACGGCACCGGCACCCCGGTCGACGAGGACCGCTTCGTCGCCGACCTCGCCGCCGCCCTCACCGACGCCGTCTCCGACCTCGACCGGGCCGAGCGGATGGGCGTCGCCGGGCGGGCGCGGGCGGTCGAGGCCTTCTCCTGGGCGACCATCGGCGACCGGACGATGGAGGTCTACCAGCAGGTGCTCGCCCGGTGAGCGACACCCGGCACGACCCCGTCCTCGGCAGCGGCGCGACGCCCGTCGACGGCCCGCTCGGCGTGCTCGTCGTCGTGTTCGACAACCGGATCGCCCAGTCGCTCACCGCCATCGCCACCGCCACCGGGTGGTCGGTCACCGCGCTCGAGGCGTCACCCGGCGACGGGGGACTGGCGGCGCTCGGCCCGGTCGACGCGCTCGTCGTCTGCAACCACGACGGCGAGGGGGCCTACGACCTCGTCCGCGACGCGGTGCGCTCCGGGGTCCGGTACGTCGCGATGATGGCCAGCCGCGGGCGCTCCGCGGCCCTCGTCGACGAGCTGCGCGGCGAGGGCTTCGGCGCCGACGAGCTGGCCCGCCTGCACGTGCCGGCGGGGCTGTCGATCGGCGGCAGCTCGGCCGGCGAGATCGCCCTGTCGGTCATGGCGGAGGTCGTCGCCGACGCCCACGACCGTCCCGGCGGCCCGATGCGCGCGCACTGAGGCGTGCCTCCGGACGGGCCCCGACCCG
This sequence comes from Phycicoccus sonneratiae, assembly GCF_016887965.1. GTDB lineage: Bacteria > Actinomycetota > Actinomycetes > Actinomycetales > Dermatophilaceae > Phycicoccus > Phycicoccus sonneratiae. Next base: position 151,838 of record NZ_JAFDVD010000005.1, read on the forward strand.
TCGACTAGGGTCGGGTGCATGAGCGACGTCCTGGCCCTGGCAGGCGTCAGCGTCGTGCGTGGGGAGACGACCATCCTCGACGACGTGTCGTGGGAGGTCGAGGAGGGCCAGCGCTGGGTCGTGCTCGGCCCCAACGGCGCCGGGAAGACCACGCTCCTCCAGCTGGCCTCGGGACGGATGCACCCGACGTCCGGGGTCGCGGGGATCCTCGGCGAGGTCCTCGGGGCGGTCGACGTCTTCGAGCTCCGCCCCCGCATCGGGCTCTCCAGCGCCGCTCTCGCCGACCGGATCCCGCCGCGCGAGCGGGTGCGCGACGTCGTCGTCACCGCCTCGTACGGCGTCGTCGGGCGCTGGCGCGAGGCCTACGACCGGATGGACGAGGGCCGGGCCGCCGAGCTGCTCGAGGCCCTCGGCGCCAGCCACCTCGCCGACCGCCGTTACGGCACCCTGTCCGAGGGCGAGCGCAAGCGGGTGCAGATCGCCCGGGCGCTGATGACCGACCCCGAGCTGATGCTCCTCGACGAGCCCGCCGCGGGCCTCGACCTCGGCGGGCGCGAGGACCTCGTGCGCCGCCTCGGCGACCTCGCCGCCGACCTCGCGGCCCCGGCGCTCGTCCTCGTGACGCACCACGTCGAGGAGATCCCGCCGCACTTCACCGACGTCCTGCTCCTGCGCGGCGGCCGCGTCGTCGCCCAGGGGCCGGTCGAGATCACGCTCACCGCCGAGAACCTCGAGGCGACCTTCGGGATGCCCCTCGAGCTCGAGGTCCGGGGAGACCGCTATGCCGCTCGCGCCCGCTGAGCGGTCGCGGAACCGGGTTCCGGCGCACCGCGTCGGAGCGTCGACACCGTAGGGAAGGGGACGCCGATGGACTGGCTGACCGACAACGCCTGGCTCGGCTGGGTCGGCATCGCACTGGTGCTCGCGGCCATCGAGGTCGCGACGGTCGACTTCGTCTTCCTCATGTTCGCCGGGGGAGCGCTGGCCGGGGCGGTCGCCGCCGCGTTCGGGGCGCCGTTCTTCTTCCAGGTCGTCGTCGCGGTGGTCTTCGCGCTGCTCCTGCTGCTCGTCGTCCGCCCGATGCTCAAGAACAAGTTCATGGACAGCGTCACCGACCACCACATCGGCGCCGCCGGGCTCGTCGGCCGCGAGGCCTGGGTGCTGCAGGCGGTCACCGACACCGACGGCCGCATCAAGCTCGCCGGCGAGACGTGGTCGGCCCGGCTGGCCGAGGGCGGCGAGCCGGTCGGCCCGGGTGACCAGGTCCGCGTCATCGCCATCCACGGCGCGACGGCGATCGTCGTCCCCGTCCCGGCCCCCCCGACCACCCCCACCACCTGACCCCGCGCCCCACCCGGGCGCCCACCGAGAGGCACACCATGGACGGAATCGGTCCACTCATCGTCATCCTGCTGCTCGCGCTGTTCGCGATCATCGTGCTCGTCCGCACGGTGCGGATCGTGCCCCAGCAGACGGCGCTGATCATCGAGCGCCTCGGTCGCTACTCGCGCACCCTCGAGGGCGGCATCCACTTCCTCGTGCCGTTCGTCGACATCGTGCGCGCGAACATCGACCAGCGCGAGCAGGTCGTCTCGTTCCCGCCGCAGCCGGTCATCACGAGCGACAACCTCGTCGTCTCGATCGACACGGTCATCTACTACCAGGTGATCGACCCGAAGTCGGCGGTCTACGAGATCGCGAACTTCATCGCCGGTATCGAGCAGCTGACCGTCACGACGCTCCGCAACGTCATCGGCTCGCTCGACCTCGAGCAGACGCTGACCAGCCGTGACCAGATCAACGGCCAGCTCCGCGGCGTCCTCGACGAGGCGACCGGCAAGTGGGGCATCCGCGTCAACCGCGTCGAGCTCAAGGCCATCGACCCGCCGGCCTCGGTCCAGGAGTCGATGGAGAAGCAGATGAAGGCCGAGCGCGACCGCCGCGCCGCCATCCTCAACGCCGAGGGCATCAAGGCCAGCCAGATCCTCACCGCCGAGGGCGAGAAGCAGAGCCAGATCCTGCGGGCCGAGGGCTCGGCGCAGGCCCGCATCCTCGAGGCCCAGGGCCAGGCGCGCGCCATCCAGCAGGTCTTCGACGCGATCCACCGCGGCAAGCCGACCCAGAAGCTGCTCGCCTACCAGTACCTCCAGGTGCTGCCCCAGATCGCCCGCGGCGACTCCAACAAGATGTGGATCATCCCCAGCGAGCTCACCGACGCCCTCCGCGGCATCGGCGGGGCGCTCGGCGCGACGAAGCCCTCGGGCGACGGTGGCGACGACGAGTGGGTCGACCCGGGCGAGATGCTCGGCAACGCCTTCGAGGAGACCACTCTCGAGGACCCGAAGGAGGCCCTCGAGCGGGCCCGCGGGCAGGCGGCGCAGTCGAGCAAGGAGGCCGAGGAACACGCCCAGCCGGCCTCGCGGGTCCAGCCGCCGATCACTCCCGGTGCCGACGCGGTCCCGCCGCGGCAGGCGCCGGCCGCGCCGCCGGTCGCGCCGCCCGCGCCGACCGAGCCCGTGGCACCTCCCGCGCCGCCCACCGAGCCGCCGCCGGCCCAGCCCTGACCCCGGGGCCTCAGGCCTCCTCGAGGACGGCCTCGAGGAGGCCGGGGAAGCGGGCGTCGAGCTCGGCCCGGCGCAGGGTGACGACGCGATGGCGCCCCGAAGGCTCGTTGCGGACGAGCCCGGCCTCGCGCAGCGTGCGCAGGTGGTGCGAGAACGTCGACTTCGGCACGTCCGGGTCGGTCTCCCGGCACTCCTCGACCGTGCGCGGGCCGTCCGCGGCCAGCTCGCGCACGAGGGCGAGGCGGGAGGGGTCGCTGAGCGCGAAGAGCACGGTCGGCAGGGCGACCCCCGCGAGGTCGGGGTGCTCCATGAGGCGGGGTGACCGCGGACGGGACAACGGTTCGACTCCTTTGGAATAGTGCATGGGGTGCACCGGTTGCAACCGCTCGTACGGTTCGACCATTCCGGAACGGAGCACCCATGGTCCCGCGCCTCACCCCGCCCGTCGCGTTCGTCGTCGTCGGTGCGACCCTCGGCACCGTCCTCGCCGCGGCGAGCGCGCCGAGCCCCCTGTACCCCGCGTACCAGCAGGCGTTCGGGTTCTCGGCGGCCACGCTCACCGTCGTCTTCGCGGTGTACGTGCTCGCCCTCCTCTGGGCGCTGCTCGTCGTCGGGCGGCTCAGCGACCACCTCGGTCGTCGGCCGGTCCTCGCCGCCGCCCTCGTGCTGCTGCTCGGGAGCCTGGGCCTGTTCCTCACCGCCGACGACACCTCGACCCTCCTCCTCGCGCGCGTGGTCCAGGGGCTGGCGACGGGCACGGCGACCGCGGTCCTCGGCGCCTACCTTCTCGACCTCCAGCGCTACGGCACCCAGCGGGGCTCGCTCGTCAACGGCGTGGCGCCCACCGCCGGGCTGGCCGTGGGCGGGCTGCTCGCCGGCGTGCTCGCGCAGTACGCCCCACTCCCGCTGCGGACGGTCTACTCCGTGCTGGCCGTCGTCGTCGCCGGGCTGCTGCTCGCCGTCCCGAGCCTGCCCGAGACCGCACCGCGACGCCCCGGCGCGCTGGGCTCGTTGCGTCCCGTGCTCGCGGTGCCCGGTGCCGCCCGCCGCGTGTTCGCCCGCTCGGTCCCGGCCATGGTGTCGACCTGGTCGCTCGGCGGGCTGATGCTCTCGGTCAGCGGCTCCGTCCTCGCCACCCGCTTCGGGGTGACCGACCACGCGGTGTCCGGGCTCGTCATCGGCGCCTTCAGCGGTGCCGGGGCCCTCGCCTCGTTCCTCGCCCGGGGGCTGACGTCGCCGGTCCTCACGCGGGCCGGCCTCTCGGTGCTCGTCGTCGGCCTGGTCGGCTTCACCGGCGCCCTCGCGGCGACCTCGCTGCCGCTGCTCGCCGTCGCGGTCGTCGTGGCCGGTGCGGGCTTCGGGACCTCCTTCCTCGGGATGCTCCGGGCGCTCAGCGCGCTGGCCCAGCCGCACGAGCGGTCCGCCCTGATGTCGGCGGTCTACACGGTCAGCTACCTCGCCTTCTCGGTGCCGGCCGTCGTCGCCGGCGTCGTCGCGGGGCGGATTGGGCTGTCCCGGACCGTCCTCGGCTACGCCGCCCTCGTCGCGGTCCTGGCGGCGGGTGCGCTGGCCGCCGAGCTGCTCCCCGGCTCCCGTCGGGCCGGCCCGACCGTCCCGGCGGCACCCGCTCGCGTGCCGGCGGCGACCGGGTGCGGCGCGGGGCGGTCCTGACCCGCCACTAGGGTGACGGGGTGTCCGTCGGTGAAGCGCTGCTCGTCGTCCTCGCGGGCGTGGGGGCGGGCACCATCAACACCATCGTCGGGTCGGGGACGCTCATCACCTTCCCGACCCTCCTGCTCCTCGGCGTCCCGCCGGTGACGGCGAACATCTCGAACAACCTCGGGCTGGTGCCCGGCAGCATCACCGGGTCGGTCGGCTACCGGCGCGAGCTGCGGGGGATGGGCCCCGACCTGCGCCGCTACGTGCCGATGTCGCTGCTCGGCGGGGTGACGGGCGCGGGACTCCTGCTCGTCCTCGACCCCGACCTGTTCCGGACGATCGTCCCGGTGCTCATCGTCGTCGGCATCCTCCTCGTCGCCCTCGGCCCGCGGATCAACGCCTGGACGGCCCGTCGCCGCGAGGTCGCGGAGGGCGCCGGCTCCGGGCGCCGCGTCGCGATGCAGGCCGGCGTGCTCGGGGCAGGGGTCTACGGCGGGTACTTCGGTGCCGCGCAGGGGATCATCCTCATGGGCATCCTCGGCGCGCTGTCGGGCGAGTCCCTGCAGCGGCTCAACGGGCTGAAGAACGTCCTCGCGTCGGTGGTCAACACCGTCGCGTCGGTCGTCTTCCTCGTCGTCGCCCCCGAGCGGGTCGACTGGCTCGTCGTGCTCCTCATCGCCGTCGGGTCCACGCTCGGCGGGGTCATCGGCTCCACGGTGGGCCGCCGGTTGCCGGCCCCGGTGCTGCGCACCCTCATCGTCGTCGTCGGTGTCGTCGCGGTGACCAAGCTGGTGGCCTTCCCGTGAGCGTCGAGCGCATCACCGACGAGCGCGACCCGCGCCTCGAGGACTACGTGGCGCTCACCGACGTCGCCCTGCGGCGCCGGCTCGAGCCGGAGGGCGGCCTGTACGTCGCGGAGTCCGAGAAGGTCATCCGGCGCGCCCTCGCCGCCGGCCACCGCCCGCGTTCGTACCTCATGGCCGAGCGCTGGCTCACCGACCTCGCCGACGTCGTCGCCGACGCCGAGCGGGACGGCGTTCCCGTCTTCGTCGGGGCGCACGACGTCATCGAGCGGCTCACCGGCTTCCACCTCCACCGCGGGGCCCTGGCCGCGATGCACCGGCCGACCTTGCCCCCGCTCGCCGAGGTGCTCGCGGACGCCCGTCGGGTGCTCGTCCTCGAGGACGTCGTCGACCACACGAACGTCGGCGCGGTCTTCCGCTCCGCCGCCGCGCTCGGCACCGACGCCGTGCTCGTGACGCCCCGGTGCGCCGACCCGCTCTACCGGCGCGCCGTCCGGGTGTCCATGGGCACCGTCTTCCAGGTGCCGTGGACCCGCATCGAGCCGTGGCCGGGCGGTGTCGAGGACCTCCGGGGGCTCGGCTTCCACGTGGCCGCCCTCGCCCTGACCAAGGACTCCGTCGGCCTCGACGAGCTCGCGGCCGACCCCCCGGAGCGGCTGGCCCTCGTGCTCGGCACGGAGGGCGACGGGCTGACCCGTCGGACGGTCGCCGCGGTCGACTCCGTCGTGCGCATCCCGATGGCCGGGGGAGTGGACTCCCTCAACGTCGCGGCCGCCGGGGCGGTCGCCGCCTGGGCGCTGCGCCCACGCGGCTGATCCGTCGGCGACGACCATCTGATCCAGAGGTCATCCGTCCGGCCATACTTCGGTTTCCGTGCCGACAACGGTGTCAATGGTGCGGTTACGGTGGGAAAGACCTGAAGGAGACGTCATGACCCGCCAGACCGCGCTCGTCGTCGAGGACTCGCCCGAGTTCTCCCGCATCGCCTCCACGCTGCTCGCCAACGAGGGGTTCCGCGTCGTCACCGCGACGACCGGCGACCAGGGGGTCGAGGCGGCCCGCAAGCACGCCCCCGAGCTCGTCCTCCTCGACGTGACGCTGCCCGGCCTCGACGGCATCGAGGTCTGCCGGCAGATCCGTGAGTTCTCCGACTGCTACGTCGTCATGGTCACCGGCCGCACCGACGAGCTCGACCGGGTCCTCGGCCTGACGATGGGCGCCGACGACTACGTCACCAAGCCGTTCTCGCCGCGCGAGCTGACCGCACGGATCCGGGCGATGCGCCGCCGGCCCCGGGTCAGCCCCGACCCCGAGGTGCGCTCCTTCGGTCGGCTGACGCTCGACCCCGTGGCGCGCGAGGTCCTCGTCGAGGACGAGGTCGTCGAGCTGACCCGCATCGAGTACGACCTCCTCGACACCCTGACCGCCTCGCCGCGGCGCACCTTCACCCGCACCCAGCTCATGGACGCGGTGTGGGGCGGCGACTGGGTCGGGGACGACCACGTCATCGTCGTGCACCTGGCCAACCTGCGCCGCAAGCTCGGCGAGAACGCCGACCGCAAGGGCTTCATCCGCACCGTCCGCGGCTTCGGCTACCGGTTCGAGCCGGTCGCCGCCCACGAGCCGGCCTACAGCGTCTGAGGCCTGCCGTGCGGTCCCACGAGTCAGCGAGCCGGGCGGTGGCCGGCCAGCCAGTCGCGCAGCGCGACCTCGGCCGGTCCGGTGCGCGCCAGCACGGCGTCGACGAGCTCGGCGACGTCCGGCTCGGACGCCCGGCCGGCGGCCTCGAGGGCGGCGCAGCGCGCGGAGAGGTCGCCGAGCCCGAGCAGGGCACTGGCCGACTTCAGGCTGTGCGCGGCCCGCACCGTGTCCTCCCGAAGACCCCCACGGGCCGCCTCCAGGGCGCCGACCCGCTCGGGGAGCGCCTCGAGGTAGACCTCGACGACGTCGGCCGCCAGGGCCTCGTCACCCAGCTGCTCGACGAGCCCCGACAGGTCGGGCTCGCGCCCCTCGTCACCGGCGACCATCGCCTCCACCTCCCACCACGTCCGGGTCGTCATCGTAGGGCGCCCGTCCACCCCACCCCGAGAAGGACCCCCGCATGAGCACCACCCCGTCCCGCCGGCGCACCGCACCGGCCCTCGTGGCGGCCGCCGCCGTCGCCCTGCTCGCCCTCACCGGCTGCGCGTCCGGTCAGGCGGCGGCCCGCTCCGGCCCGGCCGGCAGCGCCGCGCCGTCGGCCTCGCCGACCGGCTACACCGTCGTCGCCCAGCCCACGCTGCGTCCCGGTGACCCGCTCCCGGAACCGACCGGCACGGTCGTGCTCACGGTGTCCGGGGAGCTCGCCGGCGGCAAGGCCGTGCACCTCGACCTCGCGACCATCGAGAAGATGGGTCTGGTCGAGTACTCGGTCGACGACAAGCAGGCCGAGGGCCACCGGGTGACCTTCCGGGGCGTCCTGCTGCGCAGCCTGCTCGACACCGTCGGGGCCACGGGCGGGACCACGCTCCACACGACGGCCATCAACGACTACGCCGTGGACATCCCGATGTCCGACGTCGACCAGTACCCCGTGATGCTCGCGACGAGCGTCGACGGCCAGCGCATGACCGTCGAGCGCTACGGGCCGACCCGCGTGGTGTACCCGACCGACTCCTTCGACCTCGACCCCGTCACCTACGACCCGCGCTGGATCTGGCAGCTGAAGAGCCTCGAGGTCGAGTGACGTGCGTGGCCTCTGGGCGGTCGAGGAGGGCCGGCGCCGCATCCTCGTGGCGCTCGTCATCCCGGCGTTGCTGGCCCTCGCCGGCACGGTGGCGCTCAGCGCGCTGACCATCAACGCCACCGGCGCCCTGAGTGACAACGTCCGGCTGACCCAGGACCTCGTCGACGGCAACGTCCGCACTCTCAGCCAGGTGCAGCGCGAGCTGCTCCGGCTCGAGGCGGCCCTCGAGGACGGCGACCCCCACCCCGACCGCATCGACCTCGCCCGCCAGCTCGCCGGGCAGCGGATCCAGGAGGGAACCCTCGACTACCAGGGCCGCACCCTCGGTGACACCGGGCTGCTCGACCGGTCCCGCGCCCTGGCCGCCGACTGGCGCGCCGACCTCGACCCAGCGGTGCGGGCCGTCGTCGCGGACCCGGCGACGCTGACCCACGCCCGCCAGGAGCAACTCGCCGGCCAGGTGCGCGCGCTCGAGCTCGGGTACAACAGCCTCGTCTCCGAGGCCGAGCACGTCCGCAAGCGCGACGCCGCCGAGGCCAACGCCGCCACCGACCACCTCGTCCGCAACACCCGGTGGCTGCTCGGCGGGCTGGTCTTCACCCTCTTCGCGCTCGTCGGCCTCGTCGGGGGGATGGTCCACGTCCTCTACGCCGCGCGCCGGGCGCAGCTGGTGCAGACGGCGCGGCTGCGCGCGGCCCGGGCCCAGCTGCAGCGGCACTCGGTCGCCGTCCAGACGACCGACAACCTCGTCGTCGTCACCGACGCCGACGCCCGCATCGAGTGGGTCAACCCCGCCTTCACCCGGCACACCGGCTACACCCTCGCCGAGGTCGAGGGCGAGAGCCCGGGCGAGCTGCTCACCGGCCCCGACACCGACCAGCGGACCGTCGCCTTCATGCGCGAGAAGATCGCCGCGCGGGAGCCGTTCACGAGCGAGGTCCTCAACTACGACAAGGCCGGGGAGCCGTACTGGATCGCCCTCGAGGTGCGGCCGATCGTCGACAACGACGAGGTCACCGGGTTCGTCGCGGTCCAGACCGACATCACCAAGAGGCGGGCCACCGAGGACGCGCTGCGCCGGGCCAAGGAGACCGCCGAGGAGACCGCGGACGCCAAGCAGCGCTTCCTCGCGAGCATGAGCCACGAGATCCGGACGCCGCTCAACGCCGTCCTCGGGCTCACCGAGCTGCTCCTCGACACCGAGCTGGCCCCCGAGCAGCGGCAGTACGTGCAGACCGCCCACCAGAGCGGCCGCCACCTGCTCGCGATCGTCAACGACATCCTCGACTTCAGCGCCCTCGAGAGCGGCAAGGTCGAGACCGAGTCGACCTCTGCGGACGTGCGGGAGACGCTGGCCGACGTCTGCGCGATGCTCCAGCCCAAGGCCGACCGGGCCGGGCTGACCCTCACGTGGGAGGCACCCGCCGAGGTGCCGCAGCTCGTCTGCACCGACGTCACCCGGTTCCGCCAGGTGCTCATCAACCTCGTGAGCAACGGTCTGAAGTTCACCGACACCGGGGGAGTGCGGGTCGTCGCCGCCTACCGGGCCGACGACCTCCCGGCCGACGCCGACGGCCTGCTCGGCGGCCGGCTCGTCGTCGAGGTCCACGACACCGGGATGGGCATCCCCGCCGACCGCCTCGAGCGGATCTTCAGCCCCTTCGCCCAGGGCGACGCGTCGACGACGCGCACGCACGGCGGCACCGGCCTCGGGCTCGCGATCTGCACCCGGATCGCCGCCCGGCTCGGTGGCGCACTCGACGTCCGGTCGACGCCCGGAGTGGGATCGGTGTTCACCATCAGCCTGCCGGTGCGCACCTGCCCCGTGGCGAGTGCCGGTGCGGGCACCGGGACCCCGGCGCGGGCCGACGCCGGCCACGTCGTCGACGGTGCCGGTGCGCTGGCCGTCCTCCTCGCCGAGGACGACCCGGTGAACCGCATGGTGGCCCTGCACATGCTGCGCCGGCTCGGGGTCGAGGCGGATGTGGCGACCGACGGGGTCGAGGCCGTCGAGGCCACGGCGCTGCGCGACTACGACGTCGTGCTCATGGACGTCAACATGCCGAACCTCGACGGGGTCGGCGCGACCCGGGCGCTCCGGGAGCGCGGTGGCCGGCAGCCGCACGTCGTCGCGCTCACCGCCAACGCCGCCGAGGGCGACCGGGAGGCGCTGCTCGCGACGGGGATGGACGCCTACCTCAGCAAGCCGTACACGCTGGCCGACCTCGAGCGGGTGCTCGCGGCCCCCCGGGCCCTCGTGGTCTGAGGACGGGTCAGCGGACGAGGCGCTCGAGCAGCCGCTCGGCCTCGGCCTCCGGGTCCGCGGTGGAGCCACCGTGGACCGGTCCTGGCTGGAGGACCGTCGAGCGGGGCGCGCTGAGCCACCCGAACCGCTTGCCCTGGGTGGTCAGGGCGGCGTCGACGTCGGCCGGCGGCCGCTCGCACATCGTCCCGACCGCCTCGAGCGCGGCGCGCAGGGCGTCGAGGTCGGCCTCGGGGGCCAGCGCCCGGGCGCGGTCGTCGTCGACGTGCCAGACGCAGCGCAGGACGCCGGCCGACTGCGAGTGCACGACGACGCCGACGTTGACGCACTCGCCGCGGTCGACGCGCGGGACGTAGCGCAGGACGACGTACTGGTACGGGTGGCTCATGCCGCACCTCCGAGCCAGGCCGCCGGGGAGGCGAGCCGCTGGGCCAGGTGCTCGAGGTAGGCCGCGCGGACGGCGTCGAGGTCGGGCAGGCTCGCCGTCGTCTCGAGCCACTCTTCGGGAACCTCGGCGACGACCTCGCGGAGCACGTCCTCGGTGAGCAGCGGCGCGAGCCGTTCGTGCGCGTCCGGGAGCGGTCCGGCGACGGGGGCGAGGACGTGACCGGAGGGGTCGAACGGCTGGGCGACGAAGCGGGCGACGTCCGGGGGCCGGCTCGGCCAGCCGTGGTGGAACCACAAGGCGGCGCCGTGGTCGATGGCCCAGGTGCGCCCGTGCCAGACGAGGAGGTTCGGGTTGGCCCACGTGCGGTCGACGTTCGCCGTGTACGCGTCGAGCCACAGCACGGCCGCGGCGGCCTCGGCGTCCGGCGGGCGGGAGCCGTCGTAGCCGAAGGCGCCGGGGAGGAAGTCGACGCCGAGGTTGCGACCAGGACTCGCGGTGAGCAGGTCCTGGACCTCCTCGTCGGCCTCGTACCGCGCGATCGCGGGGGGCAGGTCGACGACGGCGAGCCGCGGGGTCGGGATGCCGAGCCGGCGTGCGACCTCGCCGACGAGCACCTCGGCGACGAGGACCTTGCGGCCCTGACCGGCGCCGGTGAACTTCACGACGTAGGTGCCGAGGTCGTCGGCCTCGACCAGGCCCGGCAGCGACCCGCCCTCACGCAGGGGCACGACGTACCGGACGGCGGTGACGGACTCGAGCACCACCTCAGGCTAGTCGGAGGCCGTCGGCCGGGCGCGGCTGGCTACGCTGGGACGGATGAGCACCGAGGAGCGAGCACTGGCCGGGCGCTACGTCCTCGGCGACCCGATCGGCCGCGGCGGGATGGGCGAGGTCTGGCGCGCCACCGACACCGTCCTCGGCCGTGAGGTCGCCGTGAAGACCATCGACCTCGGCCGGGTCCCCGACGAAGCCGGCGCCGCGCGGTTCGAGCGCGAGGCGAAGGTGACGGCGGGCATCAGCCACCCGAACGTCGTCACGGTCCACGACACCGGCGTCGAGGGCGACACCGCCTACCTCGTCATGGAGCTGCTCCCCGGCCCGAGCCTGGCCCAGCAGCTCGCCGACGGACCGCTGCCGGTCGAGGAGGTCGTCTCGGTCGGGCGGCAGGTGGCCTCGGCGCTCGAGGCCGCCCACGCCCGCGGGCTCGTCCACCGCGACATCAAGCCGGGCAACGTCGTCCACGCCGACGACGGTCGGGTGCGCGTCGTCGACTTCGGCATCACCCAGCTCGGCGAGGCCACCGGGGGCCAGGCGCTCACCGCGACGAACACCGTGATGGGCACCGCCGAGTACCTCGCCCCCGAGCAGGCGCTCGGGCAGCGGGTCGACGGGCGCGCCGACCTCTACGCGCTCGGGTGCGTCCTCTACGCCCTGCTCGCCGGCCGGCCGCCGTTCAGCGCCGCGACGCCCGTCGCCACGGTCATGCAGCACACGAGCGACCCGGCCCCGGACGTGCGCGCGCTCCGGCCCGACACCCCGGCGTGGCTGGCCTCGCTCGTCGCGGCCCTCCTGGCCAAGGACCCCGCGGACCGTCCGGTCGGGGCGGCCGCCGTCGTCGAGTCGCTGACCACGCGGACCGCACCCGCGGTCGCCGGAGCCGCCGCGGCCACCACCGTCATCCCCGCCTCGGGGGCCGACCCCACCCAGCGCCTCTCGCGCACCGCGCCGGTGCCCCCGGTCCCGCCACCGCCGCTCGACGCCGGCCCGACGACCCGCTCGGAGCGGTACGACCAGGAGCCGCGGCGCGGGTCCTCGGCCCCGCTCTGGGTCATCGCCCTCGTCGCGCTCGCGGCGGTCGCGCTGCTGGGGTGGTACCTGTTCCTCGGTCCCGGCGCGTCCGACGACCCGTCCGCGACCCCGAGCAGCACGCCGACGACCTCGGCACCGTCCTCGGCCGCACCGGAGACGAGCGAGCCCGCACCCACGACCTCCGCACCCGAACCCACACCGAGCCCGTCCGAGTCGCCGACGGCCGACGACCCGGCCCAGGCGGTCTCGGACGCCTCGGCCGCGCTGGCCGACGAGGTCGACGCGCTCGACCGGGAGGGCGGCATCGACAAGGACGCCGCCAAGACCCTCCAGCAGGAGATCCGCGACATCGACAAGGCGCTGCGCGACGGCGACGCCGGCACGCTCGTCGACGTGCGCAACTCGATGCTCGAGGAGTACGGCACGAACGTCGACTCGGGGGCCATCCCGCCGGAGGCCGCCGACCGGCTCGACCCGCTCGTGCAGGACCTCGCGGACGCCGTCGACGCCTACGACGAGGCGCAGGGCTGACCCAGGACGCCGCGCGCCCGGCGACGACGACGAAGGCCCCGAACCGTGTGGTTCGGGGCCTTCGACTGCGGTGTCCGAGGGGGGACTTGAACCCCCATGCCCTATACGGGCACTAGCACCTCAAGCTAGCGCGTCTGCCAATTCCGCCACCCGGACAGGTGGTGTGCGAGCGGCCCTGGGGAGGCCGTCCGACGACCCGGAACGATACACGGTCCCCACCCCGTAACCGAAATCCGTCCGACCGGGCGCGGCGTCCACCGGTGAGACCGGCCGGTCTACGGTGGAGGCCATGACCGACACGCTGCGCCCTGAGGACGAGGTCGTCCGGATCTGCCAGGAGCTGATCCGCATCGACACGAGCAACTACGGCGACGGGAGCGGGCCGGGGGAGGCCGAGGCGGCGGCGTACGTCGTCGAGCAGCTGCGCGAGGTGGGCCTGGAGCCGCAGACCTTCGAGTCCGACCCGGGCCGGGTGTCGGTCGCCGTGCGCATCCCCGGCGCCGACCGCGAGCGGGGCGCCCTCTGCGTCCACGGGCACCTCGACGTCGTGCCGGCCAACGCCGCGGACTGGTCGGTCGACCCCTTCGCGGGGGAGGAGCGCGACGGCTGCGTCTGGGGCCGTGGCGCCGTCGACATGAAGGACATGGACGCGATGATGCTCGCCTGCGTGCGGGACATCGCCCGGCGCGGTGTCGTGCCGCCGCGCGACCTCGTCGTCGTCTTCTTCGCCGACGAGGAGGCCGGCGGCGTGCAGGGCTCGCACTTCATGGTCGAGCAGCACCCGGAGGTCTTCGAGGGCGTCACCGAGGCGATCAGCGAGGTCGGCGGCTACAGCGTGACCTTCACCGACCGCGACGGAGAGGAGCAGCGCACCTACCTGCTCCAGACCGCCGAGAAGGGCATCGCCTGGCTGCGGCTCACCGCCAACGGGCGCGCGGGCCACGGGTCGGTGCCCAACGACGAGAACGCGATCGTGCGCCTCGCCGAGGCGATCGCCCGCATCGCCGAGCACAAGTGGCCGCGCGAGTACATCCCGTCCGTGCGCACGCTGCTCGACGGGCTCTCGGAGCTGACCGGCACCGGGTGGTCCGACGAGGACCTCGAGGAGCTGCTGGCCCACCTCGGCGGAGCGCAGGGCTTCGTGCGGGGGACGTTGCAGGACACCAGCAACGTGACGATGCTCGACGCCGGCTACAAGCACAACGTCATCCCGCAGCAGGCGTCGGCCAACGTCGACTGCCGGTTCCTGCCGGGGCACGAGGAGGCCCTGATGGACACCATCCGCGAGCTGGCCGGCGAGCACGTCGACGTCGAGGTCCTGCACCGCGACATCGCGCTCGACGCCCCGTTCGAGGGTGACCTCGTCGAGGCGATGGTCGCCGCGCTGCGCACCGAGGACCCCGACGCCGAGGTGCTGCCCTACTGCCTGTCCGGGGGGACCGACAACAAGGCGCTGTCGCTGCTCGGGATCACCGGCTACGGGTTCGCGCCGCTGCGGCTGCCCGCCGACCTCGACTTCGCGCCGATGTTCCACGGCATCGACGAGCGGGTGCCGACCGAGTCGCTGCGCTTCGGCACGCGGGTGCTCGGGCGGCTCATCGAGACCTGCTGAGGGGCGGGCGAAGGAAGCTGCGGCTCAGGCGTTCACGCTGCGCCGGGCGCGGATGATGCGCCGCCGCAACCAGGTCCGCGTCAGCCCGCCCATGTAGGTGCGGGTGCGCGCGAGCTCCCAGTGGCCGTACTCGGCGTGCTCGGTGAGCGTGCGACGGATGTCCTGGCGCTGGACGTCGCGCCCGAACACCAGGACGAGGTACTCGTAGTCGGCCACTGACACATTCTGCCCAAGGACCGGTACCGTTCGAGCCATGACCGCTGACCCGCGTGCCGCCCTCGCCCGGCTCGTCACCGCCTTCGAGCGGCACCTCGAGGTGAGCAGCACCCGGCGGGGCGACGAGGACCCCGCGGTCGTCGCCGCCTACGAGGACCTCGCGGACGCCTTCGAGGAGTACGACGGCGCCCTCTACTACGCCTACGGCGAGATGACGCCCCTCGACCTGTACGCGGGCGACGACGAGGACGACGACGACCGCGAGGACGGGTCCGACGACGAGGACCTCGACGACCACGACGACGAGGACGGCGACGGTCGGCGCATCTACTCGGGGCTCGACGACGACTACGACGACGAGGACGACTGAGACCGCTCGCCGACCCGCTCAGGCGTGGTCGGCCGACACCTCGTCGAGCGCCTCGACGATCTGCGCCGGCAGCTCGACGTCCTCGCTCTGGAGCAGGGCGGCCAGCTGACCGGTCGTCCGCGCCCCGACGACCGGGGCGGTGACCCCCGGGCGGTCGCGCACCCAGGCGAGGGCGACGACCGCGGGCGGGACACCGAGGCCCTCGGCGGCCGTCCGGACCGCCTCGACGACCCCGCGGGTGTGGTCTCCGACGTGCCGGCCGGCGAAGCGCGAGAACTCCTCGGAGGCGAGCCGGGAGTCCGCGGCGATCCCGCCGCGGTAGCGCCCGCCGAGCACGCCGCGGCCCAGCGGCGACCAGGGCAGCAGGCCGAAGCCGAGGGCGGCGGCGGCGTCGACGAGCTCGCGCTCGGGACGGCGCTCGACGAGGGAGTACTCGACGGAGTTCGCGGCGAGGGGGACGCCGGCCTCGGCCAGGAGCGACATCGTCCGCGCGGCCTGCCAGCCGACGTGGTTGGAGACCCCGACGTAGCGCGCCCGTCCGCTCTGCCAGGCGTGGACGAGGGCACCGACGGTCTCCTCGAGCGGGGTGTCGGGGTCCCAGGTGTGCGCGAGCCAGACGTCGACGTGGTCGGTGCGCATCCGCCGCAGTGACAGGTCGAGCTGGTGGAGCATCGTCCGGCGCGAGCAGTCGACGACCCGCTCGCCGGTGGCCCGGCTGATGCCGGACTTCGTGACGACGACGACCTCGTCGCGGTCGGGTCCCTCGAGGAAGTCCCCGAGGAGGTCCTCGGCGAGGCCGCCGGCGTACCCGTGTGCGGTGTCGACGAGGGTGCCGCCGGCCGCGCGGAAGGTCGTCAGCAGGTCGCGGGCGTCCTCGGGGGAGGTCCGGGTGCCCCACGCCATCGTGCCGAGGGCGAGCCGGGACACGGTGAGGCCGGTGGCCCCGAGGCGGCGGGTCAGCATGCCGGCGACCCTACCGCCGGGGCTGCGGCGTCAGCCCGCGGTCGGCCTGCGCCACACCGAGACATGGCCGTCGCTGTCCCCGGTGAACGGCGCGCCGCGCCAGTCGGCCGTGCGGCGCTCGAGGGACATCCCGGCCAGCCGGGCCATGAGGTCGAGCTCGGCGGGCCAGGCGTACCGGAAGTTGCTCGTGCCGTGGCGCACGGTCCCGTCCGGGGAGTGCGTGTAGTGGTGGGAGGTGCCCTGCTGCGTGGCCATGTCGTAGGTGTCGAAGCCGACGTGGGCCGGGCTGACGTCGAACGGGACCGCCGCCTGGCCCGGCGGGAAGCGGCGGATGCCGGGGACCCAGAGCTCGACGACGAACCGCCCGCCCGGCGCGAGGTGGCGGGCCGCGTTGGCGAAGGTGGCGACCTGCTCGTCCTGGGTGCGCACGTTGCCGAGGCTGTTGAAGACGACGAGGACGAGGGAGAAGGCGCCCGGTGGGCCGGCGGTGGCGGTGGCCATGTCACCGACCGTCACCGGCAGGTCGGGGCGCTTGCGGTGCAGGACCTCGGCCATCGGTGCCGACAGCTCGATGCCGTGGACCTCGAGTCCTCGTTCCGCGAGGGGGACGGCGACGCGTCCGGTGCCGATGGCGAGCTCGAGGACCGGGCCGTCACCGGCGAGGTCGGCGAGGGTGTCGACCGCGGGGTCGAGGACGTCCGGGGCGTACATGTCGGCGCAGGCGTCGTCGTAGCGCTCGGCGGTGTCCCGGTCCCAGAGGTCGCTGCTGGTCATCGCCCCACCGTGCCGTGCAGGGCCAGGCGCCGCCATGGGTTTTCGCCCTTGACCTCCGGTGTGCCGAGCGGTGATGGCCGGGTCCGACACCATGGGCGCATGTTTCCAGCAGTGCTGTTCGACTTCCACGACACCCTCGTCCATGCCGACTCGGTCGCCGGCTGGCTGGCCGACGCCAGACACGCCGTGGGGGAGCGACGGCCGTCCGAGGACACGGTGGGCCTCGTCCTGGCGGAGATCTGGTCGAGGGCCTCGACGCGCTATCCCGACATCTGCTGGGACCTCGACCCCGTCCAGCACCGCGCGGCGTTTCTCGAGGTGTTGACGCAGGAGTCGGACTGCAGCCATGAGCTGGCGACCGAGCTCTACGCGTCGATGCCCGCCCGTTGGGTGGCCACCGACGGTGCGGCCACGCTGTTGGCTGCGCTCGCGGCGGCCGGGACCCGTGTCGGGGTGGTCTCGAACATCGCCCTCGACATCAGGCCGTGCCTCGAGCGACTGGGCCTGCTCGAGTTCGTGGACGCCGTCGTCCTGTCGTTCGAGGTCGGACTGGTGAAGCCCGACGCGCGCATCTTCGAGCTCGCTGCCCACTCCCTGGGCGTCCCCGTGACCGAGTGCCTCATGGTCGGCGACTCGCCCGCCACCGATGCGGGCGCGGTCGCGGCGGGGGTGCCCACACTCATCCTCCCCGTCGTCGATGGTCGTCCGCGCCTCGCGACCGTCAGCCGTGCGCTCGCGTGCGCGCTCGGCTGAGTCCGCCGAGCAGGCGTCCTCGGGGGATGTCCTCAGAAGGGTGGGTCGCCACTGGAGGAGCCGCCGATGGTTCGGTGGGACCGGTGGCGGCCTGTCGCCTCGATCGTGGGCCGACCCGGTCGGGGCCACTGGATCTCGACGCGGCAGGGCGGTCGCGACGAGTCGGCTCCACCACGGTGCTCGAGGCAGTGCTCGAGGGGGGAGTGCGGGCGGTCCGGCAGCACCGGTGATGGGTTGTCGGCGGGCGGTGGTGGTGGGTCTGTTCCGGTGTCGGACAGGGTGACCGAGTGGAGCTGGTCGGGTGGGTGGCTGGTGCGGACGCGGCCGGTGGGGTCGGTCCAGGTCATCGAGGCGTCGGGGTGTAGGACGGCGTGCCAGCCGGGGCGTTGCTTGGTGCGGTGGTGGCGCCGGCAGAGGCAGGCCAGGTTCCGCGCTGACGTGGGGCCGGTGGGCCAGGGAGTGACGTGGTCGAGGTCGCAGAAACGGGCGGCGACGCTACAGCCGGGGAAGCGACAGTGCCGGTCCCTGGCCCGGACGAACGCGGCGAGCCGGGCGGTGGGGCGGTAGGCGGTTGTGCTCAGCTCGCCGGTGGGGTCGACGGGTGCGCCGGTGCCCGTGTCGCAGGCCAGGAGGCGGGTTCGGTCGCGCCCGGCGACCCTCGTGGCAGCGGTCGCGGCCTCGAGCCAGTCACGCCGGACAAGCGCCGGTTCCCCGACGGAGGCGGTGGAGACTTGCACGAGGTCTCCGGCCGCGCCCGCCGGCAGGGGAGCGGCGGGAGCGGGTGCATCGGCGGGGGTGGTGAGCACGACGTGGACGTCGATGGTGGCCTTGGCGGTGACGAGGTCGGTCAGCGCCTTCGCGCGGGCGCGGTCGATGCCGAGGCACGTGCCGTCGGCGAGGTACTGCTGGGCGAGGGCGTCGACGGCGGCCCAGGCACGGCAGGCCTCCTCGGAGGGGAAGGTCCCGAGCCAGGTGTCGACACCCGGCTCGTCGACCCACCGACGGAGCGAGGACTCCGCCCGGGCCCGGACCGCGCGCCGGCGCAGCAGGTCCGGGGAGACCTTCGCGAGGAGACGCCGCACCCGGCGCCGCAGCCGGGTCGCGTCCTCGGTGGCGAAGTACCCGGACAGGGAGGCGATGACCGTGGCGGCCACCTCAGCCGGGCACTCCTCCAGCTCGTGCGCGACGACTCCGGCGCGGTACCCGTCGAGCCGCCCCTCGCACATCGCGGCGTGCAGCCCCCCGAGCCCGGTGCAGGTGTCGGTGCCCTCCGGACCGTCGGCGGCCCGGCGGACCGCGTCCCGGACCCGCCGCTCGGCGGCGACCGCGGACAGGCACAGCACCCCGGACACGATCGCCGGCGCATCGAGCGAGACGTGCCCGGCGGGCTTGCGGACCTCTCCGAGGGTGCCGTCCTCGGCGACGTCCGGCTCGATCGCGGCGAGCCGGACGATGACCGAGTCCTGCGCCGCGGCGACGACGTTCGCCAGGGATTGCAGCTCCTCGAGAGCCCGGGACCACTCCTCGACGGACCCTTGGCCGTCGGCGGGGGAGAGCAGCCCGGCGACGAGCGTCCGCGCTGCCCGGGCGTCGCGGACGACGTCCTGCGGTGTCGCTGTGGTGGCCATCGGCTCCCCCTCCCCTCGTGCCCCCATCCTACCCCGGACCACCGACACCGAGCCACCATCCACAGTGCCTATTTCGCTGTGGTCCAACACTTTTCGCCTCGTCAGCCCCACCGGGTCCGGGTGCGATACTCTGCGGACATGCGTCTCGGACTGGCCGGTGGCTACGCCGGCATGGGTATGGGTGAGGACCTCCTCGAGCTCGTGCAGGAGGCGGACCGGCTCGGCTACGCCTCGGTGTGGGTCGCCGAGGCGTACGGCTCGGACAGCCCCACCGTCCTCGCCTGGCTCGCCGCCCAGACCGAGCGGATCGGTCTCGGCGCCGGCGTCATGCAGATCCCCGCGCGCACCCCGGCCATGACGGCGATGACCGCCGCCACCCTCGACACCCTGAGCGGTGGCCGCTTCCTCCTCGGCCTCGGGGTCTCCGGCCCCCAGGTCAGCGAGGGCTGGCACGGCGTGCGCTTCGAGGACCCGCTCGGCCGCACTCGCGAGTACGTCGACATCGTCCGCAGCGCGCTGCACCGCGAGAACGTCGCCCACGACGGCGAGCACTTCACCCTGCCGCTGCCCGACGGTCCCGGGAAGTCGCTGCGCCTCACCATCCACCCGCCGCGCCCCGACCTGCCGATCTACCTCGCCGCCGTCGGACCCCGCAACCTCCGGCTCACCGGTGAGGTCGCCGACGGCTGGCTGGCGATCTTCCTCTCGCCCGAGCACTCCGCCGACCAGCTCGCCTCGGTCCGCGAGGCGCGCGCCGCCGCCGGTCGCGGCACCGCCGAGGACCCGATGGACGGCTTCGACACCGTCGCCACCGTCCCGGTCGTCGTCAGCGACGACCTCGAGGCCGCCCGCGCCGCCGTCGCCCCGTACACCGCCCTCTACATCGGCGGGATGGGCAGCCGCGAGCAGAACTTCTACAACCGGCTGGCCCGCCGGATGGGCTTCGACGCCGCCGCCGACACCATCCAGGACCTCTACCTCGCCGGGCGCCCCCGCGACGCCGCGGCCGCCGTGCCGATGGAGCTCGCCGACGCCACCGCCCTCCTCGGGCCCCCGGAGCGGATCGCCGAGCGGGTGGGCCGGTACGCCGACGCCGGCGTCACCACGCTCTCGGTCGCCCCGTACGCCCGGACGACCGAGGAGCGCCTCGCCACCCTGCGCCTCATGGCCGAGGTGGTCACCCCCTAGGCTCGGCGGGTGCCCATCGAGCTCACCTACCTGCAGGCCGTCGTCCTCGGCGTCGTCGAGGGACTCACCGAGTTCCTCCCGATCTCCTCCACGGGACACCTGACCATCGCCGAGCACCTGCTCGGCCTGCCGGTCGACGACAAGGCGGTCACGGCGTACACCGCGATCATCCAGATCGGCGCGATCGCCGCGACCTTCATCTACTTCGCGCGCAAGATCGGCCGGCTGGTCGCCGCCTGGGTGAAGGGGTTGTCCGACAACGCCTCCCGCGAGAGCCACGACTACCGGCTGGCCTGGGTCGTCATCGTCGGCTCGATCCCCGTGGGCCTCGTCGGGTTCGCCCTCAAGGACGTCATCTCCGGGCCGCTGCGCAGCCTCTGGGTCGTGGCCGCCGCGCTGGTGCTCTGGAGCGCGGTCATCTGGTGGGCCGAGCGCCGGCACGACGCCCTCGAGGCGTCGGGCACGCAGCGCGGTGAGGGCGACCTCACGCTCCGCGACGGGCTCGTCATCGGGCTCGTTCAGTGCTTCAGCCTCGTCCCGGGCGTCTCGCGCTCGGGCGCGACGATCTCCGCCGGGCTCGTCCGCGGGATCAACCGCGTCACCGCCACCGAGCTCTCGTTCTTCATGGCCATCCCGGCCCTCACCGCGGCCGGCCTCTTCGAGCTGCTCGACGCCTGGGACGACCTCAAGGTCCTCGGGGCGGGCCAGATGCTCGTCGGCATCGTCGTCGCCTTCGTCACCGCCTACGCCTCGATCGCGTGGCTGCTGCGCTTCGTCGCGACGAACTCGCTGCGCCCCTTCGTCTGGTACCGCGTGGCGCTCGGGATCATCCTCGCGGTGGCCCTCGGCGCGGGCTGGATCAGCGCCACCTGACCGCAGGCCCGCCCGGCCGGCTCAGAGCCAGCCGCTGCGCTTGAAGGCGCGGTACAACACGGTGCAGGCGCCGGCCATCACGAGCAGCACGACGAAGTAGCCGTACCGGAACTCACTGCCGCCGACGTCGATGCTCGCCGACAGCTCGGGCATGTACTCGAAGTTCATGCCGTACACGCCGGCGATCATCGTCGGCAGCGCGGCGATGGCGACCCACGCCGAGATGCGCCGCATGTCGTCGTTCTGCTGCACCGACACCTGCGCGAGGTGCGCCGAGAGGATGCCCGAGAGCAGGTCGTCGTAGGACTCGACGTGGTCGATGACGCCCTGGAGGTGGTCGGAGACGTCGCGCATGAGCAGCCGCAGCTCGCCCTCGGGCACGGGGGAGCGAGGGGAGGACCAGAGCATCTTCAGCGGCTCGGCGAGCGGCATGGCGGCCCGGCGGAACTCGAGGACCTCGCGCTTGAGGCGGTAGATCGAGCCGGTGTCGGTGCGCACGTCGGAGAAGACGGCCGTCTCGAGCTCGTCGAGGTCGGTCTCGACCTCCCCGTCGATCTCGACGTAGCCGTCGACCACCCGGTCGAGGACGCGGTGCAGCACCCCGAGCGGCCCGTGCCGCAGCGCCTCGGCATCGGCCTCGAGCTCCTTGCGGATCCCCGTGAGCGGCGTCAGCTCCCCGCGGCGGACGGTGACGACGAACCGGTCGCCGACGAAGACCATCACCTCGCCGGTCTCGATGTCGGAGGTCCGGTCGATGTACCGCAGCGGCTTGAGGACGACGAAGACCGTGTCGTCGTAGAGCTCGACCTTGGCCCGCTGCCGGCCCTTGACCGCGTCCTCGACGGCCAGCGGGTGCAGCTGGAGCTCGTCGTTGACCTCGTCGAACTCGGCCTGGGTCGGGTCCTTGAGCCCGATCCAGAGGAAGGCGGTGGGGTCGTCGCCGGCGCGCAGGGCGTCGAGCTCGTCGGAGAGGTCGCCGCACACGCGACGGTGCCCGTCCTCGTAGATGGCGCGGTCGACGATCACGGGCGCCATCATCCCCGACCCGGCCCGGGAGGCGGTGCATCCGGGTGCGCCTAGCATGTCCTCTCGTGGCCATCGTCCTGCTCCTGCGGCACGGGCACTCGACGGCCAACGCCGCCGGGGTGCTCGCCGGCTGGAGCGAAGGGGTCGGGCTCACCGACACCGGTCGCGGCCAGGCCGAGCGCACCGCCGAGCGGCTCGCCGCCCTCACCGTCGTGCGGGCCGTGAGCAGCCCGCTCCAGCGCTGCCTCGAGACGGTGGCCATCGCGCTCCCCGGTCTCGACCCGAGCACCGACGACCGGTTGGGGGAGTGCCACTACGGCGGATGGACGGGCCGGCCGCTCGCCGAGGCCGCCAAGGACCCGCTGTGGCGGGTCATCCAGGACGACCCGGCCTCGGCGACCTTCCCCGCGTCCGACGAGCACCGCGCGGAGTCCCTCGGGCAGATGGCCGAGCGCGTCGTCGGTGGCGTGCGCGCCCTCGACGCCGAGGTCGAGGCCGAGCACGGGCGGGCCGCGGTCTGGGTCGCCGTCAGCCACGGCGACCCCATCAAGGCCGTCGTGGCCGAGGCGGTCGGCGCGGGCATCGGTGGGCTGCAACGGGTCCGGGTCGACCCCGGCTCGGTGACCGCGGTGCACGTCACGTCCAACCGCATGGTCCTGCTCGCGAGCAACACCCACGCCGGCGACCTCGCCGGCCTCGTCGCGCTGCCGACCGCCCACGACGCGGGCGACTCGACGGTGGGTGGGGGAGCGGGCTGACCGGTCGGAGGGGTTCGGGCTCCCGGTGTTGATCGCCCTGCTTGTTGCGAATACTGTGCAGCAAGGTGTTGCGAACACTTCGCAACAACGCGCCGCAGCCAGGGAGGCCACCATGCACGTCCCCGACGGGTTCCTCGACGCACCGACGTCGGTCGCCACGGGCGTCGTCGCGGCCGGCGTCGTCGGCGCCTCCCTCGTCCGCGCCTCGCGGCGCGAGCTCGACGAGCGCACCGCACCGCTGGCCGGGCTCGTGGCGGTGTTCGTCTTCGCGGCCCAGATGGTCAACTTCCCGGTGGGCGCCGGCACCTCCGGGCACCTGCTCGGCGCCGCCCTCGCGGCCGTCCTCGTCGGGCCGGCGACGGCGACGCTCTGCCTCACCGTCGTGCTCGCCGTGCAGGCCTTCCTCTTCGCCGACGGCGGCGTCACCGCGCTCGGCACGAACGTCCTCCTCATGGGGGTCGTCGGGGTCTGGGTCGGCTACGGCGTGGCCCGGGCGGTGCTCTCGGTGCTGCCCCGCCGGCTCCCGAGCATCCCCGTCGCCGGGGCGGTGGGCGCCGCCGTGAGCGTGCCGGTCGCCGCCCTCGCCTTCACCGGCCTCTACGCCGTCGGGGGAGCGGCCCCCATCCCGCTCGGCTCGCTCGCCACGGCGATGGTCGGCTGGCACCTCCTCATCGGGCTCGGGGAGGCCGCCATCACCTTCCTCGCGGTGTCGAGCATCGTCGCCGCCCGACCCGACCTCGTCCACGTCGCGCGAGGACGGATGCCGGCCCTCGAGCTGCGCACCCCCGAGGTCGTCGCGTGAGCGCCCCGACCGCCGCTGCGCGCATCAGCACCCGACGCCTCGTCCTCGTCGGCCTCGCCGTCTGCCTCGTCATCGCCGGGGTCGTCTCGTTCTACGCCTCGAGCCACCCGGACGGCCTCGAGTACGTCGCCGGCTCGCTCGGGTTCGACGGGGTCGCGCAGGACTCCGCCACGGCCGGCTCGCCGCTCGCCGACTACGCCGTGCGCGGGGTCTCCGACAACCGCCTCTCCGGGGGGCTCGCGGGCCTCGTCGGAGCGGTCGTCACCGGCCTCCTGATGTTCGGCCTCGTGATGCTCGCGCGCCGGCGCGCGCCGCGCGGGCGGGACTGAGTGGGCTCCGGCCCCGGGGAGCACCTGCACGTCGAGGGCGACAGCCCGCTCCACCGCCTCCCCGCCCACGTCAAGCTCATCGGGCTCGTCGCGTTCGTGCTCGCCGTCGTCGCGGTGCCGTCGCCCGCGCACGCCGTCCTCGCCGGTCTGCTCCTCCTCGCCGTGGGGCTCGTCCTCGCCACCCGGGTCCCCGCCCGGCACGTCCTGCCCCGGCTGGCCGTCGAGACGCCCTTCGCCGTCTTCGCCCTCGTCCTGCCGTTCGTCGCCGTCGGCCCGCAGGTCGAGCTCGGGCCGGTCTCGGTGTCGCAGACCGGGCTCACCGCGGCCGTCGCCCTGCTCCTCAAGGGCACGACGGGCGTGCTCGCGGCGGTCGCCTTCGCCGTCACCACCCGCCCCCGCGACCTCGTCCGCGCCCTGCAGCACCTGCGCGTCCCCGACCCGCTCGTGCTCATCGCGTCCTTCATGGTCCGCTACGTCGACGTCGTCGCCGACCAGCTGCGCCGGATGAAGGTGGCCCGCGCCTCCCGCGGCTTCAGCGCCCGGTCGGTGCGGGCCTGGCCGGTGCTCGCCGCCGGGACCGGGGCCCTCTTCATCCGCAGCTACGAGCGCGGCGAGCGGGTCCACCTCGCAATGGTCAGCCGCGGCTGGACCGGCCGGATGCCGATGACCTCCCCCCTCACCGCCACGCGCCGCGACTGGGCGACCGGCCTCGCTCCGGCCCTCGTCGCGGCGGTCGCGGCGGCCACCGTGATGATGGTGCCGTGACCACCCCCGTCCTCGACCTGCGCGGTGTCGCCTACGCCTACCCCGGCGGCC
Source organism: Phycicoccus sonneratiae (assembly GCF_016887965.1). Taxonomy (GTDB): domain Bacteria; phylum Actinomycetota; class Actinomycetes; order Actinomycetales; family Dermatophilaceae; genus Phycicoccus; species Phycicoccus sonneratiae. Next base: position 176,688 of record NZ_JAFDVD010000005.1, read on the forward strand.
ACCAGGCCCTCTTCGGTGTCGACCTGCACGTCCACCCGGGGGAGCGGGTCGCGCTGCTCGGGCCCAACGGGGCCGGCAAGACGACGCTCGTGCTCCACCTCAACGGTGTCCTCACGCCCGGCCGGGGCTCGGTGACGGTCTCCGGCCTGCCGGTCACCGAGGAGAACCTCCTCGAGGTCCGCCGGCGGGTGGGCATCGTCTTCCAGGACCCCGACGACCAGCTCTTCATGCCGACCGTCCGCGACGACGTCGCCTTCGGACCGGCCAACCTCGGCCTGCGCGGCGCCGAGCTCGACGCGCGGGTGCACGAGGCGCTGTCCGCCGTCGGGGTCGACGACCTCGCCGACCGGGCGCCGCACCACCTGTCCTTCGGCCAGCGCCGCCGGGTGGCCATCGCCACCGTGCTCGCGATGCGCCCGGAGATCCTCGTCCTCGACGAGCCGTCGTCGAACCTCGACCCGGCCTCCCGGCGCGAGCTCGCCGACATCCTCCGCGGCCTCGACGTGACGATCCTCATGGTCACCCACGACCTGCCCTACGCGGTCGAGCTCTGCGAGCGCTCGGTCGTGCTCTCCGAGGGCACGGTCGTCGCCGACGGCGGCACCCGGGCGCTGCTCGCCGACGGCGACCTCATGGCCCGCCACCGCCTCGAGCTGCCCGTGGGGTTCTCGATCTAGGGTGGAGCCATGCCAGCCACCGTCTTCGACCCGCCGGAGCGCTTCGTCGCCGGCACCGTGGGCCCGCCGGGCGGCCGCACGTTCTTCCTCCAGGCGAGCGGCGGCGGCCGCGTCGTCTCGGTGTCGCTCGAGAAGGTGCAGGTGAGCGTGCTCGCCGACCGGGTCAACGACCTCCTCGACGCGCACGCCGAGGGCACGGCCACCGAGCCGCTCGGCGACGGCGACACCGGCCCGCTGACCACCCCGATCGAGGACGAGTTCCGCGTCGACACCCTCAGCCTCGCGTGGGACCCGGAGCGCCTCGTGCTGGCCATCGAGTGCCACGACCAGGACCCCGAGGAGGCCGACGAGAGCACTGTGAGCACCCTGCGCGTCGTCCTCGACCCCGCGGCCGCCCGCGCCTTCGCCCGGCGCTGCGGCAAGGTCGTCTCCGCCGGTCGCCCGGCGTGCCCCTTCTGCGGCCAGCCGCTCGACCCCACCGGCCACATCTGCCCCCGTGCCAACGGATATCGGCGCTGAGCTCGAGGAGCTGCTGACCCGGGGGGACCTCACGCCCGTCGGGCGCATCTCGGGGTCCTCCAACGGGGCGTTGCTCTGCCTCGTGGGCGACCCCGCCGACGAGGTGCTCGTCATCCACAAGCCGGAGGCCACCGAGCGCCGGCTCTGGGACTACCCCGACGGCACGCTCGTCGCGCGCGAGCGGGCCGCCTGGCTGGTCAGCGAGGCCGGCGGCTTCGGCGTCGTGCCCCCCACGGTGCTGCGCGACGGACCGCTGGGGCCGGGGTCGGTGCAGCTGTGGGTCGGCCCGACGACGGGGGAGCAGGAGCCGCTCGTCGACGTCGTCGGGCCCGGCGAGGTGCCGGAGGGCTGGCACGTCGTCCTCGAGGGGGAGTCGACCCTCGGGCAGCCGGTCGTCGTCGCGCACTGCGGCGAGCCGGCGCTGCGCACCGTCGCCGTCCTCGACGCCGCCCTCAACAACTCCGACCGCAAGGGCAGCCACCTGCTCCGCGACGGCGACGTCGTGCGCGGCTGCGACCACGGAGTGAGCCTCGGCGTCGAGCCCAAGCTGCGGACCGTCCTCTGGGGCTGGGCCGGCGAGCGGATCCCCGAGGCCGACCTCGCGCGCCTCGAGCGGCTCGCGCAGGCCCTCGACGGGTCGCTCGGCGAGGCGCTGGCGCCGCTGCTCACCGTCGAGGAGGTCGACGCGCTCGTCCACCGGGTGGGGTCGCTGCTGCGCTGGCCGCACCACCCCGTGCCCCGCGGGGACTGGCCGGCCATCCCGTGGCCGGCGCTGTGAGTGCCGCCCCGTAGGCTTGCCCGGTGAAGTCGTGGCCCACGCCGTCCGTCCCCGCCGTCCCCGGTCACGGAGAGCCCCTCCGGCTCCACGACACCAGCCGTGACGCGGTCGTCCCCCTCGACGCCGGCGACGTCGCCCGCATCTACGTCTGCGGCATCACCCCGTACGACGCCACGCACCTCGGCCACGCCGCCACGTACGTCACCTTCGACCTCGTCGTCCGCGCGCTGCTCGACACCGGGCGGCGGGTCGAGTACGTGCAGAACGTCACCGACGTCGACGACCCGCTGCTCGAGCGGGCGGCGCGCGACGGCCGCGACTGGCGCGAGCTCGCGACGGCCGAGATCGAGCTCTTCCGCGAGGACATGACCGCCCTCGGTGTCATCCCTCCGGACGAGTACCGGGGCGTCGTCGAGTCGATGGACGAGATCGTCGACGCCGTGCGCCGACTCGTGTCGTCCGGTGCGGCGTACCGGGTCCCGGTGCCCGAGGGCGAGGGCGAGGGCCCCGGTGATGACGTCTACCTCGACCTCGCGCAGACGCCCGCGTTCGGCGAGGTCTCGCACTGGTCCCGCGAGCAGATGATGTCGGTCTTCGCCGACCGCGGGGGCGACCCCGACCGCGCCGGCAAGCGCGACCCGCTCGACCCGCTGCTCTGGCGCGGGGCGCGTGACGGCGAGCCGTCGTGGGACGACGACGTGCTCGGCGCCGGCCGCCCCGGGTGGCACATCGAGTGCACCGCCATCTCGCTGGCCCACCTCGGCCACCCCTTCGACCTCAAGGGCGGGGGCAGCGACCTCGTCTTCCCGCACCACGAGATGAGTGCCGTCCAGGCCACCGCCCTCACCGGTGGGGAGGTGTTCGCCCGCCTCTACGTCCACCAGGCGATGGTCGGGTTCCAGGGCGAGAAGATGAGCAAGTCCAAGGGCAACCTCGTGCTCGTCTCGCGCCTGCGCGCCGACGGGGTCGACCCCATGGCCATCCGCCTCGTCCTCCTCGCCCAGCACTACCGCACCGAGTGGGAGTACACCGACTCCCTTCTCGCCGAGGCGCAGTCGCGGCTCGACCGGTGGCGCGAGGCGCTGTCGACCAACGGCGGGGTCGACGCCACCGACACGGTGGCCGCCGTCCGGTCCGCGGTCGCCGACGACCTCTCGACGCTGCGGGCGCTCGAGGCCGTCGACGCCTGGTGCGAGCGGACCCTCGCGGGCGAGGGCACGGACGCCGCGGCCCCCGGGGTCCTGGCCCGCACCCTCGACGCGGTCCTCGGCGTGCGCCTCTGAGCGCTGCCTCGGCTGGCATGCTGTGCCGCATGCTGCCGCTCCTGGGGCCGGTCCCCACCCACGACGCCTTCGTGGCGCTCGGTGCCGTCGTGGCGGCCGGGGTCTTCGTCCTCGAGGCCCGGCGGCGCGGGCACACCGACGAGCGGCTCTACGTCGTCGTCACGGCGGCCCTCGTCGGCGGGGCGCTGCTCATGCGGCTCGGGACGTGGCTGCAGCACCTCGACCTGCGCGCCAACGCGACCCTCGTCGAGCAGTGGGCCTATGGCAACCGGAGCATCCTCGGCGGCCTCGTCGGGGCCTGGCTCGGGGTGCACGTCGGGAAGCGGCTCAGCGGCTACCGGCTGCGCACCGGCGACCTCTTCGCCGCGGCGGTCGCCCTCGGCATGGCCGTGGGCCGGGTCGGCTGCCTGCTCACCGAACGCCCCGGGACGCCCACCGGCCTCCCGTGGGGCCTGCGGCTCGACGCCGGGGCGGCCGAGCGGCTCGGCGTGCCGGCGGGCGTGCCGCTCCATCCCTCGTTCCTCTACGAGATCGGCTTCCACGTGGTCGTGTTCGCGCTCATCTGGGGCTGGCTCCGGTTCCGGCCCACGCCGCCCGGCGAGCTGTTCGTCTGGTGGGTCGCCGCGTACGGCGTCTTCCGGTTCCTCGTCGAGGAGGTCCGCGGCAACGAGGTGGTCTGGAACGGGCTCACCCGACCCCAGCTGTTCCTCGCCGTCACCGTGCCGCTGGTGCTGCTGCGCATCGGGCTGCAGGTGCGGCGCGGCGCGTACGCCGGCGTCTTCGGGGGTCCGCCGCGCGCCACCGCCGACGTGGGGGTCGGCGCGTGAGCACCGCGGTCCGGGGGGCGGGGATGCCGCTGCGCGGCGACCGGATCCACCGCTACGTCAACGCCTTCTGCCCGCTGTGCCACGAGGAGCGCCCCGACCGACCGCTCGAGGAGGTCGTGCGGCTGTCCGGGTGGCTCGTCGAGCGGGGCGGACGGATCTGGTTGGAGCGCGGGTGCACCCGGCACGGGCTCGTCCGCACGATGTACGACGAGTCGCCGCAGATCCTGCGCTACCTCGAGGAGTGGACGGCGCCGACGAAGGTGCACGCGCCCGACGTGCCGGGCAACTTCGCACCGGTGCCGGCCGCGTACGCCGACGGGCTGCCCGAGATGCAGAGCCAGCACACGTGCATCCTCCTCGAGGACCTGCTCGACCACTGCAACCTCAAGTGCCCGACCTGCTTCGCGGCCTCGGCTCCGGCCCTCGCGTCGGTGGCGCCCCTCGCCGAGGTGCTCGCGTCGGTCGACGCCCGGCTGGAGCGCGAGAACGGCCGGCTCGACGTCCTCATGCTCAGCGGCGGCGAACCCACCCTCTACCCGCACCTCGCGGAGCTGCTCGACGAGGTGGCCGCCCGGCCCGTGGTGCGGGTGCTCGTCAACACCAACGGGCTCCTCGTCGCGCAGGACGACGAGCTCCTGGCCCTGCTGCGGCGGCACCGCGAGCGGGTCGAGGTCTACCTGCAGTACGACGGCGAGTCCGCGCAGACCTCGGCGCACCACCGCGGCGCCGACCTGCGGCGCATCAAGGACCATGCGCTGCAGCGCCTCTCGGAGGCCGAGATCTTCACGACGCTGACGATGACCGCCGCGCTCGGTGTCAACGACGGGGAGATCGGCGCCGTCATCGACCGGGCGATGGCCACGCCCTACGTCGGGGGCGTGAGCATCCAGCCGGTGTTCGGATCGGGCCGCAGCACCGGCATCGACCCGATCGACCGGCTGACGCACACCGGGGTCCTGGCGCGCCTCGACGAGCAGACCCGGGGCCGCGTGACGTGGCGCGACCTCACCGCCCTGCCCTGCTCGCACCCGCACTGCTGCTCGGTCGGCTACCTGCTGCGCGACGACTCCGGCACCTGGGTCTCGCTCGTGTCGGTCATCGGCCACGAGCGGCTCAAGCAGTGGCTCGACCTCGAGCCCGACCTGCTGGCCAACCGGATCGCCGACGACGCCATCCCCGAGAGGCTCCGCGGGGTCGTCAAGTCCTCCCTGCTCGACCTGCTCTCGGAGCAGTCCTCGCTCTCGCACCCCTCGATGGCCGACATCTGGCGCGATCTCTGCACCGCGTGCGACCTCGGCCTCGGGACGCTCGCCACCCTCGCGTCCTCCCGGCTGCCGGGGCGGCACGACCGGCTCCGGCGGCTGCTCGGCGAGCGCGTGCTGCGGGTCACCGTCAAGCCGTTCATGGACATGGACACGATGATCGAGGAGCGTCTCGTGCAGTGCTGCGTCCACGTCGCGACCGTCAACGAGGAGTCGCGCGACCACCAGTGCGCCCCGTTCTGCGCCGTGCAGGCGTGGGCGCCCTTGTCCCGCAGCCGGTTGTCCACCGCAACCGGCGCCCGTGAGCTACCGCTGGTGGCTCGGTGAGCACCCCTGCGGCCGGCGACCCCCGGCAGGTCGAGCCACCCCGCCACGCGGTCGACCCTCCGGTGCGACCCCACGGCGGGCCCGACGACCCGCTCCGGCTCTGCGTGTTCGCCACCGTCTCGCTGCTCGGCTGGCTCCTCGGCCCGTTCGCGGTGCTCGTCTTCGCCGGGACGGGCGCGGCCGGCTACGTGTCGGCCCGGCGGGCCGGGCTGCTGCGGTCGCGGTGCAAGCTCGGTGACACGCGGCTGGTCATCGCCTACCTCGTCGGCCTCGGTGCGCTGGCGGCGGTCTTCGCCGTCCGGACGGTCCTGCGATGAGCACCCCGCCGCTGCCGCCGCCCCCGCCGGCCGTTCCGCCGCGCGGCCCGGGCCTGTCGCGCACCGCGCGGTTCTGGATCGGTGTCGCCGTGGGGGTCTTCGGTGCTCCGGCCCTGACCATCGGGGTCGTCGTCCTGCTCTCCACGCTGACGAGCGGGTCGGGCAGCGCGGGCGACACCGCCCTACAGGCCCTCGTCGTCCTCGTGCCGGTGGCGCTCGTCGTCACCGGGCTCGTCGTCCGCGCCACGCGCTGGGTCGTCCTCGGCGCCCTCGCCGGCGGGTCCGTCGTCCTCATCGTCCTCGCGGGCGCGTGCGCGGCCATCCTCAAGGGGCTCGGGGCCTACTGACCCCGCCGCGGGCCGCGGGGCGCGCTCAGCCCGCGCCGGTGTCGTCGCTGCCGCGACGGCGCAGGTAGCGCTCGAACTCCTTGGCGATGGCGTCGCCGCTCGCCTCGGGGAGCTCGGCGGTGTCCTGGGCCTCCTCGAGGCTCTCGACGTACTCGGCGACCTCGGTGTCGGACTCGGCGAGCTCGTTGATGCCGCGCTCCCAGGCGCGGGCGTCCTCGTCGAGCTCCCCGTGCTCGACGGGCGCGTCGAAGAGCTCCTCGAGCCGGCCGACGAGGGCCAGCGTGGCCTTCGGCGAGGGGGAGTGGCCGGCGTAGTGCGGAACCGCCGCCCAGCACGACACCGACGGGATGCCCACCTGGGACGCGGCGTCGGCGAGGACCCCGACGATGCCGGTCGGCCCCTCGTAGCCGCTCTGCTCGAGGTCGTGGCGGTGGCGGGTGTCCTCGCTGTCGGAGGTGGCGGTGACCGGGATCGGGCGGGAGTGGGCGACGTCGGCCATCAGCGCGCCGAGCGTGACGACCATCGAGACGTCGGTGGCCTCGGCGAGCTCCATGAGCTCGACGGCGAAGGCCCGCCAGCGGAAGGAGGGTTCGACCCCCTGGACGAGGACGACGTCGCGCCCGAGGGAGGTGTCGCGGGCGACGAGGACGCGCGTGGTGCGCCAGCTGATGCGGCGCTTGCCGCCCTCGGAGACCACCCGGGGCCGGTTGACCTGGAAGTCGTAGTAGTCCTCGGGGTCGAGCGCGGCGACGACGTCGGCGTCCCACACCTCGGCGAGGTGCTCGACGACGGCGCTGGCGGCCTCGCCCGCGTCGTTCCAGCCCTCGAAGGCGGCGATCATCACGGGGTCGCGCAGCTCGCCGATGTCCTCGAGCTCGATCACGGGCGTCCTCCTCCGGGGTCAGGATCCCACCCTACGGCTCGATAGGCTCTCTGCTCATGAGCCTGCCCGCAGCGGTCCTCTGGGACATGGACGGAACGCTCGTCGACACCGAGCCGTACTGGATCGACGCCGAGCGCGCCATCGTCGCCGAGCACGGCGGGACGTGGGACGACGAGTTCGCCCATCAGCTCGTCGGCAACGACCTCATGGTGTCGGCGGCGTTCATCCGGGAGCACTCGCCGATCACCTGGGAGCCCGAGCGCATCGTCGACGAGCTGCTCCGGCGGGTCGTCGTCCAGGTGCGCGAGCACGTGCCGTGGCGGCCCGGCGCCCGCGAGCTGCTCGCCGCCCTGCGGGCCGAGGGGGTGGCCAACGCGCTCGTGACGATGTCGTGGCGCTCGCTCGCCGACGCGGTGGTGACGGCCCTGCCGGAGGGGGCGTTCGACGCGGTCGTCACCGGTGACGAGGTCGAGCACGGCAAGCCGCACCCCGAGCCGTACCACGCGGCGGCCCGGCTGCTCGGGGTCGACCCGGCGCGCTGCGTGGCCATCGAGGACAGCCCCACCGGGGTGCGCTCGGCGGTCGCGGCCGGCGTGCCGACCCTCGCGGTGCCGCACGTCGTGCCCGTGCCGCCGATGGCCGGTGCGGTGCAGGTGCAGGGGCTGGCCGGGATGACGCCGCAGCGCCTCGCCGAGACCGTGGGGTCACTCGTCGTCGGGTGAGGCCGCCCCCGAGTGCACCGGGTCGAGGGCGATGAGGCCCGCGCCCTCCGGCAGCGGCGGGGGAGTGCCGCCCCACTCGGGGCAGTACTCGCGGAAGTCGCACCAGTCGCAGAGCCGGGAGGTGCGCGGCCGCCAGTCACCGGTCTGCGCGGCGCGCACGACGGCGTCCCAGATGGCGCGGACGTTGCGCTCGATGGCCCGCAGGTCGCGCTCGTCCGGGACGTAGCGCACGACCTCGCCGTTGCCGAGGTAGACGAGCTGGAGCATCCGCGGCACCTCGCCGTGGAGGCGCCAGAGCACGAGCGCGTAGAACTTCATCTGGAAGAGCGCCTTGGCCTCGAACAGCTCGCTGGGGGAGCGGCCGGTCTTGTAGTCGACGACGCGCATCGCGCCGTCCGGGGCGACGTCGAGCCGGTCGACGTAGCCGCGCAGCGTCAGGCCCTCGATCTCGGTCTCGACGTACAGCTCGCGGGCCGCGGGCTCGAGCCGGGTGGGGTCCTCGAGGTCGAACCACTGCTCGACGAGGGTCTGCGCCCCGGCGAACCACGCCTCCTCGCTCAGCTGCTCGTCGTCGGCGATCATCGCGCCGAGCTCGGGGCGCTCCTCGACGAGGGCCCGCCAGCGCGGCTCGAGGAGCGCGACGGCGGCGGCCGGCGTGCGCTCGGCGGCCGGGAGCTCGAAGAGGTGCTCGAGGACGGCGTGCACGAGCGTGCCGCGGGCGGCGGCCGGCGACGGGGGACCCTCGAGCTTGTCGATCGTCCGGAAGCGGAACAGCAGCGGGCACTGCTTGAAGTCCGCTGCGCGGCTCGGGGACAGGGCGGGGGTCATGGCGCCCACGGTAGGCGTCCGGGCCGACACCGCCGAGCCGCCACCCCGGACCTCAGCCCTCGGGGGTGTAGCCGAGGTTCGGGCCGAGCCAGCGCTCGGCCGTCGCGAGGTCCCAGCCCTTGCGCGCCGCGTAGTCCTCGACCTGGTCGCGGCCCAGCCGCCCGACGACGAAGTACTGGCTCTCCGGGTGCGAGAAGTACCAGCCGGACACCGATGCGCCCGGCCACATCGCCATCGACTCGGTGAGCTTGACGCCGGTGCGCTGCTCGCCGCCGAGCAGGGCCATGAGCGTCTCCTTCTCGGTGTGGTCGGGGCAGGCGGGGTAGCCCGGCGCCGGGCGCACGCCGCGGTACCGCTCGGCGATGAGGGCGCTGTTGTCGAGCCGCTCGTCGGACGCGTAGCCCCAGAGGTCGGTGCGGACCCGCTGGTGCAGCCGTTCGGCGAAGGCCTCGGCGAGCCGGTCGGCGAGGGCCTCGAGCATGATCGCCGAGTAGTCGTCGAGGTCGTCCTTGAACGCGGCGAGCCGGTCCTCCAGCCCGAGCCCGGCGGTCACCGAGAAGGCCCCGACGTGGTCGGCGATGCCCGTCTCCTTCGGGGCGACGAAGTCCGAGAGGCACTTGTTGGCGACCCCCTCGCGGTGGCGTCCCTGCTGGCGCAGGCCGTGCAGGGTCGTGAGGACGGTCTCGCGCTCCTCGTCGGCGTACACCTCGAGGTCGTCGCCGACCGAGCTCGCCGGAAAGATGCCGACCACACCGCGCGGGTGCAGCCAGCGCTCTCGCTCGATGCGGTCGAGCATCCGCTGCGCGTCGTCGAAGAGCTTGCGCGCGACCTCGGACGTCGTCGGGTTGTTGAGCACGTCCGGGTAGCGGCCGCGGACCTCCCAGGCGAGGAAGAACGGTGTCCAGTCGATGTACTCGCGCAGCTCGGCGACCGGGTAGTCCTCCCAGACCCGGGTGAACTGGTGGGCCGCCCGGCGCCACGTCGAGCCCTTGGGGTGCGACCACTGGTCGCCCTCCTGGTGGGCCAGGAGGTGCGGACGCATCGGCCGGTAACCGGTCCAGTCGAGCGCCGGCGCGTTGGCCCGGGCCTCCTCGAGGGTCGTCAGCGGTCGCTCGCCGGACTTCGCGGCGTGCCGGCGCCGCAGCTCGGCGTACTCCTCGGACACGCCCTCGACGAAGGGAGCGCGCTGGGCGTCCGAGAGGAGCTGGCTGACGACCGGCACGGAGCGGGAGGCGTCCTTGACCCAGACGACCGGCCCCGAGTAGCGCTCGTCGACCTTGACGGCCGTGTGCGCCTTCGAGGTCGTCGCGCCACCGAGCAGCAGCGGCAGGTCGAAGCCCTGGCGCTCCATCTCGGCCGCGACCTGCACCATCTCGTCGAGGCTCGGGGTGATCAGGCCGGACAACCCGATGACGTCGGCCTTCTCCTCACGGGCGGTGTCGAGGATCTTCTGCAGGGGCACCATGACACCGAGGTCGACGACGTCGTAGTTGTTGCACTGCAGCACGACCCCGACGATGTTCTTGCCGATGTCGTGGACGTCGCCCTTGACCGTGGCGGTGACGACCTTGCCCTTGGCCTTCTGGCGCGCCGACTCGTCCTTCTCGGCCTCGATGTACGGCACGAGGTGGGCGACGGCCTTCTTCATGACGCGTGCCGACTTGACGACCTGGGGGAGGAACATCTTCCCGGCGCCGAAGAGGTCGCCGACGACGTTCATCCCGTCCATGAGCGGGCCCTCGATGACCTCGAGCGGACGCCCGCCGGCCTCGTCGATCTCGACCCGCAGCGCCTCGGTGTCGGCGACCACGTGGTCGTCGATGCCCTTGACGAGGGCGTGGGTGATCCGCTCGCGCAGCGGCAGCTCGCGCCACTCCTCGGTGGCCGCCTCGGCCGCCGCGCCGTCGGAGCGGAACTCCTCGGCGAGCTCGAGCAGCTTCTCCGTGGCCTGCTGCGGGTCCTCGAGCCGGTTGAGCACGACGTCCTCGATGGCGTCGCGCAGCCGCTCGTCGACGGTGTCGTAGGGGACGAGCGCGCCCGCGTTGACGATGCCCATGTCCATCCCCGCGCGGATCGCGTGGTAGAGGAACACGGCGTGGATCGCCTCGCGGACGGCGTTGTTGCCGCGGAAGCTGAACGACACGTTGGAGACACCGCCCGAGACGAGCGCGTGCGGCAGGTTCTCGCTGATCCAGCGGGCGGCCTCGATGAAGTCGGTGCCGTAGGCGGCGTGCTCCTCGATGCCGGTGGCCACGGCGAAGATGTTCGGGTCGAAGATGATGTCCTCGGCGGGGAAGCCGACCTCGTCGACGAGCAGCCGGTAGGCCCGCTCGCAGATCTCCTTGCGGCGCTCGAGGGAGTCGGCCTGGCCCTGCTCGTCGAAGGCCATGACGACGACGGCGGCGCCGTGCTTGCGCGCCAGCCGGGCGTGCGCGAGGAAGGGCTCGACGCCCTCCTTCATCGAGATCGAGTTGATGATCGCCTTGCCCTGGGTGACCTTGAGGCCGGCCTCGATGACCTCCCACTTGCTCGAGTCGACCATGACCGGCACGCGGCAGATGTCGGGCTCGGAGGCGATGAGCTTGAGGAAGCGGTCCATCGCCGCGACGCCGTCGATCATCCCCTCGTCCATGTTGACGTCGATGACCTGCGCGCCGGACTCGACCTGCTGGCGGGCCACGGACAGCGCGGTGGGGTAGTCCTCCTCCTGGATGAGCCGGCGGAAGCGCGCCGACCCGGTGATGTTGGTGCGCTCGCCGACGTTGACGAACAGGCTGTCGTCGGTGACGACGAGCGGCTCGAGCCCGGACAGCCGCAGCGCCGGGGCGACCTCGGCCGGGGTGCGCGGGGTGCCGCCGGCCGCCGCCTGCGCGATGGCGGCGATGTGGCCCGGGGTGGTGCCGCAGCAGCCGCCGACGACGTTGACGAGCCCGGCGGTGGCGAACTCGCCGACGACCTCGGCCATCGCCTCGGGTCCCTCGTCGTACTCGCCGAAGGCGTTGGGGAGCCCGGCGTTGGGGTGCGCGGTGACGAAGCAGTCGGCGATGCGCGAGAGCTCGGCGACGTAGGGGCGCAGGTCCTTCGCGCCGAGGGCGCAGTTGAGGCCGACGGCCAGCGGACGCGCGTGCCGGACGGAGTACCAGAAGGCCTCGGTGACCTGCCCGGAGAGCGTGCGCCCCGAGGCGTCGGTGATGGTGCCGGAGATCATCACCGGCCAGCGGCGCCCGTGCTCCTCGAAGAGGGTCTCGAGGGCGAAGATCGCGGCCTTGGCATTGAGGGTGTCGAAGATCGTCTCGACGAGGAGGACGTCGGACCCGCCGTCGACGAGGCCGCGGGCCTGCTCGAGGTAGGCCGCCGCCAGCTCGTCGAAGCTCGTGTTGCGGGCGCCCGGGTCGTTGACGTCGGGGGAGATCGAGGCGGTGCGGTTCGTCGGGCCGAGCGTGCCGAGCACCCAGCGCGGGCGTCCGGTGCGCTCCTCGACGGCGTCGCACGCGGCCCGGGCGAGCCCGGCGGCGGCGAGGTTCATCTCGTAGGCGAGCTCCTCCATCCCGTAGTCGGCGAGGGAGATGCGCTGGGCGTTGAAGGTGTTGGTCTCGACGAGGTCGGCACCGGCCTCGAGGTAGGCCTCGTGGATCTCGCGGATCACGTCGGGCTGGGTGAGCGAGAGGAGGTCGTTGTTGCCGCGCAGGTCGCTCGGGTGGTCGGCGAACCGGTCGCCGCGGTAGTCGGCCTCGGACAGCTGGCGCGCCTGGATCATCGTCCCCATCGCGCCGTCGAGCACGAGGACGCGCTCGCGCAGGGCGCTGGTCAGGGCGTCGGTGGCGTCGGGCCGGTGCTGGGCGCTCACGGGGGTGCGGTGTCCTCTCGGGACGTCGGTGGGGGGAGAGGTCAAGTATGCCGTCCGGCACCTGACGTAGGGTCGGCGCCATGTCCACGTCCCCTCCGGCGCCGACGGGGGCACTGCGCATCGGCCGGGTCGCCGGCGTCCCTGTCTACCTCGACCGCACCTGGCTGCTCCTCGCGGCCCTCTTCGCGTACACCGGCTTCCAGGCCGGGCAGTGGCGCGGCACCGGCACCGGGGTGGCCTTCGCGGTCGGCAACGTCGTCTCCATCTTCGTCGCGGTCATCGGGCACGAGGTCGGGCACGCGCTGAGCGCCCGCGGGCTCGGCTTCAGGGTGCACCAGGTGGTCGCCACGGTCTGGGGCGGGCACACCTCCTTCGACGGCACCGGCGCGACGCCCGGGCGCAGTGCGGTCGTCGCCCTCGCCGGTCCGCTCGTCAACGTCGGGCTCGCCGTGGTCGGATTCGTCGTCGCCGTCACCGCCGGGGGGCTGACCGCCGACTTCGCGGGCTACTTCGGTTACCTCAACGCCGCCCTGGCCGTCTTCAACCTGCTGCCGGGGCTGCCGCTCGACGGCGGCGCCGCCGTGCAGTCCCTCGTCTGGGCGCTCTCCGGGCGCCGCGACCTCGGGATGCTCGTCGCCGGCTGGATCGGGCGGGCGGTGGCCGTCGTCGTCCTCGTGCTCTTCACGGCGGTCCCGCTGCTGCGCGGCGACCGCGCCGACCTGTGGACCGTCGCCATCGGCCTGCTCATGGCCTGGATCCTCTGGACCGGCGCGACGGGGGCGATCCGGCGGGCCGGCCTCGAGCGGGTCCTCGACACCGTGCGCGTCGGCGACGCCGCCGAGCGGGCCGTCGTGCTCCCGGCCGACACCCCGCTGTCCGTCGCCCGCACGAGCCCCGACCTCGTCGTCTGCCTCGACGAGCGCGGCGTGCCCTCCCTCGTCCTGCGCGCGGTGTCGCCGTCGGTGCCCGACACCACGCCCCTCGGCGCGGTCGTCACCCGCATCCCGGACGAGAACGTCGTCGAGACCGGTCCGGACGCCGGGATCGGCGCGGTGCTCCGGGCGATGAGCGCCACCGGGGTCGGCGTCGTCGTCGTGACGCTCGGCGGCGCGCCGTGGGGCCTCGTCGCCGGCGAGGGCGTCGACGCCGCGGCGAAGCGGGTCCGGGCCCGGACCTAGACTCCCGGCCATGACCCCCACCGGAGCCGATCGCCGTCGCGGCCCCTTCGCCGAGGGCGACCGCGTCCAGCTGACCGACCCCAAGGGCCGGCTGCACACGATCACCCTCGCCCCGGGCAAGCAGTTCCACACCCACCGCGGGCACGTCGCCCACGACGATCTCATCGGCGCCCCCGACGGCTCGACGATCACGAACACCGCCGGGGTCGAGTACCTCGCCCTGCGCCCGCTGCTCGCCGACTGGGTGATGTCGATGCCGCGGGGGGCCGCGGTCGTCTACCCGAAGGACGCCGGCCAGATCGTCATGATGGCCGACGTCTTCCCCGGCGCGGTCGTCGTCGAGGCCGGCGTCGGCTCCGGCGCGCTGTCGATGTCGCTGCTGCGGGCGGTCGGTGAGCACGGGCGGGTGCTGTCCTTCGAGCGGCGCGAGGACTTCGCCGCCATCGCCCGCGCCAACGCCCGCGAGTTCTTCGGCGAGGACCACCCGGCGTGGACCGTGCAGGTGGGCGACCTCGTCGAGGCGCTGCCCGGCGCCGTCGAGCCCGGCAGCGTCGACCGCGTCGTCCTCGACATGCTGGCGCCGTGGGAGTGCCTCGACGTCGTGTCCGAGGCGCTCGCTCCCGGCGGCCTGCTCATCTGCTACGTCGCGACGGCCACCCAGCTGTCGAAGGTCGCCGAGGCGATGCGCGACCACGGCACGTTCACCGAGCCGCAGGCCTGGGAGTCGCTCGTGCGCGGCTGGCACCTCGAGGGGCTGGCGGTGCGCCCCCAGCACCGGATGCACGGCCACACCGGCTTCCTCATCACCACCCGCCGCCTCGCTCCGGGCACGACGCCTCCGCTGCGCAAGCGCCGGCCGGGGCGCGGCTACGTCACGAGCGAGGAGGCCACCGAGGAGGACTGGACCCCCGAGAACGTCGGCGAGCGCGTGCCGTCGGCGAAGAGGGTTCGCAAGGTGCACCGTTCGGTGGTCGGAACCTCCGACCCGCAGTGACCCCGGAGAGTTACGGTGGAGCATGAGCACCGACGAGCCCCGTGGCCGGGAGGGCAAGCGCGAACGCCTGGAGGCCGAGCGCCAGTCCCTCGAGGCCGAGCTCGCCGCGCTGCGCTCGCGCGGTGAGGCCAGCCCGGCCCAGATCCGCTCGCTCGAGCGCGACCTCGCCCAGCTGCGGTCGCAGGCCGCCACGCTCTCGGCGCAGAACGAGCGCCTGGTCCGCACCCTGCGCGACGCGCGCGAGCAGATCGTCACGCTGAAGTCCGAGGTCGACCGCCTCGCCCAGCCGCCGGCCGCCTACGGCACCGTCATCGAGCTGTTCGACGACGGCACGGCCGACATCCTCACGAGCGGCCGCAAGATGCACGTCGCTGTCAGCCCCTCCATCGAGGCCACCGACCTGGCCCCCGGCCGCGAGGTGATGCTCAACGAGGCGATGAACGTCGTCGCGGCGCACGGCTTCGAGACCGTCGGCGAGGTCGTCCTCTGCAAGGAGCTGCTCGACGACGGCCGCGTCCTCGTCGTCGCCCAGGCCGACGAGGAGCGGGTCTGCCGCGTCGCCGCCTCGCTCGACGGCGAGCGGATCCGGGCCGGCGACGCCCTCCTCCTCGAGCCCCGGTCGGGCTTCGTCTTCGAGCGCATCCCCAAGGCCGAGGTCGCCGACCTCGTCCTCGAGGAGGTCCCCGACATCGGCTACGAGGACATCGGCGGGCTCTCCGGCCAGATCGAGGCCATCCGTGACGCGGTCGAGCTGCCCTACCTGCACGCCGACCTCTACACCGAGCACCAGCTGAAGCCGCCGAAGGGCGTGCTGCTCTACGGCCCGCCCGGCTGCGGCAAGACGATGATCGCCAAGGCGGTCGCGGCGTCGTTGTCCCGCAAGGTCGCCGAGAAGGAGGGCCGCGAGCCGGGCAAGTCCTACTTCCTCAACATCAAGGGCCCCGAGCTGCTCAACAAGTACGTCGGCGAGACCGAGCGGCACATCCGGCTGATCTTCCAGCGGGCCCGCGAGAAGTCCTCCGAGGGCTACCCGGTCGTCGTCTTCTTCGACGAGATGGAGTCGCTGTTCCGCACCCGAGGCTCCGGTGTCTCCTCCGACGTCGAGACGACCATCGTCCCGCAGCTGCTCGCCGAGATCGACGGCGTCGAGGGCCTCGAGAACGTCATCGTCATCGGCGCCTCGAACCGCGAGGACATGATCGACCCCGCCATCCTCCGGCCCGGCCGGCTCGACGTGAAGATCAAGATCGAGCGCCCCGACGCCGAGGCGGCCCGCGACATCTTCGCGAAGTACCTCACCGCCGGGCTGCCGCTGCACCCCGACGACGTCGAGCAGAACGGCGGCTCCGACGACGCCACCCTCGAGGCGATGATCGACGCCGTCGTCCTGCGGATGTACTCCGAGGAGGAGGAGAACCGCTTCCTCGAGGTCACCTACGCCGGCGGCGACAAGGAGATCCTCTACTTCAAGGACTTCAACTCCGGCGCGATGATCCAGAACATCGTCGACCGGGCCAAGAAGATGGCGATCAAGGACCTCCTCGACACGGGCCAGCGCGGCCTGCGCGTCGAGCACCTCCTGAGCTCGTGCACCGACGAGTTCCGCGAGAACGAGGACCTGCCGAACACGACGAACCCCGACGACTGGGCCCGCATCTCCGGCAAGAAGGGCGAGCGGATCGTCTACATCCGCACGCTCATCAAGACCAAGGAGGGCACCGAGCCCGGCAAGTCGATCAACACCGTCGCGAACACCGGCCAGTACCTCTGACCCGCGGCCCCCGGTGAACGGCCGGCCGGGTGAGGATGGGCCCATGAGGCTCGGGCTGCAGGTCAGCAGGTTCTCGTGGGAGGGCGCTCCGGCGTCCACGGGCGCGACGTGGCGGGCGGTGGCCCGCGACGCCGACCAGGCGGGCCTGGCCTCGCTCTGGGTGATGGACCACTTCTTCCAGATGGCCATGGCCGGGTCGCCCGAGGACGACATGCTCGAGGGCTACACGACCCTCGCGCACGCAGCGGCGGTCACCGAGCGGATCGAGCTCGGGACGCTCGTCACCGGCGCCACCTACCGGCACCCGGGCATCCTCCTCAAGACGGTGACGACCCTCGACGTCCTCTCCGGGGGTCGCGCCTGGCTCGGCATCGGCGCCGGGTGGTACGAGGAGGAGCACCTCGGCCTCGGCGTGCCCTTCCCCTCCACCCGTGAGCGCTTCGAGGTCCTCGAGGACACGCTGCGGCTGGCCCACCGGATGTTCGCCGACGACGACCGCCCGTTCGAGGGACGGGTCGTGCGGGCCGAGCGCCCGCTCAACCACCCGCAACCGGTGCGGCGGCCGCCGATCATGGTCGGCGGCGGCGGGGAGAGGAAGACCCTCCGACTGGTCGCGCAGTACGCCGACGCGTGCAACCTCTTCGACACCGGGCTCGGCCCCGAGGGCATCCCGCGCAAGCTCGAGGTCCTGCGCGGGCACTGCGAGGACGTCGGGCGCCCGTACGACGAGATCTCGAAGACCTGCCTCGCCCGCCTGACGATGGACGCCGGGTCGCCGCTGCCGGAGGGCGTGCACGGCCACTCGGTCGAGGAGGCCGTCGACCGGCTGGGACGGCTGCGCGAGGCCGGCATCGACCACGTCATCGCGTCGATGGCCAACACCACCGACCCGGCAGCCCATGACCTCCTCGCGGAGGTCGTGCGCCGGGTCGGCTGACCGGTCAGGCCTCGAGCGCCTGCCAGGTGTCCGACCCGACGATTCCGTCGACGACGAGGCTGCGCGAGGACTGGAACGAGCGCACCTTCGCGTCGGTCCCGGACCCGAACGCCCCGTCGACCGTCG
This sequence comes from Phycicoccus sonneratiae, assembly GCF_016887965.1. Classification (GTDB taxonomy): domain Bacteria; phylum Actinomycetota; class Actinomycetes; order Actinomycetales; family Dermatophilaceae; genus Phycicoccus; species Phycicoccus sonneratiae. Next base: position 194,311 of record NZ_JAFDVD010000005.1, read on the forward strand.
TCGCGAAACCCTTGGCGGACAAGCACGTCTGCACGGCGCGCACCGCATCACCCGACGAGCCGGACTGCACCGTGACGACGAGCGCCGTCCAGGTGTTCGTCCCGACGATGCCGTCGGCGGTCAGGCCGCGGGAGGACTGGAAGGACCGGACGGCACTGTCGGTGCCCGAGCCGAACGCGCCGTCGACCGTCAGCGACTGCCCGCGCGCCCGGAGCAGGTACTGGGCCGTCGTCACCCGGAAGCCGCTGCTCCCGCTGCGCACGGTCGTCCACGCGATCGGCTCCAGGTCCGGCGTGCCGCCGCCACCGCCGAGGGAGGCGGCGAGGGTCGCCAGCCGGGAGTCGCCCGGCGGCACGTTGATCTCGAAGTGCATCTCGTCCTTGCGGCCCGAGTAGTCACCGCCCCAGCGGACGACGCCGTTGCACCGCGTGAGGATGCTGCGGATGGCCGAGACCTGGGCGGACGTGAAGGTGCCGGACGCGCCGAGCGGGTGGTCGGGCGCGTTGACGTCGATCGCCGTGCCGCTCGCGTGGTTCGACAGGGTCGTGCTGCCGGAGATCTCCCGGTAGCTGTGCCCCCAGCACCCGGGGGAGTACAGCGCCTCCACCGTGGAGTTCACCTGCTGGGCGACGTACCGGAGCACCGTGTAGACGTCGCCCGTGCGCACGCCGGCCGGGAAGGTCGCCGCCCCGACGGCGAGCGACGAGAGCGGCACCTGGCTCGAGGTCCCCGCCGGCCAGCCGTTCTGCGACGTCGCGGCGAGCGCCTGCTGGGCCGTGGCCACGCCGACGCCGCCGGCGAGGAGGAGCCCGCCCGCACCGCGGACGAGGAGCCGGCGGCCGACGCGCGGCTGGTCGGTGGACGGGGTGCTGGTGTGGGCGTCGCACATGGCGGCGGGACTCCTTCGCGGTCGACACGGACCGTTCCACGCTACGAAAGGCCGTCCGGGCGTGCCACCGGGGGAGGCGTCCGCCGGGGCCGTAGCGCGCGACGCGCTCGGTGTCCTCGCAGGTCAGAGGGCCTCGGTAAAGATTCACGCACAAAGGGGGAAGGGCGCGCCTAGAGCCTCTACAGGTTCGGGGAGGCGTCGTTGCTTCGGCGCAGGATGCGCCGCTGGGCGATGTCGTTGGCCACTTCCGCTGTCCGTTCGACGAGGCGCTCAAGTTGGGCCCTGCTGGTCTGACTTAACTCGCTGGGTGCATGCGCTGCGCGGAACCGTGCCGCCGCCAACTCGTCGATGATGTCGAGGTGCCACTGCGATAGCGCGTCGCGCTGAACCAGTGAGCGCACGACCTGACGTGGCGGCTGGCGCCGTATGTCTTGGTCAGAGAGCCCCGCTTCGCGCGCGTAAGCCATGAGCTGCTCTTCCAGTTCTCCAAACTGCGCGAGCAGAGCCGCCGTCGGCGAGAGGCTGATCAACTCAGCTCGGCGGTCGTAGTCTGAAAAGAGGGGGACCGTTAGGTCGAAGGGCGCAGGTGCCGCCGCTTCGACAGGAACAGACACCGACTCAGGCTTGTCATCGGCGAGCTTCTCTACATGCTGCTCAACCTCGCCGAGTCCCAAGTCGTATCCGATGTCCTTGGCCCACGCGCGGACCGGAACCATGCCAACGGCAATGATAACCATCAATAGGGCCGAGGCGAGGAACGCGGCCACCACCCCCAGGCCGTCAAGGCTGCTGCGAACCATTGCCCACGCTCCGACTGTAAAGAAGGCCAGGGCTGCCCCGGACGTCGCAACGCGCCACCAACCGGAGAGTTGAAGGCCTTTGGGCGGCACCGGCGTCGGGGGGCGGTCAGCCCCTAGTGCCCAGGTGCCATCGCCGGCGCCCCAGACTCCGCCGTCGCCGCCCCACACGCCGCCCATAAGAGCAGTCTGCCTGATCAGTGGCTCGGTCGAGTGAATCGAGGAACTGCGGCGCACTAGCGCTCAGACTCCTTGCCGCACCAGCACAGCGCGAGGAGGGACGAGGCCGTGCGCCACGTGTCCTGTGGCTGATCAAGATCGGGCAACTAGCGACTTTCTCAAGCAGCCGGCGCCTACCGGCGACATCCTCGGCGCTTCATGCCACCGACGGTCTCGACGGCGCCGCCTACCGAGAGGGAGTCAGCGAGTCGGTCCCGCTGAGCAACGCCTCGGTCCGCGAGCGTGCCGCGGCGTACGTGAGTGGCCGGGAACGACCCCCGCGCGTCGTCGGCTGACGGCTCGACGCCGGCACCGGAACCCCCGACGGACGCACGGCGGTCGTCGACCTCACCGGCGAGGCCGAGCTGCCGATGGTCGGCTGCGCGCTGCGCGAGCTGGGCGTGAGCATCAGCATCCACGTCACGGGCACGGTCCTACCTCGTCGTGCCCCTGTCCGCCGACCCGTGGGTTCCGCGTCCGTCTCCGGGAGACTTCACCGGAGCAGCACCCGGTCGGCCCTCCCGGGGAGCGCGCCCGTTCCCCCAAGAATGGACAGCCGCGTCCTCAGCCGACGAGGCGCGCCACGAGCCGCCAGCCGAGCAGCAGCACCGAGAGGACGACGGTCGCGACGACGACGAAGCTCGGGGCGGTGCCCTGCGCGGCCAGGGCGCGCAGCCCCATCCCCACGACGACGGTCAGGGCGACGACGACCGCGCCGTAGCCGAGGGTGCGCGGGCCACCGTCGAGGACGATGCTCGCGACGAGCCAGCCGGCGGCGGTGCCGACGAGGAAGGGCAGCGCGGTGCGCAGCACCCCGGCGACGTCGAGGCCCTCGGCGTGCGAGCGCCGGCCGACGGCCGCGAAGACGACGACGAGCACGACGTCGAGCACCGCCGGCAGCAGCCGGCTCACCGGCCCCCCACCCCGTCGAAGAGGGAACGCTGGCGCGGCGGGGCGTGGGTGGGGTCGACGCCGTCGAAGAGGCTGGACACCGACTCGCCCTCGTGGATCCGCTTGATGGCCTCGGCGAAGAGCCCCGCGACCGAGCGCACCCGCAGGGCCGGCCAGCCCGGCGGCGCGGGCACCGTGTCGGTGGTGACGACCTCGCTGATCATCGGGTGGTCGCTCAGCCGCTCGACGGCCTTCCCGGCGAACAGCCCGTGGGTGCAGGCCACGGCCGCCTCGGTGACGCCGTGCTCGGCGAGGCGGTCCATCAGCTCGACGATGCTGCCGCCGGTGGCGATCTCGTCGTCGAGGACGATGGCCCGCTTGCCGGAGACGTCGCCGACGATGGAGTCGATGACGACCCGGTCGTCGCCGAGCCGCTTCTTGGAACCGGCGGCGACCGGCAGCCCGAGCAGGCGCGAGAACTGCGTCGCGTCCTTGGCGTTGCCGAGGTCGGGGGAGACGACGACGGAGTCGGTGAGGTCACGCTCGCGGAAGTGGTCGGCGAGGACCCCGAGCGAGGTGAGGTGGTCGACCGGCATCGAGAAGAACCCGTGGACCTGGGGCGCGTGCAGGTTCATCGTGATGACCCGGTCGACGCCGGCGGTCGCGATGAGGTCGGCGACCAGCCTGCCGCCCAACGAGATCCGTGAGGCGTCCTTCTTGTCCGAGCGCGCGTAGGCGTAGTGCGGGACGACCGCGGTGACCATCGCGGCGGACGCGCCGCGGGCCGCGTCGACCATGAGGAGCAGCTCCATCAGGGAGTCCTGGGTCGGCGGCACGAGCGGCTGCACGATGTAGACGTCGCGCTGGCGGCAGTTGGCGAGCAGCTGGGCCTGGAGGCAGTCGTTGCTGAACCGGCTGGTGACCGACTCGGAGAGCGGGACGTCGAGGGCGTCGCAGATGCGGTGCGCCAGCTCCGGGTGCGCCGAGCCGGAGAAGACGACGATCTCGCGCATGGTCGTCAGCGTATCGGCCCGTGGAGGGCCCGCGAGATCTCGGTGACGAGCTCCGCACGCTGCAGCCGGCCGACCGGGGTGGCGAACGGGAACGAGGCGAACCCGTGGGGCACCCGGGGGTAGTTGGTCAACCGGGTCCGCACGCCGGCGGCCTCGAGCGCCTCGGCGTAGCGGATGCCGTCGTCGCGGATCGGGTCGAGGTCTGCGGTCTGCACGAGCGCCGGAGGCAGGCCCTCGAGCGAGCCCCAGAGCGGCGAGACGAGCGGGTCGCGCGGGTCGGCACCGGGGGAGAGGTAGTGGTCACGGAAGGCGTCCACGGCCCGCCGGTCGAGGATCGCCCCTCGCGCGTGCTCGTCGAGCGACGGCGAGGCCATCGTCAGGTCGGTCGCCGGGTAGACGAGCGCCTGGTGGCGCAGGTTCGGCATCCCCGCGTCGCGCATCACCTGGGCGACGACCGCCGCGAGGTTCCCGCCCGCCGAGTCGCCGGCGACCGCCATCCGGGAGGTGTCGGCCCGCAGCACGTCGCCGTTCGCCGCCACCCACGTCGTCGCGTCGACGCAGTCGAGGGCCGCGACCGGGGCGCGGTGCTCGGGGGCCATCCGGTAGTCGACCGACACGACGACCGCGCCGACCCCCGCGGCGATCGCGGTGCACACCGGGTCGTAGTCGAGGACGTTGCCCCAGACCCAGCCGCCGCCGTGGAACCACAGGACGACCGGGACGTCGGTGCGTGCGTCCCGCAGCGCCCGCGGTCGGTAGAGGCGCAGGGGGATCTCGTGGTCGTCGCGCGCGGGCGCCGTGCCGAAGGTGATGCCGACCCCGGGGTCCGGCCGCCCGCAGAGTGCGTCGTGGAGCGGCGTGCGGGGGATCGTGCCGGCCCGCGCCCGGTGGATGGCGTCGATGTCGGCGCTCTCGACCCGGGTCCGGGAGAGGTCGGCGACGAGGCTGACCAGCGTGGTCATGGGGGACATCCCGCGGTAGCTGCGCACCGGCTCAGTATCGTCGAGGCATGACGGTGCGACGGGTGATGGGGATCGAGACCGAGTACGGCATCGTCGTCCCCGGTGACCCCACGGCCAACCCGATGGTCGCCTCGGGCGACGTCGTCACCGCGTACGCCACCTCGCGGGGCATCCGGCCGGCCCGGGCCAGCTGGGACTACGCCGACGAGGCCCCGCTGCGCGACGCGCGGGGGTTCGACATGGGCCGGGCCCAGGCGCACCCGAGCCAGCTGACCAACGAGGTCGACGACCCGACGCTCGCCAACGTGGTCCTCACCAACGGCGCCCGGCTCTACGTCGACCACGCCCACCCGGAGTACAGCTCGCCCGAGGTGACGACCCCGCGCGACGCCGTCACGTGGGACCGGGCCGGCGAGCTCGTCATGCGCGAGGCGGTCGCGCGGCTGGCCACCGTGCCGCCCGGCGTCAACCTCTACAAGAACAACGCCGACGGCAAGGGCGTCTCCTACGGCACCCACGAGAACTACCTCATGTCGCGGGCCACGCCGTTCGCCTCGGTCGTGCGCCACCTCACGCCGTTCTTCGTCGCCCGTCAGGTGATGTGCGGCAGCGGACGGGTCGGCATCGGGGTCGACTCGCGCACCCCCGGCTACCAGATCGCCCAGCGCAGCGACTTCTTCGAGGTCGAGGTCGGCCTCGAGACGACCCTCAAGCGGCCGATCGTCAACACCCGCGACGAGCCGCACGCGGTCGCCGACAAGTACCGCCGCCTCCACGTCATCATCGGCGACTGCAACCACGCCGACGTCGCGAACCTCCTGAAGATGGGCACGACCTCGCTCGTCCTCGCGATGATCGAGGCCGACGCGGTCGGCCCCGACCTCACCGTGCGGCGTCCGGTCGCCACCCTCCACGAGGTCTCGCACGACCCCACGCTGCAGACCAAGCTCGAGCTCGCCGACGGCCGCCGGATGACCGCCGTCGAGCTGCTGTGGGAGTACCACGACCGGGCCGCGCGCTTCCTCGACGAGCGCCACGGCGGCTCGCCGGACGAGGACACGACCGAGGTCATGCACTGGTGGTCGACCGTCCTCGACAGGCTCGGCCGCGACCCGATGGAGGCGCGGCGCGAGGTCGACTGGGTCGCCAAGCTGGCCGTCCTCGAGGGCTACCGCGAGCGCGACTCGCTCGGCTGGGGTGACCCCCGGCTCAAGGCCGTCGACCTCCAGTGGTCCGACGTGCGCGCCGACCGCGGTCTGGCGCACCGGCTCGCGGCCACCGGCCGGCTCGAGGTGCTCGTCAGCGACGCCGAGGTCGAGCGGGCCGTCACCGAGCCGCCGAGCGACACGCGCGCGTGGTTCCGCGGCACCTGCCTCTCGCGCTTCCCCGACGACGTCGTCGCCGCGTCCTGGGACTCGGTGATCTTCGACGTCGCCGGCCAGCGGATGCTCCAGCGCGTCCCGATGCTCGAGCCGCTGCGGGGCACCGAGGCCGGGGTGGGCGAGATCGTCCGGTCGGCGCCCGACGCCGCATCCCTGCTGCGCGCCCTCGCCACCGCCGACACCGAGCCGCCGTCGTCCGACTAGGCTCGGGACAGACGACGACCCGAGGAGGGTGACCATGGCCGGTCAGGAGCAGATCAAGCCGCAGCGCCGCGACGGCGCACCGGACGACGGCGACGCCCCCGAGCCCGCCGCCGCGGCCCCCGCGGCCCAGGTCAGCGAGATCGACGACATCCTCGACGAGATCGACGGGGTGCTCGAGTCCAACGCCGAGGAGTTCGTCCGCGGGTTCGTCCAGAAGGGTGGCCAGTGACGCGCGGAGACGGCTCCGGACGCCTGCCGTCGGCCTACCTCGTGCCGGGGTCGTCCTCGTTCACCGAGTTCCTCTCCGCGCACGACCCCGGCCTGCTGCCGTCGCGGCGCCCGCTGCCCGCCGGGGCCGCGCTCGAGGCACCGCACGGCACGACGATCGTCACGCTGACCTTCGACGGCGGCGTCGTCATGGCCGGTGACCGCCGGGCGACGATGGGCAACATCATCGCCAACCGCGACATGGAGAAGGTCTTCGCCACCGACGAGTTCAGCCTCGTCGGCATCGCGGGCACCGCGGGCCTGGCCATCGAGCTCGTGCGGCTCTTCCAGGTCGAGCTCGAGCACTACGAGAAGATCGAGGGCACGCTGATGTCCCTCGAGGGCAAGGCCAACCGGCTGGCCTCGATGATCCGCGGCAACCTCGGGATGGCGATGCAGGGCCTGTCGGTCGTGCCCGTGTTCGCCGGGTTCGACCTCGAGGAGTCGCGCGGCCGGATCTTCTCCTACGACGTCACGGGCGGCTGCTACGAGGAGCACGACCACCACAGCGTCGGGTCGGGCTCGCTCTTCGCCCGCGGTGCCCTCAAGAAGCTCTACCGCCGCGACCTCGACGCCGCCGGGGCGCTGCGGGTGGCCGTCGAGGCGCTCTACGACGCCGCCGACGACGACTCCGCCACCGGCGGCCCCGACGTCGGCCGCCGCATCTGGCCCACGGTCGGGCTCGTCGACCCCGAGGGGGCCCGGTTCGTCCCCGACGACGACATCGCGCCGGTCGTCGACACGATCATCCGGGAGCGCTCCGAGGGAGGTGCCCGATGACCGCCGGGATGCCGTTCTACGTCTCGCCCGAGCAGCTGATGAAGGACCGGGCCGACTTCGCGCGCAAGGGGATCGCCCGCGGCCGGTCGGTCGTCGTGCTGCAGTACGACGGCGGCATCGCGTTCGTCGCCGAGAACCCGAGCCGGGCGCTGCACAAGGTCTCCGAGATCTACGACCGCATCGCCTTCGCCGCGGTCGGCAAGTACAACGAGTTCGAGAACCTCCGGGTCGCCGGGGTGCGCTACGCCGACCTGCGCGGCTACTCCTACGACCGCTCCGACGTCACGGCCCGGGGCCTGGCCAACGCCTACGCGCAGACCCTCGGCACCGTCTTCACCCAGGAGTCCAAGCCCTACGAGGTCGAGATCGTCGTCGCCGAGGTCGGGGCCACGCCCGAGGGCGACCAGGTCTACCGGCTCACCTACGACGGCTCGGTCGCCGACGAGCACGGCTTCGTCGCGATGGGCGGGGGAGCCGAGCAGATCGAGGCCGGGCTGCGCGAGGCGTGGCGCTCCGGGATGCACCTCGGCGAGGTCCTGGCCCTCGCGGTGCGCCTCCTCGGCGCCGACCCGAACGGCGGCGAGCCCCGCACCCTGGCCCCGGAGCAGCTCGAGGTCGCCGTCCTCGACCGGCACCGGCCGCGGCGCCGCTTCCGCCGGGTGCAGGGCGACCTGCTCGCCCGCCTGCTCAGCGAGGACGACCCGACCGCCGACGTCCCCGTGGGCGACGACGCCGACTCCGCGCGCAGCGCCGCGACGAACCCGCAGACCCAGCGCCCCGAGACCGACGGCGGCGCGGACGGCGGCGCGGAGGCGTGAGCACCCGGGGGACCCGACGCATCTTCGGCATCGAGAACGAGTACGGCATCACGTGCTCGACCGCCGGCCAGCGCACCCTGACCCCCGACGAGGTCGCGCGCTACCTCTTCCGCAAGGTCGTCGCCTGGGGTCGCTCGAGCAACGTCTTCCTCACCAACGGCAGCCGGCTCTACCTCGACGTCGGGTCCCACCCCGAGTACGCCACCGCCGAGTGCGACTCGGTGCGCCAGGTCGTCACGCACGACCGGGCGGGGGAGCGGATCGTCGAGGGTCTCGTCGCCGACGCCCAGCACCGGCTGCGCGAGGACGGCGTCGCGGGCGATATCTACGTCTTCAAGAACAACACCGACTCCGCCGGCAACAGCTACGGCTGCCACGAGAACTACCTCGTCACCCGGGCCGGCGAGTTCCAGGCCCTCTCCGACACGCTCCTGCCCTTCCTCATCAGCCGCCAGCTGACGTGTGGCGCGGGCAAGCTCGTCACGACGTCCAAGGGGGCGTCGTACGCGCTGAGCCAGCGCGCCGACCACATCTGGGAGGGCGTGTCGTCGGCGACCACCCGCAGCCGGCCGATCATCAACACCCGCGACGAGCCGCACGCCGACGCCGAGCACTACCGGCGCCTGCACGTCATCGTCGGCGACTCGAACATGGCCGAGCCCACGACGATGCTCAAGGTCGGGTCCGCCGACCTCGTGCTGCGGATGATCGAGGCCGGCGTCGTCATGCGCGACCTCACCCTCGAGAACCCCATCCGGGCGATCCGCGAGATCTCGCACGACCTCACCGGGCGGCGCACCGTGCGCCTCGCGAACGGCCGCGAGCTCTCCGCGCTCGACCTCCAGCGCGAGTACCACGCCAAGGCCGCCGATTTCGTGGCCCGCGAGGGGGCCACCGACGACCTGCACCACCGGGTCCTCGACCTCTGGGACCGCACGCTCACGGCGGTCGAGACCGGTGACCTCTCGCTCGTCGGCACCGAGATCGACTGGGTCGTCAAGTACCGCCTCATCGACGAGTACGCCACGCGCCACGGGCTCGACCTCGACCACCCTCGCCTCGCCCAGATCGACCTCGCGTACCACGACATCGACCGCTCGCGGGGGCTGTTCTACCTGCTCCAGAAGCGGGGGCGCATCACCCGCGTCGTCTCCGACCCCGAGGTCTTCGAGGCCAAGGTGCGACCGCCGCAGACCACCCGCGCCAAGCTGCGGGGCGACTTCATCCGCGCGGCCCAGGCCAACCGACGCGACTTCACCGTCGACTGGGTGCACCTCAAGCTCAACGACCAGGCCCAGCGCACCGTCCTGTGCAAGGACCCGTTCCTCGCCGAGGACGCCCGCGTCGACCGGCTCATCGAGGGCATGACCGCCTGAGCACCCAGCGCGCTCCCAGCCGCCGATGCCAGAGTTCGGGCGGTCCGCGGTTATCGTGGACAGTCGTCCACGCGCCCCCGGGCGTCCCCGACCGAAGGTTGCCGCACCCGTGCCCCGTCGCCTCACCACCACGCTGTCCGCCGCCGTCCTCGCCGGCACCCTCGTCCTCGCCGGCTGCGGCGAGGAGGAGGCGAGCACCCCCTCCTCGTCCACGCTGAGCGCCGTCACGGTGTCGGGGGCCGAGGCCAAGGAGCCGACCGTCAAGGTCGAGGCGCCGCTCACCGTGGCGAGGACCGAGTCCAAGGTCCTCTCCGAGGGCGACGGCGCCGCCGTGGCCAAGGACGACCTCGTGACCCTCCAGGCCGTGCTCGTCAACGGCAAGGACGGCAAGACCGTCACGAGCACCTGGAAGCAGGGCACGGTCGGCCTCGACCTCGGCGCCCAGGACCTCTTCGCCTCCTTCAAGAGCCAGATCCCGGGCAAGAAGGTCGGCTCGCGCATCCTCATCGCCTCGACCTCGGCCGACGCGTACGGCGAGACGGGCAACCAGCAGCTGGGCATCGCCAAGGACGACCCGGTGGTCTTCGTCGTCGACATCGTCGGTGCGACGCAGGTCCTCGACCAGGCCGAGGGTGCCGCCGTCGCCCCGAAGAAGGACCTGCCGACCGTCAAGGTCGAGCAGGGCAAGCCGGCCACCATCACCGTCCCGAAGGGCGTCAAGGCCCCGACGAAGACCGTGGTCCAGCCGCTCGTCGCCGGCACGGGCGCCGAGGTGAAGAAGGGCCAGACCGTCCGGGTCGCCTACACCGGGGCCCTGTACCGCAACGGCGAGGTCTTCGACTCCAGCGCCAGCCGCCCGGACCAGCCGTACTTCGACTTCGCGATCGGCCAGGGCCAGGTCATCAAGGGCTGGGACAACGGCCTCGTCGGCCAGAAGGTCGGCAGCCGCGTGCTCCTCGTCATCCCGCCGGCCGACGGCTACGGCGACCAGGGCAGCGGCGACAAGATCAAGGGCACCGACACCCTCGTCTTCTCCGTCGACATCCTCGCCGCGTACTGACCGGCAGTCCGACCCACCACCGCAAGGGAGCAGCATGTCCGAGCCCACCAAGCCCGAGATCGATTTCCCCGGCGACGAGCCGCCCGCGGACCTCGTCGTCGAGGACCTCACCGTCGGTGACGGCGCCGAGGCCACGCCCGGCAGCACCGTGTCGGCCCACTACGTCGGGGTCGCCCACTCGACCGGCGAGGAGTTCGACGCCTCGTGGAACCGCGGTGCGCCGCTGGAGTTCCGCCTCGGCGTCGGCATGGTCATCGCCGGCTGGGACGAGGGCATCGCCGGGATGAAGGTCGGCGGCCGCCGCAAGCTGACCATCCCGCCGCACAAGGCCTACGGCGAGCGCGGCGCCGGCGCGGCGATCGCCCCCGGCGAGACGCTGATCTTCGTCGTCGACCTCATGGGCGTGCGCTGAGCACCGCGGCGTGAGCACCCGCGGCCGCGGCCGCGAGGAACGGGGCGGGGTCTTCACGAAGACCCCGCCCCATCGTCGTCAGGCCGACCGGTGAGGCCTCGAGCGCCTCGAGCAGTCCGTCGGCCGGCACCTCGACGGCCGTGAGCGCGGCCCGGGCAGACGCGACGAGGTCGGCGACCTGCCGGCGCACGAGCGCGTCGAGGTCGGGGTCCGGCAGGGTGGTCAGGGGGACGTCGGCCGGGGTGAGCAGGGCCCGCCCGTAGGCGGTGCGGCTGTGGTGGCTGACGCCGCGGTGCCGCTCGCGCGCGTCGGCCCCCGAGACCCGCAGCGAGGCGATGCCCCGGCCGCCGAGGACGTCGGCGGCGTGCAGCGCCTCGGCGGCCGCGACGCCCGAGTACCCCCAGCGGGTGCCGGTGCCGACGTTGCCCGGGCCCTGCGCGACGACGACGACGTCGGCCCCGACGACGTGCCGGGCGGCCAGCAGCCCGGTGTGCACGGTGACGGCCTCGTGGTCGCCCCCGAACGCCTGGCCGACGGTGAGGCAGGCCGCGAGCCAGCCGGCCCCGCGCAGGCCGGCGACGGCCCGCGAGAACGCGGCGGGCAGGGCGCCGCCGTCGGTCATCACATAGGCGACCCGGGCGTCGGGTCGGGCCCGCCGGACCCCGGCGAGCACCGCCGGCAGGGCGCTGTGCAGGTCGGCGACGACGACGGGCAGGCCGCCGAGGTCGTCGGCGTCGGCGAGGACGCCGTGGTGCGGGCTGTCCTGCTCGTCGACGGCGAGGAGCATCTGCTGGAGCGGGGTGTAGCGGGCCTTGACGATGTGCCCGTCGCCGGGCTCGGGGTCGGCGGGCAGGACGTCGGTGCGCGCGACGACGAAGGCCAGCCCGCCGGTGCCGAGGCCCCGCAGCAGCGCGGAGGCGTTGAGCAGCACGCGCTCGTCCACCTCCGGGACCCCCGTGACGGCCGTGTAGGCCAGCGCCCGCACCCGCTCCCCGCTGCCCTCGAGGTCGACGGCGAGCTCGACGGCGCCGGGCCAGGCCCGCACCTGCTCGACCACGGTCCCGGCACGCCACTGCATCACGCGGGGCAGCGTAGCCGTCGGGTAGCGTCTCCCGGGTGACGAGCGAGAGCGGGGGAGGTGCACCGAGCGCGGCCCAGGTGAAGACCGAGCGGCTGCTCAACCTCGTGCTCGTCCTGCTCTGGGCCCGCCGGCCGCTGTCCAAGGCCCAGGTCCGCCAGCTCGTGCCGCAGTACGGCCAGTCCGCCTCCGTCGAGTCCTTCGAGAGGATGTTCGAGCGCGACAAGGACGAGCTGCGCGAGCTCGGCATCCCGCTCGTCACCGAGGACATCGACGCCCTCTGGGAGGACGAGCCCGGCTACCGCATCCACCAGCGCGACTACGCCCTCCCCGACATCGAGTTCGAGCCCGACGAGCTGGCGGTGCTCGGCCTGGCCAGCCGGACGTGGGCGCAGGCCTCGCTCGCCGGGCCGGCGGCGCAGGCGCTGCGCAAGCTGCGGGCGGCCGGGGTCGAGCGCGACGCCGACGCCCTCATCGGCATCGAGCCGCGGCTGCGCACCTCCGAGCCGGCCTTCGACGCGGTCAAGGACGCCGTCGTGCGCCGCCGGGCGCTCACCTTCACCTACCGGCGGCCCGAGGCGGCCGAGGGCACCGAGCGGCACGTGCAGCCGTGGTCGCTCGTGTCGTGGCACGGGCGCTGGTACCTCAACGCGTTCGACGAGGACCGGCAGGCCCCGCGCGTCTTCCGGCTCTCCCGGATCTCGGGCCAGGTGCGGGCGACCGGCCGGCCCGGCGCGTTCGAGGTGCCGGCCGACCACGACCCGCGCGCGATGGCCCGCACCCTCGCCGGCCCGGCCTCGCAGCCGAGCCCGGCCGTGCTGCGGGTGCGCACCGGGGCAGGGCACGCCCTGCGCCGCCGGGCGCGCACGGTCGGCGAGGTCGACGACGACTGGTCGCTCGTCGACCTCGACTACACCGACCTGTGGGCCTTCGCCGAGGAGGTCGCCGGGTACGGGGCCGACGTCGTCGCCGAGCAGCCACGTGAGCTGGTCGACGCGGTCGTCGAGTCGCTGCGCGGCGCCCTGGCCGCCCACGGCGGAGGGGACGCCTGATGCCTCCCGCACCCCCCGAGACCGCGACCGCCCGGCTGGCCCGGCTCCTGACGATGGTCCCCTGGCTGGTCAACCGGCAGGGCATCGACCTCCAGCAGGCCGCCGCCGACCTCGGCGTCAGCACCGAGCAGCTAGAGGCCGACCTGCGCCTGCTCTTCCTCTGCGGCTACGGCCAGATGCCCGACGAGCTCATCGAGGCCGACTGGGAGGGCGGGCGGGTCTTCGTCGGCAACGCCGACTCCATCGCCCGGCCGCTGCGGCTCGGGGTCGACGAGGCGGTCACCCTCATCGTCGGCCTCCGGGCGCTGCGCGAGGTGCCGGGTCTCGACGAGCGCGACGCCGTCGACCGCGCGCTGGCCAAGCTCGAGGCCGCCGCCGGGGAGGCCGCCGCCCCGGCCGACCGCGTGCTCGCCGAGGTCGCCGACGAGACCGCCCCCGACCTGCTGGCCCGGGTCCGGCAGGCCATCACCGACCGGCGCCGGCTGCACCTGCGCTACCTCGTGCCGGCCCGCGACGAGGCCACCGAGCGTGACGTCGACCCGATGCGCGTCGTCGGCATCGACGGCCGCTGGTACCTCGAGGGTTGGTGCCACCGCGCCGAGGACACCCGGCTGTTCCGGCTCGACCGGGTCGAGGCCCTCGAGGTCCTCGACGTCGACGGCACGCCGCCGCCGGAGGCCACCGAGCGGGACCTGTCCGAAGGGACCTTCCGGCCGGCGCCGGACGACCTCGTCGTCACCCTCCGGCTCCTGCCGGGTGCCACCTGGGTGTCCGACTACTACCCGGTGGACTCCGTCGAGGAGGTGCCGGCCGCCGACGGGGGCGGGCAGCTCGTGCGGGTCCGCACCGCCGACACCGCGTGGCTGCGCCGGCTGCTGTGGCGGCTCGGCGGGCGCGGGTACGTCGTGGAGCCCGCCGACGTCGTCGCCGAGGTCCGCGAGGGCGCGGCCGCCGCCCTCGCCGCCTATGCGGCCGTCCGGGAGGGCTGAGCCGTGCTGCCGTGGTGGGGCTGGGTGCTGCTCTGGGCCGTCGTCCTCGTGGGGGGCGGCCTGCTCGTCGGGCTGCGTGCCCTCCGCACGTGGCGCAGCGCGAAGGCCCTCACCGCCGAGCTCGGCCGCGCGGGGGAGCTGGTGGCAGCGCTCGAGGAGGCAGCGCACCGGGCGCACGACCCCGACGCCCCACTCACAGCCGTCACGCAGGACCCTCACAGGCTCCGCGAGGAGCATCGACGCGAGACGGCGGCGCGAGCCGCCGACCGAGCGGCCCGCCGGGCCGAGCGGATGCCGCCCTGGGCACGCGTAGACTGACCAGGACCGCGAACCACTGAAGGGGATGGACCCACATGGGCAGGATCGGACCGACCGAGATCATCATCATCGCGGTGCTCGTCATCGTCGTCTTCGGGTGGAAGCGTCTTCCCGACGCCGCGCGCAGCCTCGGCCGGTCGGCGCGCGTCTTCAAGTCCGAGGTCGACGAGATGAAGAAGGAGAACGAGGCCGGCAAGTCCTCCGCCTCCGCCGAGACGGTGCGCGGTGAGTCGATCACCCAGAGCCGGCCCGTCGACGACGACGTCGTCACCCCCGACCCGAACGGCAACGCCGTCCACGAGAAGACGCCGCGCACGGACAACCAGTCCGGTCCGGTCGCCTGACCCCGGAGCCCACCCGACCCATGGCCCGGCTGCGCCGACGCCCTCGCGACCCCGAGGGCCGGATGACGCTGGCGGAACACTTCCGTGAGTTCCGCCGGCGGCTGTTCTTCGCCGCCGCGGCCGTCGTCGTGGCGGCGGTCGTCGCGGGGATCTTCTACGACCAGATCTTCTCCCTGCTCACCGACCCGTTCTACGAGTACGCGCGGAACAACCCCTCGGTCGAGGCGAGCATCAACTTCGGCGAGGCGACCTCGGCCCTGTCGAACCTCATCAGCCTGTCGATCTTCGTCGGCATCATCGCCTCGAGCCCGGTGTGGCTCTACCAGGTGTGGGCGTTCATCGTGCCGGGGCTGACCCGCAAGGAGAAGCGGATCTCGCTGACCTTCGTCGGCTCGACCGTGCCGCTCTTCCTGCTCGGCTGCGGCCTCGCCTACGCGATCCTCCCGCAGAGCCTGTCGATCCTCTACGGCCTCTCGCCGGCGGGGACCTCGAACATCCAGCAGGCGTCGATGTACTTCTCCTTCGTCACCCGCTTCATCCTCGTCTTCGGCATCGGCTTCCTCTTCCCCGTCATCCTCGTCGGGCTCAACCTCATCGGGGCGATGCCCGCGACCCGGCTCATCAAGGGCTGGCGGGTCGCCGTGGTGCTCATCTTCGTCTTCGCCGCCGTCGCCACGCCCACCGCCGACCCGTTCACGATGTTCGTCTTCGCCCTCCCGCTGACGGCCCTGTACTTCGGCGCCTGGCTCGTCTGCCGGCGGCTCGACAAGCGCAAGGCGGCCAACCGGCCCGAGTGGCTCGACGTCGACGACACCGAGGCCTCCCAGCTCTGAGCGCCGGCCTCCGCTAGCGTGCGCGCCATGCGCCTCGGCCTCGTCGTCAACCCCACGTCGGGGAAGAACACCGGACGACGCATCGGGCTCGAGGCCCTCACCCTGCTGCGGGCGGCGGGGGTCGACGTCGTCGACCTCTCGGCCGCGGACGCCGCCGGAGCCCTCGCGCGGGGGCGGGCCGCCGTCGCGGACCGTGCCGTCGACGCCGTCGTCGTGGCCGGGGGAGACGGCATGGTGCACCTCGGCACCAACCTCTGCGCCGGGACCGAGCTGCCGCTCGGCATCATCGCCGCCGGCACGGGCAACGACATCGCCCGCGAGCTGGGCCTGCCGGTGCGCGACGCCGCGAAGTCGGTCGAGCGGATCCTCGAGGGACGCACCCGACCGGTCGACGCGGCCCGCACGCTTTCGCCGACGGGGGAGGAGCGGTGGTTCGTCGGGGTGCTCGCCGCCGGGTTCGACGCCGTGGTCAACGAGCGGGCCAACCAGTGGCGCTGGCCGAAGGGTCCGATGCGCTACAACCTCGCGATCCTGCGCGAGCTGCCGGTCTTCCGGCCGATCCCGTACGTCCTCACCCTCGACGGGGAGCGGATGGAGACCGAGGCGATGCTCGTCGCGGTCGGGAACGGGCCGGCGTACGGCGGGGGCATGAAGGTGACGCCCGACGCCGCGTTCGACGACGGGCTGCTCGACGTGCTCGTGCTGCACCGCCTCCCGGTGCCCGAGTTCCTCCGCGTCTTCCCGAAGGTCTTCTCCGGCGGGCACACGAGCCACCCGGCGGTCGAGATCGTCCGGGCGCGCACCGTCGGGCTGGAGGCGCGCGGCATCGTCTCGTACGCCGACGGCGAGCGGTTCGCGCCGCTGCCGGTCGGTCTCGAGGTCGTGCCCGGCGCGCTGTCGGTGCTGGCCTGAGCCCTGACGTAGCCTGAGGCCATGCCCAGTCCCGCCGAGCGGTACGCCGCTGCCGCGGCCCGGAACCGGCGGGCGCGCACCGAGCTCGGCCGCTTCGTCGACGCCCTCGAGTTCCCGCTCGACGACTTCCAGCTGCGCGCCTGCGAGGCGGTCGAGGAGGGCAGGGGCGTCCTCGTCGCCGCTCCCACCGGCGCCGGCAAGACGATCGTCGGCGAGTTCGCGGTGCATCTGGCCCTGGCCACCGGCCGCAAGGCGTTCTACACGACGCCGATCAAGGCCCTCTCGAACCAGAAGTACCACGACCTCGTCCGGCAGCACGGCCCTGCGAACGTCGGTCTCCTGACGGGCGACTCGTCGGTCAACGGCGAGGCGCCGATCGTCGTCATGACCACCGAGGTCCTCCGCAACATGATGTACGCGGGCTCCTCGACACTCACCGGGCTCGGCTTCGTGGTCATGGACGAGGTGCACTACCTCGCCGACCGGTTCCGTGGCGCGGTGTGGGAGGAGGTGATCATCCACCTGCCCGAGTCGGTGCAGGTGGTCTCGCTCTCCGCGACGGTCAGCAACGCCGAGGAGTTCGGCGACTGGCTCGCCGAGGTGCGCGGCAACCACGAGGTGGTCGTCTCCGAGCACCGGCCGGTTCCCCTGTTCCAGCACATGCTCGTCGGCACGACGATGTTCGACCTGTTCGCCGGCAACCGGGTCAACCCGGACCTGCTGCACGCCATCCGGGGCGCCGAGCAGCGCGGGCGGTACGGCGAGGACGCGCGCCGGCTGGGCGGGCCCGGCGGTCCCGGTGGCAAGCGGGGCGGGCGCACCCAGCGCGACCGCACGCCCCCTCGCGGTCCGGGCGGCGGCGCCGGGAGTCGCGGGTTCGCGCGCGGCAGCCGTCCGGCAGGCGGGGCCACCCGGGCCGAGGTCGTCGAGGACCTCGAGCGCGAGGGCCTGCTGCCGGCCATCACCTTCATCTTCAGCCGGGTCGGGTGCGAGGCCGCCGTCGGCCAGCTGCTCGCCGCCGGGACCAAGCTCGTCCCCGACCGCGAGGGCGACCGCATCCGGCGGCACGTCGAGGAACGGGTCGAGTCGCTCGCCGACGAGGACCTCGGCGTGCTCGGGTACTGGGACTTCGTCGAGGGCCTGTCGCGCGGCTTCGCGGCGCACCACGCCGGGATGCTCCCGCTCTTCCGCGAGATCGTCGAGGAGCTGTTCACCGAGGGCCGCATCCGGGCCGTGTTCGCCACCGAGACACTGGCGCTCGGCATCAACATGCCCGCGCGCACGGTGGTCCTCGAGAAGCTCGTCAAGTACAACGGCGAGGCGCACGTCGACATCACACCGGCCGAGTACACCCAGCTCACCGGGCGGGCCGGGCGGCGCGGCATCGACATCGAGGGACACGCCGTCGTCCAGTGGACGCGCGGGATGGACCCGATGGCCGTCGGCGGTCTCGCGACGACGCGTACCTACCCGCTGCGCTCGAGCTTCCGCCCGACGTACAACATGGCCGTCAACCTCGTCGCCCAGGTCGGTCGCGAGGTGGCGCGCGAGGTGCTCGAGACCTCGTTCGCGCAGTTCCAGGCCGACCGCTCGGTCGTCGGCATCGCCACCCAGCTGCGCAAGAACGAAGAGGGGCTGGACGGCTACGCCGAGGCGATGCACTGCGACCTCGGCGACTTCCGCGAGTACGCGCGCATCCGCCGCGAGCTCGCCGACGCCGAGAAGGACGGCCGCAAGGCGCGAGCGGCCTCCCGCCGGGCCGAGGCCGCGGTCTCGCTCGAGGCGCTGCGCGTCGGCGACGTCATCCGCATCCCGTCCGGGCGGCGGGCCGGGTGGGCGGTGGTGGTCCAGCCGGCCCGCACCGCCAAGGGCGCACCGAGCGGGCCGGCAGTCGTCACCGAGGACAAGCAGTTCCGCCGCCTCACCCTCGTCGACGTGCCGGAGCCGGTCGAGGCGATGGCCCACGTCAAGGTGCCGTCGCACTTCAACCCCAAGTCGCCGAAGGCACGGCGCGACCTCGCGACCTCGCTGCGCATCGCCACCCCCCACGGTCTCGAGGACGCCCCGTCGCGTCGCGGGCGGCCCGACCCCACCGCCGCCGACACCGACCTCGTCGACCACCTGCGCCGCCAGCTGCGCGAGCACCCCTGCCACCAGTGCCCGAAGCGCGAGGAGCACGCGCGATGGGCCGAGCGGTGGTGGCGGCTGCGACGCGAGACGACCGGCCTCCAGCGCCGGGTCGAGGGCCGCACCAACACCGTGGCCCGCACCTTCGACCGCATCTGCGAGGCCCTCGAGGCGCTGGGCTACCTCGAGGACGCCGGGTCCGTCGTCACCGAGCGGGGCGAGCGGCTGCGCCGGCTCTACACCGAGAAGGACCTGCTCGCCGCCGAGTGCCTGCGCCACGACGTGTGGAAGCGGCTCGACGTGCCAGGGCTGGCCGCCGCCGTCTCCGCGCTGGTCCACGAGCCGCGCCACGAGGAGGCCGACGTCTCGCCCCGGATGCCGACCGACGAGGTCGCCGAGGCGGTCCGGGCGATGGAGCGGTTGTCGGCGCAGATCGAGGCGCTCGAGACCGACCACGACCTGCCGTCGACGACCCTGCCCGACGGCGGGATGGCCTGGATGGTGCACCGGTGGGCCTCGGGCGGCCGGCTCGACGACGTCCTGCGCGGGCAGGACATGGCGGCCGGTGACTTCGTCCGCCGGTGCAAGCAGCTCGTCGACCTGCTCGACCAGGTGGGCGACGCGGCCACCGACCCCGTCCTGCGACGCACGGCGCGGTCGGCGGTCGACGCCGTGATGCGTGGCGTCGTCGCCGCCGACCGCCTGGACTGAGCGCGCGTCAGTCCAGACCCAGGGCGGTGAGCAGCCGCCCGACGGGGTTCTCGATGCCATACCGGGCGGCGAGCTCGTCGAGGGCCAGCCGGTCGGCGACGGCCGTCGGCAGGGCCACGTCGACGTCGGCCACCCGGGCGTCGCGCACGACACGGACCACGGTCGGTGCGACGTCGAGGTAGGCGGAGGCCGCCTCGAGGTTGGTGCGTCGGGCGCCCTTGATCGCGGGGTCCCCGGAGTCGACGGCCTCGCGCAGGGCCGCGAGCGACCCGTACTGCGCGATGAGCTGGGCGGCGGTCTTGTCGCCGATCCCCTTGACACCCGGCAGGCCGTCGCTCGTGTCGCCCCGCAGCACCGACATCTCGAGGTAGGCCTCGCCGGTGGGGACGCCGTACTTCTCCTGCAGGAGGGCCTGGGTCGCGACGTCCGGCTCGCGGACACCGCCCTTGCCCGTGTACAGCACGCGGACGTCGTGGGCGTCGTCGACGAGCTGGAGCAGGTCGCGGTCGCCGGTGACGACGTCGACCGGCATCACGCCGTGGTGGCGCGTGGCGAGGGTGCCGATGACGTCGTCGGCCTCGTGGTCGGCGACCCCGAGCCGGGCGATCCCGACGGCGGCCAGGGCCTCCCGGATGAGCGGCACCTGGGGGCTGAGGTCGTCCGGGCTCTCCTCGACGACGTCCGAGCCCTCGGTGAGCCGGTGCGTCTTGTAGGTCGGCACGAGGTCGACCCGCCACTGCGGCCGCCAGTCGTCGTCCCAGCAGGCGACGAGGTGCGTCGGGCGGTGCGCCGTGACGAGCGTGGCGATCATGTCGAGGAAGCCGCGCAGCGCGTTGGTCGGCGGCTCCGAGGGGTCCTTGCGCTGGTCGGGCACCCCGAAGAAGGCTCGGAAGTACAGCGAGGCCGAGTCGAGGAGGAGGAGCTTGCGCGGTCGGTCCGGGTCCAGCGGCATGCCGGGAGCCTACGGCCCGGGGGCAGCCGAGCCCACTACGCTGACGGGGTGGAAGACCTCGACCGGCGGATCGTCGACCTCCTGACCCAGGACGGGCGGATCAGCTACACCGACCTCGGCAAGGCACTGGGCATGTCGACGTCCGCGGTGCACCAGCGGGTCCGCCGGCTCGAGGAGCGCGGCGTCGTCACCGGGTACACGGCCCGGGTCGACCACCGGGCGCTCGGCCAGGAGCTGACGGCCTTCATGTCGGTCACGCCGCTCGACCCCTCGGCCCCCGACGACGTCCCCGAGCGGCTCCAGGGCATCACCCAGATCGAGGAGTGCCACTCGGTCGCCGGCGACGAGAACTACATCCTCAAGGTGCGGGTCGCCACGCCCACCGAGCTCGAGGAGCTCATCGCCCGCATCCGTGGCGCCGCCCACGTCTCGACCCGCACGACGGTCGTCCTCTCGACGCCGTGGGAGTGAGCATCCCGCCGGGTCTCCCGAGCGACCTGCACAAGTACCTGCAGGACGGCCGCGACGCGATGGTCCGGGCCCTCGACGGCCTGTCCGAGTACGACGTCCGGCGACCCCTGACCCCCACGGGCACCAACCTCCTGGGGCTCGTCAAGCACCTCGCCGGCGTCGAGATCGGCTACCTGTCGGAGTCGGTCGGGCGTCCGGCGCCGACCCTGCCGTGGGACGAGGACGGCTCGGTGTGGGAGGGCGGCGACATGTGGGCCCGCGCCGACGAGAGCCGGGAGTGGGTGCTCGACCTCTACCGCCGGGCCTGGGCGCTGTCAGACGCCGCCCTCGCCGAGCTGCCCCACGACCACCCGGCCGCGCCGCCGTGGTGGCCGCAGGAGACGCGGCAGACCACCTTCGGGCACCTCGTCGTGCGGGTCGTCGCCGAGACCGCCCAGCACGCCGGCCACGCCGACATCCTCCGCGAGACCCTCGACGGGCAGGCCGGCCGCGACCACGACGCGATGGGTGACGCGGCGCACTGGGAGAGGTTCGTGGCCGACATCCAGCAGGCGGCCGACGCGCACCGCTGACCGGCCCGCATCAGCGGGCCGCGAGCCGGCGCTCCTGGTCCTCGGTCACGAGCTCGGCGTTGACCATCGCGCCGACGCGGGTCCCGGCGGCGGCGGCCATCACCACCTGCGACATCGGGTCAGCGACGTTCCCGGCGGCCCACACCCGCGGCACGGACGTGCGACCCATCGGGTCGACCTCGACGTGGCGGGCCGCCACCCGACCGAACATCTCCAGGTCGACGACGGGGACCCCGAGCGACTCCAGGACCGCCGAGCGGGCCTCGACGACGGAGGCGACGGCGACCGCCTCCGCGCGGACGACCCCGGTCGGGGTCTCGACGCCGGTGAGCACCCCGTCGCACTCGACGAGGGCGCTCGCGGGTCCGTCGACCACGGTGACGCCGAGGGCCTCGAGACGCTCGCGACCCGCCTCGTCGACCGCCGACGGGTCGTGGACGAGGACCGTGAGGTCGTCGGTCAGCTGGCCGAAGAGCCCGGCCTGGTGGAGGGCCGCGGGCGAGGTCGCGAGCACGACGACCCGCCGGTCCCGCACCTCCCACCCGTGGCAGTAGGGGCAGTGGACGACCCCGCGCCCCCACTGCCGCTCGAGCCCCGGGACGTTCGGCAGCACGTCGACGGCGCCACTCGTCACGACGAGGTGCCGTGCGGCCCAGACGGATCCGTCGGCACACTCCACGACGACCCGGTCGTCGGCGAGGTGTCCGCCGACCGCCTCGGCTTCGACCACGCGCCCGCCGTAGGACTCCAGCTCGGCCCGGCCGCGGGCGAGCAGCTCCAACGGCGGGACACCGTCGTGCCCGAGGAAGGTGTGCACGCCCTCCGCGGGCGCGTTGCGGGGCTCGCCGGTGTCGAGGACGACGACGTCGCGCCGGGAGCGGGCGAGGACGGTGGCGGCGGAGAGCCCGGCGGCACCGCCGCCGACGACGAGGGCGTCGACGCGGGTGGGGGAGGAGGCGGGTGCGGTGGTCATGGGTCGAGGGTGCGACCGCGTCGACCACAACGGCAAGGTACGTTGCCGGAGTGGCAAACCTCGACCCCGTGGCCGTCGGCGCCCGGCTGCGCGCGGTCCGCACCCGGCGGCGGATGACCCTCGCCGAGGTCTCCGCCGGGACCGGCATCTCGGCGAGCACGCTCTCGCGGCTCGAGTCCGGTTCGCGCCGAGCCACTCTCGAGCTGCTCGTGGCCCTGGCCCGCACCTACCGCGTCACGCTGGACGAGCTCGTCGACGCTCCGCGCACCGGCGACCCCCGCGTGCACCTCAAGCCCGTCGAGCATCCCTACGCGCAGGTCGTGCCGCTCACCGAGCGGGTCGGGGGCCCGCGGGCCTTCAAGATGGTCCTGCGCCCCGACGGCCGCACCCCGGACCCGCGCACCCACGAGGGCTACGACTGGATCTACGTGCTCGACGGTCGGCTGCGGCTCGTCCTCGGCGAGCACGACGTCGTCCTGACGGTCGGCGAGGTCGCGGAGTTCGACACCCGCACGCCGCACTGGTTCGGCTGCGCCGACGACCACCCCGTCGAGCTGCTGAGCATCATGGGCCCGCAGGGCGAGCGGATGCACGTGCGCGCGAGGCCCCGGCGGGCGGAACGGCCCTAGCGGGCGACGTCGGCGACGGTGGCGCCGGTGAGCCGGACGAGGTCGGCGGGTGAGAGGCCGAGGTCGAGCCCGCGCCGGCCGCCGGAGACGTAGACGGTGTCGTACAGCTCGGCGGACTCGTCGACGACCGTCGGCAGGGCGCGCTTCTGGCCGACCGGCGAGATGCCGCCGACGACGTAGCCGGTCGAGCGCTCGGCGGCCGCGGGGTCGGCCATCGTCACGCGCTTGACGCCGAGGGCGCCCGCCATCGCCTTGAGGTCGAGCTGGCCGGACACGGGGACGACGCCGACGGCGAGCCCCGACCCGGTGTCGACGAGGAGGGTCTTGAACACCTGCTCGGCCGGCAGCCCGAGGACGACCGCGGCCTCGAGGCCGTACGACGGCGCCGCGGGGTCGTGCTCGTAGGGGTGCTGGGAGAACGCGACGCCCGCCGCCGTGAGGGCCACGGTGGCGGGCGTCCCGGACGGTGCGCGGCGGGCCATGCCGCCGAGCCTACGACCGGCGGGTCAGACGAGGTCGGCGGCCGAGGCGGCGCGGGAGGCTCCGGCGCCGGCCAGGGCCTTCTCGTGGGCCCCCTCGACGTCGGTGTTGGCGCGCCACCAGTCCTGGCCGGCCTCGGAGAGGGTGTAGATCGGGTCGTAGTAGACGTACTCGCGCGACAGCGCCTCGGCGTCGTCACCCTCGATGGAGGTGCGGTAGTTCTTGCGCCAGAACGACATCCCCTTCTCGGTGTCGTAGCTGTGCACCTGGTGCACCCAGCGCTTCCCGACGAACGGCACGTCGCAGACGATGCGTGGCGTGGCGAAGCCGGGGAGGTAGCCCATGATGTCGTGCTGCAGCTCCTGGGCCTCGCGCAGCGAGAGCCGCCAGTGCTCGGAGAACGGGATCATGTCGCACATGTAGAAGTAGTACGGCGTGATGCTCGCCTCGTCCTGGAGGGCGAAGCACAGGTCGAGCAGCTGCTCCGGGGTGTCGTTGACGCCGCGCATGAGGACGCCCTGGTTGCGGACGTCACGGACGCCGGCCTGGAGCATCGCCTTCGCGGCCTGCGCGACGAGCGGGGTCACCGACGCCGCGTTGTTGACGTGGGTGTGGATGGCGAGCGAGACGCCACGCGAGCGGGCCTTGGCGCTGACCCGCGCGACGCCCTCGACGACGTCGGGCTGGAGCCAGTGCTGCGGCAGGCCCATGAGGGCCTTCGTGGCGAGCCGGATGTCGCGGACGTTCTCGACGTCGAGCAGCTTGTCGAGGAAGCCCTCGAGGTTCTTCCACGGCATGTTCGCCACGTCACCGCCGGAGACGACGACGTCGCGGACGCCCGGGGTGCGCTGGAGGTAGTCGAGCATCGCGGCGTACCGGTCGACCGGCTTCCCGGCGAGCTTGAGCTTGGTGAACTGGGGCGTGGAGTTGCCGACGAGGTCCATCCGCGTGCAGTGGCCGCAGTACTGGGGACACGTCGGCAGCATCTCGGCGAGCACCTTGGTGGGGTAGCGGTGGGTGAGCCCCTCGACCGCCCACATGTCGTGCTCGTGGAGGCTGTCGCGCGTGGCGAACGGGTGGCTGGCCCAGTCGGTGCGGCGGTCGGAGAACACCGGCAGCATGTAGCGACGCACCGGGTCGGCGTAGAACGCCTCGGTGAAGGCGGCGCCTGCGGACGGCATCGGGGTGTCGGTGGCCGGGACCATCGTGTTGAGCATCTGCGGCGGGACGAGCATCGACATCGTCGCCCGTTCGGCCTGGTCGCGCTCGACGTCGGCGTAGAAGCGCTCGTCGAGGAGGTCGCCCATGACGGCGCGCAGCTGGGCGACGTTCTTGACGCAGTGGGCGCGCTGCCACTGGGCGCTGGCCCAGTCCTCGGCCGTCACGTCGCGCCACCCCGGGAGTCGGGTCCAGTCGGGCTCAATCAGCTCGCGCCGACGGTAGGCGTAGGGCTGGTCGATCGAAGTGCTCATGCGTGGCAGGATAAGCGACAAAAGGACGTCGTTTCCACGTCTTGGCCGCAAGACCTTCGGCCGCGTGTCGCAAGTTGAGGAGTTTCTTGTGCGGACCACCCCGTCGTCACCGGTCGGACTCCACCGCGTCGTCGAGCCCGCGGGGGCCTCGCTGCCCCAGGCCGCGCGGGTCCTCGACCCCTCGCCGGAGCTCTGGCCGGACGAGGTCCGCATCGACGTCGAGACCCTCAACCTCGATGCCGCGTCGTTCCGCCAGCTCACCGAGAAGCACGCCGGCGACGGCGCCGCCGTGCGGGACGAGGTGCTCTCGATCGTCGCCGAGCGGGGCAAGATGCAGAACCCGGTCACCGGGTCCGGCGGCATGCTCGTCGGCACCGTGGCCGAGGTGGGGCCGGAGTCCGGGCTGGGGCTCGCCGTGGGGGACCGGGTCGCGACGCTCGTCTCGCTCTCGCTGACGCCCCTGGTCATCACGGATGCGCTCGAGCGCTGGGACGGGCGGTCCGAGCGGGTGCCGGCCGCGGGCACGGCGGTGCTCTTCGGCCGTTCGATCGCGGCTCGCCTCCCCGAGGACCTCTCGCCCGAGCTCGCGCTCATGGTCATGGACGTGTGCGGCGCCCCGGCCCTCGTGTCCCGGGTCGTGGCCGAGCACGTGGACCGGGGGAGCGCGCCGACCGTGCTCGTGCTCGGCGGGGCCGGCAAGTCGGGGTCGCTCTCGCTGGCCGCGGCGCGCGAGGCCGGGGCCGGGCGGCGGATCGGCGTGGTGCCCACGGAGGCGGAGGCCGACCTGCTGCGCGGCACGTCGCTGGCCGACGAGGTCGTCGTGGCCGACGCGCGCTCGCCGCTCGGGCTGTCCGAGGCCGTGGCGGCCGCCGGAGGACCGGCCGACGTCACCGTCGTCTGCGTCGACGTGCCGGGGTGCGAGCAGCCTGCCGTCCTCGCCACCGCCCAGGGCGGCACGATCATCTACTTCTCGATGGCGACGTCGTTCGCCGCGGCGGCGCTCGGCGCCGAGGGACTGGCCGCCGACGTCCGGATGCTCGTCGGCAACGGCTACGTGCCGGGGCACGCCGACCTGGCGGTCGACCTCGTCCGGCGCGATGCCGACGTGCGGCGGCTCTTCGAGGGCCGGCTCAGCGAGGGCTGACCGGCTCGCTCGCCAGGACGGGCATCTCGACGAAGTCGTGCACGCCGGCGAGGCCGAGGACCACGCGGGCCGGCGGGGACGCGCGCGCGGCCGAGGCCCTCCGGCAGGTCGACGGGCGGGCCGAGGGTCAGCCACTCCCGTCCGAGGCGGAGCCGGCAGCCACCGGCCGCCCGGGTGTTGCGCAACCAGTCGACGCGCGGGCCGTAGGTGAGGGCGAACGTCACCCGGTCACCGTCGCGGAACGCGTTGACCGGGTTGCGGAACGTGCGGCCCGACCGCCGGCCGGTGTGCTCGATCTCGGCGAAGGACCCGTGACCGACGAGGTGGACCATCACCTTGTTCGTGACGCGCTTGTTGAACCTGCCGATGGCGAGCGGGAGGGCCATGCCACGACCGTACGCCCGCGTGCTCCTAGAGTGGCGCCCGTGCCGACCACCCTCTTCCGTCGTGGCCGCGTGCGCACCCCCGAGCGCAGCGACGCCACGGCGTTCGTCGTCGGTGACGACGGCCTGCTGGCCTGGGTCGGGGACGACGTCGGCGCGGACGGGCACGCCGACGCGGTCGACGCGGTGGTCGACCTCGAGGGCGCGCTCGTTCTCCCGGGCTTCGTCGACGCCCACGCGCACGTGTCGCACACCGGGCTCGGGATGCGCGGGGTGGACCTCTCGGGGACCAGGACCGTCACCGAGGCGCTCGACCTGGTCGCGGCCGCGGCCCGGGAGGCGCCCGGCGCAGCGGTGTTCGCGCACGGCTGGCAGGAGCAGGACTGGACCCTCGAGCGCCGGATGACGGCGGTCGAGCTGGACCGGGCGAGCGGGGGCGGCGTGGTCTACGCGTCCCGGATCGACGGGCACTCGGCCGTCGTGTCGTCGGCTCTCGTCGCCGTGTCCGGGGCGGACGGGCTCGACGGCTGGTCGCCCTCCGGCTTCGTCGTGCGCGATGCCAAGAACGCGGCCCGCGCGGCGTTCGACGCCTCGCGGTCGCGGCGGGACCGTCGGCGGGACGTGGAGGCGGCGCTGCGGACGGCCGCCGCGCTCGGCATCGTCGCCGTGCACGAGTGCGGGGGACCGCTGCTCACCTCCGCCGAGGACTTCGCCGACGTCCTCGACCTCGGCCGACGGGCCCACCTTCCCGCGACGGTCGGGTACTGGGCCGAGGGCGTCACGGACCCGGAGCAGGCGCGCGCCCTGGCCGCGGTGCACGGGGCGGTCGGGCTCGCGGGCGACCTCAACATCGACGGGTCCATCGGGTCGCACACCGCCCTGCTGCGTGGCGACTACGCGGACGAACCGGGCTGCCGCGGAACGGCCTACCGCGACTCCACGGCCGTGCGCGACCACGTCGCCGCCTGCGCGCTGGCCGGGGTGCAGAGCGGGTTCCACGTCATCGGCGACGCCGGGCTCGACCTGGTGCTCGAGGGATTCGAGCGGGCCGCCGAGCTCGTCGGCGTCGACGTGCTCCGCGCCTCGCGGCCCCGGCTGGAGCACGCCGAGATGGTCGACGCCGCCGGCATCGCGACGATGGCGCGCCTGGGCATCGGGGCCAGCGTGCAGCCGGCCTTCGACGCGTACTGGGGTGGGCGCGAGGGGATGTACGCGGAGCGGCTGGGTGCCGACCGGGGGGTGGCGACCAACCCGTTCGCGTCGTTCGGGAGGGCGGGCGTCCGGATGGCCTTCGGAGCCGACTCGCCGGTGACGCCGTTCGCCCCGTGGGTGGCGATCCGCGCGGCCGTCGAGCACCGCGACGAGGCCCAGCGCATCACGGCCGCCGCCGCCGTCGCTGCGCACACGACCGGCGGTCGCGAGCTGGCGGGAACGCGGGGCGGAGAGCTGCGGGTCGGGTCGCCGGCGACCTTCGCGGCGTGGTCGGTCGATGCGCTGGACTCCGACGGCCTGCCCGTGCTCGGCGGGGGATCGCCGCTGCCCGAGTGCCTCCTCACCGTCCGCGCCGGCGTCGTCCTCCACGACGCGCGAGGCTGACGTCGGGGGCCGGCCGGTGACGATCGTCGTGTTCGGGGTCTACGCGCTCGTGGTCGCGGCGTTGCTCGGGCTCGTCACGGCGGCGGTGTGGGTGCCGCGACCGTGGCAGCTCCTGCTCCTGTACGGCGGGCCGGTGACGACGCTCCTCGTCGTGGCGGGGGTCCCGGGGTTCGACCTGCTCGGCTGGGTCGGGGTGTACGGGATCCCGTACGCCCTGATGACGGTCCTCCCGCTGGTGCCGTGGCGCCGGGAGTGGGCGCGGTGGGCCCTGTCGAGCACGGTCCTCGGGGTCGTCGTCTGCCTCGTGGCCGCGTCGGGCTTCGACGCGGTGGCGGCCTTCTACCTCGGTCTCCCTGCCCTGGCCGCGCTGGCCGGGCTCGGGCTCGCGACCCTCACGCGACGGGACCGCCTGCGCCCTGTCGGCTCACCTCTCGTGCCGACTCCTCAGGTCGGCGATCACCTCGTCCAGCCCGGGCGGCCCGAGCTGCGCCGGGTCCCGTCGCCACGACTCGAGCAAGACGCGCCACGGCGCCCGGGGGAGGTGGGCCGTCGTCAGCCGGACGGTTCCTCCGGAGGTCAGGGTGATGACGATGTCCCCGGCGGGCCCGTCGTCGATGCCACGGATGTCCTCCCACCGGGCGGCTGATCGACGAAACCGGAGGCGCTGCCGGATCCCGAGCGTCGAGACCTCGAGGGTTCCGGCGCCCAGCACCCGAGGTGCCAGGAGGTAGCCGAAGGTGGCGGTGAAGGGGATGGCCACGAGCGCGGACGGGCTGCCGGCGCGAGCCGCCAGGAGACCGACGGTGAGGGAGCCGAGCCCCGCGACGGTCAGCGCGGCCGTGCTGGGCCAGGTCGCCGCCGCAGCACCGACGACGAGGGCGTCACCACGGCGACGGATCGAGCGTTGCGGACGTCGCCGCGACAGGCGGACCAGGAGGGGACGGCCCGCGCGACCCCCGACGACCGGACGACAGAGCCAGCCGACCAGGAAGACTGTTTCGGCGAGCGTGATCCCGGACCACAGCACGAGGTCGAACCATCCGTGCCCGCGGCTGCCCGGCCAGAACTCCTTGACCACGCCGCCGAGGGTGACGAATGGGACCACGATGACGGCGAGGAGCCACCGGCTCGGCACGAAGCTGCGGTCCCACAGCGAACGACGCGGCCGGTGCCGCCACGGAATGTCGCGGGCCACCGACTCCCCGGGTGAGTGACTCCCCACGGACCTCCCCTTCGTGTGCGCTGCCCACAGTGTGACGCGTCCCCTCGGGTGCACGTTCCGGCGCCGAGGGGCCGGCGTCCCACGCAGTCCAGCCGGGCCCGTCGACAGGAACGGGTCAGCCGGGCAGCCGGTGAACGGGTTCGGTGGTGCGGGTCAGCCCGTCGGGGCCGTGCCAGGTGAGGGTGCCGTCAGGGTCCAGGGCGGGTCGCCAGCGCTGGGTCTGCTTGAAGCGGTGGTGGCGCCGGCACAGCGATTCGAGGTTGTCCGGTGAGGTGGTGCCGTCGGGCCAGGGTCTGACGTGGTCGACGTCGCAGGCGACGGCGGGTCTGGAGCAGCCCCACATGCGGCAGGTGCCGTCCCTGGTCTTGACGAAGTCGCTCATGTCCTTGGGTGGGCGGTAGGCGCCGGTGGTCAGACTGGCGAGGGTGCCGGTGTCGGCCTCCAGCACGGCCCGGGAGACCTCCATCGGCAGCAGGCGCAGAAGGTTGGCCAGGGTGGCGGGCTCGACCCAGCCGAGCTTCGGCAGGTGGGTGCCGGAGACCGCGAACCCGGGGCTGACCTCGGCGAGCAACACGGCCCGGTCGCTGGGGTCGAAGGCGGGTTCCTCGACCCACGAGAGCTCCTCACGGGAGGCGGGGGAGAGGTCGCCGTAGCGGACCTCCTCGCCGGTGGTGACGTCGATGATCGTGTCGTCGTCGGCCCACTCGACCCGGTACCGCTCCCCGGCGCCCGGTTCCGGTGCGGGACGGTCGATCACGACCGGGACACCGAGGGTGACCTGTGCAGTGAGGCCGACGTTGCGCAACACCAGGTCGGTCAGCGCGTCGGCCCGGGACTCGGGCACCGAGAGCGTGTCGTCGACCTGCCGGTACTCCCCGGCCAACGACTCGACCGCGGACCACATCGCCGCGCTCGTTGCGGTGGGAAGGGAGGCGAACCACTCGGTCAGCCCGTCGACACCGGGCCGGACGTCCACGCACCGCCCGCGCAGTGTGAGGGCGGCGTGGGCCGCGACCTGGTCCGCCGCCACACGGCCCGCGACCCGCCGGGCCTCGGACGTGACCCGAGCGGGATCCATCGAGGCCAGCCGGAGCGCCAGCTGCTCGTCCACCTGGACGCACGCCTCGATGTCCAACCCGGCGCACGCGTCGACCACCTTCTGCGCGTTCACCGCCGCGACCCGACCATCCAGCAGCAGTTCCCGGGTCAGCGGGAACCGCTCACCCAACGCGGCACCCAGTGCGGCCTTGCGTCCGGCCACGCCCTCGGTCAGTCCGCAGGCGAGCGACATCTCGCTCGGGGCCATCGCGTCGACGAACCCGACCGGGTGGATCCGCTCCCACGACCCCGAGCGCATCGTCGTCTCCACGCGGGCACCCCACGCGCCCGCCACCGCGACGGCTCCGTCCGCCGCGTTTGCGAGCCCTTGTAGCTCACCCGCCACCTCGAACGCATCCGTCGCCGACAGCCCGTGGCCTGCGACAGCGAGCTGACGACCCAGCGCAGCGCACTCCTCACGGAGTGCCGCGATGCGGCTCGAGATCGTCCCCCTGTCCATGCCTCATCCTACCCCGAAGCCCCGACAACGGGAAGTATCATCCACAGGTAATCCAGTGCGAGACAACCCGTTTGAGTCAGGATGTGAAGCAAACCTCGACCGGCTGCAATCCCCTCACCGTGCCCGCTGATCCTCCCACTCGCGCCGCAGCATCGCATAGGTGAACCCGTCGACCCAGCCGAGCTCGGCGTGCCACGAGTCCTCGATCCCGTGCTGCTCCCGCCGCATCCCGCACTTCTCCATGACCTTCCACGACCCGACGTTGTCGGCGAAGCAGCCGGCCTCCACGCGACGCACCCGCAGCTCACCGAACGCGATGGCGAGCAGCTCTGCGCAGATCGCCGTGCCGATGCCCCGCCTCCAGTGGCCGGGCGAGATGTTCCACCCCAGCAGCGCCTCCGCCCCGACGGGCTCGCGGCCGCCGTCCTGGCCCATCCCGTCCCGCACCTCGAGGTAGCCCATCGCCACCCGCTCCTCGCCGAGCAGCACGACGAACGAGTGGTCTCGCGGGTCCGGCTCGCCCATGAGGCGCTCCCGCAGGTCGTCGGCCGACACCGTGGTGCGCAGCAACCATCGAGTCACGTCGGGACGGTTGCGCCACTGCATGATCGGGTCGACGTCGGCCACCTCGGGCGGCCGCAGCACGAGGTCACCCACGGTCCGGGGCCACGAGACGGGGGAGGAGGCGGCGGGGGAGTCGGCGGTCACCCGGCCATCGAAACAGACGGCGGCGGGCCGCTCGACCGGGTTTCCCGTCGGGCGGCCCGCCGCGATCTCGGAACCGACGGTCAGCAGCCGCAGCTGTAGTACGTGACGTCCCAGTGGTTGCCCTCGTCGGCGTAGACGTTGCCCGAGGCGGCCTCGTACTGCGGAGCGCCGTCACCGCGCAGCCCGATGTAGGTGTACGTGCCGTGGACCCAGCTCGTGAGGCAGGTCGTCCGCGAGAAGTCGAGCTTGTACCCGGTGTCGTGCGAGTACGTACCGCTCGCGTGCCCCACCTCGGTGCCGCCGGTGTTGGCCCCGGCCGCGGCCGCAGCGAGGACCCGACGGCGTCCGCGGGTGGTCCGGGAGGCGGTGGACGTGGTCATGAGCATCCCTTCGGTCGGTGCACGGACGCTCGGTCGCCTCCGTGACTTCGTCCCGTCCAGCGAACCGGTGACGTCAACGACCGGCAACCGGGGGAGCCGGGACGCGAGGATCTCCGGTCAGGACGCCGGGATGCCACAGGACGTGCGGCCGGATTGCTAGATTGGCGCCGTGTCTTCACGTCGCCCTGCCCTGCTCGACCTCGACCCCGCCGTCGTCCGCCGGGCCCGCACCCTCGCCCGCAAGGCCGGGAAGCCCGTCGTCGACCTCGCCCGGGCGCACACGACCGTCTCCGTGGAGCGGGCCACCCTCCGCCTCGCCGGCCTCTCCGGCGCCGACCACGACGGCACCCCGTGGGTCAACCACCTCGTCGACGCCGTCCGCGACGGGGTCGGCCTCGAGCACGGCGTCACGACGCCCGTCTGGGACGCCCTGCGCCGCGGCGAGGCCCCCGACCTGCTGACCCTCGCGCAGAAGGCCAGCAGCGGCAGCGCATCCTTCCGCCTCCCCGAGAAGCGAGACCTCACCACCTCCCGGAAGGCCGCCCGCTCCGCCGTCGCGAAGGGCATCCGCACCGTCGACGCCCAGCGCCGGGCCCGCGAGCGGATGGTCGCGAAGGTCGGTGACGCCCCCCGCACCCCGTGGATCTACCTCATCGTCGCGACCGGCGACATCCACGAGGACATCCCCCAGGCGCAGGCCGCCGCGCGCGAGGGCGCCGACGTCATCGCCGTCATCCGCTCCACCGGCCAGAGCCTGCTCGACTTCGTCCCCGAGGGCGCCACGCGCGAGGGCTACGCCGGCACCTACGCCACCCAGGAGAACTTCCGGCTCATGCGAGCGGCCCTCGACGAGACGAGCCGCGAGCTCGGCCGCTACGTCCGGCTGACCAACTACGCCTCCGGGCTGTGCATGCCCGAGATCGCGGCGCTGGCCGGTCTCGAGCGGCTCGACATGATGCTCAACGACTCGATGTACGGGATCCTCTTCCGCGACATCAACCCGATCCGCACCTTCGTCGACCAGCGCTTCAGCCGCCAGGTCCACGCCCGCGCCGGAATCATCATCAACACCGGCGAGGACAACTACCTGACGACCGCCGACGCCGTCGAGGCCGCGCACACCGTCACGGTCAGCCAGCTGCTCAACGAGTACTTCGCCAAGGAGGCGGGCCTCGAGGACTGGCAGCTCGGTCTCGGGCACGCGTTCGAGATCAACCCCGAGGTCCCGGACTCCTTCCGCCTCGAGCTCGCCCACGCGCTGCTCGCCCGCCAGCTCTTCCCGGACGCGCCGCTGAAGTGGATGCCGCCGACCAAGCACATGACGGGCGACGTCTTCCGGGGCTACCTCCTCGACGGGTTCTTCAACCTCGTCGGCGCGATGACGGGGCAGGGCATCCTCCTCGTCGGGATGATGACCGAGGCCGTCGTCACGCCGTGGCTGTCCGACCGCGACCTCGCCCTGCAGAACGTCCGGTACGTCATGGACGCCGCCGGTGGCCTGACCGAGGACTTCCACCCGCCGCGCGACGGCCTCATCCAGACCCGCGCCCGGCAGGTGCTCGGCGAGTCGGTCGACCTGCTCGAGACGATCGTGGCCGACACCGACACGGCGGGGGACCCCCCGCTGCTGGCCGCCATCGCCGACGGGACGTTCGGCGCGATGAAGCGTCCGCCGACCAAGGGCAAGGGCCTGGACGGCGTCGTCGTCAAGGCCGACGGCTACGACAACCCGGCGACCGCCCTCCTCGAGGAAGGGGCCACCCGATGAGCACCGAGACCCCGGCGCCCGGCCCCATCGTGCGGCCGTACGGCGACACGACCGGCGACGGCATGGTCCAGGTCTCCTTCACCCTCCCGTTGCCGCACGACAAGCGGGCCGAGGGGGCGGCGCTCCAGCTCGCCGCGAAGATGGGGATGAGCCCGGCGCTGCTCGTGCACGCCAAGGCGATGGGCCCGCACTTCACCTTCTTCGTCGTCTACGGCTCCGTCACCCACCTCGTCGACGTCCGGGACGTCCAGGTCGTCGAGCGCGAGTTCCCGCTCCTCGGCTCGGCCGAGGTCAACCAGGCCATCCGCAGCCGGCTGGGCCGCAAGCTCGTCGTCGTCGGCGCGTGCATCGGCACCGACGCGCACACGGT
Source organism: Phycicoccus sonneratiae (assembly GCF_016887965.1). Classification (GTDB taxonomy): domain Bacteria; phylum Actinomycetota; class Actinomycetes; order Actinomycetales; family Dermatophilaceae; genus Phycicoccus; species Phycicoccus sonneratiae. Next base: position 228,423 of record NZ_JAFDVD010000005.1, read on the forward strand.
CGGCATCGACGCGATCCTCAACATCAAGGGGTTCGCGGGGGAGAAGGGCCTGGAGTACTACCGCGAGATGAAGGTCGTCAACCTCGGCGCGCAGGTCCTCGTCCCCGACCTCGTCGCCAGCGCCCGCGAGGTCGGCGCCGACGCCGTGCTCGTCTCGCAAGTCGTCACGCAGAAGGACGCCCACATCCACAACACGACGACGATGTCGGCCGCCTTCCGCGAGGCCTTCCCGGCCGGCGAGGTCCCACTGCTCGTCGTCGGCGGCCCGCGCTTCGAGGAGGGGTCGGCGGCCACTCTCGGGGTCGACCGGGTGTTCGGCCGCGGCACCACGCCCGGCGAGGTGGCCTCGTACCTCGTCCACGAGCTCGTCACCCCCCGCACCGCCCCCGAGCCCCGAGGAGAGCAGCGATGACCCGCGCCGAGGTCGGCCTCACCGTCACGCACCGCCGGTACGTCCCGTTCAGCCACGCGCACTACGCCGGCAACCTCGTCGACGGCGCGTACTCGCTCGCGGCCTTCGGCGACGTCGCCACCGAGATGTGCATCCGCACCGACGGCGACGAGGGGCTCTTCGCCTCGTACTCCGACGTGCAGTTCCGCGCCCCCGTGCGGGCCGGGGACGTCATCGAGATCGAGGCGCGGCTCGTCCGCGTCGGCACCCGGTCGCGCGAGATGGAGTTCGAGGTCCGCGTCGTGGGGCGCGGTGCCCCGGAGCGGGGCGAGTCGGCGGCCGACGCCCTCGACCCGCCGCTCGTCGCGACCACGGCCCGAGGGGTCGTCGTCGTGCCCCCAGCCGGGTGACCTACCGTGGGCCGGTGCGCACCCCGCCCCGGCTCCCGGCGAGCCTGCTCGCCGCCGTCCTCGCCGGTCTGGCGCTGTGGCTGTCCTTTCCCGACCACGACCTCTGGTGGCTCGCGCCGGTCGGCGTCGCGCTGCTCGGCGCCGCCACCCTGACCGCGGGGGGACCGCGGGGCTTCCTGCTCGGGCTCGTCGGCGGGCTGGCCTTCTTCGTCCCCACCCTGTCCTGGTCCGGCGTCTACGTCGGCGAGCTGCCGTGGTTCGCCCTCGCCACGCTCGAGGCGTTGTACATCGGCCTGATGTCGCTCGTCGTCGGGTGGGCGGGGCGCCGTCTCGTCGCGGCCGGCCACCGGCGCGCCGCGCTGATGCTCGTACCGCTGGGGTGGGTCGCGCAGGAGTGGGCCCGCTCGACGACGCCGTACGGCGGGTTCCCCTGGGCCCGACTGGCGTTCAGCCAGGCCGACAGCCCGCTGTCGCACCTCGCCCGGTGGTTCGGCGCCCCGGGGGTCTCCTTCGCGGTGGCCCTCGCGGGGACCGGCCTGCTGGCCCTCGGCTGGGGGGTGCTCGCCCGCCGGCCGGGCCGGGTCGTCGCCGGGCTGGTCGTCGCCGTGCTCCTGCTCGCCTCCGGGTTCATCCAGCTCCCCACGGACGGGCGCACCGAGGCCGTCGGCTTCGTCCAGGGGAACGTGCCGCAGGCCGGGCTCGACTTCAACGCTCAGCGCCGGGCCGTGCTCGACAACCACGTCCGCGGCAGCGAGGCCCTCGCCGACCGCGCCCCCGACGACCTCACGCTCGTGGTCTGGCCCGAGAACGCCTCCGACATCGACCCCTTCCGCAACGCCGACGCGAACGCCGAGATCCGCGCGGTGCAGGAGCGGCTCGGCGTGCCGCTCGTCGTCGGGGCGGTGCTGGCCGAACCGGTCGGCGCCAACTCCAACGTCTCGCTCTTCTACACGGGCGCCGGTGAGCCGCAGCGCTACACGAAGCTGCACCCGGTGCCCTTCGCCGAGTACATCCCGCACCGGGCGTTCTTCCGCGTGTTCACCTCGGCGGCCGACCTCGCGGGCAACTTCGTCGCCGGCTCGACCATCGGCGTGTTCGACGTCCCGGCGCCCGGCGGCTCGTACGCGGCCCTCCCGACCATCTGCTTCGAGGTCGCCTACGACGGCTTGATGCGCGACAGCGTCGCCGCCGCCGACGGACGTGACTCGCTGATCATGGTGCAGACCAACAACGCGACGTTCGGGTACACCGCCGAGTCGGAGCAGCAGTTCGCGATCTCGCGGATCCGGGCGATCGAGCACGGCCGCAGCGTCGTCCACGTCTCGACCGTCGGCGTCAGCGGCTTCGTCGCACCGGACGGAACGGTCACCGGGAAGACGGGCCTCTTCACGGCCGAGCAGGGAATCGGCCGGCCGGTCCTGCGGAACGAGGAGACGCCCTCGGACCGGTTCGGGGACGCCCCGGTCGTCGTGGCCACCGCCCTGCTCGCGCTGCTCGTCCTGGCGGCGTCGCGCCGACGCCGGGTCGGTAGGGTGACGCCAGACCCCAGCACCCCCGAGGACCGCCCCGTTGCCTGACACCACCCGCCCGCCGCTCGAGCGCGTCGCCGTGCTCATCCCGACGTACAACGAGCGCGAGAACCTGCCCGTCGCCGTCCAGGGCGTCCGCTCCGCCGTGCCGTCGGCCGACGTCGTCGTCCTCGACGACGCGTCGCCGGACGGCACCGGCGCGGTCGCCGACGCCCTCGCCGCCGACGACCCGCAGGTGCACGTCCTCCACCGCGCCGGCAAGGAGGGGCTCGGTGCGGCCTACCTCGCCGGCTTCCACTGGGCGCTCGAGCGCGGGTACGACGCGGTCGTCGAGATGGACGCCGACGGCTCGCACCGCCCCGAGCACCTGCCGGCCCTGCTCGGGGCCGCGGAGCACGCCGACGCCGTCATCGGCTCCCGGTGGGTGGCGGGCGGCAAGGTCGTCAACTGGCCGCTGCACCGCAAGGCGCTCTCCGTCGGCGGCAACGTGTACGTCAAGGTCCTCCTCGGCATGCCGGTCAACGACGCGACCGCGGGCTTCCGGGTGTACCGAGCCGACGCGCTGCGCCGGATGGGCCTCGAGGACGTCGCGTCCCAGGGCTACTGCTTCCAGACCGACCTCACCTGGCGCGCGGTGCGGGCGGGACTGACCGTCGTCGAGGTCCCCATCACCTTCGTCGAGCGCGAGGTGGGCGCCTCGAAGATGAGCCGCGACATCATGACCGAGTCGCTGCGCCGCATCACCGGCTGGGGCGTGCGGCACCGCGCCCGCCAGGTGCGCGACCTGGCCCGCCGACCCGAGCGCTGGCACGAGCTGTGAGCCGCCCCGGCGCCACCCCCTACGCCGCCGGCGGCCGTCGCCGCCGGAGTCGGGTGCTGCGCTGGGTGGCCGTCGCGCTCGTCGTCGTCCCGATCGTCGAGGTCGCGGCCATCGTCGCCGTCGGACGGGCCATCGGCGGCTGGCCGACGTTCCTCCTGCTGCTCGCCGAGTCGGCCCTCGGCGCGGTCATCGTCCGGCGCGAGGGGAGCCGCGCCTGGTCGGCGCTGCGCGAGGCCCTGCGCAGCGGCCGGATGCCGAGCCGCCAGCTCGCCGACGCCGCCCTCGTCCTCGTCGGGGGGACGCTCCTGCTGACCCCGGGGTTCGTCACGGACCTCTTCGGGTTCTTCGTCATCCTGCCGCTGACCCGACCGATCGCGCGGGTGTGGCTCGAGGCCGCCGTCGCCCGGCGCCTCCTCGGTCCGTTCGGGGACTGGCCGGGCGGGGGTGGCACCGGTGGTGGCACCGGGGGAGGGGGGCGAGGGCCCGACGGACCGCCCGACGTCGTCCAGGGTGAGGTCGTCGACTGACACGATGAAGCGCCGGCCACCTCGGGGGTGACCGGCGCTTCGGGAGCGCGTCAGGCGCTCTTCTTGGTCTTCTCGCCGCGGGACTCGCGCAGGAGCACGAGCCGCTCCTCGAGGAGCTCCTCGAGCTCGGGGATCGAGCGCCGCTCGAGCAGCATGTCCCAGTGGGTGCGCTGCGGCTTGACCGGCTTGGCCTCGGGCTCCGGGCCACCGCCCTGGAGCTTGGCCACGCCGCCGCACCGGCACTCCCACGTCGGCGGCACGTCGGCCTCGACGGAGAAGGGGAGCTCGATGGTGTGGCCGTTGGGGCACAGGTAGGTCGTGATGCGTCGTTCGGAGGGCACGACGTTGTCGTCGGTCTCCATGCTCAGGGCGCCGAGTCGGCTGCCGCGGAGGCTGCGTTCTGCCATGGGTGTCTCCCGGGGGTTCTTGATGTCCCGACCGGGGTCCTCGCGGTCGGGTCAATGGTGAGAGAACGTGCGCAGGGAGTTCGTTGTTCCGCGTGCCGGCGGACGGGTCGGGCGGGTGTGATCCGTATCACACCGCACGTCAGACGACCTTCGGGAGCTCGTTCCCCGCGTCGAGGATGCCCTGCCGGACGTCGACCCGCCGCAGCACGAGGTAGCCGAGGACGAAGAAGATGATGAGCGCGACGATCGCCGGTCGGTACGAGCTCGTCAGCTGGTGCACGACGCCGAAGGTCAGCGCCCCGAACCACGAGGTGCCGCGTTCCATCGCCTGGTAGAAGGCGAAGAACTCCGCCTCGCGCGACCGGGGGACCAGCTGCGAGAACAGCGACCGGCTGAGGGCCTGGGACCCACCGAGGACGATGCCGATGAGCACCCCGAGGGCGACGAACGGGATGAACGCCTTCTCCGGGAGGAAGAACGCCGCGACGACGATGAGCGACCACGCGACGAGGCTGCGCAGGATGGTCCGCCAGGCACCCCAGCGCGAGGACAGCCACCCGAAGAGGAGCGCACCGCCGAACGCGACGAACTGGACGAGCAGGATGAGCGCGATGAGCTGGCTCTGCCCGAACTTCAACTGCTCGGCGCCGTAGAGGCTGCTCGACGAGATGACGGTCTGGATGCCGTCGTTGAAGAAGAGGTAGGCGAGCAGGAAGAGCAGCGTGTTCGGGTAGGCCCGCAGGTCGCGGAAGGTGTGTCCGAGCTGGGCGAGGCTGCCGCCGACGATGCCGGCGCGCGGGGCGTCGAGGGCGCTCTGCGGTGCGCCGCGCAGGTTCCACATCCCGACGACGGGGATGAGGGTGAACAGCGCCCACCAGAGCCCCGCCGAGAGGAGGCTGATGCGCACCGCCGTGCCGGTCGTGGCGCCGATCAGCTCGGGCTTGCTGACGATGACGAGGTTGGCGGCCAGCAGGAGCCCGCCGCCGAGGTACCCCAGCGCCCAGCCGCGGCTCGAGACCTTGTCGCGGTCGTCCGGGTGGGCGATCCGGCAGAGGATCGCGTCGTAGACGACGAGCGAGGCACCGAGGCTGATCGAGGCGATGATCATCATCAGGGCGCCGAAGCGCCAGTTGGTGCCGGACAGGAAGTACAGGAGGATGCCGGCCGCCGAGCCGGTCCAGGCGAAGACGCCGAGCAGGCGGGCGGGCCGCGGGGTGCGGTCGGTGACGGCACCGACGAAGACGAGGAGGACCGCGGAGACGATCGTCGCCAGGGTGACGGTGTACGGAGCCACCGACCCCGGGTCGAGCGGCGCGGTGAGCACGAGGACGACCGTGGCCAGGGCGAGCGGACCGATGAGCGCCGAGGGCCGGTACGGCAGCTTCGTGTCGCGGGCGTACGCGACGAGCGAGAGGACGAGCCCGACGAGCAGGACGACGGCGGCGACCATCGCCGTCCCGGACACCCATCCGGGCAGGTCGGCCGCGGCCGGCACGACGTAGAGGTCGGTCGTGCACGTCGCGTCCTCGGCGAGGCCCGGGCAGGCCGCCTCGGTGGCGACCTCGGTGAGGTAGGGGCCGAAGAGGACCGTTCCGACGGTGGTGACGAAGGCCGAGTTGGCCCAGTCGTACCAGTACCAGGGACGCTGGTAGCGGGCGGTCTCCGCGTAGGCCTCCGGGGCCTGCGACTGCGTCGTCATGGGCCGAAGCGTTCCACACCGGCGGGGTCGGGCGCCGTAGGTCGGGCTACTCGGTCGGGCGCGTCACCGACCGGGCGACGGTGGGGGAGCGGTCAGCCCGCGTACTCCCAGTGCCACGGCTCCGGGAGCGACCCACCGGCCTCGGCCCAGGACGGGTGGAACCAGCCGTACAGCGGGGCGTTCTGCCGCATCCACCGGTGGGCGGCCGACCCGAAGTCGTCGACACCGCCGCAGAGGTCGACCGCCCGACCGAGCCCGTGCCGGCTCGTGCCGGGCTGGGCGGCGAAGCGTCCGCGCTTGGCCTTGACCGAGACCTGCTCGGCGTACGAGCGGTAGGAGTCGGTGATGCACAGGGGGGTGCCCGTCTGGGCCGCGTACGCCTGGCTCATCGCGCTGAACGCGGCGGCGGCCCGGGGGGCGAGGCGCTCGCCGGGAGCGCCCCACACAGGGCAGAGGGCGCTCGTGGGGAAGAGGCCGTTGGGGTGGGCGCCGGAGTCGTCGGTGCACGGCTTGCCGACGTGCGCGGTCTCGACGACGGCGAGGGTGAGTGCCGCCCGGAGCCGCTCGGCGGCCGACCTCGCCGCCGCGCTGCGAGCCCCGACGAGGGCGCCGGCGATCGGTCCGGCCTTGTCGACCTCGGCCATCTGCAGCTTGCGCAGCGCGCCGATCTTCTCGCGCTGGGCGTTCATCAGGGTGTCGAGCTCGGCCTTGGTCTTCGCGATCTTGGCCCGGGCCGCGGTGGCGGTGGTCTCGGCCTGCTCGGCGGTGGCGGTGAGCCGCACCTGCTCGGCGGTGAGGACCCGGACCTCCTGGAGCGCTCGGGTGCGCTGGTCGGTGATGTAGGACAGGTCGCCGAGCGGGTTGCCGACCTCGTCGTCGTCGGTCTGCATCGCGTCGAACATCCCGACGATGTCGGAGTCGCCCCCGCCGCCGGAGTAGACGTCGAAGACCCAGTCACGGACGACGGCGCGGGCGACGGCCAGCCGCTGCTCGAGGGCGACGAGGTCGGAGCGGGCGGTGGTGGCCTCCTGGCGCGCGGCGTTCTCGGTGTCCGTGGCGGCGGCAAGGCTCTCGAGGACGACGTTCGAGCGGTCGGAGAGCTCGTCCATCCGGCGCATCTCGGCGGCGACCTCGGAGGTCGAGCTCTCGATGAGCGCGGCGACCCGGTTGGCCTCGGCGATCTGGGAGGCCAGGACCGCACCGGACACCGGTGCCGGCTCGGCCGGCTCCTCGTGGCCACCGTCGGGGCCGGGCGGCTTCGGGGTCGCGCTCGGGGAGGGCGACGGCGAGGCGGAGGTGCTCGGGGTCGGCGAGGGGCTGGGGGAGGCGGTCGGGGCGGGGGTCGGCTCCGCACCGACGGACACCGCGCCGGAGTGCGGCTCGAGGGGCGAGGCGGACGCGGGAGCGGCGGGGACGAGGAGGGCGAGGCCGACCGCTCCCGAGAGCGCGCCGATGACGGTCCGACGGACCACCATCCCCACCACCGTTCGACGCACCGTGACTCGATTCCCATGCCGAAGGACCCCGACGAGCGGGGACCGGCGCACGCCCTGCATCGTGCGCGTCCGTCCACGATAGGCACTCCGGCGCCCGAACGCGCCGCCTCGGGGGGAATTGGTGGCCGATCGACCGACACCGGTCGGCCGGACGGCCACACCCGTCACACCGGTACCACGGGAACCGTCCGGGGCCGTCCGGCCGGTGCGTCGTCCACAGGCAGGCCGTCGCGCGCGGTCGTCCACAGGCGGGGCCGCGACCGTTGCCCCGTCGCCCGGACGGCGGTGGGGTGGGGACCGCACCGATCCACGACCACGAGGGGGTCCACCGATGCCCGAGCACGAGGACAACAGGGTGCGGCTCGTCGGCCGCGTCACCTCCATCGACGAGCCGCGCACCCTGCCGAGCGGTGACGTCGTCCACGGGCTGCGGGTCACCGTGCCGAGGCCGCGCGCCCGCGGACGGGACCGGCCCGGGGTCGACACCCTCGACGTCGCCTGCTGGAGCCCCGGCACGCGCCGGGTCGCGGCCCGCCTCGTCGTGGGCGCCCGCGTCGAGGTCGACGGTGCCCTGCGGCGTCGGTTCTTCCGGGCCGGCGGGTCCGCGGCCAGCCGGTACGAGGTCGAGGCGGTGCGGATCCGCCGGGCCCCGGACGAGGCGGCCGGGCCGGGGGAGGTCAGGAACCGAGAAGCGCCGACGTCGTCAGCCCGCCTAGCCTGACCGCATGAGCGACGTGGCGGATCCCGACAGCACACCCCGCAGCCGGGCGGTCCGCCGGCGGGACACCGAACGGCGGCTGGCCCACGACGTCGACCTCTGGGTCGCCTCGGCCTCCGGCGACGGTGTGCCGCACCTCGTCCCGCTGTCGTTCGACTGGGACGGCGAGTCGGTGCTCCTGGCCACGCCCGCGACGAGCCCCACGGGTCGCAACCTCGCCGCGTCGCGCACCGCCCGGCTGGGCCTGGGGCCGACGCGGGACGTCACGCTCGTCGAGGGCGAGGTCGAGGTGGTGGCCCTGGGCGACCTCCCGCCGGCCGCGGCGGACCGGTTCGCGGAGCGGACGGGGTTCGACCCGCGCGCGGAGGACGGGGACTACGCCTGGTACCGGGTGCGGCCACGGGTGGTGCGGGCGTGGCGCGAGGCCGACGAGCTCCCGGCCCGCGAGCTGATGCGCGACGGTCGGTGGCTCGTCGAGGCCGCGGGGGAGGGGCGATGAGCGAGGCCGACCGGCACGACGTCATCCGGGTGCAGGGCGCGCGAGAGAACAACCTCAAGGACGTGAGCATCGAGCTGCCCAAGCGGCGGCTCACCGTGTTCACCGGGGTCTCGGGCTCGGGCAAGAGCTCGCTGGTCTTCGGCACGGTCGCCGCGGAGTCGCAGCGGCTCATCAACGAGACCTACAGCGCCTTCGTCCAGGGCTTCATGCCGTCCCTGGCGCGGCCCGAGGTCGACCGGCTCGAGGGCCTGACGACGGCGATCATCGTCGACCAGGAGCGGATGGGCGCCAACCCGCGCTCGACGGTCGGCACCGCCACCGACGCCAACGCCATGCTGCGCATCCTCTTCAGCCGTCTCGGGGACCCCCACGTCGGCCCCCCGACGGCCTTCTCGTTCAACGTCCCGACCCGCGTCGCCAGCGGGGTGATGTCCACCGAGAAGGGCGGGCGCACCGAGAAGAACGTCGTCCGCAAGGCGGTCTACCTCGGCGGCATGTGCCCGCGCTGCGAGGGCATGGGCCAGGTCAACGACATCGACCGCAGCGCCCTCTACGACGAGACGAAGTCGCTGCGCGAGGGGGCGCTCACCGTGCCCGGGTACTCGATGGACGGCTGGTACGGCCGGCTGTTCGAGGGGATGGGGCTGCCGATGGACCGGCCCATCGCCTCGTTCACCGCCACGCAGCTCGACACGATGCTCTTCGCCCCGCCGACGAAGATCAAGGTCGAGGGCGTCAACCTCACCTTCGAGGGGATCATCCCGCGCATCCAGAAGTCGATGCTCTCCAAGGACCCCGAGGCGATGCAGCCGCACGTCCGGCGGTTCGTCGAGCGGGCGGTCACCTTCCAGACCTGCCCCGACTGCGGCGGCACCCGGCTCGGCCCCGAGGTGCTGGCCTCGCGCATCGCGGGCAAGAACATCGCCGACCTCTGTGCGATGCAGATCAGCGACCTCGCCGAGTGGGTTCGCGCGCTCGAGCAGCCCTCTGTCGCACCGCTCCTCGCGGGGCTGCAGCACCTCCTCGACTCGTTCACGACGATCGGCCTCGGGTACCTGTCGCTCGACCGGCCGGCCGGGTCGCTCTCCGGGGGAGAGGCGCAGCGCACGAAGATGATCCGCCACCTCGGGTCGGCGCTCACCGACGTCACCTACGTCTTCGACGAGCCGACGATCGGCCTGCACCCCCACGACATCCAGCGGATGAACGACCTGCTGCTGCGGCTGCGCGACAAGGGCAACACCGTCCTCGTCGTCGAGCACAAGCCCGAGACGATCGCCATCGCCGACCACGTCGTCGACCTCGGTCCCGGCGCCGGGTCGGCCGGGGGAGAGGTCTGCTTCGAGGGGCCGGTCGAGGGGCTGCGGGGGAGCGGCACGGTGACGGGCCGCCACCTCGACGACCGGGCGCGGCTCAAGGACACCGTCCGGACGCCCACCGGGGTGCTCGAGGTGCGCGGCGCGTCGACGCACAACCTGCGCGACGTCGACGTCGACCTGCCGCTCGGCGTCCTGTGCGCCGTCACCGGGGTCGCCGGCTCGGGCAAGAGCTCGCTCGTCATGGGCTCGGTCGCCCGACGGGACGGCGTCGTCGTCGTCGACCAGGGCGCCATCAAGGGGTCCCGGCGCAGCAACCCCGCCACGTACACCGGTCTGCTGGAGCCGATCCGCAAGGCGTTCGCGAAGGCGAACGGCGTCAAGCCCGCCCTGTTCAGCTCGAACTCCGAGGGGGCGTGCCCCACGTGCAACGGCGCCGGGGTCGTCTACACCGAGCTCGGGGTCATGGCCACCGTCGAGTCGACCTGCGAGGACTGCGAGGGCCGCCGCTTCCAGGCCGAGGTGCTCGAGTACGCCCTCGGCGGGCGGAACATCGCCGAGGTGCTCTCGATGCCCGTCACCGAGGCCGAGGCGTTCTTCGCCGGCGGCGAGAGCCGGGTGCCGGCGGCCCACGCCGTGCTGCAGCGGCTCGCCGACGTCGGGCTCGGGTACCTCACCCTCGGGCAGCCGCTCACCACGCTGTCCGGCGGTGAGCGCCAACGGCTCAAGCTCGCGGCGCGGATGGGCGAGCACGCCGAGGTCTACGTCCTCGACGAGCCGACGACCGGGCTGCACCTCGCCGACGTCGAACAGCTGCTCGGGCTGCTCGACCGGCTCGTCGACACGGGCACGTCGGTCCTCGTCATCGAGCACCACCAGGCGGTCATGGCCCACGCCGACTGGATCGTCGACCTCGGCCCGGGCGCCGGCCACGACGGCGGACAGGTCGTCTTCGAGGGCACACCCGCCGAGCTCGTCGAACGGCGGCACACCCTGACCGGCGAGCACCTCGCGGCGTACGTCGGGGCGTCGACGAGCCCCTGAACCTGCCGGCGTCGTGGTCGGATGGAGCGATGGATGCCATCTGGTGGGTCGTCATCGTCCTCACCGTGCTCATCGGGGCCGGCGGCGTGCTCTACGCGCTGTGGCATGGAGAGCGCGGTCCGTCCCGGGGGGCCGGGGCGGGATCGGAGTCCGCTGCGGTGGACCGGTCGGAGCCGGGGTCGGAACGCCGATAATCGACATTATGTCATTAAGCGGTGGGCCGAGGCCTCTCTCGACCTCCCCCGGAGCGGTCCCGGCCGACCTAGGCTGAGCGGGTGAGCCAGCCGTTCGTCCTCGGGTACGACAACCGCACCGGACGAGGGCCGGGGCGCGGCGTGCGCCTCCTCGGCACGGTGCTCCCGGGCGTCCGCAGCGTCCAGGCCTCCGCGGACCCCTACGCCTCGTCCTGGACGACGCACAACCGCCGCGCCCTGCGCACGCCCGGGCGTCGCTGGGTCGTCCTCGGCGACTCGATGTCGCAGGGAGTGGGCGCGTCGGCGTGGGACGCCGGCTGGGTGGACCAGGTGGCGCGGCGGCTGGCCGACGAGGGGCACCCGCTCGTCGTCGTCAACCTCTCGGCCACCGGGGCCCGCACCGACGACGTCGTGGACCAGCAGGTCCCGGTGCTCCGCGCGCTCCCGCACACCGAGGAGGCCGACGGCCCGGACGTCGTGACGGTCATGGTCGGGTCGAACGACCTCTTCGCCGGCGGCGCCCGGCGCCGCGCATTGCCCGACGAGTTCGCCCGCCTGGTCGAGGCCCTCCCCCGTGGCGCCGTCGTCGCCTCGCTCCCCCAGCCGCGCACCGCCGCCCGGCAGGCGAACACCCACGTCGAGGCGGCGGCCGCCCGCGGCGAGCTCGTCATGGTCGACATGCGCGCCGAAGGCCCGACCAGCTGGCGCGGCCGGTTGGCCGCTGACTTCTTCCACCCCAACGACGCCGGGTACGCCGAGATCGCCCGGGCCTTCCTGCCCCACGTGCGGCGAGCGGTGACAGGTCGGGCGCCCCTCCCCCTTGCGGACGAGGGTCCCCCCGGCGCATAGTTAACAACATTGTGAACAATCAACGGCGGTCCCCCGACCTCGATGACGCCTTCGGCGCCCTCGCGAACGAGCAGCGCCGGCACATGGTCGAGGTCCTCGCGGTGCGCCCCACGACCGTGAGCGACCTCGCGGCCGAGGTGGGTCTCACGCTGCCGGCGATCCACCGGCACGTCCGCGTCCTCGAGGCGGCCCGCCTCGTCCGACGCCGCAAGACCGGACGCAGCACCGTCCTCGCCCTCGAGCGCGCCGGTCTGCGACCCGTCGCGTCCTGGGTCTCCGGGTTCAGCCCCTGGTGGGGCACCGACGCCGAGACCCTCGAGCGGCCGGACGACCCACCACCCCCATCCACCGCACGACTGGAGTGACCCGATGTCCACCTTCCTCTTCCTCTACCGGGGCTACGTGACCCCCACCCCCGAGATCGGCCGCGCCTGGATGGAGTGGTTCGAAAGCGTCGGCGACCGGATGGTCGACAGCGGCAACCCGCTGAGCGGCGGAGCGGAGGTGACCCCGGACGGCGTGACCGAGCTGCCCCTCGGCCCGGACTCGCTCACCGGGTACTCCGTCGTCCGGGCGGCGGACCGGGACGAGGCCCTCGCGCTCGCCGCGACCAACCCGATGGTGACGAGCGTCGTCGTCCACGAGCTGGCCCGGATGTGATGCCGGCGGCGCGAGCTCAGGCGCCGAAGTCGACGTCCTCGGCCTCGACCGTCCCGGCCGAGCGCCCCGGTGCGTCCTGGTAGCGCCAGTACAGGTTCGTGTGCGCGATGACGTCGGCGGGCGACGGTGCGCCCCAGTCGGACTTGTCCCCCGTCGTGTGGGCGTCGCCGACGAGGGTGACGTCGTAGCCCCGGGTGAAGCCACCGTGGATCGTCGAGCGGATACAGGCGTCGGTCTCGGCACCGGTGACGACGAGCCGACCGACCCCCGCACGCGCCAGCACCTCCTCGAGGTCGGTGCCCTCGAACGAGTCGCCGTACCGCTTCTGGACGACCGCCTCGGACTCGGCCGGGGCGAGCTCGGGGACGATGCGCCACGGCTCCTCCCCCGTGACGAGCTCGTCGTCGCTGTTGTGCTGCACCCAGACGACCGGCACGCCCGCGGCCCGGGCGCGCTCGACGAGTGCGCCGATGCGGCCGACGACGCCCTCGCGGTCGTGGGCCTCGGCGACGACGCCGTTCTGGACGTCGACGACGAGCAACGCCGTGCCCTCGCGATCCTCGAGTGTGGTCATGACCGTCCCCTTCCGCCGGCGCCCGTCGCCGGTGCCGCGAGCCTAGGGCCGGGCACCGACGACGCACCCGTTCAGAGGACCTTGGACAGGAAGGCCTGCGTGCGCTCCTCCTGCGGGTTCCCGAGGACCTCGGCGGGGTCCCCCTGCTCGACGATGACGCCACCGTCCATGAAGACGAGGGAGTCGCCGACTTCGCGCGCGAAGCCCATCTCGTGGGTGACGACCATCATCGTCATACCCTCGGCGGCGAGGTCGCGCATGACGTCGAGGACGTCGCCGACGAGCTCGGGGTCCAGGGCCGAGGTCGGCTCGTCGAAGAGCATGAGGTCGGGGGTCATCGACAGCGCTCGCGCGATGGCGATGCGCTGCTGCTGACCGCCGGAGAGGTGCGCGGGGTAGGCGCCCTCACGATCGGCCAGCCCGACCCGCTCGAGGTTCGCGCGGGCCACCTCGGCCGCCTCGTCCTTGCTGCGCTTCCTCACCTTGGTCTGCGCGATGCAGAGGTTGTCGAGCACGGTGAGGTGCGGGAAGAGGTTGAACTGCTGGAAGACCATCCCGATCCGGCTGCGCAGCTCGTCGAGGTCGACGTCGGGGTCGGTCACCTCGACGCCCTCGACGAAGATCCGCCCGGAGGTCGGCTCCTCGAGCCGGTTGACGCAGCGCAGGAGCGTCGACTTGCCGGACCCGGAGGGGCCGATGACGCAGACCACCTGACCGGACTCGACCTGGACGTCGACGCCCTCGAGGACCTCGTTGCGCCCGAAGGACTTGTGCAGGTCCCGGACCTCGATCGCCGGGGCGTCGGTGTCGACGTGGATCTCGGACATCAGCGGGCCCTGTCGGCTCGGGCCTCCATGCGCCGGACGACGACGGAGAGCGGGACGGTGATGATCAGGTAGCTCAGCGCCACCGCGAAGAGCGGCGTGAGGTTGACGTACTGCGAGAGGTTGCGCCGGCCGAAGTCGGTCAACTCGCTGTCGGCGAGGCTGAGCCCGATGACGTAGACGAGCGAGGAGTCCTTGGTCAGCAGGATCAGCTCGTTCGTCAGCGGGGGCAGGATGATGCGGAAGGCCTGCGGGATGACGATCGAGACCATCGCCCGGGTGTGCGACATCCCGAGCGAGCGCGCCGCCTCGGTCTGGCCCTTCGGCACCGCCTGGATGCCGGCCCGGATGGTCTCGGCCATGTACGCCGCGCCGACGAGACCGAGGGCGACGGTGACCACGCCGAGCGTGCCGCCCGGCAGCACCCGGCCCGGGAAGGCGATCGGCAGGCCGTAGTAGAAGCCGATGAAGACGATGAGCGCCGGCACACCGCGGAAGAACTCGATGAACGTCGTCGCGATCCAGCGGTAGGGGCCGACGGACGACAGGCGCATGAGCGCGAGGACCAGGCCGAGCGCCAGCCCGAAGAGGAAGGCGCACGCCGTGTACGTCACCGTGTTGCGCAGCGCCGTCGTGAAGATCCTCGGGAACAGCTCCGGGAGGATCTCGCCGTTGAAGAACTGCTCGCGCAGCGTGGCCCAGTCGGCGGTCAGCCCGACGGCCAGCGCCGCCAGCGCGAGGACCGCGTACTGCACGTACCGGCTGATCTCGGCACGCCGACGCGGGGACCTCGCCGACGCCCGCGCCCCCCGCTCGCGGGTGGGCGTGGGCGTCGGGACGGGGGGCGCGCTCACGAGCTCGCGGGACGCTCGCCGAACCAGGTCGCGTAGATCTCGTCGTAGCTGCCGTCGGAGCGGGAGTCGGCGATGACCTTGTTCGCGGCGGCCAGGAGCTCGGGGTTGGCGTCCTTCTTCACCGCGAAGCCGTACTGCTCACCGGTGTCGAACTCCGCCGTGACGAAGGTGTCGTCGTTCTTCGCCGCGTAGTCGAGCAGGGGGCCGTTGTCCTGGATGACGGCGTCGATCTGCCCGCTCTTGACCGCCGAGGTCTGCAGGCCGAGGTTCTCGAAGGCCTTGACCGTGACGTCCTCCGGCGCGTTCTCGGTCGCGTACTTCTCCCCCGTCGTGCCGGTCATCACTCCGAGGGACTTGCCGGACAGCTTCTCGAGGGAGTCGAGGTCCTCGTCCTTGGTGAGCAGGGCCTGGGTCGCGTCGAAGTAGGGGTCCGTGAAGTCGATGGCGTTCGCGCGGGCCTCGGTGATCGTCATCCCGGCGGCGGCGATGTCGCAGTTGCCCGAGTTCAGCGCCTGGCCGGACTGGATGCCCTCGAAACCGGTGACGACGATGGCCGGCTCGAGGTCGTTCTCGGTGGCGATCTTCTTCACGAGGTCCATGTCGAACCCGACGATCTCGTTCCCGCGCTCGAACTCGAACGGCTCGTACGGCAGCGAGGTGCAGATCGTCAGCTTGCCGTCGCTGATGACGTTGATGCCGCTGTCGGTCGTCGTGGTCTCGGTGGCGCAGGCCGTGAGGCCCAGCGCGAGGGCGCTCGCGGCGATGGCAGAGGTCGTGGCTCTCGTGTGCATGGCCTGCACCCTAGGAAGGTCGCAGGACCGGTTCCCCGACGACTGTGTGTCAGTCGCGCGACAGTCGTGCGACGCCGTCGTCATGTGCCCGTAGCCTTGTCCGGCGATGCAGTGCGACGACTTCGACGCGGGCCGGTGCCGGTCCTGCACCCTCATGGGCAGCCCCTACGACACCCAGCTCGCCGACAAGGAGCGCCGCGTCCGCGAGGTCCTCGCCGCGCACGCCGGGGCCCTGCAGTGGTCGCCGCCGGTGCGTTCCCCCGCCTCGCACTTCCGGAACAAGGCCAAGCTCGTCGTCGGCGGCCGCGCGGGACGCCCGACGCTCGGCATCCTCGACGAACGGGGCCGCGGGGTGGACCTGCGCCGCTGCGGCCTCTACGAGCCGGGGCTCGCCGCGACCTTCGACCCGCTGCACCGCGTCCTCGCCGAGCTGGGCATCGAGCCGTACGACGTGCCGGCGCGCCGCGGGGAGCTCAAGCACGTCATCGTCACCCACTCCCCCGACGGGGAGCAGCTCGTGCGCTTCGTCGTCCGCAGCGAGGCGGGGCTCTCGGCCGTGCGGAGCGCGCTTCCGGCGGTCCGGGCCGCGGTGCCGTCGGCGCGGGTCGTCACCGTCAACGTCCACCCGGAGCACAAGGCGGTCCTCGAGGGCGAGACCGAGGTGGTCCTCACCGACGAGGGCCTGCTCCCGATGCGCCTCGGCGAGGTCACCCTGCACCTCGGCCCCCGGGCCTTCTTCCAGACCAACACGTGGGTGGCCCGGGAGCTCTACGCCCAGGCGCGGCGCTGGGCCGACACCCTCGAGCCGTCCGTCGTCACCGACCTGTACTGCGGGGTCGGCGGCTTCGCCCTGCACCTCGCGACGCCCGGGCGACGGGTCGTCGGCGTCGAGACGTCCGAGGAGGCGGTCGCCGCCGCACGCACCTCCGCTCGCGAGATGGCCTCCCGCACAGTCGGACTCGACATCACCTTCCGAGCCGGCGATGCCACGCGCGAGCTCGCCGACGACCCCGGCCTCGTCGTCGTCAACCCGCCGCGGCGTGGGATCGGGCCCGACCTGGCGGCCCGGCTCGAGGCCTCGCCCGCCTCGCACGTCGTCTACTCCAGCTGCAACGTCGACACCCTCGCCCGGGACCTCGGGGCGATGCCCGGCCTGCGACCGGTCGAGGGGCGGGTGGTCGACATGTTCCCCCAGACCCGGCACGTCGAGACGGTGCTCCTGCTCGCCCGGCGCTGAGCCGCCGGATCAGCAGCCGACCCCCGTCGGGCGAGGCTTGACGGTGCCTTGACCCGCGCTTGAGGCGCGGCGCGTCGGCCGTCCGTACCCTCCATCCGTCGGATCTCGGTGAAGGAGTCGCCGTGGACCTCGGGTCTCGCAGGGGTGACGTCCGGGTGGCCGGCGGCGGTGCCGTGCGGCGCCGTGTCGCGCCGGTCCTGTGGTCGGTGCTCGTCGTCGTCGGTCTCACGGTGCCCCTCTGGGCCCTGTGGGCCACACCGGCCCGGGTGCACACCGGGGTGTGGCGCGTCACCTCGCTCGTCGCGGCCCTCGGCGCGGCCTCCCTCCTCGTCCTCACCTTCCTGCTCCCCAGCCGGTTCCGGCCCCTCACCGGCTACCTCGGGGTCGAGCGGCTGCTCCGGAGCCACCGCGCGCTGGCCCTCACCGCCGCCGGGCTCGTCGCCCTCCACGTCGTCGCCGTCGTGCTCCGGCCGGGCCCGGGGCTCGCGGTCCTCGACCTGCGCGTCGCGCCACCGCGGGTCTGGGCGGCGAGCGCCGCGACGCTCGCCCTGCTCGCCCTCGTGCTCCTCGGCCTGAGCCGCCGCCGGCGACGTCCCCGGTACGAGGGGTGGCGGCTCGCGCACGTCCTCCTCGCGAACGTCGCGCTCGTCGCGACGGCGCTGCACGTCCTGTGGCTCGAGGACCTCACCCGTTTCCCCGAGGCCAGGGCGTGGTTCGTCGGGCTGGCTCTGCTCATGCTCGGCGCGCTGGCCTTCCGGTGGGTGTGGCGGCCGCTGCGCACGGCGCGGCAGCGCTACGTCGTCGACGAGGTCCGCCGGGCCTCGCCGACCGCCGTCACCCTCGTGCTCCACGCGACCGGGCACCGCGGTGTGCCGTTCCGTCCCGGACAGTTCGCCTGGCTGAAGATCGGCACCTCGCCCTTCGTCTTCGAGGAGCACCCGTTCACCATCGCCTCGGCCGCGACCGAGCCGTGGCGCAAGGAGTTCACGATCAAGGGGATCGGCGACTTCAGCGAGCTGGTGGCCGGTCTCAAGCCCGGCCGCCGCGTCTTCCTCGACGGCCCGCACGGCGCCTTCACCCTCGACGGCCTGCGGTCCGACCGCTTCGTCCTCATCGCGGGAGGTGTCGGCATCACCCCGATGCTCAGCATGCTCCGGACGCTCGCGGCCCGGCACGACCCGCGCCCCGTGCTCCTCGTCGTCGCCGGCCGCACCGCCGACGAGCTGCTGCACCGGGCCGACGGCGAGCACCTCGAGGAGGCGCTCGACCTCCGGGTGGTCGAGGTGCTGGAGGAGCCGCCGGCGGACTGGGACGGGCACGTCGGGCGGCTGACGGAGGAGACGCTCGAGGGCGCCTTCCCCCGGCGCCGCGCCCGCGAGGTGGTCGACGTCTTCATCTGCGGGCCGGGCCCGATGGTCGCGGCCGCCACCCGCATCGTCAGCGACCGGGGCATCCCGTCCTCGCGGATCCACACCGAGCTCTTCGACGTCGTGTGAGCCTAGGCTCGCCGACATGACCTTCTCGATCGCCGCCCGGGACGGTGACGCCTGGGGCGTCGCGGTCGCCAGCAAGTTCCTCGCCGTCGGGTCGGTCGTGCCCCGGGTCGTGCCCGGGGTCGCGGCGATCGCGACCCAGGCGATGGCCCGGGTCGCCTACCTCGACGAGCTCGAGGCCGCCCTCGCCGCCGGGGCGGACGCCCGCTCCGCGCTGGCGGACGCCACGGCCGCCGACGCCGGGCGCGAGGACCGTCAGGTCGGGGTCGTCGGCGCCTCGGGCTCGGCGACCTTCACCGGGTCGACCTGCCTGCACTGGGCCGGCGGGGTGAGCAGCTCGGACGCCACCTCCGCCTGGGCCATCCAGGGCAACATCCTCACCGGTCCCGAGGTCGTCGAGGCGATGGAGTCGGCGTGGCACGTGCAGGCCGGCGCGCCGCTCGACGTGCGCCTGCTCGCCGTCCTCCTCGCCGGCGACGCGGCGGGCGGCGACGCGCGCGGACGGCAGAGCGCCGCCCTGCTGGTGCGGGCCCCGGGCGCGGGGTACGACGCCGGCGGGGTGGTGGCCGACCTGCGGGTCGACGACCACCCGGACGCCCCGCTCGAGCTGTCCCGCCTGCACGGTCTGTCGACCCTGTACTTCGGCACGGCCGAGGACGTCCTGCCGCTCGAGGGCGCGCTGCGCGAGGAGGTGGCGGGGCTGCTCGCCGCCGCCGGTCAGGCCGGGCCGCCCGGGACGGCGCTCGAGGCGGCCCTCGAGGCGTGGATGGGCGAGGTCAACCTCGAGAACCGGCACTCGAGCGACGGCATCGACACCCGCGTGCTCGCCGTGCTCCGCGAGCAGCCGCCCGCCTGACCGAACCCTTACCGAGTCCTGACACGGCGCAGGACCCACCGTGACCGAGGGGCTCGTACCGTGGGTTCCGGTGGCAGACGCCCGCACCGGCCGTGGTCGACACCCCTGACGTGTCGCCCGTCCTCCCCCTCCGGCCCGGTGCCCGGGGCGACGCTCCACCGCTGCGGGGGGGGGCCCCCCCGGGCCCCCCCCCCCCGCCCCCCCCCCCCCCGGGGGGGGGGGGCCGGCGCCGCGGCGGCCCCGGCCC
>NZ_JAFDVD010000006.1 GCF_016887965.1 Phycicoccus sonneratiae
GCCCGGGGCCCGGGGGCGCCGCCCCCCGGGGGGGGGGGGGCGCCGGCGGGCCCCCGGGCCCCGCCCCGCCTCACGTCCGGGGTCGGACGGCCGTCAGCGGATCGGCCAGGGCCCGGCCCCCTGCCGCACCACCTCGCCCGCCGGGTCGGTCGTGTAGTCGACGACCGTCGTGGGCTCGGTGCCGCACTCGCCGGAGTCGATGACGACGTCGACGACGTGGTCGAGCTCCTCCTTGACCTGCCAGCCGTCGGTCATCGGCTCGCTCTCGCCCGGGAGGATGAGGGTCGAGGAGAGCAGCGGCTCCCCCAGCTCGGCGAGGAGGGTCCGGACGACCGGGTGCTCGGGGATGCGGACGCCGACGGTGCGCTTCTTCGCGTGGAGCAGCCGGCGCGGCACCTCGTGGGTCGCCGGGAGGATGAACGTGTACGGCCCCGGGGTGGCAGCGCGTACCGCCCGGAAGACGTGGTTGTCGACGTGGACGAGCTGCCCCAGCTGGGCGAAGTCGCGGCAGACGAGGGTGTAGTGGTGGCGGTCGTCGAGCCGGCGGATGGTGCGGATACGGTCCTTGGCCTGCTGGTCGCCCATGAGCGCCCCGAGCGCGTACCCCGAGTCGGTGGGGTACGCGACGAGCCCGCCCTCGCGCAGCACCTCGACGGTCTGGTGGATCGCGCGCGGCTGGGGGTCCACCGGGTGCACGTCGAGGTAGCGGGCCATGGGGTCACCCTAGGCCCGTCGAGCGGCGTCAGGACGAGCGCAGACCCCGGTCCCACAGCTCCTTGGTCTGGACGAGCCAGAACGCGGCGAAGAGGAGGATGAGCACGACCTCGACCGCGAGCACCAGGTGGTCCCACGGCGAGAGGAGGTTCGCCGCGACCGTCGCCGCGAGGGTCACGAGCATCGCCGTGGAGATCATCCGGTAGGTGCGGACGTAGCGCGAGGCCCCGCTGCCCGCGCTGCCCTGCGTCATGGCGCGGCCGACGTCGCGGCCGTTGAGCCACACGGCGACGACGATCGCGAGGAACATCGGGATCGCCGACACGTCGTGGCCGTGCGCGACGAAGGAGTCGCGGGCCACGTAGAACCACACCGCTCCCCCGCCCATCACCGCGAACGCGACGCCGAGGCCCAGCAGGTCACCGCGCCGGAGGCCGTCCGGCCCGGCCGCACGGCGCGCCGACACCACCCCGACGGCGAGGGCCACCGCCCCGAGGACGAAGAGCGACTGCATGTTGTTCGTCACCGCCGGGACGACGTCGGACGGCTGGATCGGCACCGAGGAGCAGGTGCCGGGGTCGCTCGTCGGGATGAAGGCGACGCCCGGTGCGAGCATCCCCGCGAAGTTCAGCGCGACGTCCTCGCCCGGGGTGTTGCCCTTGAGCGCGACGAGGCAGACGCCCATCGTCACGAGCACCCCGACGAAGACGGCCCGGGCCGGCGTGTGCCAGTAGGCGCTGATCGAGGTCTGGAGGCAGTCGAAGCCGGTGGCACCGAACTCGACGAGCACCGCCGTGAACAGCAGGAGGACGAGGCCCGCCAGGGCCAGCCGGAGGTAGCCGTAGGTGCGCACGGCGGCGAGGGCGGGGTCCGGCTGCATGGCTGCTCCTCTGGTCGGCGGGACCGTCACCGGTGAAGGAGGCGCCGGCACCTGCGGCGATACCTGCTCAGGCCTCCCGGTAGGTGACCGCCGCGCCGCGCTGGACGGTGCGCGAGACGGTGCACAGCCGGTCGCCGCTCTGCGCGATCGCCTTCGGCAGGCGTCCCCGGGCCCGGTCGCCGTCCTCCCCGTCGGGGAAGCGGACGCGGAAGGTGATCTCGATCCCCTCCATGAAGTTTCCGCCGTCGTCCCGCGCCTTCTCGCCCTCGGAGTCGACGTCGAAGGACACCGGCTCGGCGATGCGGCTCGTGATGAAGTCGACGTCGGTGGCGCTGCACGCGGCCATCGCGGTGAGGAAGAGCTCGACCGGCGTGAAGTCCTCGGTGTCCCCTCCCCCGCCGACGCGCAGCGTGCCGCCCCGGGTGTTGCCCACCTCGTAGACGCCCTTCTCGAGGCGGGTCATCGTCACGCTGCGGTGACCGAGGCCGGTGCCTCCGGTCTCGGGCGGGGTGCTGGGGTCGCTCGTCACGGGGCACATCCTGTCACCGCCCTGCGAGGATGGCCGCCATGCCCGGCCGCCTCGTCCTCGTGCGCCACGGCGAGACCGAGTGGTCCGCCACCGGTCGCCACACCGGCCGCACCGACGTCCCGCTCACCGAACGCGGTGAGGCGCAGGCCCGGTCGCTGCGGCCCGCCCTCGAGTCGATGGCCGTCGCCCGGGTCCTCTGCTCCCCGCTGGCGCGTGCCCGGCGCACCGCCGAGCTCGCGGGGCTCTCGCCGGAGACCGACGAGGATCTGCTCGAGTGGGACTACGGCGGCTATGAGGGCCTGACCACCCCGCAGATCCGCAAGCAGCTCGCCGACCCGGACTGGACGGTGTTCCGCGACGGCGTCGTGCCGGGCGACACCCCGGGCGAGACGGTCGAGGAGGTCTCGGCCCGGGCCTCCCGGGTGCTGGCCCGCGTGGAGGGCTCGCTCGCCGACGGTGACGTCGTCCTCGTCGCGCACGGCCACCTGCTCCGGGTCCTCGCCGCGACCCGGCTGCGCCAGGAGCCCCGCTTCGGCGCGCACCTGCTGCTCGAGCCGGCGACCCTCTGCCTCCTCGACGAGGAGCACGGGGTGCCGGCGGTGCGCGGCTGGAACATCGAGCCGCCCCGCGGCTGAGGGCCGCGGGTCCGCAGATCAGACCTCCTGCATCCGACCGCGCACCCAGGCCACCGTCTGGACCGCCGCTACCGTCAGCAGGGCGAGGCTCGCCACGGTGCTGATGACGCCACCGACGTCGACACCATCGGCCAGCAGTCCCACCACGTAGGCACCGACGAGCACCGGGCTCAGCACCAACCCCGCCATCGCCCGGACCAACCAGAAGATGCCCATGCCGTTGGAGTACCCCGCGATGCGCCCGTGGCTCTCGAACCAGCTGAGGCCGGGAGAGCTCCAGAGGATGGCGTTCGCCGGCGTCAGGAGATCGCCCAGGTGTTGACCGTGCTGCTCCGGGAAGGTCATCTTGAAGAGCTCTGCGTGAGCTTCGCCGTACAGGTCGATCGTGGCGACGGTGGTCGCGGTCTCGACGGCGAGATAGGCGAGGATGACCGGGACGAGGTAACGCACCGTCGTCAGCTCACTGAGCGTGACGCCGAGGACGGTCACCTGACCGACGTCGTCCACGAGGAGCAGGCTGCCGACCGCAACGACGACGAGGCCGAGGAAGAGGCGCCTGCCGAAGGCGGACTCTGCGCGCTGCCAGTTCTCCCGCAGGTCGCTGAGGTACGCCACGCGGTCCTCGTGCGTCGCGGTGGCGAAGCCTCGTCGGATCTTGGAAACCGAGACATGCTCGGTCGTCATGGCACCGGCCAGGTGTGCACCGGCTCGTTGCCCGACATGTGGTGGGCGTAGCGCTCGACCATGAGGCGCAGGGCCTCGCGCCGGTCGTGCCCCTCGGCCTCGAAGTGCGCGACGGTGCGGGTCTGCCACTCCGAGCCGTTCAGCCCGGTCGTGGCCCGCCCCTCGATGATGCCGAGGTAGCGCTCGCGGACGGCGTCGGACACCCCCCAGGCCTTGAGCCCCTCGTGGGCCATCGGCAGGAGGTGGCGCAGCACGAGCTCGTCGGCCGAGACCTCGCCGAACCCCGGCCAGTAGACACGGGCCTCGATGCCGTCGCGGGCCGCGCGGCGGAAGTTCTCCTCGCACGCGGCGAAGCTCATCTTCGTCCAGACCGGGCGGTCGGCGGAGGCGAGCACCCGGATCGCGCCGTAGTAGAACGCGGCGTTGGCGAGGACGTCGGCGATGGTCGGGCCGGCCGGGAGGACCCGGTTCTCGACGCGCAGGTGCGGCGTGCCGCCGACGATGTCGTAGATCGGCCGGTTCCACCGGTAGACGGTGCCGTTGTGCAGCCTCAGCTCGGCGAGCTCGGGGGCGATGCCGGCCTCGAGCTTGGCCATCGGGTCCTCGTCGGTGACCTCGGCGAGCAGGGTCGGGAAGTACCGGACGTTCTCCTCGAACAGGTCGAAGATCGAGGTGATCCACCGCTCGCCGAAGAAGACCCGCGGCCGCACGCCCTGGTTCTTCAGCTCGACGGGACGGGTGTCGGTGGCCTGGGTGAACAGCTCGATGCGGGTCTCGGCGTGCAGCCGCTTGCCGAAGAAGTACGGGCTGTTGGCGGCCAGGGCGAGCTGGACCGACGACATCGCCTGCGCGGCGTTCCAGTGGTTGGCGAACTCGTGCGGGGCGACCTGGAGGTGCAGCTGGACGCTCGTGCACGCCGACTCGGGGGCGATGGAGTCGCAGTACGTGGCGACCCGCTCGCCCGTCGGGCCCTCGATGTCGAGGTACACGTCCTCGCCGCGGGCCAGGAAGATCGAGTCGTTGAGGGCGGTGTAGCGGTTGTTCCGGCTGATCCAGTCGCCCTCGTAGTGCTCGGGCATGATCGTCGGGAGGATGCCGATGGCGACGATCGTGGAGCCGACCCGCTTGGCCGCGGCGTCGGCGGCGTTGAGGCTGGCCCGCAGGTCGACCTCGAGCTCGAGCGCCGAGTCACCCGGCAGCGGCCGCGGCGGCACGTTGAGCTCGATGTTGTAGCGCGCCAGCTCGGTCTGGTAGCCGGGGTCGGCGATCGCCTCGAGGACCTCGGCGTTGTGGAAGTGCGGCTGCTGGTGGTCGTCGACGAGGTTGAGCTCGATCTCGAGACCGGTCATCGGCTTGTCGAACTCGAAGGAGCTCGTCGTGAGCATCCGCTCGAAGACGTCGAGGTTCTGGCGCACCTTCTCGCGATAGCGCTGGCGCTGCTCGCGCGTGTAGCTCTGCGCGTTGACCTCGGCTCCCATGACGACAACCAACCACATCGCGGGGTCCACGCGGTAGCGCACGGACGCGTTTCGGTCCCGGGCTCCGTCGGTGCCCTCTCCTAGCGTTGTCCCCGTGCGGCTGCTCCACACCTCCGACTGGCACCTGGGACGCGCGTTCCACGGTGTCGGGCTGCTCGGTGCCCAAGCGGCCCACCTCGACCACCTCGTCGAGGTCGTGCGCTCCGAGCGGGTCGACGCCGTCCTCGTCAGCGGCGACGTCTACGACCGGGCGCTGCCCGCCCCCGACACCGTCGCCCTGCTCTCCCAGACCCTCGAGCGGCTCGTCGACGCCGGCGCGCAGGTCGTCGTCTCCAGCGGCAACCACGACTCCGCCACCCGGCTCGGCTTCGCCTCCGGCCTGCTCGAGCGCTCCGGGGTCCACCTGCGCACGTCCGTCGCCGACGTCGGGCGGCCGGTGCTCGTCGGCGACGTCGCCGTGCACCCCCTCCCCTACCTCGAGCCGGCCCTCGTCGCCGACGCCCTCGGCGCCGTCGAGCGCACCCACGCCTCGGTCCTGCGCGCCGCGATGGAGCGGGTGCGTGCCGACGCCGCGGCCCGGGGCGGGCGCACCGTCGTCATGGCCCACGCCTTCGTGTCCGGCGGGGTCACGAGCGACTCCGAGCGCGACATCTCCGTCGGCGGGGTCTCGGCGGTGCCCGTCGAGGTGTTCGCGGGGGTCGACTACACGGCCCTCGGGCACCTGCACGGCCGGCAGGTCGTCGCCGACGGGGTGCGCTACAGCGGGTCCCCGGTCGCGATGTCGTTCAGCGAGGCCAGGCACCGCAAGGGTGGGCTGCTCGTCGACCTCGGGGGTGCCGAGGTCGTCGTCGAGGAGGTCGACGCGCCGGTGCAGCGGCCGCTCGCCGTGCTCCGCGGGCCCATCGACGAGCTCCTGGCCGACCCCCGGCACGCCGCCGCCGAGGGCGCGTGGTGCCAGGTGACCCTCACCGACCCCTCGCGCCCGCTCGGGGCGATGGAGCGGCTGCGCCGGCGCTTCCCGCACACCCTCGAGCTGCGCTTCGAGCCCGAGGGCGTCGCCGTGCCGCTGCGCCCGTACGCGGCGCGGGTGCGCGCCGAGTCGCCGGTCGACGTCTGCTGCGACTTCCTCGACCACGTCCGGGGCGGCCAGGGCGCCGACGCCGACGAGCGCGGGCTGCTCGTCGAGGCGGTCGAGGCCTCCCGGGTGGCCCGCGGGCTGACCGACGACGAGGGCGTGGCCCGGCCCGCGCGCGGGGCGGGTGCCGCGTGAGGATCCACCGGCTCGAGGTCGAGGCCTTCGGCCCGTTCGCCGGCCGCGTCGTCCTCGACGTCGACGAGGTCTCGGCCGCCGGGCTCTTCCTCGTCCACGGGCCCACCGGCTCGGGCAAGACCAGCCTCCTCGACGCCGTGTGCTTCGCGCTGTACGCCGACGTGCCCGGGGCCCGGCGCAAGCAGGCCCTCCGCAGCGACCACGCCGCCCCGGACGCCGTCCCCCAGGTGGTCCTCGAGGTCACGGTCGCCGGGCGGCGGCTGCGCATCACCCGCTCCCCCGAGTGGCACCGGCCGAAGAAGCGCGGCGACGGCACCACCCGGGTCCAGCCGGCCGTCGTCCTCGAGGAGCGCCTCGGTGGAGCATGGACGGCCCTCAGCACGCGGCACGACGAGGTCGCCGACGTCGTCCTCGACGTCCTCGGGATGGGCCTGAAGCAGTTCGCCTCCGTCGTCATGCTCCCGCAGGGCGACTTCGCCGCCTTCCTGCGGGCCACTCCCGAGGAGCGGCGCGAGATCCTCGAGCGGCTCTTCGACATCGGCGTCTACTCCGACGTCGAGCAGTGGCTCGCCGACGCCCGCCGCGACGGCGCCGCCGGCCTCGACGACGCCCTGCTCGCGCTGCGGGCCGACCTCGTCCGGCTCGACGACGTCCTCGGAGCGCTGCGACCCGACGGGGCGGACGACCCCGACGGCGCGACCCTCGCCGGGACCGCCCTCGACGCCCTGCCCGCGCGGCTGGCCGAGGTCGCCGACGGCCTCACCGACCGGGTCACCGCCTCGCTCGCCGCCCTCGACGCCGCAGAGTCCCTCGAGGCGCTGGCCACCCAGCGCCTCGCCGGGGCGCAGGAGGTCCTCGGCCACCGCCGCCGGGGCGAGCAGGCGCGGGCCCGGCTCGCCGCGCTCGACGCCGCCGCCGACGAGCACGCCGAGCGGGTGCGCACCCTCGACGCCGCCGACCGGGCCGCCGGCGTGCGGGGTCACCTCACGGCGCTCGACCGGCTGCGGGCCGAGGCCGACGCCCGCACGGCCGACCTCGACGCGCAGCACGACGCCGTCGCCGCCCTCGGGGTCGACCTCGCCGGGACGGACGCCGGCGACGCCGCCGAGCGGGCCCGCTCCCTCGACGACGTCGTCGCGGCCCTGGCCCGCGACACCGGCACCGCGCGCGAGCTCGCGACGGGCCTGGCGGAGGGCACCCGCCGGCGGGACGGGCTGGTGGCCCGGGACGCTGCGCTCGCCGACGAGGTCCCGGTCCTGCGCGCGGCGGTCGAGGCCGCGGAGGCCACGGTCACCCGGCTCTCGGGTGACGGGGCCAGGGTCGCGCCCCTCGCCGCCGCCGTCGAGGAGCAGGAGGCCCGGCTCGCCCTCCACGACGGTGTCGACGCCGACCGCCGGCGCGTCGAGGCGCTCCAGCCCACCCTGGCCGAGGCCCGCACCGCGGTGTCGGAGGCCCTCGCCGCCCTCATCGCGCTCCAGCAGCGCCGGCTCGACGAGATGGCCGCCGAGCTCGCCACGGGTCTCGCCGACGGCGCGCCCTGCCCGGTGTGCGGATCGGCCGAGCACCCGGCCCCGGCCGTCGCCGTCGACCCGGTCACCCCCGAGCAGCTCGCCGTCGCCGAGCAGGCCGTCGCCGGGGCGCGCGCGGCGTCGGCCGCCGTCGAGGGCGAGGTCACCGCGCTCGAGGCGGCCGTGGGCACCCGTCTCGACGTCCTCGGCGGGGCGACCCGCGCCGACGTCGAGACCGCCCTCGAGCAGGCCCGGGCCGAGCACGCCGACGCGGTCACCGCCGCCGCCTCGCTCGCCACCGGGACGGCGGAGCTGCGGGTGCGGCGGTCGGCCCTCGAGCGGCTCACCGCCGAGCAGGACCGGCTCGCGGCCACGCTCGAGGCCCTCGACGAGCGCCTGGCCGAGGTCGCCACCGAAGCCGAGGCCACCACCGTCCGGCTCGCCGACGACCTCGCCCAGCACGCCGGCTGCCCCTGCGGCGGAGGCGCCGACACCCGCCGGCACGCCCGCGTGGTCACCGCGCTCACCGAACTCGCGACGGCCTCGGCGTCGGTGTCCGACGCCCGGGCCCGGCTCGACGCCGCGTCCGAGGACCTCGCGGCCGCCCTGTCCGACACCGGGTTCGCCACCGCCCGGGAGGCCGCCGAGGCCCTCCTCGGGGTGGCCGACACCGACCGGCTCCGCGACGCCGTGCTGGGCCACGAGCGCGACCGCACCGCCGCCGCGGCCGCGCTCACCGAGCCCGAGGTGCTCGAGGCCCTCGCCGGTGACGCACCCGACGTCGACGCGCTCCGGCTCGCCGCCGCCGAGGCCCGGCGCACCGTCCTCGCGGCCGGCACCGAGCACGACGCGCTCGGCCGGGCCACCCGGACCCTCGAGCGGCTGCGCCCGGGGCTCGAGGCCGCCTGTGCCGCCGTCGCCGACCGCGCCGCCCGGCAGGCCCGGGTGCGCGAGCTCGCCGACACCGTCGGCGGCACCGGGGGCGACAACACCCTCCGGATGCGGCTCACCTCGTTCGTCCTCGCGGCCCGGCTCGAGAAGGTCGCGGCGCTGGCCAACGAGCGGCTCGCGGTGATGGGCGGCGGGCGCTACCTGCTCGAGCACAGCGACGACCGGGCGGCCCGGGGCGCCCGGTCCGGGCTGGGGCTGCGGGTCCTCGACCAGTGGACGGGCCGGTCCCGCGACACCGCCTCGCTCTCCGGGGGCGAGTCGTTCATGGCCTCGCTCGCCCTCGCCCTCGGGCTCGCCGACGCCGTCCGCGAGGAGGCCGGCGGCCTCGACCTCGGCACGCTCTTCATCGACGAGGGGTTCGGCAGCCTCGACGACGACAGCCTCGAGCAGGTGCTCACCGTCCTCGACGGCCTGCGCGAGGGCGGGCGCGCGGTCGGCGTCGTCAGCCACGTCGCCGACCTGCGGGCCCGGATCCCGCACCAGGTCGTCGTCACCAAGGGCGCCGACGGCAGCGGGGCCACCGTGCGGGCCGCGGGCGCGGCGCCCGCGGCCTGAGCGGCCCGAGCGGCCTCAGTCCTCGAAGGCCTCCGGCGAGGGGCACGAGCAGACGAGGTGCCGGTCGCCGTAGGCACCGTCGATGCGGCGCACCGGCGGCCAGTACTTCGCGGCCGGGTCGACGCCCTCGGGGAAGGCGGCGGCGCGCCGGTCGTACGGGTGGTCCCACTCGGCGGCCAGCGACACGGCGGTGTGCGGGGCGTGCCGCAGCACGCTGTCGGCGGCGGCGACCGCCCCCGAGCCGACCTCGTCGATCTCGCCGCGGATGGCGATCATCGCGTCGCAGAACCGGTCGAGCTCGCCGAGGTCCTCGCTCTCGGTCGGCTCGACCATGAGGGTGCCGGCCACCGGGAAGGACATCGTCGGGGCGTGGAAGCCGTAGTCGATGAGCCGCTTGGCGACGTCGTCGACGCTGACCCCGGTCTCCTTGGTGATGCCCCGCAGGTCGAGGATGCACTCGTGCGCGACGAGGCCGTCGTGGCCGGAGTACAGCACCGGGTAGTGGTCGCGCAGCCGGGCCGCGACGTAGTTGGCGTTGAGCACCGCCACCTCGGTGGCCCGGCGCAGGCCCGCCCCGCCCATGAGCCGCACGTACGCCCACGAGATCGGCAGGATGCTCGCCGAGCCGTAGGGGGCCGCGGACACCGGGCCGACGCCGGACCCCGGACCGGCCTCGGGGTCGAGCGGGTGGTTCGGGAGGAACGGCGCGAGGTGCTCGCGGACACCGACCGGGCCGACGCCCGGGCCCCCGCCGCCGTGCGGGATGCAGAAGGTCTTGTGGAGGTTGAGGTGCGAGACGTCGGCCCCGAACTTCCCGGGCCGGGCCACCCCGACGAGCGCGTTGAGGTTGGCGCCGTCGACGTAGACCTGGCCGCCCGCGTCGTGGACCAGGGCGCAGAGGTCGGTGATCGTGTCCTCGAAGACGCCGTGCGTCGAGGGGTAGGTGACCATGATCGCCGCGAGGGTCTCGCGGTGCTCCTCGACCTTGGCCGACAGGTCGTCCATGTCGACGTTGCCGGTGACCGGGTCGGTCTTGACGACGACGACCCGCATGCCGGCCATCACCGCGCTCGCGGCGTTCGTGCCGTGCGCGCTGGACGGGATGAGGCAGACCCGCCGGCCCTCGTCGCCGCGCGAGCGGTGGTACGCGGCGATGGCCAGCAGCCCGGCGAGCTCGCCCTGGGAGCCGGCGTTCGGCTGGAGCGAGACCGCGTCGTACCCGGTGATCTCGCAGAGCCAGCCGGACAGCTCGTCGACGAGGCCGCGAATCCCCTTGGTCTGCTCGAGCGGGGCGAACGGGTGGAGGTTGGCGAACTCGGGCCAGGTGACCGCCGCCATCTCGGTCGTCGCGTTGAGCTTCATCGTGCAGGACCCGAGCGGGATCATCCCGCGGTCGAGGGCGAAGTCGCGGTCCGAGAGGCGGCGCAGGTAGCGCAGCATCGCCGTCTCCGAGCGGTGCGCCGAGAAGACCGGGTGGGTGAGGTACTCGGAGGTGCGGGTCAGCGCCTCCGGCCACTCGGGCGCGGCGACCTCGACCCGCTCGGGGGCGGTGACGCCGAGGGCGCGGCAGACCTTGCCGAGGACGACGAGATCGGTGGTCTCGTCGAGGCTCAGCAGCACGGTGTCGTCGTCACGGCGCCAGAGGTTGACCCCCTCGGCCAGCGCGGCGGCCACGACGCCGTCGGCCTCGCCCGGCACCCGCAGGGCGAGGGTGTCGAAGGACGGGCCGTCGGCGACCTCGACGCCGCCCGCGCGCAGCGCCCCGGCGAGGGCCCGGGCGTGGGAGTGCACGCGAAGAGCGATCTGCCGCAGCCCGTCCGGGCCGTGGTAGACGGCGTACATGCTGGCCATCACGGCGAGGAGGACCTGCGCGGTGCAGATGTTCGACGTCGCCTTCTCGCGGCGGATGTGCTGCTCGCGGGTCTGGAGGGCGAGGCGGTAGGCGGGCGCGCCGTCGGCGTCGACCGACACCCCGACGAGCCGTCCGGGCAGGGTCCGCTCGAGACCCGCGCGCACCGACATGTACCCGGCGTGCGGACCGCCGAAGCCCATCGGCACGCCGAAGCGCTGGGTGGTGCCGACCGCGACGTCGGCGCCCCACTCCCCCGGCGGGGTCGCGAGCGTCAGCGCGAGCAGGTCGGCGGCGGCGGTGACCAGCGCCCCGACCTCGTGGGCGGCCTCGGCCAGCGCGCGGTGGTCGCCGAGCCGGCCGTCGACCGCGGGGTACTGCACGAGGACGCCGAACACCTCGGCGCCCGCCGCGGCCCGCAGCGCGTCGGCGGAGTCGACGCCCGCGAGGTCGGCGACGACCACGGGGATGCCGAGCGGCACCGCGCGGGTGCGCAGCACGGCCAGGGTCTGCGGGAAGACGCCCTCGTCGACGAGGAGCACCGCGTCGGCGGCCACCTTCGAGCTGCGGCGCATCAGGGTCATCGCCTCGGCCGCTGCGGTGCCCTCGTCGAGCAGCGAGGCACCGGCGGTGGCGAGGCCGGTGAGGTCGCCGACGACGGTCTGGAAGTTGAGGAGGGCCTCGAGCCGGCCCTGGGAGATCTCGGGCTGGTAGGGCGTGTAGGCCGTGTACCAGGCCGGGTTCTCGAGGACGTTGCGCTGGATCACGGCGGGCGTGCGCGTGCCGTAGTAGCCGAGTCCGATGAGCGAGGTCAGGACCCGGTTGCGGGCGGCGACCTGGCGCAGCTGGGTGAGCACCGCGGCCTCGGACCCGGCGGCCGTGACGTCGAGCTCGCCCTCGAACCGGATCCCGCCGGGGACCGCGGTGTCGACGAGGTCGTCGAGGGAGGAGCGACCGACGACCTTGAGCATCCCGGCGAGGTCGTCCTCGCGGGGACCGATGTGCCGGCCGGCGAACTCGGGAAGGGTGGGCGTGCTCACGGGACCTCCAGGGAGACGGACGGGTGTCGTCCTCCCCCTCTGTCGGCCGGTGGGCCTCCAGAGGTGCCTGTCCCGTGCGGT
Organism: Phycicoccus sonneratiae; assembly: GCF_016887965.1. Taxonomy (GTDB): domain Bacteria; phylum Actinomycetota; class Actinomycetes; order Actinomycetales; family Dermatophilaceae; genus Phycicoccus; species Phycicoccus sonneratiae. Next base: position 12,175 of record NZ_JAFDVD010000006.1, read on the forward strand.
CCTTGGGCCTGAGAGGTTCCGGGGAGTGTTGCCCCTTCGGCGCCCCGGCACGTGGCCGAGGACTCTCCCGCACGGTGTGAGCGGCCCGGCAACCCTAACACCGGGACGGCGTCGCCACCGCCCGCGACGCCGCGTGGCGGGGCAGGTGGTGGAGGGTGGGTCAGGCCAGGCGCGCCGCGCGGCGCAGGCCGAGCTCGTCGCCCGCCTGGACGGCCTCGGCGCCGCCCTCGTGGTCGGAGCGCTCGCTGGGGAGCGAGGCGAGCTCGCCCTCGACCTCACGCCAGACCTTGCCGACGGCGATGCCGAAGACGCCCTGACCGCCCTGGAGGAGGTCGATGACCTCGTCGGCGGAGGTGCACTCGTAGACCGAGGCGCCGTCGCTCATGAGGGTGATGCCGGCGAGGTCGTCGACGCCGCGCGCCCGCAGGACCTGGATCGCGCCGCGGATCTGCTGGAGCGAGACGCCGGTGTCGAGCAGGCGCTTGACCACCTTGAGCACGAGGATGTCGCGGAAGCCGTAGAGGCGCTGCGTGCCGGAGCCGCCGGCCGCGCGCACGGAGGGCTCGACGAGACCGGTGCGGGCCCAGTAGTCGAGCTGGCGGTAGGTGATGCCGGCGGCCTTGCAGGCCGTCGGGCCGCGGTAGCCGACCTCGTCGTCGAGCTCGGGCAGGTCGTCGGCGAACAGCACGCCCTGCGCCGCGACCGGGACGGACCCGTTCGCTCGCGCCTCTCCGGTGGAGCCCACGCCTACCTCCTGATGTGGCCGCCTGTCGGGGGCGACTCTACGCCGGGGAATGACATGGACGTCACTCTCCGCGTCACTTCTGTGACGGGTGTGACGGTAGGGGCGGATGTGACTCAGGTCAACGACCCTCGTCGCGCCACGCTCACCGGCGTGTCGCGGCGGCGTGTCGGGTCAGGAGTCGGCCTCGGTGTCGAAGTCGTCGGCCGAGACGTGGTCGAGGAACTCCTTGAACTTCTCGACCTCGTCGTCCTCGGTCTCGGCCATCTCGACCCCGGCCTCGTCGAGCAGCTCGTCCTCGGCGACGATCTCGGCGCCGGCGCGCAGCGCGAGGGCGATGGCGTCCGAGGACCGCGAGTCGACGTCGGTGCCGCCGCCGGCCGCGCCGCCGTCGAGGGCGAGCACGGCGTGGAACGCGCCGTCGCGCAGGGCGACGATGCGGACACGGGTCAGCTCGTGGCCGAGCTCGTCGATGACGTTGCGGAGCAGGTCGTGGGTGAGGGGGCGCGGCGGGACGACACCCTGCTGCGCGTAGGCGATGGCGGTGGCCTCGGCGGCCCCGATCCAGATCGGCAGGTACCGGTCGCCGTCGCGCTCCCGCAGGAGGACGATCGGCTGGTTGTTGGGCATCTCGACCCGCACTCCGAGCACGTCCATCACCTTCACCCCGTCACCGTACCCCGGCTCCCCCGCCGCCCGGGTGGTGGTCAGTGACCCGTGCCGAGGCCACCCCGGACGAGGGCCGCGTGCAGGGCCAGGACGAGGTGGGTGACCTCCTCGCGACCGCGCCGGGCATCGGCTCCGCGCAGCACGCCCGTGGCCTGCTCGACGAGCCCGACCTCGCGGTCGGCCGCCGCGCGGAAGAGCCGCAGGTGCCGCGCCTCGACGCCGTACCGCGCGAGGCCGGCGGCGGCCCGGGCGGCCCGCAGGTCGTCCTCGCCGTGCAGTCCGTCGGGTCCGGGGCGGAGCAGCCCGTGGTCGACGAGCTCGGCGACCGCGCCCGGGGCGAGGGTGCTGGCCCGCGCGAGCTCGGCGGCGGTCAGCCGCACCGCCCGGCCGGCGAGCAGCGGGGACGGGTCGGGGACGTCGGGGTCGGGCGCGGGCTCGGGGACCTCCGGGCGCCGGTCGGGGCCGGTCGGCTCGAGCCCGCGGTCGATGGCCTCGAGCGCCTCGCGGATGACCTTGAGCGGCCAGAAGAGCTCGCGCTGGGCGCGGAGGACGTAGCGGATGCGCTCGACGTCGTCGGTCGAGTAGCGCCGGTAGCCGGACCCGCTGCGCTCGGGTGTGACGAGCCCCTCGGCCTCGAGGAAGCGGACCTTCGAGATCGTGACGTCCGGGAAGTCCTCGGACAGGGAGCGCACGACGGCCCCGATGGTCAGGGGCTTCACGGCCGGGGGCTCAGGCCTGGGCGGCCGCGTAGAAGACGAGGCGGAACTTGCCGATCTGGACCTCGTCGCCGGTCGTCAGGGACGTCTCGTCGACGAGGTCGCGGTTGACGTAGGTGCCGTTGAGGGACCCGACGTCGTGGACCGAGAAGACCCCACCGGCGCGGCGGAACACGGCGTGCTTGCGCGAGACCGTGACGTCGTCGAGGAAGATGTCGCTGTCGGGGTGGCGCCCCGACATCACCTCGTCGTCGTCGAGGAGGAAGCGGGCGCCGGTGTTCGGGCCGCGCAGGACCACGAGGAGCGCGGTGCCGGGGCGCAGGGCCTCGACCGTGGCGAGGTCGGCCTTCGTGAGGACGTGCTCGGCCTCCCCCTGCGCCTCGACCCGCCCGGCGCCCTCGACGGCCTGCAGGCGCATCGTCGTGGGCTCGGGTGCGGCCTGCTCGTCGCCGTGCTCGTCGGCTGTCATCTCGCCCTGTCCACCCTTCCTCGACCCTGTCTCGTCACCGCCTCGCGGACTGCCACCCTAGATCACGGGGGCGCGGATGTCCCCCTCGTCGGGCGGGACCGCCCCCGCGACCCTCAGGAGAGCTGCGAGGTGTAGCCGTCGACGTCGAGGAGCGCCGCGACGGCACCCGCGTCGGCGGGGCGCAGCTCGTACATCCAGCCCTCGCCGTACGGGTCGGTGTTGACGAGCTCGGGGGTGGCGTCGAGGGCGCCGTTGACGGCGGTGACCTCACCGGCGATCGGCGCGTAGAGGTCGCTGACCGACTTCGTCGACTCGACCTCGCCGCAGGTGTCGCCGGCCGCCACGGTGTCGCCGACGCCGGGCAGGCTGACGTAGACGACGTCGCCGAGCGCCTCCTGCGCGAAGGCCGTGATGCCGATGCGCACGGTGTCGCCCTCCTCGCGGACCCACTCGTGCTCGGCGGTGTAGCGCAGGCCTGCGGGGTACTCGAGGTCGCTCATGACTCTCCTGTGTCTCGGGCGCGCGGACGCGTCACGGGGTGGCGGTGGGTACCGGGCGAGCGTACTGAGGGGCGGTGACGCTGAGCAACGCGTCGACGGCGAGCTCGTCGCGGATGTCGATCGAGAGCCGTCCGCCCTTGCCCCGGACGGTGGCGTTGACGCCGCCGGGGATCTGCATCGCGCCGGCGAGGGTGTCGGAGTCGCCGATCGCGCGGATGACGTACGGCGGGCGCACGAGGGACCCGGAGACCGAGATGCCGCCGTCGGCGTCGGCGAACCACGTGGAGGCGACGACCCGGACGTCGCCGACCTGGATCGCCTCGGCACCGGCGTCGCGCAGCTCCTGGATCGTGTCGAGGACGATGGACGGGGTGATCTTCAGCTCGGGGTCGTCGATGCGCAGGAGCACGCCCGGTCCCTTCGCCGGGGCCGTCCCCGCGAGGATGCCGAGCGCGTCGACCCGCTCCTGGGCGGCGCGCTGCGCCTCCTCCTCGCTCGTCGTGCGGCTCTTGAGGAGCTCGAGGGAGGACTGGAGGTCGCGGACCTCGTCGCTCAGCCGGTCGCCGTCCTGGTCGACGTCGGCGAAGATGCGCACCAGCTCGTCCTCGCGCAGGTTCTCCAGCCCCTGGATGGAGGTCTGGCGGACCTGGGCGATGATCGCGAACCCGAGCGAGGCGGCGAGGAGCATCGCGAGGAGGTTGGACCGGCTCGGCCGCGGCGACCCGGCACGCCGCAGCCGGGCCCACGCGTGACGGGCGTCGTCCGGCGGGCGGGGGGTGGAGTCGCCCGTGCTCATGCGTCGAAGAGGTGGCGGCGGATCGAGGCGACGTTGGAGAAGATCCGGACCCCGAGGACGACGACGACGCCCGTGGACAGCTGGCTGCCGACGCCGAGCTTGTCGCCGAGGAAGACGATGAACGCGGCGACGAGGACGTTGGAGAGGAACGAGACGACGAAGACCTTGTCGCTGAAGATGCCGTCGAGGATGGCGCGCACCGCACCGAAGACGGCGTCGAGGGCCGCGATGACGGCGATGGGCAGGTACGGCTGGAGCCACACCGGCACGGCGGGCTGGAGCAGCAGGCCGACGACGATGCCGAGGGCCAGGCCGATGGCAGGGATCACGACGAGCCGTCCTCCGGGTCGCTGGTCGTCCCGCTCGTCGGGGACGCCCCAGTATCCATCGGCTGCGCGTACCGCGTCGTCAGGCCCACCGCGGCCGGCACCCGGAGGTCGCGCGAAACGTCGGTGTCGGCCCGGATGCCGAAGGTGCTGTGGAGCGTCGAGAGGTAGCTGCCACCGGCCCCGTCGGCGAAGTCGCCGGGCAGCCGCTCGGGGTCGCCGAGGGCCGTCACGACGTACGGGCGAGCGAGGGGCCGGTAGTTGACGACGAGCGCGGACCCGGCGAAGCGGATCGGCGAGGTCGAGGTCAGCCGGTTGCCGTTGATGCTCACCGCCTCCGCGCCCGCGCGCCACAGGGCATTGACGACGAACTGGAGGTCGCGGGCCTGCACGCGCTTCTGGTCGGCGCCGTCGCCGGTGGCGTCCTCATCGGCGGCGTCGGGCGCGTCGTCGAGGGTGAGGACGACGCCGGGGCCGGTGAGCGGGACGGCGCCGACGACCTGGGCGAGCTCGCGGCTGCGTCCGACGCTGCCGCCCGAGCTGCCGAGCTGCTCGGCCTCCAGCGCGGTCACGTCGGCCTGGAGGGCCTGCGCCTGCGCCGAGAGCCGGTCGACCTCGGTGCGGCGGGTCTCGATCTGCCGGGTGAGGTCGGTGCGCGCGGCGCTGCGCGGGGTGTCGTCGGCCCGCAGGTTCGAGGCCGCGACCCCGACGACGAGCCCGATGGCCAGCGTCGCGGCGACGAGGCGCGGGGCCCGCAGCGACGTCGAGCGCGGCAGGCCGGCCCGCTCGCGCCGGTCGGCGGCGGCCTGGTACCCCGGGTCGAGGGGGCGTTCCATCATCGTCCGGATGAGCGTCATCGACGCGTCCGGCCGGCGGGTCGGCCGCGTGCTCACGCCGCGACCGCCCGGTCGTGGGCCAGCAGCCGCCGCAGCTGCATCGCGTAGAGGACACCGGAGAGCCAGTAGAGGACGATCCCCCACCACGCGAAGCCCCAGCCGACCGGCTCGGCGATGCGGGCGAGGGTGGAGTCACCGTCGGCGAGCAGGAGCAGCGGGAAGGCGTAGAGCAGGTTGAAGGTGGCGGCCTTGCCGGCGAAGTGCACGGGCAGCCCGACCCAGCCGTGGCGCTGCGCGACGAGCACGACGACGGCCATGAACGCCTCGCGGGCGAAGAGCACGACGACGACCCACCACGGGAGGATGTCGCGCCAGGCGAGGCCGACGAGCGTCGAGGCGATGTAGAGCCGGTCGGCGACGGGGTCGAGGAGCTGGCCGAGCCGCGACTCCAGGCCGTAGGCGCGGGCGATCTTGCCGTCGAGGTAGTCGGTGAGGCCCGAGGCCATGAGGAGCACGAGGGCGAGGGCGTCGTGCTCGGTGACGATCGCCCAGAGGAAGACCGGCACGCCGACGAGCCGCAGCGCGCTGAGCACGTTGGGCACGGTGAGGACGCGGGTGCTCACCGGTGCCTGCGGGTCCGCCATGGCGCCACTGTATGGGGTGCCGCGGCGGCCCCGCCGCACGCGCCTAGGGTGGCGGGATGAGCACTCCCCTGCTCGGCGCCACCGAGGCCGAGCTGCGCCGCGACCGGACGAGCGTCAAGTGGCTGGCCTACCCACCCGACGTCCTGCCGCTGTGGGTCGCCGAGATGGACGCGGCGCCGTGCCCGGCCGTCGTCGAGGCCGTGTCGGCCGCGGTGCGGCGCGGCGACACCGGCTACGGGTGGGCGCCCCGGTACGCCGCGGAGGTCGCCCGGTACACGCGTGCGGCGTGGGGCTGGACGGTCGACCCGGCGTCGATGCTCGTCGTCACCGACGTGATGATCGGGGCCAGCGAGGTGCTGCGCCTGCTCACCGACGAGGGCGGCCCCGTCGTCGTGTCGCCGCCGGTCTACGACTCGTTCTTCGGGTTCGTCGACGCCATCGGCCGGCGCCGCCTCGACGCCCCGCTGACCGCCGCCGGGCGGCTCGACCCCGAGGCGCTGCGCCGGGCCTTCGCCGACGCCACGGCGCGCGGCGAGCGGGTGGCCTACCTGCTCTGCAACCCGCAGAACCCGACCGGGGTGGTGCACACCGCCTCCGAGCTGGCCTCGCTCGCGGCGCTGGCGCGCGAGTTCGGGGTGCGGGTGGTCGCCGACGAGATCCACGCGCCGCTCGTCCTGCCCGGCGGACCCGTGTTCACGCCGTACCTCACGGTGCCCGGCGCCGAGGACGCGTTCTCGGTGTTCTCGCCCTCGAAGGGCTGGAACCTCGCGGGGCTGAAGTCGGCGGTCGTCGTCGCCGGGTCGGCGGCGCTCGGCGACCTCGCGGCGCTGCCCGAGGTGCACACGCACGGGTCCTCGCACCTCGGGGAGATCGCGCACGTGGCCGCGATGCGCGACGGCGGCGCGTGGCTGGCGCGGCTCCTCGACGAGCTCGCCGCGAACCGGTCCCTGCTCGGGAGCCTGCTGGCCGAGCACCTGCCGGAGGTGCGGTGGGTCCCTCCCGAGGCGACCTACCTCGCCTGGCTCGACTGTCGAACGCTCGGCCTCGGGGACGACCCGGCGTCGGTGTTCCGGGAGCGCGGGCGGGTGGCGCTGGGGTCCGGGCCGCGCTACGACCCCGCGGGCGGGCAGGGGTTCGTCCGGCTCAACCTCGCCACCTCGCCGGCGCTCGTCGAGGAGGCCGTGCGCCGGATGTCGTCGGTGCTCTGAGACCGGGCGTTCAGGGCGCGCGGCGCAGGACGGCGACCCAGGTGTCGGGTCCGGCCGGGTTGAGCGGGTGCGGTCGCCGGTCGAGCGCCTCGAGGTGGACGTCGGCGGCCGCGAACGAGCGGACCTCGTCCTCGTCGAGCAGCCACGGCGGGCCGTCGCCGGCGTCGGACCCGCGCTCGCGGACGAACTGGACGGCGAGCAGGGTGCCGCCCGGCGCGAGGAGCGAGCGGACGGCCGCGACGGCGTCGGCGCGCAGGTCCGGCGGGAGGGCCTGGACGGTGAACACCTCGACGACGAGGTCGAAGGCGCCGACGAGGTCGTCGGGCAGGGCGAGGAGGTCGGCGACGCGGTGGTCGACGGACGAGCCGGGGTGGCGGTCGCGGGCCAGGGCGACGGCGCTGGCCGAGACGTCGAAGGCCGTGGTGCGCCACCCGCGCTCGGCGAGCAGCTCGGCGTCGGCGCCGAGGCCCGCTCCGACGACGACGGCCGCCCGCCCCTCCCCCGGTCCGGCGCCGTCGACGTGCTCGAGGACCGGTGGGTAGGGGGCGGTCCGGGCCCACGGGGTGTCGACCTCGTCGGCGACCGCCGCCGACCACAGCTCGTCGAACCAGCGGGTCGGCTCGCCGTCGGCGAGGGCCCGCGCCGCGAGCTCGTCGGCGCGGCGGTCCCAGTCCCTGTCCTGCTCCCCGGTGCTCATCCCCGCACGCTAGCCCCCTGCGCCGTCGGGCCCCGGTCCCCCCGGCTCTGGTCCAGCTCGCCTGATGGCGGTGAGAAGTCACCGCCATCCGGCGGATCCGACCAGAGCAGGCGAACCGGACCAGAGCCCGAGCCTCCCTCGGGCGAGTCGGGCTGACAGGACGCCGCGCTCCGCGTCCGCTCCTTCGTCGCGGTCGCGGTGCGCTCCCGGCATCCGGTCGGCCCGACACGCGGCGAGGGCCGCTGCGATCGACTCCGTCGATTCGCAGCGGCCCTTGCGCGCTGTCGGGCTGACAGGATTTGAACCTGCGACCCCTTGACCCCCAGTCAAGTGCGCTACCAAGCTGCGCCACAGCCCGTGGCTGCTCCCTCTCGGGAGCGGTCGAAACCTTATCCCACCGCCCGGCGGCCGACCCAATCGGTCCGGCCGGCGCCGGCGCCTTCACCCGACTCCACCACGCTTCACCGGGGAACGGTTCCGGGGTGAGGCGCGGCGGTATCGGGTGACCCGATACTCGTGGGGCAGGTGGGGCGAGGCGTCGTCAGCGGCGGTTGCGGCGCTTCTCGCGCACCCGCACCGAGATCTCGATCGGGGTGCCCTCGAAGCCGAACTCCTCGCGCAGCCGGCGCTCGACGAACCGGCGGTACCCGGCCTCGAGGAACCCGGACGCGAAGAGGACGAACCGCGGCGGTCGCGAGCCGGCCTGCGTCGCGAAGAGGATGCGCGGCTGCTTGCCCCCGCGCACCGGGTGCGGGTGCGCCGCGACGACCTCGCCGAGGAAGGCGTTGAGCCGCCCGGTGGAGATGCGGGTCTCCCACGACTCCAGCGCCCGGTCGAGGGCCGGCACGAGCTTCTCGAGGTGGCGCCCGGTGCGGGCGGAGACGTTGACCCGGGGCGCCCACGGCACCTGGACGAGGTCGCGCTCGATCTCGCGCTCGAGGAAGTGGCGGCGCTCCTCGTCGGTGAGGTCCCACTTGTTGTACGCGATGACGAGGGAGCGCCCGGAGTCGATGACCTGCTGGATGACCCGCACGTCCTGCTCGGCGATGGTGTCGCTGGCGTCGACGAGGACGACGGCGACCTCGGCCTTCTCGAGCGCGGTCTGGGTGCGCAGCGACGCGTAGAAGTCGGCGCCGCGGGTCTGGTGCACCCGGCGCCGGATGCCGGCGGTGTCGACGAAGCGCCAGGTGCGTCCGGCGAGCTCGACGACCTCGTCGACGGGGTCGCGCGTCGTCCCGGCGACGTCGTCGACGACCACCCGGTCGGTGCCGGTGAGCTTGTTGAGCATCGAGGACTTGCCGACGTTCGGCCGTCCGAGCAGCGCGACCCGGCGCGGCCCGCCCCGCGCGTAGGCGGTGACCGCGGACTTCTCCGGCAGCACCTCGAGGAGGGCGTCGAGGACGTCACCGCTCCCCCGGCCGTGCAGCGCCGAGACCGGCCACGGCTGCCCGAGGCCGAGGTTCCACAGCGCGGCGGCGTCGGCCTCGGTGCGCTGGTCGTCGACCTTGTTCGCGACGAGGACGACCGGCTTGCCGGAGCGGCGCAGCATCTTGACGACGGCCTCGTCGGCATCCGTGGCCCCGACGGTGGCGTCGACGACGAACATCACGGCGTCGGCGAGCTCGACGGCGATCTCGGCCTGCTCGGCGACCCGCAGGTGGATGCCCGTGGCGTCGATCTCCCAGCCGCCGGTGTCGACGAGGGTGAAGCGCCGGCCGGTCCACTCGCCGTCGTAGGCGACCCGGTCGCGGGTGACGCCGGGGACGTCCTCGACGACGGCCTCGCGGCGGCCGAGGATGCGGTTGACGAGGGTCGACTTGCCGACGTTCGGGCGACCGATGATGGCCACGACGGGCAGCGGCGAGTACGCCTCGCCGTCCTCGTCGGCCAGCCCCTCGGTGTCGAGGAGGGCGCGGTCCTCGTCGTCGAGCTCGAACTCCTCGAGCCCGGCCCGCAGGGCCCGCTCGACGGCCTCGGGGTCGGCGGTCTGGGTGGGGTCGTCCGTGCTCATCCCCCCATTCTCCCGCACCGCGGGGGTGCTCCTGACCGCGCGTCAGTCGAGCAGGTCCGGCGGGACGTCGGTCGGCAGGGGCAGCCCGTGCCGGTCGGCGGCCGCCCGGACGTGCTCCGCGTGCGCGACCCGCAGCCGCTCGGTGGCCAGCTCGAGGGCCGCCCGGCCCGGGAGCCCGGCCGGGACGTCGAGCGGCACCGGCGGCGCGGCGTCGACGACGAGCCGGCTGCGCAGCCGCGGCCACGACGACGCCAGCGCCCCGGTGGCCCGCGTCCCGAGGCACGCGACCGGCACCACCGCGGCACCCGAGCGCAGCGCGAGCCAGGCGGCCCCCTTTCCCGCGTTCTCGAGGTCGCCGCGCCCGCGCCCGCCCTCGGGGAAGATGCCGACGACCCCGCCGCGCGCGAGCACCTCGAGGGCCTGCCCGAGGGCGCGCCGGTCGCCGGTGCGCTGGTCGAGCGGGATCTGGCCGGTCCAGTGCAGCAGCCGGCCGAGGAAGCCGGCGAAGGTGCGGTCGAGGACCAGGAAGTGCGAGGGCCTCGGCGCCAGCGCCAGCACCAGGGCACCGTCGAGGAACCCGGTGTGGTTGGCGACGAGGACCACCGGTCCGCGGCGCGGCACGTTCGCGGCGCCGACCGTCCGGCACCGGTAGAGCAGGGCGAACGCGAGCCGCCCGACCGGCCGCGCCACGGCGGCCCGCCACGCCGCCGGCGCGGGCTCGCTGCTCACGACCGGCGCCCGCTGCTCACTCCTCGGCCTCGGTGACCCCCGCGACGACGTCGAGGACGGCCTCGATGCTCGCCTCGAGGTCGAGGTCGGAGGTGTCGACGAGGTGCACGCCCTCGGCGGCCTCGGTGAAGGTCGAGACGGTCGAGTCGTCGCGGTCGCGGCGCACCACCTGGTCGCGGGTGGCCTCGACGGCCGCCGCGTCGGCCGACCCGTGCAGCTCGGCGGAGCGGCGGCGCAGCCGGGCCTCCTCGGACGCGGTGACGAGCAACCGCACCCGGGCGTCGGGTGCGACGACGGTCGTGATGTCGCGCCCCTCGGCGACGACTCCCCCGGTCTCGTCGGCGATCCGGGCCATGAGGTCGCGCTGGAGCTGCTGGAGGACCGGACGCACCTGCAGGTTCGTGGCGACCGCCGACACGGCGGTGCTCACCTCCGAGGTGCGGATGGCCGCGCCGACGTCCGTGCCGTCGACGGCGACCGTCGGGGCGTCGGGGTCGGTCCCGACCTCGAGCGGAAGGGTGCGCGCGGCCTCGGCGACCGCCTCGGTGTCGGCGAGGTCGACGCCCCGCTCGAGGCACCACCAGGTGAGGGCCCGGTACATCGCGCCGGTGTCGAGGTAGCCGATGCCGAGCCGCCGGGCCACGGCCTTGGCGACGCTGCTCTTCCCGGAGCCGGAGGGTCCGTCGATGGCGATCGTCAGCGGTGCGGTCATGGGCGCAGAGCCTACTGAGCCGCTCAGCCGTGGATGCGCCAGCCCCGGGCGGCCAGGCCCTCGGCGAGCTCGGTGGCCGCGGCGGGGACCACGTCGACCTCGGCGATGCCGAACGGCTGGCCGAGCCCGTGGTCGAGGTGGAACTCCTCGATGTTCGTGCCGATCTCGGCGACGTGCGCGAAGAGGCGTCCGAGGTGCCCCGGCTCGTCGGGGATGAGGACGCGCACCGTCGTGTACGCGGTGGGCGCAGCGCCGTGCTTGCCCGGGATGCGGGCGTGGCCGGCGTTGCCCGCGGCGATGGTCGTCGCGATGGTGCCCCGGGCCCCCGGCGCGTCCGTACCCGCCTCGAGCGCGGCGAGGGCCTCCGAGACCGCACGCAGGTCGGTGGCCAGCCCCTCGAGGACCTCGCGCACCGCCCCGGCGTTGCCGGCGAGGATCTGGGTCCACAGTCCGGGGTCGCTCGCGGCGATGCGGGTGACGTCGCGCAGCCCCTGGCCGGCGAGGGCCACGGCGTCCTCGTCGAGGGCCTCGAGCCGCGCGGCGACGAGGCTCGCGGCCAGCTGCGGCACGTGCGAGACGGCCGCGACGGCCCGGTCGTGCTCCTGCGCCGGCAGCCGGCGGACGACCGAGCCGACGGCCCCGGCGACGTCGGTGACGAGGTCGAGCACCTCGGGGAGGGTCTCGTCGGTGGGCGAGACCACCCAGGCCCGCCCGTCGAAGAGGTCGTGCCGCCCGGAGACCGCACCCGAGCGCTCGCGCCCGGCCATCGGGTGCGACCCGCAGTAGCGCGCGAGGTCGGCGCCGGCCGCGCGCAGGGCCGCGAGCACCGCGCCCTTGACCGACGAGACGTCGGTGACGGCGGCCGAGGGCCACCGGTCCAGCGCCGTCAGGACGCAGGCGGCGGTGACGTCCGGGGGCGTGGCGACGACGACGAGGTCGGGCTCGAGCGCCTCCCCCTCCCCCGGCAGCCGCCCGGCGCCCAGGTCGCGGGCCAGGGCCGCGTGGGTCGCGATGGCGTCCTCGAGCGTCACCTCGTCGCCGTGCCTGGTCAGGGCGAGCCCGAGCGAGGTGCCGACGAGGCCGGTGCCGACGACGTGGACGCGCATCAGAGCCCTGCGGCCTTGTACAGCGCCGCGACCTCCGCGCTCGAGAGCGACCGGAACTTGCCCGGCTTGGTGTCGGCGAGCCGGATCGGGCCGACCTGGGTGCGCACGAGCGACTGCACCGGGTGGCCGACCTCGGCGAGCATCCGCCGGACGATGTGCTTGCGGCCCTCGTGGAGCACGACCTCGACGATCGCCTTGCCCGGCTGGGAGTCGACGACCCGGAACGAGTCGACGGCCACCGGGCCATCCTCGAGCTCGACGCCGTCGCGCAGGCGCCGGCCGAGGTCGCGGGGCACCGGGCCGGGGATCTGCGCGAGGTAGGTCTTGAGGATGCCGTAGCGCGGGTGCTGGAGCCGGTGCGCGAGGTCGCCGTCGTTGGTGAGCAGCAGCAGGCCCTCGGTGTCGGCGTCGAGCCGGCCGACGTGGAAGAGCCGCTCCTTGCGGTCGCCGAAGTAGTCGCCGATGTCGACCCGGCCGAGCTCGTCGCTCATCGAGGTGACGACGTTGAGCGGCTTGTTGAACGCGAGGTAGACCCGCGACTCGTCGAGCTGCACGCGCTCGCCGTCGACGTGCACCGTCTGGGTGGCCCTGATCCGCACGCCGAGCTCGCGGACGACCTGACCGTCGACCTCGACCCGGCCCTGGCTGATGAGGTCTTCGCAGACCCGCCGCGAGCCGACCCCGGCCGCGGCGAGCAGCTTCTGGAGGCGCACGCCGTCGGGGTCGTGGACGTCGACGACGGGCCGCTGCGGCTCGCGCTTGGTCTGGGTCGGCTGGCTGGCGCGGGTCGTGCCCGTGCCGCGGGCCCGTCCGGACCCCGGCGCCTTCGCGGGCGCGCCCTTCGCGCCGCGCGGGCGCTGCTGGCGGTCCCCGGCGCGGCCGGCTCCACGGTTCTTCGGCGGGGTCATCCCCGGCCTCCTTCGGCGATCTCGTCGAGCACGTCGACCTCGGGGAGGTACGGCGCGAGCGCGGGCAGCTCGTCGATCGACTGCAGCCCGAGCCGCTCGAGGAAGTACGACGTCGTGCCGTACAGGGTGGCGGTGGACTCCTCGTCCTGGCCGAGCTCCTCGATGAGCCCGCGGGTGAGGAGGGTGCGGATGACGCCGTCGACGTTGACCCCGCGCACGGCCGCGACGCGCGAGCGCGACACCGGCTGGCGGTAGGCGATGACGGCGAGGGTCTCGAGCGAGGCCTGGGTGAGCCGGGCCTGCTGGCCGTCGAGGACGAACCGCTCGACGACCGGCGCGTACTCGTGGCGGCTGTACATCCGCCAGCCGCCGCCGACCTGGCGCAGGGTGAAGCCACGGCGCTGCTCCTCGTAGCCGGCCTCGAGCTCGGCGAGGGCGACCTCGACGTCGGCGACCGGCTGCTCGAGCGCCGAGGCGAGGGCGGGGGTGGTGACCGGCTCGTCGACGACCATGAGCACGGCCTCGAGGGCGCCGTGGATGCCGCCCGGGAAGTCGGCGACGTCGAGGGCCAGCTGCTCCTCCGGGGCGGTCGGCTCGACCGCGGGCGGGTCGGGCTGCGGCTCACTCATCGGGGGTCTCCTGCGGGTCGGTCGGGGGGTCGGCGGCGGGCTCGGCGTCGGGGGGCGGCTCGTCGAACTCGTCGGTGACCTCGATCTCGCCCTCCTCCGGCCCGGTCCAGCGCACGGTCAGCTCGCCGAGCGCCTCGGCCTGCTCGAAGCCGATGGCCGCCTCGCGGAACAGCTCGAGGAGGGCGAGGAAGCGGGCGACGACGACGAGGGTGTTGTCGGCGTCGGCGACGAGGCTGCGGAACGAGGCGACCCGCTCGCGGCGCAGCCGGGCGCCGATGAGGCCGGCCTGCTCGCGGACACTCACCTGCGGGGCGTGCAGGTGCCCGAGCCCGACCGTCGGCGGCGCCTTGGGCACCATCGCCCGGGCGGCGATCATCGCGAGCTGCTCGGGGCTGACCGTCATCACGAGCTCGGGGAGCAGGGCCGCGAGGTGCGGTTCGAGGGCCACCGAGCGCGGGTGGCGCCGGCCGGCCGTGGCCATCCGCTCGCCGAAGGTGTGCGCGATGTCCTTGAAGGCGCGGTACTGGAGCAGCCGGGCGAAGAGGATGTCGCGGGCCTCGATGAGCGCGAGGTCCTCCTCGTCCTCGGGGCCGGCCTGCGGCAGCAGCCGGGCGGCCTTGAGGTCGAGCAGGGTCGCGGCGACGACGAGGAACTCGGTGGCCTGGGAGAGGTCCCACCCGGACTCGCTCTCGCGGGCCGCCCGGATGAACGCGATGAACTCGTCGGTGACGCTCGCGAGGGCGATCTCGGTGATGTCGAGCTTGTGCTTGCTGATCAGCCCGAGGAGCAGGTCGAAGGGGCCGGAGAAGTTCTCGAGGTGGACCTCGAAGGGCGTGGCGGCGGCCCGGCGGGTGATGACCCCGCCGGGGACGACCGCCTCCTGCTCCGCGGCCCCGGGGGGCGTGGCCATGAGGGTCAGGCCGCCCCGCCGCGGGCGATGAGCTCGCGGGCGAGCTGGCGGTAGGCCTCCGCGCCCTTGTGCGCGCCGTCGTACGTCGTGAGCGGCTCGGCGGCGAGCGAGGCGTCGGGGAACTTCACCGTGCGCGAGATGACGGTGTGGAAGACCTGGTCGCCGAAGTGGTCGACGACGCTCGCGACGACCTCCTTGGAGTGCAGCGTGCGGCCGTCGTACATCGTCGCGAGGATGCCGTCGACCTGGAGGCGCGGGTTGAGGCGGTCGGTGATCTTCTCGATCGTCTCGATGAGGAGGGCCACCCCGCGCATCGCGAAGAACTCGCACTCGAGCGGGATGATCACACCGTGCGCGGCGGTCAGCGCGTTGACGGTCAGCAGGCCGAGCGAGGGCTGGCAGTCGACCATGACGACGTCGTAGTCGTCGAGCACCGGGCGCAGGACGCGGGCGAGGATCTGCTCGCGGGCGACCTCGCCGACGAGCTGGACCTCGGCGGCGGACAGGTCGATGTTCGCCGGCAGCACGTCGAGGCCCTCGACCCGGGTGTGCTGGATGACCTGGCGCACGTCGTGCCCGCGCTCGACGAGCAGGTTGTAGACCGTGACGTCGAGCTCGTTGACGTTGATGCCGAGCCCCACCGACAGCGCGCCCTGGGGGTCGAAGTCGACGAGGAGGACCCGGCGACCGAGCTCGGCCAGCGCCGCACCGAGGTTGATGGTGGTCGTCGTCTTGCCGACGCCGCCCTTCTGGTTGCACATGGCGATGATCCGGGCCGGCCCGTGGCTGGTCAGCGGCGCCGGGACCGGGAACTCCGGCAGCGGTCGGCCGGTGGCCCCGGTCTGCCCGTCGATGCGGATCTGGAACGCCGCCTCGGTCTCGCCCAACGTCTCTCTCCCCGGTACCGGTCGTGCCTCGGTCAGCCTCTCGCTGATCGGGCCCGACCCTATCAGCGCACGCGTGCGGGCCCCGCGCTCACCGCGCCCGGGGGTGGCTCTGGGCGTAGACCTCGCGCAGCTGCTGGACGGTGACGCGGGTGTAGATCTGCGTCGTCGTCACCGACGCGTGGCCGAGCAGCTCCTGGACTACGCGGACGTCGGCGCCACCCTCGAGCAGGTGGGTCGCGAACGAGTGCCGCAGCGTGTGCGGCGAGAGGTGCCCGGTGAGGTGGGCCCGCTCGGCCGCGGCCCGCAGGATCGCCCACGCGCTCTGGCGAGACAGCCGGGCGCCGCGGACGCCGAGGAAGACCGCGGGCGTGCCCCGGCCGTGGACGGCCAGCGCCGGCCGGCCGCGCACCAGCCAGGCCGCGAGGGCCTCGCGCGCGTAGGACCCCAGCGGGACGATCCGCTCCTTGCCGCCCTTGCCCCGCAGCCGGACCACGCCCTCGTCGGTGTCGAGGTCGTCGACGTCGAGGCCGACCGCCTCGGAGATGCGGGCCCCGGTGCCGTAGAGGACCTCGAGCAGCGCCCGGTCGCGCAGCGCGGTCGGGCCGTCCCCCACCGACGCCGCCTCGAGGAGCCGCTCGACCTCGTGGAGGGCGATCGCCTTCGGGAGCCGGTCCGGGGTGCGCGGCGGCGCGACGTCGCGCGACGGGTCGGCGTCGAGGACCCCCTCGAGGGCGAGGAAGCGGTGCAGCCCCCGGACGGCGACGAGGGTGCGGGCGGCCGAGCTCGCGGCGAGCGGCCGGTGGTCGTCGTCCCCCTCCCGCAGCACGGCGAGGAAGTCGGTGACGTGGGCCTCGGTGACGTCCTCGGGCCGGGTGACGCCCCGGCGGGCGAGGTGGGCGGTCCAGCGCGCGAGGTCGCGCCGGTAGGCGGCGAGGGTGTTGGCGCTGACCCCGCGCTCGACGTCGAGGTGGGTCAGCCACGCGTCGACGGCCCGCCCCACGGGCGGGGGGCGGGCCGTCGGCTGCGGGTGCTCCGCGGTCAGGAGAGCGCCTCGTCGAGGGAGATGCTGTCCATCCCGAAGGCCTCGGCGACGGCGCCGTAGGTGATGTGGCCGGCGTGGGTGTTCAGGCCCAGGGCGAGCGCGCGGTCGGCGCGCGAGGCCTCCTGCCAGCCGTGGTCGGCGAGCTTGGTGGCGTACGACAGCGTCGCGTTGGTGAGCGCCCAGGTCGAGGTGTGGGGCACCGCGCCGGGCATGTTCGCCACGCAGTAGTAGATCGAGTCGTGGACCTCGAAGGTCGGCTCGGCGTGGGTGGTCGGGCGCGAGTTCTCGAAGCAGCCGCCCTGGTCGATGGCGACGTCGACGAGCACCGAGCCCGGCTTCATCTGGGCGACCATCTCGTCGGTGACGAGCTTCGGGGCCTTGGCGCCGGGGATGAGGACGGTGCCGATGACGAGGTCGGCCTGGAGCACCTGCTCGCGCACCGACATCGCCGAGGACGCGATCTGGGCGACGCGGTTGTCGTAGCGCCAGAAGCTCATCCGGAGCTTGTCGAGGTCGGTGTCGAGGAGGGTGACGTCGGCGCCCATGCCGAGCGCGATGTTCGCGGCGTTCTGGCCGGCGACGCCCGCCCCGAGGACGACGACCTTGGCGTTCGCGACACCGCCGATGCCGCCCATGAGGACGCCGCGTCCGCCCTGCGCCCTCATCATCGAGTGCGCGCCGACCTGTGGCGCGAGGCAGCCGGCGACCTCGGACATCGGGTAGAGCAGCGGCAGCAGGCCCGAGGGGAGCTGCACGGTCTCGTAGGCGATGGAGGTGACCTTCTTGGCGACGAGCTCCTGGGTGAGCGGCTCGTCGGCGGCGAGGTGGAGGTAGGTGAAGAGGGTCAGGCCCTCGCGGAGGCGGTGGTACTCCTCGGCGACCGGCTCCTTGACCTTCATGACCATGTCCGACTCGCCCCACACGTCGTCGGCGGAGTCGAGGATGGTCGCGCCCTGGGACACGTACTCCTCGTCGGTGATCGACGAGCCGAGCCCGGCGCCCTTCTGGACGACGACGTCGTGGCCGCGGCGGACGAGCTCGTGGACGCCGACGGGGGTGATCCCGACGCGGAACTCGTTGTTCTTGACCTCGCTGGGGATGCCGACCTTCACGGATATCAGACCTGTCTCGTGTCGAGGACCGGGGCGTCGTTGCCCACGGAGCCGCCTCCGGCTGGAGCGCGATGGAAGTCTAGTGCCGTCCCCGACGACCCCCGACACCGCAGGAGCCGACCGTGAAGCTCTACAGCGACCTCCCGGCCCGCCGCACCGTCCAGGTGCTCTCCGACCTCGCGATGGTGGCGTGGGTCGTCCTCTGGCTCCGGGTGGCGCAGTGGGTGCACGAGTCGACGCTTCGCCTCGCCGAGCCCGGGCACCGGCTGGAGTCGGCGGGCACCGGGTTCACCGGGCGGATGAACGACGCCGGCAACTCGGTCGACGACCTGCCGCTGCTCGACGACCGGATCGCCGCGCCCTTCCGGTCGGCGGCCGGCGTCGGTGAGGACTTCGCCTCCGCGGGGCGCGACCTCGTGACGGCCGTCGAGCGGTTCGCCACGGTCCTCGCGATCGTCACGGCGGTGGCGCCGGTCGTCATCGTCCTCGGGACGTGGCTCGTCCTGCGCTGGCGCTTCGTCCGGCGCGCGACCGCCGCCCAGCGGTTCGTCGACGCCGCCCCCGACCTCGACCTCTTCGCGCTGCGCGCGATGGCCAACCAGCCGATGCAGCGGCTGGCCCGCATCTCGGACGACCCCGCCGGGGCCTGGCGCCGGGGCGAGGCCGACGTCGTGCGCGCGCTGGCGGTGCTCGAGCTCAAGGAGTCCGGGCTGCGTCCCCCGCCCGTCGCCGCCACCGCGTGAGTCCCACAAGTATCGGGTCACCCGAGACGAGCGCGCTTCACCCCGGAACCGTTCCCGGGTGCAGCGCGGGGTTGTCGGGTCACCTGATGACCGTGTGGCTCGAGCCCGACCGGATCAGCGGTGCACCCCGGCCCTCCCGGCGCTCGCGTCCCGACTCATTGCCCAGAACCCACCTCGCGCGAGCCGGATGGGCATCGTGTCGGTGGGTGATGGGCAAGAAGTCGGGCTGCTCGGCCCCCACCGGCCCGGCCGACGCCTGAGACCTGCCACGCGCCGTCTCGTCCCCCACCTTGTGGGGCACCGTCCGCCCGCAGCGCGCCAATCACGCGTGTCGACCGGACGGCAGCCCACGAAGTCGGGGAGTCAGGGCTCGCGCGTGACGATGCCCGGGCGCAGGTCGGCCGTCGGGCACTCCCACGTCGTGGCGTCGGCGTCGACCTGGTCGCCGGACCGGATGTCCTTGACCTGGTCGCCGCCGGACTCCCCCGCTCCCGGGAACCAGACGTAGGGGATGCCCCGGCGGTCGGCGTAGCGGATCTGCTTGCCGAACTTCGCGGCGCTCGGCGCGACCTCGCACGGCACGCCCCGGGCCCGCAGCGCGGCGGCCACGGCGTCGGACCGGGTGCGCGACTCCTCGTCGACGACGGCGACGAGCACGGCCGCCGGGGTCGAGCGCGAGGCCGTGAGCCCGCGCTTGGTGACGAGCAGGTGCACCAACCGGGTCAGGCCGATCGAGATGCCGACGCCGGGGTAGGTCGTCCGGCCGTCGGAGGCCAGCGAGTCGTAGCGGCCGCCGGAGCAGACCGACCCCCAGTCCTCGGACCCGACGAGCTGGGTCTCGTAGACCGTGCCCGTGTAGTAGTCGAGGCCGCGCGCGATGCGCAGGTCGGCGACGAGGGTGCCGGGGGCACGCTCGAGCCCGGCCCGGACGACCGCCGCCAGCGCCTCGAGGCCCGCCTCGAGGCTCGGGTGCGACACCCCGAGGGCGCGCACGGCGTCGACGAACGAGAGGTCCTCGGACCGGATGTCGGCCAGCGCCAGGCACAGCCGGGCCTGCTCGTCGGTGGCCCCCGCCTCGACGAGCTGGGCGGCGACCTTGTCGGGCCCGATCTTGTCGAGCTTGTCGACGATGCGCAGCGTGCCGGCGACATCCTCCAGCCCGATGCCGAGGTAGAACCCCTCGGGCACCAGCCGGTTGTTCACCTGGATGCGGAACTCCCCCACCGGCAGCCGGCGGAAGGCCTCGGCGACGACGAGCGGCATCTCGGCCTCGAAGTGGGGCGCGAGCCCGCCGACGTCGACGACGTCGATGTCGGCCTGGGTGAACTCGCGGAAGCGACCCTCCTGGGGCCGCTCGCCGCGCCAGACCTTCTGCACCTGGTAGCGCCGGAACGGGAACGACAGACGCCCCGCGTTCTCGAGGACGTAGCGCGCGAAGGGCACGGTGAGGTCGAAGTGCAGGCCGAGCGCGGCGTCGCGCGAGGACTCCTCCCCCGCCAGCCGGGAGACCCCGTAGACCTCCTTGTCGGCGTCGCCGCCCTTGCCGAGCAGGCGCTCGACCGGCTCGACGGCCCGGGTCTCGAGGGGGGCGAAGCCGTGCAGCTCGAAGACCTCGCGGATGGTGTCGAGGAAGTGCAGCTCGAGGAGCCGCTCGGCGGGGAGGAACTCGGGGAACCCCGAGATCGGGGTCACCTTCTCGGCGGGAGGGGTCACGCGGTCAATCCTCGCAGGTACGGGTTGGTCGCCCGCTCGCGGCGCATCGTCGTCGCCGGGCCGTGGCCGGTGAGGACGAGCGTGGAGTCGGGCAGGGGCAGGACGACGTCGCGCAGCGAGCGCTGCATCGCCGCGGTGTCACCGCCCGCGAGGTCGGTGCGCCCGATCGAGCCCGCGAAGAGGACGTCGCCGGAGACGACGGTGCGGTCCAGCCCCTCCTCGGCGGGCAGGCCGTCGGGGACGACGTCGAGGGCGAACATCGCCGACCCCTCCGTGTGACCCGGCGCGTGCAGCACCTCGAGGCCCAGGCCGGCGAGCTCGAGGCGGGCGCGGTCGGCGACCTCGACGACGGTCTCGGGCTCGCGCCACGTCGCCCGCTGCCCGAACTGCGCCTCGAGCATCGCGACCGTGCCGGGGTCCATCGACGCGAGCGGGTCGGTGAGCCGGTACCGGTCGTCGGCGTGGACGTACGCCGCGGTCGTGCCACCGCACACCGGGGTCACCGAGTACACGTGGTCGAGGTGGCCGTGGGTGAGCAGCACCGCGGCCGGGCGCAGCCGGTGCTCCTCGAGGACCGCCCGGAGCGTCTCCTCGACCCCGATGCCGGGGTCGACGACGAGGCACTCCTCGCCCGGTCCGGCCGCGAGGACGTAGCAGTTGGTCCCGAAGGCGGCGGCGGGGAAGGCGACGGCGAGCACGCCCGCGAGCCTAACGGGGGGCGGTGCCTACACTGGGCGCCGCTTGTTCGTTCGACGACGACGAAGGACCACGGGGTTGACCAGGAAGCAGGAGCGGGCCCGCGCGCGGCGCCGCTGGGAGAAGCAGCAGGCCCGCGAGGCGCAACGCCGACAGGACCGCGCCCGGCTGCTGCGCGTCGGGTCGGTGCTCGGCGTCGTCGTGCTCGTCGTCGTGGCGATGGCCGTCCTCGGCCTCACCGTCGGTCGCGGTGACGGCGCCGACGACACCCCGACGCCGGCCGCCACGACGCTCGCCGGCTGCGAGCTGCCCCCGAAGTCCCTCGGCACCGGGGCCGAGCTCGACCTCCCCGACGCCAAGACCGCCGAGGGCAAGGTCTTCGACGCGACGCTGACGACGAACTGCGGCGACATCGTCCTGCGCCTCGACGGCACGAAGGCACCGCAGGCCGTCGCCTCCTTCCTCCAGCTGGCCCGCACCCAGTACTGGAAGGACTCCCCCTGCCACCGGCTCACGACGGCCGACCCCCTCAAGGTCCTCCAGTGCGGTGACCCGACGGGCACCGGCCAGGGCACCCCCGGCTACGGCTTCGCCGTCGAGAACGCCCCGAAGGACGGCAAGTACGCGCGCGGCACCCTCGCCATGGCCCGCACGAGCGACCCGAAGGAGGGCAACGGCGGGCAGTTCTTCATCGTCTACGGCGACTCGAGCCTGCCGGACCCCGATGGCTACACCGTGTTCGGCACGGTGACCTCCGGTTTGGATATCGTCGACAGGGTCGCCGCCCAGGGGGTGGCACCGAACGAGCAGTCACCCACCGACGGCGCGCCCGCCGCACCGATCAGCATCCTCCGGGTTGCTGTCACCGAGGAGAAGTCCTGACCGTGTCCGAGGACCAGCCCACGCCCCGCCCGCCCGTGCCGTCGCCCGCGGCCCTCGCCGGCCGGGTCGCCCCGCGTCCCGTCGCCACCCCGGCCCCCGCGCCGCACTCCGACTCCGCCCGCTTCGGCCGGGCCGACGAGGAGGGACACGTCTTCGTCACGGTCGGTGACGAGGAGCGCGAGGTCGGCTCCTACCCCGGTGCCACCCCGGAGGAGGCGCTCCAGTACTTCGCCCGCAAGTACGACGAGCTCGCCGCGTCCGCCGACCTGCTCGAGGCCCGCCTCGCCAACCCCGAGGTGTCGGCCAAGGAGGTCGCCGACGGGCTGACGACGCTCAGGGAGCACGTCGAGCAGGCCAACGTCGTCGGCGACCTGCCGGCCCTGCACGCCACGGTCGAGCGGGTCGAGCAGGGCCTGGAGGCCAAGCGCACCGCCGAGGCCGAGCACCGCCGGGCGGCCCGGGCCGAGGCGGCCACCGCCCGCGAGGCCATCGTCGCCGAGGCCGAGGCCATCGCCGCGCAGCCTCCGGGCAGCACCCAGTGGAAGCAGAGCGGCGAGCGGATGCGCGCCCTGCTCGAGGACTGGAAGGGCCACCAGCGCGGCGGCGCCAAGCTCGACAAGAGCACCGAGACCGCGCTCTGGCAGCGCTTCAGCCACGCCCGCAACTCCTTCGACAAGGCCCGCCGGGCCTGGTTCGCCGAGCTCGAGTCGACCCGCGGCGAGGCACGCGCGGCCAAGGAGTCGCTCGTCGCCGAGGCCGAGGCGCTCTCCGGCAGCACCGACTGGGGTCCCACCGCCCGGGCCTACAAGCAGCTGATGGACCGCTGGCGCCGGGCCGGCCGGGCCTCCCGCGCCGACGACGACGCCCTCTGGGAGCGCTTCCGCGCCGCCCAGGACGCGTTCTTCACCGCGAAGGACGCCGCGGCCGCCGTCGAGGACGAGGAGTTCCGCGCCAACCTCGCCGTCAAGGAGGAGATCCTGCTCGAGGCCGAGGCGATCCTGCCGGTCACCGACATCGAGGCCGCCAAGACGACGCTGCGCGGCATCCAGGACCGCTGGGAGGCCGCCGGCAAGGTGCCGCGCGCGGACATCGAGCGGGTCGAGAAGCGGCTGCGCCGCGTCGAGTCCGCCGTCCGCGACGCCGACGAGCAGCGCTGGAAGGCCACCAACCCCGAGCTGTCGGCCCGGGCGCGGAGCAT
This sequence comes from Phycicoccus sonneratiae, assembly GCF_016887965.1. Lineage (GTDB taxonomy): Bacteria > Actinomycetota > Actinomycetes > Actinomycetales > Dermatophilaceae > Phycicoccus > Phycicoccus sonneratiae. The sequence goes on from NZ_JAFDVD010000006.1 coordinate 35,056, forward strand.
GGTCGACCAGCTCGAGGCCGCCGTCGCCAAGGCCGAGGCCGAGGTCGCGAAGGCCGAGGCCGCCGGCAACGCGTCGAAGGCCACCGCGGCCCGCGAGCGGCTCGCCGCCCAGCAGGAGTGGCTGGCCCAGGCGCGGGCCGGCGTCGACGAGTTCGGCGGCTGACCTCGGGGTTCGCTCCCCGGGGGTCTCGCCCTCGGGCCCCCGGTCGTGCAGGATGGGCCCCGCTGTGCGTCCGGTCACGGAAGGTAGGGGCTGATGGGTCGACACGGGGGTGCGGTCCAGCGCGGCCGCACCACGGTGGCGGGGTTCGCCGTCGGGCTGCTCGTCGTCGTCGGCGTCGGGGGCTGGCAGGCGTGGGAACGCCTCGGCCCCGGGTCCGGCGCCCGCGCGGTGGCGGCGACGTGCGTCGACCCCACCGAGGTCTCGGTCGCGACGACCGCGCCCATGCGCGCGCCGCTCGAGCAGGTCGCCCGCACGGCCGACCCCGGCTGCTGGCGGTTCACGGTGACCGCCGAGGCGGCCACGACGAGTGCGCGGCGGCTCGAGACCCGCGCACCCGACGCCCCCGCCGTCTGGGTCGCCGACTCAGCCCCGCTGGCCCGCGAGGTCGCCGCGACGACCGAGGGGGTCCGGGTCGGCTCGGTGCTGGCCTCCACGCCGGTGCTGCTCGCCGTCCCCGAGGGCCTCGAGGCCCCGAGCCCGGTCACCTGGGCCGCGACGCTCGTCGCCGAGGACAGCCGGATGCCCGACCCCACCACCTCCACCGTCGGCAGCCTGGCCCTCATGGAGGGCTTCGGCGAGATCGACGCCCTCCCCGGCGACCGTCGTTCCGCCGCGCTCGCCCGGGTCGGCGGGATGCTCAGCCGGGTCGTCCCCGAGGAGACGCTGCTCACGAGCCACGCCGGGCAGGGCGACGCGGCCATCTTCCCGACGACCGAGCAGCAGGTGCACAGCGCGCACGTCGACGGGCTGACCGTCCGCCGCGCCACCTCGACGACGCCGGCGCTCGAGTACACGGCGGTGACGAGCGCGACCACGCCCTCGGGCGCGGTCGATGCCCTCGTCTCCGCGGCCTCCTCCCCGGAGGGCCAGCGCATCCTGCGCGCGGCCGGCTTCCGCACCGCGACCGACCCCTCGCCCGTCGTCGAGGGCGCTCCCCCGGCGGCGGCCCTCGCCGGGGCCGCGAGCCCGGCCCAGGCCAGGGCGGCCCAGCAGATGTGGGCCGCCATCGCCCGGCCGACGCGGCTGCTCAACATCATCGACACGAGCGGGTCCATGCGCAGCCCGGCCGACGGCGGCGCGTCGCGGATCGAGGTGGCGGCGGCCGCGTCCTCCGGGGCCAACCAGCTGCTCGCCGACCACAACTCCGTCGGGCTCTGGACCTTCTCGACGAAGCAGCGGGGGTCGGTGGACTGGACCGAGGTGCAGCCAGTGCGTCCGCTCGGGTCCGGCGACCAGCGCTCGCGGCTCGCGTTCTCGCTCGGGTCGCTGCCGACGCGGCTCGGCGGCGACACCGGCCTCTACGACACCGTCGACGCCGGGTACGCGGCGATGGTCAAGGGCTACGACGCCGACGCGGTCAACCTCATGGTGCTCTTCACCGACGGCGTCAACGACGACACCACCGGCGGCCTGAGCCTCGCGCAGCTCAAGGCCCGGCTCGCCAAGGCCGCGGATCCCAAGCGCCCGGTGACCGTCCTGCTCATCGGGATGGGCGGCGTCGACGCGAAGGCGCTGGCGCCGATCGCCTCGGCCGTGCCCCGCGGCGGGGGCGGGGGCGCGGCGGTCTTCACCGTCGACCGCCCGCAGGACATCGCCGACGTCTACGTGACGATGCTGCTGCGGCGGCTGCCGAAGGGCTGAGCGCGCCGGCCGTCAGGCGTCGCGGCGCCCGCCGGTGACCCGCTCGGCGTCGAGCACGCCGTCGACCTTCTGCACCGCCCGGATGACGTGGCCGAGGTGCCCGGGGTCGCCCATCTCGAAGGTGAACCGCAGGACGGCGACCCGGTCGCGGGAGGTCTGCACGGAGGCCGAGAGGATGTTGACGCCGTGGTCGGAGATGACCCGGGTGACGTCGGAGAGCAGGCGGGAGCGGTCGAGGGCCTCGACCTGGAGCTGGACGAGGAAGAGGCTGCCCGAGGTCGGCGCCCACTCGACCTCGATGATCTTGTCCGGCTGGGCGAGGAGGGCCGACGCGTTGGTGCAGTCGCGCCGGTGCACCGAGACCCCGTTCCCACGGGTGACGAAGCCGAGGATCTCGTCGCCGGGCACCGGGGTGCAGCAGCGGGCGAGCTTGACCCAGACGTCGGACATGTCCTTGACGACGACCCCGGGGTCGCCCGAGCGCCGCGACCGGGGCCGGGTGAGCACCGGGGAGGCCGCCTCGGCGATGTCCTCGCTGGCCCCCTCCTCGCCGCCGACGGCCGAGACGAGCCGGGACACGACGTGCTGCGCGGAGACGTGCCCCTCGCCGACGGCCGCGTAGAGCGCGTCGATGCCCGGGTAGCGCAGCTCCTCGGCGACACCGGTGAGGGACTCGACGGAGGTGAGCCGCTGGAGCGGCAGGCCCTGCTTGCGCATGGCCTTGGCGAGGGCCTCCTTGCCCTCCTCGATCATCTCCTCGCGGCGTTCCTTGGTGAACCAGTGCTTGATCTTGTTGCGGGCCCGCGCCGAGCGGACGAAGTTCAGCCAGTCGCGGGACGGGCCGGCGGAGTCGGCCTTGGAGGTGAGGACGTCGACGACGTCGCCGTTGTCGAGCCGGGACTCCAGCGGCACGAGCCGGCCGTTGACCCGGGCGCCGATGCAGTGGTGCCCGACCTCGGTGTGCACGGCGTACGCGAAGTCGACGGGCGTCGCCCCGGCCGGCAGGCCGACGAGCTGCCCCTTCGGGGTGAAGACGTAGACCTCGCTGGCCGTGATCTCGAAGCGCAGCGACTCGAGGAACTCGCCGGGGTCGGCGGTCTCCTTCTGCCAGTCGAGCAGCTGGCGCAGCCAGGCCATGTCGTTGACCGGGCCGGTCTGGCCGTCGCGCAGCTCGGCGCCGGGGACCTTGCCCGAGCCCTTGGCCGCGGGGTCCTCCTTGTACTTCCAGTGCGCGGCGACCCCGTACTCGGCCCGGCGGTGCATCGTGTTGGTGCGGATCTGGATCTCGACGGCCTTGCCCTCGGGGCCGATGACCGTCGTGTGCAGCGACTGGTACATGTTGAACTTCGGCATCGCGATGTAGTCCTTGAACCGCCCCGGCACCGGGTTCCACCGGGCGTGCAGCGCCCCGAGCGCCGCGTAGCAGTCGCGGACGGTGTCGACGAGGACGCGCACGGCGACGAGGTCGTAGATCTGCTCGAAGTCGCGGCCGCCGACGATCATCTTCTGGTACACGGAGTAGTAGTGCTTCGGACGCCCCGTGACCGTCGCCTTGATCTTCGCGGCCCGCAGGTCGGAGCCGACCTCGTCGCGCACCTGGGCGAGGTACTCCTCGCGGGCCGGGGCGCGCTCGGCGACGAGCCGGACGATCTCGTCGTAGACCTTCGGGTAGAGGGTCTGGAACGAGAGGTCCTCGAGCTCCCACTTGATGGTGTTCATGCCGAGCCGGTGGGCCAGCGGGGCGTAGATCTCGAGGGTCTCCTTGGCCTTGCGCTGCGCGCTCTCGGCGGAGACGTAGCGCCAGGTGCGCGCGTTGTGCAGCCGGTCCGCGAGCTTGATGACGAGGACCCGGATGTCGCGGGCCATCGCGACGACCATCTTGCGCACCGTCTCGGCCTGGGCGGCCTGGCCGTAGGTGACCTTGTCGAGCTTGGTGACGCCGTCGACGAGCATGGCGATCTCGTCGCCGAAGTCGCGGCGCAGCGCCTCGAGGCTGTACGCGGTGTCCTCGACGGTGTCGTGCAGGAGGGCGGCGGCCAGCGTGGTCGGCGTCATGCCGAGCTCGGCGAGGATGGTCGTCACCGCGAGCGGGTGGGTGATGTAGTCGTCACCGCTGCGGCGCTTCTGGCCCTCGTGCGCCCGCTCGGCGACGGCGTAGGCCCGCTCGACGAGGTCGACGTCGGCCTTGGGGTGGGTCTGCCGGACGATCTGGAGCAGCGGCTCGAGGACGGGGTTGCCCGGCGGCCGGTTGCGCCCGACGCGCGCGAGGGCGGCCCGCGCCCTGGCCCGGGAGCCCACCCCGGCGGCGGCGTTCCCCGAGGTGGCGGCCGTCGTGTGCTCCGCCATGCCGGGAGTCTAGTTCGTGCTCAGGCCACGACGTGCAGGGCCCGGACCGGGCGTTCGCCCAGCCGGTCGCGCCCGCCGAGGAAGGCGAGCTCGACGACGCAGTCGAAGCCGACGACGTCGGCACCGACCCGCTCGAGCAGGTCCCAGGCCGCGAGGGCGGTGCCCCCGGTGGCGAGCACGTCGTCGACGAGGACGACCCGCTCCCCCGCCGGCACGGCGTCGGCGTGGACCTCGATGGTCGCCGAGCCGTACTCGAGGTCGTACGTGGCGGCGACGGTGTCGCCGGGCAGCTTGCCGGCCTTGCGGACCGGGACGAAGCCGACGCCCATCGCGTGAGCCAGGGCCGCCCCGACGACGAAGCCGCGGGCCTCGACCCCGGCGACGAGGTCGACGCCACCGCGCCGGCCGTCGGCCAGGCCCTCGACGACCCGCGCGAAGGCCACGGGGTCGGCGAGCAGCGGGGTGATGTCCTTGAAGACGACGCCGGGCTGCGGGAAGTCGGGGACGTCGCGCAGGGCCGCGGCGACGACCTCGTCGAGGCTCGGCTCCGGGGGGTGCGGCACCGGCTACCGCTTGGACTTCGGCGCCCGCTTGGGCTGGTTGCGCGGGCCGGAGCGCGCGTACTGGTGGACGGCCCGACCGGTGAGGGTCGCGCCCTCCTCGCGCTCGGCGACGGCGACCGACCCGGCGGGGACGGGCTCGCCCTCGAGGCCCTCGGGCGCCTCGGCCTCGGCCGCACGGGCGTCCTTGGCCTTCTTCGCCTGGTGGCGCAGGGCCCGCTTCTCGAGCTCGACGACGGCCGGCTCCTTGCGGCGCAGGGTGACGAGCACCGGCGTCGCGATGAAGATCGAGGAGTAGGCGCCGACGAGGATGCCGACGAAGAGGACGAGCGAGAGGTCGACGAGCACGCCGGGGCCGAGGAAGACCGAGCCGACGGCGAGGACCGCGGCGATCGGGAGCAGGCCGATGACCGTCGTGTTGATGGAGCGAACCATCGTCTGGTTGACGGCGAGGTTGGCCGCCTGGGCCAGGGTCATCCGGCCGGTGGCGAAGGCCTCGGTCGTGTTCTCGCGCACCTTGTCGAAGACGACGACGGTGTCGTAGAGGCTGTAGCCGAGGACGGTGAGGAAGCCGATCATCGTCGCCGGCGAGACCTCGAACCCGATGAGGGCGTAGACGCCGACGGTGATGACGAGGTCGTGCATCATCGCGAAGAGCGCGGCGACGGCCATCTTCCAGTTGCGGAAGTAGATGCTCAGCATGATGACGACGGCGATGAGGAAGATGATGAGCGCGCGCAGCGCCTGCTCGCTGACCGACGCCCCCCACGAGGGGCCGATGAACGTCGCGCTGACGTCCTGCTCGGGCACGCCGAAGGCCTTGGCCAGGGTGCCGCGCACGTCCTGGCTCGCGGTGTCGGAGAGCCGCTCGGTCTGGACCCGGACGGTGTCGTTGCCGACGAGGGTGACGTTGACGCCGCTCTCGTCCTCGGCCGCGCCGACGGCGTCGCGGGCGGTCTGCTCGTAGCCCGCGGGGGCCGACGAGGTGGCGACGCGGAACTCGGACCCGCCGCGGAACTCGAGGCTGAGGTTGAGGTGCTGGACCCCGAGCCCGATCACCGCGATGGCGACGAGCACGGCGGAGACGAGGTAGAAGCGGCGGCGGTGCTCGACGACGCCGAGCGAGCGCTTGCCGGTGTAGAGGTCGTTGCCGAGCTCGGCGAAGCTGGTCATGCCCGGCTCCCTTCGGTGTCGCGGACGGCGGTCGTGACGGGCGTGAACCTCCCGCGACCCGCGTAGGTGCGGGTCTTGGCGCCCAGCCGGCGCGGGTCGAGCCCGGAGAGCCGGTGGCCGTCGCGGAAGAACGGCACCCGGGTGAGCAGCGTGAGCAGCGGGTGGGTGAACCAGAAGACGACGAGGAGGTCGATGAGCGTCGTCAGGCCGAGGGTGAACGCGAAGCCGCGCACGCTCGAGCTCGCGAGCAGGTAGAGGACGATCGCCGCGAGGAAGTTCACGCCGTCGGCGATGAGGACGGTGCGCTTGGCGCGGTTCCACCCGGTCTCGACCGCGCTGGCCAGCGACCGGCCCTCGCGCAGCTCGTCGCGGACCCGCTCGAAGTAGACGATGAAGCTGTCGGCGGTGAACCCGATGGCGACGATGAGCCCGGTGACGCCGGCCATGTCGAGGCGGTAGTTCTGGGCCCAGCCGAGGACGGTGATCGTCAGGTAGGTGAGCAGCCCCGCGACGACGATGGAGCTGACCGTCACGAACCCGAGCACGCGGTACTGGAAGAGCGAGTAGACGACGACGAGGAGCAGGCCGACGAGGCCGGCGACGAAGCCGTAGCGCAGCTGCTCGCTGCCGAGGGTCGGGCTGATGTCGACGCTCGACTGCTCCTCGAAGGACAGGGGCAGGGCGCCGAACTTCAGCTGGTCGGCGAGCGAGCGGGCGGACTCGAGGGTGAAGCTGCCGGTGATGCTGGCGCGGCCGTTGGGGATCGCCTCGTTGAACCGCGGCGCGACGATGACCTGGGAGTCGAGGGTGGCGGCGAGCTGGTTCTGCGGCTCGGGCAGGGTGACCATCTCGCGGCTGATGTCCGCGTACTGCTTCGTGCCCTCGCTGTTGAACGAGAGCGCGATCTCGACCGTGCTCGTCGCGACACCCTGCTGGTTGGTCTGGTAGCCCGCCGTCGCGTTGCTGATCTTGTCGCCGGAGACGACGACCGGTCCGAGGATGTACTTCGCCCCGTCGTCGACGCCGCAGGTGACCAGCGGCTGGGTGTCGACGTCGCGGATGTTCTCGCGGGACTCGGGCTTGGAGCAGTCGAGGGCGTCGTAGGCCTGCTGCACCTCGGGCGTGATCCACGCGAGGTCGGTGGCCTTCGTCGGGGTGCCGCCGCTCGACGAGGGGCTCGGGCTCGGGCTGGCCGACGCGTCGGGCGACGGGGTGGCCGACCCGCTCGGGGTCGGGGTGGCGGCGGTCAGGGCGTCGTTGACGGCGCTGTTGCTCGTCGAGGAGGCGCTCGGCGACGGGCTCGCCGCGCCGACCGAGGAGGAGGCCGACGGCGCCGGGCTGGCCGACGGCGAGGCGCCCCCGGAGGCGCTGGCCGACGGGGTCGGCACGGGGACGCCGGAGCCGACCGCGAGCACCGGGCGGAACTGCATCTGCGAGGACTTGCTGATCGCGTCGCGGACGGCCTGGGTCGGGATCTCCGGGATGCTCACGACGATGTTCTGGTCACCCTGGGTGGTGACCTCCGCGCCGGAGACGCCGTTGGAGTCGACGCGCTGCACGATGATGTCGCGCGCCTGGGCGAGCTGCTCGGCGCTCGGCTTCTGGCCGGTGCTGCTGCGCGGCTCGAGAATGATCTGGGTGCCGCCCTCGAGGTCGAGGCCGAGCTTCGGGGTCGCCTGGCCGTCGCTCCAGACCATCGAGCCGCCGAGGAGGCCGCCGAGGACGACGACGAGGACGGTGAGCCCGATGAGGGCGCGGCGCGCGGCGGTGCGCGGTGCGGTGCTCGCCACGTCAGTCCCCCTCGCCCTGCGGCGCGGTCGGCTCGGTCGGCTCGGCCCCCGGCAGGTCCTGGCGCATGCCGATGGCCCGGCGGTCGAAGCGCAGGGTGGTCCCCTGGCCGACGTCGAGGGTCGCGACCTTCTCGTCGAGCGCGGTGATCGTGCCGAAGAGGCCCGAGGTCGTGACGACCTCGTCCCCGACCTGGAGCGAGCCCTGCAGCGTCTGCACCTGCTTCGCCCGGTTGCGCTGGGTGAAGAACATCCAGAGCAGGAGGAGGAACGGCAGTCCCAGGATGAGGAGGTAGGTCAGGCCGGAGCCGGAGCCGGAAGACATCGGTGTAGGTCCTTCGGAGCGGGGTCACCGCGGATGGCGAGCAGTGGATCGGCCCGGACGCACCGGGCCGAGGGACCACTCTAGGTCAGAGCCGGACGCCTCACCAACGAAGCGGCGAGGCTCCGCGTGCCCGGGTCGTGGCGCCCGCTCAGCCCCCGAGCCGGCCGGGACCGTCGTCGTCGAGCGGCAGGACGCTCTGCTGCGGGGCGTGGGCCGGCGCCTGCAGGCCGAGGTGCGCCCACGCCCTGCCCGTCGCGGTGCGACCGCGCGGCGTGCGGGCCATGAACCCCTCCCGGACGAGGTAGGGCTCGGCGACGGTCTCGACGGTGTCGGACTCCTCCCCCACGGCGACGGCGAGGGTCGAGAGCCCGACCGGCCCGCCCGCGAAGCGTCGGCACAGGGCCTCGAGGACGGCGCGGTCGAGACGGTCGAGGCCGGCCTCGTCGACGTCGAAGAGGGCGAGGGCCTCGCGCGCGGCGTGGTGGTCGACGTGACCGCCGCCGTGCACCTGGGCCCAGTCGCGGACCCGGCGCAGCAGCCGGTTGGCGATGCGGGGGGTCCCGCGGGAGCGGCCGGCGACCTCGCGGACCGCCGCCTCGTCGGCCTCGACCCCGAGCAGGCCGGCCGAGCGGTGGAGGATCGCCACGAGGTCGCCGACCTCGTAGAAGTCGAGGTGGCCGGTGAACCCGAACCGGTCGCGCAGCGGCGCCGGGAGCAGCCCGGCCCGCGTCGTCGCTCCGACGACGGTGAACGGCGGCAGCTCGAGCGGGATGGCGGTCGCGCCCGGCCCCTTGCCGACGACGACGTCGACGCGGAAGTCCTCCATCGCGAGGTAGAGCATCTCCTCGGCGGCCCGGCTCATCCGGTGGATCTCGTCGAGGAAGAGGACCTCGCCTTCGTCGAGGCTGGAGAGGACGGCGGCGAGGTCGCCCGCGTGCTGGATGGCGGGCCCGCTCGTCACCCGGATCGGGCGCTCGAGCTCGGCGGCGACGATCATCGCGAGTGTCGTCTTGCCCAGGCCGGGCGGGCCGGAGAGCAGCACGTGGTCGGGCGGGCTGCCCCGACGCCGGGCGGCCTCGAGGACGAGGCCCAGCTGGTCGCGGACCCGCGGCTGGCCGGGGAACTCGGCGAGCCGGCGGGGGCGCAGGGCCGCCTCGACGACCCGCTCGTCGTCGCTGCCGCCGGCGTCGACGACCCGGGCGGTGGCCTCGAACGAGCCGTCGGCCTCGCGGATCTCGCTGCCGAACCCGTCGGCCGGGCCGGTGCTCACCGGCGCAGCTCGCGCAGCGCGAGGCGCAGGTACGTGGCGACCTCGGCGTCGGCGGGCGCGTCGGCGGCAACCCGCTCGACGGCGTCGACGGCCTGCTTGCCGCTCCAGCCGAGACCGACGAGGGCCTCGGTGACCTGCTCGCGCCACGGCTCGGCCGGGGTGGCCGCGGTGGCGGTGCCGGCCGGCGGGGTGCCGGTGCCGTGCAGCGCCCCGACCTTGTCGCGCAGCTCGAGGACGAGCCGCTGCGCGGACTTGGCGCCGATGCCGGGGATGGCCGTGAGGGCCTTGGTGTCTCCGGTGGTCAGCGCGCCGGCGAGCTCGTCGGGGCCCATGACCGAGAGCATCGCGAGGGCGAGCCGCGGGCCGACCCCGGAGACGGTCTGCACGGTCTCGAACATGTCGCGCTCGGCGGCGCCGGAGAACCCGAAGAGGGTGAGGGAGTCCTCGCGGACCACGAGGGTCGTGGCGAGCGTGGCCTCCTGGCCGCGCTGGCATGCGGCGGCGGTGGCCGGCGTGGTGTGCACGAGCATCCCGACCCCGCCGACCTCGACGACGACGCGGTCGAGGCCGACGTGCCCGACCCGGCCGTGGACGGAGGCGATCACCGGCGGGCCGCCTCGGCGAGCGCCGTGAGCCGCGCGTCCTGGGCGCCGCGCCAGGCGTGGCAGATGGCCAGCGCGAGGGCATCGGCGGCGTCGGCGGGCCTCGGGGCGACGTCGAGGCCGAGGATGCGGGTGACCATCTGCGTCACCTGGGCCTTGTCGGCCCGCCCGCTGCCGGTGACGGCCGCCTTGACCTCGGTGGGCGTGTGGAAGACGACCGGCAGCCCCCGGCGGGCCGCGCAGAGCAGGGCGACGGCGGTGGCGTGCGCGGTGGTCATGACGCTCGCGACGTTGACGTCGGCGAAGACGCGCTCGACGGCGACGACCTCGGGGGCGAACCGGTCGAGCCAGCCGCCGAGCTCGGTCTCGACGTAGAGCAACCGCTCCCCCGGGTCGGCCGAGCTCGGGGTGCGCACGACACCGACGGCGACCATCGTGGCGCGCCCCGGACGGCCGTCGACGACCCCGAGGCCGCACCGGGTGAGGCCGGGGTCCACCCCGAGGACGCGCACGCTGGACTCCTTGCCGACGGATTGGAACACCTGTTCGGTGCCCACGCTACGGGAGCGCCGCGGCCGCGCCGGACACCGACACGCTCGCGGCGCGTCGGTGCCGGGCTCAGTCCTCCGCGTCGAGCTCGGCGAGGACCGTGTCGGGGATGTCGCCGTTGGCGAAGACGTCCTGGACGTCGTCGGAGTCCTCGAGGGCCTCGATGACGCGGATCATCTTCTTCGCGCCCTCGAGGTCGAGCGGGATCTGGAGGTTCGGCACCCACGACGCCTCGGCCGAGTCGTAGTCGACGCCGGCCTCCTGGAGCGCGCTGCGGACCGCGACGAAGTCGGTGGCCTCGGAGACGACCTCCCAGGTGTCGCCGTTGTCGTTGACCTCCTCGGCGCCGGCGTCGAGGACGATCTCGAGCAGGTCGTCCTCGGACTTCTCGGCCTTCGGGACGATGACGACGCCCTTGCGGTCGAACACGTAGGCGACCGACCCGGGGTCGGCGAGCTGCCCGCCGTTGCGGGTCAGGGCGGTGCGCACCTCGGCGGCCGCACGGTTACGGTTGTCGGTGAGGCACTCGATGAGCACCGCGACGCCGCCGGGCGCGTAGCCCTCGTACGTGATGGTCTCCCAGTCGGCGCCGCCGGCCGTGGCCCCCGACCCGCGCTTGACCGCGTTGTCGATGTTGTTGTTGGGGACCGAGGACTTCTTCGCCTTCTGGATGGCGTCGTAGAGCGTCGGGTTACCCGCGGGGTCACCGCCACCGGTGCGGGCCGCGACCTCGATGTTCTTGATGAGCTTGGCGAAGAGCTTGCCGCGCTTGGCGTCGATCGCCGCCTTCTTGTGCTTGGTGGTGGCCCATTTGGAGTGGCCGCTCATGAACGCTCCCTCAGACTCTGTCTCACGATGTCGACGAACAGCTGGTGCACCCGGTGGTCGCCGGTCACCTCGGGGTGGAAGGACGTGACCAGCAGGTTCCGCTGACGCGCGGCGACGATCCTACCCGCGGCCGGTCCGTGCTCGACCCGGGCGAGGACCTCGACGGCCTCCCCCGCCTCCTCGACCCACGGCGCCCGGATGAAGACCGCACGCACCGGCTCGCCGCCGAGCTCACGGATGTGCAGGTCCTCCTCGAAGGAGTCGACCTGCCGGCCGAAGGCGTTGCGCCGCACGAGGATGTCCATCCCGCCGAGCGTCTGCTGGCCGGTGGCGCCGTCGGCGAGGCGGTCGGCGAGCAGGATCATCCCGGCGCACGAGCCGTAGACGGGCAGGCCGTCGGCGATCCGCTCGCGCAGCGGCGCCTGGAGGTCGAAGGCGCGGACGAGCTTGTCGATGGTCGTCGACTCGCCACCGGGCAGGACGAGGCCGTCGACGGCGGCGACCTCGGCCGGGCGGCGCACGGTGACCGCCTGCGCTCCGCCGCGCTCGAGCGCGACGAGGTGCTCGCGGACGTCGCCCTGGACCGCGAGGACGCCGATGGTGGGGGTGCTGCTCACGTCGCGATGCTACGGGCGGGGGCGGGTGGGTCGGTGGGGGGCCCTAGCCTCGGGGCGTGGCCTCCCCCGCGTCCCCGTCGGTCGACGTCCGTCCGCGCACCCCGGGCGACGTGCCGCGGCTCGTCGAGGTGCTCGCGGCGCAACAGTCGGGGTCGGGGTACCCGGTGCGCTGGCCGCTGCCCTTCCCCGCGGAGGAGTTCGTCGTGCGCTCGGGCGAGCTGGGGGCGTGGGTGGCGGAGGTCTCGGGGGCGGTCGCCGGGCACGTCGCGCTGCTCCACCCGGCCGTGGGCTGGGAGGCCGACGCCTTCACCGACGCGCTCGGTGAGCCGGCCGAGCGACTGGCGGCGGTCTCGACCCTGTTCGTCGACCCGGGGTCGCGCGGGCTGGGCGTGGGGTCACGGCTGCTCGAGGTGGCGGTGGGCTCGGCCCGGGCCGTGGGCCGGCGCCCGGTGCTCGACGTCGTCCAGGAGCACTCGCCCGCCGCCGACCTCTACCGGCGGCGCGGCTGGCGGGTCGTCGGCGAGGTGCGGCCGCACTGGCTGCCGCCGGACCGCCGCCCGGTGCTGCTCATGACCCTCGACGCCTGAGCCCGAGGGGCGGTTCGGTCGACCGTCCTGAGAGCCGACGACCCACCCTCCCCTCCAACACTCCGTGCTCGTCGCAAGGAGTCTTGGTGACCACACCGGTGCCCTCGGGTCGGGCGACGGGCCTCACCCGGGTCGGGCGACCCGCCCCACCCGGGTTGGCCGACCCGCCCCACCCGGGACCCCGGCGGGCAGGGCCCTCCGGCCCGGGTTCGCCCGCGATAGCGTCGGCGCATGTCGTCAGCGCTGACCGACCGGGCCCGCACCCTCGACGCCGAGCACGCCGGCACCGACCTCCGCGGCCGCTTCCGCCTCCCCGCGGGCGTCGTCTACCTCGACGGCAACTCGCTCGGCGCGCTCCCGGCCGGCGTCCCCGAGGCCGTCGCCGACGTCGTCCACCGCCAGTGGGGCAACCGGCTCATCGCCAGCTGGAACGAGGCGGACTGGTGGGGCGCCCCCACCCGGGTCGGCGACCGCATCGGCGCCCTCGTCGGGGCCCGCGAGGGCCAGGTCATCTGCACCGACTCCACGACGGTCAACCTCTACAAGGCCGTCGTCGCCGCCGCCCGGATGCGCCCCGGCCGCCAGGTCGTCCTCACCGACCCCGCCTCCTTCCCCACCGACCTCTACGTCACGCAGGCCGCCGCCCGCGACGCGGGCCTCACCGTCGAGCTCGTCCCACCACCCGACGCTCCCGCGCGCATCGCCGCCCTCGGCGACGACCTCGTCCTCGCCTCCTACAGCTCGGTCGACTACCGCACCGGCGAGCTCTGGGACCTGCCCGCCATCACCCGCGCCGCCCACGACGTCGGCGCACTGGCCTGCTGGGACCTCTGCCACTCCGCGGGCGTCCTCGAGGTCGGCCTCGACGAGCACGGCGCCGACCTCGCCGTCGGCTGCGGTTACAAGTACCTCAACGGCGGCCCCGGCGCGCCGGCCTTCCTCTACGTCGCCCGGCGCCACCACGACGACTTCGACCAGCCGCTCTCGGGGTGGAACGGCCATGCGACGCCGTTCGCGATGGCCCCGGAGTTCGCCCCGGCCGACGGCATCTCCCGCGGCCGGGTCGGCACCCCGCCGCTGCTCTCGATGCTCGCGCTCGAGGCCGCGCTGCACGCCTACGACGGCGAGTCCGTCGCCGCTCTTCGCGCCCGTTCGCTCTCGCTCACCGGCTTCTTCCTCGAGTGCCTCGACGCCCTCGTCCCGGAGGTCGAGGTCGCCACCCCACGCGACCCCGACCGGCGCGGGTCGCAGGTCTCGGTCCGGCACCCCGGCGCGTACGGCGTCGTGCAGGCCCTCGTCGCGCGCGGCGTCGTCGGCGACTTCCGCGAGCCCGACATCGTCCGGCTGGGCTTCTCCCCGATGTACCTCACCCACGCCGACGTGCTCCGCGCCGCCGAGCAGCTGCGCGCCGTCCTCGACGGCGCCGAGCACGAGCGCCCGGAGTTCACCGCCCGCGCCACCGTCACCTGACGCTCCGCTCGCCCGGACCTCCGGGCGACGCGGGCCGGACCGGCTGGTTCGATGGGCGGGTGAGCGCCGCGACCCCCACCGTCACCCGCGGGCTGCCCCTCGGCTCGCCCGGCGGGCGTTGGCTGCTCGTGGCCTCCATCCTCGGCTCCGCCCTCGCCGGCATCGACGCGACCGTCGTCAACGTCGCGCTGCCGGCGATCGGGCAGTCGCTCGACGCCGACTTCGCGACCCTCCAGTGGACCGTCTCGGCGTACGCCCTCACGCTCGCGGCGTTCATCCTCTTGGGGGGCGTGCTCGGCGACCGGTTCGGGCGCCGCCGGGTCTTCGTCGTCGGGGTCGTCTGGTTCGCGGCCGCGTCCCTGCTCTGCGGGGCGGCCCCGGACGCCGGCCTCCTCGTCGCGGCTCGTGCCCTCCAGGGGGTCGGCGCGGCGCTGCTCACCCCGGGGAGCCTCGCGATGATCCAGGCGAGCATCGCTCCGGAGGACCGGGGCCGCGCGATCGGTGCGTGGTCCGGGCTCGGTGGCGTGGCCACCGCGATCGGGCCGTTCCTCGGCGGCTGGCTCGTCCAGTCCTTCTCCTGGCGGTGGGTCTTCCTCGTCAACGTGCCGCTCGCCGCGGTCGTCGTCGCCCTCGCGGTGCGGCACGTCCCGGAGAGCCGTGACCCGGGCGCCGGCGGCCCGGTCGACGTCACCGGGGCGGTCCTCGGCGCGCTGGCGCTCGGCGGAGCCACGTACGCGCTCATCTCGGCCGGCGAGTCCGGGGCGTCCCCTGCGGTCCTCCTCGCCGCGGCGGTGGGCGTCGTGGCCGGGACGGCCTTCGTCGTCGTCGAGCGGCGGGCCGCCTCGCCGATGCTCCCGCTCGACGCCTTCCGCCGCCCCCAGTTCCGCGCCGCCAACCTCGTGACCTTCGTCGTCTACGGCGGCCTCGGAGCGGTCTTCCTCCTGCTCGTCGTCCAGCTCCAGGTCGTCAGCGGTTTCTCGCCCCTCGCGGCCGGCACGGCGCTCCTGCCCGTGACCGGCGTGATGCTCCTGCTCTCGTCGCGCTCCGGCGCCCTGGCCGCCCGGCTCGGACCCCGCCGGCAGATGGCCGCCGGGCCGGTCGTCGCCGCGGTCGGCGTCCTCCTCATGCTCCGGCTCGGGCCCGGCGCCTCGTACCTCGTCGACGTCCTGCCGGCCGTCCTCGTCCTCGGCCTGGGCCTCGTGACGATGGTCTCGCCGCTCACGGCGACCGCCCTCGCCGCGGCTCCCGCCGAGCACGCCGGGATGGCCTCGGGCGTCAACAACGCCGTGGCCCGCACGGCCGGCCTGCTCGCCGTCGCGGTGGTGCCCGCGGTCGCCGGTCTGTCCGGACGGGCCTACGACGACCCCGCGGCCTTCGACGCCGGCTTCGGGGTCGCGATGTGGGTCAGCGCGGCGGCGCTCGCCGCCGGTGGCGTGATCGCCGCGCTCACGGTGCGCGACGACGTCCTCGCCGAGGCGCCCGGCGACCGACAGCTGCAGTTCTGCGCCGGCATCGGCGGCCCACCATTGGCGACGCGCGTCGACGCCGCCGGCCACGCCGACTGCGACCCCGTCCCGCTCGTCACGACCACCCTGGAGGACCCGATGGCCTGCACGCACCTCACCGACCCGGCCCCACCCGTCCCCCGCGCCGACGGGTGTGAGGAGTGCCTGCGCGACGGCAGCACGTGGGTGCACCTGCGCCTGTGCCAGGAGTGCGGCCACGTGGGCTGCTGCGACTCCTCACCGGGGCGGCACGCGACGGCCCACGCCCACGACGAGGACCACCCGGTCATCCGCTCGTTCGAGCCGGGCGAGGAGTGGTTCTACTGCTACGTCGACGACGTCGCGCTCGAGGTGCCGGACGCGCCACCCGCGCCCAGCCACCACTGAGCCGGCCGGAGCTCACCGGCCGACGGCGTCACCAGCCGCGCTCGGCGAGCCGGTGCGGCTGCGGGATCTCGTCGACGTTGATGCCGACCATCGCCTCGCCGAGGCCGCGCGAGACCTTGGCGATGACGTCGGGGTCGTCGTGGAAGGTCGTCGCCTTGACGATGGCCTCGGCCCGCTCGGCCGGGTTGCCCGACTTGAAGATGCCGGAGCCGACGAAGACGCCCTCGGCGCCGAGCTGCATCATCATCGCGGCGTCGGCCGGGGTGGCGATGCCGCCGGCGGTGAAGAGGACGACGGGCAGCTTGCCGGTCTCGGCGACCTCCTTGACGAGGTCGTAGGGGGCCTGGAGCTCCTTGGCCGCGACGTAGAGCTCGTCGGGCTCCATCGAGCGCAGCCGGTTGATCTCCTTGCGCAGCGAGCGCATGTGCGTCGTCGCGTTCGAGACGTCGCCGGTACCGGCCTCGCCCTTGGAGCGGATCATCGCCGCACCCTCGGTGATGCGGCGCAGCGCCTCGCCGAGGTTGGTCGCGCCGCAGACGAAGGGCACGGTGAACTGCCACTTGTCGATGTGGTTGGCGTAGTCGGCCGGCGTGAGGACCTCGGACTCGTCGATGTAGTCGACCCCGAGGCTCTGGAGGACCTGCGCCTCGACGAAGTGGCCGATGCGCGCCTTGGCCATGACCGGGACCGAGACGGCCTCGATGATCGAGTCGATCATGTCGGGGTCGCTCATCCGCGACACCCCGCCCTGGGCCCGGATGTCGGCGGGCACCCGCTCGAGGGCCATGACGGCCACGGCGCCGGCGTCCTCGGCGATCTTCGCCTGCTCGGCGGTGACGACGTCCATGATCACGCCGCCCTTGAGCATCTCGGCCATGCCGCGCTTGACGCGCGTCGTGCCGGTGGTCGGGGCGGTCTGCTGCTCGCTCATGCGGCCGATCATAGGTCCGCGGCGGGGGCGGCGTTGACGCCGGTCCGCCGCCTCAGTGGGTGAGGGCCGCGGGGACCTCGTCGTCGAACTCGACCCGCTCCGGCAGCGCCGCACGGCCGGCCAGCCGGAACCAGCGCACCACGCGCTTGTCGCGCACGCGGCGGACCTCACGGACCGCGTCGTTGTGGAACCGGCGGGCCATCCGCACCCGCAGGGCGCTGGCCGAGATGCGGTCCAGCGCCTCGGCGACGAGCTCGTCGTCCTCGGTGCGCAGCCCGCCGACGACCTCGTCGGTGAGGGTCACGGCGAGCACCTCGCTGAGGGTCGTCTCGACCTGCTCGCGGCCGCCGAAGTGCTGCCCGTCGAGGAGGTCCTCGTCGAGCGGGTGCTCGGTGGTGCGCTCGATGGAGTCGGTCGCCGCGTCGGCGAGGAGCAGGGCGGTGGCGGGGTCGAGGCTGCCGCTGTTCGCGAGCTCGAGGGTGGCCTCGGCGCGCCGGACCAGCTGGGCGTCGAGCGCCGACATCGCCCCCTCGACCTTGGCGTGCAGGCGGTCGAGGCGGGCGGCGGCGTAGGAGAGGTACCACGCCACGCCGATGAGGACGATGACGACGAAGGTCGTCACCTGGAGGACGTCGACGTCGGTGCCGCTCACGGGGTCCCGCTCCCGGGCACGCTGCGGACCAGCCGGCTCCACAGGCCGCGTGGCGCCTGCTCGGCGAGCTCGGCGTGCGCCCCCTCGAGGACGGTCTCGTAGACGGCCATCACCTGCTCGGACACCCGGGACCAGTCGAAGGTGCGGGCCCGCTCGGTGCCAGCCTCGCGCAGCTCGGCCCGCCGGCCGGCGTCGGCGAGCAGCCCGACGAGCGTGGCCGAGAGCGCCGGGGCCGACCCGGTCGCGAAGGTGGCACCGGTGCGCCCGTCGTCGAGGACGGCGAGGAACGCCGAGAGGTCGGAGGCGACGACCGGGGCGCCGGCCGCCATCGCCTCGACGAGGACGATGCCGAAGCTCTCGCCCCCGAGGTGCGGGGCGACGTAGGCGTCGACCGACCGGAGCAGCCGGGCCTTGTCCTCGTCGGAGACCGCGCCGAGGACGACCGTGGCGGCGACGGCCCGGGGGTCGGCCTCACGCAGCAGGTCGGCGGCGTCGCCCGGACCGGCGACGAGGAGCCGGGTGCCGGGGTGGGCGTCGAGGACGGCGGGCAGTGCCCGCAGCGCGACGTCGAGGCCCTTGCGGGGCTCGTCGACCCGGCCGAGGAAGGCCAGGGTCGGGGCCCCGGGCCGGCCCGCCCACTCGTCGCGGGGCGTCGCCGCGGCGAAGCGGTCGACGTGGACGCCGTTCGGGATGATGTAGGTGTCGCCGCCGAGGTGACGGCGCACCGTGCGGGCGGCGTCCTCGGACACCGCGATCCGCGCCCGGATCTTCTCCAGCGACGGCCGCAGCAGTGGGTTGGCGGCGTGCATCGCGCGCGAGCGCACCGTCGAGGTGTGGAAGGTCGCGACGACCGGCTCCTCGGCGGCCCAGAGGGCCATGAGCGACACCGACGGCGTGACCGGCTCGTGGAGGTGCACGATGTCGAAGTCGCCCTGCTCGAGCCAGCGAGTGACCCGGGCCGAGGTGACCGGTCCGAAGGTCAGCCGGGCGACCGAGCCGTTGTAGCGCACCGGCACCGCGCGGCCGCACGACACGAGGTAGGGCGGCAGCTCGGCGTCGTCGTCGGCCGGGGCGAGCACGGAGACCTCGTGCCCCTGCGCGAGGAAGACCTCGGCGAGGTCGCGGACGTGGAACTGCACCCCGCCGGGCACGTCCCACGAGTAGGGGCAGACGATGCCGATCCTCATCGCGCCGCCCCCGCCCGGGCCAGGCGCTCGGGGTCGAGGTCCTCGACGAAGACCCGCTGGAGCATGTGCCAGTCCGAGGTGTGCTCGCGCACGGCGGTACCGAGGGCGTCGGCGCAGGCCTGGGTCATCGCGACGACCTTCTCGCGGGTGGCGCCGGACGCGGGCACCTCGACGGCCGGGTGGAAGGTGAGGACGATGCCCCAGCCGGCGCCCCGCCGTTCGTGGCGGATGGAGACCGGGTGCAGCGGGCGGCGCTCGGCGAGGGCCAGCGCGGCCGGGCCGGGGGCCATCCGGGCCGGGAGCCCGCAGAAGTCGACGGTGACGCCGCGGTGGGTGAGGTCGCGGTCGGCGAGCAGCGGGATGAGTCCCCGCCGCCGGGCCGCCTCGCGCAGCGCCGGGAAGACGTCGGGGCCGCCGGTGAGCGGGAGGATCGTCATGCCGAGCCCCTCGCGGAACTCGAGGAACTCGCGGAAGACCTCCTCCGGCTCGAGCCGCTCGGCGACGGTGGTCACCGGGCCGAGGTGCACCGTGCCCCACGCGCCGGCGAGGTCCCAGTTGCCGAGGTGACCGAGGAAGCAGACGACCGAGCCGTCGGCGTCGAGGACCTCGCGCACCGGGCCGTCGCCCTCGACGCGCACGCGGGCGGCGAGGTCGTCCGGGCCGAGCTCGGGGAGCCGGAAGGCCTCGCAGTAGTAGCGCAGGTACGAGCGCATCCCCTCGCGGACGAGCGCGTCGAGGGCGGCGTCGTCGAGCTCGGGCCGGACCCGGGCGTAGTTGGCCCGCAGCCGGGCCGCTCCCCCACGGGCCACGGTGAGGTCCGCGACGGCGTCGAAGGCGCGGTAGGCGACCCGCTCGGGCACCCGGCGCACCGCGGCCCAGCCGAGGCGGTGGCCGGCGAGGGTGGCCGCGTCGGTGACCGAGCCGAGCAGCCTCCTCACGCCACCCCCAGGGCCTGCCGGCGGACCTCGAGGATCCGCTGGACGACGGTGACGAGGCTGGCCAGCGCGAGCAGCGCGAGCACCGTCCCGAGGAAGACGGTGGGGATGTCGAACAGCCCGGTGAGGCCGGTGGCGACGAGGGCCGCGACGAGCCGGTCGGCGCGCTCGGCGATGCCGACGTTCGCGGTCATCCCCAGCCCCTCGGCGCGGGCCTTCGCGTACGAGACGACGCTGCCGAGGATGAGGCAGGCGAGGGCGAGCGCCGCCATGTAGGCGTTGCCCCCGTTGCCGGCGTACCAGAGCACGAGCCCGCCGAAGACGGCCGCGTCGCCGACCCGGTCGAGCGTGGAGTCGAGGTAGGCGCCCCACGTGCCGGTGCGGCCGATCCGCCGGGCCATGATGCCGTCGACGGTGTCGCTGAAGACGAAGGCCGTGACGACGAGGGTGCCGACGAGGAACTCTCCGCGGGGGTAGAACGCCAGCGCGCCGAAGCACACCCCGAGCGTGCCGATGACGGTGACGACGTCGGGGCTGATCCCGAGCCGGATGAGCAGGGCGGCCACCGGCGTGAGGATCTTGGTGAAGAACGCGCGCGCGTAGCGGTTGAGCATGGTGCGGCCAGCGTAGTCGGGCCCTCGGGGCGCCCGGGCCACGAGGCGGGCGGCCCGGGCGTGCCGTCGTGGTGCACGTCTCCGCGCGGGTCCGGGCGTTCCCCTTGTGCACCGCCCCGGGGAGGAGTTGATTGGCCTCATGAGCGGCACAGCGAGCACCCCGGCACCCACCGTCACCGACACCACCCGGCTGCGCAACGTCGTCCTCGTCGGACCGAGCGGCGCCGGCACCTCGCGGCTGTTCGACCACGTCGTCGCGACGCTCGCCCCGAAGCGCGGCCCCCGTCCCCGGGGCGAGGCCGGCGCGGGGCTGCGGGCCGCCACCCTCGAGCTCGGGGAGGTGGTGCTGACCCTCCTCGACGCCCCGGGCAACCCCGACTTCGTCGGGCAGGTGAGGGCGGGTCTGCGTGCTGCGGACGCCGCCCTCTTCGTCGTCTCGGCCGCGGACGGCGCGGACGCCCGCTCACGCGCCCTGTGGCACGAGTGCGCGGTCGTCGGGATGCCCCGCGCGGTCGTCGTCACCCAGCTCGACGCCCGCGACGCCGACTTCCTCGCGACGCTCGAGGACTGCCGGGCGCACTTCGGCGCCGGCATCCAGCCGCTCGGGGTGCCGGTGGCCGGGTCCGAGGGTGCCGTCACGTCCATCGCCGACCTGCTCCTCGGCGAGATCCACGACTACGAGGGCGGCCGGCGCACGGTGCGGCCGGCCGGCGCCGAGCACGCCGAGGTCTTCGACACCCATCGTCCCGGGCTCGTCGAGGGCGTCATCGAGGAGTCCGAGGACCCCGAGCTGATGGACCGCTACCTCGCCGGTGAGGACCTCGACTTCGCGACCCTCGAGCGCGACCTGCTCGCCGCCGTCGCGCACGGCACCTTCCACCCGGTGCTGCCGGTCTCCGGCGAGACCGGGGCCGGGGTCGAGGTCCTGCTCCACCTCGTCGAGGCCGCCTTCCCCCACCCCGGGCAGCACCCGCTCCCGACCGTCACGCCGGTCGGCGGCGGCGAGCCGGTGGTCCTCGCGGCCGACCCGGACGGCCCGCTCGTCGCCGAGGTCGTGCACACCGAGTCCGACGCCTACGTCGGGCACCTGTCCCTCGTCCGCGTCTTCTCGGGGACGCTGCGCGGCGACCGCCCGGTCCACGTCTCCGGCCACCTCGAGCTGCTCGGGGGCCCGACCGGCGAGGGGCACGAGGCGCACGACGACGACGTGCGGCCCGGGGCGCTGGCCGCCCCCCTCGACGGCGAGCTGCTCGCCAAGGAGTCGGCCGTCGCCGGCGAGGTCGTCGTCGTCACCAAGCTCGCCGGGGCGCAGACCTCCGACACCCTCTCGGACCCCGCGCGCCCCCTGCTCGTCACCCCGTGGACGCTGCCGGAGGCCCTGCTCCCGGCCGCGGTCCAGGCGGCGACCCGTGCCGACGAGGACCGGATGCCGGTCGCCTTCCGCGAGCTCGCCTCCGAGGACCCCGCGCTGCGCATCGAGCACGACCCCGAGACCGGGCAGGTCGTCCTGTGGACCACCGGCCCGGCGCACCTCGAGCTGCTGCTCCACCGGCTCCGCGACCGGTTCAACGTCGGGGTCGAGCAGGTGCCGGTCAAGGTCGCGCTCAAGGAGACCGCCCTCGGCCGCTCCGAGGCCCAGGGCCGGCACGTCAAGCAGTCCGGCGGGCACGGCCAGTACGCCGTGTGCCACCTCGTCCTCGAGCCGCTCCCCCGTGGCTCCGGCGTCGAGTTCGCCGAGGTCGTCGTCGGCGGTGCGGTGCCGCGGCAGTTCATCGGCAGCGTCGAGAAGGGCGTGCACCAGCAGCTCGCCAAGGGCCTGCTCGCGGGCTGGCCGGTCACCGACGTCAAGGTCACCCTCACCGACGGCAAGGCGCACAGCGTGGATTCCTCGGACATGGCCTTCCAGACCGCGGCCGGGCTGGCCCTGCGCGAGCTCGCCTCCGCCGAGTCGCTCTGCCTCCTCGAGCCGGTCGACACCGTCACGGTCACCGTCGACGACGACTACCTCGGGGCGGTGATGACCGACGTCAGCAGCCGGCGCGGGCAGATCGTCGGGTCCGAGCCGTGCGACGACGAGCCCGGGCGCTCGGTGCTCGTGGCCGCCGTCCCCCGCCTCGAGCTGCTCGACTACGCGATCGCCCTGCGCTCGCTCGCCCACGGCACGGGTGTCTTCCGGCGCGAGCCCCGCGGCTACGAGGAGCTGCCGGGCCGGCTGGCGCGCGAGCACCTCGGGGCCGGCGCCTCCGCCTGAGCTCCCCGGACGCGGCTCAGGCGGGCCAGTGCTCGACGAGCCGTGAGCGGACGTCCTCGAGGAGCATCGGCAGCGCCTTGGTCCGGGCGACGATCGGCAGGAAGTTGCTGTCGCCGCCCCAGCGCGGCACGACGTGCTGGTGCAGGTGGGCGGCGACCCCGGCGCCCGCCACCGCGCCCTGGTTCATCCCGAGGTTGAACCCCATCGGCTCGGACGCGCCGGTGAGGGCGTGGATGGCCGCCTTCGTCAGCGCGGTGAACTCCGCCGTCTCCTCGTCGGTGAGCTCGACGTAGAGGGCGACGTGCCGGTACGGGCAGACGAGCACGTGGCCGGGGTTGTACGGGAAGAGGTTCATCACGACGTAGCAGTGCTCGCCGCGGTGCACGACCAGCCCCTCCTCGTCGGACTTGCCGGGGGCGGCGCAGAAGGGACAGCCCTCGCCGGCGTCCGGGTCCGGGCGCTCGCCGCGCAGGTAGACCATCCGGTGCGGGGTCCACAGCCGGTCGAAGCCGTCGGGCTCCCCCGCGAAGTCGACGGGGTCCTCGTGCTCGGCCATGCCTCCGATCCTAGGGCGGGGCGCCCGGGGCGGCGCGTGGCAGGGTGACCCGGTGCCCGACTCCGCCGTCGTCCTCCGCCCGGCCGTCGACGCCGACGTCCCGGCGCTCGCCGACCTGTTCCTCGCGGTGCGCGCCGACAGCGTCCCGGGCATCCCGCCGCTCGCGCACCCGCCGGAGACCGTCGCCCCGTTCCTGGCGCGGGTCGTGGCGAGCGACACGGTGTGGGTGGCCGAGGAGAACGGGCTCCCCGTGGGGTTCCTCGCCCTCGGTCGAGGTGGCGAGGTCGAGCACCTCTACGTCCGGTCCGGCGCGACCGGCCGCGGCACGGGAGCCGCACTGCTCGCCCTGGCCCGCGCGGCGCACCCGGAGGGCCTGGCGCTGTGGACGTTCGCGGCGAACGCCGGGGCGCGTCGGTTCTACGCTCGCGAGGGCTTCGTCGAGGTGGGCGGCACGGACGGCGACAACGAGGAGGGCGCCCCGGACATCCGGATGGAGTGGCGCCCGCTCAGCGCAGGTGGCTCGCCCCGTTGAAGTCGAGGACGGCGCCCGAGGCCCACTCGGCACCCGGTGCCGCGAGGGCGAGGACCGCGCCGGCGACCTCCTCCGGGGTCGCGACCCGGTGGAACGGGCTCTGGGCGCGGGTGGCCTCGGCCGCGGCCTCGTCGGCCAGCGCGTAGCCGGCCATCTCGGTGGCGATGAAGCCGGGCGCGATGCTCGTCACGGCGATGCCGTGCCGCCCGAGGTGCTGGGCCATCGACTGGCCGAAGGAGTGCAGGCCGGCCTTGCTCGCGCCGTAGGCCGGGATGTCGGGCTCTCCGCGGAACGCCCCGCGCGACCCGACGTTGACGACGCGCCCGACGGGCACGCCGTCGCCCGGCGCGACCTCGAGCATGTGCCGCGCGACGCACCACGTGAGGTTCGCCGGGCCGAGCAGGTTCGTGGCCAGCGTGCGCTGCCACACCTGCACCCAGTCCTCGTAGGACGTCGCGTCGAGCGGGTGGTCGCCGCGACGGCTGCCCGAGGAGCCCGGCGGCACGATCATCGCGGCGTTGTTGACGAGCACGTCGACCCGCCCGAGGCCCGCGACCGCGGCGTCGGCCAGCACCCGCACGGCGTCGGGGTCGGCGAGGTCGGCGGGCACGCGCAGGTGGCCGGTGCCGCCCAGCGAGGCGAGGACCTCCTCGGCACGCTCGGTGCTCGACGCCCCGCGGTGGTGCACGACGACCCGGTCGCCGCGCGCGGCGAAGGCCCGGGCCACGGCCGCACCGACCCCCCGGGACGCGCCGGTGACGAGGACTCCGCGGGAGGGGGTGCCGGTCTGCATCCCGCCACCCTAGGTGGGGCCGTCGAACCTCAGCTCCATGAGCCGGTCCGAGGGCGCCCCGAAGCCGACCCGCTCGTAGAGCGTGCGCGCCTCCGGCACGGCGTTCAGCTGGACGCGGGTGACGTGGTCGGTGGCCGCCCACCGGAGCAGCGCCCGCAGCAGCTGCTCCCCGATGCCGGCGCCCCGCGCGTCGGGGGTGACGAAGAGGAGGCTGACGTGGAACCACGCGTCGGCGGGGCGGTGGGCGCTCGGCAGCTTCTGCACCCGGGTGCCGTGCACGACACCGAGCGGACGGCCGACGGGGTCCTCGGCGAGCCAGGTGCGCCGCGCCCGGTCGCGCAGCCAGGCGTCGGCGAAGGCGTCGAGGAAGCCGGGGGGGACGGCGGCCCCGCGCTCGCGCTCGTCCTGGATGTGCAGGGCGGCGACCGAGAAGGCGTCGGTGGGCACGGCCTCGCGCACCCGGACGTCGCGAGCGGTCTCCACGCCCCCAGCATGACCCACGGACCCGCGCTCCGGGAGGTGTCCCGGGCACAAAGGTGAGGCCCCGGAACCAGTATGAGTGGTTCCGGGGCCTCGGTGACCCGGCATGATGCTCCGCGTCTCACGAGCCGGTATCCAGTCGCCACCACCGTCATCACCCGGTGGCTCCTCGCGGCAGAACCGCGCGGCCTGGCGTCCTTCTCCTTCTCGATCCCTCCGCCACCGAAGTGGTGGAGTGGGATATTTCTATGCCCCGGACACCCTGTCCCGCAAGAGGTTTGGCCGACCAATTTCCAGCCTGTGACGCGGACCGGCGTGTCGTCGGCGTGTCGCGTGACGGACGTGACGAGGGGTCACCCACCGACCGCCGAGTCCCACCATCCGGACACGAGCGGCTCAGACCTGGCTCTTGCTCCGGATCGCGTCGAGGACCTCGGCGACCGCGTCGTCGACCGGCACCCCGTTCTTCTGCGACCCGTCGCGGTACCGGAACGACACGGCGCCGGCGTCGCGGTCCTCGCCCCCGGCGATGAGGACGTAGGGCACCTTCGACTTGCTCGCCGTGCGGATCTTCTTCGGGAACCGGTCGTCGGACTCGTCGATCTCGAAGCGCACCCCGTGGGCCGCGAGCTTCTCGCCGACCTCGCGCAGGTACGGCACGAACTCCTCCGCCACGGGCACTCCGAGGACCTGCACCGGCGAGAGCCACACCGGGAACGCCCCGGCGTAGTGCTCGACGAGCACGCCGATGAAGCGCTCGATCGACCCGAACTTCGCCGAGTGGATCATCACCGGCTCCTGGCGCGAGCCGTCGGCGGCCTGGTACTCGAGGCCGAACCGGTGCGGCTGGTTGAAGTCGTACTGGATGGTCGACATCTGCCAGGTGCGCCCGATGGCGTCGCGGGTCTGCACCGAGATCTTCGGCCCGTAGTAGGCGGCGCCGCCCGGGTCGTCGACGAGGTCGACCCCGAAGGTCTCCGCGGTGGAGCGCAGGACCTCGGTCGCGGTCTCCCACTGCTCGTCCGAGCCGATGAACTTGTCCTTCTTGTCACCCTCGGTCGCGCGGGTCGAGAGCTCGAAGTAGTAGTCGTCGAGGCCGAAGTCCTCGAGCAGGCCGACGACGAACCGCAGCAGGTGCTCGATCTCGCCGGGCGCCTGCTCGGGGGTGACGTAGGAGTGCGAGTCGTCCTGGGTCATCGCCCGCACGCGGGTCAGGCCGTGGACGACACCCGACTTCTCGAACCGGTAGACCGACCCGAACTCGAAGAGGCGCATCGGCAGCTCGCGGTAGGAGCGGCCGCGCGAACGGAAGATGAGGTTGTGCATCGGGCAGTTCATCGCCTTGAGGCGGTACTGCGCGTGCTCGAGCTCCATCGGCGGGAACATCGTGTCGGCGTAGTACGGCAGGTGCCCCGAGGTGTGGAAGAGGCCGTCCTTGCTGATGTGCGGGGTGCCGACGTACTGGAAGCCCTCCTCGAGGTGCCGGCGCCGGACGTAGTCCTCCATCTCGCGCTTGATGACGCCGCCACGGGGGTGGAAGACGGCCATCCCGGAGCCGAGCTCGTCGGGAAAGGAGAAGAGGTCGAGCTCGGCGCCGAGCTTGCGGTGGTCGCGCTTCTCGGCCTCGGCGAGCCGGTCGAGGTGGGCCTTGAGCTCGTCCTTGGTCGGCCAGGCGGTGCCGTAGACGCGCTGCAGCTGCGGGTTCTTCTCCGAGCCGCGCCAGTAGGCGGCGGCGGACCGCATCAGCTTGAAGGCGTTGCCGAGGACCTTGGTCGACGGCACGTGCGGGCCGCGGCACAGGTCGCCCCAGGCCACCGAGCCGTCACGCCGGACGTTGTCGTAGATCGTCAGCTGGCTGCCGCCGACTTCCACGGACGCCCCTTCGGCGGCGTCCTCGGCGGCCCCGCCCTTGAGCCCGATGAGCTCGATCTTGTACGGCTCGTCGGCGAGCTCGACGGCGGCGTCGGCGTCGCTCACCTCGCGGCGGTGGAAGGTCTGGCCCTCGTTGACGATGCGCTGCATCACCTTCTCGAGTGCCTTGAGGTCCTCGGGGGTGAACGGGGTCTCGACGTCGAAGTCGTAGTAGAAGCCGTCGCGGACGGGCGGCCCGATGCCGAGCTTCGCGTCCGGGTGCACCTCCTGGACGGCCTGGGCCAGCACGTGCGCGGCGCTGTGCCGGAGGACGTCGAGGCCGTCCTGCTCGGCCGCGGTGACCGGCTCGACGACGTCGCCGTCGGCGGCCGGGAGGTGCAGGTCGCGCAGCTCGCCGCCGACCCGGGCGACGAGCACGGTGCGGTCGCCGTCGAAGAGGTCGCCGTACGTCGTCCCCCCGGACACCGATCGCTCGCTTCCGGCGACGTGGACGGTGATCTGGGCGGACATGGCGCAGGCGCTCCTCGGCAGGTGGTGGGCGGGCCGGTGCTCCGGCCCGCCCCGATGCTATCGAGGCGTGGCGGGCCGGGTCGCGGCAGTTCCCGGGCGCGGGGTGGTGGGGTCCTCAGCTCGTGGCGGCGGTCGTCGCCGCAGTCGTCGCGACCATGCTCGCGACGAGCACGGCGTGCACCTCCTGGACGGCGGCCCGCACGGCCGGGGCCGCCCAGTCCCCCGCCGTCGCCGCCTCGGCCCGGCGACGCGCCTCGGCCTTGGGCAGGCCGGTGACGGCGGCGAGCCGGTCGGTGGCCGAGAGCAGCGCGACGAGGGCGGCGGTCGGGGGGTCCGGTGGTCCGCCGCGGGCGTCGAGGGCGCCGGTGACCCGGGCCCGCAGCGCGTCGAGGACCGTGGGGTCGGCCACCGACCAGCGGGTGCGGGGGAAGAGGCCGAGGACCCGGTCGTCCTCGCGCCGGACGACGCCCGCGGCGGCCATCGCGTCGAGGAGGTGGGTGCGCAGGGCGCCGGCCCGGTCGCGCCAGGCGCCCGCGCCGCCGAGGCGCGAGACGGCGTCCTTCGGGCGCCGGCCGTCGGCCTGCTCGAGGGCGTCGCTCAGCAGGGGGTCGGTGGGTGCGGCGGTGCCCGTGCGGCGCAGGCGGGCCCGCTTGGGGTCCGGCCCGTCGAGGGCGAGGGCGCCGTCGAGCGTGAGCTGGGCGACGGCGGCACCGGCGACGGCGGCCTTCATCCGGACGGAGTCGAGCGCGGGTCGCCCGGAGTGCGGGTCGAGGGTCAGGAGCACGAGCTCCTCGGTGAGCGAGAGGGTCATCGTCGCCTCCTCGGTGGCGGTGTCGGTCCCCACCATCGGACCACCGGGCCGGCGGGGGCGCCTCCCCCTGGGGGTGGAGTCAGCCCTCGACGTCGAGGCGGAAGGTGCCGGTGTCGAACCAGTGGCGCAGCCGCGCCACGGTGGTGCGCCGGTAGTCGTCGGCCATCGCCCGCAGCGACGCGGTGCTCGAGTCGAGCAGCGAGTTCGCGAGGAGCAGCTGCCGGGCGGCGACGAGCGCCTCGACGTCGCCCGGGTCGGCGTCGGGCAGCGGCGCGACCTCGGCGTACCCCTCCCGGAGCGCGGCCTCGGCCGCCTCGGCACCGCCGCGGCGCAGGTAGAAGGTCGTGATCGCGAGGTCGAGGACAGGGATCCCGAGGCCGGCGTCGTCGAAGTCGAAGACCGCGAGGCGGCCCTCGTGCCACTTGAGGTTGCCGCCGTGCAGGTCGGCGTGGAGCGGGACGACCTCGGCCCCGGAGGACAGCCGCTCGAAGGCCTCCCGCGTCCGGCGCAGGGCCTCGACGAGCACGACCCGGTCGGTGTCGGCGAGCCCCGGGGCGCCGAGGAGGACCTCGCGGTCGCCGAAGAGCGGGTCCTCGAAGCGCGGGAGGTCGGCGTCCTCGGGCATCGACCAGGCGGCGGACTGCCGGTGCAGGGTCGCGGTGGCCCGACCGAGCGCACGGGCCCAGTCGGCGGACGCCTCGTCACCCGCGTCGTCGCCCTCGAGCCACGACGCGGCGGTGACGAGGACCGGGCGAGCGAGCCCGGTCGGCTCGGCCGTGACGAACCATCCGCCGTCGGTGGTCCGCAGCGGGCGCGGCACGACGACGTCGGTCGTCGTGGCGATGGCCTCCTGCCACGCCTGCTGGGCGCGGACGTTGGCCGGCGTGCTCTTGGAGTTCGTCCCGACGCGCAGCGCGAACCGTTCGCCGCCGACCGTGTCGACGGCGAAGGTCGTGTTGTAGGCGTGGAGCACCGGCTCCATCCGCGCGACGTCGAGCCCGAACGCGTGCGCGGCCCCGAGGGCGGCGGGGCGCAGGACCTCGACCTGCTCCTCCTCGTCGAGGTCGTCGTACGGCGTGGGCGGCGTCACGGGCCCACCCAACCACTCGGACGCTCGCCGTGGCACCTCGCCACCTAGGGTCGGGGGATGCGGACCCTCCCCTACGGCACCTGGCCCTCCCCGCTCGCCCCGGACGACCTCGCCGGCGGGCAGGTCTTCCTCGACGAGGTGCACGCCGACGGTGCCGACACGTGGTGGCTCGAGCGGCGCCCCGCGGACGGGGGGCGGCAGGTCCTCGTCCGCCACGACGGCGACGCCCCGGCCGACGTGCTCCCGGCCCCGTGGAACGTGCGCACCCGGGTCCACGAGTACGGCGGCGGCGCCTACGCCGTGTCCGCCGGCACGGTCGTGTTCTCGCACCTCGGCGACGACCGCCTGCACCGCCTCGACCCCGGGGCGTCCGCGCCGGTCGCCCTCACGCCGGAGGGCCCGTGGCGCTACGGCGGCCTGGTCCTCCACGGCGAGCACGTCTACGCGGTGCGCGAGGACCACTCCCGCGACCCGGAGCCGGCGAACGAGCTCGTGCGCCTCGACCTGCACGGCGAGAACGCCGACGGCGGCACGGTGCTGCACACCGGCACCGACTTCGTCTCCCGGCCGGCGGTGTCACCGGACGGCACGCGCATCGCCTACGTCGTGTGGGACCACCCGAACATGCCGTGGGACTCCACCCGGCTCGTCGTGGCCCACCTCGACGCCGACGGCGTGAGCGATGCCGTCACCGTCGCGGGCGGCGAGGGCGTCTCGGTCGTCCAGCCCACGTTCGGTCCCGACGGCTCGCTGTGGTTCGTGTCCGACGAGTCGGGGTGGTGGCTGGTCCACCGCGACGCCGGTGACGGTCCGCACCCCGTGCACGACACGGAGGCCGACCACGCCGCCCCGCAGTGGATCCTCGGGATGGGCGACCTCGCGGTCCTCGACGCCGAGCGGGCCCTCGTCCGCTGGTGGGAACCGGGCGGGCAGGGGCTGGGGGTCCTCGACACGACGACCGGCGAGGTCGTCCCGTCCGCCGGCTCGGGCGCGTTCCACGACCACCTCGGCTCCGCGGACGGCGAGGTCGTCCTCAAGCGCGGTCGCGCCGACGGGCTGCCCGAGGTCGTCCGGGGACCGGCCGCCGGTCCGTTCCGGGTGCTCGGCGGCTCGGGCGGCACCCGGCTCGACCCCGGGTCGGTGTCCACCCCCGAGCCGCGCACCTGGCGCAACGGCGACGGGGACGAGGTGCACGGGCTGTACTACGCCCCGCGGCTCGCAGGGGTCGAGGGCCCGGCCGACGAGCGCCCGCCGCTGCTCGTCCTCGCCCACGGCGGCCCGACGAGCCGCGCGGAGGCCGCGTACACGACCGCCGTCCAGTTCTGGACCACCCGCGGCTTCGCCGTGCTGGACGTCAACTACTCGGGCAGCACCGGCTACGGCCGCGCCTACCGCGACCGCCTCCTCGGGCGGTGGGGGGAGGTCGACATCGACGACTGCGTCACCGGCGCCCTCGCGACGGCCGACGCGGGCCTCGCCGACCGCTCCCGGCTCGCCGTGCGCGGCGGGAGCGCCGGCGGGTACGTGGTGCTCCGGGCCATGACGACGAGCGACGCGTTCGCGGCCGGGACGAGCCTCTTCGGCATCGGCGACCTCGCGGCCCTCGCGCAGCACACCCACAAGTTCGAGTCGCGCTACACCGACCGGCTCGTCGCCCCGTGGCCCGAGGGCGAGCAGGTGTACCGCGACCGCTCCCCCGTCCACCACGTCGACCGGCTCCACGGCGAGCTCCTGCTGCTCCAGGGCACCGACGACATGGTCGTGCCGCTCGCGCAGGCCGAGGACATGGCGGCGGCGATGCGGGCCGCCGGGCGCGAGGTCGAGCTCGCCGTCTACGAGGGCGAGGGCCACGGCTTCCGGCGCCGCGACACGATCGTCGACGCCCTCGAGCGCGAGCTGGCCTTCTACACGCGGGTGCTGCGACTCGGGACCTGACGCGTCACGCGTCGAGGGTCACGACCACGTGCGTCGTCGACGGGTCCTTGCGTGACCGCAGCCCGGCGAGCACGCCTGTGCCGGAACGCTGCACGACGAGCTCGACGGTCGAGGGCAGGAACACCGGCTTGGTGAACCACACGCGGCTCGTCGACGGCCCGAGGGAGCCGCGCCCCAGCGCCGCCAGCGTCCGGGCGTAGGTCCACATCCCGTGCGCGATGTGGCGGGGGAAGCCCATGGCCCTCGCCGACAGCGGGTGCAGGTGGATGGGGTTGACGTCGCCGGAGACGGACGCGTACTCGCGCCCGAGGTCGTCCGGCAGGCGCCACACCGCCACGGCCGGTCCGCCCGGCAGCGCGGGCGGCGCGTCACCCCGAGGGGCGTCCTCGCTCCCCCGGCCGCGGCCGAGGTAGACGCTGTCGCACTCCCAGACGAGCTCGCCGGCCACCCGTGCCTCGAGCCGGACGTCGAGGGTGCGCCCGCGGCGGTGCGGGCGCAGGGCGCCGGCGGTGACGTCGAGGGTCAGCGGCTCGGCGGCGTCGAGCCGCCGGTGGGTGGTGACCCGGTTCTCGAGGTGCACCATGCCCGGCAGCGCGACCGGGAAGTCCGGGCGGGCCATGAGGGCGGTCTGCACCGGGAAGGCCAGCACCCAGGGATAGGCCTGCGGGAGGGTGTCCGACACGTCGTACCCGGTGAGCCGCTGGTAGGCGGCCAGCCGGTGCCGGTCGACGACGACGTCCTCGACGCGCAGGGTGCGCTCGGGGACCTCGCCCCCGTGCCGTCCGCGCGCGGTGAGCGCGGCCCGCGCGAGCAGCGGGACGGTCGACGGCGGTCCGTCGAGGACCTCGACAGCCATCCTCAGGCCCCCAGCAGGCTCTGGCCGCAGACGCGGACGACGTTGCCGGACACCGCGGCCTGCCCGTCGGCGGCGAAGAACGCGATGGTCTCCGCGACGTCGACCGGCAGCCCACCCTGCGCGAGGCTGTTGAGCCGGCGGCCCAGCTCGCGGGTGGCGAGCGGGATGCGGGCGGTCATCTCGGTCTCGATGAAGCCCGGCGCCACGGCGTTGACGGTGATGCCCCGGCGGCGCAGCCCGCGGTCCGCGGCGTAACCGTCGACGAGGCCGATGACACCGGCCTTGGACGCGGCGTAGTTGCTCTGCCCGCGGTTCCCGGCGATGCCGGCGATCGACGAGACGAGGACCACGCGGCCGCCCTGTCGCAGACCGTCCTTGGCGAGCAGCGCCTCGTTCATCGAGAGGATCGACAGGAGGTTGACCCGCAGCACGGAGTCCCACCGGTCGGCGTCGGTGTTGGCGAGCAGCTTGTCGCGGGTGATGCCCGCGTTGTGCACGACGAGGTCGAGGCCCCCGTGCCGGGTGCGGGCGTGCTCGGCGATGCGGGCGCCGGCGTCGGCGGCGGTGACGTCGAGCTGGAGCGCGGTGCCGCCGACCTCGTTCGCCACGGCGGCGAGGGCACCACCCGCCGCCGGCACGTCGACGCAGACGACGGTCGCGCCGTCGCGGTGCAGGGTGCGGGCGATGTCGGCACCGATGCCGCGCGCCGCGCCGGTGACGACGGCGACCTTGCCGGCGAGCGGGCGGTCGGCGTCGGCCGGTGCTGCGGGCGCCTCGCCCTCCCCGACCCGGAGCACCTGACCGTCGACGTAGGCCGACCGGGCGGAGAGGAGGAAGAGCACCGTGCCGAGGGCCGCGGCCTCGGACCCGTCGGCGACGAGGACGAGGTTGGCCGTGGCGCCGGAGCGCAGCTCCTTGCCGACCGAGCGGGTGATGCCCTCGAGCGCCCGCCGCGCCGCGCGCTGGGCCACCGACCCGGCGCGGCCGGGGTCGCGCCCGACGACGACGACCCGGGCACAGCGGCCGAGCCGCTTGAGCGCCGGGGCCAACGTCGCGCGCAGCGACTCGAGGTCGGCGGGGGTCTCGGCCGCGGTGAGGTCGACGACGACGCCGCCGAGCCGGGTGCCGTCCGGCACCTGGTCGACGAGCGACGCACCGGCCGCGGTCAGCCCCTCCCGCAGGGCGGCCAGGGCCGGGGTGCCTCCGTGCCCGCCGACGAGCACCGGCCCGTCGACGAGCGGGCGACCCGGCGCGTACCGGCGCAGCGGCACCGGCTGCGGCAGGCCGAGGGTGGTCGCGAGCTTCTTCCCGAACCCGGTGCCCACGAAGGACGTGTAGCCGTCGGAGCGGGGCACCTCAGGCCGCCTCGAGGATGGCGACGACGCCCTGCCCACCGGCCGCGCAGATGCTGATGAGGCCCCGTGCGCCGGAACCCCTCTCGTGCAGCAGCTTCGCGAGCGTGGCGACGATGCGGCCGCCGGTCGCGGCGAACGGGTGGCCGGCGGCGAGCGACGAGCCGGTGACGTTGAGCTTCGCGCGGTCGATGCTGCCGAGCGGTGCGTCGAGGCCGAGCCGGTCGTGGCAGAACTCCTCGTCCTCCCACGCGGCCATCGTCGAGAGGACCGTGGCGGCGAAGGCCTCGTGGATCTCGTAGAGGTCGAAGTCCTGGAGGGTGAGGCCCTGGCGGGCGAGCATCCGCGGCACGGCGTAGGCGGGGGCCATGAGCAGGCCCTCCTCACCGCCGAGGTAGTCGACCGCGGCGGTCTCGCCGTCGACGAAGAACGCCAGCGGCTTCAGGCCGTGGGCGGCCGCCCACTCCTCGGAGCCGAGCAACACCGCCGAGGCGCCGTCGGACAGCGGCGTGGAGTTGGCGGCGGTCATCGTGGCGTCGGGTCCGGACCCGAAGGCGGTGCGCAGCGAGCCGAGCTTCTCGAGCGTGGAGTCCGGACGCAGGTTCTGGTCGCGGGTCAGGCCGAGGTAGGGCGTCAGCAGGTCGTCGAAGAAGCCGCGCTCGTAGGCCGCGGCGAGCTTCTGGTGGCTGGCCAGCGCCAGCTCGTCCTGCGCCTCGCGCGTGATGCGCCACCGGGCGGCGGTGATGGCCATGTGCTCGCCCATCGACATGCCGGTGCGGGGCTCGGTGGCGGCGGGCACCTGGATGCCGAGGTCCGTGGGGCGCAGGCTGATCGCGGCCTTCGCCCGGTCGGCCGGGGTCTTCGCGCGGTTGAGGCGCAGCAGCTTCTGGCGCAGCTTCTCGGGGACGACGATCGGGGCGTCCGAGGCGGAGTCGACGCCACCGGCGATCGCCGAGTCGGCTTGGCCGAGGGCGATCTTGTTCGCGACGAGGATGGTGGCCTCGAGCCCGGTGCCGCAGGCCTGCTGGATGTCGTAGGCCGGGGTGTCCGGGGCCAGGCTCGAGCCGAGCACCGCCTCGCGGGTGAGGTTGAAGTCGCGGCTGTGCTTGATGACGGCGCCGGCGACGACCTCACCGAGCCGCTCCCCCGCGAGCCCGTGCCGGGCGACGAGGCCCTCGAGGGCCGCGGTGAGCATGTCCTGGTTCGAGGCCTCGGCGTACGGGCCGAACTGTCGGGCGAAGGGGATGCGGTTGCCGCCGAGGACGGCGGCGCGGCGCGTGGTGGTCACCGGTCTGGCTCCTGCTGCGATCGGGGGCGGCACGGACGGTCGTCGGCGCCGCAAGGTATCCGGTACCGACGGTAACAGGTACCGCCGGTTCCTGCTACCGTCCTGACCCGTGACCTCCGCCTCCCCGACCGACGGCCGCAGCGCCCGCTGGGACGAGCACCGGCTCGCCCGCCGCCGCGAGCTCGTCGAGTCGACCGTGCGCGCCATCCGCGAGCACGGGGCGGCGGTGGGGATGGACGAGGTCGCCGCGGCCGCCGGCACGTCCAAGACCGTCGTGTACCGGCACTTCACCGACCGGGCGGGGCTCTACGCGGCGGTCGCCGACCGGGTCGACGGCACGATCATCCGCGGCATCACCCGGGCCGCCGACGGACCGGACGGCGAGCCGCTCCCCCCGCGCGAGGTGGTCCGCGCCGTCATCGCCGCCTACCTCCACCTCGTCGAGGACGACCCCGAGGTGTACCGGTTCATCGTCAACGCCCCGCTGCTGCTCCCGGGCGAGCGGCCGGACGGCGACGTCGCCGCGGGGATGACCGGCCGGATCGCCGAGCACGTCGCGGGCATCGTCGCCGGCGTCGAGCGGGCGACGCCCGTGGACGCCGACACCGCGACGCTCTGGGGGGTCGCGCTCGTGGGGATGGTGCGCGCGGCCGCCGACGCGTGGCTCGCCGGGGGTCCGGATGGCGGGGGCCGCAGCGCCGACGCCCTCGCCGACGACCTCACGACCCTCGCCTGGGACGGCCTGCGCCCGCGCGGCTGAACCGCCTCAGGTGCTCCACCACGGCCGGAGCGGCAGACCGCTCAGGCCGTCCGCGCCGGTCTTGGCGGCGAGCACGTGGTGCAGCTGGATCTCGTTGCGCTCGAACCCGAGTCGCGAGCCCGCCATGTACAGGCCCCAGACCCGGGCCGTCCCCTCACCGACCTCCTCGACGCACTCGTCCCAGTGCTCGACGAGGTTGCGGCACCAGCCCGCGAGGGTCAGCGCGTAGTGCTCGCGCAGGTTCTCCTCGTGGAACACCTCGAGCCCGGCGTCCTGCACCTCGGTGATGATCCGCCCCGAACCCGTCAGCTCGCCGTCCGGGAACACGTAGCGGTCGATGAACGCGCCGGTCTCGGTGCGGCGGTTGTGCGGACGGGTGATGCAGTGGTTGAGCAGCAGCCCACCGGTGCGCAGCCGGTCGCGGATGAACCCGAAGTACGCCGGGTAGTTGCGCACCCCGATGTGCTCGGTGAGGCCGATCGACGACACGGCGTCGAAACCGCTCTCGGTGACCGCCCGGTAGTCGCTGTGCCGCACCTCGGCGAGGTCGGCGAGGCCCTCCTCGGCGATGGCCTTCTGCGCCCAGAGGGCCTGCTCGCGCGAGAGCGTCACGCCGAGCACCGAGACCCCGCGACGGGCGGCGTGGCGCACCATCCCGCCCCAGCCGCACCCGATGTCGAGCAGCCGGTCGCCGGGCCGCAGCCCGAGCTTGTCGAAGACGAGCCGGTACTTGTTCTCCTGCGCCTCCTCGAGGGTGGCGTCGGCGGCCGGGTAGCAGGCGCACGTGTAGGTCATCGACGGGCCGAGGACCATCTCGTAGAACCGGTTCGAGACGTCGTAGTGGTGGTGGATGGCCTCGGCGTCCCGGGTCTGGTTGTGCCGCAACCCCTCCGCGAGCCGGCGCCAGCGGGGCAGGCTCTCCTGGGGCGGGGGCGGCGGCGGCGTGAGGCCGCGGACCCCGAGCATCCGCGAGAGCTCGAGCACCTGCTCGCGACCCGGTCGCCGGAACCGCACGCCGGAGAGGTCGGCGAGCAGGTCGTAGGGGTCACCGGGGTGCACCCCCTCGACCCGCAGGTCGCCGGACACGTAGGCCCGGGCCAGCCCGAGGTCCCCCGGCGCAGTGGCGAGGTAGCTCAGGCCACGGGGCGTCGCGACGGTGAGGCGACGCGCCGCCTCGGCCGGTCCGACGCCGGAGCCGTCGTACGCCTCGACGCGCAACGGCAGGGGTCCGTCGACGACGGACTCGACGATCTGGGCGATGCTCACGTGCTCCTCCTGCTGGTGTCAGGCACCACGGACCGCCTTCGCGTAGAGGTCGGGCAGCCGGTGTCCGGGGTCGTAGCGCTCCTTGAGCGCCGGGTAGTCGGCGCCGCCGTAGTGGCGCCAGAAGGTCTCCTCGTCGTAGAAGGCCTCCGAGTACAGGGACTTGTGGCCGCCGAGGTCGCTCACGGCGTCCTCGATGCGGCGGTTCGTGGCGCCCGGGCCGGCACCGGGGTCGACGGGGACCGTGGACCAGAAGCCGACGTTGACGTACCGCTCCCCCGGCGCGAGGGGGTAGAGCGTCCACGGGCGGTCGTCACGAAGCTGCAACGGGCACAGCCAGATCGGCTCGATGGGGACCTCGCGAAGGAACCAGCGGAGGAACTCGGCGGTGCGCTCGAGAGGGATCTCGACGTCCTGCACGACCCGCTCTCGCGGCGGCCGCCCCTTGCGCGCCTCGAGCCGGTCGGCGACGTCGAAGCGCCGGTCGAGGGCGACGAGCTTCCAGTAGACGCTCGAGCGCAGCCAGCGCCGCGGCCACATCCGACGGACCAGCGGGTTCTGCGCTCCGAAGGCCCGCGAGCACCAGAACCAGTCGGTGTCCCAGCGCCAGAGGTAGTCGAGGGTGCTCAGGGTGTCGCGGGTCGGGCGCGGGCGGTCGTGCTGGATCGAGCGGTAGAAGACCTGCTGCCCGGCGTAGTCGCTCGTCGGGCCCGGCTCGTCGCTGCGCCGACCGAGGACGAGGTAGGACTCGTCGGCGCTGAACACGACGCCGTCGAGGTAGTCGACCGGCTCGCCGTCGTGCTCGCCCGCGGTCATCACGCGCCCGACGGCGGCGAGCAGCGCGTCGAGGTCGTGGAAGCGGACGTGCCGCAGCGAGACGGTGCGGCCGACCGGCTCGAGCTCGATGCGCAGCCGGGTCGCGTAGCCGAGGGTGCCGTAGGAGTTGGGGAAGCCGCGGAAGAGGTCGGGGTTACGGGTCGTGGCGTCGGCGGTGACGACCTCGCCCGCGCCCGTCAGCACGTCCATCTCGAGGACCGACTCGTGGGGCAGCCCGTTGCGCCACGACGCCGACTCGATGCCCAGCCCGGTGACCGCCCCGCCGAGGGTGATGGTGCGCAGCTGGGGCACGACGAGCGGGGTCAGGCCGTGCGGCAGCGTGGCATCGACGAGGTCCTCGTAGGTGCACATGCCCTGGACGTCGGCCGTGCGAGCGTCCGGGTCGACGGACACGACGCCGGTGAGGCCGCTCGTGTCGAGCCCCGGGGCGTCGGTGGTGGTGCGGGCCCGGAACAGGTTGCTCGTGCGCTTCGCGAGGCGCACCGGCGCGCCCTCGGGGATGGCCCGGTGGCTGGCGACGAGGCGCTGCACCCCGGCGTCGTGCGCGGCCGTCCCCGTCGTCGCGGGGGCGGAGACGGTCACGACGCGTCCTCCACGACCTCCACGGCGTCGCCGACGCGCACGGTGCCCGGGTGCCCGACGGCCGCGTACAGGCCGGCGCACGCGTTGCCGGTGGACTCGACCGCGAGGACGACGTCGCCGACGCGCAGGACGTGCCCGCTGAGCGCCTCGACCTCGGCCGTCGGGGCGTCGAGGACGAGGTTGGCCCGGGTGTGCGGCGAGTCGTGTCCCACGACCGACACCGCGGCCTTCTTCGGCCGGTCGCCGACGAGCCCGGCGAGCGCCACCTCGGCGCTGTCGTGGTCGTGGGCGGCGGCCCGCCGCTCGGGGAAGGTGTGGATGCTCCGCACCGACATCGTCATGGCTCCATGCATACACCCGGGAGGGGACGGTGCAGCCACTGCATTTCCCGGTGTTCACCCCGTGACCCTCAGGAATCCCCAAGCCGCCGAGAGGTGCTCGAGGCACTGGCCGTGGCCCAGGACCCGCGAGATCATCTCTCCCATGGACGACCCCTTCCAGAACCTGCAGTCCCGGACCGGGCACACGATGGACGAGTGGATGGCCCTCGTCGCCGACAGCGGCCGGGAGAAGCACGGCGAGATCGTCGCCTGGCTCAAGTCCACGCACGGCATCACCCACGGCTTCGCCAACGGCATCGCCCTGGCCTTCCGGTCCCGGGGGGCACCGACGAGCGAGGAGGGCCTCGTCGACGCCCAGTACAGCGGCGCCAAGGCCGCGTTGCGTCCGGTGCTCGAGCGGATCCTCGCGCTGGCGCGCGACCTCGGACCCGACGTCGACGTCGCGCCCAAGAAGACCTCGGTGTCGCTGCGCCGCACCACCCAGTTCGCGGTGGTCGAGGCGGCCAGCGCGTCGCGGGTCAAGCTCGGGCTCCAGCTCCGCGACCACCCCACCACCGATCGGCTGCGGTCGGCCGCCGGCATGTGCTCGCACACGGTCGACGTCCGTTCGGTCGACGACGTCGACGACGAGGTGCTCGGGTGGCTGCGCACCGCCTACGACCGCAACTGACCCTCAGCGCTCCCGAGCCCCGCCACACCACGAAGCCCTCCGGTCGCTGACGCTCCCGGAGGGCTTTGGTGGATGTGGAGGGACTCGAACCCCCGGCCTCTCGCGTGTGAAGCGAACGCTCTAACCAACTGAGCTACACATCCGGGTGCCGTGCGGCCTGCCGAGGATACCCAACGCCCCGGGTCGGCGGAAATCGGCCCCGCAGCGCACCCCTCAGAGGGCGGCGTGCGCGTGCAGCCAGCCCTCGATGCCGTCCGGGAGGAACGACGGCACGCCGGTGAGCCGCAGCGCCAGCCACACGACGGCGAGCACGAACGCGAAGGTCAGCAGCCCGACGAGCGCCTTGACGCCGAGCGGCTGGGCACGGACCCACTCCTCCCACCGGCGGACCTGCTTCTTGACCCACTCGAGGAGGTCGGCGGCCGGCTCGATCTCCGAGGCCCAGACCGCGAGCCCGAGGATGACGATGAGCCAGCCCGGCCCCGGGAGGGGCACGAGGGCGAACCCGCCGAGGACGAGGACGAGGCCGACGAGGGCCACGGTGGTGCGCAGCGCGATGCGGGTCGTGCGGTTGGCGCGCAGCCGGCTCCGCCAGGCCCACTCGTCGTGGTCGTCGGCGGCGCGGAAGAACGCACGGCGGGGACGCGTCTCGGTCACGGCTCGGCCGTCCGGGCGGCGTGACGGGCCCACACCTCACGCACCGCGGCCGTCACCGGACCCGGCGCCTCGAGCGCCCGGCCGTCGACCGCGGACACCGGCATGACGTCCTTGACCGACGAGGTGATGAAGACCTCGTCGGCCTCGGCGAGCACCTCGAGGGGCAGCGTCTCCTCGACGACGTCGAGGCCGTCCTCGCGGCTCCACTCGATCACCAGGGCGCGGGAGATGCCGGCGAGGCACCCGCTGTCGAGCGCCGGGGTGCGCAGGACGCCGTCGGTGACGACGAAGACGTTGCAGCCGGTGCCCTCGCAGAGCTCGCCCCGGGTGTTGGCGAACAGTGCCTCGATCGCCCCCTGCTCGGCCGCCCGGGCCAGCGCGACGACGTTCTCGGCGTAGGAGGTCGTCTTGAGCCCGACCGTCGCGGACCGCTCGTTGCGCACCCACGGCACCGTGACGACGCGGCCCGACGCGGCGGGACGCGCCTGCTCGACGGCCGTGACGATGTACGTGAGCGCCGAGTCGAGCCGGTCCGAGCCGAGCGGCCCCCGCCCGGCGGTGACCGTCCACCGCAGCCGGCCGAAGGGCATCGGCGGCCCCTCGAGGACGGCGGCGACCCCCTCGCGCACCCGGTCGTGGTCGGCGGCCGGCAGCCCGAGCCCGGCGATCGTGCGGTCCATGCGGGCCAGGTGGCGCCCGAGCGCGAACGGCACGCCGTCCTCGACCTTGGCCGTCTCGAAGGCGCCGTCGCCCACGGTGACGCCGTGGTCGACGGCACTCACCGCCGGGGCATCGGCGGGGACGCGGGCACCGTCGACCCACACGCGGATGTCCGTCATGCGTCACACCCTCCCAGACACCGGCGCGCGCCCCGTGGCAATCCCGACGAGGCGCGCCGCCTTGAGCTCGGTCTCGTCCCACTCCTGGGCGGCCGAGCTGCCCCACGTGATGCCGGCGCCGGTCCCGAACCGCAGCACCCGGCGGCCGCCGTCGTCGCGTGCCGCCCAGAACGTGCGGATGCCGACGGCGAGGACGGCCTCGTCGTGGTCGGCGTCGACCCACCCGACCGCGCCGCAGTACGGGCCCCGGGGCACCGGCTCGAGGTCGGCGATGGCGAGCAGCGCGGTGTGCTTCGGGGCGCCGCTCACCGACCCCGGCGGGAAGGTCGCCGCGAGCACCTCGCGCCACGAGGTGCCCGGACGCACCCGGCCGGTGACGTCGGACACGAGGTGCACCAGCCCCGGGTGCTCCTCGACCCGGCAGAGG
Organism: Phycicoccus sonneratiae; assembly: GCF_016887965.1. Classification (GTDB taxonomy): domain Bacteria; phylum Actinomycetota; class Actinomycetes; order Actinomycetales; family Dermatophilaceae; genus Phycicoccus; species Phycicoccus sonneratiae. The sequence continues at coordinate 75,947 of NZ_JAFDVD010000006.1, forward strand.
GCGTCGACCTCGACCGTGCCCGGCCGGCTGACGTGCGCGAGGTCGTTGCGCACGAGGTCGACGATCATGACGTTCTCGGCGAAGTCCTTCGGGAGCATCGCGGAGGACTTCGTCGCGGTCCCCTTGATCGGGCTGGAGGTCAGGGTGTCGCCGTGCCGCACGAGGTAGGCCTCCGGTGAGGCGCAGGCCACCTCGAGCCCCACCTCCGGCAGGTCGAGGGTGGCGGCGTACGGCGCCGGGTTGCCTCGTGCGAGAACGGCGCCGAGGTCGCCGATCCGCGCGTCCTCGGGGAGGTCGTGCTCCATCACCCGGCAGAGGTTGACCTGGTAGACCGTGCCGGCGGCGATGCGGCGCCGGACCTCCTCGACGCCCGCGAGGTACTCCTCGCGCCCGAGGCTGGAGCGCCACGCGCCGGTGAGCCCGGGCCAGGTCTCCCCCGTCGGCGGGTCCTGCACCTCCCGGCGCACGTCGGTCATTCGCACCGCCGTCAGGGCCCCCTCGAAGGTGACGACGACGGCCCAGAACCCCGAGGTCATGGCGTCCGGGTCGTGGACCACGGTGTCGACACCGCGCGCCTCCACGCTCCCGAACCGTGCGACCGCCACGCCGAGCATCGTAGGGCGCCACGCGCGAGGCCCGGGACCCGCGGCGGTGCGCGCGGGACCCGGGCCTCGTCGTGGCGGTCAGGCGGTGACCGACGCCTCCTGGTCGAGGGCCGCGGCGACCCGGCGGTGGGCCTCCCAGATCTCCTCGGGCAGGTTCGCGAACTGCTTGAGGTGCTCCTCGCGGAAGCCCATCTCCTGGCGCCAGCGCTCGACGTCGATGTCGAGGATGGTGTCGAGGTCGCCGGCGTCGATGTCGAGCCCGTCGAGGTTGAGCTCCTCCTTGAGCGGGATCGTCCCGACGGCGGTCTTCCGGCCGGTGACCTGGCCCTTCTTGTACTGGACGAGCCAGAGCAGGGCGCGCAGGTTCTCGCGGTACCCGGGCCAGAGGAAGTGGCCGTCCTCGGGGTCGCGCTGGAACCAGTTGACGTGGGCGAAGACCGGCTGGTCCTTCGCGGCACCGACGATCTTCAGCCACTGCGCCGCGTACGGGCCCTCGGGGTAGGACATGAACGGACGCATCGACATCGGGTCGTAGCGGAGCTTGCCCTCGACGCCCTCGGCGGCGGCCGTGGCCTCGGCGCCCAGGGTCAGGCCGTCGTAGACGCCCTCGGCGAGGTCGTCGATGGCCCGCACGAGCGGCTCGCGGTCGCGGGTGCGGCCGCCGAAGATGATGGCGTCGATCTTCACGCCCTTCGGGTCCTCGAAGTCCGGGGCGACGTTCGGCACGTTGGCCAGGGTCGTCGTGAACCGGCTGTTCGGGTGGGCCCAGGGGTCGCCCGCCTCGTCGGGGTTGCGGTCGGCGATCAGCTCGCCCTTCCAGTCGCGCCAGCCGGTGGCGTCCTGGGGGTGGTGCGGGGTCTTGCCCTCCCACCACACCTCGTGGGTCTGCTCGTTGTAGGCGACGTTCGTGAACAGGGCCTGCGTGCCGGGCTCGATGGAGTCCAGGGCCGTGGGGTTGGTCCGCTCGTTGGTGTCCTTGGCGACGCCGAACACACCGTTCTCCGGGTTGAGCCCGTAGAGGTTGCCGTCCTCACCCACCCAGAGCCACGCGATGTCGTCGCCGTAGAACGACACGTGGTACCGGTCGCCGAGGGCGTCGGGGGCCAGGGTCATCGCGAGGTTGGTCTTGCCCGAGGCGCTCGGGAAGCCACCGCACACGTGGTGGGTCTCGCCGGTCTCCTTGTCGGTGATCCCGAGGAGCATGAACTGCTCGCCGAGGAACTCGCCCGAGGCGTAGCCGTCGTAGGCCGCCTGGCGCAGGCCGTGGGCGATCTTGCCGAGCAGCGCGTTGCCGCCGTAGCTGGAGCCGAAGTGCAGGATGGTCCGCTCGTCGGCGACGGTCACGAAGTAGCGCTTGTCGTCCGGGGTGCCCTGGCCGAGGTTCGGCAGGTCGCCGGTGACGTGCACGGCGCGCACGAACATGTCCTGGTCGGCGAGCTGGTTGATGTGGTTCACGCCGACCCGGGCCATCCGGATCATGTGCAGGCACACGGTGCGGTTGTCGGTGATCTCGACACCGGCGGCGAAGCGCTCGAGCGGGCTGCCGGGCGGGGCCATGAGGTAGGGGATGACGTACATCGTCTTCCCGGCCATCGCGCCCTTCATGTGGCCCTCGACGACCGGGCGGATCTCGTCGGTGTGGCGCCAGTTGTTGTAGACGCCCTCGTCCTCGGGACGGCTCGTCGCGACGATGGTGCGCTCCTCGGAGCGCGCGGTGTCCTTGGAGTAGCTGCGCGAGTAGTACAGGCCCTCCCCCGCGGGCTCGATCTCGCCGGCCTCGAGGGCCTCCTGGACGAGGCGGGCGTCGTCGGACGCGCTCACCACCTCGATGCGGTCGGCGCCGAGGTACTCCGCCCAGTGGGCGACGTACTCCCTCACGCTGCTGTTGGTCAGCCCCGCATCATCCAGGGACTTCTCCAGGTCGGCCACAATGCTCACCCTTTTCGGTCGTCGCGCAGGTCAACCCGAGGGCGGACCCACGTCGACGTGTGTCCGCCCTGCGAGACAGACATTGCACCGTACGCGCGGGTGGGGGGTCCACAGCGCAAGCGCTTTGACATGGGAGGCGTTTGTCACATCGGCTGCTCCCGCCGAGGGATACGTCACACCTACCTGCGAGTACATCCCGGTGTAAGCGATTTCGCTTGTGCGACAACGTTGTCAGCGTCAACCCGGTCCGCGCGGGCGACCGCGAGGACGTCGAGGCGGTGCGCCTCGGCTCCGGCCGGCGCCCCGCCGCCCCGGTGGGCCGGCCACCACCAGGCGCGCGACGGTACGGTCGGACGGTCCGGGTAGTGGTCGAGCAGGTCCTCGACGAGGGCACCGAGCGCGTGGTGCAGCCGCGCGGTCAGCTCGGCCGCCGACTCCCCCGGCCGGGGGTCCAGGGGCTCGCCGACGACGACCCCCACCCAGCGCCCCCGGCGCAGCGACCACCGCCCGCCGACGGTGAGCACGCGGTGCAGCCCCCAGTGGGCGACCGGCACGAGCGGCGCGCCGGTGGTGATCGCCAGGTGCGCCGCGCCGAGGCGCAGGTCCTCGAGGTCCTTGAGCGCGAAGGCGTGACCGATGGTCGCCTCGGGGTAGACACCGACCACCTCGCCGGCGCGCAGGGCCCGGTGCGCCCGGACCGCCGCGGCGGCCCCGGCGCGTCGGTCGACCGGGACGTGGTGCATCCCCCGCATCAGGGCGCCCGCGACCGGGGCGCGGAACACCGACTCCTTGGCGAGGAAGCGGACCAGCCGGCCCCGCTCGACGGCGGGCAGCCCGACGACCGCGAAGTCGAGGAAGCTCTGGTGGTTGGCCGCGACGACCACCGGCCCGGTGGCCGGCAGCCGCTCGGCGTGGGCCACCTCGATCCGCAGGCCGAGCACGCGGAACAGCACCCGGAGCACCCGGATGACGACGCGGTACGTGAGGTCCTGCACGGCGGTGGTTCGGCACGACCGCGGGTGCCGGATGACGACCGGCGTTCGGCCCGGGTCCACCTGCCGTCCACCGCCCGGGCGGCGGCCCGTCGCCGGGGCGTGGGACGGTGCGCGTCCCGACGACGCGACGGAGGTGACCGTGCCGGAGAGCGGACGCTTCTCCACGTGGGTCCGGACCTACAACGGGATGGCGTTCCTGCACCCCGGGTGGGCCCTGCTCTACGTCTCGGTGCCCAAGGCCGCCGGCACGGCGCTGAACATCGCCCTGACCCGGTCCGCCGGCATCGAGTTCCCGGGCCGGTTCGTCGAGTCCCTCGGGGAGGAGCCCCTCGTCAGCCAGACCGTCTGGGACGGGCACGCGGGTGGGCGCCCGATGGTCGAGTCGCTCGACGACGCCGCGTTCGAGGCGCTGATGGCGGCCGGCCTGCGGCACGTGCTCACCGTCGTCCGGCACCCGGTCGAGCGGCTCCTGGCGACGTGGACGAGCAAGTACCTCGTCCGGGCTCCGTACTACCGCGAACGGATCGGGCTGCCGGACACCGGCTACCGCCGCTTCGACGACGTCGAGGCGGTCCTCGGGGACCTCGACGCGCTCGTGGCCCACCTCCACGCCACGCCGTCGCTCGTGCACCGGGACGTGCACCTCGTGTCGCAGTTCGAGCTCCTCGAGCGCGACCTCTCGCGCTTCGACCACGTGGGGCGCACGGACCGCCTCGGCGAGACCGTCGGCTGGCTGTCGGAGCGCTTGGCGCGCGAGGGAGCCACGCTCCACCCGGTCGGCCACGACAACGACTCCCCGGTGCGGGTCGACCCGTCGATGGTCGCGCCGCGGACGCTGGCCCGCATCCACGACCTCTACCGCCACGACTACGCCTTCCTCGGCATCGACCCCGACGACGTCCGGCTCACCGGCACCCTGGCGCCCGACCGCCTGCCCGACGTCAACCGCGAGATCGAGCACAACGTGCGGGCCGAGGTCCTCCACCGGGCCCTCGCCCGGCGTCCGTCGTCCGCTCCCGGTCTGCGCGCCGTCGTCCGGCAGGCGGCCCGGGTGGGCCGGGGGCTCGTCGGGTAGACATCGGGCATGACCGACGTGCGCGCGAGGCTCGTGGACACCTCCGTCCCGGACCGACCGGAGGGGGTCGTCCTCGCCCTGCACGGTGGGGGCAGCCGTGGCCGGGACGTGGCGGTGAGCCCGACCCAGCTGTCCGTGCTGCGGATGGTGCCCGTCGCGGCGCGGGTCGCGCGGGCCGGCCGGGGTCGGTTGGCGGTACTGCGGCTGCTCAACTCCTCGCGCGGGTGGAACGCCCGCCCGACACCGGTCGACGACGTGGCCTGGGCGCTGGACCGTGTCGTCGAGCGCTTCGGCGAGGTGCCGGTGGCCCTCGTCGGCCACAGCCTCGGCGGCCGGGCCGCGCTGCTCGCCGGCGACCACGACCGGGTGCGGTCGGTCGTCGGGCTCGCCACCTGGCTCGCGCCCGGCGACGGCGTCGGTCCGCTCGCCGGGCGGGACGTGCTCCTCGTGCACGGCGACGCCGACCGGGTGGCCCGCATCGCGCCGGCGGCGGCGCTCGCCCGACGGCTGGCCGGCACCACGCGCGCCGGCTTCGTCACGGTGCGCGGCGGCAGCCACTCGATGCTGCGCCACCACCGCACGTTCGACGGGCTGGCGGCCCGGTGGGTGGCGGCGTCCCTGCTCGGCGATCCACCGGGCGAGGTCCTCGCCCCGCTGCTCGCCGGCGAGATGAGCTCGGTCGAGGTGTGAGGGGACCACCCGCGGGTCACGGCCGACGATGGAGCAGCAGCCCGTTCCGGCTCGACCACATCGGGAGGCACACCACCCACCTCGTGGCGTCGTCGCGTCCCGCATCGCCGCCCGTGGACCTCAGAACCAGGTGACCCGGCGGTACGCCTCGTAGTCGGCACCGAAGGCTGTTCGGAGCACGCGCTCCTCGCGTACCGCGCGCAGCACCTGGACGGGGATCAGGACCACCCACAGCGCGAGAGCCGACCACCCCTTGATTGCGAGGAGGACCAGCAGGAAGGCACTCGTGCCGAAGAGGTAGATCGGGTGCCGGATCCTCGAGTACAGGCCGGTCATGACCAGCCCGTGGGCTTCGGGTCGCACGGTGAACGACTCGCCGAGCTGCCGCCGGGCCACGAACCACGCGACGGCGCACAGCGATGACGCGACCAGGGGCGCGAACCTCGGCGGCGCGCCCACGGCCGCAGCCACCCCGAGGGCCCACAGCACCAGGTAGAAGAGGAACATCGCGAGGTCGACCGCCCCCAGCCGAGCTGCCGCCTCGGCGCTGGTCGCGTGCGCCTGTCGACGAGACATCCGTCCTCCTGTACACACCCATCGGCGTCGCCTCCAGTTCAGCACCGGACCCGGGATCCGACGCGCTCCTGTGACCCGATCGACTCACCGTGGCCATCCGCCTCGCCGACCCACGGAGACACGAGCACGTCCACCCGGTCCACGAGGGTCTGGAGCGCGTGCTTCGGCTCGTCCTCGGTGTGGTCCTCGGAAGGCAGTGCAGCGGGGCCGTGGCCGGCGCGCGGACAGACACCTCGTCATGGGGCGGCCCTGACCCACGGGGCTTCAACCGCGGCTCGTGCACGCCGGACGTGCGAACGGCCCCCGACCTGCATCTCTGCGGGTCGGGGGCCGTTCCGGACTGGTGGGCGATACTGGGTTTGAACCAGTGACCTCTTCCGTGTCAAGGAAGCGCGCTACCACTGCGCCAATCGCCCGAGGGGGGTACTACTCGAGGTGGAGACGGGATTTGAACCCGTGTACGCGGCTTTGCAGGCCGCTGCCTCGCCTCTCGGCCACTCCACCACTGGGGGCGGCTACACCCTCCGAGCGGATGACCGGGTTCGAACCGGCGACCTCAACCTTGGCAAGGTTGCGCTCTACCAACTGAGCTACATCCGCGCGCGCAGACCGACGATTCCGGACCGGAATCCCCGCTTGGCGTGCTCCGAGACAGTAGCCGATCCGCGCGGCGAACTCCAAACCGGGGGCCGCCCGCCGCGACCTCCTGCTCAGCGCTCGGAGTCGGCGACCGACACCGGGTCCTTCGAGACGACCGCGCCGTCGTCCGCCCGGGTCTGCGCGAGCGGCGTGAGGGGCCGCTTGGCGGCCTCGCGGAGGCTCCCGAGGTCGAGGTCGTCGGTGTCGTCGTCGGTGAACGCGTAGCCCTCGAAGGGGTCCTCGACGCCGGAGCCGTTCTCCTGCCGGCGGGCCCTGGAGTCGCGGACCCGGTCGAGGAGCCGGGTGTGCAGCGCGCGGCGCTCCTCGGAGGGCCACAGCTCGCGGATGGCCGCGTTGAGCGCCGCCCCGATGAGCACCGCGATGGCCAGCGCGTAGAGCCAGATGAGGATGACGATGGGCGCCGAGAGCGGACCGTAGATCGAGGTGCCGCCGAGCGAGGCGTTGATCGTGCCGCGCACGACGAACGAGGCCAGCGCCCAGATGACGAGGGTGAGGACGGCGCCCGGGATGTCGCGGGTCCACGGCGACCGGCGCGGCGTGGACACGTGGTAGAGGCTGGCCAGCCCGCCGACGGTCAGCAGCGTGACCAGCGGCCAGTAGAGGAGGACGAGCGGGTCCCACGGGTCGGGCAGCCAGCCCTGGATGATGTCCGGCCCCAGCAGCACGAGCGGGATGGTGATGATGCCCATGACGAGCGCGACGACGTAGAGCGAGAAGGACAGGACCCGCGTCTGGACGATGCCGCGGACCCCGGACTGCCCGTACATGATCGAGATGGTGTCGACGAAGACGTTGAGCGCCCGGGACCCGGACCAGAGCGACAGCACGAAGCCGATCGAGAGCAGGTCGGCGCGCGGACCCTCGAAGACGTCGTCGACCGTCGGCCCGAGAACGGTCTTGATGACGTCCGACGTGAGGAACTGCGTCGCGTAGTCGAGGATCGCCCGCCGGACCTCCTCGACGGTGTCGGCACCGAAGAAGTCGCGCAGGTACCCGAGGCCGCCGAAGAGCCCGAGGACGAGCGGCGGCAGCGACAGGAGGGCGAAGAACCCGGCCTCCGAGGCGAGCCCGGTGACCCGGTACCGCAGGCAGATCCGGGTCGTCACGACCGTGAGCCGGGCGGCCGGAAGCGCCCCCGGGACCCGCGCGAGGGCCCGGCGCACACGGCGCTTCGCATCGGTCATGCGCCCCACGGTATCCGCCGTACAGTGCAACGGTGCGCACCCACGACGTGACCAACCAGGTGCCGCCGCTCGAGGGGCACGACGTGCTGGGGTCCGACGCCGCGCTCTCCGAGGCCGTCGCCCGCTGGGTCGTGCCCGTCGACCCCGACGGGGCGGCCGCCCTCGGCGACCTGGGCCGGCTGGCCGGCACCGCCGAGGTCCGGCAGTGGGCCGACCAGGCCGACCGGGTCACGCCGGTGCTGCGCACGCACGCCCCGAGCGGCGAGCGGCTCGACGAGGTCGAGTACCACCCGGCCTACCACCGGCTGATGGAAGTCGCGGTCGGCGAGGGCCTCACCGCCGAGCCGTGGACGCGCCCGCCGGGGTCCGGGGCGCACGCCCGTCGCGCCGCCGGGTTCATCACCTGGTCGCAGGTCGAGGCCGGCCACCTGTGCCCGGTGTCGATGACCTACTCCGCCGCGCCGGCGCTGGCCGCCGCGCCCGGGGTCTCGGCCCGATGGCTCCCCGGGCTGGCCTCGCGGGCGTACGACCCGGTGCTGGGCCCGCGTGCCCGGAAGGCCGGGCTGACGGTCGGGATGGGGATGACCGAGAAGCAGGGCGGCTCCGACGTGCGGGCCAACACCACCCGCGCCGTCGCGGTGCCCGGTGGCCCGCTCGAGGGCGAGACCCACCGGCTCACCGGCCACAAGTGGTTCTGCTCGGCCCCGATGAGCGACGGCTTCCTCGTCCTCGCCCAGACCGACGCCGGCGTCACCTGCTTCCTCCTCCCCCGCGTCCTCGACGACGGCACCCGCAACGCCATCCGGCTCCAGCGGCTCAAGGACAAGCTCGGCAACCGGTCCAACGCCTCCTCCGAGATCGAGCTCGACGAGGCGTGGGCGGTGCGCGTCGGCGACGAGGGACGTGGCGTGCGGACCATCATCGACATGGTCGCCTCGACGCGCCTCGACTGCGTGCTCGGGTCGACGGCGACGATGCGTGCCGCGCTCATCCGGGCGGTGCACCACGCCCGCCACCGGTCCGCGTTCGGTGCCCGGCTCGTCGACCAGCCGCTGATGCGCAACGTGCTCACCGACCTCGCGCTGGAGTCCGAGGCCGCCACGGTGCTCGCCATGCGGCTCGCGCACGCCGTCGACGCCGGCGAGGACGACCTCTCCCGGCTCGGCGTGGCCCTCGGCAAGTTCTGGGTGTGCAAGCGCACCGCCCCGATGGTCGCCGAGGCGCTCGAGTGCCTCGGCGGCAACGGGTACGTCGAGGAGAACGGTCTGGCCCGGCTCTACCGGGAGGCGCCGCTCAACTCGATCTGGGAGGGGTCGGGCAACGTCGGCGCCCTCGACGTGCTCCGGGCGATCGCCCGCGAGCCGGCTTCTCTGGCGGCGGTCGGCAAGGAGCTGGCCCTGGCGCGCGGCCACGACCGCGCGCTCGACGCCGCCATCGACGCGTGCGAGGCGTCGGGCACGGCCGCGCTGGCCGACGACGCCCCGTGGGGCGCCCGGCGGCTCGTCGAGCTGCTCGCCGTCACCTTCCAGGCGAGCCTGCTCGTGCGGTACTCCCCCGGCCCGGTCACCGACGCCTTCGTCGCGAGCCGGGTGCGTGGCGAGCGGGGCGCGGTGTTCGGCACGCTCGACGCCGGGGTCGGGTCGGCAGCGGCCGCGGTCGTGCTCGAACGGGCCTTCAGGGGCTGAGCGCGAGCCGCTCGCGCTCGGCGTCGACGTCGAAGTCGGCGGCGGGCCACTGCGGGTCCATCCCCTCGAGCGCCTCGAGGAGCAGGTTGGTGACGGCCAGCCGGGCGAACCACTTGTGGTCGGCGGGCACGACGTGCCACGGAGCACCGGCGGTCGAGCAGCGCTCCAGCGCAACTTGGTACGCCTCCATGTACTCCACCCAGTGCGCGCGTTCGTCGAGGTCGCCGGGGTTGTACTTCCAGTACTTGTCGCCGCGGGTCAGCCGCTCGCCGAGGCGCGCCTTCTGCTCGGCGGGCGACAGGTGGAGCATCACCTTGACGACGGTCGTGCCGCCCTCCGCGACGCCCTCCTCGAACCGGTTGATCTGGCCGTAGCGGCGCGACCACGTGGTGGGCGGCACGAGGTCGTGGACGCGGACCACGAGCACGTCCTCGTAGTGCGAGCGGTCGAAGACCCCGATGATGCCGGGGCTCGGCAGGGCCCGCTTGATGCGCCAGAGGAACGGGTGCCGCTTCTCCTCGGCGCTCGGTGCCTTGAACGCGGTGATGCGCACACCCTGTGGGTCGACCGCCCCGACGACGTGGCGCATGATGCCGCCCTTGCCGGAGGTGTCCATCCCCTGGATGACGAGCAGCACCGACCGGGTGCCGCCACCCTTGGACTCGGCGTACAGGCGCTCCTGGAGGTCGGCGAGCCGCTTCTGGAGCCCGGCCATGACCTCGTCGGCGTCGTCCTCGTCGCCGTCGAAGCCCGGGGTCGAGGCGGGGTCGACGTCGGACAGCTGGAAGCCGGCGCCGACGCGCAGCAGGTCCGACCAGGACGAGGCCGCGACGGCCGCCTCCTGCCGGGCCTTCTCGGCCTTCTCCTTCTTCTTGCGCGCCTTCTTCGCCGCCTTGCCGGTCAGCTCGGCGGCGTCGACCGCGGCGTCACCGGCCTTCTTCCCGGACTTCTTCGCACCCTTGCCCTTGCCCATGGGCGCATCCTGTCAGAGCCGGGCTGCGAGGATGCCGACGTGCGCGTCCTCCTCGACCCCCGCCGTCCGGCGTCGCCCGGCAGCCGCCTCGGCGCCGAGGCGCTGCGCGAGCTCTACCGCCCGCCGCAGCGCCGGTGGGTCCGCTCGAACATGGTGAGCACGCTCGACGGGTCGGCCGTCGGGGCCGACGGACGCAGCGGGTCGGTCAACACGCCCGCCGACCACCGTGTGTTCGCCCTGCTGCGCGACCACGCCGACGCCGTCCTCGTCGGGGCCGGCACCGTGCGTGACGAGGGGTACACCCGGGTGCGGCCGACGCGGCACTCGCCCGAGCCGGCGGCCCTCGTCGCCGTCACCCGGTCCGGGCGGGTGCCCGAGGGCCTGCGGACCCCGGTCGAGGGCCGGGGCGAGGGGCTGCTCGTCACGTGCTCGGCCGCCGGGGCCCGGGCGCTGCGGGCCGCCCGGTCCTCGCTCGGGGACGACGCGGTCCTCGTCTGCGGTGACGCGTCGGTCGACCTCGTCGTGGCCCTCGACGAGCTCGCCGCACGCGGGTTGCGGCATGTGCTGCTCGAGGGAGGACCGTCCCTGCTCGGCACGGCCCTCGCCGCCGGCGTCGTCGACGAGATGGCGATGACGATCGCCCCCACCGTGGTCGGCGGTGACTTCCCGCGCATCGTGGCGGGCCCGCCGCTCGAAGCGCCGGACGGCGTGGCGCTGCGACCGCACCTGCTCGTCGAGGAGGCCGGCACCCTGCTCGGCCTCTGGCGGGTGCGCTGAGACCTGTTCAGCCGGAGGCGAACTCGCGCACGATCGCCTCCCAGCGCTCGGGCTCGGTGTTCCACTCCTTGCAGTGCCGGGCCAGCCGCCACTCGTGGAAGGTGACGAGGTCGGGGCGGGCCTGGGCGAGGGCGAGCGACGGCCCGAACGGCACGAACTCGTCGTCGGCGGAGTGCACGATCGTGACCGGGTGGTGCAGCTCGTCGGCGCGGCGCACCCAGTCGGTGAGCGCGAGGTCGACCCCCTCGTGGACGCCGACGAGCCGGTGGCCCCAGCGCCGGCGCATCATCGCCCGGGCCAACGAGCCGACCGGCCGCGGCAGGTGGTGCTGGCGGGCGTGGTGCGCGAGGACGTCGCCCCAGTCGACGACCGGTGCGTCGAGGAGGACCCGGCTGACGAGGGACGAGCGTGGCGAACGGTCGAGGACCTGGAGGACGATCGCGCCCCCCATCGACCATCCGCCGAGGAGCAGCTCGGTGGCCCCGCGCGCGACCGCGTACTCCATCGCCGCCTCGACGTCGCGCCACTCGGAGAGGCCGAGGGCGTAGCGGCGGTCGGGGCCGGACGGCACGCCCTCGTCGTTGCGGTAGGTCGGGACGAGGCAGGTCCAGCCCTCGGCGAGCAGCGGTGGGAGGGCGCGGACGGTCTCCTCGCGCCGGGCGCCGCGGCCGTGGACGAGCACCGCCCAACGGGTGGTCGGCACGCCTCCGGGCGCGACGACCCAGGCCGGCATCGCCCCGAGCTCGCCGTCGTAGGTGACGTGCTCGGTCGGGAGGTCGAGGCTCTCGTCCGGCGGCGACCCGTGGAAGTATTGGTTCCATCGCGCCGGCCCGGGCGCGAGGACCCCGCGGTCGACGGCGATCAGCTCGCGGCGCACCCGACCGGCGCCGGCGTCGAGCTCGAGGACGTCACCGACCCGGGCGTGCCCCTCCCCCTCCTCGAGCCACAGGCCGTAGCGGCCCGGCACGACGGTCTCGGCGGTGGTGTCGAGGGTGATGCTGTGGGCGTCGGCGGCCCGGACCACGACGTCGTCGGGGCGGCGCGCATCGGGCGTGAGCACCCGACGGGCGAAGTACGCGGCCGCGGCGAACGACCCGCCGCCCGAGGCCAACGCCGCCGTGCCGCCGACGGCCACCCCGGCGATCGCGGCCCGCCGGGCCCGGCTCGGACGGGCGGGGGCGAGGGGGCTCCCGCTCACCCGCGGCCCCCGTCGAGCACGGCGGACAGGTCGTAGGACACCGGCTCGTCGAGCTGGTCGTAGGTGCAGTCGGCGGGCTCCTTGTCGGGGCGCCACCTGACGAACTGGGCCGTGTGCCGGAACCGCACTCCCTCCATGTGGTCGTAGCGGACCTCGACGACCCGCTCCGGCCGCAGCGGCGTGAACGAGAGGTCCTTGCCGGCGGCCCACCGGCTGCCCGCGGCGTTCTGCGGCGTGCGGGTGCCCTCCTCCTGCTTCGCCCAGGCCCACGGGTGGTCGTCGAAGTCGGTGACGAGCGGCTGGAGCTCGTCGAAGAGCTCCTTGCGCCGGGCCATCGGGAAGGCGCCGATGACGCCGACCGAGAGCAGCTGGCCCTCGGCGTCGTGGATGCCGAGCAGGAGGGAGCCGATGAGGTCGTCGCCGCTCTTGTGCGTGCGGTACCCGGCGACGACGCAGTCGGCGGTGCGCTCGTGCTTGATCTTGAGCATCGTGCGCTTGTCGGGCTCGTAGGTGCCGTCGACGGGCTTGGCGACGAGGCCGTCGAGCCCGGCGCCCTCGAACTCGGTGAACCACTCCGCGGCGACGTCGGGGTCGGCCGTGGCCGGCGTGAGGTGGATGGGGGCCCGCGCGTCGGCGAGGGCCTGCTCGAGGAGGCGGCGCCGCTCGGCGAACGGCCGGCCGGTGAGGTCGTCGTCGCCGAGGGCGAGCAGGTCGAAGGCGACGAAGCGCGCGGGCGTCTCGACGGAGAGCTTCTTCACGCGGCTCGCGGCGGGGTGGATGCGCTGGCTGAGCAGGTCGAAGTCGAGCCGGTCGTCGTCGGGGCGGACGACGATGATCTCGCCGTCGACGACGCAGCGCTCGGGCAGGTTGGCCAGCGCGGCCTCGACGACCTCGGGGAAGTAGCGGGTCATCGGCTTCTCGTTGCGGCTGCCGATCTCGACCCGGTCGCCGCTGCGGAAGATGATCGAGCGGAACCCGTCCCACTTGGGCTCGTAGACGACCTCGGTGTCCCGCAACGGTTTCGCATCGAGGCCCTTGACCGGCTTGGCGAGCATCGGCGGGATCGGCGGCACGAGCGGCATCCCCCACTCCTCGCGCAGCGCGGCGTCGCGCTCGGCCTTGGGGGCCATGTACTCGTCGTCGGCCTTGTCCTGGCGGCGCTTGCTGGGCTGCACGCGCGGGGGCTCGCCGGGCATCTTCGGGTAGTCGGGCGGGAAGTTCAGCTCGCCGAGGCCGCGCTCCTCGACATCCCTGTCCCAGAGGGCGATCGCCGTGCTGACGTCGCCGACGGCGTCGTCGATGCCGGCCCACGCATCGCCGCGGTCCTCGAGGACGTCGGGCACGGTGAGGACCGTGAAGTCGCCGGGCGCGACGGTGGCCAGCTCGTCCCAGGTGACCGGCATCGAGACGGGCGCGCCGGGCAGCGGGCGCGGGCTGTAGGCGGAGGCGATGGTGCGGTCGCGGCAGGCCTGGTTGAAGTCGACGAAGACCCGCTCGCCGCGCTCCTCCTTCCACCACGACGTCGTCACGAGGTCGGGCAGGCGGCGCTCGAGCTCGCGGGCGATGCCGATGACGCCGTGCCGGACGTCGAGGAACTCGTGGGTCGGCGCGACGCGGGCGTAGACGTGCACGCCGCGGTTGCCGCTCGTCTTGGCCCAGGCGGTGAGCCCGATCTCGCCCATCAGCTCGCGCAGCGCGACGGCGGCCTCGACGGCGTCGGCGAAGGTGCGGCCGGGCTGCGGGTCGAGGTCGATGCGCAGCTCGTCGGGGTCGTCGTTGTCCCCGGTGCGCACCGGCCACGGGTGGAACGTCACGGTGTTCATCTGGACGGCCCAGACGGCGGTGGCGACCTCGTCGACGACGATCTGGGCGTGCCGCCGCCCGCTCGGGTACCGGCAGCTCGTGGTGCGCACCCAGTCGGGCATCCCCTTCGGGGGGTTCTTCTGGTAGAACTCCTCGCCCTCGATGCCCTCGGGGAAGCGTTGGAGGGTGACCGGGCGGTCGCCGATGTGCCGGACGAGGTAGTCGCCGACGGCCGTGACGTACCCCGCGAGGTCGCCCTTGGTGATGCCGGCGTCGGGCCACATCAGCCGGTCGGGGCTGCTGAGGCGGACCTCCCGGACCCCGTCCGGGCCCTCGACCTCGACGATCTGCGCATCGGCCATGGTCGGGAGTCTATGGACGGGCACCGACCTGCGGGTCCGGCGGGAACCATCCGGTGGGTGCGGTTGTTGGGACGGACATGACGATGGAGCCCACAGGACGCGAGTACACCGTCGAGCGCTCGGACGCCGAGTGGCGCGAGCAGCTCTCCCCCGAGGAGTACCAGGTGCTGCGCCGGGCCGGCACCGAGCGGCCGTGGGTCGGCGAGTACACCGACAGCAAGACCGTCGGGGTGTACGCGTGCCGGGCCTGCGGCGCCGAGCTGTTCGAGTCGGACACGAAGTTCGAGTCGCACTGCGGGTGGCCGTCGTTCTGGAGCCCGCTGGCCGGCGAGTCCGTCGAGCTGCTCGAGGACCGCTCGATGGGCATGAAGCGCGTCGAGGTGCGGTGCGCGTCGTGCGGCAGCCACCTCGGCCACGTCTTCGAGGGCGAGGGCTTCGACACCCCGACCGACCAGCGCTACTGCATCAACTCGATCAGCCTCACCCTCAAGCCCGCCGACCCCGCCTGAAGCCGGCTCGACCTCCCCGCCCAACCCCGCCCCGCCCCGCCGTCACACGAGTATCGGGTGACCCGATAAAGCCGCTCTTCACCCGACAACGATTGTCTGGGGAGGTGCGGTGTTGTCGGGCGAAGGGGGTCGACGGTCAACCTGCCGGAGGCAGTGCGGCCGATGTGCGCGCCGCCATGAGCCGAGGGCCCAGCACCGACGGTGCCGCCAGCTCGGACCAGATGACTCGCTCGAACAGGTACCCGGCCCGCCGGCCGCGGTCCTCACGGCGCTTCTCCTTCCACACGACCTCGCCACCCTCGCCGTACTTGACCCGGCCGTCGAACTCGAGGACGAGCCTCGTGCCGTCGACCCCGAGGTCGCCGTAACCGAACGTCCCCCACCGGTCCTGGAGGGGCGTTTGGGGTGTCACGCGCCACCCGAGGGCGACGACGAACAGGCGCAGGCGGGTCTCGCCGACCGACTCCGCCCGGCCGTCCGCCAGCGCGAGGGTCGTTCGGACCCGGCCGGTGTCGGGCCAGCCGATGGTGCACTCCGCCGCGGCCACGATCTGGTCGCGGGTCACCAGGCCGTGGTGGAGCGCATGATCGGCCGCGACGGTGGCGGCCAGGTGCCCGTGGTCGAGCGCAGTCTGCACGATGGCCGCAGCGAGGTCGTGCGCGGGGTCGACGGGCGAGTGGGCCTCACGCAGAGAGGGGCAGGGCTCCCGGATGCGGCACAGCTCGGTGAGCACTTCGCGATGGACGGGCCGGACGAGGTCGGCGCGGTCGGTCCGCACGCCGTACACGGGGACACCTGCCACGACCAGGGCCGAGGCGCCCACGGGTCGGGCATCCGGGTAGAGAGCGAGAGCACCGCGTGTCCTGAGCAACAGCCGTTCCTCGAGCCAGGCCTCCCTCCAGGGTCGCACCGCCGAGACCGACCGCGCGACAGCGTGCACCTCCCCGATCCGACGGAGCCGGGCGAGCTCACGCTCACCCACTCCCGCCGCGCGCGCCTGGGCCGTCGTGAAGACCCCACCCTGGGCGTCAGCGAGGTCCCGCAGCGGTTCGTCCATCCCCCCAGCGTCGAGCCGTCGCATCGCCGGCACGAGGTCGTCCCCCTCCCCTGTGGACGAAGGGCGTGCCGTAGGTCCCTGTGGACGACGCTGCCTCACCCCGACTTCGCCGCGCTTTCCCCGGGGAACGGTTCCCCGGGAAAGTGCGGTGGTATCGGGTGACCCGATACTCGCGAGGTGGACGGGAGCGGCGGGAGGGGCCGCCGCGGCGGTCAGCGCTGGCGGTGCACCAGGGTGCGGACGGGCACGCGGGGGCCGGTGTAGAACGGCACCTCCTCGCGCACGTGCCGCCGGGCGCCGGAGGCCCGCAGCTCGCGCATGAGGTCGACGATGCGGTGCAGCTCGTCGGCCTCGAACGCCAGGATCCACTCGTAGTCGTTCAGGGCGAACGACGCGATGGTGTTGGCCCGCACGTCCGGGTACTCGCGCGCCATCTGGCCGTGCTCGACGAGCAGGTCGCGCCGCTCCTTGTCGTCGAGCAGGTACCAGTCGTAGGACCGCACGAACGGGTAGACGCACACGTAGTCGCGCGGCTCCTCGTCGGACATGAACGCCGGGATGTGGCTCTTGTTGAACTCCGCCGGCCGGTGCAGCGCCGCCACCGACCACACCGGGTCGAGGTGGTCGCCGTACGCGGTGCGCAGCAGCGCGTGGTACGCCTCCTGGAGCGCCTCGATGGTCTCGGCGTGCCACCAGACCATGACGTCGGCGTCGGCGCGCAGCCCGGCGACGTCGTAGGTCCCGCGCACGACGACGCCACGGTCGGCGAGGTCGGTGAACAGCTCCTCGACCTCGGTGGCGAGCGCGTCGCGGTCCTCGTCGCCGAGGGGCTCGGCGACCGCGAACACCGACCACATGGCGTACCGGATGGAGTCGTTGATCTCGCGGATGCGGGCAGCGCCCGGCTTCGCGGGGGCAGGGCGGGACGGGGTGCTCATCGGGACCCTCCTGGGGACGCGGTGGTGCTCATGAGGTGGTCGGTGACGCCCCGGGCGGCGCGTGCCGCGGAGGCGATGACGGCCGGGACGCCGACGCCGTCGTAGGTCGCCCCCGCGACCTCGACCCCGGGCAGCCGGGCGACGTCGGCACGCACCGACTCCACCCGCTCGACGTGGCCGACGGCGTACTGCGGCAGGCCGCCGCCCCAGCGCTGGACGTGGTGGTCGACGACGGGCGGCAGCGGGCGACCGAGGACCTCCCCCACCTCGGCCACGGCGAGCGTGACGAGCTCGGCGTCCTCGCGCTGGAGCACGGCCTCCTCCCGCGCCCGGCCGAGCGAGGCCCGCAGGTGGACGACGTCGGACGACAGCGAGCCCACCCACTCCCACTTGGCCGCGCTGAACGTCGACGCCTTGACCGCCCGCCCCTCGACCGGAGGCACGAGGAAGCCCGACCCCGGGAGGTCGCCGAGCCCGTCACGGCGCACGGCGAGGGTGACGACGGCCATCGACGCCGTCTCGACCTCGGCCAGCGCCCGCGAGGCGACCGGCGCGAGCTCGGCCAGCAGCCGCGAGGTGGGCGTCGGCGGCACGGCGAGGACGACCGCGTCCGCCTCGAGCGCCACGGGGTCCGCGGCCGACCCGACGACGAGCCGCCAGCGCTCCCCCGCGCGCTCCAGCCCCCGGACGACGGCGCCGGTGCGCAGCAGCACGCCGCGGGTCCGCAGCGACTCGACCACCTCGAGGGGCAGCCGGCCCACCCCGCCGCGCACGCCGGTGAAGGGCGAGCGCGGTGCCCCACCCTCGGGCGCCCGCACGGGCAGCGGGGCCAGCAGCGACTCGCCCCGCACGGCCCGCTCCCACAGCGCCGGCACGGTGGCGCGCAGCGAGAGCCGGTCGGCGTGGCCGGCGTAGACGCCGCCGAGCAGGGGCTCGACGAGCCGGTCGACGACCGCGCGCCCGAGCCGCCGGCCGACGTAGTCTCCGACCGACACGTCCCCCTCGACGACGTCCTCCGGCCACGCCTCCTCGGCGACGGCCCGCTCGACCTCGTCCTCGCTGAGCAGGCCGAGCGCAGCCCGCGGGTCGGTCGGGACCCCCATGACGGTGGCCCTCGGGAGCGCGTGCAGGGCACCGCGGCTCCACACGGTCGCCGAGGTCGTGGCGGGGACGACGAGGTCGGCCTCGAGCCCGACGCGGCGCGCGAGGTCGAGCGCCTCGGGCCGGGTGGCGAGCAGCGACTCCGCGCCCACGTCGACGACGCACCCGGCGACCGGCTCGACCCGCAGCTTGCCGCCGAAGCGGTCGGCGGCCTCGAGCACGGTGACGTTGACGTCCGGCAGGGCCTCGAGGACCTCGAGCGCGGCCGTCAGCCCGGCGATCCCGCCCCCGACGACCGCGACGTGCGGCCGGTGCGTGACGGCGTCCGAAGGCATGGCGCCAGCGTCTCACGGGCCTTCGCGCAGGTCGGCACCGGTCCCCGGCGGGCACCCGCCCTCCCCGTCCGGCACGACCGTGACCGGACCGGGACCCACCCGTGACCGGAGGGGTCCCGGTCCGTGACCGGATCGAGACGCCGGACCGGGAACCTGACGCCCACCCCCGACGCCTCAGCGGCGACCGAGCCACCGACGAAGGAGCCTCCCGTGCGCGCCACCTCCCGTCCCCCCGCCCACCGCGTCGTCGCCCCGCTGCTCGCCGGGGCCCTGGCGATGACCCTGCTCGGCGCGTGCGGCGCCGGCGACTCCGGCGCCGCCAGCGACGCCGCCGGCGGGGCCTCCTCCGAGCAGTCCTCCGGCACCGCCCGCCAGGACCTCGCCGCCCCGAGCCCCGCGACGGCCTCGGGCACGGACGAGAAGGCCGGCACGACCTCGGTGGCCGCCGCCGTCGCCGCGCGCAAGCTGGCCCGCCGGGCCGACGTCGCGCTCCAGGTCAAGGACGTGGCGCGGGCCGCCTCGACCCTGCGGGCCGTCGCCGCGCAGGCCGGCGGCCTCGTCGTCTCCGAGGAGGTGAGCAGCGACCCGTCGGCGGCCGGCGCCGCCGAGGACTCGAGCACCGACGCCCGCACCGCGTGGGGCACCATCACCATCTCCGTGCCCACCGAGAAGCTCGACGCGACGCTCGACCAGGTCGCGAAGGTCGGCACCGTCCTCTCCCGCCAGAGCAGCACCGAGGACGTCACCGGGCAGTACGTCGACACCGCCGCCCGCGTGCAGACGATGAAGGCCAGCGTCGAGCGGGTCCGCACCCTCATGGCCAAGGCCGACAAGCTCGCCGACGTCGTGAGCCTCGAGGCCGAGCTCTCGAGGCGGCAGGCCGACCTCGAGGCGATGGAGCAGCAGCTCGCCGCCCTCGACGACCAGGTGACCCTCTCCCCCGTCACGATCCGCCTGAGCACCGACGCCGACGCCCTGGCCCCGCAAGAGGACCCCACCGGCTTCGTCGCCGGACTCGCGGCGGGATGGGGCGCCTTCACGACCTCCGTCCGGCTGGTGCTGACCCTGCTCGGGGCGCTCCTGCCGTTCGCGGTCGCCGCCGCGGTCGTCCTCGTCCCCCTCGCCCTCTGGTGGCGCCGGCGCCGGGTCACCGTCTCGACCCCGGCCACGCCCCCGCCGGCCGCGCCCGCCGCCTGACCGGCGTCAGCCGGCCGGACGTCAGGGCCGGAGGACGAGCCGCCAGCGCGTCTCGCCGTCGACCTGCACGGCGGTCCGGACCATCCCGAGGCGCTCGGCCACCCGTTCGGAGGCCCGGTGACCCGGCCGGACGTAAGCGTGGACCTCGCGGACGGCGCGGCCCCGAAGGTGCGCGAGGACGAGCGCGGCCGCCCGGCCGGCCAGGCCCCTCCCCTGCCACGGCACGCCGACGACCCACGCGAGCTCGGCGGTGGACCCGCCACGGGTCAGCGTCGCCTGGACGAACCCGACGAGCGGGCCGTCGTCGCCGTCGCGCACGACCCAGGTGTGCCACTCCTCGTCGGGGTCGACCGGCCCGCGCAGCTGCCCGGCGTACCGAGCACGCAGCTCCCCGACGGTCGGCGGCTCGCCGCCGATGACGGTGTACAACAACGGATCCGCCAGCACCCCGGCCATCTCCGCCGCGTGGTCGACCCGCAGCGGCTCGAGGTGCAGACCGCCCCCGGCGAGGGGCACCGTGATCGCCCCGCCCACCGGGTCAGTCCCGCCCACCGGGTCAGTCCCGCCCACCGGGTCAGTCCTGCCGGGCGGCGTCCGCGGCGAGCACCTGCTCGCGGAGGATGTCGGCGTGGCCGGCGTGCTGCGCCAGCTCGCGCAGCAGGTGGAGCACCACCCACCGGAAGGGCAGCGGCCCGCGGCGGTTGCCCTCGACGACGTCGTCGAGCGACACCGCGGCGTGGATCTCGCGGGCCCGCGCGCAGGCGGCCTCGTGACCGGCGAGCACCGAGGCGACGGTGTCGTCGTCGGTGAGGACGAAGGAGTCCTCGGCTGCGGCCGGCAGCCCGAGGCCGACCCGGTCGAGGCGGAGCACCGCCTCCTCGGACCAGACCCGCTCGACGAAGGTCGCGTGCTTGACCAGCCCGAGCAGCGTCGTGGCCGACGGGACGAGCCGGCGCCGCGCCTGCTCCTCGGTGAGCCCGTCGAGGCTCTCGCGCAGCAGCAGCCGGTGCTCGTCGACGAACGCGTCGAGCATCGTCCGCTCGTCGGCGCCCGGGGTCCCGTGCTCGTGGGTCATCGCGCCGACACCTCGTGGACGAGCTCGACGACGCGGGTCAGCACGTCGGGGTCGGTGGAGGGCAGGACGCCGTGCCCGAGGTTGAAGACGTGCCCCGGTGCCGCCCGCCCCTCCTCGACGATCTCGACGACCCTGCGCGACAACGCCTCCCACGGCGCGAAGAGCAGCGCGGGGTCGAGGTTGCCCTGGAGCGGCCAGCGACCGCCGGTGCGCTCGAGGGCGTCGGTGAGCGAGACCCGGTAGTCGACGCCGACGACGTCGGCGCCGGCCTCGCCCATGAGGGTCAGCAGCTCGCCGGTGCCGACGCCGAAGTGGATGCGCGGGACCCCGAGGTCGGCCACCGACGCGAGCGCCGCCGCGGAGTGCTCGGCGACGAAGCGCGTGTAGTCGGCCCGGCTGAGGAACCCGGCCCAGGAGTCGAAGAGCTGGAGCGCGGAGGCGCCGGCCTCGGCCTGTACGCGGAGGAACGCGCCGGAGATCCGCGCGAGCTGCCCGCAGAGGTCGTGCCAGAGCTGTGGGTCGCCGTGCATGAGGGCCTTGGTCCGCTCGTGGTTCTTCGACGGCCCGCCCTCGACGAGGTAGGACGCGAGCGTGAACGGGGCGCCGGCGAACCCGATGAGCGGGGTCGCCCCGAGCTCGGCGGTGAGCAGGCGCACCGACTCGGCGATGTCGGGCACGTCCTCGGGGACGAGGTCGCGCAGCCGGTCGAGGTCGGCCCGCGACCGGACGGGCTCGGCGACGACGGGTCCGACGCCCGGCACGATGTCGAGGTCGACCCCGACCGCGGCGAGCGGGACGACGATGTCGGAGAAGAAGATCGCGGCGTCCACGCCGTGCCGGCGCACCGGCTGGAGGGTGATCTCGGTGACGAGGTCGGGGCGGCGGCACGACTCGAGCATCCCGACGCCCTCGCGGACCTTCCGGTACTCGGGCAGCGAGCGGCCGGCCTGGCGCATGAACCACACGGGGGTGTGGGGGACGTCGAGGCCGCGCGCGGCCCGGACGAGCGGGGAGTCGGCCGGGGACGCGGTCGTCGCGGCGGCGGCGGAGGGGGTCGTCACGGTGAGCCATCCTCCCATCCGGCGGTGACCGCGGCCGACGCGCGGGGCGGGCCCGCTACAGGGCGATGAGGACGGCCCCGCCGACCGCGAGCACGACGCCGGCCTGCTGCACCCGGCGCAGCCGCTCCTTGACGACGACCCGCGCGAGCAGCGTCGTGACGACGGGGTAGAGCGACCCGAGGACCGAGGCGATGCTCACCTGGCCGCGCGAGGACGCGATGCCGAAGAGGAAGTTCGCCGCGAGGTCGCCGCAGCCGATGAGGAGCAGCCCGGGGACCTCGCGCGGCGTCACGCCCCCGGCGGTGCGCAGCACGAGGGCCACGACGACCAGCACCGTCACCGACGTGACGCGCATCCCCCAGAGCGTGAGCAGCGCCGACTCGCGCGCCCCCCGGTCGAGGCAGAAGAGCGCGAACCCGAACCCGACGGCCGCGACGAAGGCCAGCAGCACCGGACGTGCCGACACCGCCCCGGTCAGCTCGGGGCCGCTCGCGAGCGTGACGCCCGCGACGGCCACGGCCATCCCGACCCAGGCCCACGGCGAGGGGGCGTCGCCGTTCGCGACGCCGAGGACCACCGGCACGACCACCCCGAGGGCGGCGATCGGCGCGACGACGCCCATCGTCCCGCTCGAGAGGGCGCTGTAGAAGCAGACGAGGCCGGTCATCCCCGAGAGCCCGGCGGCCACCGCCCAGACCGGCCAGCCCTCGAAGGTCACCGTGTCCCACCGGACCGCGACGACCACGGACACGACGAGCAGGGCCAGCCCCTGCGTCCAGCCGACGACGGCGACGGCCGGCCGGCGGCGGGAGGCGAGCCCGGCGAAGAAGTCCGAGGTGCCCCAGACCGCGGAGGACGCGAGCGCGAGGAGGCTGAGCACGAGCGGCAGCGTAGGCCGCAGCGCCCCCGGGGGCGACGAGCGCCCACGGGCGCGACGCGCGGGGCCGTCCGGCGTGGCCTCACGCGCTGCGCGGCGCCCGCGGCCTACATTGCTGCCGTGGCACGCAGCACCCTGACCGGGAGGGAGTCCCCGGACTTCGCCCGGGCTCTCGACGAGCTCCACCGTGCCCGGCTGCGCCCGGAGATCCGGCTCACCGAGGTCCCGGCGCCCCAGCGCATCGCCCCGCACGCCGTCGCGCTGACCGCCGACGTCATGGACCCGCGCGACCCCGACGACGAGCTCGCCTCCGGCCGGTTCGTCCTGCTCCACGACCCGTCGAGCCCCGAGCCGTGGGGCGGCGAGTGGCGCGCGGTCACCTTCGCCCGCGCCGAGCTCGAGGCCGAGTTCGCCGTCGAGCCGCTGCTCGGCGAGGTCGGGTGGAGCTGGCTCACCGACGCGCTCACCGCGCGCGGGGTGCCGTTCGTCGCCGAGGCCGGCACCGTGACGCGCGTGGTCTCCGAGAGCTTCGGCGGCCTCTCCGACCGGCCTGCCAGCGTCGAGATGGAGCTGCGCGCGTCGTGGACCCCGCTCGGCCCCGAGGTCGGCGAGCACCTCCTCGCGTGGTCGGACCTGCTGTGCACCATCGCGGGGCTCCCGCCGCTGCCCGAGGGCGTCGTCGCCCTCCCGGGACCTCGTCGGTGACCGCCGCATGAGCCCGGCCACCGACGTGCCGGAGGAGCGGGACCCCGTCTCCCCCGGCGCCGGACCCGACGCGCCCGCCCCCGACCCCGTGCCCCTCGAGGAGCCGGCCGAGGGCGTGCCCGCCGTCGTCGAGAGCGAGCGCGCCCTCGACGAGGCGGCTGCGGCCGTCGCCGCCGGCGTCGGGCCGATTGCCATCGACGCCGAGCGCGCCTCCGGCTACCGCTACGGCCAGCGCGCCTACCTCGTCCAGGTGCGGCGCGAGGGGTCGGGCACCTGGCTCGTCGACCCCATCGCCGTCCCCGACCTCGCCCCGCTCGCCGAGGCCATCGGGCCGGCCGAGTGGATCCTCCACGCCGCGACCCAGGACCTCGCCTGCCTCGCCGAGGTCGGCCTGCGCCCCCGCCAGCTCTTCGACACCGAGCTCGCGGCGCGCATCCTCGGCCTGCCCCGGGTCGGGCTCGCGGCGGTCGTCGAGCACTACCTCGGGCTGCGGCTGGCCAAGGAGCACTCGGCCGTCGACTGGTCCACCCGCCCGCTGCCCGACCCGTGGCTGCGGTACGCGGCGCTCGACGTCGAGGTGCTCGGCGAGCTGCGCAACCTCATGGGCGTCGACCTCGCGATGCAGGGCAAGGACGAGTGGGCGCGCCAGGAGTTCGCCGCGCTGCTCGACTGGGCCCCCACCGAGCGGGTCGACCCCTGGCGCCGGACCTCGGGCATCAACACGCTGCGCTCGCGGCGCTCCATCGGGGTGATCCGCGAGCTCTGGTACGCCCGGGACGCGATCGCCCGCGAGCGCGACACCTCGGTCGGCCGGGTGCTGCCGGACGCCTCGCTCGTCGACATCGCCCGGGCCACGCCGCGCTCGGCCGCCGACCTGCCCTCGGGGCACCGGGCCGTCAAGCGGTACGCGCGCCAGTGGCTCGAGGCCGTCGAGCGGGCCCTGGCCCTCGACGAGGACGACCTGCCGCCGCGCACCCTCCCGAACGACGGGCCCCCGCCGCCGCGCGTGTGGGCCGACAAGAACCCGGTGGCCGCCGAGCGCCTCGGCGACACCCGGGCCGCGCTGACCGCCTTCGCCGAGGAGCACACCATCCCCGTCGAGAACGTCTGCTCCCCCGACCCGCTGCGCCGGGTCGTCTGGACGCCCCCGGACGACCGCTCCGTCGAGGGATTCACCGCCGCCCTCGCCGACCTCGGGGTGCGCCGGTGGCAGGCCGACGTCGTCGCCCCGCTCCTCGCGACGGCGTTCGCCGAGCACCCCGACGCCTGAGTCGTCGCCCTCCTTCCCACCGGCCCCACGGGTATCGGGTCACCCGATATGGCCGCCCTTCACCCCCGAACCGTTCCGTGGTGGAGCGCGGGCAACCCGGGTGAAGCCGGGGCCGACCCCTTGACATGCAAGCAGTCACTTGCCTAACGTCGGGGTCGTGGACGACGCCGAGGACCTGGTCTTCCGGGCCCTGGCCGACCCCACCCGGCGCGCCCTGCTCGACGTGCTCGTCGAGCGCGACGGCCAGACCCTCTTCGAGCTCTGCACGCGGATGGCCGGCGCCGGCGTCACCTCGAGCCGGCAGGCCATCTCCCAGCACCTCGACCTGCTCGCGGCCGCCGGCCTGGTCCGCGTGCGCCGCGAGGGGCGCTACCGGCTGCACGACCTCGACACCACCCCCCTGGCCCCGCTGCGCGAGCGCTGGGTCCGCCCCGACGAGAGGACCGACCCGTGAAGATCGCCCTGACCAGCGTGTTCGTCGACGACCAGCAGAAGGCCCAGGACTTCTACACCGGCGTCCTCGGCCTGACGACCAAGCACGACGTCCCGCTCGGCGAGCACCGCTGGCTCACCGTCGTCAGCCCCGAGGCCCCGGACGGCGTCGAGCTCGTCCTCGAGCCCAACGAGCACCCGGCGGCCACTGCCTTCCAGGAGGCGATGGCCGCCGACGGCATCCCCGTCGCGGTGCTCTCGGTCGAGGACGTCGAGGCCGAGCACGCCCGGCTCACCGGTCTTGGGGTCGCCTTCACGCAGCCGCCGACGGCGATGGGACCGGTCGTCACCGCCGTCCTCGACGACACCTGCGGCAACCTCGTCCAGCTGATGGCGGCCGCCGCGCCCGCGTGACGGCGCTCACCCCACCGGGCATCGCCCACTAAGCGAGCGCTTAGTAGGATCGGCGGACCGGCCCGGGTTTCTCGGGCCGTTCCCCGCACCCGACCAGGGAGGCCACCCGTGCCCCGTGAGCTCCAGGAGGTCGTCTTCGTCGACGGCGTCCGCACCCCCTTCGGCAAGGCCGGCGAGAAGGGCATGTACGCCCAGACCCGCGCCGACGACCTCGTCATCAAGTGCGTCCGCGAGCTGCTGCGCCGCCACCCCGAGCTGCCGAAGGAGCGGGTCGAGGAGGTCGCCATCGCCGCGACGACGCAGATCGGCGACCAGGGCCTGACCCTCGGCCGGATGACCGCCCTCCTCTCCGGGCTGCCGAAGTCGACGCCGGGCTACTCGATCGACCGGATGTGCGCCGGCGCGATGACCGCCGTGACGACCGTGTCCTCGGCCATCGGCGTCGGGGCCATCGACGTCGCCGTCGCCGGTGGGGTCGAGCACATGGGCCGGCACCCGATGGGCGAGGGCGTCGACCCCAACCCGCGGATCGTCGCCGAGCGCCTCGTCGACGAGTCCGCCCTCGTCATGGGCAAGACCGCCGAGAACCTCCACGACCGCTTCCCGCAGCTGACCAAGGAGCGCTCCGACGCGTTCGCCGTCGCCAGCCAGCGCAAGCTCGCCGCCGCGTACGAGGCCGGGAAGGTCCAGCCCGACCTCGTGCCCGTCGCGACCCGGCACGCGGAGAAGGGGTGGGGGCTCGCGACCGCCGACGAGCCGCCGCGCCCCGGCACGACGCTCGAGGAGCTCGCCGCGCTCAAGACCCCGTTCCGCCCGCACGGCAACGTCACCGCCGGCAACGCGGCGGGCCTCAACGACGGCGCCACGGCGTGCCTCCTCGCGAGCCAAGCGGCTGCCGACGAGCTCGGCCTCCCGGTCCGGATGCGCCTCGTCGCGCACGCCTTCGTCGGCGTCGAGCCCGAGGTCATGGGCATCGGCCCGGTCCCCGCCACCGAGAAGGCCCTCGCCAAGGCCGGCCTGACCATCGACGACATCGGCCTCTTCGAGCTCAACGAGGCCTTCGCCGTGCAGGTCCTCTCCTTCCTCGACCACTTCGGTATCGCCGACGACGACGAGCGCGTGAACCCTTGGGGCGGCGCGATCGCCACGGGCCACCCGCTCGCCTCCTCCGGCGTGCGGCTGATGACCCAGCTGGCCCGCCACTTCGAGGAGCACCCCGAGGTGCGCTACGGCCTCACCGCGATGTGCATCGGCATCGGGATGGGCGGCTGCGTCATCTGGGAGAACCCGCACCACGCCGACTACCGGAAGGACGCCTGAGCCATGACCACCACCACCCAGGCCCCCGCGGTGCCCGCCGAGGTCGTCACCCGCACTCCCGTGCAGGACGTCGCCCTGCCCGGCGGCGCCGGCACCCTGGCCCTCGTCACGCTCGACAACGGCAAGGACCACACGCGCCCGAACACCTTCGGCCCCGAGGGTGTCGCCGGGCTCCAGGCCACCCTGGACGGCCTCCGCGCCCGCGCCGAGGCCGGCGAGATCCAGGCCGTCGGCGTCACCGGCAAGCCGTTCGTCTTCGCCGTCGGCGCCGACCTGTCCGGCATCCCGTACGTCACGCAGCGCGAGCAGGCCGTCGAGATCGCGCAGGCCGGCCACCGCGCCTTCGCGACCCTCATGGACCTGCCCGTCCCCACCTTCGCGTTCGTCAACGGGGCGGCGATGGGTGGCGGCGTCGAGCTGGCCCTCTCGGCCGACTACCGCGCCGTGTCGGCCGGCGTGCCGGCGTTCGCGCTGCCCGAGACCTTCCTCGGGCTGCTCCCCGGCTGGGGCGGCTGCTGGCTGCTGCCGAACCTCGTCGGACCCGAGGCGGCGCTCAAGGTCGTCATCGAGAACCCGTTGTCGCAGAACCGGATGCTCAAGGCCAAGGAGGTCGCCGAGCTGGGCATCGCCGACGTGCTGCTCGAGCCCGCCGACTTCCTCGAGGACTCCCTGCGCTGGGCGGCCGGCGTGCTCACCGGCGCCGTCACCGTGCAGCGCGCCGAGGTCGACCGTTCTCCCGAGGCCTGGGACGCCGCGTGCGACCGCGCCGGCAAGGTCGTCGTCGCGAAGACGGCCGGCCGGGCGCCGGGTGCGCTGCGGGCCGTCCAGCTCGTGCGAGCCGCGCGCACCGCCTCCCGCGAGGACGCGTTCGCCGCGGAGGACGAGGCGCTCGGCGACCTCATCATGTCCGACGAGCTGCGGGCCGGCCTCTACGCCTTCGACCTCGTGCAGAAGCGCGCCAAGCGGCCCGCCGGCGCACCGGACAAGGCGCTGGCCCGGCCGGTCACCAAGGTCGGCGTCGTCGGCGCCGGCCTGATGGCCAGCCAGCTCGCGCTCCTGTTCGCCCAGCGCCTGGGGGTGCCGGTCGTCATGACCGACCTCGACGAGCAGCGGGTGGCCAAGGGCGTCGGGTACGTGCACGCCGAGGTCGACGGGCTGCTCGCCAAGCGCCGCCTCTCCCCCGACAAGGCGTCCTTCCTCAAGGGCCTGGTCACCGGGTCGACGAGCAAGGACGGATTCGCCGACGCCGACCTCGTCATCGAGGCCGTCTTCGAGGAGATGGCGGTCAAGCAGCAGGTCTTCGCCGAGGTCGAGGCGGTCGTCTCGGCCGAGTGCGTCCTCGCGACCAACACCTCGTCGCTGTCCATCACCGAGATGGCGAGCGGGCTGCAGCACCCCGAGCGGGTCGTCGGGCTGCACTTCTTCAACCCCGTCGCCGTCATGCCGCTCCTCGAGGTCATCCCCGGCGAGCGCACCGACGAGGCGACCCTCGCCACCGGCTTCGCGGTCGGCAAGGGCCTGAAGAAGACGTGCATCCGCTCGAAGGACTCGGCGTCGTTCGTCGTCAACCGCCTCCTCGGCCGCTTCATGGGCGAGTACTCGCGCGTCGTCGACGAGGGCACGCCGGTCGAGGTCGCCGACCGCGCCGTCGCCGGCCTGGCCCCGATGCCGCCGTTCGTCCTCCTCGGCCTCGTCGGGCCGGCGATCGCGCTGCACAACAGCGAGACGCTGCACCGGTCCTTCGGTGACCGGTTCTTCGTCAGCCCGACGCTGCGGCGCCTCGTCGAGGCCGGCAAGCGCGGGTACTACGCCACCGATGAGCGCGGCCGGCCGGTGCCGGACCCCGAGGTCGAGGCGCTGCGCGAGAAGCCGGCCGAGCCGGTCGAGCTGTCGGTCGAGGCGGTGCGCGAGCGGGTGCTCGGCGCCATCGCCGAGGAGGTCGGGCTGATGCTCTCCGAGGGCGTCGTCGAGGCCCCGATGGACATCGACCTCGCGATGATCACCGGCGCCGGCTTCCAGTTCTGGAACGGCGGGATCGTGCCGCTGCTCGACCGCGAGGGCGTCACCGAGCGCGTGCTCGGCCGGCGCATCCTCCCCCACGGCGTGGCCAGCGTCCCGGCCTGACCACCCGTCGACGACGGCGCAGGCCATCCGGTCCGCGCCGTCGTCGCAGGTCAGCGCGCCACCTGCGACACGGCTGAGAGCCGGGGTGCGCGAAACTCGCGATATCTCACATGTGATCTACGATGGAGCGCGTGACGACCACCTCCGACACGTACCTGACCCGGATCGGCACCCTCATCCGGGACGCCCGCCGGCACCAGGGCCTGACGCAGAACGAGCTCGCCGACCTCCTCGGCACGAGCCAGAGCGCCGTGGCCCGCATCGAGCAGGGCAAGCAGAACCTCTCGCTCGAGATGCTGGCCCGCGTCGGCGAGAAGCTCGACAGCGAGTTCGTCTCGCTCGGCCACTCCGGCCCCCAGCACCTGCGGATCGTCGGCGGCAAGAAGCTGTCCGGCTCGATTCCGGTCAAGACGAGCAAGAACGCCGCCGTCGCCCTCCTCTGCGCCAGCCTGCTCAACCGCGGCCGCACGACGCTGCGCAACCTCGCGCGCATCGAGGAGGTCAACCGGATCATCGAGGTGCTCACCTCGATCGGGGTCCGGGTGCGCTGGCTCCCCGACAGCAACGACCTCGAGATCGTGCCGCCGACGCGCCTCGACCTCGCCGGCATCGACGTCGAGGCCGCGCGCCGCACGCGAACCGTCATCATGTTCCTCGGCCCGCTGCTCGCCGAGTACGACGCCTTCCAGCTGCCCTACGCCGGCGGCTGCGACCTCGGTACCCGCACCGTCGAGCCGCACCTGTCGGCGCTGCGCCACTTCGGCCTCGACGTCCAGGCCACCCACGGCTTCTACGAGGCCGAGGTCGACCGCGCCCGCCACCCGAAGCGCGCCATCGTGCTCACCGAGCGCGGCGACACCGTCACCGAGAACGTCCTCATGGCCGCCGCCCGCTACGAGGGCACGACGACCATCCGCAACGCCTCCCCGAACTACATGGTCCAGGACCTGTGCTTCTTCCTCCAGGGCCTCGGGGTGCAGATCGAGGGCATCGGCACGACGACGCTCGTCGTCACCGGGGTCGGCCGGGTCGACATGGACATCGAGTACTCCCCCTCCGAGGACCCGATCGAGGCGATGAGCCTCATCGCGGCCGCGGTCGTCACCGAGTCGACCATCACCATCGAGCGGGTCCCGATCGAGTTCCTCGAGATCGAGCTGGCCACCCTCGAGGAGATGGGGCTGCAGTTCGACACCACCGAGGAGTACCTCGCGCAGAACGGCCACACCCGGCTCGTCGACCTGACCATCCACCCCGGGCCGCTCACCGCGCCCGTCGACAAGATCGCGCCGATGCCCTTCCCCGGGCTCAACATCGACAACCTGCCGTTCTTCGCGCTCATCGCGGCCTGCGCCGAGGGCACGACGATGATCCACGACTGGGTCTATGAGAACCGCGCGATCTACCTCACCGAACTGACGAAGATCGGCGGGCAGGTCCAGCTCCTCGACCCGCACCGCGTGATGATCACCGGCCCGACGCCGAAGTGGCGTGCGGCCGAGGTGATGTGCCCGCCGGCGCTGCGCCCGGGTGTCGTCGTGCTCCTCGCGATGCTCGCCGCGCCGGGCACGTCGGTGCTGCGCAACGTCTACGTCATCAACCGCGGCTACGAGGACCTCGCCGAGCGGCTCAACGCCCTCGGCGCGACGATCGAGACCTTCCGCGACATCTGACGTGGGCGAGGTCGGGCGGCCGCTCGTCGGCCAGGTCGTGACGGTGTTCCGGAACCGGCTGCGGGCCGAGGCCGAGGATGCCTACCGGTCCGAGCTGGAGGTGGTCGCCGACCTCGCCCGCTCGATGCCCGGCTTCGTCGAGACCAAGACCTTCGTGGCCGAGGACGGCGAGCGGGCGACCATCGTCACGTTCGCCGATGCGGAGTCGCACCGCGGGTGGCGCGACCACCCGCGGCACCGTGAGGCGCAGCGGCACGGCATCAGCGACTACTACGCCGAGTACTCGATCGCCGTCGGCGAGACGTCGTACGCGTCGGCCTTCACCCGCCCCGACGACGCCTGAGCCCTGCGCCCCGGGCGCACCGACAGGCAGAGGCCTCACCGTCCCCTGCGGCGCCGCACAGCGCCGCCCCCACCCCCGCGCTCTGCCTGTTACTGCGCACGGACCGTGGACAGGTGACGGGCCGCTGCCGCACAATCGGTGGATGGAGCGCGCGCCCGGACCGGCTCGCACCGGGGTCGTCCCCGACACCCGCGGCGAGGGCCGCGCGCTGCGCGCCACCTGGCACCACGAGGCCGGGGTGGTCGTCCTCTCGGTCTGGCGGGACAACGTCTGCGTCTCGACCGTGCGGCTCGACCCGGATGACGTCCCCGCCCTCGTCGAGGTGCTCGTGAGCGGCCTGGCCGACGGCTACGACGTCACCCGCCACCCCCGCACCGCCGCCGGCTGACGCCGCCGCTCAGTCCGCGCGCAGGAGCAGCGGCAGGGCGCCTCGGACCGCGGCGCGCAACTCGTCGAGGGCGTCGCGCTCCCCCGCCAGGTGCCGCAGCAGGCACCGCTCGAAGACGCCGTCGAGCATCGCGTAGGCGACGCCGGGCGTGACGACGAGCGGGCGGCCGGCCAGCTCGGCGTACCGCGAGACGACCCGCCAGACCATGTCCTGGAGGCTCGCGTCGATGGCGACGACGTCGGGGCGAAGGGCCTCCTCGAACATGCTCGTCGTGCGCAGGTCGTACCAGAGACGGTGCATCGGCGCCTCGTCGACGATCGTCTCGACCAGCTTGTCCGAGAACGCGATCAGCAACTCCGGCGCGGTGCGAGACTCCGCGACGACGCCGTCGTACCGGTGCACGCAGCGGGCCTTGTAGTACCGGACGCAGTAGGTGATGAGCTCGGTCTTGTCGCGGAAGTAGTAGTGGACGACCCCGTGGCTGAACTCGGAGTTGGCGGCGATCTCTCGCAGCGACGTGCGCGCGTACCCGAGCTCGCCGAGGGTGGTCAGCGCGGACTCGGCGAGCGCGTCGCGGCGGGCCTCGCGGGTCCGTTCGTCGCGGGCGGCGCGCGGCGGGGCATCCTGCCGGGTGGGGGTCACGCGGCCATCGTAGGGCCGGAACCGGCCAGAGTCTTGACGAGTGTCAAGACTCTGGTGGAGGCTGCGGTCATCCACCCGGGAGCCCAGGCAAAGGAGCCGAGCCCATGACGTCGTACGACCTGTCCGGACGCACCGCTCTCGTCACGGGAGGAGCCCAAGGGCTCGGGGAGGGAATGGCGCAGGCGCTGGCCGCCGCGGGCGCGCGGGTGATGATCGGCGACGTCCAGGAGTCCGGCGAGCAGACCGCCGCCTCCCTCGGCGACGGCCACGGCTTCGTCCACCTCGACGTCACCGACGAGTCCTCGTGGGAGGCCGCGGTCGCCGCCACCGTCGAGCGGCTCGGCGGGTTCGACATCCTCGTCAACAACGCCGGCATCGAGATCACCAGCCTCATCACCGAGGTCCAGGCCGACGACGTGCGCAAGATGCTCGAGGTCAACGTGCTCGGCACGACGCTCGGCCTCAAGCACGGCCTGCGGGCGATGCGCCCCGGCGGCGCGGCCGGCAAGGGCGGGGCCATCACGAGCATCGCCTCGGTCGCGGCCACCATCGCCTTCCCCGGCATCGCTGTGTACTCCGCCACCAAGTCGGCCGTCGACCGGCTCACCCGGGTCGCGGCCACCGAGTCCGGCAAGCTCGGCTACGGCGTGCGCGTCAACTGCGTCTACCCCGGGCTCGTCCCGACCGCGATGGGCGCGGGCCTGGCCAACGACGTCGCCGAGATCGGCCTCTTCCCCTCGCCGGAGGCCGCTGTCGGTGCCGTCATCGAGCTGACGCCGTCGGGGCGGCTCGGCCAGGTCGACGACATGGCCGACGCCGTCGTCTTCCTCTCCTCGGACGCCGCCAAGTTCATCACCGGCATCGGCCTCCCGGTCGACGGCGGCATGGGCATGTGAGCCGGGCCTCCTGACGTGGGGATGCGTCTCGTCGACTACCTCGACAAGGGAGCCTCACTGGGGCCGGATGAGCCGTGCCTGACCACCGACGGGTCGTCGATGACCTACGAGCAGGTGCGCGAGCTGTCGTCCCGGGTGGCCGCGGCGCTGGCCGCCCGGGGCATCGAGCCGGGCGAGAAGGTGGCGATCATCTCGGCCAACGACCCGGTCGCCTTCACGTGCGTGTTCGGCATCAGCCGGGCCGGGGCCGTGTGGTGCCCGGTCAACCCGCGCAACGTGGCCGCCGAGAACCGCGAGCTGCTCGAGCTCTTCGACGTCACGCTCGTGCTCTTCCAGTCCGGGTTCGCCGGGCTCGTCGAGCAGATCCGCGGCGACCTGCCGCTCGTGCGCACGTGGGTGTGCCTCGACGCCGAGGTCGACGGCGCGCTGGGCTTCGAGGAGTTCCTCGCCCCCGCTGAAGAGGACGTCATCGACCGCCACCCCGTCGACGACGTCGCGATGATCGTCGGCACCGGCGGCACGACCGGCCGGCCCAAGGGCGTCGTCCTCACCGGCGCCAACCTCGAGACGATGACCGCGCTCACGTTGATGAGCTACCCGTTCCCGGAGGATGGCCGGCCGGTCTACCTCGCCCTGGCGCCGCTCACCCACGCCGCGGGGGTGCTCTGCTTCCCGATGATGAGCCTCGGCGGCGAGGTCATCGTGATGCGTGCGCCGGACATCGGGCGGTTCGTCGCGTTGATCGAGGAGCACCGGGTCACGCACACGTTCCTGCCGCCGACGGTCATCTACGGTGTGCTCGGGCATCCCGCGCTCGACACGACGGATCTCTCCTCGCTGCAGTGCTTCTGGTACGGCGCGGCCCCGATGTCGGTGTCCCAGCTCGAGGAGGCGCTGACCCGGATCGGCCCGGTGATGGCACAGCTCTTCGGGCAGACCGAGGCGCCGATGATGATCTCGACGATGTCGCCGGCCCAGCACTTCACCGCCTCCGGCGAGGTGGCGCGGCAGCGGCTGGCATCGGCTGGGCGCCCGACGCCGCTCGTCACCGTCGGGATCATGGACCTCGACGGTCGGCTGCTGCCGCCGGGCGAGCGGGGCGAGATCGTCGTGCGCGGGTCGCTCGTCACGCCGGGCTACTACCGCAACCCGGAGGCGACGGCGGAGGCCTCGCTGCACGGCTGGCACCACACCGGCGACATCGGCTACCTCGACGAGGTGGGGTACCTCTTCATCGTCGACCGGGCCAAGGACATGATCATCAGCGGCGGCTTCAACGTGTACTCCACCGAGGTCGAGCAGGCCCTGCTCGCCCACCCGGACGTCCAGGACTGCGCCGTCGTCGGCCTGCCGGACGAGAAGTGGGGCGAGCGGGTGGTGGCGGTGGTCCAGCCGGTGGCGGGCCGCTCCCTTACCCCTGAGGAGGTCGCGGCCTTCGTCAAGGAGCGGATCGGGTCGGTCAAGGCGCCCAAGCAGGTCGAGGTCTGGCCGGACCTCCCTCGCTCGACCGTCGGCAAGGTCCTCAAGAAGGACATCAAGGACACCCTGCGCACGGCCAGATGAACGCCAAGATCGGCTCTCGTCACAGGTCCAGGAGGAGCGCGAGGGTCTCGCGGACCTCGCGGAGCGCGACCGGGCCGACGTTGCCGGTGCGGTGCTTGATCCGCGTGGTGGCCACGGACCGCACGTGCTGGCACTGGGCCGAGGAGCGCGCCGAGAGGCGGTTGACGTCGTCGGGCTCGATGACCACTTCTGCGCCGCTGGAGCGGATGGTTCGGGTCAGGGGCACTACCTGCACGACGTTGGGCCCGCCCGCCAGCACTCGTGCGGCAGTGATTACTACCGCGGGGCGACGCAGCCCCGCCTCGCTGCCGGCCGGGGTGCCGAGGTCGAGCTCGACAACGTCACCCGGCGTCAGCATCGAGCCAGGCCGTCTCTTCGTCGGTGAGCTCCTCGCTCAGGTCCTGACCCAGGGCATCTTGGCGCAGCGCTCGCAGCGCGCTGCTCACCGTCTCGTCGATCGTCTCGTGGCGCTCGGCCGCCAGCCGAGTGACCCGGGCATGAGTTTCCCGGCTGATGCGGATCGTCGTCGTTTCGGCCATACCACCACGGTACGTCCCGGTAGACGATTCCGTCTACAAGGTCGCCAACACCGGTCGTTCCGCTGCGCGAACGGTGAGCAGGCCCCTCTCACGGCGCTATGACTCACGTGGTTCAGCCCAGTGGCACGCGCTACCGCCAGCGCTTTGGCCGGTCCCCGTCAAGAGCCCACCTGGTTGTGCGGACTGCCGCTGGTCACTCTTGCCGGCGATAGACCCTGAGGAGCACGAAGCACCACAGTCCCAGCCAGGCCAATGCGCCGGTTAGCCACCATCCCCAGCCGCTGCCGCCGTCCACCGCGGTCCCTACCGCGAACAGGAAGGGAACCACGAACACGATGGCGAGCAGCCGGAGTCTGACGAACTCGCCGTAGCGCACGACCCGATCCTCTCAGCTGTGACGCTTCCCGGTGCTGTCGCCGTCTCGCGGCGAAACGACGCAAGTGTGCCCGGGTCCGCTCGCGCTCGGGCTTCGTACGCGGGTCGCTTGAGCGTCAGTGGGGAAGGCGCAATCTGTAAGTGCCTCGATCTACGCGGTCGAGGTCGTCGTATGCCGCGATGTTGGGGCCATGAACCTGCGCGCACATGTGGCTGGTCATCATGGTCCGCACCGTCGAGTCGGAATAGCGCGCTCCGCGACGCCGCATCTCGTGGACGACGTCTTGGACGGCAACTTCATGCAGGCCCGATCGAGCGATAAGCGAATTGATCGCCGCCAAGATCTCAGAGCGGGCTGTCGCCTTTCCAGAGCGTGTTCGACTGATCTGAAGGCCGGCTTCCGGGGCAGCGCGTTCAACACTCATGAGTCGTGCTCCCACCACTTCAGAGCCTGGCGCATCGACTTGGTAGGCGAAAAGTGCGAGATCGAGGTCCACCGGCTCGGCGACCACGCATGTCGCCTGCACTGGCAGTAGCCACTGCAGCGGCCCGATCGCGTCGCGCGCGGTCTTGGGCAGAGACTCCAACTCACCTCGGTTCAGCACCACCGCTCCGCCAGGACTCTCAGTCCACCAAGCCGCGTCACGACGAGCGAGGTACCGCCTCAGGCTGGGCTCCAAGACCAACACCACCCACCGGTCTGCAGCCGGGACAAGTGCCACGCGAAGGAAGTCTCTGAGCAGTTCGCCAAGGGTCATGGTGTCGGGCGAAACGCTTGTTCGGGAGCCACGGGGGTACTTCATCTCCACGATGGTCCGCCCAGCCACGTCAGTCACGACGAGATCGACCTTGCCGCCCTTGAGCACCGGATCGACGACCTCGATGCGCAGGTTCGCTGGAGGGATCCCGGCAGATTGAAGGCTCAGCACCGTGCACATGCGAACTGCATCCTCCGTGAGGAGGTGTCCACGGCCCGATGTTCGATGCTGGCGGAGCTGGCGAGCGACGTCGACCCATATGCCCGCCCAATCAAGCGAAGGCATAGGACGTTCACTCACGCAACGCTGCCTATCCCCAGGAACCGAGGTCTGTCAATGGTCGGTTCTCGCCGGATCCCAGGGTCGCTCTCGTTGGAAGCACGAGTCGGTCTCCCAAAGTGACCGACCTTCACGCCGCTGCTGAGAGGCGAAGGTGGTCGGTTCGCGACAGGCGGCGGTGTGACGCGATCCAGATCCCGCGCCTCGGGGCCTGCGGCGTGGGGGAACCGCGCAAACAGTGCTTCGAGCCTCGCGGGTTAGCTGAGTCGACGCGACAGTGACTGAAGTCGCCCAAGAAGGCGATGGCGACGGCTAGGCTCCGGTTGCGTTCGATATTGGTGGAGTTGCCGGTTGGAGGAGCGACATGGGCCAGGGCGATGCGGAGAAGGGCGCGAACTTCAAGTGCAGGGTCTGCGGGGCATGGCACGGCGGTTACCCCAAAAAGGATGTCTGCCGGGACTGCGACGGCAAGGGTCTCGGCTGACTCTGGGCGCGCAGCGCCTTGGACTGGCCCAGCCGTTCCGCTGGGGCAGCCTTGGTATTCGAGACCACTCGTGGTAGCGAGCGTTCTCGCATGAGATCCCTCCCCGCACGACGGTCGAGCCGCAAGGGCGGCGGGAGTCACACGCGGCGGTTAGACGCACCTTCCGCGCTCGGGTGGGTCACGGCGTGACTCGGTACTGGGTCGGGCGAGCGGCATTCAAGAC
Source organism: Phycicoccus sonneratiae (assembly GCF_016887965.1). Taxonomy (GTDB): domain Bacteria; phylum Actinomycetota; class Actinomycetes; order Actinomycetales; family Dermatophilaceae; genus Phycicoccus; species Phycicoccus sonneratiae. The sequence continues at coordinate 113,037 of NZ_JAFDVD010000006.1, forward strand.
GTTGGCGGCCGTAAGCGTGGACAAGGACACCTTGGGGCCGAATACGCCCGTCACGACCACGGTGATCCAGCCAGCCTGTTCGGCCGCGGCCCTGTGCTCGTTCGCGGTGAGGAAGAACGCCGGATCAGGGCCAGTCACTCCCTTTACCTCGACGTACAGTCGGGCGCCGCCCCGGTGGGCCTCGATGTCCCATCCCAGCTTCTTTGCCGAAACGTCCTCGACCGTCCAATCACTTGACTCGTAGTCCCGCGTGACCACGCGCATCGCCTCGAGTTCGACAAGGCGGTTGTGTTCAACGGTCCCGAATTGCTGCCCCTTCTTGGCCCCACGCCCCCTGGGCGGTCCCTGGCCCAGCAACTCGGCCAGCGCGGCCCCTGCCTCACCCTCAACGATGCGCCCTGAACTGTAGATCTGGCCCCAGGCGAACCCCGGCACTCGCGCTTCGAGCTCAGCCACGGTGATCATCTCGTTGATAGGCATGGCACGACCCCATGCGACGTTCACATAATGAGCCTTGCCTGTCCTGGTTGAATCCCAATGCGGTGCTAGGAACGGACCCCTAGTGATCACGCCCGTCGCCACGATCCCCCGTCCGTGGCTGCCCTGACGCAGCATGCACACCAGGTCACCCTTCGCGATCGCTCGCCAATTCGTGCCGATGCTCCACCGATCGCCGTCGGGCTGTTGCCCCAGCTGGAGCGGGAGAACCATCCGTTCAAGCCACTCCTGTGGCGTGTACTGGTCGGAGTCATCAGGGCCCGGATTCCACGTCAGGAGCACATATCGCATGCTTCCGATCATGGACCCGCCTGCGTGACAAACGGTGCCGGATGGACTTCATCCAAGGCGGAAGGCGATCAGTGCTTCCCCATCCGACCTCGGGCCTCGGGTGCGGTCACGCGACGGTGTGACTCACCTACACGAGGGAGAGTCGGTCAGCCCTGAGATGTCTCGGTCCACGTCTGTCGGGGAGCGAACCCTTCGCGGCGGAGCCAGTGCTCGGTGTACACGATGCGGTGGGCCTTGATGACCGTCAGGGGATCCCGCGGCGGCTGGTCAAGAGACCGCCCACGCTCCACGTGATCCGACTGCCACCGGACCGCTTCCCAGTACTCGTCTGCGTCGGGGTCGTCGCGCTCCACCGTCCGAGCCGTGCCGAAGATCTGGGCGCCCCGACTGCTGGCCTGGCCCACCAGCGGCGCGACGATCCCGGCTGCAACACGAACGTCACGGCGAAGGTTGCGAGACTTCACGGACCCGTTCCAACTGGTGTAGACGATCTCGAAGCCCAGGTTGAAGTACCGCACCGGGGTGGCATTTGGGGAGCCGTCGTCGTTCACGGTCGCGATGACGGCCGTGTTGTGGGTCGAGAGAAGGTTCAGGATCCGCTCCTCCAGGACCTCTCGGGGCAGTCGCCGGGTCGGGCTGTCGCCGGCAAGCCATGAATTCGTGAGCGGCATGGTGCAGCCTTGCATGCTCACTCCGTATGCGGGCGCCCGTCAGGCGGCGGTATGCACTAGGTCCCAGCGACCGGAGATTCGACCGGAACTGCCGAGATACGGACGGGTCGGTTCAACCTAGGGTCTCGCCGGAATCTGGGTCAGAGATCGACCTAACCTCGCTGGTCAAGAACAAGTGAATGGCGGTTCCATCAACCTCGGGGCTGACGTTGGTGGTGACGTGGGCGTACTCGTCGCCGATGTCGTAGCCCCATGCGATGTTGTACACAGTGATCGTTGCGCCGTTCTCCAAAGTGACGAGCGTTGGAAGCCCATCTCGGTTCACGAGGAGTTCGAGGATGTGGGCGTCGGCGGGCAGCGTCACTGTCTGATCCTTGCATCGGTGTGACTGCTCATGCCGCGAACGCGATAGCCCAGCTCGCGGCGGAAAGACACATCCCTCGCGGGCATCAAGGATCAGCTGTAACCGGCGATGAGAACTTGTGGCGTGGGAGGACGCGTCCTTGCCCGTGACTGTTTCTCACTGTTCAAGTCCCCTTGCCCCTTCCTGCTGGTTCATCTGCCGCGGCGTGCGCGCTATGACAGCGGCATCTGGGTACGGTGCGTGCACCACATCTGTCACACCGGGGAGCGATGACGAATGGCTGAGCAGACTTGGCACGAGGCACGTCTGATTCCGACGTCTGGCATCAACGGGGCTGAGGAGCAGGAACGACGAGCGACGTCGGCGTTGCTCGCGGTCCTCGGCGCTGTTAAGGAGTTCAACCGTGCCGTCCTCAAGCCTCTCGGTGCGCCGGCCGGTGCGGTCGAGTGCTACATCGAGGTGCCATTCATGCTGGGAGACAAGAGGGTCTACCCGGACGGTCTGATCCGTGTTTCGCGAGGCTCCAAGTCGTGGACAGCGCTCGTGGAGGTTAAGACCGGAAGCAACGACCTGGCCACGGAACAGCTCGAGAACTACTTGGACATTGCCCGGGAGCAGGGCTTCGACGCGCTTCTGACGATCAGCAACGAGATTCCCGCCGTCGCCGGCCAGCATCCGACAAAGGTCGACAAGCGCAAGCTCCGCAAGGTTGAGCTGCACCATCTTTCGTGGTCACAGGTGCTAGCCGAAGCGGTGATGCAGAAGGAGTTCCGTGGTGTGGCGGACCCAGACCAGGCGTGGATCCTCGGGGAGCTCATTCGCTACCTCGAGCACACCCGCAGCGGCGCCCTGGAATTCGACGACATGGGCGAGTCGTGGACGGCCGTGCGCGACTCGGTCGCAGCCGGGACGCTCAGAGCATCTGACAAGGGGATACCCACCGTCGTCGCTCGGTTCGACGCCCTCCTGCGCTTCGCGAGCCTCAGTCTTGGGCGCCGACTGGGCACCGAAGTGGTCCCCGTGCTGTCCCGCAGAGAACTGTCCGACCCCTCGCTCCGATCGGTTGCCCTGACGCAGCAGCTCGCGTCCTCCGCTCAGCTCTCGGGAACCATTCGGATCCCCGATACCGCGGGTCATCTCGTCATCACGGCGGACCTCCGAGCCGGTCAGGTCACCTGCCACGTGGACATCGATGCGCCGGGGGAAGGACGAGCCACTACCCGGGTCAACTGGCTCGTCCGCCAGCTGAAGAACGCGCCCGAGTCCACCCGTATTGAGTGCATGACCGCCCGTTCACGGGGTTCATCGAGCGCCGAACTTTTGCGGACCGTCCGAGACAACCCAGCCGTCCTGGTGACCGACCCGGCGCGCGAGATCCGTTCCTTCCGGATCGCCCTCACCAGTCCATTGGGGAGCAAACGTGGACGGGGTCGCGGAGCTTTCATCGACTCCGTCCTCACGGCGGCCGACACCTTCTACGCCAGCGTGCTGGGCGACCTCAAGACGTGGTCTGCAGCTCCGCCAAGGCTGCGTACCGAGTCTCCGACCATGTCCGAGGAGCGCGAGCCGGTCCACCCTGTCAGCCTCTCCTCAACCGACTACTCGTCACAGGACGGGCCTACGGGGCCTGAGCCGCCCACAAGCGACGGGTCGCTGACAATTGCCCGGGAGAGCTGAGCCAGCGTGCCCGGCAGAGCATTCCGGCGACGCCGGCAAGGGCTTTAGGGACACGCGCTCCAACCTCGGCGGTCCACAAGGCTTCAGTCGGCAAGATACCGAGAGCTAGACCGCTTCCTCGCTGTCCGAGGACCTCGGATCCCTTTTCGCAGCCGCGTCGCTCGTCGATGCGAGCTCCTGCCTCAGTTCGAGATCGTCGGCGAACTCCCCAGTCAGATTCATGACCAAGGTGTCTGCCAGGCGATGACCCATCGGGCGGAACGTCACGTACGTCAATCCTCCCGAAAGGACTCCGCCGATGACGGGCACTGCCTTGGTGATTGTCTTCTCAACTGTCTTCTTGGTGACCTGCTTCCCAACAAGCGCTCCGACCTTCTTCACCAGCGGGTACCAGACCGTCTTGGTCAGCGCCTGGCTGGCGACCTTCTTCCCGATGTTGGCCCCAGCCGCCTTCGACGTCTGGGAGACCAAAGCCGCCGCACCGGCGGCGCCGAACATTGCTCCGAGGTACGCGATGACCCGGATCTGGGCTTGCTCTGAAAGTTGTCCGGCTCCACCATCGAACAGGTCGTCCTCCCCGAACAGGTAAGCGATCTGCTGCGCCAAGTTGATCGCGAAGCCGAAATACTGCGCAACATCTGCTCCTCCGGCTGCCACCATCAGCGCCGGGTTCCCGGGAAGCCCGGTGGCGAAGGAAGTCAGCGAGGTCTTTGCAGCGCTGCTCTTGACGATCTTGTCGGCCTTTCGCCGAAGCGATTCAGGCGTGTAGACGGCCGGCGGGCCGTTCTCGAGGATGACGTCGAGGTAGGGCGAGTCCGCGAAGTGCCTGCGCAGGAACTCGTTACGATCCACGCGCACCACGGGCAGCTTCGAGACTGCGCCGATCGTTTGGAGTGCCGACGAGTAGAGCTTGTCCTGGGGCTGCCCGTCCATGGTCGTGAACCCTAACCGCGAAGAGGGCATACGCTCGGGGTTCGCTCCACACCTTCTGTCGGGGTCCTCGCTGGGTCAAGCGGACCGGGGAGAACGACCCGGCGACGAACACGCGAGGCGCAATCGCGGCGCACTTTGCCCGGCGTCGTGGAGGAACGGATGCTGACGTTCAATGACCTGCTCGCTCTCGGCGGGGGGGGATATGGGGAGGATGCGCCTCATCCGGCACGACGACAGCCGGCTCGGGCGAGGCCGCGTGGAAGGCGACCACACTCCCGACGAGTCGATCGATCAGCTTGAGTCGCGTTGGGAGAGCAAGTTGCTGACTCCGCGGCTCGGTCGGAACGCCCGCCCGGCTCGCTAGCGGCGATATGACGCAAGTCCGCCTAGCGTCAGCGGAGGTCGGTCCGGCGCCTTCACCCGGCTCCTGATAGCAAAGGCGAGCCAACATAGCGATTCAGCGGTGCGCAGCGGTTTGCGGGCCGGCCTGAGGTAGGGGCCCGTGGCGCACGCCTCCAGCATACGGTCGAACTACGGGAGGATCGCCGAGGCCACGGTCGCCACGATTGCAAGACTGGCGACCACAATGCTCACCCACATCAGGCGGGAAGTAGCCGCGTTCATCCGGTCCACAGCAGCAGTCACATCCACCAGTGCTTCGCTCACGTCGTGGCGCATCCCGGCGACAGCGTCTTCCACATGCCGGACTGCACCTTCGACATCCTTGACGGCGGTGGAGACGTTAATCGTGGCGGCGCCTACATCATCTAGAAGGTCGGCAAGTTCCGTTGTCGCTCTGACGACCTCGGTGTGTTTGCGTTCCGCTTCTGCGTACCGCGCCTCACTCGCTTCGTCGAATTCCCCGCCCACGGTGGCGGCAAACTCGGCTTGCCGTTGAACTCCAGCGCTCAAATCATTGAGACCATCGAAAGGGTTGCTTTGAGACACCGACTGAGCATAAGACGGCGACACCGTCCGCGGGGTGCTCTCAGGCGGCCGGACCCGGCAACTGGCGGGATGACTTAGCTCGACGTGCTGAAACACATCGCAAGCTGATGCTCATCGGGTACCGCCCTTCTGGTCACGCTTTCCCTGGTCACCTTCCTCGATGAAGTGCTGCAGGAGCTCGGCGGTGCGGTCCGTGTCGGCCAACTGCTGCAGGAGCTCGGCGGTGCGGTCCGTGTCGGCCAACTGTTCCAAGAGCTCGGCGGTGCGGTCCGTGTCGGCCAACTGTTCCAAGAGCTCGGCGGTGCGGTCCGTGTCGGCCAACTGCTGCAGGAGCTCGGCGGTGCGGTCCGTGTCGGCCAACTGCTGCAGGAGCTCGGCGGTGCGGTCCGTGTCGGGCAACTGTTCCAAGAGCTCGGCGGTGCGGTCCGTGTCGGGCAACTGTTCCAAGAGCTCGGCGGTGCGGTCCGTGTCGGGCAACTGTTCCAAGAGCTCGGCGGTGCGGTCCGTGTCGGGCAACTGTTCCAGGAGCTCGGCGGTGCGGTCCGTGTCGGCGCCAGGCGGCTGCCGCCAAGCGCCGTGTCGGCAGACTGGGCACCTCGCCGCAGCGGTCGCCCTGCGGTGGCCGTAGACAGGCGCCGTGCAAGTAGCCATGCGTCGATGCTAGGTGAACGCTGGGACAGCGTCAGGTCCCTGGGCTTGGCCTCGAGACGGAGACGCCGTATCTCCGGCAACGCCAGTGTGTCGGACGTACACCACTACCAACTCGCGGCGGAAAGCAGCAGATCTCCACGTTCAACGAGGGTCCGGTAGCGCACCGCTCGCGGTCAGGGGGAATCGGTGAAGGTTACCGGCTTGCCGGCTGCCTGGGCGTAGGCGATCTCTCTCCGTGTCGACTCTCCGACGTACCCGCCGGGTTCACGATCACGACGCGGTCGGCGAGGTCGATCTTGCGCAGGTGGAGAGCGTCCAGCACGGCCTTCTGCTCGGAGGTTGGCGACTCGTCCGCCTCACTCGGGGCGAGCACGATGACTCCGGCGAATGTCAGATCACGGTTCATCGCGCGCACCTTCGCGTGAAAGAGATCGCTCATCGAGTTGACGAATACGACTCTGGGAGAACGCCACCGCAGCGGCTGGTCGAGGGCCGCTGGGTGAACCGTGACACCGAATCCGGGGCCTGACGTTCGTGGGTCGCCGTCGTTCTGATACTTCTGAACGCCCATCGCCTTCAGCCGCTTGGCGAGGGCAAGCGCGTAGCAGTTATCGCAGCCCTCGGAGATCCGGTCGCAACCCGTCACGGGATTCCAGGTTGCCTCAGTCCACTCGATCGCCGACTTGTCGCTCATGGCCCCACCTCGCCCGATTCGTACACATGTACCATCATGCTTCAACGGCGCCTACGGTGTCGAGCACCGGCACTCGTTTTCCACCCCAGTGTGTCGTCATCCCTCCATGCATGCACGCAATGGGCGTTGATGTCGCCGCGGCCGGGTGCGATCCAGAAGCCCGCAGGGCGGGAAGCGTGCAGTCGGCCGGAGGCCTGTGAGCGAGTCACCGAGCTTCAGCGGGTAGCCCCAAGTGGGCGAAGTGGGGCACCTTCAGGGTCGGCGGGCGAGGACGAAGACCTGGCCGTGGCGCTCGCGGCCGAGGGGCTCGCGGACCAGGCGGGCGGTGCGCTCCAGACCGGCACCGTGGAGCAGGTCGAGGAGCTCGCGCGGGCCGCGGTGCCAGCGGGTCAGGGCGACGTCGTGGCCGCGCTCGCGCAGCACCGCTCCGACGTCGAAGGTCCCCTCGCCCTTCTGCGACCCGACGAGCACGTACCCGCCGGGCCGCAGCACTCTGGCCGCCTCCTCCAGCGCCACGGCCGCCGCCTCGTCGGGCAGGTGGATGAGGCTGTACCAGAACAGGACTCCCTCGAAGGAGGCGTCCTCGAACGGCAGGTCCGTGATCGACGCCTCGCGCACGTCGAGGTCCGGGTGGTCGCGGCGGGCCATCGCGAGCATGCCCGGCGAGAGGTCGACGCCGACGACCGAGCAGCCGCGGTCGGCGAGGAAGCGGCCCATCCGGCCGGTGCCGCAGCCGGCGTCCAGGACGCGGCGTCCGCCGCCACCCACCACGCAGCCGACGAAGTGGTCGACCATCGCGAGGTCGACCGGCTGCTCGGGCTCGGTCGTGGGGAAGGCCGCTGCGTAGTCCTCGGCGATCGCGTCGTAGGCGGCCCGCACCTCCTCCGGCGAGCCGCCCGCGACCGTCACCACGCCGTCAGGCTAGGCGCGAGCGCAGGGCGGACGCCACGGCGTCGGGGGTGAGCCCCACGGCGTCGAGGACCTGGCCACGCGAGGCGTGGTCGAGGAAGCGGCGCGGGATGCCGAAGGTGTCGACGGGCACGTCGAGCGCGGCGTCGCGCAGCGCCTGCGTGACCTGCGAGCCGATGCCCCCGACCACGACGTTGTCCTCGACGACGGCCACTCGACCGGCGCCGCGCGCCAGCGAGACCAGCGCCTCGGGCACCGGCAGGGCCCACACGGGGTCGACCACACGCACCCGGTGGCCCTCGGCGGCCAGCTTCTCCGCCGCCGTCAGCGACGTGACGGCCATCGAGCCGACCCCGACGAGCAGGACCTCGACGTCACCCGAGTCCGGCTCGCTGAGGACGTCGACGCCGTCGACGGTGCGCACCGCCTCGATCGGGTCGGCAACCGTGCCCTTCGGGAAGCGCACGACCGACGGCGCATCCGCGATGTCCACCGCCGCCCGTACGGCCGCCGCCACCTGCTGGCCGTCACGCGGCGCCGCGAGGTGCAGCCCCGGCACGACGCCCGAGATGGTCATGTCCCACATGCCGTGGTGCGACGCGCCGTCCGGCCCGGTCACGCCCGAACGGTCGAGGACGACCGTCACGCCCGCCTTGTGCAGCGCGCAGTCCATGAGGAGCTGGTCGAAGGCGCGGTTGAGGAACGTCGCGTAGACGGCCACGACCGGGTGCAGGCCGGAGAACGCCAACCCAGCAGCCATGGTCAGCGCGTGCTGCTCGGCGATACCGACGTCGAAGGTGCGCTCGGGGAAGCGGTCGCAGAACGGCTGGAGGCCGACGGGCATCATCATCGCCGCGGTGATCGCCACGACGTCCTTGCGCTCCTCCCCGAGCGAGACCATCGTGTCGGCGAACTCGTCGGTCCAGCTGCGCCCGGCGATCTCGAGCGGCAGACCCGTCTCGGGGTTGATGACCCCGACGGCGTGGAACTGGTCGGCCTCGTCGGAGATCGCGGGGTCGTAGCCGCGGCCCTTCTGGGTGATGACGTGCACGAGCACCGGCCCGCCGAAGGCCCGCGCCTTGCGCAGAGCGTTCTCGATGGCCTGCTCGTCGTGGCCGTCGACCGGGCCGACGTACTTCAGGCCGAGGTCCTCGAACATCCCCTGCGGGGCGACGATGTCCTTGATGCCCTTCTTGACGCCGTGCAGCGTCTCGTACATCGCGCCGCCGACGACCGGTGTGCGGGAGACGTTCCGCTTGCCCCAGTCGAGGAAGCGCTCGTAGCCGCGGGTGGTGCGCAGCGTCGAGAGGTGGTCGGCGAGGCCGCCGCGCGTGGGGGCGTAGGAGCGCTCGTTGTCGTTGACCACGAGGACGAGCGGCAGGTCGGTCTCCGCGGCGATGTTGTTCAGCGCCTCCCAGGCCATCCCGCCGGTGAGCGCGCCGTCGCCGATGACCGCCACCGTGTGCCGGTTCTTCTCGCCGCGGACCACGCGGCCGGCGGCGATGCCGTGCGCCCACGACAGCGAGGTCGAGGCGTGCGAGTTCTCGACGACGTCGTGCGCGGACTCGGCGCGGCTCGGGTAGCCGGACAGGCCCCCCTCCTTGCGCAGCGCGGAGAAGTCGTGGCGCCCGGTGAGCAGCTTGTGCACGTAGGACTGGTGGCCGGTGTCGAAGACGATGGCGTCGGTGGGGCTGTCGAAGACGCGGTGCAGGGCGATGGTCAGCTCGACGACGCCGAGGTTGGGGCCGAGGTGGCCGCCGGTGCGGGCGACCTGGTCGACGAGGAACTCGCGGACCTCCTGCGCCAGCGCCGGCAGGTCCGCCGCCGGGAGCGCCTTGAGGTCGCGGGGACCGCCGATCCGTTCCAGCAGGCTCACCGCGCCCATCTCCTCGTCGCTGTCGGGGGTCCGGACCGGGTCCGGTCGAACCCGACGAGTCTAGGCGCTGCGCCTGCCCCCACCCGCACCGCGCCGGGCACCCGCGGAGAACCTCCAGCCGCCGGGCACGTCGCGAACACACCCGGGAACTCCCGCGGCCGCCCGGTCGCTGGGGAGGGCGACGCCCGGATCCCTGCCCGGGCCCCACGTCCGGAGGTCCCCGTGCCGTCGTCGTCCCGCGCCCGCGCCCTCGCCGAGGTCCAGAAGGCCCAGCGTGCCCGCGAGCGGCGCACTCGGTTCCTCGTCGTCGGTGGGGTGCTCGCGGTTGTCGTCGCGCTCGTCGCGGTCGTCGCGGTGGTCATCCGGCGCGACGCCGCGAGCCGCCCCTCCCTCGACGCCGTGACGACCGTCGACCGGCTGAGCCGCAACCACGTGACCACCCCGGTCGACTACGCGCAGTCCCCGCCGCTCGGCGGCGACCACAACCCGATCTGGCTGAACTGCGGCGTCTACGACCAGCCGGTGAAGAACGAGCTGGCGGTGCACTCGCTCGAGCACGGTGCGGTCTGGGTCACCTACCGCCCCGACCTCCCGGCCGACCAGGTCGAGCGGCTCGTCGCCGCCCTCCCCGACACCTACGTCGTCGTCTCGCCGTTCGAGGGCCTGAGCGCGCCCGTCGTCGCCTCGGCGTGGGGCGTCCAGCTCGAGCTCACCGGCGTCGACGACCCGCGGCTGGCCGAGTTCGTCCGCGAGTACCGCACCGGACCGCAGACCCCGGAGCCGGGTGCGGCCTGCACCGGCGGCAGCGACGGGACCGAGGGCACCTACCCGTCGGCCGCGGCGGGCACCCAGCCGACGTCGTGAGCACGCCTGCCGACCCGACCGCCGAGGTCGACGAGGTCGCCGAGGCACGTCCCGGTCGAGGACGGGCCCTCGTCGCGCTCGTCGCCGTCGTCGCCCTGCTCCTCGGCATCGGCGGGACCCTGCTCGTCCAGCGCGCGAGCGCCCCGGGGCGGGTCAGCGAGTTCGGGGCCGACGCCGGCTTCGCCCGCGACATGCAGACCCACCACCTGCAGGCCGTCGACATGGCCTTCCTCGTGCGCGACCGCAGCACCGACGAGGACGTGCGCACGCTGGCCTACGACATCGCCACGAGCCAGCAGCAGCAGGCCGGCCAGATGTACGGATGGCTCGTCCAGTGGGGCCTGCCGCAGACCGGCGAGCGCGCCCCGATGGCCTGGGTCGGGGGCGAGCACGCGGCGCACACGGCCGCCGGCGAGCCGATGCCGGGGATGGCGACCCCCGAGCAGCTGGACGGGCTGCGGGCGGCACGCGGTGCCGAGGCCGACCGGATCTTCCTGCGGCTCATGATCGCCCACCACCGCGGCGGCGTGGAGATGGCCGACGCCGCCCTCGCCGACGCCCGCACCGACGAGGTCCGCACCCTCGCCGGGGCGATCAGCCGGGCGCAGACCTCGGAGATCGCACTCATGGAGCAGATGCTCCGCGACCGGTCCTAGAGGCGCGGGACGAACTCGAGCCCGCGCAGGGCGTCGAGGAGCAGCCCGGCCGAGCGACGCGCCGCGACGAGCCGCACCCCCTCGCACTCGAGGTCGGCGAGCACCTGGGTGACCCCCTCGGGGCCGATGTCGTCGACGAGGGCCACGCGCACCTCGCGGTAGGACGAGCGCATCGCCTCGAGCTGGGCGTCGAGGTGGCGCACGGCCAGCCAGCCGAGGGCCACCGGGTGCCGCCGCCACGACGGGTAGAGCCGGTAGTCCGGCGGACAGTGGTCGAGCAGCCAGGCGACCGCCCGGTGCTCCCAGCCGCGCGTGCCGGGCGGCGGCACGCCCTGCGGCCAGCCGGGCGGCCCCCCGGCCCCGGTGGCGCCCGCCCCCGAGCGCCGCCGGGCGGGTGCCGCGGGGGTCGGCGCGCGGAGCGGTGGCCCCCCACCCGGCCCCGCGTCATCGAACACGTGTTCGATGATAGGCCCTCCGACCAGATCGTGGACGCCGCCTCCGGGAATAACCGAGCGTTATAGATTGCATGACCGTAGGTGACTGCCCCGCGACCGAGGACCGCTGACATGACGACGACGACCGACCCATCGGGCCGGGCCCTGCGTCCGCCGCGCGCGGGCCGGTCCAACGGCCAGTGGGCCGTCGACGGCACGGCACCGCTCAACGCCAACGAGGAGTGGAAGCAGGAGGACGGCGGCCTCAACGTCCGCGAGCGCATCGAGCAGGTGTACTCGAAGGAGGGCTTCGCCTCCATCCCGCCGCAGGACCTCAGCGGCCGCTTCCGCTGGTGGGGCCTGTACACCCAGCGCAAGCCGGGCATCGACGGCGGCCGCACCGCCCAGCTCGACGACACCGAGCTCTCCGACGAGTACTTCATGCTCCGCGTCCGGCTCGACGGCGGGGCGCTGACGCTGCACCAGCTGCGCGTGCTCGCCGACATCAGCCACGAGTTCGCCCGCGGCACCGCCGACATCAGCGACCGGCAGAACATCCAGTACCACTGGATCCGGGTCGAGGACGTGCCCGAGATCTGGCGCCGCCTCGAGGAGGTCGGCCTGCAGACCACCGAGGCCTGCGGTGACACCCCGCGCGTCGTGCTCGGCAGCCCGCTGGCCGGCATCGCCGCCGACGAGATCATCGACCCCACGCCGACCATCGACGAGATCACCCGCCGCTTCGTCGGCGACCCCGAGCTGGCCAACCTCCCCCGCAAGTTCAAGTCGGCGATCACCGGCCACCCGAGCCTCGACGTCGTCCACGAGATCAACGACGTCTCGCTCGTCGGCGTGGTCCACCCCGAGCTCGGCGCGGGCTACGACCTCTGGGTCGGCGGCGGCCTGTCCACCGCCCCGCGCCTGGCCGAGCGGATCGGCGTCTTCGTCGCCCCCGAGCGCGCGGCGGACGTCTGGCTCGGCGTCATCTCGATCTTCCGCGACTACGGCTACCGCCGGATGCGCACCAAGGCCCGCCTGAAGTTCCTCATGGCCGAGTGGGGCCCGGAGAAGTTCCGCCAGGTCCTCGAGACCGAGTACCTCGACGCGCCGCTGCCGGATGGCCCCCCGCCGGCGCCCGCCACCGGGCCGGGCGACCACGTCGGCGTGCACCTCCAGAAGGACGGAAACCACTACGTCGGCGCCGCGCCGGTCGTCGGCCGGATCAGCGCGGACGTCCTCACCGGCCTCGCCGACCTGATGGCCGCCGCCGGCACCGACCGCGTGCGCCTCACCCCGCACCAGAAGCTCGTCGTCCTCGACGTCGCCCCCGACCGGCTCGACGACCTCGTCGCCGGCCTCGAGGCGCTCGGCCTGTCGGTCACGCCCGGCCCGTTCCGCCGGCACACGATGGCCTGCACCGGCATCGAGTACTGCAAGCTGGCCATCGTCGAGACCAAGGCCACCGCGGCCACCGCCGTCGCCGAGCTCGAGCGCCGGCTCGCCGACGTCACCGCCTCCCTCGACTCCCCGATCACGTTGAACGTCAACGGGTGCCCGAACTCGTGCGCCCGCATCCAGGTCGCCGACATCGGCCTGAAGGGCCAGCTGGTCACCGTCGACGGCGAGCAGCGGCCCGGCTTCCAGGTGCACCTCGGCGGAGGGCTCGCCTCCGCCGACCGCGGCGAGGCCGGCCTCGGCCGCACCGTGCGCGGCCTCAAGGTCACCGCCGACGAGCTGCCCGACCTCGTCGAGCGGCTCGTGCGCCGCTTCCTCGACCAGCGCGAGGGCGGCGAGACCTTCGCCGGCTGGGCGCACCGCGTCGACGAGGAGGCGCTGCGATGACCGCCGTCGCCACCCGCACCCGGCGCTCCACCGAGCAGCTGCGCGCGCTCGCCGACGACGGGGCCCGGCTCGTCGGCGAGGGCTCGGCCGACGAGGTCGTGGCGTGGGCCGCGCGCACCTTCCCCGGCACGCTCGCCGTGGCCTCGAGCATGGAGAACGCGGCTCTCCCCCACCTGGTCTCGCAGCACGCTCCCGGCGTCGACGTCGTCTTCCTCGACACCGGGTACCACTTCGCCGAGACCCTCGGCGCGCGCGACGAGGTCGAGTACTCGCTCGACGTCACGGTCCGCAGCGTCCGGCCGCGGCTCTCGGTGGCCGAGCAGGACGCCGCGTACGGGCCGCGGCTCCACGAGCGCGACCCCGGTGCCTGCTGCCGGATGCGCAAGGTCGAGCCGCTGCGCGAGGCGCTGACCGCCTACGAGTGCTGGATCTCCGGCGTCCGCCGCGACGAGTCCGCGGCCCGCGCCGACACCCGGCTCGTGACCTTCGACGAGACCAACGGCATCGTCAAGGTCAACCCGTTCGCCGCCTGGAGCGCCGACGACGTCATGGGCTACGCCATGCGTCACCGCGTGCCGCTCAACCTGCTGCTCTCCGACGACTACCCGTCCATCGGCTGCGCGCCGTGCACCGCCCGCGTCGCGCCCGGCGCCGACCCGCGGTCGGGGCGCTGGTCCGGGTCCTCGAAGACGGAGTGCGGCATCCACGACTGAGCGGCCGGGCGGTCGGCCGACCCGTCAGCCGACGACGACCTCCACCCCGTCGGGCGCGACGACGTCGACGACGTCGCCCGAGGCGTCGAGCGACACCGACCACGAGGCGCCCCCGAGGCGCAGCCCCTCGACCCGCACCGACCCGAACGGCGACGGCGCGAGGGGGGCGAGGCGCACCTGCCCGCCCGGCGCGTCGGGACGCACGCCGAGCAGCACCTCGACGAGGGCGCCGGCCGACGCCGCGGCCCAGGCCTGCGGACGGCAGCTGGCCGGGTACGGGACCGGTTGCCCGAGAACGGGGTCGGCGCCGTAGAGCTCGGGCCAGCGGTCGTCGCTGCGCGACGCGACGTCGACGAGCGAGCGCAGCAGGGCCGACGCCGCGTCGCCCCGGCCGGCGCGGGCCAGCCCGAGCGCGCAGATGGCGGTGTCGTGCGTCCACACGGAGCCGGTGTGGTACCCGATGGGGTTGTAGGCCGGGTTCGACCGGGACAGCGTGCTGATGCCGAGCGGCCCGAGCAGGTCCGGTCCGCTGAGGGCGTCCGCGACGACGGCCTCGCGGGCGGGGTCGAGCAGGCCGGTGCCCAGGGCGTGGCCGATGTTGCTGCCGAGCCCGTCGACCGGACGGCCGGCGCCGTCGAGGGCCATCGCGAGCAGGGGTGCCCCCTCGCCCTGGACCCAGAACCGGTCGCGCACCGCCCGGGACAGGTCGGCGGCCCAGTCGCGCCAGCGTCCGCCGTCCTCACCGAGCACCTCCTCGAGGAGGGTCGCGGCCGAGAGCGCGGCCTCGACCGCGTAGGCCTGGGTCTCGACCAGCGCGATCGGCCCCTCGGCGATCCGGCCGGTGGCGTCGCGCATCGAGTCGCCGGAGTCCTTCCAGCCCTGGTTGGCGAGCCCGGTGCCGCTCTCGTCGAGGTAGCGCAGCAGCCCGTCGGGGCTCCCGGCCGCGGCCCGCTCCATCCACGCGAGGCATCCGCGCAGCGCCGGGGCCAGCTCGTGGACCACGACGGCGTCCATCCCCCAGCGCCACGCGTCGTGGAGCAGGCGGACCCACAGCGGGGTGGCGTCGACGGTGCCGTAGTACACGCTCGGGAGGACCATCCCGCCCGCGGACCCGAAGGCGCCGCGGCGGATCTCGTGGGGGATCTTGCCGGGCGCCTGCGCGGTGGGCACGTCGTCGACCGTGCCCTGGCGCCGGGCCAGCGCCCGCAGGGTGCCGCGGGCGAGGTCGGTGCCGAAGGGCAGGGCGAGCCGGGCGGCCCACAGCGAGTCGCGCCCGAACAGCGTGAGGTACCACGGGGTGCCGGCGGCGGCGAAGGCGTCGGCCGGGTCGAGCGGGTCGCGCATCGCGAGGTGGCGGAGGTCCGCGAGCGAGGTGCCGACGACCCGGTCGAGCCGGGAGTCCGAGGCCGTGACGACGACGCCGTCGAGGTCGACGAGGTCGGCCCCGGCCTCGGCGTCGAAGTCGGTGGCGGCGACGCGCTCGCAGCGCACCCGCACGACGAGGTCGACGGATCCGGCCGCGGGCACGACGACGTCGCACGCGAGCACACCCCCGTCGTCGCCGGCCGTCGCGTGCGCACCCTCGGCCGAGACCCGGACGCGGTGCCGCTCGTCGGCCCACTCGAGGGTGTCGCCCGACGCCGAGGCCGGAGACGGAACAGGCTGCGCGACACCGTGCTTGACGTCGTGGAGGTCGGCACCGTCACCCGCGACGAGCACCTCGACGCGGCAGGAGACCTCTTGGTCCCAGCGGTTGCGCACGGTGACGACCTCGTCGAGGCCGGCGTCGACGAGCACGCGGCGGCGGGCCACCTCCACGGTGGGGTCGGGACCCGGGGACCCGAGGTGGCGGGCCACCCCGACGGTCTCGGTGACACCCGCCCGGCTCGAGGCCGCCACCCCCGTGGCCGGACGCCCGTCGAGCCGGACCGCGAGCCGGTGGACGACGCGGCGGTCATCGACGAAGACCCCGGTGGCCTCCCCGCCCGGGCCCGCGGCGTCGACGTCGCCGTCGGCGAGGGAGAGCGAGGTCACCGGCCCCCGGACGGCCACCTCGAGCTCGTGCAGCCACGGCTGGCGCGACCGCTCGTCGGCGGGCTGGGGGTCTTGACACGGCGGCGGTGACGGATGCACAGTGACGACCCTAACCATTTGATCGTTCAAATGACACCCCGTTCCGCCCCCGTTTGAACGTTCACAGCGCCGGGTCCCACCCCGGCCGACGGTCGAGGAGGACCGATGCCGGAGCCCGGACCCCACGGCGCGAGGGTGACCATCCACGACGTCGCCCGGGCCGCTGGGGTCTCCCGGCAGACCGTGAGCAACGCGGTGAACAACCCCGAGCGGGTCCACCCCGACACCCTCGAACGGGTCCGCTCGGCCATCGACGACCTCGGCTACCACCCCTCGAGCTCGGCGCAGTCGCTGCGCAGCCGGCGCTCCGGGGCCATCGGCCTCGAGCTGCACACCCTCGGCACCCACAACGCGACGATCGCCCCGGTCCTCACGGCGCTCAGCGTGCGGGCGGCTCCCCACGGCTGCCACCTCGTGCCCTTCGGGTCCGCCTCGGGCGCACCGATGCTCGAGGGGTACCGCACCATGTGGGCCGGCCGCCTCGTCGACGCCTTCCTCCTCGCCGACACCCACCACGGCGACCCCCGCCCGCCGTGGCTCGAGGCGCAGGGCATCCCCTACGCCTCGTTCGGGCGGGTGTGGGACGACCCGACCTTCACCCGCTGGGTCGACGTCGACGGCGCCGCCGGCACCCGCGCGGCGGTCGAGCACTGCGTCGCACAGGGCTACCGCACCATCGGCTTCCTCGGCTGGCCCGAGGGCTCCGTCGTCGGTGACGACCGGCTCGCCGGCTGGCGCGCGGCCTGCGAGGAGCACGGCGCCGGTGTGGGGCCGGTGGGCCGAGCGGTGCAGGACCTCGACGCCGCGCTCGCCGCCGCCGTGCCCCTCGTCGCCTCCCTCTCGCGGCGCGACGCGGTGGTGTGCGCGTCCGACGTCCTCGCCCTCGGGGTCCACGAGGCCTGTGTCCGAGCCGGTCTCGAGCCCGGCCGCGACCTCGGCATCGTCGGCTTCGACGGCTCCGAGACCGCCGACATGCACCACATCACCTCCGTCGCCCAGCCGTACGAGGCGGTCGCGGAGGAGGCACTGCGCCTCGTCCGGGCCGCGATGCGCGGCGAGGACGCCCCGGCCTCCGGCTCGCTGCTCACCCCGGTCCTCTCCCCCGACCGCAGCACCACCACCCCCTGACCTCCCCACCGCGCCCAGTCACCCCACCAAGGAGTCACCGATGACCCGCACCACCCGTTCCGCGGCCCTCGCCCTCACCCTGGCCGGCGCCCTCGCCCTGAGCGCCTGTGGCGGAGGTGGTTTCGAGGAGGACGGCGGGTCGAGCTCGCCCGCGTCGGCCAGCGGCCCGGTCGACCTCAAGATGCTCATCGCCTCCTCGGGCGACGCCGAGACCGACGCCGTGAAGAGCGCGGCCGACGCCTGGGCGAAGAAGACCGGCAACACCGTCACCGTCACCGTCGCCAGCGACATGAACCAGCAGCTCGCCCAGGGCTTCGCGAGCGGCAAGCCCGCCGACGTCTTCTACATGGACGCCTCGCGCTTCGCCGACTACGCGAAGAACGGCAGCCTCTACGCCTACGCCGACCAGCTGTCCGACAACGCCGACTTCTACGAGCCGCTGCGCCAGACCTTCACCTACGACGGCAAGCAGTACTGCGCGCCGAAGGACTTCTCCACGCTCGCCCTCCAGATCAACACCGACGCCTGGAGCAAGGCCGGGCTCACCGACGCCGACGTCCCGACCACCTGGGAGCAGCTCGAGGCGGTCTCGAAGAAGCTGACGACCAAGGGCCAGGCCGGCCTCGGCATCGGCGTCGGCATCGACCGGCTCGGCGCGTTCGTCGTGCAGAACGGCGGCTGGTGGCTGTCCGACGACGGCGCCAAGGCGACGGCGAACACGCCTGCCGTCACCGACGCGCTCGACTACGTGCAGCGCAACGTCAAGGCCGGCAACTTCCAGATGTCCAACCAGCTCGACTCCGGCTGGGGCGGTGAGGCGTTCGGCACGAAGAAGTCCGCGATGACCATCGAGGGCAACTGGATCAAGGGTGCCGTGAAGAACGACTACCCCGACCTCAAGTACAAGACCGTCGAGCTGCCCGCCGGACCGTCGGGCAAGGGCACCCTCCAGTTCACGCAGTGCTGGGGCGTCGCCGCCGACAGCAAGGCCCAGGCCCAGGCCGTCGACCTCGTCAAGGCCCTCACCACGGTCGACCAGCAGATGGCCTTCGCCGACGCGTTCGGTGTCATGCCGAGCCGCCAGTCGGCCGCCGACGCGTACAAGACGAAGTACCCCGAGGACGCCCCGTTCATCGCCGGTGGTGAGTACGGGCACGGCCCGATCAACGCCGCGGGGATGGAGCAGGTCGTCGCCGACCTCAACTCCAAGCTCGAGAACTTCGGCGGCGCCAACCTCCCGCAGGTGCTCGGTGGCTTCGACACCAACGCCGGCGCGGCGCTCGGCCAGTGAGCACCGCCGACACCGTCGAGGGTCGCGACACCGTCGCGGGGCCGGGCCGGAGCCCGGCCCCGCGGCGGCGCCGCCGCGGGGGCGGCCAGCGCCAGTCCGGGGCCGGTTGGCTGTTCGTGACGCCGACCCTCGTGGTGCTCGGCCTCTTCCTCGTCGTCCCGATCCTCATGGCCCTCTGGGTCTCGTTCACCGACTGGTCCGGGCGCGGCAACCCGTTCTCGGGCGGGGTCGGGTTCGTCGGCGCCGACAACTACAAGGCGCTGCTCGCGGAACCGGGGCTGTCGCGGCAGGACTTCATGATCTCGCTGCGCAACACCTTCTACTACGTCCTCGGGGTGGTGCCGCTGCAGACGTTGCTGGCCCTCGGTCTCGCGATCGTCGTCAACCAGCGCTTCCTCAAGGGCCGCACCTTCTTCCGCACGGCGTTCTACTTCCCGTCGGTCGTCTCGTCGGTCGCGATCTCGCTCGTCTTCCTCTTCCTCTTCACCGGCACCGGGGCGGTCAACCAGTTCCTCGGCGTGTTCGGCATCTCCGGGCCGACGTGGTTCTCCGACCCGCGCGGGCTCATCCACCTCGTCGGTCAGGGCCTCGGGCTGTGGAGCATCGATTCCCCGCCGTCCGCCCTCGCCGACACCCAGGTGATGAGCCTGTCGGTCTGGGACTGGTTCAGCGGACCGTCGGTCGCGCTGTCGGCGATCATGCTCCAGGTCGTCTGGACCACGGCCGGCACCTTCATGCTCATGTTCCTCGCGGCGCTGCAGGACCTGCCGACCGAGGTCGAGGAGGCCGCCCTCGTCGACGGTGCCAACGCGTGGCAGCGGTTCCGGGCCGTCACCCTCCCCCACCTGCGCCCGACGATGCTCCTCGTCATCACCCTCGGCGTGATCGGCACGTGGCAGGTGTTCGACCAGATGTACGTCATGACGCAGGGCGGCCCGGCCAAGACCACCCTGACGCCGGCCTACCTGTCCTACACCGCCGCCTTCCGGCAGCAGCAGTGGGGGCAGGGCGCGGCGATGGCCTTCCTCCTCTTCGTCCTGATCTTCGTCCTGACCTCCTTCCAGCGGTTCGTCCTGCGCGACAAGGACGAGGCCGCGCGGAAGCGGGCCGAGCGCGCCCAGAAGCGCGCGGCGAAGAAGGCGGTGACGGCATGAGCGATCTCACCGGCACCGGCACCGCGGTCGACCCCCTGACGCAGACCCAGGCGGTCAAGGACATGCGGAGGCTCGACCCGTCCCTGCGACCGGCCGGCGACGGCGGCTCCCTCGTGCACCGCAGCGGTCGCGGGAAGAAGCTCCTCGTCTACCTCGCGCTCGTGGCGTTCGCGCTCGTCTACATCTACCCGTTCGTCGTGCAGGTCTCGACCTCGCTGAAGACCAATGCCGACGCCGTCGCGCACCCCCTCGCGGTGGTCCCCGACCCGTTCACGACGGCCGCGTTCCAGCGCCTCGCGGACACCGACTTCCCGCTGTGGTTCACGAACTCGGTGGTCGTCACGGTGTGCGTGACGATCGGGCGGGTCTTCTTCAACTCGCTCGCCGGGTACGCGCTGGCCCGGTTGAGGTTCCGCGGCCGGGACGCGGTCTTCACGGCGATCCTGGCCGTGCTCGCCGTGCCGGGCATCGTGCTGCTCATCCCGAAGTTCCTCGTGCTCAACTACCTCGGGATCTACAACACCTACCCGGCGCTGTTCGTCCCGCTGCTCGTCGACGCCGCCGGGGTGTTCATCATGAAGCAGTTCTTCGAGTCGATCCCGCCATCGGTCGAGGAGGCGGCCCGCATCGACGGGACCGGTACCTTCCGCACCTTCTGGTCGATCGTCCTGCCGATGGCGCGGCCGGCGGTCATCACCCTGACCATCCTGTCGTTCCAGGGGTCGTGGAACGAGCTGGCGCACTTCATCATCGCCACCGACGACCCCCGGCTGTTCACCCTGACCCGCGGGGTCGCCCAGCTGACCTCCGGTGGGCTCGGGTCCGGCAACCAGTACCCGATCTCGATGGCGGCCGCGCTGCTCATGACGATCCCGACCGCGGTCGTGTTCGTCGTCTTCCAGCGCTACTTCACCCAGGGCGCGAACGCCGGCGCCGAGAAGGGCTGACCCGACCGGGCCGGGTCACCGGTCGAGGGACGAGAACATGCCGTGCACCCGAGGGGGTGCACGGCATGTTCTCGTCGTTCGTCGGGGGGCTCAGCGCACGAGGCTGCGCAGCACGTACTGGAGGATGCCGCCGTTGCGGTAGTAGTCGGCCTCGCCGGGGGTGTCGATGCGCACGACGGCGTCGAACTCGACGGCCTCGCCGTCGTCCTTGGCCGCCACGACCTTGACGGTCTTCGGCGTCGCGCCCTCGTTGAGCGACTCGATCCCGGTGATGGAGAACGTCTCCGTGCCGTCGAGCCCGAGGGAGTCGGCGTTCTCGCCCTGCGGGTACTGGAGCGGGATGACGCCCATGCCGATGAGGTTGGACCGGTGGATGCGCTCGTAGCTCTCGGCGATGACCGCCTTGACGCCGAGCAGGCTGGTGCCCTTGGCGGCCCAGTCGCGCGAGGAGCCCGAGCCGTACTCCTTGCCGGAGAGGATGACGAGCGGGGTGCCGGCCGCAGCGTAGCTCTGGGCGGCGTCGTAGATGGTGCTCTGCTCGCCGTCCTTGGTGAAGTCGCGGGTGAAGCCACCCTCGACGCCGTCCAGCAGAAGGTTCTTGAGCCGGATGTTGGCGAAGGTGCCGCGGATCATCACCTCGTGGTTGCCGCGCCGCGAGCCGTAGGAGTTGAAGTCCTTGCGCTCCACGCCGTGCTCGGCCAAGTACCTGCCGGCCGGGCTGTCGGCCTTGATCGAGCCGGCCGGGCTGATGTGGTCGGTGGTCACCGAGTCACCGAGCTTGGCGAGCACCCGCGCATCCCTGATGTCGGAGACCGGCGCCGGGTCCATCTGCATGCCGTCGAAGTACGGGGGCTTGCGGACGTACGTGGACTCGGCGTCCCAGTCGAAGGTGTTGCCCTCCGGCGTGGGCAGCGACTGCCAGCGCTCGTCACCGGCGAAGACGTCGGCGTAGTCCTCGGTGAACAGCTCCTGGCTGATCGCCCGCTGGATGGTGGCCTCGACGTCGGCCGGGGCGGGCCAGATGTCCTTGAGGAAGACGTCCGCGCCGGACTCGTCCTGGCCGAGCGGCTCGGTGTCGAAGTCGAAGTCCATCGACCCGGCGAGCGCGTACGCGATGACGAGCGGCGGCGAGGCGAGGTAGTTCATCTTGACGTCGGGGTTGATCCGGCCCTCGAAGTTGCGGTTGCCGGAGAGCACCGAGACGACCGCGAGGTCGTTGTCGTTGATGGCCTTGCTGATCTCGTCGTTCAGCGGACCCGAGTTGCCGATGCACGTCGTGCAGCCGTAGCCGACGAGGTGGAAGCCGAGCTTCTCGAGGTAGGGCCACATGCCGGCCTTCTCGTAGTAGCCCGTGACGACCTTCGAGCCCGGCGCCATCGAGGTCTTGACCCACGGCGCCACCGAGAGCCCGCGCTCGACGGCGTTCTTCGCGAGCATCGCGGCGGCCATCATCACCGACGGGTTGGACGTGTTGGTGCACGACGTGATCGAGGCGATCGAGACGATGCCGTGGTCGATCTCGAAGGACGCACCCTCGGCGGTGGTGACCGTGACCTTCTTCGACGGGCGGCCGGCGCCGGCGGCGACGTGCGCCGGGGGCTGCCCGCCGTTCTGCCCGTCGGGGCTGCCCTGCGGGGTCGGGTCGGAGGCCGGGAAGGACGACGCCTCGCCGTCCGAGCCCTCCTCGTGCTGCACGTAGGTGGGCAGCACCTCGCGGAACGAGCGCTTGGCCTCGGACACGACGATGCGGTCCTGCGGGCGCTTCGGGCCGGCGATGGAGGGCACGACGGTCGAGAGGTCGAGCTCGAGGTACTCGCTGTAGCGGGCCTCGGGCTGGTCCGGGCCGGCCTGGAGCCACATGCCCTGCTCCTTGGCGTACGCCTCGACGAGCGCGACGGACTCCTCGGACCGGCCGGTGAGGCGCAGGTACTCCAGGGTCACGTCGTCGATCGGGAAGATCGCGCAGGTGGAGCCGAACTCGGGGCTCATGTTGCCGATGGTGGCGCGGTTGGCCAGCGGCACCGCGGAGACGCCCTCGCCGTAGAACTCGACGAACTTGCCGACCACACCGTGCTCGCGGAGCATCTCGGTGATGGTCAGGACGACGTCGGTGGCGGTGGCGCCGTCGGGGATCGCCCCCGAGAGCTTGAAGCCGACGACGCGCGGGATGAGCATCGAGACGGGCTGGCCGAGCATCGCGGCCTCGGCCTCGATGCCGCCGACGCCCCAGCCGAGGACGCCGAGGCCGTTGACCATCGTCGTGTGGCTGTCGGTGCCGACGCAGGTGTCGGGGTAGGCGACGCCGTCGCGGACCATGACGGTGCGCGCGAGGTGCTCGATGTTGACCTGGTGCACGATGCCGGTGCCCGGCGGGACGACCTTGAAGTCGTCGAACGCGGTCTGGCCCCAGCGGAGGAACTTGTAGCGCTCCTCGTTGCGCTGGTACTCGATCTCGACGTTGCGCTCGAAGGCGTCGGCGCGGCCGAAGACGTCGATGATGACGGAGTGGTCGATGACCAGCTCGGCGGGGGCGAGCGGGTTGATCTTCGTGGCGTCGCCGCCGAGGTCGGCGACCGCCTCGCGCATCGTGGCGAGGTCGACGACGCAGGGGACACCGGTGAAGTCCTGCATGATGACGCGCGCCGGCGTGAACTGGATCTCGGTGTCGGGCTGGGCGTTCTCGTCCCAACCGCCGAGGGCGCGGATGTGGTCGGCGGTGATGTTCGCGCCGTCCTCGGTGCGCAGGAGGTTCTCGAGGAGCACCTTGAGGCTGTACGGGAGGGACGCGCTGCCCTCGACCGACGCCAGCCGGTAGATCTCGTAGGACTCCTCACCCACCTCGAGCGTGCCGTGGGCGTCGAAGCTGTTCGTGCTGGCCACCGGGGCTCCCTTCAGGTCCGTTGCGTCGTCGCGACGTGTGCGTCCCGCGATTTATCTTGATGTCAAGATATCTAACCACACGAGGTCCGCTCCGTCGAGCCTAAGCCCGCGTCCCGGGTGTCGCGAGGGGCGGGTGGACGCGGGTCAGGGAGCCGCGCCCAGCGGCAGCGTGGCCTCGAGCCGCCACCCGCCGCCGCCGGTCGGGCCGGCGCCGAGACCGCCCCCGTGGGATCCCACCCGCTCGCGCAGGCCGGCGAGCCCGAGGCCGCTCCCCCGCAGGGCCGGCGCACCGGTGGCCGGGTCGTTCTCGACGCTCACGGCGAGCCGCTCGCGGTCGGTGGAGATGCCGATGCGGACGGGCGCGCCCGGGGCGTGGCGCAGCGCGTTCGTCAGGCCCTCCTGGACGACCCGGTAGGCGAGGTGGGCCGAGGCCTCCGGCACGCGCGCGGTGTCGCCGTCCACCCGGCAGGTGACGTCGAGCCCGCTGCGGACCGCGTGGGCCACGACGTCGTCGACGAGGGCGAGCCCGGGCTCCCCCGGGGCCGTCCCCCCGAGCAGCTCGACGAGCCGTCCGAGGTCCGCGGTCCCCCGCCGGGCCGACTCGGCGATGACGCCGAAGGTCGTCCCCACCCGCTCGGGTGCCGAGTCGACCAGCCGCTGACCGGCCGCCGCCTGGATGACGAGGACGCTCAGCGCGTGGCCGACGACGTCGTGCAGCTCGCCGGCGATGCGCCGCCGTTCCTGGCGCACCGACAGCTCGGTCAGCTCCTGCTGCTCCCGTTCGAGCTCGGCGGCCCGCTCGGCGAGGGCGTCGGCGGTCTCCCGCCGCAGCCGGAAGATGGTGCCCGCCACGAAGCCGGGCACCGTGAACACGAGCGCGGCCACCTCGCTGCCGCCGCTCGCGCCGATGACGACGAGCCCGGCCACGTAGCCCGCCGCGAGCACGCCCACGACGACGGCGGCCCGTCCGCTCCACCCGAGGGCGAGCACGGCGAACCCGGCCGACAGGACGACGATCGCGGTGTCCGGGAACCACTCCCCCGGAGCGACGACGAAGGCGGCCAGGAGCAGGCCGAGCGACAGCGAGGAGGCCGCGCGCGGGGAGTCGCGCCACCGGGCCAGGGCCAGGGACCCGGTGGTGACGAGGACGGCGAAGGCGAGGCCCACCGGGGTCCTCGGCGGGCCGTGGAGCAGGAGCGGGAGCACGACGACGAGCAGGACGCCGACGACGATGCCGAGCTGCTCGACCCTCCGCACGGCGCCGGGCCCCCTCAGACCCGGTCGGGGACGGGGAGGGCCGCGACGGCCAGCGCGTGGCCGCGCTCGACGCTCAGCTCGACCGACCCGCCGGCGACGCGGGCCCGCTCGCGGGCCCGGGCCAGCGCCGTGCGCACGGCCGAGCCCCGGGCCGCGCGGCCCGCCACCCGGACCTCGAGCGAGGCCCCGTCGAGCCGCACCGTGACGTCGACGGGGGCGTCCGGTCGCTCGCTCAGCGCGCCGACGAGGTGCTCGACGATGCGGTACACCGACAGCTCGGTGCTCGGAGGCAGCCCGCTCGGATCGCCCGAGACGACGAGCCGTGAGCCGGCGCCGGCCCGTCGGGCGAGGAAGGCGTCGAGGTGGGCCATCGCCGGGACGGGTGCAAGGTCGGCGTCGGCGCCGCGCAGCAGCCCCACGACCCGGCGCATCTCCTCGAGCGTGTCGCGCCCGTCGGACTCGATCCGCGCGAACAGGGCCCGCGCCTCCTCCGGCGGCAGCGAGGCGCCGGACTCCGCGGCTGCCGCGAGCCGGGCGAGGCGGGCCTGGATCATCGCGTCGAGCTGCTCGGACAGGCGGGTCCGGTCGTCGGCGACGCCGAGGGCGGCCCGCTCGTCGCGCAGCGCCTCGAGCTCGGCGGTCCGCGCCCGCAGCTCGTCGGCGAGGACCGTGCGGTGCCGCACGGCCCGGCCCAGGCCGAGGACCACCCCGAGCAGCGGCAGGGCGAGGACCAGCGGCTCCAGGCCGGTCGTCGCGTCGCGCACGAGCACGAGGGTCGTCAGCACGCCCGTGGCGGCCGCCCCGAGCCAGAGCCGTCGGCCGCTCTCGCGCAGACCGACGAGGAACGCGAGGACCAGGGCCAGCGGCAGCCCGGCCCCGCACCGGGTCACCCAGCCGAAGAGCAGGTCGTGGACCGCCATGACGACGGCCGCCGCCACCGCCACCTCGAGCGCCCCCCGGCGCCACCACAGGACGACCGCCGGGGCGAGCGCGAAGGTCGGCACGAGCAGCCACGTCCTCGTCGAGAGCGGGTGCACCATCGTGCCGTCGGCGATGGCGGCCGTCACGTCCGCGGTGGTCTGGCGGACGTTGAACACCATGAGGACGACGCCGAGCGCGGCCAGGGCACCCGCGAGGGCGCCGTCGACCGGACGGACTCCCCGGAGGGCCCTGCGGATGCCCTGGACCATCGCTCGATCACCTCACACGTGGGCGTGCTCGACCGACAGCGTAGGCGCGGACGCGCGCCGTGCCGAGAGCTTCTCGACCCCCACCCCGGCGCCGTAGGCGAGCGCCGCGGCCGGGAGCCCCAGGACGAGGCCGCCGAAGCCGCCGGTGGAGGAGTCCATGACGAGGGTGACGACCTCGAGGAGGGCGATGCCGAGCAGGCCGAGCACCTGCGGTCGACCGCGCCCGGCGAACCTCGCCACCGCGTAGGCGAAGGCGGCCGCGAGCGGCAGGGCGAACCCGCACCGGGTGATCCACCCGAACGCCGGGAGGCTCGCCGCCAGCACGAGGGTCGAGACGGCGACGGCCCCGAGCACGTGCCGGCGGCGCCAGAGCAGCGGGAGCGCGGTGAGGACGAACACGGGGAGGATGAGCATCGACTGCGAGTCGAGCGGGTGCGCGAGCTCGGGGCCCGCGGCGGCCGTGACGTTCTCGAGGCCGATGAGGACCGCGAGCGTGACGACGACGCCGGTGACGACGAGGTCGCTGGGACGGATTCCGGTGAACATGGGGTGCTGCCTTCCTGTCGGGTCCGGCCCCCTGCCGGAGCCGTCGGCACCACGGTGCGCCCGCGTCCCGGCCCGCCGCGTCGTCCCGGCGGACGATCCTCGACCGGGCGCGTCGTCCTCGAGGAGGACCCGCGGCGCCTCCGGCCACGGCAGGATGAGCCCCGTGACCAGGGTGCTCGTGGCCGACGACCAGGAGCTGGTGCGCGCCGGCTTCCGGGTCATCCTCGAGGCCGAGGGGGACATCGAGGTCGTCGCCGAGGCGGCCGACGGCGAGGAGGCCGTGCGCCAGGCCGCGCTGACCCGCCCCGACGTCGTGCTCATGGACGTCCGGATGCCCGTCCTCGACGGGCTCGCCGCGACCGAGCGCATCCTCGCCCGCCCGGACCCCCCGACCGTCGTCGTGCTGACGACCTTCGACCGGACCGACTACGTCTACCGGGCCCTGCGCGCGGGCGCGGCCGGCTTCCTCCTCAAGGACACCCCACCGTCGCGCCTGCTCGCGGCCGTCCGGGCGGCCGCGACCGGTGACTCGCTCATCGAGCCCCGGATCACCCGACGGCTCGTCGAGCAGTACGCCGAGCCGGAGCCCGAGCCCGGCGTGCCCGAGCGCCTGCGCAGCCTGACCGACCGCGAGCTCGACGTCCTCCGGCTCCTCGCGCGAGGACTCTCGAACGCGGAGGTGGCCGCCGAGATGGTCGTCGCCGAGACGACCGTCAAGACCCACGTGGCGCGTCTCCTCGGCAAGCTCGAGGTCCGCGACCGCGTCCAGGCCGTCGTCCTCGCCTACGAGAGCGGTCTCGTCCGTCGCGGATCCGGCTGAGGCCGCTCAGCCCCCGCGGGGTGCGACGGCGTCGAGGACCTCGAGGGTGCGGGCCCAGGCCGCCGACCCGGTGTCGACCTGGTCGAGGTGGTCGCCGGCGACCTCGACGAGGGTCGCCTGCGCGCCGGCGGCCCGGGCCGCGTCGACGTAGGTCCGCGACTGCGCGAGCGGCACCGTCCCGTCGTCGGTGCCGTGCACGCACCACACCGGCACCTCGAGCGGCACCTGGCCGAGCGGGTCGGCCGCGGCGAACGCGTCGGGCACCTCGTCCGGGGAGCCGCCGAGGAGGTCGCGGACGGCACCGGCCCCGAGGTCCTCGGCGTCGGCGGTCCGGAGGTCGAGGACACCCGCCTGGCTGACGACGTGGGTCGGGACGACGGCGGCGGACCGCCAGCGAGGGAGCCGACGCCGCGCGGCCGCCCAGACGGCGAGCTGGCCCCCGGCCGAGTGCCCGAGCGTGACGAGCGGGTCGGGCGGGGTCCGGCCGTCGGCGGCGAGCAGGTCGAGCGCGGCCGAGACGTCGTCGAGCGTCGCGGGGAAGCCGCCCCCGTCGCCGACCCGGCGGTACTCGACGTCGAGGACGGTCCAGCCGCGCCGGACGAGGTCGGAGGCGAGCGGTCGCCCGAGGGAGATGTCGTACGCCGCGAGCCAGAAGCCCCCGTGGAGGACGACCACGGTGCCGCGCGACGCACCGTCAGGGCGGGTCAGCTCGGCGAACTGGGCGGGGTGCGGGCCGTAGCGCAGCACCTGCGTGCCGGTGGGCCGCGGGGCCGGCGCACCGGGGGCGGAGAAGCACCCGGTGAGCAGCGCGCCCAGCACCCCGGCGCCGGAGGCCAGCACCGTCCGCCGGGACGGTCCCCCGACCGGCGCCACGCTCAGCCCGCGTCCGGCACGAAGTGGGCCACGCACTCGACGTGGTGGGTCATCGGGAAGGCGTCGAAGGCGCGCAGGGCGTCGAGCCGGTAGCCCGCGGCGGCGAAGGCCGCGGTGTCGCGGGCCAGCGCGGCCGGGTCGCACGCGACGTAGGCGACCGCCCGCGGCCGCATGGCCGCGACGGCCCGGACGACGGCCGTACCGGCGCCGGTGCGCGGCGGGTCGAGGACGACGACGTCGGCAGCCGGCGGCAGCAGCGGGGAGCGCGCGGCGCGACGGGGACGCGACCGGCCACGGCGCCGCTCGGCCCGCGGCACGCCGAACACGTCGTCGACCCGTCCCGCGACGACGACGACGTTCCCCGCCGGCGCGAGGTCGCGCTCGGCGCGCTCGACGGCGTCACGGTCGGCCTCGACCGCGACGACCTGGCCCCTCGGGCCGACGGCCTCGGACAGCGCCGCGGCGAACAGCCCCACGCCGCAGTAGAGGTCGAGCGCCCGCTCCCCCGGGCGGACGTCGAGCGGCCCGAGCGCCGCGGCGAGGAAGGTCGACGCGGCGCCGGGGTGCACCTGCCAGAAGCCGCGGGCCGACACCGTGAAGTCGCGGGCGAACCGCACCGTGCCGTCGGGGACCTCCCACGTCGCCTCGACCCGCTCGACGACATCGGGCACGTCTGCCCCGGGCACCTCGACGACCACCGGCTCGCCCGCCGTCGGCGCGACGGCGTCGACGGCGTCGGACCCCGCCCACGACCGGTCGGTGACCCGCAGCCGGTCCACGCCCGGGGCCGCGATCCGGCAGTGGTCGACCGGCACGACCTCGTGGGAACGGAACCGCCGCAACCCGGCCCGCCCGTCGGCGTCGACCGCGAACTCGACGCGGGTGCGCCAGTCGAGGCCGTCGGCGTCGCCGGGCACCGGCTCGACCTCGACGTCGACCTCGAGCCCCGCCAGCCGGGCCATCTGCTCCCGGACCACCCCCGCCTTGAGGCGACGCTGCCCGGCGAGCGAGACGTGCTGGAGGTCGCAGCCCCCGCAGGCGCCGGGCCCGGCCCACGGGCACGGGGGCTCGACCCGGTCCGCGGACGGGACGAGGACCTCGACCGCGTCGGCCCGGACGAACCGTGCGCCGGACCCGACCTCGGTGACCCGTGCGAGCACCCGCTCCCCCGGGACGGCGTGGCGGACGAAGAGCACCTGCCCCTCGTGCCGCGCCACCCCGTGGCCGCCGTGGGCGAAGGCGGTGACCTCGACGTCGACCGCGTCGCCGACGGCCAGACCCGGACCGGGAGGCGTCACTCGCCGCGCCGGACGTCGCCGACGACCGGGCCGTCCATCCGGTCCTCGACGCCCTCGGAGGACGCGAGCTGCCACGGGACCGACGACACCATGACGCCGGGCGTGAAGAGCAGCCGGGTGCGCAGGCGCAGAGCACTCTGGTTGTGCAGCAGCTGTTCCCACCAGTGCCCGACGACGTACTGCGGGATGTAGACGACGACGAGGTCGCGCGGGCTGTCGGTGCGGATCGACTTCACGTAGTCGACGACCGGCCGGGTGATCTCGCGGTACGGGCTGTCGAGGGCCTTGAGCGGCACCGGGATGTCGCGGCGGTCCCACTCGGCCTGGAGCGCGGAGGTCTCCTCGGGCTCGACGTTGACGGTGAGCGCCTCGAGGATCGAGGGCCGGGTGGCCCGCGCGTACGCCAGCGCCCGCAGCGTGGGCTTGTGGATCTTCGCGACGAGGACGATGGCGTGCACCCGCGAGGGCAGCAGCTGGTGCTTGGTGTCGCCCTCCATGACGGTCAGCTCGTCGCGCACCCGGTCGTAGTGCCGCCGGATGCCGAGCATGAGGAAGAAGAGCACGGCCATCGCGGCGATCGCGTACCCCGCACCGTGGATGAACTTCGTCGCGAGCACGACGAGGAGGACGGTGCCGGACATCGTCGCGCCGACCGCGTTGATGACCCGGCTGCGCATCATCCGCGCCCGGCCGGCGGGGTCCTTCTCGACCCGCAGGTGCCGGTTCCAGTGCCGGACCATGCCGATCTGGGAGACGGTGAAGGAGACGAACACCCCGACGATGTAGAGCTGGATGAGGCGGGTGACGTCGGCGTCGAAGATCACGACGAGCGCGGCGGCGGCCCCCGCGAGGATGAGGATGCCGTTGGAGAACGCGAGGCGGTCGCCGCGGGTGTGCAGCTGGCGCGGGAGGAAGCCGTCGCGCGCGAGGATCGAGCCGAGCACGGGGAAGCCGTTGAACGCGGTGTTCGCGGCGAGCACGAGGATGAGCCCGGTGACGATCGAGACGAGGACCACCCCGAGGTGGAAGTTCGAGAAGACCGCCTTCGACACCTGGCCCATGACGGTGTCCTGCACGTAGGTGTCGCCGACCGGCACCCCGTCGCGGAGCAGCTGGGTCGCCTCGTCCTCGGCGTAGTGCACCCCGGTCCAGCGGGCGAGGACGACCATCGACATGAGCATCGTCACGGCGATGGTGCCCATGAGGAGCAGCGTCGTGGCGGCGTTGCGTGACTTCGGCTTCTGGAAGGCCGGCACGCCGTTCGAGATGGCCTCGACCCCGGTGAGGGCGGCACACCCGGACGAGAAGGCCCGCAGCAGCAGGAAGGCCATCGCCAGCCCGCCGAGCTGCTCGTAGCCGTCCTCCGGGGCCAGCGTGAGCGACGCGCTCTCGGCGAGCGGCAGGTCGCCGGACAGCCGGCGGTAGAAGCCGAAGAGCGCCATCCCGATGACCGCGGCCATGAAGAGGTAGGTCGGCACGGCGAAGGCGGCCCCGGACTCGCGCACCCCGCGCAGGTTCATCGCCGTGAGGACCGCGATGACGACGACGCCGACGACCGCCTCGTGGCCCCGCACGAAGCCGAAGGCCGAGGCGGCGTTCTGCACGCCGGAGGAGATCGACACCGCGACGGTGAGCACGTAGTCGACGAGGAGCGCGCTCGCCACCGTGAGGCCGGCGCGCGGGCCGAGGTTGACGCTGGCCACCTCGTAGTCGCCTCCGCCGGAGGGGTAGGCGTGCACGTTCTGGCGGTAGCTCATGATGACGACGGCCATGACGAGGACGACGACGAGCGCGATCTTCCACGACTGGGTCAGCGCCAGCGTGCCGCCCGCGAGCCCGAGGGTGAGGAGGATCTCGTCGGGGGCGTAGGCCACGGACGAGAGGGCGTCGCTGGCGAAGACGGGGAGGGCGAGCTTCTTCGGCAGGAGCGTCTCGCCGAGGCGATCGCTGCGCATCGCGCGACCGAGGAGGACACGCTTGACGAGCCGACCGGGAGTGGACACGAGGACAACTGTATGCAGACCGCGGGGGCCGCGGTGCACGTGTTCCGGTCGCCGGCTCGTGGCGTCGCGCCGCGTAGTAGCGTCGGCCCCGTGCACTTCGTGATCATGGGCTGCGGCCGGGTCGGCGCCTCGCTCGCGCGCGCCATCGAGCGGGCGGGCCACGAGGTGGCGGTCGTCGACCAGGACGAGGGCGCCTTCCGCCGCCTCGGCACCTCGTTCGAGGGTCGCACCGTCACCGGGGTCGGCTTCGACCGCGACACGCTGCGGGCGGCCGGCATCGAGAACGCCTACGCCTTCGCGGCCGTCTCCAGCGGCGACAACTCCAACATCCTCGCCGCGCGCGTCGCGCGCGAGAAGTTCGGTGTCGAGAACGTCGTCGCCCGCATCTACGACCCCGGCCGCGCCGAGATCTACCAGCGGCTCGGCATCCCCACCGTCGCCACGGTCAAGTGGACGAGCGACCAGATGCTGCGCCGGCTCCTCCCCCAGGGGCACGTCCCCGAGTTCACCGACCCGTCCGGGCACGTCGTCATCGCCGAGATGCCCGTGTCGGCGCCGTGGATCGGCCACCGGGTCAGCGAGATCGAGCAGGCGACCGGTGGACGGCTGGCCTACCTCACCCGGCTCGGCGACGGCTTCCTGCCCGGCGCCGACACCGTGTACCAGGAGGGCGACCTCATCCACCTGGCCCTGCGCCGCGACGACCTCGCGACGGCGGAGCGCGCCCTCGACGCCCCGCCCCCGTCCACCCACTGACGCCGA
Source organism: Phycicoccus sonneratiae (assembly GCF_016887965.1). Taxonomy (GTDB): domain Bacteria; phylum Actinomycetota; class Actinomycetes; order Actinomycetales; family Dermatophilaceae; genus Phycicoccus; species Phycicoccus sonneratiae. The sequence continues at coordinate 145,340 of NZ_JAFDVD010000006.1, forward strand.
GAGAGGCAACCCTGACATGCGCGTCGTCATCGCCGGAGCCGGCTCCGTCGGGCGCTCGATCGCCCGCGAGCTGATCCGCAACGGCCACCAGGTGCTGCTCGTCGACCGCGAGGCCGACGGCGAGCGGGTGTCGAAGGTCCCCGACGCCAGCTGGCTGCAGGCCGACGCGTGCGAGATCGACACGCTCTCCGAGGCCGGACTCGCCGACTGCGACGTCGTCGTGGCCGCCACCGGTGACGACAAGGTCAACCTCGTCCTGTCGCTGCTCGCCAAGACCGAGTTCGGGGTGCCGCGCACCGTCGCCCGCGTCAACAACCCGAAGAACGAGTGGATGTTCGACGAGGCCTGGGGCGTCGACGTCGCCGTCTCCACCCCGCGCCTCATGACCGCCCTCGTCGAGGAGGCCGTGAGCGTCGGCGACCTCGTGCGCATCTTCGAATTCCAGCAGGGCCGGGCGATGATGGTCGAGATGACCCTGCCCGTCGGCAGCCCCTACGCCGGCTCGCGCGTCGGCGACGTGCCGTTCCCCGGCGACACCGTGCTCACCGGCATCATCCGCGACGGGCACCCCATCGCCCCCAGCCGCGACGACGCGCTCGAGCCCCTCGACGAGCTGCTCTTCGTCACGACGCCCGACGACGAGTCCGAGCTCGAGTCGCTGCTCTCCCCCGGCCGCCGGCACAAGCGCGACGAGGACCCGGAGGGCTAGACCGCCCGCTCCTCCTCGGCCCCGGGATCCTCGCCGGGCTCGAGCGGGGTGTGCCCGGAGACGAGCAGCCACCCCATGACGGCCAGGGCGCCGACGTAGAGCGGCCAGCCGAGCGCGATCTTCGCCACGCCCAGCAGCGCCACGTGCGAGCCGAGGTAGAGCGGCACCATGACGACGAGGCGCACGACGTACAGGGCGACGAGCACCCACGTCAGCCGCGCGCAGACCCGGACCATCCCGCGGTCGCGGCGCCACCCGAACGGGTCCTCCTGGGCCCGCGGGTCGCCGGCGCCGACGAGGAAGCCGACGACCGGCCAGCGCGCGGCGATCGAGACGAGCGTGCCGACGAGGAAGCCGGCGCTCGTGAGGATGCCGGGGAGGAAGGCGTCCTCGGCCTGCCCGGAGCGCAGCGCGAAGAAGGCCGCGAGGGCGGTGGCGACGAGGGCACCGAGCACGTGCTGCAGCGAGGAGCGCTGGACCACCCGGACGACCGCGAGCACGAGGGCGACCCCGACCGCCGCGATCGCCGCGGTGCGCACGTCGTGGTCGGTCGCGGTCCACACCCCGACGAACACCACGGTGGGCAGGGCCGTCTCGACCGAGCCGCGCCAGCCGCCGAGCGCGACGGCCAGGCGGTGGCGGATGAGGGCCTCGACGGTGTCGGGGGCGGGCGGACCCGCGACCGGCTCGTCGGCCGTCACTGCTTCGGGATGATCTCGTAGGCGGGGTTGAAGATCGTCGCCGTGCCCTTGACGGTCGTGACCCGGCCGCGCGCCCGCAGGAAGGTGCCCGGCTCGATGCCGCCGATCGAGCGCCGGCCGACCCACACGAGGTTGACCGAGCCCTTGCCGTCCCAGACCTCGGCGACGAGCGCCGGGACGCTGGCCTTCGGCGGGAGGGTGACCGTGCGGACCGTCCCGCAGACGCAGGCGCTGTGCCGGGGCGCGAGGGCGGTGAGGTCGTCGCCGCCCTCGGAGACCGTCTGCTCGCGCAGCTCGTCGGCGTGCTGCTCGACGGGCGTGCGGGCCAGGTCGCGCAGGCGCTCGCGGACCCCCATCACCGCACCTCGGTGATCTCGGGGCCGCGCTCGAACGGGTCGAGCGTGGTGTCCTCGTCGGCCTCCGGCTCGGCCTCGGGCTGGGCGTCCTGGGGCAGCGAGAGCGGCAGCAGCTCGCGGGGGGCCATCGGGTCGCCGCCGCGCACGACGACGACGCCGCGCAGCACCTCGAGGAGCGGCTCGGCAGCGCTCTCGTCGATCGCCGCGCGCCCGGAGAGGACGCCGCGGAGGAACCAGCGCGGGCCGTCGACGCCGACGAAGGTCGCCGGCGCGAAGACCGTGCGCCCGTCCGGGCCCGCCGACGGCATGCGCGTGCGCAGCTGGGGGCCGAGGTCGGTGGTGTGCTCCTCGACGGTGCCGCCCTGCTGCTCGACGGCCATCGCGATCTCGCGGCGGATGTCGGACCACAGCCCGGCCGAGCGGGGCGCGGCGAAGGCCTGGAGCTGGAGGGCGGACTCGCCGACGACCGCCGTGGCCGCGTTGACCTGCTGGGTCTCCTGCTCGACCTCGAGGCGCAGCTCCATGCCGGGCACGCCGCGCACCCAGAGGGCGCCGAGGTCGAGCCGGCCGTCGCGACCGTCGACCTCCGTGACGTCGAACGGTCCGCCGTCGCGCGCCGGCGCCTCGTCGGCGACCCAGTCGTCGAGGGGCGACGAGTCGTCGCCGCCACCCAGGCCGCCCTCGTCCGGGACGACGACTGCGTCAGGCTCGGTGTTCTTGCTCCTGCGGAAGATGCTCACGGTCGTGGGGTCCTCGGGTGTCTGGTGGTCGGCGGGCTCACCGGTGCCCGGCGGTGCCGAAGCCCCCGGTGGACCCGTGTCCAGTCTCCCCCCGCGCGCTGTCCGGAAGCGAATCGGCCTCCGAGAAGTCGCCGTGGAGGTACTCCTGGACGACGAGCTGGGCGATGCGGTCGCCGACGCGCACGGTGAACGGCTCGGTGGGGTCGAGGTTGACGAGGTTGACGAGCACCTCGCCCCGGTACCCCGAGTCGACGGTGCCGGGGGCGTTGACGATGCTCACCCCGTGCCGCGCCGCCAGCCCCGAGCGCGGGTGCACGAGCCCGACCGTGCCGGGCGGGAGCGCGAGGGCCAGGCCCGTGGGCACGAGGGCCCGCTCCCCGGGGGCCAGGGTCACCTCGGCGACCGCGGTGAGGTCGGCGCCGGCGTCGCCGTCGGTGCTGTAACGGGGCAGCACCGCGTCCGCGTGCAGCCGCCGGACGGCGACGGGGACACGGGTCGGTGCGGCCACGGGTCGGTCGTCCCGGCCGGTCAGGCCGCGCACTCCCGGCAGACGAGCACCCCGGAGCGCTCGCTCGCGAGCTGGCTGCGGTGGTGCACGAGGAAGCACCGCGAGCACGTGAACTCGTCGGCCTGGCGCGGGAGCACGCGCACCGAGAGCTCCTCGCCGGACAGGTCGGCCCCGGGCAGCTCGAAGCCCTCGGCCTGCTCGGTCTCGTCGACGTCGACACTCGAGGCGCGCTTGTCGACCCGGCGGTTCTTCAGCTCCTCGATGGAGTCCTCGGAGAGCTCGTCGTCGGTCTTGCGCGGTGCGTCGTAGTCGGTTGCCATCGTTGATGTCCACCCTTCTCGTGACAATCGGCCCTGACAACGCACGGGCTGCCGAGTTTGTGCCCGCTCGGGCGCCGTGCGCGCCAGATTGTGCACCATCGCCGGTCGGGCCCGCCACGCGGGTCCATCGCTCGACCCGCAGAACCTCCGCGGAGGGCTCAGCCGGGCTCGCCGACCGACCCGACGTGGCGGCTCGTCAGCTCGCGCAGCAGGGCCGACAGCTCGGCCGCGATGCCCGGGGCGGCCGCCCACGTGAGGTCGCGCGTGGGCACCTCGCCGACCGGGCCGCCGACGAGCGCCCCGGCCTCGACGGCCACGAGCATGCCGCCGGCCCGGTCCCAGGCGTTGAGCCCGGTCTCGTAGTAGCCGTCGAGCCGACCGCAGGCCACCGCGCACAGGTCGAGGGCCGCGCTGCCGTGCCGGCGGACGTCGCGCACCCGGGGCAGGAGGTCGACGAGGAGCCGGGCCTGGCGCTCGCGCACCTCGGCGGCGTAGCCGAAGCCGGTGCCCACGAGCGAGAGCCCGAGGTCGCTCACCGGGTTGGCCCGCAGCGAGCGCGAGCCGCCGGGCCCGGTGAGCCGGGCGCCGCCGCCGGTGTGGGCGTGGAACAGCTCCCCGGTGGGCGGGTTGAGCACCGCGGCCGCGACGGGGCGCCACGCGCCGGGGACGGCGGGGTCGCCGACGACGGCCGCCACCGACACCGCGTACTCGTGCATGTCGTAGAGGTAGTTGATGGTGCCGTCGATGGGGTCGACGACCCACGTGAGGCCGCTCGTGCCCGGACGGCCGCCCTCCTCCTCGCCGAGCACCGCGTCATCGGGCCGCAGGACGGCGAGCCGCTCGAGGAGCAGCTCCTGGCTGCGCTGGTCCATCTCGGTGACGACGTCGGTGCGCGTCGACTTGGCGGTGGTGCCGAGCTCGGTGGGCCGCTCGTCGACGACGAGCCGGCCGGCCTCGCGTGCGACCTCGCAGGCGACCCGCTCGAGGTCGGCGAGGTCGAGGTCGGCCGGCAGGGCCGGGACGGCGCTCATCGGTCGCGCCCGCAGAGCGCCGGCCTGGCCACCCGGAGGTTGGGGCAGCAGCCGGGGTCGCACACCGACGGGCGGACGTCGCCCGGAAGCCACGTGTCGGGGACGACGACCTCGCCGCGCGCCTCGGCCGCCCGCTCGAGGAGCAGGTCGACGAGCCCCTCGACGAACCCGTCGTCGCCGTGCGGGGTCGGCACGCGCAGGAACGGCACCCCGACCCGCTCGGCGGTCTCGGCGGCCTCGGTGTCGAGGTCGTGGACGACCTCCATGTGGTCGGAGACGAAGCCGATGGGCACGACGACGACCGGCGCGGTGGGGTCCTCGGCAGCGAGCTCCTCGATGCGGTCGTTGACGTCCGGCTCGAGCCACGGCTGGCTCGGCGGGCCGGACCGCGAGCAGAAGACGAGCTCGCCGCGCAGCGTGGTGCCGAGCTCGGCGCCGACGACCTCGTCGAGCCGGTGGGCGAGGCGCAGGTGCTGGTCGGTGTAGAGGTTGCCCTCGCCGTCGCCCGGACCGGAGGTGTCGTCCATCGCCAGCGGCACCGAGTGCGTGACGTAGAGGAGGCGGGCCGAGCCGGGGTCCGGCAGCGTGCGCAGGGCCGCGACCATCGCCCGGGCCCACGCGCGTCCGAGCCCGGGGTGCGTCACGTACTGGCGGACCTTGTCGACGACGAGCCCGTCGGCCGCTGGGCCGACCTCCTCGAGGGCGCCCGCGAGGTCCTCGCGGTACTGCCGGCACGACGAGTAGCAGGAGTAGGCGCTCGTGAAGAGCGCGAGCACCCGGGTGGCGCCGAGGTCGAGGGCCTCGTGGAGGGCGCCGGCGAAGAACGGCTCGCTGTTGCGGTTGCCCCAGACCACCGGGACGTCGAGCCCGCGACGGTCGAGCTCGGCGCGCAGCCGGGCGAGCAGGTCGCGGTTGAGGTCGTTGATCGGGCTCCGGCCGCCGCGCGCGTAGTAGTGCTCGCCGACGGCGACGAGCCGCTCGTCCGGGATGTTCCGGCCGGCCGTGACCCGCCGGAGGAACGGCATCACCTCGTCCTCGGCCTCGGGCCCTCCGAAGGACCCGAGGAGGACGACGTCGTACGGCGAGAGGTCGGCAGACGCGTCGGGCATGGGGCCACGCTATCCGGGCAATCGCGCCACGCCCGGCGTGGGCTCCACGATCCGGGTGCCTCGCGGTGGCATCGTCGGGGTGACGACGAGCGACCCCGGGAGACCGACATGCAGGACCTTCGCCTGATCGGCGTCCACGAGGACGGTCAGCACCTGTTGCTCGCGGACGCCGACGGGGGCCGGTTCCGCCTGCCCCTCGACGAGCCGCTGCGTGCCGCCGCCCGCCGCGACCGGCCCCGGCTCGGCCAGCTCCAGATCGAGATGGACGGCGGCATGCGTCCCCGCGAGGTGCAGGCCCTCATCCGGCGCGGGCTGTCCGCCGAGGAGGTCGCCGACCGCTCCGGGTGGACCGTCGAGAAGGTCCGCCGGTTCGAGGGACCCATCCTCGCCGAGCGCGAGCACGTCGCCCGGGTGGCGCGGGGCTGCGCCGTCGGCACGCGCGGTCCGGCACCGGTCACCCTCGCCGACCGGGTGTCCGAGCGGCTGCGCGACCGCGGGGTCGACCGCGACGACATCGAGTGGGACTCCGCCCGCGACGACGAGGGCGTCTGGCAGCTGTCGATGACCTTCGCGGCCGGTGGCCGGCGACGCACCGCGACCTGGCTCTACGAGCCGCTCGGCGGCTCGGTGTCGCCGACGAACGACGAGGCGCGCTGGCTGAGCGAGGACTCGACCTCCGGGCTCATCCCCGCCCCGCACCGGGCGCCCACGAGCACCGACCTCGACGTCTACGACGTCGACGCCGACGGGGGCATCGAGCGCACCGCCCCCACCGAGCGGGCCGACCACGAGCCGATCGACCTCATGGCCGCGATGCGCGAGCACAGCGCCCGGGGCCGGCGCTCGCGGCGGCGCTCCTCCCCCACGCACACCCCCGGCGAGGACCGTCCGCGCGACGACGCCCTCCCGCTCGAGGAGCTGACCGGCGACCTCGCCGCGGCCGGACCGCCCCCGGCGCACCGCGCCCGCAAGCCGGTGCGCGAGCACCTCGAGGAGCCGACCCGCTCACGGGCGCTCGTCGGCGGATGGCCCGAGGACGACGAACCGCAGCGCCCCGAGACCGACTCGGCCGAGCGTGGCTCCTCTTCGTCGTCCGACGACGACGGCGGTGCGCGCACGGCCTCGGCGTCGGCCGCGGGCTCGTCCGGGCGGCGCGGCCGGCCGAGCGTTCCCAGCTGGGACGACATCGTCTTCGGCACCAAGGGCTCCGGCCCCGCCTGACCCGGCCCCCCGACGCCGGTCGAGGTGAAAGGGGACCTTCTCGCGGTCTGTCCTGTGAAGGGACATGTCTGACACTTCGGAGGAGACATGTCTGACAGGTCAAGTGTCTCGCTCGATGCGGATGTAGTCACGGGCGCATCGGGGCTTGCCGAGGAACGTGGTCCGGTTCA
>NZ_JAFDVD010000007.1 GCF_016887965.1 Phycicoccus sonneratiae
TCCCGTCGTCGACACAACCCGATCACACGCTGCCGAGCACACCTCGATTACCGCTATGCAGGGACCGACGACCAGGACCCGGGCACCCGCCCAGCCCTTGACGCTAAACACCTCACGCTGATGAGCGCAAGGTCCTCGGTCGGGGCCGGCACCCGGCGATACCGGTGCCACCACCCCGGTTTCCCCGACCGCCATGGATCTTGCGCGGGGTCGCGGCAACTGCAGCGTCATCGCGCAACGTCCCTGGCATCACGCCAAGGACGCGGACGTCGGCTCGTGACGGGGATGCAACCGCGTCATTTGCCGCTTTCCCCGTCATCACTGGGATGACGTGGAAGTTCCCGCTCATCGGCAGATCCGGATGAATCGGGGCGTGCCCGTCACGGTCAGGTGAGGAGGCGGTGCTGGGGTTCGGTGGTGCGGGTGGCGCCGTCGGGGCCGTGCCAGGTGAGGGTGCCGTCGGGGGCGAGGACGGGTCGCCAGCGTGCGAGTTGCTTGAAGCGGTGGTGGTGCCGGCAGAGTGACTCGAGTCCGGTGGGTGTGGTGGTGCCGTCGGGCCAGGCTCTGGCGTGGTCGAGGTCGCAGCGTTCGGCGGGCCTGGTGCAGCCCCACATGCGGCAGGTGCCGTCGCAGGTCTTGACGAACTCCTGCATGGCTTTGGGTGGCCGGTAGGCACTGGTGGTGAGGCTGGCGAGGGTGCCGGTGTCGGCCTCGAGCACGGCCCGGGAGACCTCGAACGGCAGCAGCTTCAGGAGGTTGGCGAGGGTGGCCGGGTCGACCCAGCCGAGACCGGGAAGGTGGGTGCCGGAGACCGCCCAGCCGGGGGTCACCTCGGCCATCGTGTCGCCGCAGTCGCCGACGAGCTCGGGAGGTTCCTCGATCCAGGACAGCTCCTCGCGGGAGGCGGGGTCGAGGTCGCCGTAGCGGACCTCCTGACCCGTGACGTGGTCGATCAGGGTGTCGTCGTCGTCCCAGTCGACCCGGAACCGCTCACCGGCAACCGGTTCGGGTGCGGGCCGGTCGGTGACGACCGGGACCCCGAGGGTGACCTGCGCCGTCACGGTCACGTTGCGCAGCACGAGGTCGGTCAGCGCATCAGCGCGGGACTCCCGCACCGAGAGGGTGTCGTCGACCTGCCGGTACTCGCCCGCGAGCTGCTCGACCGCGGACCACATCGCCAATGAGGTCGCAGTCGGCAGGGAGGCGAACCAGTCCGTCAGCCCGTCCACTCCGGCCCGGGTCTCCACGCAGCGGCCGCGGCGGGTCCTCGCGACGTGGGCGGCGACCTGGTCGGCGGCCAGCCGCCCGGCGACGCGCCGGCCTCGCCGGTGACGCGGGCGGGGTCCATCGACGGCAGCCGACCGGCGAGCTCGGCATCGACCCGCACGCACGCGTCGACGTCGAGGCCGGCGCACGCGTCGACGACCTTGTGCGCGGTCACCGCCGCCACGTCACCGGCGAGGAGCAGGTCGCGGGTCAGGGGAAACCGTTCACCCAGCGCCGCCCCGAGCGCGACCTTGCGACCCGCCACACCCTCGGTCAGCCCGCAGGCCAGGCTCATCTCGGTGCCAGCCATCGCGTCGACGAACCCGAGCGGGTGCACCCGCTCCCACGGCCCCGACTCCCGCAGCGTCGTCTCCACCCGAGCCCCCCACGCGCCCGCCACAGCGACCAGCGCATCAGCAGCGTTCGCCAACCCCTGCGCCTCACCCGCGAGCCCGAACGCCTCCTCCGCCGACAACCCCACACCCCCGTCGGCGAGCTCACGACCCAGCGCAGCGCACTCCTCACGCAGTACCGAGATGCGGCGGCTGATCGTCCCCCTGTCCATGCCTCATCGTATCGAACTGGCGTTCGATGGTCAAGTCCTCCGGTCAGTAATCTCCCTGCAGCGGAACGATTTCCGCACACCGCAGCATCGCGTGTCAGTGCCCCGCAGTACGGTGCACCGATGGACGAGACCGGCTTCGACCAGCCCGCCGCCCAGGCCTTCCTCGCCGACCCCCACGTCGGCGTCCTCGCCGTCGCTGCACCGGACGGACCACCGGCGGCCGTCCCCCTCTGGTACGCCTACGAGCCCGACGGCGACATCACCATCGTGACCCCGGCATCGAGCCGCAAGGCCCGCCTGCTCGAGCACACCCGCACGGCCACGCTCGTCGTCGACACCGTCGAGCCCCGCGTCCGCTACGTGTCCGTCGACCTCGAGCTCGTCGGCAGCCGGCCGGCCACCGACGACGACCGCCGGGCGCTCGCCGCGCGGTACCTCACCGGCGGGGCGCTCGAGGGCTACCTGGCGATGGCCGCCGAGCAGTTCCCCGACGAGCAGGTCACCACCCTCCGCCCGACGCACTGGCGGTTCGCCGACCTCACCGGTTGACCGCCGCCCGGGCGGGGACCGTCAGGCCAGCCCGGCCTCGAGCGCGGCGACGATCCGCGGCCGGAGCTCCTCGGGCGCGATGACCGCATCAACCGACCCGACCTCGACGGCCCGGTGGATGTCGTGCACGCGGTCGAACTCGGAGGCGACCTTGCCCAGCATCTCCGAGCGCACGGCCTGGCGCACCGAGGCCAGCTCGGTGGCGAGCACGGCCCGCGAGGCCGCATCGGCCTCGCGCACCCGCGCCTCGAGCTCGGCCACCCGGGGGTCGGCGGCCGTGCGGGCGTCGACGTCGCGCGCGAACACGACGGCCGCCGCGGGCGCCCCGCCGATGACCGACGCGAAGGACCCCTCGATCGCCAGCACCGTCATCCGGTCGTTGAGCGCCTTGGAGAAGACGACGAACGCGCCACCGTGGTAGCGGCTGATGACGGCGAAGACGATCGGGCCCTCGAAGTTGACGATCGCGCGCCCGATCTCGGCGCCGTACTCGAGCTGGAGGCTGCGCATCGACTCGGGCGAGCCGTCGAAGCCCGACAGGTTGGCCAGCACGACGAGCGGCCGGTTGCCGGAGGCCGCGTTGATGGCTCGCGCCGCCTTCTTCGACGACCGCGGGAACAGCGTGCCGGCCGTGTAGGTGTCGGGACCGTCGGTGGGCGGGAAGCCGCGCCGGGACACCGAGCGGGACTCGATCCCCAACAGCGCCACCGGGATACCGCCGATGCGCGCGTCGAGCACCACGGCGGTCTCGGCGTCGGCCATGCCCGCCCAGCGCTCGAGCGTCGCGTGGTCCTGGTCGGCGACTGCGCGCATCACGGTGCGGATGTCGAAGGCCTTCTTGCGGTCGGGGTTGGTCGCCGACGAGAAGATGTCGCCGACGGTCGTGAAGTCGCTGCCCTCCATGACGTGCGGGAAGACCGTGACGTCGCGGTCGGCGGGGTCGGACGTCGGCGCGCGTCGGGGGCCCGCCTCGCCCGGCGCGACCCAGGTGGACTCGTAGTGCGACAACAGGATCCCGTACGCGTCGACGAGGTCCTTGGCCCAGTACTGCGCCTGGCCGTTGGGGCCCATGACCCGGTCGTAGCCGCCGATGCCGAAGTTGTCCTCGGCCGAGACACCGCCGGAGAAGTCGAGCGACTGCTTGCCGGTGAGCACCATCGCCGAGTCGGGGGTCATGACGAGGATGCCCTTGGTGTGCATGAGCATCGTCGCCTCGGCGTTCCAGTACGGCTGGGCACCGACGTTGATGCCCGCGACGACGACGTTGACCTCGCCACCGGCCTGGGTGAACTCGACGATCCGCTTGAGCGCCTTGGCGACCCAGTCCATGTTCTCGGTACCGGAGTCCATCGAGATGCGGGCACCTGCGGACAGCGCGAACCACTCGACGGGCAGTCCCCGCTCCTCGGCGAGGTCGAGCGCCGCGATGACGCGCCGGCACTCGGCCTCCGCCACGGCACCGAGCGCGCGCAGCGGGTCGCCGCAGAGCAGCACCCGCGTCACGCCCTCCGGGTGCAGCGGGGTCGGCGTGGTGACGACGCCGCAGATCATCCCGGAGGTGTTCTGCCCGTACGGGCGGTCGACCGGCACGAGCCGCCCGGACTCGTCGAGGTCGTGCTCCACGGCCTCGCCGCCACCGCCGGCGATCATCGAGACGAGCTCGTACGGGTACACGAGGCCGCGGCGTCGGGCGCGAACCACCTTCTCCGCGTAGGAGTCCAGCGGCGCGAGCCGCTCGGTGGGCGGCTGCTCGACGGTGAAGGTGACGCCGGAGCCGGGCTGGTACGTGAAACGCGCGCAGATGGGGACGGTGTGGCCGTTGTCGCCGGCGATCTCGCCCTCGATGCGTACCTCCTCGATGCCCGCCCCGGCGGTCATCGGCGCGACCTTGCCCTGCAGGGCGGTCAGCTGGTCGAGGTCGCCCTCGACCGGCGGCCAGATGTGCAGCCACACGTGGTTCATGTCCAAGCGCGCTCCGCCACCGAGGGTCTGGCGCGCGCGCCGGACGGCCTCGAGGCAGTTGGCCAGCGCCCGCTCGACGTGCGGCAGCGCGGTGACCCGGCCGGCGTCGTCGCGCACGACGACGAGCTGGCGCACCTGCGCGAGCGCGACGAGCCGCTGGTCCTGCGGGTTGTCGCGCGCGACGGCGTGCAGGAGGAGGACGTCCTCGGGCGCCTCGAGCCGGGTGAGCGCGAAGTCGCGCAGCCGCCAGAGGTTGAGCCGCCGCCCGACCATGGGGTGCACGCCGCGCACCGGGGTGTCCTCGGCGACCGCCCCGTCCTCGGCCGGCCGGTAGGTGAAGTACCCCACCTCGCGCTCGTCGTCCGGCACGACGCCGACGGCGACCCGGCGGCAGGCGTGCGCGAACGGCAGCGCGGCCACCTTCTCGGCGAGCAGTGCCGATGCCTCGTCGGGGTCGGCCGGCAGGTCGGGCCAGTGCACGTAGAGGTCGACGACGGCGTCCTGGCGCTCGCCGCGCGCGGCGACCAGTCGCTCGAGGAGCGCCGTCAGCGACGACCCGGGGCTCAGCTCATCGACCGTGGCGATGGTGCTCACGAGGTGCGTGGCGCGCTCGTCGAGCACGTAGTCGGCGACGGCGACGGCCCGGCCGTCCTCGGTGGTCTCCGCGAGGCCGGTCAGCTCGAACCCGCGGTAGTGGCGCTTGACGAGCACCTCGAGCATCGGCTCGCGCGCCGAGACCCCGTGCCGCAGACGCTCGCCGAGGAACCGGACGATGCGCTCGGGGATGGCGGCCAGCGCGTCGACGCGGGCGGTCCGCTCGTCGCCCGCGTCCATCGCGTCGATCTGCTCGAGCTCGGTACCGACCGAGCCGAGGACCGAGCGACGGTCGGCGTCGACGAGCGGCTGGTCGAACCAGCGGAAGCGCACGCTGCGGGCGAGGTCGCCGACGATCGGGAAGCGCAGCTGGGTGGCGACGACGAGCCGGTCGAGCAGGTCCCGCGCCGCACCGGCCGCGTCGCCCCCCGGGGCCGGCTCGCCGAGCCACCGCTGGAGGATGGAGGTCGCCATCGCCACCTCGGGCGCAGAACGCTGCTGGGAGAGGAAGATCCGGAAGACGGCGCCCTCGAGCTCGGGGGTGCGCTCGACGCCCTCGACGTCGTAGTGGTGCAGGACCCGCTCGAGCCGTGCGACGAAGTCGGCGGGGAGGCCTCCGCGCTCGGGGTCGAGGGTCTGGAGGAAGGTGCGGAAGTGCTCGCGCGGGCTGTGCACCCTGTTCTCGACGTGCGTCTCCTGCCCGACCGGCCGGTTGCGCCCCAGCTCGGCGAGGTCGGCGAACACGGTGAGCAGGTCGAGCTCGTCGCCCACGACACCGCCGCCGGAGGCCACGAGCTCGTCGCGGGCCGCGAGGTAGGCCTCGAGGGCCCGGCCCTCGTGCGCCGGGTCGAGGTCGTAGCCGAGGAGCATCGCCGCGAGGTCGGCACGACCCCGCGCCGCCCGCTCGGAGGCGTCCCCGTCGCTCGCGGCGTCCGGGAGGTCGAGCTCGACGGACCCGGACTCGTCGGCCGCGACCTCGCCCTCCTCGCCGGTGGGCTCGAGCCGGACGAGGGCGGCGCCGGTCTCGACCTGGCTGCCGGTGGCGACGAGCAGCTCCTTGACCCGGGCCGCGAACGGCGCCGGCAGGACGGTCTCCATCTTCATCGACTCGAGGACGAGGACCGGTGCGCCGGCCGCGACCTCCTCACCCGTGGCGACGGGCGTGGCGACGACGAGTGCCGGTGCGGGAGAACGCAGCACGCCACCCTCGTCGCGGCTGACGCGGTGCGTGACGCCGTCGACCTCGACGAGCTGCACGGGGCCGTGGGCCGCGGTGACGAGCCGGTGCACGCGCCCGGCGACGCGCATCCGGCTGGAGTAGGCACCGACCCGCTCGAGGTCGGCGTCGACCGTGTGCCCGGCACCCGACGGGTCGGCCACCGTGACGCGGAACCGGGACGGCCCGGTGCGGAACACCGTGACCTTGTACGCGGTGCCCCGCAGCTTGAGGTCGACCGCGCGGCCGACGTCGTGCTGCGCCTGCGGACGGCCGCCACGCGCCGTCTCGAGGAGGCGGGCCCGCTCGATGGCCTCGGCGTCGAGGTAGGCCTCGATGCCGGCCGCCACGAGGGCGACGCCCGAGTGCTCGGTGGCGACGAGCCGACCTTCGCCGCGCACGCGGTCGATCCACCCGGTGTCGGCGCTGCCGTCGACGACCTCGGGCTGCGCGAGGAGGTCGAGGATGAACGACTTGTTCGTCGCACCGCCCTCGATGACCACCGTCGTCTCGCGCATCGCCCGACGCAGGCGGGCCAGCGCCTCGTCGCGGTCGCTGCCGAACGCGATGATCTTGGCGATCATCGAGTCGAAGTCGGCGGGGATCGAGTCCCCCTCCGCCACACCGGTGTCGACGCGGATGCCGGGGCCGGCCGGCAGCTCGAGGTGGGCGATGCGCCCGGGCGACGGCGCGAAGTCGCGGTCGGGGTCCTCGGCGTTGAGCCGGGCCTCGACGGCGTGGCCGAGCTCGGTGGGGCGCTCGCCCTCGAGCCGCCCGCCGCCGGCCACGTGGAGCTGGAGGCGCACGAGGTCGGTGCGCGTGACGACCTCGGTGATCGGGTGCTCGACCTGGAGGCGGGTGTTGACCTCGAGGAAGGCGAAGAACCGCTCGCCCGGGTGGTAGAGGAACTCGACCGTGCCGGCGCCGGCGTAGTCGACGGCGACGGCCAGCCGCTCGGCGGACTCCCGGAGCTCGCGCGCCTGCTCGGCGTCGAGCACCGGCGAGGCCGACTCCTCGATGACCTTCTGGTTGCGCCGCTGCACCGAGCAGTCGCGGACCCCGACCGCCCACGCGGTGCCCTGCCCGTCGGCGATGACCTGCACCTCGACGTGCCGGGCCCCCGTGACGAGCTTCTCGAGGAAGACGACCCCGGAGCCGAACGCCCGCTCGGCCTCCTCGCGGGTGCGCTGGTAGGCGTCCTCGAGGTCGGCGTCGGAGGCGACCATCCGGATGCCGCGCCCGCCACCGCCGGCCGTCGCCTTGAGCATCAGCGGATAGCCGATGCCTCCCGCCGCCTCCTTGGCCGCCTCGAGGGTGTCGACCCCGCCACGGCTCCACGGCGCGACCGGGACGCCGACCTCCTCGGCGATGAGCTTGGACCCGATCTTGTCGCCGAGCTTGCGCATGGCCTCGGGGCTCGGACCGATGAAGGTGACGCCGATCTCGCGGCACAGCTCGGCGAACGCGGGGTCCTCGGCGACGAAGCCCCAGCCGACCCACACCGCGTCGGCGCGGGTCTCGAGCAGCGCGGTGCGCAGCCGCTCGAGGTCGAGGTACGGGCGGGCCGACGCCGGCCCGAGGTCGTACGAGACGTCGGACTCGCGGACGAACATCGCAGACCGCTCGCCCTCGGTGTGCAGCGCGACGACCTCGGTGCGCGGCTCCCCGGGCCCGCGCTCGGCGTTGAGGTCACGGACGGCGTGGACCAGCCGCATCGCGGCCTCTCCCCGGTTGACGACGGCGATCCGCGAGAACATGCGCCCGAGCCTGCCACCGAACTCCGGTGACTCGCGAGTACAGCGCCGCCCGGCGAGGCGCGTACCGGAACCCGAACTGCCGTGCACCACGGGCCCCGCGGGGGCGTGCACCTCTCTACCGTCGGACCATGACGTGGGGTGGCGGCCGTCGGACGGCGCACGGCATCGGGGTGGCGGCGATCGTCGGCGGGCTCCTCGTCGGCACCGGGGCGGGCGCCGCGAGCGCCGCCCCGAGCGAGGGCTACGCCGACTGGACGCTGTCCGGCAGCGGTGGCGCGTACACCGCGACGGCCGCCGACCTCGCGACCGGCTTCCCCGCCGTCTCCCTCACCTCCACGTCGGCCGCGCCGGCCTCCGTCGGGACCGGGACGACGACCTGGGTCCCCGCCGGCACGGGGTTCGGGGCCGCGTTCGGGTCGAGCCGGGGCCGCGAGTACCTCGGCCTGCGCCCGGCCGCCAACAACGCGACCTCCCCGTCGGACACCACCCTGACCTTCGCCGCGCCGACCCCGGTCGGCGGATGGGGCCTCGCGCTCGGCGACCTCGAGGCCGAGACGATCGAGGTCACCGGCACCGACCCCGACGGCAACCCGGTCAGCGGTGCGCAGCTCGGGCTCGTCGAGGCCTTCAGCTTCTGCGACGCCAGTCCCCGGTCGGCCGCATGCAGCGGGCAGAGCGCACCCTACGACCTCCCGACCGCCACGGTCCTCGCCGACCGCGTCACCGCCACCGACCCGCGCTGCCCGTCGGACCCGACGACGTGCGACACCGTCGGGGAGACCGTGTGGCTGAGCCCGACGGTGCCCCTCGGCTCGCTCACCATCCGTTCGCGCTGGGACCAGGGCCTGCCGACCTACCTGCTGTGGCTGGCCACCGCCGAGCACGCCGTCTCCGGCACGGTCACCGCCCCCTGCGAGGCCGACGGCAGCGGCATCGACGTCGAGGTGCTCGACCCGGCGGACGACGTCGTCGCGACGGCGACCACCACCACCGGCGGCACCTGGCAGGTCTCCGGGCTGCTCGCCCGCGACGACTGGCGGGTGCGGGTCGTGCCGCCGGCCGGCACGGCTCCCAGCGGCGCCGCCACGACCCCGGTCGACCTCTCCGCCGGCGACGTCACGGGCGTCGACAGCACCCTCACCTCGGTCCGACCCGTCTCCGGCTCGGTCACCGACCCGGACGGCGCCCCGCTCGCCGGCGCCTCCGTCGTCCTGCAGTCCGGAACGACCACGCTCGGCCCGGTCACCACCGGCGCGGACGGCACCTTCGAGGTGCCCGGGGTGCCGGCCGGCGACTGGGAGGCGGTCGTCAGCGCACCGGAGGGCTACCTCGACCCCGACCCGGTGGACCTGACCGTCGGGTGCGGCGACGTCGCGCTCGACGCCATTGCCCTCGAGGCCGCGCCGACGAGCACCCCGACCCCCACGACGACGACGCCCGCCCCGTCGACCTCCGGTCCGGCCCCCACGACGACCGCGCCGACCGCGCCTCCCACCGCGCCGCCCGCCGTCACCGGCCCGCTCGCCGCCACCGGCGCCGACCCGCTCCCGCCGCTGGCCCACGCCGGCGCCCTCGTGCTCGCCGGAGTCGGCCTGCTCGGCTGGTCACGCCGGCGACCGCGCCGCACGCACTAGCGGACCTCGCGGTCCTCCTCGACGGCCTGCTGGGCCCGCGCCTCCGCGAGCGCCGGCAGGTCGGGCTCCTCCACCTCGGGGTCGACCCGCGGGGTGACGAGGGCGGCGACCCGCTCCTCCGTCTCGGCCGTCACCTCGTGGCGACGCTGGTAGATCTCGAGCATCGCCATGATGGTGGCCGCGAACGGCACCCCCATGAGCGCCCCGGAGAGCCCGAACAGCTGGGCGCCGAGCAGCGCGGCCCCGAAGGACACCGCGGGATGGACGTCGACGGCCTTGGCCGAGATCCGCGGCTCGATGGTGAGGTTCTCGACCTGCTGGTAGGCGATGCCGTAGACGAGGACCCAGACGCCGAGCCACGGGTCGCCCGACGTGAGCCCGACGACGACCGGCAGCGCGATCGACACGTACGTGCCGATGTTGGGGATGAACTGCGCGACGAGCCCGGTCCACAGCGCGAGCGGCAGCCAGTAGGGCAGGTCGAGCAGGAAGAACGCCACCATGCTCACGCCGGCGTTGATCGAGGCGAGGACCACCCGGGCCGCGATGTAGCCGCCGACCTTGACCTTGGCGATGTCCCAGGCGGTGAGGAAGGGCACCTGCACGCGCGGGGTCATCCGCGAGGCGAGCCAGGTGCGCAGGCGGGGCATCCCGACCGAGACGTAGGCGACGAAGAAGAGGACGACGAACAGCCCGAAGGCGGCCCCGAGCACCGCCGAGACGAGCCCCAGCACCCCGAAGGCGACGTTCTGGGCGTACCCCGTGAGGTCGGACGGCGAGATGCCGGCCTGCTCGAGGAGGTCGTCGTAGGTGTACGAGGACCCCGTGGCCCGGTTCACCTGGTCGAGGACGTCGGCGGCGATGTCGGGGACGGCCGTGACGAGCGCGGTCAGCTGGTCGACGAGCAGGCTCCCGAAGACCCAGAGGAAGGCGCTGACCGCGACGAAGAGCGAGCCCATGACCGTCGCGGTGGCGGCGGCCCGCGGCATCCACCGGGACAGCCGGGCGACCGCGGGCTCCATCGCGAGCGCCACGAACCAGCTCATGACGACGTAGAACACGAGGGTGCTGCCGCGCCACAGGACGAACCCCAGCAGGGCGATCCCGAGCAGGACGCCGACGACGGCGAGCGTGCGCCGCCGCTCGCTGCGCTGTCCGGGGTCGAGGATGCCCTCGGGGGCGGTGGGCGCGGCCGTCGAGTCGCTCATGGGCCCCGATGCTAGGGCCGCGGCCACAGGAGCACGGGGACGACCGAGGGCCCGGTCCGCGGCTGTCGCCGGGACTGGGCCCTCGGGGCACGGGGTGGCAGGTGAAGGATTCGAACCTTCGTAGCTTTCGCGACGGATTTACAGTCCGCTCCCATTGGCCGCTCGGGCAACCTGCCTGGTGCGCATGGAAGGATAGCAAGCCGGACCCGACCCACCGAATCGACTGGAGGACCCGTGGCGGACAGCAGCTTCGACATCGTCAGCACGTACGACAAGCAGGAGATCGCGAACGCGGTGAACACGGCCGCGAAGGAGATCGGCAACCGGTACGACTTCAAGAACGTCGGCGCCCGCGTCGAGCTCGCCGGCGAGGTCATCCGGATGGAGGCCAACAGCGAGGAGCGCTGCAAGGCCGTCCTCGACGTCGTGCAGACCTGGCTGGTCAAGCGCGGGGTCTCGCTCAAGCACCTCGACGTCCCCGAGGCCGGTCCCCGGCTGTCGGGCAAGGAGTACAAGCTCGACTGTCCGCTCAAGGAGGGCATCTCCTCCGAGAACGCCAAGAAGATCACCAAGCTGATCCGCGACGAGGGCCCCAGGAGCGTCAAGACCCAGATCCAGGGCGACGAGGTGCGCGTCACGAGCAAGTCGCGCGACGACCTCCAGGCCGTCCAGCAGCTGCTCAAGGGCGCCGACCTCGACATCGCGCTGAACTTCACGAACCGCCGCTGACCTATAGCGGGGCTGCACCTGGCGACGGGCGCGTCCGCATCGGCTAGACGAGGGGCAGGGCCCGAACCTGAGTACGGGAAACCGCGTACAACGCCGGGCCATCGCGGGTCGCCTCTCGCCAGATCGCCGCTCCATGCAGGATGTAGCACTCCGCCATGGCTTGTGCGTTCAGATTGCCTTGCGTCAGACAGAATGCGCGCACGTGGAAGCGCGAAAGCGCCTCAACCTCTGCCTTGCGATAGCGGATTCGCTCGTCCTTCATGAGAACAGGCCACCCTCGGCTTCCAGCGAGTTCAAGCCACTCAACGTCAAGGATCGACTCGTCGCCGGGAACCCCGTAGTGCTCCGCGAGGGTGATGACATCCCAGCCTCTATCGCGGAGCAGCCGAGGAACCTGGACCCGACCGAGGCTCCGATCGACGAAGAACCGCGGGCTGATCATGGTGTTGCGTCAGCTCGACCGAACTACCTGACGGACGGCGTCTTCGAGCTCCTTCGGCGGGACGCCATACTCCTCCGCGACAACTGCAAGAGGTTCGCCGGACCGGAAGAGCGACAGGGCGTCGTCGAGGCGCGCACCTCCGTGAACGAACGTCGGCTGACCGAACGACCTGCGAAGGTCAGCCACCAACTGCGCTGTCGTGTATCCCGGCAGCGGCACGGCGGTCGCGAAGCCGTCAGTCCCGAAGACGATCTTCTGGAGGTACTCAGCCACCACTTGCTTGAAGACTCGCTGGCCATCTCTCACGACGACGAGGTCCCTTAGCGCCTCGGCATCCTCGTGCGGTGCATGACTCGCATAGTCGAACAGAACCTCGGCACCGTCGGTGAAGAGTTGATGTGACGCCAGGGCATGGCGAACGCCCATCTCTTGGGAAAGGCGCTCCAATGCGGGACGGATCCGTTGGAGTGGAACTCCAGTCCGGCGGATAGCTGCCAAGGCGTACCCCTCGGCGAGTCCCACGAAAGGGATTGCGGGTCCCCGCGTCGTCACCCGTTCGACAGAAGTGATCACGGGGTCGCCAACAACTGTCCGTTGAGGCGTGTGCACCGTGTATCCGCGCGCCCAATTACGGAACGTTGATTCAGAGAGGCCCAAGTATCGGGAGGCTTCAGCCTGCGTGTATAGCGGCGCAGTGAACTTGTCGATCACAACCTCATCAGCGACAGCCGTCATGAGCACCTCCCTCGCCTCAGGTTCTCATCATTGCGCACGCTACCGACGGGGTGCCGGATCTTGAGGGTGTGGCCGTTCCTGGTAGCCAGGCCCACGCGGGCTCCCGCCACGCCGGATCCTGACGTAGCGTGAGGCGATGAGCGCCCCACCGGCCATCTCCACCGTCGGCGAGCTGCGGGCCTCCGGGCACGAGGCCCGGTCCGTGCGAGCCGAGATCCGCGACAACCTCCTCGCCGCCCTCGCGGCGGGCACCGACCCCTGGCCCGGCCTGCACGGCTTCGGCCAGACGGTCGTCCCGCAGCTCGAGCGGGCCCTGCTCGCCGGGCACGACGTCGTGCTCCTCGGCGAGCGCGGTCAGGGCAAGACCCGCCTGCTGCGCAGCCTCGTCGGGTTGCTCGACGAGTGGACGCCCGTCATCGACGGCTCCGAGCTCGGCGAGCACCCGTACGAGCCGATCACCGTCGAGTCCCGGCGGCGGGCGGCCGAGCTCGGTGACGCGCTGCCCGTCGCCTGGCGGCACCGCGACGAGCGGTACTCCGAGAAGCTCGCGACCCCGGACACGAGCGTCGCCGACCTCATCGGCGACGTCGACCCGATGCGGGTCGCCGAGGGCCGCCGGCTCGGCGACCCCGAGACGATCCACTTCGGGCTCATCCCCCGCAGCCACCGGGGCGTCGTCGCCATCAACGAGCTCCCCGACCTCGCCGAGCGGATCCAGGTCGCGATGCTCAACGTCATGGAGGAGCGCGACATCCAGATCCGTGGCTACGTGCTGCGCCTGCCGCTCGACGTGCTCGTCGTGGCCTCCGCCAATCCCGAGGACTACACGAACCGCGGGCGGATCATCACCCCGCTCAAGGACCGCTTCGGCGCCGAGATCCGCACCCACTACCCGCGCGAGCTCGGCGACGAGGTCGCGGTCATCCGGCAGGAGGCCGACCTCGTCGCCACCGTCCCCGACGCGCTCGTCGAGGTCGTCGCCCGCTTCACCCGCGGGCTGCGGGGGTCGAGCTCGGTCGACCAGCGCTCCGGTGTCTCGGCCCGCTTCGCGATCGCCGCGGCCGAGACGGTCGCCGCCGCCGCCCTGCACCGCGCGACGACGCAGGGCGAGCCCGAGGGCGTGGCGCGGGTCGTCGACCTCGAGGCCGCCATCGACGTGCTGCGTGGCAAGGTCGAGCTCGAGACGGGCGAGGAGGGTCGCGAGCGCGAGGTGCTCGGTCACCTCCTGCGCACGGCCACCGCCGAGACCGCGCGGCACCGGCTCGGCGGCATCGACATGGCGCTGCTCGTCGAGGCGATCGAGGACGGCGCGATGGTCACCACCGGTGAGTCGGTCAGCGCCCGCGCCTTCCTCGACGCCCTCCCGGTGCTCGGTGAGTCCGACCTCTACGACACCGTCGCGACGCGCCTCGGAGCGACCTCCGAGGGTGAGCGGGCGAGCGCCGTCGAGCTCGCCCTCGAGGGCCTGTACCTCGCCCGGCGCATCGGGAAGGACATCGACGGCTCGGAGACCGTCTATGGCTGAACGGGCTTCTCGGCGTTCGCGGTTCACGCGCTACGGCGGAGGCGACCCGTTGGCGCCGCCCGTCGACCTCCGCGAGGCGCTCGACGCCATCGGCGAGGACGTCATGGCCGGCTACTCCCCCGAGCGGGCGATGCGCGAGCTGCTGCGCCAGGGCACCCGCGACCACACCGGCCTCGACGAGCTGGCCCGCCGGGTCGCCGAACGGCGCCGCGAGATGCTCCGGCGCCACAACCTCGACGGGACGCTCGAGGAGGTGCGCCGGCTCCTCGACGAGGCCGTCCTCGCCGAGCGCAAGCAGCTGGCGCGCGACCTCGACGACGATGCCCGCTTCGCCGAGATGCGGATCGAGAACCTGCCGCCGACCCCGGCCGCCGCGGTCAGCGAGCTGTCCGACTACGCGTGGCGCTCCTCCGACGGCCGGGAGAAGTACGAGCAGATCAAGGACCTCCTCGGCCGCGAGCTGCTCGACCAGCGCTTCGCGGGGATGAAGCAGGCCCTCGAGAACGCCACCGACGAGGACCGCGCCGAGGTCGAGGAGATGCTGCGCGACCTCGGCGACCTCCTCGAGGCGCACGCCCGCGGCGACGACACCGACGAGCAGTTCCGCGACTTCATGGACAGGCACGGCGAGTTCTTCCCCGAGCGGCCGGAGTCCGTCGAGGAGCTCGTCGACGCCCTCGCCGCCCGGGCGGCCGCCGCGCAGCGGATGCTCGCGTCGATGAGCCCCGAGCAGCGCGAGGAGCTGATGCAGCTGTCCCAGCAGGCCTTCGGCTCGCCGGCGCTCATGGACCAGCTCTCCCGGATCGACGGGCTGCTCCAGGGGATGCGCCCCGGCGAGGACTGGGGCGGCTCCGAACGGTTCGACGGCGAGCAGGGTCTCGGCCTCGGTGACGGCACCGGCGTGCTCCAGGACCTCGCGCAGCTCGACGCCCTCGCCGAGCAGCTCTCGCAGTCCCACCCCGGCGCCCGGATGGACGACGTCGACCTCGACGCCCTGTCGCGGTTGCTCGGCGCCGACGCCGCCGTGGACGCCCGGGCGCTGGCCGAGCTCGAGAAGGCGTTGCGCGACACCGGGATGCTCACCCGGTCGGCCGACGGCTCGCTGCGCCTCTCCCCCAAGGCGATGCGCGAGCTCGGGAAGTCCCTGCTGCGCGACGTCGCGGGCCGGCTGTCGACCCGGGGCGGCCAGCGCGACACCCGGCAGGCGGGTGCCGCCGGCGAGCAGAGCGGGGCCACGCGCCCGTGGGAGTTCGGCGACACCGAGCCCTGGGACACGACGCGGACGATGACCAACGCGATCACGCGGGTGGTCGGCGAGGGCGGTGACCCGCGCGGCGGCCTCCGGCTCGACATCCGCGACGTCGAGGTCACCGAGACCGAGGCGCGCACTCGCGCTGCCGTGGCGCTGCTCGTCGACACCTCGTTCTCGATGGCGATGGACGGTCGCTGGGTGCCGATGAAGCGCACCGCCCTCGCGCTGCACCAGCTGGTCTCGACCCGCTTCCGCGGCGACGACCTCCAGCTCGTGTCGTTCGCCCGCTACGCGCAGACGATGGACATCGAGACCCTCACCGCGCTCGACGCCGAGTGGGACAAGGGGACCAACCTCCACCACGCCCTGCTCCTCGCGAACCGGCACTTCCGCAAGCACCCCGACGCCCAGCCGGTGCTCCTCGTCGTCACCGACGGCGAGCCCACCTCGCACCTCGAGCCCGGCGGCGGGGTCTTCTTCGACTACCCGCCGCACCCGCGCACGCTCGCCCTCGCCGTCCGCGAGCTCGACGCCGCGGCGCGGCTCGGGGCCCAGGTCACCTTCTTCCGGCTCGGCGACGACCCCGGCCTGGCCCGGTTCGTCGACTCGATGGCCCGCCGGGCCGACGGCCGCGTCGTCGCCCCCGAGCTCGGCGACCTCGGGGCCGCCGTCGTCGGCTCCTACCTCGACGGGCGCACGCCGGGGCAGGCGGCGTTCGGCTCCTACCGCGACCTGTTCGGTGGTCGCGGCTTCTGGGCCGGCTGAGGTCCGGTCGTGTCCGGTCTCGAGGGCGTCTACCGCGACTACCTGACCGCCCTCGACGAGCGCCGCTTCGAGGACCTGGGGCGGTTCGTCCACGACGAGCTGACCTACAACGAGCGGCGCATGACCCGGGCGGAGTACGCCGCGATGATCGCCGACGACGCCCGGCGCATCCCCGACCTGCGCTTCGACCCGCGCCTCGTCGTCGTCTCCGGTGACGTCGTCGCCTGCCGCCTGTGGTTCGCCTGCACGCCCGCGCTGGAGTTCGCCGGCGTGGCCCCCACCGGCCGCCCGGTGGCCTTCGGCGAGCACGTCTTCTACCGGTTCCGGGAGGGTCGCATCGAGCAGGTCTGGTCGCTCGTCGACCTCGACGCCTTCCGTGCGCAGGCGTCCGGACACGCCCGGCCGTGATCCGGCTTGACCTCACGTGCACTTGAGGTCACAGGGTGGGGGGATGGACGACACCACGACGCGCGCCCGGCTCCTCACCCTCATGAGCAGGATGACCGGCGACGAGAAGCATGCTCCCAGCGCCACCTCGACCCTGGACGTGCTCCAGGTGCTCCACGAACGGGTGCTGCGGGTGGGACCGGAGCACGCCGGCGACCCCGACCGCGACCGCTTCCTGCTCTCGAAGGGTCACGGGCCGGTGGCGTACTACGCCGTCCTCGCCGCGGCCGGCTTCCTCGACGAGGACGAGCTGGCAGGCTTCGCCGGGCCCACGTCCCGGCTCGGGATGCACCCCGACCGCGTCCTCGTGCCGGGTGTCGAGATCGGCTCCGGCTCCCTCGGGCACGGCCTCGGCATCGCCGTCGGCCTCAGCCACGGTCTCGTCCTCCTCGGGCGCACCCGGCCCCGGGTCGTCGTGCTCGTCGGGGACGCCGAGCTCGACGAGGGCAGCAACTGGGAGGCGGTCCAGGTCGCCGGTCGGCTCGGGCTGTCTCGGCTGACCGCCGTCGTCGTCGACAACGGGTCGGCCTCGCTCGGGTGGCCCGGCGGCATCTCCCCACGGTTCCGGGCCGAGGGCTGGAGCGCGGTCGACGCCGACGGCCGCGACCACGACGCCCTCGAGCGGGCGTTCGCCGACACGGTGCCGGACCGCCCCCACCTCGTCGTCGCGCACGTGGAGAGGAAGGACGCGTGAGGACCGCCACGACCGCTGCCCCGCGCCCCGCGCTCCCGGTCTCCCAGCGCGAGAGGTTCTACGCCGTCGTCGGTGAGCTGCTCGCCGACGACCCCCGGCTCGCCCTCGTACTCGCCGACATCGGTCTCGGGTACCTGCCGGAGCTGCCGGAGAGCGCGGCCCGGCGGGTCGTCAACGTCGGCATCCGCGAACAGCTCCTCGTCGGCGCGGCCGCCGGGTTGGCGATGGCCGGCCTGCGCCCGATCGCGCACAGCTTCCCGCCGTTCCTCGTCGAGCGACCCTTCGAGCAGCTCAAGCTCGACCTCTGCCACCAGGACGTCGGGGCCCTGCTCGTGTCGGCCGGCG
Organism: Phycicoccus sonneratiae; assembly: GCF_016887965.1. Lineage (GTDB taxonomy): Bacteria > Actinomycetota > Actinomycetes > Actinomycetales > Dermatophilaceae > Phycicoccus > Phycicoccus sonneratiae. The sequence goes on from NZ_JAFDVD010000007.1 coordinate 17,686, forward strand.
GGTCCTACGGCTGGCCGGGTGGGGGCGAGACCCACTTCGGGATGCGCGACGTCAGCCTCCTCGACACCCTCGACGACGTCGTCGTCGACGTCCCCGGCCACGCGGACGAGGCCGAGGCCCTCCTCCGGCAGGGGGCCTCCGCGGACGACCGTCGGTACCTGCGCCTGGACGACCACGACAACGCGACCGCGCACGACGTCACCGACGGCAGGCTCGTGCCCGTGCGCACGACCGGGTCGGCGGCCACCGTGGTCGCGGTCGGACCGGTGCTCGACCGGGTGCTGCGCGCCACCGAGGGCCTCGACGTGTCCGTCGCGTACACCGCCCGGCCCCGGCCGTTCGACACCGAGGGCCTGCGCGCGGCGACGGCGCGGACCTCCGCCGCGCTCGTCGTCGTCGAGCCCTACCTCGCGGGGACCTCGGCGCACGTCCTCTCGCACGCCCTCCGGCACCGCCCGCACCGCCTCCTGAGCCTCGGGGTCGGCCGGGCCGCGACCCGCACCTACGGCTCGGTCGAGGACCACGACCGGCTGCACCGTCTCGACCCCGCGGGGCTGCGCGAGGACATCGCCGCGTTCCTCGCCGCCTGACCGCGGCCCCACCGATGAGTCGCGGGGCCGCCACGGGTCGGTACAGGGACCACCGAGCAGAGGAGAGACGACATGACCGCGACGTACACCTTCGACGTGTTCAGCAGCCTCGACGGCTTCAGCGCCGCCGGGGGTGACTGGGGCGGCTACTGGGGCAGACAGGGCCCGGAGCTGCTCGCGCACCGCCTCGACCTGTACACGCCCGACCAGCGGATGGTCTTCGGCGCCAACACCTTCCGGCTCTTCACCGAGATGCTCGCCGGCTCCTCGGAGGGCGACGACGTGCGCGACGCCTGGGTGACGAGGATGACGCAGCTGCCCGCGACGGTGGTCTCGACCACCCTGACCGGGCCGCTCGACTGGGCCGACGCCTCCCTCGTCGCGGGGGACGCCGTCGACGTCGTCGCCCGGCTCAAGGAGGACTCCGAGGTCCCGCTGCGCTCGCACGGCTGCCTGTCGATGAACCGCTCCCTCATGGCGGCCGGGCTCGTCGACGGCGTGCAGGTGACGGTCTTCCCGGTCGTCACCGGCCGGACCGGCCTGGACCCGGTCTTCGCCGGTGCCGAGGACTTCGACCTCGAGCTCCTCGAGCGGCGAACCCTGGACCACGACATCCAGGAGCTGGTCTACCGGCCCACCCGCCACTGACGAGGACGCGGCCCCTTCCCGGCGCCCACCCGGTGGGCCACGATGGTGGTCGGGCCGCGCCGTCGCGTCCCGGCGAGGAGGAGCCATGGCCACCGGATCGGGGACCGCCGAGGACCCGTGGGTCCTGCGCACGCCACCCGGGTCGTCGGAGTACACGATGCACCGCGACGACACGGCCGACCCGCCGCTGCTCGTCTGCCAGGTGGGGTCCACCCGGCTCACCTACCTGGCGAGCGTCGTCGACGACCTCCACGCGATGCTGCGCGAGGCCGGCGACTGGGTGCCGCTCGGTGCGGCCGACGAGCAGAAGACGCCCGCCGAGGGCAGCGTCGAGGCGTGGGCGCGCTCGGCCGACAACCCGGTCGGCGGCTGGTACGGGCAGCGCAAGGGTTACCGCGGCCGGGTCGGGATGTACCTGCCGCCGCTGCTCGAGGCCCTCGGCCTCGTCGAGCTCGAGCACAATGCGCGCAACAACCGCGTCCGAGCCCTGTGAGCCCCGTCCGCGCCCACTGATTGCGCAGAACCCACCTCGAGGGGCCGTGCGAGGGCCCCTCGAGGTGGGTTCCGGGCAATGAGTCGGGCCGGAAGCGCCCGAGGCGTCAGCCCACCGCGTCGAGGGCGTCGACCATGCCCTCGCCGAAGTAGCTGTTGTTCCGGGTCGTCCCGACGCACGGCACGCCGCCGGTCGCGGCCGAGCAGGCCTTGTCGTCGGCCTGCTGGCGCAGCTTCTGGATCATCTTCGCGGGCTTCCACGAGGGGTGGGCCGACTTCATGAGCGCGAGCACGCCGGCCACGTGCGGCGAGGCCATCGAGGTGCCGCTCTTCAGGCCGTACCCGTTGTCGGCGACGACGGTCGAGAGGATGCGCGAGCCGGGGGCCGCGACGTCGATGACGCCGAGTCCGCGGTTGGAGAAGCTCGACAGGCGGCTGCCCAGCGTGTCCGTCGGGAAGCGCTCGACCGACGAGACCGTCACGACCCCGTCGAGCTCGGTCGGGATGTCGCCGCAGGTGTTGTTGAGCGTCCGGGTGACCGGGGTGCCGTCGTCGGGGCTGCCGGTGTCGGTGAGCAGCGTCTTGTCGGACAGGTCCTTGCCGGAGTTGCCGGCCGCGGCCGCGTGGACCACGCCCTGCTTCGTCGACCAGGTGACGGCCCGGCGCACGGCCTCCTTGGCCGCGTGCTGGTCGGGCTGGTCGTCGCAGTAGAACTCGAACGGGTCGACGTAGTAGCTGTTGTTCGTGACGTCCATGTGCTTCAGGCCCGCCTCGACGAACCCGCAGACGGCGTACTCGGGGTAGATGAAGCCGTCGTCGTTGACGACCTTGACCGAGGCCAGCCGCACGTTCGGCGCGACGCCGACGATGCCGACGCCGTTGCGGGCGGCCGCGATCGTGCCGGCGACGTGGGTGCCGTGGTCGCTCGTCGTCGGCTCCCAGCCGGTGCTGCTCGGACGACCCGAGTCGGTGCAGTTGACCGAGCGCTTGACGTCGAGGTTGGCGACGAGGTCCGGGTGGTCGGGGTCGATGCCGCTGTCGAGCACGCCGACGAGCACCTTGCGCGACCCGTCGGTGATGTCGTGGGCGTGGTCGGCCTTGATCATCTGCATGTCCCACTGCTCGACCTCGCGGGGGTCGGTGGGGACCGGCTTGCTCGACCGCGCCTCGACGTCGTCGGCCTTCCGGGTGGCGGCAGCGTCCGCGGCGGCGGACCGGCGCGCAGACGTCCCCGCGGCGGGCGCGACCTCGGACACCGGGACGGTGCGGGTGGCGCCGACCGACTCGAGCGCCTTGCCGGCCGACCTCGCGACGTCGGCCCGGAACGCGGCCCGGTCCGAGTGCGCGACGACGACGCCGATCTGCGGCCAGGCCTGGACGACGACACCGCCGGAGCGCTCGACCGCCCGGGTCACGAGCCTCGTCTGCCCGGGGTTGGCGTGCTTGGCGTTGAGGACGTAGCTGAAGACCTCGCCGTCGGGGGTGACGATCGGGACGGGGGTCGAGGGCGGTTCGGGGGCGGTGCGGGCGGCCGAGGCGCTCCCCGTGGTCAGTGCTCCGGCGAGGGCGACGGTCGTCGCCGCCGCCACGGCGAGGCGGCGCAGCTGGGTGGGTCTGGGCACGGGTGGTCCTCCTGTGCGGGCCGGTGGGCCCATCGGTGTGGGTCCCGCGATCATCACCCGGGCCGGGGCGGCCCGCATCCCGGGGCGGGGTGTCAGGCGAAGCGGGCGTGGCTGGCGAGCGCCTCGCGCAGCACGTGGTCCTCGTCGAGCAGCGCGCGCCGCACCCCCGGCGACAGGTCGTCGCGGCCGAGCATCGCGGTCGAGGCCTCGAGCGAGGCCGGCTCGACGACGCCCTTGGGGTGCAGGGCCACGGCGACGCGGGAGAGGGCGTCCTCGCCCATCCGGGTGTCGAGGTGGGCGAGCAGGTCACCGACGCGTCCGACGTACGGCCGAACGAGGGCGGGGTCGGGCGCGGCCCAGAACCCGCGGGCCAGCTCGAGCGCGGCGTAGTTCGACAGGTCCGGGTCGTCGTGCAGCCGGTCCCAGGCCCACTGCTTCGCCGCAGCGGTCGGCCGCACGGCCCGCACCCCGAGCGCGGCGAGCCGCCCCGCGAGGGAGCGGTCCGCGGCCTCCGCGGCCCCGAGCGCCGCGTCGTCGAGGGCGTCGAGCGCGGACAGCCGGCGCAGGACGAGCCATCGGAAGTCGTCGTCACCGCCCAGCGACGCGGGCAGGTCGTGGCCGGCGGCCCAGCGGTGCAGCCGGTCGAGGTCGGAGCCCGACCGCGCCCACACCCGGGCCGCGACGAGGGCGAGGGCGTCGGCCGCCGGTCCACCGTCCGACGCGGCGCGGTCGGCCAGCACGTCGGCGGCGGCGGCCACGCGCTCCAGCGCCTCCTCGCGCTCCTCGGCGCGCAGGAAGAGCGGGACGACCGAGCTCGTGACGACGAGCGAGACGCGGGAGAGCACCGACGCGTCGTCCTCGCGCGGCCACGCGGCCTCGACGACGTCGAGCACGAGCCGGGGGTCGACCTCGGCCCCCGCCATCCCGCCGAGCAGCGAGGTCCAGACGACGGCGCGCGCCATCGGGTCGGGGACGTCGGCGAGATTGCCGACGAGCGCCTCGGTGGTCCGCGGGTCGAGGGCGACCTCGGCCCAGGTGAGGTCCGCGGCGTTCGGCACGACGAGGGCGTCGGCCGGCAGGCCGTCGACACCCGGCACGTCGACCTGGTCGCCGTCGAGCACCACCCGGTGACGGAGCACCTCGTCGTCGCCGACGAAGGCCGCGACGTCGAGGGTGTGCGGGCGCGAGGCCGGCTGTGCCGCAGGCGTGCTGCGCGTGAGGACACCGTCGCTGTCGAGGGCCAGCCGGTCGGCACCCGCGGTGCGCAGCCAGGCCTGCGCCCAGCCGTCGAGGTCGCGGCCGGCCGCGCGCGACATGGCATCGAGGAACTCGGCGAGCTCGCCGTTGCCGAACGCGTGCGCGCCGAGGTGGTCGCGCACGCCGGCGACGAACGCGTCGTCGCCGATGTGCGCGATGAGCTGGCGCAGCACCGACGCGCCCTTGGCGTAGGAGATGCCGTCGAAGTTCTGGAGGGCCGAGAGGGCATCGGGCGCGGGCGACCCCGCGACCGGGTGGGTGCTCGGCGACCGCTCGGCGGCGTAGCCCCAGAGCTTGCGGACCATGCCGAACTCGACCCACGCCTCGGGGGCGCCGAGGACCTCGGCCGAGGTGCGGTAGGCCATGTACTCGGCGAAGGACTCGTTGAGCCAGAGATCGTCCCACCAGCGCATCGTCACGAGGTCGCCGAACCACATGTGCGCCATCTCGTGGGCGATCGTGTTGTCGCGCTCGAGCAGCTGGTCGGGGGTCGCCGCGCCGCGGAAGACGTAGGTGTCGCGGAAGGTCACGCAGCCGGGGTTCTCCATCGCGCCGGCGTTGAACTCGGGGACGAAGACCTGGTGGTACTCGCCGAAGGGGTAGCGGATGCCGAAGAGGCGGTGGTAGCCGTCGAAGCACGCCCGGGTCGTCGCGAGCATCTGCTCGGCCTGCTCGCGCAACGGCGCCTCGAGCGAGCGCCGCGCGTGCACGCCGAGCGGGATGCCGTCGTGCTCGGCCGTGACCGACACCCACGGTCCGGCGCAGACGGTGACGAAGTACGTGGCGAGGGGCCGCGTGGTGGCGAGCCGCCAGCGCCCCGACGAGACCTGATGTGCCGCACCGTTGCCCACGACGCTCCAGTGCGCCGGCACGTCGACCGCCACCGTGTAGGGCGCCTTGAGGTCGGGCTGGTCGAAGCAGGCGAAGACCCGGGGTGCGGCGTCGAGGAAGAGGTGTCCGTAGACGTAGTCCTCGTCGTCGGCCGGGTCGGTGGAGCGGTGCAGGCCCTGCCCGTCGTGTCCGAAGGCCATCGTGGCCTCGACCTCGAGGACGTTGTCGGCCTCGAGGTCGGCGAGCGCCAGCCGTCCGTCGACGAGGTCGTCGGGGCCGAGCACGCGGCCGTTGAGGGTGGCGGCGTGCAGCGCGACCGGCCGGACGTCGGCGAACGACGAGGCGCCGGGCTCCCGGCAGGTGAACCGGATGCTCGTGCGGCTGCCGAAGTGCTCGGCGCCGCGGTCGAGGTCGAGGTCGACGTCCATCGCGGTGACGGTGAGCAGGGCGGCGCGGGCGACGGCCTCGTCGCGGGTGAGGGACGGCATGGGTCCACCCAACCAGACGCGGGGTCGGGGGCCGGCGAAGGTCACGAATCGGTCACGGCCCTTGCCGATCATTAGTTAGTACCCTTTACTAACCAACCATGAGCCCCACCCCCCGCCGCGTGAGCACCTCGACGGCCGTGCTCCCCGCGGACGGCCGGCGGCAGAACCTCTCCCTCGTCCTCCAGACGCTGCGCCGCCTCGGCCCGACGTCCCGGGCCCAGCTGGCCCGCGAGGTCGGGGTCACGAAGGTGACGATGTCCGACCTCGTCGCCGAGCTCATCGGCGAGGGCCGGGTCCGCGACGTCGGCACCGCCGAGCAGGCCGGGCCGGGCAAGCCCGCCACCCTCGTCGACCTCGACCGCTCGGGGCTGCTCACCCTCGCCGTCGATCTGTCCGTCCCCGCCCGGCTGCAGGCCGCGGTCGTCGACGTGACGGGCGCCGTGCTGCACCGCGAGGAGCGGGCCGCCGCCGTCGACGCCGACGAGGGGCGCGGCCTGGACCCCGCCGTCGTCGTCGAGCTCGTGCGCTCGGTGCTCGCCGTCGCCCCGCACCCCGTGCTCGGCATCGGGATCGGCACCCCCGGGCTCGTCGACCCCGAGGGCACCGTGCGCACCGCGCCGAACCTCGGCTGGACCGACGTCGCCCTGCGCGCGCTCGTCGCCGAGGCCACCGGCCTGCCGGTGCTCGTGACGAACGACTCCGACGCCGCCACCCAGGCCGAGCTGAGCGCCACGCCCGGGAGCCAAGACCTCGTCCTCGTGCAGGTCGGGCGCGGTGTCGGTTGTGGCGTCGTCAGCGGGGGCCGGCTCGTGCGGGGGGCCCACCACGCCGCGGGCGAGATCGGCCACGTCACCGTCGGCACCGACGGGGGCGAGACGTGCTCCTGCGGGCGCCGGGGGTGCCTCGAGACCTGGCTGTCGGTCCCCCGGCTACGGGCCGCCGCCGACGCCGGCGAGGACCCCGCGTCGACCGAGTCCGTCGTCGAGGTCGGCGGCCACCGCCTCGCCGTCGCGCTCGCCCCCCTCGTCGCCGCGCTCGACCTCTCCGAGGTCGTGCTCGCCGGCCCCGCCGCGCTCCTCGAGCCGGTCGTCCCCGTCGTCGCCCGCAGCCTCGCCGACCGGCTGCTGCCGAGCCTCGACACCCCCCTCACCGTCCGCCTCGCCACGTCCCCGGAGGACATCGTCCTGCGTGGCGCTGCGGCCCTGGTCCTCTGGGACCGCCTCGGGGTCGTCTGACCCCACCGCACCCGGGTGCACCCCAGGGGGCCCAACGCCCCGTGACCCATCGAAAGGAACCCGAGATGAACCGGCGCCTTCCCCTCGTCCTCGTGACGAGTGCGGCCCTCGCCCTGACGGCCTGCTCGAGCGGCGGCGGGTCCGACGAACCGGCCGCGACGAACACGGCCGACAACGCCGGCAAGACGGTCACGCTGTGGCTGGCCGGCGGCGACACCCCCGACGAGCTGCGGACCTACCTCAAGGACACCTTCAAGGCCAGGACCGGCGCGACCCTCTCCATCGAGGAGCAGGCCTGGCCCGACCTCGTGACGAAGCTGACGACCGCCCTGCCGGACGCCGAGAACACCCCCGACGTCGTCGAGCTCGGCAACACCCAGAGCCCGACCTTCACGAACGTCGGCGCCTTCCTCGACGTCTCCGACATGTACGACGAGCTCGGCGGGTCCAAGCTGCTCAACTCGTTCGTCGAGGCGGGGTCGGTGGACGGCAAGAAGTACGCCCTCCCCTACTACTTCGGCTCGCGGTACATGTTCTACCGCAAGGACGTCTGGAAGAAGGCCGGCGTCGAGATGCCGACGACGCTCGACCAGTTCAACACCGACGTCGCGAAGATCGCCACGGACAACCCCGACCAGATCAAGAACTTCTCGGGTTTCTTCATCGGCGGCCAGGACTGGCGCAACGGCATCTCCTGGATCTTCGCCAACGGCGGTGACCTCGCCAAGCAGGAGAACGGCAAGTGGGTCTCGACCCTCTCGGACGCCAACTCGCTCAAGGGTCTCGAGCAGATCCAGCAGATCCAGCGCCTCGCGAGCAAGGCCCCGGCCGACGCCAAGGACCAGTCGCCGTGGCTGTACATCAACGACTCCGACACCGTCCTCGACGCCGACGGCAAGCCGGCCGGGACGACCTCGCTCGCGGCCGCGACGATCATGGCGCCGGGCTGGGCGCACGGGTCGATCGGTGACCTCACGAAGCAGGACGGCAAGGACGTGCGCGTGTGGAACGACGACACCTTCGGTGTCTTCGCCCTCCCGGGCAACGACGGCAAGCCGGCCCCGGTCTTCGCCGGCGGCTCGAACATCGCGATCTCGGCGAAGAGCAAGAACCCGGCGCTGGCCAAGGAGCTGATGAAGATCGTCTTCTCCGCGGACTACCAGCAGAAGCTCGGCGCGGCGGGCCTCGGCCCGGCCAACTCCGACTACGTGTCCTCGCTCGGCGACGACCAGTTCGCCAAGGCCCTCGTCGAGTCGGCCTCGAACTCCAAGCTGACCCCGGCCGCCCCGGGCTGGGCCGCCGTCGAGTCGGCCCAGGTGCTCGAGGAGTTCTTCGGCAAGATCCGCACGACCGACGACCTCGCCGGCCTCGCGAAGCAGTACGACGACAAGATCACCCCGATGCTCAACCTGTCCTGAGCCCGGTGATGCCCCGCCCCGGCGCCGAGCCACCCCTGGGCTCGGCGTCGGGGCCCCTCCCGAAGGACCTCCCATGACCTCGCGGACGACCACCCCACCGTCACCGGCCGCCGCCGCCGTGCCGCCGGTGCCCGCACCGCCCACCGCAGCCCCCCGCCGCCGGCCCGGCCGCGCAGGGCGCACCGGGGGCCGGCTCCCGCTCCTCCTCGTCCTCCCGACCCTCGTCCTCCTCGTCGCCGCGCTCGGGTACCCGGTCGGCTGGCAGCTCGTGACGAGCCTGCGGAAGTTCGGTCTCCAGCAGCAGTTCGGCGCCCCTCCGGAGTGGGTCGGCCTCGACAACTACGTCCGGCTCGTCACCGACCCCACCCTCTGGGCGGTCGTCGTCCGGTCGGTCGTCTTCTGCCTCGTCACCGCCTTCGTCACCGTGGCGGTCGGGGGCGCGGTGGCGGTCCTCATGAACTCGGTCGGCCGCTGGGCGCGCCTCGTCCTCCAGGTCTCGCTGCTCCTCGCGTGGGCGATGCCGGTCGTCGCGGCGATGACGGTCTGGATCTGGATCGTCGACTGGCGGCGCGGCCTGCTCAACTGGCTCCTCGTGCACGTCGGCGTCGAGGGTGCCGCGGGGCACAACTGGCTCGCCCAGCCGCTGTCGTTCTTCGTCGTCGCGTCGGTCGTCGTCGTGTGGATGAGCGTGCCGTTCGTCGCCCTGAGCATCTACGCCGGGCTCACCCAGGTGGGCCAGGAGGTCGTCGAGGCCTCGATGCTCGACGGCGCGGGCGGCTGGCAGCGGCTGCGCTACATCTACGCGCCGCTCGTCGCCCCGGTGCTCTCCATCGTCCTTCTCCTGCAGGTGATCTGGGACCTGCGCGTCTTCACGCAGATCAAGCTCCTCCAGGACGCGGGGTCGGTGGCCAACGAGACGAACCTGCTCGGCACGTACGTCTACCAGCTGGGCACGGGCAAGGGCGACTTCGGCACCGCGAGCGCCGTCAGCGTCCTCATGCTCCTCCTCACCGTCGCGCTCAGCTGGCGCTACGTCCGCTCGCTCATGGCCCAGGAGAACTGATGCGCCGCCCTCGCACCTCCCGCGTCCTGCTGACCGTCCTGGCCCTCGTCGTGTCGGCCGTCTGGGCCTTCCCGGTGTACTGGATGCTCAACTCCGCGTTCCTGCCGAACGTCGTCCTCCAGTCCACGACACCGACGTTCCTGCCGTTCGGCGGGTCGCTCGACAACTTCTCGGCGGTGGCCGGGCAGCCGGCGTTCGCGCGCGCCCTCGGGGTGTCGCTCGTCGTCACGCTCACCACCGTCGTCGCGGCGCTGGCCGTCGCCTTCCTCGGAGCGCTGGCGGTCAGCCGCTTCCGCTTCCGCGGGCGCACCTCGTTCGTCCTCGCCCTGCTGCTCATCCAGATGCTGCCCGCCGAGGGGCTGTTCATCGCGCAGTACAAGATGATGAGCTCGCTCGGGCTGCTCAACCGCTCGCTCGGGCTGGCCGTCCTCTACACGGCCGCCGTCGTGCCCTTCACGATCTGGATGCTGCGCGGCTTCGTCGCCGGCGTGCCCGCCGACCTCGAGGAGGCGGCGATGGTCGACGGCCTCTCGCGCGTTCAGGCCTTCCTGCGGATCACGTTCCCGCTGTTGGCCCCCGGGCTCGTGGCCTCGGGCGTGTACGCGTTCCTCCAGGCGTGGAACGAGTTCACCGTGGCCCTCGTCGTCATGACCGAGGAGCAGTCGCGCACCCTGCCGCTGTGGCTGCGCGGCTTCGTCCAGGCGAGCGCCAGCCGCGAGACGGACTGGGGCCAGGTGATGGCCGCCTCGACCCTCGTCGCGCTCCCGGTCATCGTCTTCTTCCTCCTCGTGCAGGGCCGGATGAGCAGCGGCCTCGTCGGCGGAGCGGTCAAGGGATGACCCTCGAGGAGGACGTCACCGCGACCCTCCAGCCCGGCTTCGTCGGCACCGACGTCCCCGCCTGGCTGCGCACCGCGCACGCGGAGGGGCTCGTCTCCGTCTGCCTGTACGGGGACAACGTCGGACCGCAGGGTGGTGTGGCAGAGGTCTGTTCGTCGTTGGTGCGCGACCTCCCGGGCGTGCTGCTCGCCGCCGACGAGGAGGGCGGCGACGTCACCCGGCTGCACTACCCCGCCGGGTCCACGTCGCCCGGGAACGGGGTGCTGGGGCGCATCGACGACGTCGCGGTCACTGCCCGGGCCGCCGCCGCCGTGGGGGCCGAGCTCGCGGCGCTGGGCATCGGGCTCGACCTCGCGCCGGTCGTCGACGTCAACTCCTCGCCCGAGAACCCCGTCATCGGGGTGCGCTCGTTCGGCGACGACCCCGAGGCCGTCGCCCGCCACACCGCGGCGTGGGTCGGTGGCCTGCAGTCGACCGGGGTCGCCGCCTGCGCCAAGCACTTCCCCGGCCACGGGGACACCGTCGCCGACTCGCACCACGCCCTCCCCCGCGTCGACGTGCCCCTCGAGGTGCTGCGAGCCCGCGAGCTCGTGCCCTTCGCCGCAGCCGTCGCGGCGGGCGTCGAGTGCGTCATGACCTCGCACATCGTCGTGTCGGCCCTGGACACAGAGCGCCCGGCGACGTTCTCCCCCACGGTCATCGGACTCCTGCGGGACGAGCTCGGCTTCGACGGGGCGCTCGTCAGCGACGCCCTCGACATGGCCGGGGCCTCGGCCGGGACCGGTATCCCGGAGGCGGCGGTGCGCGCCCTCGCGGCCGGGGTCGACCTGCTCTGCCTCGGCTCGGCCACCGGCGGCGAGCGGTTCGCCGCCGTCCGGGACGCGGTGCTCGACGCGGTGCGCTCCGGTCGCCTCCCGGAGTTCCGGGTCGCGGAGGCCGCGGCGCGCGTGCGCCGGCTGGCGCACCGGTCGTTGCGCCCCGACGCGTCACCGGACCGGACGCCGGTGTCCGACGAGGCCGTCGCCGCTGCGTTCACCGTCACCGACGAGGCCCGGAGCTTCGCCGCGGACCCGGCGCCGCTGGCCGTCGTGCAGGTCGGCTCGCGGGCCAACCTCGCCGTCGGCGCCGTGGCGTGGGGCCCGGCGGCCCTCGGGGGGACCGTCCGCGAGGAGGAGGTGCCGCGCGACGCCCGGGTGGCGGTCGTGGCCCGGTCCGCCGGCCCCGACCACCCCGCCCACGAGGTGCTCTCGCGGCTGCGGGGCCTCGGTCACCACGCGGTGCTCGTCGACTGCGGCTGGCCGCGCGGTGGCGCGGACGTCGAGACGTGGGGCGCCTCCCCGGCCGTCGCTCGTGCCCTGCTCGGCCTGCTGCGCGACGGGGACGCGCGGTGAGGCTCGGCGTCGACATCGGCGGCACGAAGACCGCCGCCCTCGTCCTCGACCCGGTCGGCGAGGTCGTCGCCCACGTCACGGCGGCCTCCGGCCGGGGACGCGACGACGTGCTCGCGACGGCGGTCGGGGTGGCCGCACGCGCGGCGGACGTCGTCGGCGGCTGGACGGCGCTGCGGCACGTCGGCGTGTGCATGCCCGGGCTCGTCGACCCGGTCACCGGGTGGGCGCGCTCGGCCGTGCACCTCGACGTCGACGCCCTCGACCTCGCGGGCGAGGTGGCCGCGGCGACCGGCCACCGGCCGGGCGTCGACAACGACGTCAAGGCCGCCGCGCTCGGCGCCGTGCACGTGACGCACGCCGGGGCACCCTCGGGCCGGACGGCCTACCTCAACGCGGGAACGGGGCTCGCCGCGGCGCTCGTCGACGAGGGCCGGGTGCTGCGCGGCGCGGGCGGTGCCGCGGGCGAGATCGGCCACCTGCCCGTCGGGACGGAGGTGCCGTGCTCGTGCGGCCAGCGTGGCTGCCTCGAGACCATCGCGTCCGGGTCGGCCCTGCACCGCCTGTGGCCCCGTCGACCCGCGGAGCTGTTCCCCGCTGCGGCACAGGGGGATCCGGTGGCGCGTGACGTCGTCGCCACGTTGGCCCGCGGCCTCGGCCTCGCCGTCCAGGTGCTCGTGACGACGGGAGCCGACCTCGTCCTCGTCGGGGGCGGACTGGCCCGCGACCGCGCCGAGCTCGAGGCGGCGGTGCGGGACGAGCTCGTCGCACACTGCCGCACCTCCCCGTTCCTCGCCCGGCTCGACCTGGCCGCCCGGGTCCGCGTCCTCGACGGCGCGGCGCCCCTCGCGGCCATCGGGGCCGCGCTGCTGCCCACCCCCGTCACGGCCTAGGCTGACCGGCGATGGAGATCCTCGTCAGCCCCGACCCCGAGCAGACCGCCGCACGTGCCGCCGAGGCCGTGCTCGCCGGGCTCGACCGCTCCTCCCGCCGGCCCTCCGTCCTCGGGCTGGCCACCGGCTCCTCGCCGCTCGGCCTGTACCGCGAGCTCGGGCGGGCGGTCGCCGCGGGGCGGGCCGACTTCTCCACGACGCACGGCGTCGCCCTCGACGAGTACGTGGGCCTGCCGCCGGGCCACCCCGAGGGCTACCGGCAGGTCCTGCTCCGCGAGGTCTGCGACGTCGTCGGCCTCGCCCCCGACCGGCTCGAGGTGCCGGACGGGTCGAGCACCGACGGCGCGGCGCTCGAGGCCGCGGCCGCGGCGTACGAGCAGCGCATCCGCGACCTCGGCGGCGTCGACGTCCAGGTGCTCGGCATCGGGGCCAACGGGCACCTCGGGTTCAACGAGCCGGGGTCGGCCCTCACCTCGCGCACCCGCGTCAAGCGGCTGTCCGCGCGCACCCGACGCGACAACGCCCGCTTCTTCCGCGGCCTCGACGACGTGCCGACGCACTGCCTCACCCAGGGCCTGGGCACCATCCTCGGTGCACGCCGCCTCGTCCTCGTCGCCACGGGTGACGCCAAGGCCGACGCCGTCGCCGCGGCACTGGAGGGTCCGCTCACCGCGTCGGTGCCGGCGTCGGTGCTCCAGTGGCACGCCGACACCGTCGTCTGCCTCGACGAGGCCGCGGCGGCCGGGCTGCGCAACCGCCAGTACTACGACGACTCGGCCGAGGGCCTGCCCACCGGCTGAGTCAGCGGACCTCGACGACGACCTTGCCGAGGGAGCGTCCGAGCCCGACGCGCTCGAGCGCGGCCGGCACCTCCTCGAGGGGGTAGGTGCGGTCGACCCGCACCTCGAGCTCCCCCTCGGCGCACCGCGCGGCCACCGGGAGGAAGTGCTCCGGCCCCTCGCGCACCGCGAGGACCCCGAGCGAGCGCCCGGTCATCCGGCCGAGCAGGCCGCCGACCGTGAGGACCCGCAGCAGCGCCCGGGTCGTCCCGCCGACGCACCGGTAGCGGCCACCGGGCGCGAGGGCCCGGCGGTACGCGAGCACCGACCGGTGCGCGACGAGGTCGAGGACGAGGTCGTACGGGCCCTGCCGGGTCCAGTCCTCGCGGGTGTGGTCGAGGACGACGTCGGCCCCTAGCGAGCGCATGAGGTCGAGCTTGGCGGCGGTGTCGACACCGGTGACGTGGGCGCCGGCGCGGGCGGCCAGCTGGAGGCACAGGACCCCCGAGCCACCACCGGCTCCGTTGACGCACACGCGGGTCCCGGCGCCGGCCCACCGCGTGCCCTGGAGGGCGATGGCCGCGGACTGCGGGAGCGCGGCGGCCTCGACGAAGGAGAGCCCGGGCGGCTTCGGGGCCAGCCGGGCCGCCGGGGCGACGCAGAGCTCGGCGAACCCGCCCTTGGTGCCCAGGAGGTCGCCGAAGACCTCGTCGCCGACCGACACCGAGCCGACCCCCTCGCCGAGCGCCTCGACGACACCGGCGACGTCCGACCCGAGCACCGAGCGGGCCGGGCGGCGCAGCCCGCCGAGCCGCGCGTAGGCCGGGCTGCCGCGCAGGGTCTCCCAGTCGGAGAGGTTGACCGACGTCGCGTGCACCCGCAGCAGCACCTCGCCCGGGCCGGGCCGGGGGTCCGGCAGCGTCACGAGGCGCAGCACGTCGGGCCCCCCGTAGCGGTCCTGCACGACGGCCCTCACGCGGCCAGCCTAGGGCGGGCGCATCGCGGACGCGTTCCGTCCGCATCCGGTCCTAGCGTGGGCGCCATGGTCGACGTCGACACCTCCCGCCTCACCGTCCGCCCCCTCGGCCCCGACACGTGGGAGGCCTGGGACGCCCTCGCCGCGCGCCACAACGGCGTCTTCGGCGGCTGCTGGTGCACGTGGTTCCACACGATGGTCTCGGAGAAGCCGCGCGACGCGGACGCCAATCACGCCCTCAAGGAGCAATGGGTGCGGGGCGGTCGCTCGCACGCCGCCGTGGTGTTCGACGGGGAGGAGGCCGTGGCCTGGGCGCAGTACGGCCCGCCCGCCGAGCTGCCGAACATCCGCCACCGGAAGGAGTACGAGGAGGGCCTCGTCAGCCCGCCCGACTACCGCGTCACGTGCTTCTTCGTCGACCGCCGGTACCGGCGACAGGGCGTCGCCGAGGTCGCGCTGCGGGGTGTCGTCGACCTCGTCGCGCAGGCCGGCGGCGGTGTGCTGGAGGGCTACCCGCACGACCTCACGGGCTCGACGAAGAAGGTCTCGTCGTCCTTCCTCTACTCCACGACCCGGTCGATGTTCGAGCGGGTCGGGTTCGAGCTCGAGCGCACCAAGGGCGAGAAGAACACCGTGATGCGCCTCGTCGTCCCCCCGGCCCCCTGACCGGGGCGCGTCAGCTCGGGTTGATGCGGTGCCCGTAGGCCATCTGCTCGAGGCGGGCGATGCGCTCGGCCATCGGCGGGTGGGTCGACATCATCCGGGAGATGTCCTGGGCCCGGAACGGGTTGGCGATCATCATGTGGCTGGCGTTGACCACCTGCTGCGTCGGCGCCAGCGGCGCACGGGCCACACCCAGCTCGAGCTTCTTGAGCGCGCTCGCGAGGGCGAGCGGGTCGCCGGTGAGGGTGGCCCCGTCCTCGTCGGCGTCGTACTCGCGGGTGCGCGAGATGGCCATCTGCACGAACACCGCCGCGATGGGCGCCAGCAGCGCGAGGGCGAGCCCGGCGATCGGGTTGCGGTCCTCGTCGTTGCCCCCGCCGAAGATCGCGCCGAAGGCGAGGAACTGGCCGATCGAGGAAATGACGCCGGCGATGGCGGCGGCGACCGAGCCGGTGAGGATGTCGCGGTTGTAGACGTGCATCAGCTCGTGGCCGAGGACGCCGCGCAGCTCGCGCTCGTCGAGCAGGCCGAGGATGCCCTCGGTGCAGCAGACGGCGGCGTTCTCGGGGTTGCGGCCGGTGGCGAAGGCGTTGGGGGCCTGGGTCGGCGAGACGTAGAGGCGCGGCATCGGCTTGCCGGCGCGCGTCGAGAGCTCGCGGACGATGCGGTACATCGCGGGCGCCTGGGCCTCGGTGACGGGGTAGGCGTGCATCGCGCGGATGGCCAGCTTGTCGGAGTTCCAGTACCCGTACGCGGTCGTCCCGAGGCCGATGAGCGCGAAGACGAGGATGAAGATGCTGCTGTTCGTGCCCTGGGCGATGAACCAGCCGATGGCCAGCAGGATGGCCCAGAGGCCGCCGAGCAGGGCGGCGGTCTTGAGGCCGTTGAAGTGGTTGTGCATGCCGGGTGAACGCTCGCGGTGGCCGGTTCGGTTCCGGGGTCAGCCGAGCCCGCCGAGCAGGGCGTGCGGCAGGGCGCTCGTCACGAGCAGCACGGCGGTCCCGAGCACGACGACGACCGTCGTGGAGCGGGCCCGCGACCCCTCGTGTGCCGGCTCGTCGCCCTCCCCGGGCCGGGCCACGAGCACCGCCACCCAGCGGAGGTAGACGGCGATGCCGAGGACGACCGCGACGACGGCCGCGGCCGCGACCGGCCAGACGCCCTCGGCGACCGGGGCCGCGACGGCGAGCACCTTGACGACGAGCCCGACGACCCCGGGCGGCAACCCGGCGAGGACGAGCAGGGCCAGGGCCAGCGCCCCACCGGCGAGCGGGTCGCGGCGCAGCAGGCCCCGGGTCGCCGCGAGCGAGCGCGCGCCGGTGCGGGCGAGCACCCCGAAGGCCACGGCGGTGGCGGCGGCGTAGGTGAGGACATAGCCGGCCGAGGCCCGCAGCCCGTCGCTGCTCAGCGCGGTGAGGGGCACGACGACCCAGCCGGCCTGCGCGATGGTCGACCACGCGAGGAGGCGCACGGCGTCGTCCTGCCGGAGGGCCACGACCGTGCCGAGCAGCAGCGAGGCGGCGGCGGGCAGCCCGAGGAGCACGACGACCACCGAGCCCGCCGACCCCACGAGCGCCTCGACGACGACGAGCAGGGCCGCGGCCGCCGACAGCTTGGAGGCCGCGGCGAGGAAGAGCGTCGTCCCGAGGTCCGTCGTGGCGTAGGCCTGCGGGGTCCAGGCGTGGAAGGGGACGAGCGAGAGCTTGAAGCCGACGCCCGAGACGAGCGCGGTGACGGCGAGCACGAGGACGGCTCGGCGCTCGGGGTCGGCCCAGGCGGCGGCGACCGACTCGGGCGAGAACGCGGCGTCGCCGGTCGCCGTGAGCCACAGCCCGGCCCCGAGGACGAGCAGCGCGAAGGACGCGAGGGAGGTGACGAGCAGGCTGAGGCCGCCGTGCGCCGCGGCGCGGGTGCCCCGGAGCACGACGAGGGCGACCGCCGGGACGGTGGCCAGCTCGAGGGCGACGAGCCAGGTCCCGAGGTCGCGGGCCGCGGCCACCGCAACGCCGCCCGTCGTCGCCGCGAGCAGCAGCGTGGCGGTGACGGTGGTGTCGCGCAGCCGGGGTCGGGCGTCGTGGTGCACGGCGAGGGCGGCCGCCGCGGCGAGCAGGACGCCCGCCTGGAGGGTCGAGGTGCGCGGCCCGGCGGTCCACAGGCACGCGCCGTCGGGGGCGGGGAGGCACAGGGTGCGCAGCGGCGTGGCGGGGTCGAGGAGGCTGCCGCGCAGGGCGAGCACCGCGCCGGCGACGAGGACGACCGCCGCGACGGGCAGCGCCCACCGTCCGCCCCGACGGGCCGGTGACACCGCGTCACCGACGAGGACGAGGACCACCCCGAGCACCGGGGCCAGGGCCGGCGCGAGCACGAGCCAGTCGACGGTGACGAGCGTGCTCATCGCGCACCGCCGACCGTCGCGACGGCGTCGGCCGTCACCGAGAGGACGAGCATCGGGGCCACCCCGAGGACGACGACGAGCCCCGCGAGGCCCGCGAGCACCCACCGCTCGACACCGACGGTGTCGGCGGTCCGGCGGGCCTCGGGGTCGGGCCGGTCACCCGCCCAGACGAGGCCGGCGACGCGGAGCGCGTACGCCGCGGCGAGGGCCGCCCCGACGGCCGCGACGACCGCACAGGTGACGAGGACGGCCCGCGGGCGGTCGGCCGCCGGCGCCCACGCCGCGTAGACGGCGAGCAGCTCGCCCCAGAACCCCGCGAGCCCCGGGAGCCCGAGCGAGGCGGCGAGCCCGATGACGAGCGCGAACCCGAGCCGGGGCGAGGTCTCGCGCAGGGCCGGGCGGCGCACGGCGAGGTCGACGTCGCCCCAGCGCTGCTTGAGCCCGCCGACGAGGACGAACAGCAGCGCCGACACCAGCCCGTGCGCGACGTTGGCGTAGAGCGCGGCCTGGAGCCCGGTCTCCGAGCCGCTGGCGAGGGCGAGCACCACGAAGCCCATGTGCGCCACCGACGAGTAGGCGATGAGCCGCTTGAGGTCGCGCTCGACGAGGCAGACCAGCCCGCCCCAGACGATGCCCAGCGCCCCGGCGACCGCGAGCACGGGCGCGAGCCGGCCGAACCCGTCGGGGACCGTGGCGACCGGCAGCCGGACCAGCCCGTAGGTGCCCATCTTGAGAAGGACGGCGGCGAGGAGCACCGACCCGGCCGTCGGCGCCGTCGTGTGCGCCGGGGGCAGCCAGGTGTGGAACGGCAGCACCGGCACCTTGACGGCCAGCCCGACGACGAGCAGGGCGGCCACGCCCATCTGCGCGCCCGGACCGAGCGCCGCCCCCGCGCCGCCGGCGAGCTCGCGCAGGTCGGCGGTGCCGGCCGCTGCGACGAGGGCGAGGATGCCGACAAGCATCGTCGTGGACCCGACGGCCGTGTAGAGGACGAAGCGCTGTGCGGCCTCGGTGCGCGCCCGGGGGTCGTGCGGGTCGCCGTACCGGCCGACGAGCACCCACATCGGGACGAGGACGACCTCGAAGGCGACGAGGAAGAGGACGGCGTCGCGGGCCGTGAAGGTCGCGAGCGCACCGGCCTCGACGAGGAGGAGGCAGCCGAGGAAGGTCGCCGGCGTCCCGCCCGCGGGCACCTCGACCCAGGCGTGCGCCGTGACGACGAGCCCCATGAGCACGGTGAGCAGGACGAGCGGCACCGAGATGCCGTCGGTGCCGAAGGACCACCGCACCCCGAGCTCGGGCAGCCAGGCCCGGTCGACGGCGGCCTCGGTGACGACGACGCCGACGGCCAGGCCGGCGGTCGCGACCGCGGTGAGCAGGGCCAGCCAGCGGGCGGGGCGCACCGGCAGGGCACGACCGCCGGAGACGAGCCACAGCCCGACGGCGGCCGGCACGGCGAGGAGCAGGCTCACGACCACGCGAGCACCCCCACGAGCCCGAGGACGACGACCGCCCCGAGCACGAGCCCGACCCCGGCGCTGGGCCGCTCGCGCCGGTGCGCCCGCTGCCCCGCCCAGCCGGCGGCCCGCGCCGCGACGGCCGTGCCGCGGACGTAGGCGTCGACGACCTCGGTGTCGACGAAGGCGACGACCCGGGCGAGGCGCAGCACCGGACGGGCGACGAGGCGCCGGTACAGGGCGTCGACCCCGAGCCCCCGGTCGGCGTGCGGGACGAGGCGCCGGGCGAGCACCTCCGCGGGGTCGCGGTCGAAGCCGCCGCGCAGCGCGACGGCCACGCCGACCCCGACGACGAGCACGGTGAGCAGGAGCCAGAGCAGCGAGACGCGGTGCACCGCGAAGGAACCCGTGAGCACGACGAGCCCCCCGAACACGGTGAGCACGACGAGGACCCACAGCAGGCCGGGCACGGTCGGGGGCACCCGGCCGGCCTCGGGACGACGCCGCACGTGCGCGGTGAGGACGAGGTAGCCGCGGGTCGAGTACGCCGCGGTGACGGCCGAGGTGAGCACGAGCGCGACGAGGACGAGCACCCCCGGCCCGTCGGCGGCGACCGCACCGTCCCAGGCCGAGGACAGCACGTGCTCCTTCGAGACCCCACCGACGACGAGCGGGACGCCGGCGAGCGAGAGGAAGCCGACGAGGAAGGCGGCGCGCAGCACCGGCGTGGCGGCCCCGCTCCCCCGCAACGCGGTGGCCGCCGTCCCACCCGCGGCGACGGCGGCCCACCCGATGGCGAGGAAGAGCAGCGACTTGAAGATCGCGTGCGACCACAGGTGCAGCAGACCGGCATCGGGGTCGACGCCGGGACCCGCGACCGCCACTGCGGCGAGCATCACCGACACCTGGCTGACGGTGGACCACGCGAGCATCCGCTTGAGGTCGCTCTGCGCGAAGGCCAGCAGGGCGGCGAGCAGCATCGTCACGGACACGGCGACGCCGAGGAACCAGCGGGCGCTCGGGCTGTCCTCGAGCAGCGGGTGCAGCCCGGTGAGCACGACCGTGCCGGCGGCGACCATCGTCGCCGCGTGGATGAGCGCGCTGGCCGGCGTCGGGCCCTCCATCGCGTCGGCGAGCCAGTCCTGGAACGGCACCTGCGCCGACTTGCCGAGGACGCCGACGACGACGAGGGCCAGCAGGACGGCCCGCAGGCGCGCATCCGGTGCGGCACAGGCGGTCAGGGCGTCCCCGAGCACCGAGCCGCCCGCGACGGCGGTGTCGATGCATTGCGTCGGGCGGTCCCACGCCTCGAGGACCGTGCCGAGGTCCGTGGACCGCGCCCCGGCCGCGAGACCGACGAGCCCGAGGACGAAGCCGATGTCGGCGACCCGGGTGACGAGGAAGGCCTTGAGGGCGGCGCGGCGGGCGCTCGGCCGGCGCGACCAGTGGCCGATGAGCAGGTAGGAGCACCAGCCCATGAGCTCCCAGCCGACGATGGTCAGGACGAGGTCGGAGGAGACGACGACGAGGAGCATCGCGGCGCTGAAGAGCGAGACCGTGGCGGCGAACTGGCCGTAGCGGTCGTCGGTGCGCAGGTACCACGTGGAGTACAGCTGCACCGCCGTGGCGACGAGGGCCACGACGGTGGCGACGGCGAGGCGTGTGGGGTCGCTCGTCACCCCGAGCGGCACCTGCAGCTCGCCGACCGGGAGGGCCGGTCCGAAGCCGATGACGGTGCCGGACTGGCCGATCCACGCGACGAGCGCGAGCAGCAGCGTGGCACCGGCGCCGAGCACGGCGAGGACCTGGGCAATGCGGTCGTCGCGACGCACGGCGACCCCGAGGCCGGCGGCGACGGCCGGCACGACGACGAGCAGCCAGGGGTTCACGGCGCCTCCTCCCGGTCGGTGGCGTCGCTCGCGGCGTCGAGGTCGATGCTCCCGCGCAGCCGGAAGACCGCGAGGACAACGGCCAGCGCGACGACGACCTCGGCGGCGGCGATGGTGATGACGAAGAGCGGCAGGACGCTGCCGGCCGCCCAGCGGTCGGCGCCGGTGGCCTGCGTGGTGAGGAGGAGGACGAGCCCGCCGCTGAGCACGAGCTCGACGCCGACGAGCAGCAGGACGGCGTTGCGGCGCACCGCGATCCCCGCCACGCCGAGCCCGACGAGGGCCGCGGCCAGCAGGTACGGGCCGACGAGGTGGATCACGGGCGGACCCCCGTCGCGGGGTCGTCGTCGGCCGGGCCGCGCGCGACGGCGAGCCCGCCCACGAGGGCCGCGAGGAGCAGCAGCGAGAGCAGCTCGAAGGGCCACACCCAGGTGCCGAACAGCTGCCCGGCGACCTGGGTCGTCGAGACGTCGGCGCGCCGCACGGTGCCGTCGGCCAGCGGCACGAGCACCGAGGCGAGCAGCCCCGCGGTGGCCAGCCCGAGCAGGGCCGCGCCGGCCGCCCGCCACGGCCCGACGGCGTGCGCGCGGTCCGGCCCGATGGGGGCCCGGGTGAGCATCAGCGCGAAGAGGACGAGGACGACCACTGCCCCGACGTAGACCAGGACGAGGACGAGCGCGACGAGCTCGGCGCCGAGGACGAGGAGCGCGCCCGCGACGCCGAGGAGGGCGACGACGAGCCACAGGGCCGCGTGCACGACGTGCCGCGTGGTGACGGCGAACAGCCCGCCGAGGACGGCGAGCACGGCGCTCGCCGCGAAGGCGGTGTCGAGCGCGGTCACGAGGGGTCCTCGGGCGGGTCCTTCTGCACGACCTTCGGCCGCACGGTGCGGGGCGGCCGGGCGCCGGCCCCGCCGACGAGCCCGGTGCCGCGCGCCGGCCGGTTGACCGCCGCGACCTCGGCGGGCTCGGCCGCCGACTCGTCGAGCGCCGGCGGCGGCGGGACGGTGGCCATCCACTCGCCGAGCCGGTCCTTCTCGTGGAGCAGGTCGCGGATGTCGACCTCGGCGTACTCGAACTGCGGGCTCCAGAAGAGGGCGTCGAACGGGCACACCTCGATGCAGATGCCGCAGTACATGCAGAGCGAGAAGTCGATGGCGAACCGGTCGAGGACGTTGCGCTGGCGCTCGCGGCCGCCCTCGGTGGTCGCCGGGATCGTCTCCTTGTGCGAGTCGATGTAGATGCACCAGTCCGGGCACTCGCGGGCGCAGAGCATGCACGAGGTGCAGTTCTCCTCGAGCAGCGCGATGACCCCGCGGCTGCGCGGCGGCAGGGTCGGCGCGACGTCCGGGTACTCGTGGGTGTGGCTGGGGCGCAACGCGGTCCGGGCCGTCGTGGCCAGGCCCTTGAGGACCCCCGGCAGCCCGCCGTCGCGTCCTCGTTCGTCCTTCGGCTCGGTGCTCACCAGCCCACCACCACCCCGACGCCCGTCAGCAGGAGCTGGCCGAGCGCCAGCGGCACGAGCCACAGCCAGGCCATCCGCTGGAGCTGGTCCTCGCGCAGCCGCGGCCAGGCGACGCGCACCCACACGACGACGAGCGAGACGACGAACCCCTTGAGCAGGAACCACAGCCAGCCGAGGGCGTCGCTGAACGGCCCGTGCCAGCCGCCGAGCCAGAGGGTCGTGAAGAGCAGCGACATGACGACGATGCCCGCGTACTCGGCGAGGAGGAAGAAGGCGAAGCGCAGGCCGGTGTACTCGGTCCAGGCGCCCATGACGAGCTCGGCGTCGGCGACCGGCATGTCGAAGGGTGGGCGCTGCAGCTCGGCGACCGCGGCCACGAGGAACACCACCGCGCCGGGCAGCTGCCAGAGCAGCCACCACGGGCTCCACGCCTCGACGAGCCCGGCGAGCGAGAGCGACCCGCCCGCGAGGGCCACCGAGGCGACGGCGAGCACGACGGGCAGCTCGTAGGACACGAGCTGGGCCGCGGCCCGCAGGCCGCCGATCAGCGAGTACTTGTTCGCGCTCGACCAGCCGGCCATCAGCGTGCCGAGCGCCCCGACGGACGTGGCGGCGAGGACGAGGAGCACCGACCCCGGCACCTCGACGGCGGCGACGCCGGGGTGCACCGGCAGGGTGGCGAGGGCGACGAGGTACGGCACGAGGGCGACGGCCGGGGCGAGCCGGAAGACCCACCGGTCGGCGGCCGCCGGGACGATGTCCTCCTTCTGGACGAACTTCACGCCGTCCGCGACGAGCTGGGCCCAGCCGTGGAAGCCGCCGGCGTACATCGGGCCGAGCCGGCCCTGCATGTGCGCCATCACCTTGTGCTCGGCCTGCCCGACGAGCAGCGGCAGGACGAGGAACGCCGCGAGCGCCGCGACGGCTCGCAGCACCACCTCGAGGAGAGTCATCGCGGACCCCACTCCGGCGGTGGGACGCCCGGGGCCTGCACCCGGCGGCGGCTCGGCGAGCGCGCGGAGTCGTGGCCCTCCCCCGGCTCCTTGCCGCCCGGCCAGGGCTTGGACGCGCGCGCGGCGAGCTGGAAGGACTTGCGCAGCGGGGTCCCCTCGAAGCCGTCGGGCAGCAGGAGCGGGCGCAGGCCGAGGCCGCTGCCGTCGTCGAAGCCGGCAACGTCGATGCCGAACATCTCGTGGGTCTCGCGCTCGTGCCAGGCGGCGCCGGCGAACACCGGGGTGAGCGAGTCGATGGCGGCGCCGTCGGGCAGCCGGGTGGTGAGCAGCAGGCCGCGCAGGGCGCCGGGCACCGACACGTCGTAGAGGTGGCAGAGCACGTCGAAGCCGGGGGCGGCCTCGTCGTCGGTGCGGTCGACGGCGCTCAGCCAGTCGAGGAAGGCGAACCCGTCGTCGCGCGCGGCGGCGGCGGCCTCGCGCCACCCGCCGGGCTCGACCACCCGTGTCTCGTCCGCCACGTCCGGCAGCCTAGCGAGACACCGCCTCCACGCACCCGAGCGCACCCGCCGGAGGTCCGCCGAACGCCTCTCCCCCGGAACGCCGCGCTTCCCCCGGGAACGGTTGCGGGGTGAAGCGCACCGGTATCGGGTGACCCGATACTCGTGCGACAGGAGGGGTTCGGCGTCGAAGGCCGGGTCGAATACACCCCGTGCTGGTTACGATGACGCCGTGGCCGAGCCCGACGCGCCCGAGGTCCTCGAGGACGTCGACGGCGACACCGTCCCCCGCTCCCGGCTGCGCGCCGCGTGGGGCCCACCCGAGACGCTCGACACGCCTGGGACGCCCGGGACGCCCGGGACGCCCGCTCCCGCCGCACCCGCCGTGCCCACCCCGGCGGCCCGTCCCCTCGTCGCCGACCCGCCGGAGCCCGCCCGCGCCGCCGAACGCCGCACCGGCCCGGACCTCGAGCACCGCATCGCGCCGTGGGCCGTGCCGCCGGCCTCGACGATGGTCCCGCCGGCACCGCCGCACAGCCCGGCCGGGCCGGCACCCGCCGAGCCCGCTCCGTCGCCCACGGGCGGCTCGGCGTCGCGGGCCCGCGCGCACGAGCGCTTCGCCCCGCCGCGCGGTGCGGTCGACCTCGCCCCCGACCGCGCCACGCCGCTCACCGACCCCCCGCGCCGGGGCCGGTGGCCCTGGCGCCGACGTCGCGGCTGACCGGCCCCGGCGACGGCCCGACCTCCTGTTCACCGGGGCCGCCCGGCGGTATCCTCGGGTACCGACGACAAGGGGGTCCCGATGACCAGCAGCACCCGCACACCGTTCCTCTGCCGCACCAACCTCCGGCACGTCTGGGAGGTCGCGCACACCGACGACGGCGCCCGCTTCGTCCGCTGCGCGAAGTGCCTCCGCGAGCGCGACTCCGGCCCCGGCGGCAACGTCACCGGTCCCGGCGCCATGAGCGCCGGCAGCACCTCCGGCATCAGCGGCGGCGGCTTCTGAGCACCGTGGCCTCCACGCCGCGACGCGTCCCGTTCCTGTGCCGCACCAACCTGCGCCACCGGTGGGAGAACGCCCACACCGAGGACGGCGAGCGCTTCGTCCGGTGCGCCCTGTGCATGCGCGAGCGTTGGACGGGCCCGCGCGGCAACGTCACCGGCCCCGGCTCGATGAGCGTCGGCCAGATCAGCGGCGGCAACTACTGAGCCGACCCCGCCGCGGCGGGTGGCCCGGAGTCACCCGGCCGAGGCCGACACCGGCGCCGTGATGCGCCCGGCGTGGATGCCGGACGGCGTGCGGCGGGCCGCGGCCCGCCGCGACGGCAGGAGCGAGGTCAGGGCGACCGCCCGGCGCCAGCGCTCGCGACGCGTCCGGCCCTCGGCGAGCTCGTGCCGGGCGCGGCCGGCCAGGGCCCAGGCCCGCTCGGCGGTCGCGTCGTCGGCGCCCGCCGGCCCGAAGGTCGCCCCGTCGACCGCGCGCGCGGTGTCGAGCAGGGCCGCGCCACCGACCGACGCGGCCACCTCGCGGCGGGTGTCCCGGCGCGAGACCGCGTAACCGGCGTCCCGCAGGGAGTCGAGCACGTCGTCCCACGCGGCCGCCGAGCGCGCGGCGGCCGATCCGCGCCGCGTGCGCAGCACCCGGCGCAGGGTCTTGACGAGGACGAGCAGGCCCGTCCAGAGCGGGATCCCGAGCACCGGCACCGCCGCGGCGGCGATCGTCACCCGCGCCCACAGCGGCAGCGGGAAGGTCACCTCGGGTGCGGTGGTCCGGCTGCGGCCGCTCGCGGACTCGTCGAGCGAGAAGCCGTCCTCGCTGCTCGGCGGTCGCTGCGCGGTGGGCGGCGGCACGGTGGCGGCCCGGCTGGTGTCCTGCTCGACGACCGCCCGGGGCTTCGGCTTCTTGTCGCGCGCCGGCACGAACTCGTCGGGGGCGATGAGCTGCCAGCGCGTGCCGTCGTGCACCTCGACCCACGCACGCACGTCGCGGCCGCGGACGAGGCCGTCGGCCTCCGGCAGCGCCCCGAGGACGACGCGGGCCGGCATCCCGAGGTAGGCGGCCGACAGTGCGAGCGTCGCGGCGAACTGCTCGTCGTTGCCGGCCGGCTCGGACTCGGCGACGAACGACGTGAGGCGGCCGGAGGAGTGCCCCGGGAGGATGGTCTCCTCGCCCGTGCCGCCGTCGCTGTAGGCACCCGTGGTCCGCAGCCGGGTGGCCACCGCCCGCAGCTGGGTCATGGGGTCGCCACCGGCGGTCGCGCTCGCGGCGACGAGCCGGGCCATCGGCTGGGCGAGGGTCGGGTCGACGGGCGGGGCGGTCGGGACCGAGGTCTGCGGGGCGCCGATCCGCTCGTCGAGCACGTAGGTCTCGCCGGCCGACAGCCGCTGCGGCAGCACGGCGGCCCCGGTGTCGAGGTTGTAGCGCAGCTCGTCGGCGCGGTCCTGGGCCCGCGGCCCCTCGAACCGGATGCGCGTCTCGCTGCCGACGGTGGGCACCCAGATGCCGAGGTCGCGGCGGTCGGCCCAGTCCTTGCCGACGGTCACCGTGGCGCGGGCCTCGCGGCCGCCGTCGGGGCGCGGGATCCGGGCGCCGACCCGCAGGAAGGTGCCGGATCCCGCGGCCGAGGTCGGCGTCGCGTTGCCCGCGGCCCACACCGTGCCGGAGTAGGTGTCGACGGTGGCCAGCCGCAGCAGCGTCCCCTGCGGGAGCCCGCCGACCCGCACCAGCTCCTTGTCGGCGAGGTCCTCGGCGACCGGCCGGAAGGAGCGGAAGGCCGCGAGCGGGCTCGGGCGGTCGGTGGCCGCGTACGGGGGCTCGACGTGCTCGCGCAGCACCTGCCGCTGTGTCGTCCCGGTCCACGGGACCGCCCCGATGACGATGACGCCGACGACCACGAGGAGCAGCGCCGCGGTGCCGAGCCGCTCGAGGTTGCGCGCTGTGTGCACGACGACCCGGCGGCGCGAGCGCGTTGTGCCCCAGACGAGCGCGGCGACGAGCAGCACCGCCCCGCGGGCGACCACGCCGCCCGGCTCGACGACCCCGAAGGCCACCGACGCGGCGCCGACGAGGGCCGGCACGAGGACCGGAAGGTACGGGGACCACACGCGGCGGGCCACGAGCAGCGTCGCGCACCCCCCGACGAGGGCGAGCAGGAACGGGAGGAGCGACAGCGGCCCGGCGCCGTCGACCGGCGGCAGGGTCGTGAGCAACCGGCGCCAGCCGTCGGTCGCGGTGTCCGCGAGGGCGGCCCACGACGTCGGGGTCGGCCACGGACCGGCCGAGGTGCTCCGCATCGTCAGCGGTGGGGCGAGCAGCGCGACGAGGACGAGCAGCGCCGGGGCCGCGGCCCACCACGGCATCCGGAAGCGGTCGAGGGCGAGCGCGAGGACCATCCCGGCGACGAGGGCGACCGCGCTCGTGACGACCCACCACGGCCCGTCGTAGGTGCCCACGAGGGCGCTGAGGGCCGTCGCGGTGAGCACCGTCGTGCCCAGCGCGTCGATGGCGATGTTGCGCCGCCGCCGGGCCTGCGCGCGGGCCCGGCGGGTCTGCGGGGCCGGGGTCGGCGGGGCGACGGGCGCCGCGCGGACGGGGTCGCGGGTCAGGGTCGTCACTGGCCCCCCACCACCCGGACGAGGCGCGGCAGGTCGGCGAGCGAGCCGACGGTGAGGAAGGTGATGCCGAGGACCGCCGAGGCGCTGCTGCGCTGGTCCGGCGAGAAGCGGAGGACGAAGAGGCGCACGTGCGGGCCGAGGTGCCCCGCGGCCCGCTGGACCTCGGCGACCGGGGTGTCCGGGCCGGTGACGACGACGGCGATCGAGGTCCCCGGGGCCAGGCCCGCGAGCCGGGCGGCGAGGGTCGGCAGGTCGGTGTCGTCGGGCTCGACCCGGGAGAAGCCGTCGAGGGTGCGGGCGACGCCGGCCCGGTCGACGGCGTGCGACCCGGCGACGACGCTGACGTCCATCTCGTCGCGCAGCGCCCGGACGGCCACCGACGCCGCCGCCGTGACCGCCGCCTCGAAGGTGTCCTCGTCGGCGTACCCCTCGGCCCGCGCGTCGAGCAGCACGCCGAGGTGGCTGCGGCGCGTGTCGGTGTAGCCCTTCATCATGAGCGTCGTCGTGCCGGCGGCGGCCGACATCCGGGCCGAGGACTGCCAGTGCACGTGCCGGCGGTCGTCGCCGGGCAGGTAGGCCCGCAGGGTGTGGAAGTCGAGGTCCGACACCGAGGGGTCCTGGGTCGGGCGGCCCTCGAGGTCGCGCACGAGCCCGGCGTCGAGCGAGGGCAGGCGCACCACCTCGGGGTGCACGAAGAGCTCGACGGTGCGCGAGGTGTTGAGGGCCCGCCGGGCCAGCCCGAACGGGTCGCCGAGCACGGTGGTCACGGGTCCGACGAGCACCACCCCGCGCCGGGTCGTCGGGATCTCGAACGGGTAGTCGACGCGCACGCCGGGCCCGAGCGAGGGCATCCGGAAGGCCTCGACGCGGCCGTCGACCGGCACCTCGAGGTCGGCCGGCGCGACCCGTCGGCTGCGGCCGTTGGTCACGAGCAGCGAGCCGTCGGCGGTCGTCCCCGGGCGCACCCGGACGGGGTGGACCGTGAGGTCGAGGTCGACGCGCGAGCCGCCCAGGCTCATGAGCACCGACAGGACGAGGAGGACGACGAGGCCCATCCCGACGATGCGGGCCTCGTCCCACGCCAGCAGCCAGCCGACGAGCACCGCGAGCACCCCGACGACCCCCGCACCCCAGCCGGTGCGGGTCACGACGGACCGCTCCCGGAGGAGGTCGAGGAGGCGGCGGAGGGAGGTCACGGTCGGGTCAGCGGTCGGCGGTCGCGGCGGCGGGGAGCGGGATGGCGTCGAAGAGCTCGTCGATGACGTCGAGCATCGTCACGCCGTCGAACTGGGCGTCGGCGTCGAGGAGCATGCGGTGCTGCATGACCGGGACGGCGAGCTCCTTGAGGTCGTCGGGGACGACGTAGTTGCGACCCTGCCCGGCGGCCCAGGCCTTCGCCGCGTGGACGTACCCGAGCAGCCCGCGCACCGAGAGGCCGAGCCGGACGTGCCGGTGCTCGCGCGAACGCTCGGCGACCGTCTGGGTGAACTCGAGCAGCGGGCGCGACACGTGCACCGAGCGGGCGATCTGGCGCATCCGCAGCACCTGCGTGCCGTCGATGACGGGGGTCACCGAGGCCGCGCGGTCGCGGACGGCCAGCCCGGAGAGCACGCCGATCGTGGCCTCCGGGTCCGGGTAGCCGATGGCCGTCTTCATGAGGAACCGGTCGAGCTGGGCCTCGGGGAGCCGGTAGGTGCCGGCCTGCTCGATGGGGTTCTGGGTCGCGATGACCATGAACGGCGAGGGCACCTGGTGCGTCGTGCCGTCGACGGTGACGCGGCCCTCCTCCATCACCTCGAGCAGCGAGGACTGGGTCTTCGGCGACGCGCGGTTGATCTCGTCGGCGAGCACGATGTTCGCGAAGACCGGGCCGCGGCGGAACTCGAAGGCCTGGGCGCGCGGGTCGTAGATCGAGGCGCCGGTGACGTCGGAGGGCAGCAGGTCGGGCGTGAACTGGATCCGCTGGTGGCTGCCGCGCACCGCGCCGGCGAGCGAGCGGGCCAGGCTCGTCTTCCCGGTGCCGGGCACGTCCTCGAGGAGCAGGTGGCCCCCGGCCGCGAGGCAGGCCACGCTCAGCTGGACGACCCGCTCCTTGCCGACGAGCGCGGCGCCGACGGCGTCGACGATCGTCGCGAAGGTCTCGCCGAACCAGGCGATCTCGTCGGCGTGGGCCAGGGGCTCGGTGCTCATGGGGTCCTCGTCATGGGCTCGGGGGCGGGGGTCCTCGGGGGGCGGGTGGCGCGGCTCACGGCGCCACCCACGTGCGTCGCACCGGGGTCTCGGGCGAGACCCCGTCGTCACAGGTGATGGTGTACCGCGTCCCGGACGTCGCGGTGAACTCCGACGCGGGGATCGCCCGGGTGCCGTCGCCGCCGGTGTCGGTGGGCAGGCCGACGGTCGTCGTGCCCCCGCTGCCCGCCTCGTCGACGACGCACTGGAGCGTGGTGCTCGGCGACAGGTTGTTCGCGGTGAGGGTGAGCGCGACCCCGCCACCGGGCAGCGCCTCGCCGGCCGCGCGCACCGACCCGCTGCCCGTGCTGCCGGCCCCGGCCGCCGACTGCGACTCCGAGCCGCGGCTCGCCGTCGCCGTGATGGCCAGGGCGCTCGAGAAGCCGGCCTTGACGGCGTACCGGCGCGACCACGGGCCGTTGCCCGTCGTGTCGTCGCCGACCGGCGCGGCGTTGCCCCCGGTGACCGCGACGGCCACCGTCGCCGGCCGGCCGTTCGGGTCGGCCGTCACGGTGAAGAACACGTACGGGCCCACGGTCTGCACGTCCTCGACGCTCACCGGGCCGAGCGGCCCGTAGACGACGTCGGAGGTCACCTGCGTCGACGACGACAGCTCGCCGCTGTTCGTCGCGGTGAGCGTCAGCGTGTACTCGGACCCGTTCGCCGGGACGGTGACGACCTCGTCGAACCGGGTGGGCTCCGCGGGGGCCGGCCAGCTGCCGCAGGTCGCACCGGACACCCGGCAGGTGATGGTCAGGGAGTCGTCGCGCGCGGCCGGGGAGGTGAACCGCAGCCGGATCGTGCGGTCCTCCCCGGTGGCGACGGCGGAGGCGTTCGAGAAGTCGCCCGGCGTGCCGATCGCCTCGAGGGAGGCCGGGGCGCTGGCCGGCGAGCTGTAGAAGGGGTTGGACGCGACGACGCGGTACTCGTAGGTGGAGCCGTCGTTCTCGACGGCGTCGGCGTCGCACCGGGTGGCCGACGTGCGGCACACGTCGGTGCTGCCGCCGGGTCCGGTGCGGGTGACCGTGTAGGACGTGTCGCCGGGACCGTTGGGCGAGACCGCGTTCCAGCTGACGACGACCGCCTGCCGCGCCCCGCCGGCGACCTCGGTGGCCTCGAGGCGCGGGGCGTCCGGCGTCGCGGGAGTGCCGGCGGACTGGCCCTCGACGGTGACCCCCGGCCCCCATCCGGCGGTGTTGCGGGCCCGGATGGTGAAGGGGGTCGGCAGCGTGTTGTCGAGGCCGGTGGGCGTCACCGAGGTCGACGTCGTCTCGAGCCGGCCGCCGGGCCAGGTGACGAGGTAGCGGTCGACGGCCGAGCCCTGCGTCGGGGCCGGGCTCCAGGTGACCGTGACGGTGCGGTTCGCGGGGTCGACGACCCGCGGGTCGACCGGCGCGCCGGGCACCTCGTCGGGGACGATCGGCGCCGAGGCCGCGCTCGGCGGGCCCCAGCCGACGGCGTTGCGGGCCCGCACGGTGAAGCGGTGCTCGGTGGCGTTGGTCAGGCCGGTGACGAGGCAGGGCGAGGCGTCGCAGAGCTGGGTGCCGCCACCCTCCCAGCGCACCTCGTAGGCCTCGACCGGCAGCCCGTTGTCGTTCGGGGCCTGCCAGGTGAGCCGCGCCGACCGGCTGAGCGTCGGGCCGGTCTGGGCCGGGGTGCCGGGGGCGTCGGGCACCCCGAGCACGTCGATGCTCAGCGTGCCGGTGCCCTGCCGGTCGCGGCGGGTCGTGGACTCGACGTCGGTGATGGTGACGCGGACGGTGATCCGGCCGCGGGCGTCCCCGGCCGGCGTGACCGACAGCGTCGTCGGCCCGTCCTGCGTCACCGAGGCCGCCGACCCGGACGTCCGCTCGAACCCGACGATCGAGAACGCCGGGTCGCCGAGGCGGGAGGAGAGGTACCCCTCGATGTTCACGGTCGCCGTGGAGCCGGCCCGCACGCCGGACACGACGACGGGTGACATCGTCGGCGGCTCGGCGGGGGCCACCCGCACGGTGATGACGGCCGGCACCGCCTCGGTGCCCTCGGCGGTGACGAGCATCCGGGCCGTCGAGCCCGGGACGGCCGCGGCCCCCGCCTCGACGACGAGCGTGTCGTCGCCGCGGTTCGAGACCGTGAGCCCGGCGACCGGCGACTCGAAGCGCCCGGTGAACCGCAGGTCGGTGAGGCCGTCCGGGGTGGCCGTCCACACGTGGCAGAGCTGCGGGATGCCCAGCGGTCGCGAGGTGCCGCCGACGACGACGTCGATCGCGGTCGGCGGGCAGCGCAGCACGGGCGTCTCGGGCCCGACCTGCACCGGCACGGTGAGGAAGGCCCGGCGCGCGGTGGGGTCGTCGGCGGTGGCGGCCGTGGAGACCTCGAAGGCGATGGCCGCCGGTCCGACGTACCCGGCGAGGCCGGTGACCCGCAGCCGCGAGG
Source organism: Phycicoccus sonneratiae (assembly GCF_016887965.1). GTDB lineage: Bacteria > Actinomycetota > Actinomycetes > Actinomycetales > Dermatophilaceae > Phycicoccus > Phycicoccus sonneratiae. The sequence continues at coordinate 49,785 of NZ_JAFDVD010000007.1, forward strand.
GGCCGTCGGCCTCGACGCGCAGCTTGCCGGCCGGCGACGCGGCGAGCCGGTCGTCGGTGGTGAGCGTCAGCTCGCGCCCCGCGGGGTCGACGACGACGTCGTCGAGGTCGACCGTGGCGGTGGCGTTGCGGTCGACCCGCACGAGGGCGTCCTCGCGGACGCTCGGGGCGCCCGAGCCGCCGGCCGGCACGTGGACGAGCCCGAGGGCGGCCGCTCCCCCGGCGTCGGTGACCTCGAACGAGAGGACCTGCGGGGCGTCGGTGACCGGGAGGGTGACGACGCCGCCCTCGATGCGGGCCCCGGGCGCGTTGAAGACGCGCGTCACGGTGAGCGCGCCGCCCGGGGAGTCGGGGTCGACCGCGCCGGCGAGCAGGTCGACGTCGACCGAGGTGGCGCCGGGCCCGGGCTGGGCGAGGGCGTTGCGCGGCACCGGCGGCAGGTTGGTACCCGCGCGGCCGCGGACGTGCACGGTGGCGGTCGACGGCTCGCCGCTCGCCCCCGTGATCGAGTAGCGGATGGCGAGCGGCTGGTCGGCCGGTGGCGCGGTGACGGTGATCCGCCCGGACGTCGCGTCGAGGGTGGCGCGGCCGGCGAGGTCGGGGTTGAGCGGCTCGAGCGGCTCGACGGTGGCCCGCTCCCCGATCGGCTGGATGTCGTTGGCGAGCGCGTCGACGACCACCGTCGCACCCGGGGCGACGGTGACGTCGTCGTCGACCGCCACGACCGGCTGCGGGTCGCCCGGCGGGGCGACGGCGATGCGGACCGTGCCGGTGCCGACCTTCCCGTACCGGTCGCCGAGGAGGTAGGTGAAGTCGTCGGTGCCGCCGCTCGTCGGGTACGCCTGGTAGGTGATCGACGAGGGCGTGACGGCGAGCACCCGGCCGAGGCTCGGCGCGGAGGCCAGGCCGGCGAGCGTGGTGGAGTCGCCGTCGGGGTCCGAGCCGGAGGCCGCCACCGAGACGGTGATGGTGTCGCCGGCCACGACCCGGCCCTCGAGGGTCGGTGGGGCCGGCGCCCGGTTGAGCCGCTCCGGAGAGGGCGGCGGGACGACGTTGATCCGCGCCAGGCCGCTCGCCCGCGCGCCGGAGGGGCTCTCGACGACGTACGTGACGGCGACCGTGCGCGCGGTCGTGACCTCGGGGGCCTGGTAGCGCACGACGGAGCCGGCGACGTACGCGGCGCCGACGTCGTCGGTGGTCGGCCCGCCGTCCGGTCCCCCGACGGGCAGGGTGCCCGGGCGGGGCGCGCCCTCGACCCGCGGGGAGAGCCGGAGGGTCGCGCCGGTGGGGTCGACGTCGTTGTCGAGCACCGGGACCGACACGTGGTCGCCGGAGCGGACCGTGGCCGTGTCGTCGACGACGAGCGGGGTGTCGTCGGCGGGCTCGGGCAGCTGGAGCACCGAGACGTCGCCCGTGGCGTTGCGTCCCTCGCCGTTGGTCACCGTGTACCTGACGAGCGCCGGGTTGGGCCGCAGGGACGGGCTGGTGGCGGCGATGCGCAGCCAGCGACCGCGCAGGACCGCGACGTCGACGGCATCGGACTCGGTCTTCGCGCCCTGGACGACGAGCAGCCCGCCGGCGGGGTCGACGTCGTTGGCGAGGACGTCGACGATCGTCGCGGTCTGGCTGCGCAGGACCGCCTGGTCGGGCATCGCGGTGATCGCCCCCGGCCGGTCGCTGGCCGCCCGGACGTCGACGCGGATGGCGCCCCGCGCGATGTTCGCGTCGCCGTACCGCACGGGGTACGTGAGGAGGTAGGTGCCGGGCGCACCGGCGGTGACCGACACGGTGCCGGCCTCGAGGCTCGTGTCGACGGTCGTGCCGTCCGGCGCGGTGACGGCGCCCGCGAGCTGGAGGCTGGCCGACGGGTTGACGGGGTCGGTGCCGGGCACGTCGTTGTCGAGGGGCCGCAGGACGATCGGCTTGCCGACCTCGCCGCGTCCGACGTCCGGCAGCGGCGTGGCCGGCGTCGTGCGCTGCGCGTCGGCGGCCAGCACGTCGACCGAGAGTCGGCCGACGGTCGAGGCCGTGCCGTCGGACACCGTGTACTCGACCGTGCGCGGGCCGGCGTCGCCGCCCGCGGTGTACCGGATCCGGCCGTCCGGCGTGAGGCCCACCGGGGTGTCCTCGTCCTTGGCGGAGGTGACGGCGACCGGGTCGGAGTCGGGGTCGCGCCAGTCGCCGACGACCGGCACGCTGACCGAGCCCTTGTTGACGACGCTCGTCACCGAGGGCACGAAGTCCGGGCGCAGCGCCGGGGCGCCGTTCTCGTCCGGCGAGCGCACCTCGACCGTGACGCGGGCCGACGAGCTGTTGCCGCGGCCGTCGTCGATGACGTAGTCGAACTCGGCCGAGCGGGCGGTGGGTTCGAGCGTCAGCTGCACCGCCTGGCCGTCCGGCGAGATCGCCACCGCGCCCGTGGCGGACGGCAGGGGCGACACCTTGGTGATCGACAGGACGCTGCCCGAGGGGTTCGCGTCGTTGTCGAGGACGTGGAGGATGCTCGTGCGGCCCGGCCGGGCACCGAGGGTGTCGTCACGGGCCTGCGGCGGCTTCGAGCTCCGGTCGACGGTGCTCGACTGGTCGGGGTCCTTCGGCGGGGACTGCGACGACGGTGGGGCGACGGCGTCCCAGTTGTCGAGCCGTCGACCGGTGTCGAGCGACCACACGGCGCCGGTGGACCCGTCGTTGAGCGCGACCGAGCGGTGGTTGAGGCGCAGGTGCGGGGAGATGAGCGTGCTCGCCCGGTCGAGCCGCACGTCCTGAACGGTCCCGCCGCAACCCTTGACCGCGCGCCCGGGGCTGCCGGACCACGCCGCGTAGGTGCAGCCGTCGAGGACGACGGGCGCGGCGGCCGGGCCGGTGCCGCCGTCGGTGACGGTGCGGGCCACGCCGGTGGCGAGGTCGACCGACACGAGGGCCCGAGGGGTGGCGACGAGCACCTCGCCGTCGACCCGTCCCTCCTCCGGCACGCCGTCGGTGAGGGACGTGCCGGTGACCGACGTGCGGGTGCCGTCCGGCCGGGCGATGACGCCCGTGACGGTGTCGAGGACGACCGGGCCGTCGGTGGTCAGCACGAGGTGGGCGTCCTGCAGGGGTCCGCCGAGCGAGCGCGAGTCCGTGCCGAAGCGGCCGTCGCCGGTGGGTCGCAGGATGACGAGCCGGCCGCCGGACCCCGCGGCGTAGGCGGTGCCCTCGTCGTCGACGGCGACGTCGGCGGTCAGGGCGTCCCCGGTGACGTCGGGGGCGATGGGCACCTGCGCGACCGGTGCGGTGGAGAAGCCGTCGACGCCGACGGCCGTCGGGGTCGTCGAGACCGACGCCTTCACCTCGCCGGAGTCGGGGTCGACGAAGACCGCGGTCCCGTTGCCGACGGCCAGGGGTGCGGACGGGGGCACGGCGACGGTCCGGTCGGTGACGAGCGTGCCGGCGCGGACGTCGACGGGGGCCACCTTCCCGGTGACCCGGTCTCGGGTGAGCACCGACGACCCGGACTGGACGACGTCGAGCTGGTAGCTGGGGCCGCGCTCCTCACCGGGTACGAAGGCGGCGTCGAGGTGCGCGGCGGGGGCGTTGAGGCGGCCGAAGAGCCCGCCGCGGTCGTTCGTGACCCACAGGGTGCCGTCGTTGGCCTCGAGGTGGTCGCTCGTGTAGCCGGGGCTGCGCGTGGCCGCGTACCCGTACCCGCCGAGCACGACGGCGAGCACGGTGGCGACGACGACCCCCGTGCGGGGTCGCCGAGGACCGCGACGTGCCGCATGGCCGCGCCGCGTCGTCCCGCGCTCCTCGCTCATGATCCCTGGGTCCGACCAATCGGGACGCGTTCACGGCCGCGTCCCGGGTCCATTGTGTGCGACGCGCGGCGTCCACGTGGCCGGGTTCGGGAATCCCGCCCGGCGTGTCTCGCCGGGTCAGGCCCGGTGCACCTGCACCACGCTCGGGCGCGGCCCGCCCCACCGGCCGCGCGACAGCGAGCCGGGCGCGGCGTAGTCGGGGAAGAAGGAGTGCTGGTCGGCCCAGGACCCCTCCTCGCCGGGGTGCTGCACGCAGACGAAGACCGTGCCGGCGCCGTCGCGGTCGTGGACCACCGGCCCGCAGGTCTCGGCCTCGCGGGGGACGGCGAGGAACTGCTCGACCTTGCCGCGGTCGCGGCCCTCGAGGGTCACCCGGTGCAGCGCGTCGCAGTACCCGATGGTCCCCGGCTGGCCGTCGGTGGAGATCCACAGGGCGCCGGTGGAGTCGAACGCGACGTTGTCCGGGCAGGAGATCGGCGAGACCGGGCCCTCGTAGCCGCCGAAGTAGGTCCCCGCCCCGTCCGGGGTGCCGCAGACGAGGAGCAGGTTCCACGAGAAGCGGGTCGACGTGGGGTCGTTCCGGTCCTCGGTGAGCTCGAGGACGTGGCCCTCGCGGTTGGTGACCCGGGGGTTGGCCTCGTCGGCCGGGGCGTTCGCGCCGACCCCGCGGTTCGTGTTGTTCGTGAGCGCCGCGTAGACCCTGCCCGTGACGGGGTTGGGCTGGACGTCCTCGGGCCGGTCCATCTTCGTCGCGCCGACCCTGTCGGCCGCCAGCCGGGTGAAGACGAGCACCTCGGCGACGTCCATCCCGGGCACGCGCGAGCGGCCGTTCTTGACGAGCGGCAGCCACTCGCCGCGGCCGTCGAAGCGCTCGTCCGACGGCAGGGTGCCGGTGCCGTCGATTTCCGCGGCCGGGCTGTCGCCGGTGAACCGGGCGACGTAGAGGTCGCCGCTCGCCAGGAGGGTCTTGTTGTGGGCGCGGGCCGCGCGGCTGCTGCCCCTGGCCATCCGCTTCTCGGAGACGAACTTGTAGACGTACTCGAACCGCTCGTCGTCGCCGGAGTAGGCGACGACCCGGCCGTCGCGGGCGACCCGGACGTTCGCGCTCTCGTGCTTGAAGCGGCCGAGCGCGGTGTGCTTGACGGGCGTGGAGTCGGGGTCCATCGGGTCGACCTCGACGACCCAGCCGAACCGGTTCACCTCGTTCTCGTAGCCCGGCTGGCGGGCGTCGAAGCGCGGGTCGACGGTCCACCAGTTGCGGCCGGTCGCGCTGACCGTCGTCGGGATGCCGTAGCGGGCGTTCTCGGGGGTGGCGGCGGCGACGAAGTACTGGTGGAAGTTCTCCTCGCCGGAGAGCACGGTGCCCCAGGGGGTCGTGCCGCCGGAGCAGTTGTTCTGCGTGCCGAGGACGGTGCGGCCCACCGGGTCGTCCTTCGTGCGCAGGAGCCGGTGACCGGCGGCCGGGCCGGAGACGGTGAACCTCGTCTGCACGTGGACGCGCCGGTTGAGGTGGCTCCCCCGCACGTACTCCCACGGGCGGCCCTCGCCGGAGCGCCGCAGCTCGACGACGCTCAGGCCGTGGGCGGCCATCGCGATGCGCTTCTGCTCCGCGAGCGTGTCCGGGTCGGTCGTCGGGGGGAACATGATCCCCTCGTTCGTGTACTCGTGGTTGACGACCGCGACGGCCCGCCGGCCGTGGCTCCCGTCGAGCTCGATGACGTCGAGGTAGTCGCAGTTGTAGCCGAACTGGCCGAGCTGCGAGCGCTCGCTCTGGTGCTCGGGGTCGAACTCCTCGCTGTGCCGGAACAGCGGGTCGCCCCACCGGATGACCGGCGTCCAGCGCCAGCCCTGCGGGACGGTGAGGGCGTCGGTGGACGCGGGGACCGGGTCGATCGGCGTGAAGCGCAGGCCGCGACCGTGGCCGTGGCCCGGGTGCGCGGCGGCCGCGTCGGCCGTGCCGACCGCGAGGGCGAGGGCCCCGGCGGCGCCGAGCGCGCCGCGGCGGCTGAAGGCGCGCGACGCGACGTCGCGGAAGTACTCGTTGCCGCTGGTGTTCGGGGCGTCGTGGGCGCACTGGTCGCCGCACTTGAGGCGGCAGGTGACCGGGCTGCGCTTGCCGCGGGCGTGGGCGGCGAGGGCGAGGAGCGGGCGGTTCTCGGGGGCGATCGTCATGGTCAGGACGGTAGGAGCGGCCCCCGTCCCGGCGGGCGTCGCCGACCTGAACACCGGGTGACGGTTGCCCGTGGGGACGGTGACGCGCGGGTCAGACGATGGTCAGGACGGCGCGTCGGCCGGACGGTGCAGCACGGTCTGGGCCGCGACGACGGCCAGCCCGGCGATGCCGACGAACCACGCCCACCCGGTCTGCCCGACGGCGAGCAGCCCGAACGCGACCCCGTAGACGAGGACGATGGCGGCCACCGTGCGCGGCCCCTGCGCGAGCCGCAGCCGGGCCTTCGGCGCCATGAACAGCCCCCAGAGGACGAGGACGAGCGCGGTGGCGCCGACGGCGGCGGCCCATCCGGCCGCCCCTCCCCCGGCCGCGTGGTGCGCGAGGGCGCCGACCCCGCCGAAGAGGGCGAGCTCGGTGACGAAGGCGATCAGCGCGAGGAGCGCGAGGGCGGGCGTCGTCACGGCTTGGTGACCAGCCCGCGGGTGACGTCGGCGGCGGTGGCGGCCCGGTGCCCGGCGAAGCGTCCGGCCCGGCGGGCGGCGATGGCCCCGCCACTGACCCGCTCGGCGGCGATCTTCTCCTGGAGCCGGATGATCCCCTGGAGCAGCGCCTCGGGGCGCGGGGGGCATCCGGGCACGTAGACGTCGACGGGGATGACCTGGTCGACGCCCTTGGTGACCGAGTACGAGTCCCAGTACGGCCCACCGGAGTTCGAGCAGGCGCCGAAGCTGATGACGTACTTCGGCTCGGGCATCTGGTCGTAGAGGCGGCGGATGGCCGGCGCCATCTTGTCGGTGACCGTGCCGCTGACGACCATGAGGTCGGCCTGCCGCGGGCCGGGCGCGAACGGGATGACCCCGAGCCGGATGAAGTCGTGCCGGCCCATCGAGGTGGCGATGAACTCGATGGCGCAGCAGGCGAGCCCGAAGTTGAAGACCCACAGGCTGTAGCGGCGACCCCAGTTGAGGACGACGCGCACCGGCTTCGGGGCGTGCTCGCCGACCGGGCCGACGCGCGGCATCGGGAGGTCGACGCTCATCCGGGTGGTCACCGCAGGTCCCAGCGGAGGAGGCCGCGGCGGCCGGCGTGGAGCAGCCCGAGGAGGACGACGCCGACGAAGACGACGACCTCGACGAGCGAGGCGACCCCGAGGTCGGCGTCGCGCAGGACGAGCGCCCACGGGAAGAGGTAGACGGCGTCGACGGCGAAGACGACGTAGAGGAAGGCGAAGGAGAGGTAGCGCACCCGGGACTGCGCCCAGCCGGCGCCGACCGGGTCGACGCCCGACTCGTACGTGGTGCGCCCGACCGGTCCGGCCGCCCGCGGCGCGACGAGCCGCCGGACGACCATCGCGGCGGCGACCAGCAGCACGCCCGCGAGGATCACCGCGGCGGCGGCGAGGTAGCCCTCCATGGTCGGTCAGCCTAGCCGCGTGATGGTTCTCCTGCCGGCCTCGTGCCGGTTCTCGTGCCGGCCTCCTGCCGGGGCCCCCGTGGCGGGACGTCGACCGATCCGGTCCGTTGATGGGGTGTGCGACTGCTCTCGGTTGCTTCCGGATGTGACTCAACCGAGAGCACTCACACCACACCCTCCCGCCCGGACTCTCGGTTGCCCCCAGATGCGACCCGACCGAGAGCACTCACTCGCACCGTGGATACCCATGAGGCGACCCTCACCCGAGACGTAGGATGGAACACGGTGCGCCCACCAGCGCGTTGGGCCCCTCCAGAGCACTCCCGACACCCCATGGGACCACCGTTGACCAGCAAGGCCGTCCAGACCCTCGACCGCGTCGTCATCCGATTCGCCGGGGACTCCGGCGACGGGATGCAGCTGACCGGCGACCGCTTCACCTCCGAGACCGCGGCGATGGGCAACGACCTGTCGACGCTGCCGAACTTCCCGGCCGAGATCCGCGCCCCCCAGGGCACCCTCCCCGGCGTCTCGAGCTTCCAGCTGCACTTCGCCGACCACGACGTCCTCACCCCGGGCGACGCCCCCGACGTCCTCGTCGCCATGAACCCCGCGGCCCTCAAGGCCAACCTCGCCGACGTGCCCCGCGGCGCGACGATCATCGCCAACACCGACGAGTTCACGAAGCGCAACCTCGCGAAGGTCGGCTACACCGAGAGCCCGCTCGAGGACGGCTCGCTCGAGTCGTGGCACGTCCACCCCGTCGCGCTCACCTCCATCACGGTCGAGGCGCTCGCCGAGTTCACCGGGCTGACCCGCAAGGAGAAGGAGCGGGCGAAGAACATGTTCGCCCTCGGCCTGCTCTCGTGGATGTACACCCGGCCGACCTCCGGCACCGAGGCGTTCCTGCAGAAGAAGTTCGGCGGACGGCCCGAGATCCTCGCGGCCAACCTCGCCGCGCTGACCGCCGGCTGGAACTACGGCGAGACCACCGAGGACTTCGCCTCCACGTACGTCGTGCAGCCCGCGCCGATGCCGCCGGGCACCTACCGCAACGTCACCGGCAACACCGCGCTCTCGCTGGGGCTCGTCGCCGCCGCGCACCGGGCCGGGCGCCCGCTCGTGCTCGGCTCGTACCCCATCACGCCGGCGTCCGACATCCTCCACGCCCTGTCGTCGATGAAGCGCCACGGCGTGACGACCATCCAGGCCGAGGACGAGATCGCCGGCATCGGCATCGCGCTCGGTGCGTCGTACGGCGGCGCCGTCGGCGTGACGACGACGTCCGGGCCGGGCATCGCGCTGAAGTCCGAGACCATCGGGCTCGCGGTGTCGCTCGAGCTGCCGCTCGTCGTCGTCGACATCCAGCGCGGCGGGCCGTCCACCGGCCTGCCGACCAAGACCGAGCAGGCCGACCTGCTCCAGGTGATGTTCGGCCGCAACGGCGAGTCGCCCGTGCCGGTCATCGCGGCCCAGACGCCCGCCGACTGCTTCGACGCCGCGATGGAGGCCGTGCGGATCGCCACCGAGTACCGCACGCCGGTCGTCCTGCTCTCCGACGGCTACCTCGCGAACGGGTCCGAGCCGTGGTCGGTGCCGGGGGTCGAGGACCTCCCCGGAGGGCCGGTCGAGCTGGCCTCGGCGCCGAACGCCACGGACGAGAAGGGCGAGCCGGTGTTCCGGCCCTACCTGCGCGACCCCGACACCCTCGCCCGCCCGTGGGCCGTCCCGGGCACCGCCGGGCTCGAGCACCGCATCGGCGGCATCGAGAAGGCCGACGTCACCGGCGACATCAGCTACGACCCCGACAACCACGACCGGATGGTCCGGCTGCGCGCCGGCAAGGTCGCGGGCGTCACCGTGCCCGACCTCGAGGTCGACGACCCGAGCGGCGACGCGCGCGTGCTCGTCCTCGGCTGGGGCTCCACGTACGGGCCGATCGCCGCGGCGACCCGGGTGGTCCGGAACACCGGGGCGGCCGTGGCCCGGGCGCACCTGCGCCACCTCAACCCGTTCCCCGCGAACCTCGGCGAGGTCCTGCGCCGGTACGACCGTGTCGTCGTCCCGGAGATGAACACCGGGCAGCTGGCGCTGCTCCTGCGCGGCACGTACCTCGTCGACGTCCGCACGCACAGCTCGGTCCGCGGGCTCCCGTTCACGACGGTCGAGCTCGCCGACGTCATCTCGTCCACCCTCGAGGAGGTCCGGTGACCACCACCGACCTGGGGATGCCCGTCAGCGGGCTCCAGCACGTCCCGCACCTGCCCGACGACGCGGGCAAGCAGACCAAGCGCGACTTCACCTCGGACCAGGAGGTGCGCTGGTGCCCCGGCTGCGGCGACTACGTCATCCTCGCCGCGGTGCAGTCCTTCCTCCCCGAGCTGGGCCTGCAGCGCGAGAACATCGTCTTCGTCTCGGGCATCGGCTGCTCCTCGCGCTTCCCGTACTACCTCGACACCTACGGGATGCACTCGATCCACGGGCGCGCGCCGGCCATCGCCACCGGGCTCGCGACGTCGCGGCCGGACCTGTCGGTGTGGGTCGTCACCGGTGACGGCGACGCGCTGTCGATCGGCGGCAACCACCTCATCCATGCGCTGCGCCGCAACGTGAACCTGACGATCCTGTTGTTCAACAACCAGATCTACGGGCTCACCAAGGGCCAGTACTCGCCGACGTCGCGGGTCGGGCAGGTCACGAAGTCGAGCCCGCTCGGCTCGGTCGACGCTCCGTTCAACCCGGTGTCGCTGGCCCTCGGGGCCGAGGCGACCTTCGTCGCGCGGGCGATGGAGTCCGACCGCGACGAGCTCAAGGCCGTGCTCAAGGCGGCCGCCGAGCACCGGGGCACGGCGCTCGTCGAGATCTACCAGAACTGCCCGATCTTCAACGACGGCGCGTTCGAGGTGCTCAAGGACCGCTCGCAGCAGGAGGCCCGCATCGTCCGGCTGCGCGCCGGCGAGGCGATCACCGTCGGCGCCGAGGACGACCGCAAGGTGCTCGTCCGGCAGGGGTCCGGGGTCATGAAGTTCGTCTCCGAGGCCGAGGCCGAGACGGGCGAGAAGGGCGCGGTCGTCGTGCACGACCCGGCGCTCGACGACCCGTCGCAGGCCTTCCAGATCTCGCGCCTCGACTCCCCCGAGATGACCCACGTCCCGATGGGCGTCTTCCGGCAGGTCTCGCGCCCGACGTACGACGACCTCGTCCGAGCCCAGGTGTCCGGCGCGGTGGACGCCGCCGGCGGGCCTGCCGGTGACGAGGACCTCGCCGAGCTGCTGCGCGGGCGCGACACCTGGACCGTGGGGTGACCTCCCCGCTCTCCCCGACTCTGTGGGGCCACGTCCGCCCGACACGCCGCGTTTCACCCCCGTCCGGCGGCTGCCACCCCACAAGGTCGGTCCGGGAGTGAGCGCCGAGTCCGACGCGGCTGCTGCGGAGGTCCGCCGGGGCACCGGGTACGGGTTCCTCGCCTACGGCATCTGGGGGCTGTTCCCGCTCTACTTCGCGGCGCTCGAACCGGCCGGGGCCTTCGAGATCCTCGCCCACCGGATCCTCTGGACGCTGGCCGTCTGCGCCCTCGTGCTGCTCGTGCGCCGGGACTTGGCGTGGGTGCGCGGCTTCGTCACACGTCCTCGGCTGGTCGGCGGCATCACCGTCGCCGGGCTGCTCATCGCCGCGAACTGGACGATCTACGTCCTCGCGGTCCTCACGGGGCGGACGTACGAGGCGGCCCTCGGGTACTTCCTCAACCCGATCGTCACGGTGGCGCTCGGGGTGCTCGTGCTGCGCGAGCGGTTGCGTCCGCTCCAGTGGGTGGCCGTCGGCATCGGGGCGCTGGCCTCGGTGTGGCTGGCCGTGGCCGGTGGCGTCGTGCCGTGGATCCCGCTCGCCCTGGCGTTCTCGTTCGGCCTCTACGGGCTGGTGAAGAAGAAGGTCGGCGCCTCGCTCGAGGCGATGCACTCGCTGGCGGCGGAGACGACGGTGCTCGCGCCGGTGGCCGTCGTGGTGCTGTTCGTGCTCGCCGCGCGTGACGAGATCACCTTCGGCGGGCACGGCGGATGGCACACGACCCTCTTGGTGCTGTCGGGTGTCGTGACGGCGATTCCGTTGCTGCTCTTCGCTGCTGCGGCGCGGCGCATCCCGCTGGTGACGGTCGGCCTCATCCAGTTCATCACGCCGGTCCTGCAGCTCGTCGTCGGCGTCACGCTGCTCGGTGAGCACGTGTCCGGGCGGCTGTGGGTCGGGTTCGGCATCGTCTGGGTGGCGCTCGTCGTGCTGTCCTGGGACTCGCTGACGGCGGCGCGCTCGTCGCGCCGGGCCGTGCTCGCGGCCCGCGACCCGGAGTGCCCCGAGCCCACCGTCTGATCAGCCGTCGAGGAACGCGCGGACGGCGACGCTGAACCGCTCCGGCTCGGTGGCGTGCACGAGGTGTCCTGCCTCGATGACGACGAGGCATGCGTCCGGCAGGGTCTGCACCAGCTCGCGGACATGCTCCTGCGGGACGTGGCTGGTCGGTCCTCCGCCGATGACGAGGGTCGGGGCCGCGATGCGGCGCAAGACGTCCGGCCACCCGGGGTCGGGGTCGTCGATCTCCGGGCGGACCTGCTCGACGACGGCCCAGTCGAACGCGAGCTCCCCCGCCGGCCGGGGCGGCAACCCGGGCGGACGCCGGTGCGGGACGCCGACGTCCTCGAGCACGATCCGGCGCACCAGCCGCGGGCGCTCGGCCGCGACCCGGCAGGCCACGAGCCCGCCGAGCGAGTGTCCGACGAGGTCGACGGCCGGCGCACCGAGCACGTCGAGCAGGCCGGCGACGTCCGCCGCCATGAGCGCGATGGAGTAGGTGCCGGGCCGGTCGCTGTCGCCGTGGCCGCGCAGGTCGACGGCGTGCGTCGCCCGGTCCTCGGCGAGCTCGGCGACGACCGGGTCCCAGTCGGCGGCGGTGAGACCAGTCCCCGGCAGGAGGACGACCGGGCACGCAGGACCCGGTGTCGACGGCCGGCGCACGCGCCGGGACAGGTGCACGCGGCCTCCGACGTCGACCCGCTCGATGCTCTCCACGCCCCCGACCCTGCGGCACGCGGCGGACATCGGCAAGGTTGTCCGCCGTGGGCGGAACTGCGCCCATCGGGGGAGGATGACCGGATGGACGACGAGGTCGAGGTCAGCGCGATGGCGATCAACGTGGCCGTGCCGGAACGCCTGCAGTGGACGGACTCCCGGCGCGGCGAGGAGTTCCTGCTGACGACCCTCAACGTCCGGATGCTGCCCGACGGCACGCTGGCCGCGAAGGCCTACGGCCGCCCGACCGCCGGCGGCCGCGGTGCCTACACGTCCTTCCGGCTGCCGGACTCCCCCGGGCTGGCCACCCTCGTCGAGGCCGCCGCCACCACGGCGGCGACGCGCTGGGCGGCCCACCGCGGCCTCGGATGACCCGCCCGCTCCTGCACCGGCGCCGACCCGACCCCGATGGATCACGCCCTCAGCGGGCCGCGAGGCGGCGCTCGTACCAGCTCCCGGGCCGCCCCCCGACGTCGTCGGGGTCGGCGGCCCCGACGCGCACGAACCCGGCCTTGACGAGCACCCGCTGCGAGGCGAGGTTCGCGTCGGAGGTGGCGGCGCGGAGCATCCGCACCCCGAGGCCGGACGCCTCCCGGCAGAGCCGCTCGACCCCGGCCGTCGCGACACCCCGGCCGACGGCCGCCTCGGCGACCCGGTAGCCCACCTCCGCCGTGCCGTCCGCGATGTCCCGCAGGTTGAACCGCCCCAGCACCGAGCCGTCGTCCGCGACGAGCAGGTAGAAGGCGCACACCCCGGCCTCCTGCTCGCCCAGCAGCTCGGCGTGCCGAGCCGCGAACTGCGCGAAGTACTCCTCGCCCCGGTCCGAGACGGAGCGGGCGAAGTACGAGCGGTTCGCCCGCTCGAAGGCGAGGACGGCCGGCGCGTGGTCGGCCCGCAGGCGTTCGAGCTCGGGCATCCTCCGACTGTAGACAGCGGGCGCCGCCGGGCACCGCCGGTCAGAATGGGACCATGCCGGCGCCTCTCGTCATCCCGATGCTTCCCTGCGGGGACATCGACGAGGTCGCCGACCTGCTCACCGCGCTGGGCTTCACCGTGACCTACCGGCAGACCCGGCCCAACCCGTTCGTCGCGCTGGAGGGACACGGGTTCCCGATCCAGTACTACGGGCTCGAGGGGCACGTCCCCGCGGCGTCGCACAGCACCTGCGGGGTCGTGGTCGAGGACACCGGCGCGATGTTCGAGACGCTGGCCGCCGCGCTGCGGGCGCGGTACGGCAGGCTGCCGGTGTCGGGCTTCCCCCGGATCACCCGCCCTCGGCCCCGCAAGAACGCGGGCGGCGTCTCCGGGTTCAGCCTGGTCGACCCCGCGGGCAACTGGATCCGGTTCTTCCAGGCCGGCGCCCCGGACCCGGCCGCCGAGTCGTCCCCGGTGCGCGAGAGCCTGATGGACGCCGTCGTGCTCGCCGACAGCAAGGACGACCCGCAGCAGGCGGCGAAGATCCTCAGGGGTGCCCTGCGGCGCGCCGACCCGTCCGACCCGGCCATCTCCGAGGCCCGCGACTTCCTCGCCGAGCTCGACGAGCGCACCTGACCGGCGACGACCGGGCCTCGGCAGCGCCCGGTGCCGTCACGTCTGGTCGTCGACCGGGGCGCCCGGTGCGTTCGCCTTGACGGAGTCGATCCCGTCGAGTGCCGCTCGCTTGGTCGTGTAGCGCTCGCTCGTGGCGATGATCTCGCCGTTGCCGGCCTTGAGGTTGAACATGAACTGGGTCCCGCTCTTCGTGAGGACGAACTTCGCGGCCATGGCGATCTCCTTCTGCCGACACCTCGACGGCTACTCACCTGACGAGGGGGGCGCCGGCTGATCTCGGGGTGACGACGGAGGTCCGCCGTCGCCGTGAGGAGGGCCGGGCGACGCCGCTGATACGAGCCGGCGTCCGTGGCGTCCCGGCCGGCGACACCTCAGCCGCCCGCGAGGTCGCGGTCGCGCTGCTCGATCCCCATCTCGCCGTACGGGTAGTCGGTGGACCCGAGGTCGCTGGCCTCGTCGAGCGCGGCCTCCTCCTCGGCGGTGAGGTCGAGGTCGACCGACCGCAGGTTGCTCCGCAGCTGCTCGGTCGTCCGGGCCCCGAGGATCGTCGAGGTCACCCCCGGACGGTTCGTGACCCACGAGAGCGCGACCTCGGCCATCGAGACCCCACGGGCCTCGGCGACCCGGTCGACGGCGTCGATGACCCGCCAGGTGCGGTCGCTCCCCCGCCGGTCGTAGGCCTCCATCCCCCGGTTCGGGTCGTCACCGAGGCGCGTGTCGCCGGTGGGCCGCTCGTCGCGCCGGTACTTGCCGGAGAGCCAGCCGCCGCCGAGCGGGCTCCAGGGGAGCATCCCCATGCCGGCGTCGAGCACCGCCGCCACGATCTCCCACTCGATCTCGCGGACGATGAGGCTGTACTGCGGCTGGAGCGTCACCGGCGGGCGCAGCCCCAGCGCGCGGGCGGTGTGCACCGCCTTGGTCAGCTGCCACCCCGTGAAGTTCGAGAGGCCGTAGTACCGGATCTTGCCGGCCCGCACGAACCCGTCGAGCGTGCGCAGCGTCTCCTCGAGCGGGGTGTGGGCGTCGTAGGCGTGGGCCTGGTAGAGGTCGACGGAGTCGACGCCGAGCCGGCGCAGCGAGGCGTCGAGGGCGCGGGTCAGGTGTCGGGCCGACAGGCCGTTGCCGTTGGGTCCCCGGTCGGTGGCGAACCGGCCCTTGGTCGCGAGGACGACGCGCTCGGTGACCTCGCTCGGGCGGTCGGCCAGCCAGCGGCCGATGATCTCCTCGGACGCGCCGCCGGAGTAGACGTCGGCGGTGTCGACGAGCGTTCCGCCGGCCTCGAGGAAGACGTCGAGCTGCTCGTGCGAGCCGGCCTCGTCGGTCTCGGTGCCGAAGGTCATCGTGCCGAGGCACAGCTCGGAGACGGCGCAGCCGCTGTGGCCGAGGGTTCGATAGCGCATGTGCTCGAGGCTAACCCGGGCGTCGATCGCGATGCGTCGCACCGGTGGCGGGGTTGTCGGCTCGTGACGCGGATGTATCCCCGTCCTGAGCCGGTTTCCGCGCCGTCCCGCTGACGGCGCGGGTTCTCCGGCTCGGTCAGTCCCCGAGGAGGTGGCCGACGTGGGCGTTGGTGAAGAGCCGGCCGGGGTCGAGGCGGTCGCGGACGGCGCGGTAGTCGTCGAAGCGGGGGTAGAGCGCCCGGAGCCGCTCGGCGCCGAGGGTGTGGACCTTGCCCCAGTGCGGACGCCCGTCGTGCTCGGCGACGATGGCCTCGAACGCCGCGAACAGCCGCCTGGGGTCCATCCGGTGGTACTGGTGCACCGCGACGTACGCGTTGTCGCGCTCGTACGCGGTCGAGAGCCAGACGTCGTCGGCGCCGATGAAGCGCACCTCGACCGGGAAGGGCACCGGCTCGCCGGTGCGGTCGAACCAGGCGCGCAGCTCCTCGAGCACCGGGACGACCGACGCCCGGGGCACCGCGTACTCGGACTCGACGAACCGCACCTCGCGCGAGGAGCAGAACACCTTCCACGAGTCGTCGGCGAACTCGCGGGCGCCGAGGACGTTGGCGCTCAACCGGTTCACCCGCTTCGTCGCCGCGGGCACCCGCGTCAGCACTCGGTTGACCCCCTCGTAGAGCCGGTTGGCGAGCAGGTCGTCGTCGAGCGTGCGCCGCCACGCCGGCAGCGGCCCCGGCCCCTCCCCCGGCCCGACCCGGTCGTTGCGCTTGAGGAGCACGCGGTCGGTGTGCGGGAACCAGTGCATGTCGACGTGGTCGTGAGCGTCGGCCAGCTCGTGGAGGCCCGCCAGCACCGCCGAGAACGACTCCCCGGACTCGCGCGCGTGCAGCCGGAAGGCCGGGACGCACTGGAGCTCGACCTCGACGACCACCCCCAACGCTCCGAGCCCGACCCGCGCCGCCTCGAAGACGTCCGGCGACTCCTCGGCCGAGCAGCGCAGCACCGACCCGTCGGCCAGGACCAGCGTCAGCCCGCACACCGCCGCCGCGATGCCCTGCAGCCGCACGCCGGTGCCGTGCGTCCCGGTGGCGACGGCCCCGCTGATGGTCTGCCGGTCGATGTCGCCGAGGTTCGGCAGCGCGAGCCCGAGCGCCTGCAGTGCTGGGTTCAGCTGGTGCAGAGGCGTTCCCGCGGCGACGCGCACCCTCATCCGCTCGCGGTCGACCCCGAGCACGCCGCGCAGGCCGTCGATGCGCAGGAGGACGCCGTCGGTCGCCACCAGCGGCGTGAACGAGTGGCCGGTGCCGGCGACCCGCAGGCCCAGCCCCCGCTCGGCCGCCGTCCGCACCGCCCCGACGACACCCTCGGCCGTCGCCACGTCGGTGACGACGGCCGGGTGGGCCTCGACGTTGCCGCCCCAGTTCCGCCAGGTCGCGCCGTCGCTAGCCAAAGTTCCTCCCCTCGCCGCGGTACGTCGGCACGGTGTCGACGAGCTCGCCGCCCCGGACGAGGTGCAGCCGGTCGAAGCGCTCGAGCAGCTCGCCGGCCTTGGCGCCGCGCATCCACACCCGGTCGCCGAGCCGCAGCCCGTCGACGTCGCCCGACACCGGGGTCTGCACCTCCCCGGCCGCCTCGCTCCTCAGCAGCGACCAGCCGCGGCGCACGGGCGCCGGCACGCGCGCCCACCCGGGCTCACCGCTCGCGACGTACCCGCCGCCGAACGCCGTGACGAGCCCGCGCCCCGGCCGCCGGACGACGTCCAGCGCGTAGGCCATCGCCGGCCGGGGGGAGAAGTCGTCGTAGCCGTCGAACAGCGTGGAGGCGTACAGGCCCGACCCGGCCGCCAGCTCGGTGACGGCGTGGTCGCCGCCGAAGGTGTGCAGGCTCCCGGTGCCGCCGCCGTTGACGAACCGCACGTCCGCCTCGGTGCGCAGGGCCGAGACCACCGCCGCGCGGCGCTCGATCAGGTCGGCCACGGACCGCTTCTTGAGCACCCGCACCGGCGGGGAGTCGGGCAGCCCGGCGACCTGGGCGTCGTAGAACATCACCCCACGCACGTCGAGCCCGATCCCCAGCGCCGCCCGCACGACGGCCAGGGCCTCCGCCGGTGTGCGCGTGGGCGACCGCCGCACGCCGAGGTGCAGCCGCCCCACCCGTACCGAGGCGTCGACGTCGAGCGCCACGCCGAGTCCACGGACCCTGTCTCCCAGCACATCCCGCAGGAAGCGCACGTGCTCGACCGAGTCGACGGTGACCGTCACCTCGCGCCGCAGCTCGTCCGACGTCGCCACCTCCCGCAGCGCACCGACGTCCGTCGACGGGTAGGCCACGTAGACGTCCCGCACCCCGGCGCCCGCCAGCCACACCGCCTCCGCGACCGCGTAGGCCATGACCCCCGCGAAGCCCGGCCGCGCCAGCACGTCGGCCAGCACCCACCGGCAGCGCAGCGACTTCGACGCCACCCGGATCGGACGACCCGCCGCCCGCCGCACGAGGTCGGCGGCGTTCGCCTCGTAGGCGTCGAGGTCGAGCACGACGAGCGGCGCCGGCAGGCCCGCCACGGCCGCGTGCCAGCCGGCGGTCACGGCGCCGGAGACGTGTTCCACGCCCCGACCCTAGTGCGACGATGGGCCGGTGACCGAGGACCTCGAGGAGTTCGTCGGGGACCGGAGCCGCGGCCCACGCACCCTCCCCCACCGCGCCTGGGTCGTCGCGGCGGTCACGCTCGCCGCGCTCGTCGCCGCAGCGGCCTTCCGCTCCTCGACCGGTGTCCTCCTGGAGCCCGTCGAGGACGAGTTCGGGTGGAGCCGCGCGACGACCTCCGGCGCGGTCAGCCTCAACCTCGTCCTCTACGGCCTGACGGCCCCGTTCGCCGCCGCCTTCATGGAGCGCTTCGGCGTGCGCCGCACCGTCGCCGTCGCCCTCGTCGTCGTCGGCCTCTCGAGCGCCGCCACCACCGTGATGACCGCCGCCTGGCAGCTCTGGCTGCTCTGGGGCGTCCTCATCGGCATCGGCACGGGCGCGATGGCCCTCGTGCTCGGCGCGGTCGTCGCCAACCGGTGGTTCGAGACGCATCGCGGGCTCGTCACCGGCCTCTTCTCCGCCGCCAACGCCACCGGGCAGCTCGTGTTCCTCCCGGTCATCGCACGCGCGGCCGACGGGCCCGGGTGGCGGTGGGCGGCCGGCATCGTCGCCGTCCTCGCCCTGCTCGTGGCGGTGCTCGTCGCGATCGGCCTCGTCGACCACCCCCGCGAGCGCGGCCTGCTGCCCTACGGCGCCACGGCGCCCACACCACCCGCCGCCCCGTCGACGCTCTCCCCCGCCCGCCGGGCCCTCACCACCCTCGCCCGCGCCTCACGGTCGTGGCCGTTCTGGGCGCTCGTGCTGACCTTCTGGGTCTGCGGCTGGTCGACGAACGGCATCATCCAGACCCACTTCGTCCCCGCCGCGCACGACCACGGGATGCCGGCCACGACCGCCGCCGGGCTGCTCGCCGTCGTCGGCATCTTCGACATCGCCGGGACGGTCGGGTCGGGATGGCTCACCGACCGGGTCGACCCCCGGCTCCTGCTCGCCGGCTACTACCTCGGGCGCGGAGTCTCGCTGCTGGCGCTCGACGCCGTGCTCGCCCCGGGGGTCGAGCCGGGGATGTGGGTGTTCATCGTCTTCTACGGTCTCGACTGGGTGGCCACCGTGCCGCCGACGGTCGCGCTGTGCCGCACGCACTTCGGGCTCGAGGACTCCGGCGTCGTGTTCGGCTGGGTGTTCGCCTCGCACATGGTCGGCGCCGGAGTGGGGGCGAGCGTCGCCGGGTGGGTGCGCACCGCGCAGGGTGACTACCACTGGGCGTGGCTCGGGGCCGCGGTGCTCTGCTTCGCCGCCGTCGCCATCGCCCTGGCCATCCCGCGCACGACCGTGCGCGAGCAGGACCCGGTGCTCACCCCACTCGGGTGACGACTCCCGTGGCGAGGGCGTGCAGCGCGTCCCGGGCATCGCTGGCCGGCAGCGCGTCGAGCACCTGCTGGGCGCGGGTGGCGACGGCGAACGTGTGCTCGCGGGCCCGCTCCATCGCCGGGTGCGCCCGCAGCAGCGTCAGCGCCTCGTCGAGCTCGGCGTCGCCGGACAGGTCGCCGGTGAGCAGCGCCTGCAGCCGCGCGTCCGCGGGGTCGGTCGAGGCCAGCACGTACAGCACCGGCAGGGTCCGCTTGCCCTCGCGCAGGTCGGTGCCGGGGGTCTTGCCGGTCTCGTCGGCCTCGGAGGCGATGTCGATGAGGTCGTCGGCCAGCTGGAAGGCCATCCCGAGCCGCTCGCCGTACTCGCGCATCGTCTCGACGACCTGGGGCGAGCACCCGCCGAACATCGCGCCGTACCGGGCGGCCGTGGCGATGAGGACGCCGGTCTTGTCCTCGAGGACCCGCAGGTAGTACTCCACCGGGTCCTGGCCCTCGGGGCATGGCCGGTCGTCGCGGATCTGCCCGGCACACAGCCGGACGAAGGTCTGCGCCTGGATCTTCACGGCTTCGGGGCCGAGGTCGGCGACGATGTCGGAGGCCGTGCCGAAGAGCAGGTCGCCGACGAGGATCGCGGTCGAGTTGTCGTACAACGCGTTCGCCGACGGGGCACCGCGTCGTACGTCGGCCTCGTCCATGACGTCGTCGTGGTACAGCGACGCGAGGTGGGTCAGCTCGACCCCGGCCGCGGCGGCCACGACCGCCTCGGACGCCCCGTCGCCCAGCTCGGAGGCCAGCAGCGTGAGCAGCGGCCGGAACCGCTTGCCCCCGGCCGCCGTGAGGTGCGACGAGGCCTGCGCGATGAACGGGTCCTCGTGGTCGACCCGCGCCGCGATGAGCTCCTCGACCCGGGCGAGCCCGTCGGCGAGCCGCGCCCGCAGCTCGTCACCGGCCCCCGGCAGCGCGAGGACGGACGGCGTGCCGCGCTGCGCCGTGTCGCCGCCCACCCCGCTCACAGGAGGAACTGGGAGGCGTTGCCCGCCAGCTGGAGGATCGTCGCCGGCGCGACACCGGCGACGACGGTGATGATGACGCCGAGGCTGATGGCGATCGTCGACGGCACCGACGGCTGGAGCGCGACGACGCCCTCGACCGGGTCGGTGAAGTACATGAGCACGATGAGCTTGACGTAGACGAACGCGGTGACCGCCGAGGCGAGCACACCGACGACGACCATGACGACGCCGGTGGTTCCCGACTCGACCGCCGGCGCGAAGGCCGCGAACTTCGCCGTGAAGCCCGACGTCAGCGGGATGCCCGCGAAGGCCAGGAGGAGGAAGGCGAAGACGCCCGCGACGACCGGGTGGCGCCGGCCGAGGCCCGCCCACTGCGAGAGGTGCGAGGCCTCGGAGCCGTCCTGGCGGACCATCGCGACGATCGCGAAGGCCGCGATGGTCGTCGCGCCGTAGGCGAGCAGGTAGAACATCACGCCGCCGATCGCCGCCTGCGAGAACGCGAGGACGCCGACGAGGATGAACCCGGCGTGCGCCACCGACGAGTAGGCGAGGAGCCGCTTGACGTCGGTCTGGGTGACCGACAGCACCGCGCCGACGACCATCGTGAGGATGGCGATGACGGCCACGCCGAGCTGCCAGTCCCAGCGGTTCGCGCCGACGCCGACGTAGGTGAGGCGCAGGATCGCGCCGAAGGCGGCGAGCTTGGTGCAGGCGGCCATGAACCCGGTGACCGGGGTCGGGGCGCCCTGGTACGCGTCGGGGGTCCACTGGTGGAACGGCACCGCACCGACCTTGAAGAGCAGCCCGACGAGGGTGAGGACGACGCCCGGCAGCAGCAGGCCGTCGAGGTCGCCGGCACCGGTGGAGATGGCCTGCGAGATCTGCGCGAGGTCGGAGGAGCCGGCGTAGCCGAAGAGCAGCGCCGCGCCGAAGAGGAAGAAGGCGCTGGAGAACGCCCCGAGGAGGAAGTACTTCAGGGCCGCCTCCTGCGAGAGCAGCCGGCGCCGCCGGGCCAGGCCGGTCATCACGTACAGCGGCAGCGAGAGGACCTCGAGGCCGACGAACAGCGTGATGAGGTCGTTGGCGCTGACGAAGATCAGCATCCCGAAGACCGCGAAGAGGGTGAGCGGGAAGACCTCGGAGGTGGCGTAGCCGGCGCGGGTGGCGGCGTCCTCCTGGCTCGACCCGGGGGTCGAGGCGCCCATCGGCGTGAAGGCGTCGGAGCCGACCCCGCCGAAGCGCTCGGCCATGACGAGCACGCCGATGACCGCGAGGAGCAGCAGCGTGCCCTGGAGGAAGAGCGCGACGCCGTCGATGGCCACCGAGCCACCGAGCGTGACCGACTGGTGGTCGCGGCTCCACACGGCGAGGACGACGAGCGCGGCGAGCAGCGTGCCGCAGGTCAGCCAGACCTGGACGGCGTGCCGGCGCTCGCGCGGTGCGAAGGCCTCGACGAGGACGCCGACGAGGGCGCCGCCCACGACGACGAACATCGGCAGGACCGCGAGGTAGTCGATGGTGACGGCCTGGAACGCGGCGGGCATCGCGGCGGGCATCACTGGGCACTCCCGGAGGCTTCGGCCGGCTGCGGGTCGGAGACGCCGATGATCTGCAGCGTCTTGTCCACGGCCGGGTTGATGATGTCGAGGACCGGCTTCGGGTAGAAGCCGAGGACGACGAACGAGGCGATGATCGGCGCGACGACCCAGCGCTCGCGCAGGGACAGGTCACGCGGCGGCGCCTGGTCCTCGGGGAAGGCGGGCTTCGGGCCGGTCATGACGCGCTGGTACATGAGGAGGATGTAGAGCGCGGCGAGGACGATGCCCAGGGCCGCGACGACGGCCGCGACCCGGTAGCGCTGGTACGTGCCCTGGAGGACGAGGAACTCCGAGACGAAGCTCGACAGGCCGGGCAGCGCCAGCGAGGACAGGCCCGCGACGAGGAAGGTGCCGGCGAGCACCGGGGTGACCCGCTGCCAGCCGCCGTAGTCGGGGATCATCTTGCTGCCGTGGCGGGTCACGAGGAACCCGGCGAGCAGGAAGAGCCCGGCGGTCGAGAACCCGTGGTTGACCATGTAGAGGGTCGAGCCGGCGCCGCCCACGCTCGTCATCGCGAAGATGCCGAGGACGATGAAGCCGAAGTGGCTGATCGAGGTGAAGGCGATGAGCCGCATCATGTCCTTCTGGCCGATCGCCAGCAGGGCGCCGTAGATGACCGAGACGACGGCCAGGGTGATGACGACCGGGGTCGCCCACTGCGAGGCCTCCGGGAAGAGCTGGAGGCAGAAGCGGATCATCCCGTAGGTGCCGACCTTGTCGAGGACGCCCACGAGGAGCACGGCCGTCGCCGGGCGCGACTCGGTGGCGGCGTCCGGGAGCCAGGTGTGCACCGGCCACATCGGGGCCTTGACGGCGAAGGCGACGAAGAACCCGACGAACATCCAGCGCAGCGCGGCCTCGGAGCCGTCGAGGTTGCCGATGAGCTTCTCGACGAGGAAGCCCTGGTCGCCGCCCGGGCCGACGAAGTACACGGCGATGACCGAGACGAGCATGACGAGCCCGCCGGCGAGCGAGAAGAGGAGGAACTTCATCGCGGCGTACTGCCGGCGCCCACCGCCGTAGAGGCCGATGAGGAAGTACACCGGGATGAGCATCGCCTCGAAGAAGACGTAGAACAGGAAGACGTCGGTGGCCGCGAACACGCCGACCATGAACGCCTCGAGGACGAGCATGAGCGCGAAGTAGCGCTTGAGCCGGCCGGTCTCGGCCTCGTCGACGTCGTTCCACGCGGCGAGCAGGCAGACCGGCGTGAGGATCGTGGCCATGACGATGAGGGCCAGCGCGATGCCGTCGACGCCGAGCGCGTAGGAGACGCCGAACTGCGGGATCCACGAGTGCGTCTCGGTGAGCTGGAACATCGCGTCCGAGCCGGTGTCGAAGGCGACCCACCCCGCGACCGCGAGCGCGAGCGTGACGAGCGAGGCCCCGAGCGCCACCGGCCGGGCCAGGCGCGCCGAGCCCGCGGGCAGCGCCGCGACGACGACCGCGCCGAGGACCGGCACGACCATCATGACCGTGAGCAGGGGCAGGGAGTTCACTGGATCACCCACAGAGCACCGAGGACGGCGACGACACCGGTGAGCATCGTCAGGGCATACGACCGGGCGTAGCCGGTCTGGAGGCGACGCAGCCTCGAGGACAACCCGCCGACCAGGGCGGCGAGCCCGCCGGCGGCGCCGTCGATCCCCTTGGCGTCGGCGAAGACGAGCGAGCGCGTGAGGTGGACGCCGGGGCGCATGAACAGGCCCTCGTTGACGGCGTCCTGGTAGAGGTCGACCCGGGCCGCACGGGTGAGCACCGAGCCGCGCGGGGCGACCTCGGGCACCTCCTCGGACCAGTAGCGGCGCCAGGCCAGGAAGATGCCGACGGCGACGAACACGAGCGTCAGCGTCATGAGCACCGGCACCGCGAGCACCGGGTGCTCCTCGCCGTGCTCGCCGACGACCGGCGAGAGCCAGGAGACGATCGGGGCGGTCTCGGCGAACGGCCACGCGAGGAGCAGGCCGAGGAAGGCCGACCCGCCGGCGAGGACCATCATCGGGACGGTCATGATCTTCGGCGACTCGTGCGGGTGCACGTCGTCGGTCCAGCGCTTCTCGCCGTGGAAGGTCATGAAGAACAGGCGCGACATGTAGAACGCGGTGACGCCGGCGCCGACGAGCGCGGCCCCCCCGAGCACCCACGGCTTCCAGCCCTCGCCGACGAACGCGGCCTCGATGATCTTGTCCTTGGACCAGAAGCCGGAGAACGGCGGGACGCCGAGGATGGCCAGCCACCCGAGGCCGAAGGTGGCCCAGGTGACCTTCATGGCGCCCGACAGCGACCCGAAGCGGCGCATGTTCACCTGGTCGTTCATCCCGTGCATCACCGAGCCGGCGCCGAGGAACATCCCGGCCTTGAAGAAGCCGTGGGTGAGCAGGTGGAAGATCGCGAAGGCGTACCCGACCGGGCCGAGCCCAGCGGCGAGCATCATGTAGCCGATCTGGCTCATCGTCGAGGCCGCGAGGGCCTTCTTGATGTCGTCCTTGGCGCAGCCGACGACCGCACCGAAGAGCAGCGTGATCGCGCCGACGATGGCGACGGCCAGGGCGGCGTCCGGGGCGGCGTCGAAGATGACGTGCGAGCGGACGACGAGGTAGACGCCGGCGGTGACCATCGTCGCCGCGTGGATGAGCGCGGAGACCGGGGTCGGGCCGGCCATGGCGTCACCGAGCCAGGACTGGAGCGGGAACTGGGCCGACTTGCCGCACGCGCCGACGAGCAGGAGCAGCCCGATCGCGGTGAGCGTGGCCTGGTTGGCGCCCCCCACGCCCTCGTTGACGGTGGCGTAGTCGACGCCGCCGAAGGTGACGAACATCGTCATGATCGCGATGGACAGGCCGAGGTCGCCGACGCGGTTGACGAAGAACGCCTTGTTCGCGGCCGTGGCGTACGCCGGGTTGTGGTTCCAGAACCCGATGAGCAGGTAGGACGCCAGGCCCACGCCCTCCCAGCCGACGAAGAGCAGCAGGTAGCTGTCGGCGAGGACGAGCAGGAGCATCGCCGCGACGAAGAGGTTGAGGTAGGCGAAGAAGCGCCGCTTGTCCGGGTCGTGCTCCATGTACCCGAGCGAGTACACGTGGATGAGCGACCCGACGAACGTGATGAGCATGACGAACGCGACGGACAGCGGGTCGACGAGCATCCCGAGGTCGAGCTGGAAGGAGCCGGCCGGCACCCAGTTCCACAGCGTCAGGTGGTGCGCCCGCTGCGCCGCGTCCTGCCCGAGCAGCTGGACGATGACGAGGACGCCGACGCCGAAGCTCGCCCAGGACAGTCCCGTGGCGAGGGCCGGGCCGACCTTGTCGGTGCGCCGCCCGCCGAGGAGCAGGACGGCGGCACCGAGGAGGGGCAGCGCGACGAGCAGCCACGCGAGCGAGGCCATGCCGCTCGCGGCGCCCGCGGTCATCGCGTCGCCCTCGGTGATCAGTGAGTGCACGTCCGACTCCTCAGAGCTTCAGCAGGTTGGCGTCGTCGACCGAGGCCGACCGGCGGGACCGGAAGATCGCCATGATGATCGCGAGGCCGACGACGACCTCCGCGGCCGCGACGACCATGACGAAGAGGGCGAGGACCTGGCCGTCGAGCGAGCCGTGCATCCGGGCGAAGGTCACGAAGACGAGGTTCGCCGCGTTGAGCATCAGCTCGACGCCCATGAAGACGATGATCGCGTTGCGCCGGGTGAGCACCGTGGCGCCACCGATGACGAAGAGGATCGTCGCCAGGTACACGTAGTTGACGAGGCTCATCGCTCGCTGCCCTCCTGGACGTCGCGCTCGATCTGGAGCTCGCCCTCGGTGTAGAGCTCGGGCGAGCGGTTCTGGTCGCGGGCGGTGAGCACGCGCGAGACGGACAGCTCGGAGGGCGTGCCGTCGGGCAGCAGCGCCGGGGTGTCGACGGCGTTGTGCCGCGCGTAGACACCGGGCGCCGGGAGGCCCGCGAGGTGCCGGCCCTCCTTGAAACGCCGCTTGCTCCACTCCTTCTGGTCCGGGCCCTTGCCGAGGCGCTCGCGGTGGGCGAGGACCATCGCGCCGAGGGCGGCGGTGATGAGGAGGGCGCTCGTGGTCTCGAAGACCCAGACGTAGCGGCCGAAGATCAGCTGCGCGACCCCGGAGACGTTGCCCGGGTCGGCGTTGACCTCGGCGAGCCCGGCGGCCCGGCCCCACGTGGCGTGCCCGACCGAGAAGCCGAGCAGGCCGCCGAGGCCGAGCGCGAGGACCGCCGTGGCCCAGCGCTGCCCGGTGAGGGTCTCGACGAGGCTGTCGCTGGAGTCGACCCCGACGAGCATGAGCACGAAGAGGAAGAGCATCATCACGGCGCCGGTGTAGACGAAGATCTGGATGACCCCGAGGAAGTCGGCGTCCTGGGCGATGTAGAAGACGCCGAGGATGATCATCGTCATCGCCATGCCGAGCGCGGCGTGGACGGCCTTGCGCGCGAAGACCAGCCCGAGCGCGCCGACGACGGCCAGCGGCCCGAGGATCCAGAACATCACCTCTTCGCCGGTGCCGGTCACTGGGCCACCTCCGCGTCGTCGGTGTGGGCGCGGGCGGCGACGACCTCGCGCTGGGAGTCGCTGGCCTCGGTGACCTTCCCGAGGTAGTAGTCGCGCTCCTCCATCCCGTCGGCCATGGGGAACGGCGGGCGGAGCATCCCCGGCTGGAGCGGCGCCAGCAGCTGGTCCTTGGTGTAGATGAGGTCGGCGCGGTTGTCGTCGGCGAGCTCGTAGAAGTTCGTCATCGTCAGCGCCCGGGTGGGGCAGGCCTCGATGCAGAGCCCGCAGAAGATGCAGCGCAGGTAGTTGATCTGGTAGACGCGGCCGTACCGCTCGCCGGGGCTGAAGCGGCCCTCGCCGCCCTCGCTGTCGTCGTTGTCCGCGCCCTCGACGAGGATCGCGTCGGCCGGGCAGGCCCACGCGCACAGCTCGCAGCCGACGCACTTCTCGAGCCCGTCGGGGTGGCGGTTCAGCTGGTGCCGGCCGTGGAAGCGCGGCTGGGTCGGGCGCTTCTCCTCCGGGTACTCCTCGGTGACGACCTTGCGGAACATCGTCGAGAAGGTGACGCCGAACCCGGCGACGGGGGCGAACAGGTCGGAGAAGAAGCCGGACTTCTTCTGCTCGTCAGCCACGAGTGGCCTCCTTGGTGTCGGACGCGGAGGTCAGGGCCGGCGCCGCGAGCGACGGCTCGCGCAGCCGCTGCCCGGGCATGGGCGGCACGGGGTGCCCGCCGGCGTACGGGTCGATCTCCTCGGGGACGCGCGGGTGCAGCGAGGCCTCCTTGCGCTCGACCCGGCTGTCCCACAGCCAGCCGCCGACGAGGGCGGCGACGGCGATGATGCCGACGAGGGCGAGCGAGAAGACCGGGAAGCTGCGGCCGGCCACGACGACGTCGTCACCGAGCCAGCCCTGCTGGCCGGCGCGGAAGAACGCGACGAGGACGACCCAGCCGAGCGTGGCCGGGATGAGGAACTTCCAGCCGAAGCGCATGAACTGGTCGTACCGGACGCGCGGAAGCGAGCCGCGCAGCCAGACGAAGACGAACATGAACGCCCACAGCTTGGCCGTGAACCACAGCAGGCCCCACCAGCCCTGGTCGAACATCCCGCCGTTGATCGCGGCGATGCCGGGGGGCGCCTGGTAGCCGCCGAGGAACATCGTCGTGGCCAGCGCCGCGACGGTGAACATGTTGATGTACTCGCCGAGGAAGAACATCGCGAAGCGCATCGAGCCGTACTCGGTGTGGAAGCCACCGGTGAGCTCGCCCTCGCCCTCGGCCAGGTCGAACGGCAGGCGGTTGGTCTCGCCGACCATCGTGATGACGTAGACGAAGAAGCTGAAGAACGCGGGCACGACGAACCAGAGGTCGCTCTGCGCGTTGACGATCTGGGAGGTCGACATCGACCCGGCGTAGAGGAAGACGGCGACGAGCGAGAGGCCCATCGCGATCTCGTAGGAGATCATCTGCGCCGAGGAGCGCAGGCCACCCATGAGCGGGTACGTGGAGCCCGAGGACCAGCCCGCGAGGACGACGCCGTAGATGCCGACGCCGGCGACGGCGAGCACGAGGAGGACCGCGACGGGGGTGTCGGTGAGCTGGAACGGCGTCGTGTGCCCGAACATCGAGACCTCGCCGGCCAGCGGCATGATCGAGAACGAGACGAAGCACATCGTCGCGGTGATGAGCGGCGCGAGGGTGAAGACGAAGGCGTCGGCGGCCTTGGGGCGCACGTCCTCCTTGAGCATCGACTTCATGCCGTCGGCGAGGGTCTGCAGCAGGCCGAAGGGACCGTTGCGGTTCGGGCCGGGGCGCTGCTGCATCCGGCCGATGACCCGGCGCTCGAACCAGATGACGAGCAGGGTCGAGACGAGCAGGTAGACGAAGACGAGGGCGGCCTTGACGAGGCTCAGCCACACCGGGGTGTCGCTGAAGTCGGCGCGCGGGTTGTCGGTGCCGGCCGTCGCGAGCGCGACGAGGTCGGGCAGGGCCGTGACGGTGCCGCTCATACGGAGACCTCGCTGTCCTTCGTGACGGTGACGAGCGCGCCGGGTGCGCCGGCGAGGGTCGCCCGCAGGTCGCAGCCCGCGGAGTTCGTGGGGAGCCAGACGACGTGGTCGGCCATCTCGCGGACGAGGACCGGGGCGACGACGGTGGTGCCGGCGGCCGAGACCCGCAGGTGGTCGCCGTCGACGACCCCGAGCGCGGCGGCGGTGGCGGCCGAGACCCCGGCGAGGGGCCGGGGCGCGGTGCCGGCGAGGTGCGGCTCGCCGTCCTGGAGCGAGCCCTTGTCGAGCAGGTGGCGCCAGGTGGCGAGGACGAGGGTGCCCGGCTCGAGGCTCGGCACCTCACCGGCCTCGACCTGCGGCGCCGCCGGACGCTCGCCGGCCCAGGGGCCGAGGCGCTGCATCTCGTCGCGGACCTCGCGCAGCGTGCGCGTGCCGAGGAACTCGCCCATCTCGTCGGCGAGCATCTCGAGGGCGCGGTAGTCGCTGACGTAGGAGGTGTCGAGGGCGGCCTCGAAGGCGCGCGGGCGACCCTCCCAGTCGACGAACGTGCCGCCCTTCTCGGCGTGCGCCGCGACGGGCAGAACGACGTCGGCGACGGCGGTGACGGCCGACGGGCGCAGCTCGAGGGAGACGACGAAGGCCGTCGCGAGCGCCTCGGCGGCGCCGGCCACCCCGACGTCGGCGGGGTCGACGCCCCCGACGACGAGCGCGTCGAGGTCGCCGGCAGCGGCGGCCCCGAGGATGCCGGCGGTGTCGCGGCCGGCGGCCTCGGGCACCGACGGGACGCCCCAGGCCGAGGCGACCTCGGCGCGGGCGGCGGCGTCGGCGAGCGGGCGACCGCCGGGCAGCAGGGTCGGGAAGGCGCCGGCCTCGAGGGCCCCGCGCTCCCCCGCCCGGCGGGGTACCCACGCGAGGCGGGCGCCGGTGGCCTCGGCCGCGGCGAGGGCCGCGGACAGCGCACCGGGCACCATGGCGAGGCGCTCGCCGACGAGGACGATGCCCCCGTCGCGCAGCGCCTCGGAGGCGGCGGAGACGGCCTCGGTGCCCTTCCCACCGGCGAGGGCCCGCAGCACCTCGGGCTCGGTGCCCGGGGCGGTGGGGATGAGCGTGCCGCCGGTCTTGGCGAGGCCGCGGGTGGCGACCGGGGAGATGCTGAAGACGCGGGTCTTGTTCCGGCGGAACGCCTTGCGCAGGCGGAGGAAGACGATGGGCGACTCGTCCTCGGGCTCGAAGCCGACGAGGACGACGCTCTTCGCGGCCTCGAGGTCGGCGTAGGTGACCGCGCCACCGGCCGGGCCGGTGCCGACCACCGTGGCGGCGAGGAACTCGGCCTCCTCGGCGGAGTGCGGGCGGGCCCGGAAGTCGACGTCATTGGTGCCGAGCACTGTGCGGGCGAACTTGCCGTAGGCGTAGGCGTCCTCGGCGCTGACCCGGCCGCCGACGAGCACGCCGGCGCGCGCCCCGCGCAGACCGGCCGCGGCCCGCTCGAGGGCCTCGCGCCACGACGCGACGCGCAGCTCGCCGTCCTCACCACGGACCTGGGGCAGCGTGATGCGGTCGCCGACACCGGTGTACGCGAACGCCCACCGGCCCTTGTCGCAGTTCCACTCGTCGTTGACGGCGGGGTCGGCCTGGGCCATCCGGCGCAGGACGGTGCCGCGGCGGTGGTCGGTGCGGGTGGCGCAGCCGCTGGCGCAGTGCTCGCAGGTGCTCGGGGTCGACACGAGGTCGAACGGGCGGCTGCGGAAGCGGTAGGCAGCGCCGGTGAGGGCGCCGACCGGGCAGATCTGGACGGTGTTGCCGGAGAAGTAGCTCTCGAACGGCTTCTCCTCGTAGATGCCGACCTGCTGCAGCGCGCCGCGCTCGACGAGGGCGATGAACGGGTCGCCGGCGACCTGGTCGGAGAAACGGGTGCAGCGGGCGCAGAGCACGCAGCGCTCGCGGTCGAGGAGGACCTGCGAGGAGATGTTGATCGGCTTGGGGTAGGTGCGCTTGACGTCCTCGAAGCGCGAGGTGCCGCGACCGTTGCTCATCGCCTGGTTCTGCAGCGGGCACTCGCCACCCTTGTCGCAGACCGGGCAGTCGAGCGGGTGGTTGATGAGCAGCAGCTCCATGACGCCCTTCTGCGCCTTGTCGGCGCCCTCGGACGTGTACTGCGTCTTGACGACCATGCCGGGGGCGACGGTCATCGTGCACGAGGCCTGCGGCTTCATCCGGCCGGGCGGGCCCTGCATCTGGGTCGGCTCGCCGGGGGTGCCGTCGGGGCCGGGGCGGCCGGGCATCCAGACCTCGACGAGGCACTGGCGGCAGGCGCCGACCGGGTCGAGGCCCGGGTGGTCGCAGAACCGCGGGATGTCGATCCCGGCGGTCTCGGCGGCGCGGATGATGAGGGTGCCCTTGGGCACCGACACCTCCACGTCGTCGATGGTCAGCGTGACGAGCTCGACCGGGGCCTGGGTCTCGGGCGTGGCAGTCATGCGGAGACGGTCTCCTTCGCGCCGCCGTCCTTGGCCCACAGCGTCGAGGCGGCCCGGTCGAACGGGCAGCCACCGTGGGTCAGGTGGGCGACGTACTCGTCGCGGAAGTACTGGATCGAGCTCGTGATCGGGCTCGTCGCGCCGTCACCGAGGGCGCAGAAGCTGCGGCCGAGGATGTTGTCGCAGATGTCGAGGAGCTTGTCGAGGTCCTCCTCGGACCCCTGGCCGTGCTCGAGCCGGCCGAGGATCTGCTTGAGCCACCACGTTCCCTCGCGGCACGGGGTGCACTTGCCGCACGACTCGTGCCGGTAGAAGTCGGTCCAGCGGTCGACCGCGCGCACGACGCAGACGGTCTCGTCGAAGACCTGGAGGGCGCGGGTGCCGAGCATCGAGCCCGCCGCGGCGACCGACTCGAAGTCGAGCGGCACGTCGAGGTGCTCGGCGGTGAAGAGCGGGGTGCTCGACCCGCCGGGGGTCCAGAACTTCAGCTCCTTGTCGGGGTCGCGCATCCCGCCGGCGAGGTCGATGAGCTCGCGCATCGTGATGCCGAGCGGCGCCTCGAACTGGCCGGGGTTCTTCACGTGCCCGGAGAGGCTGAAGATGCCGAAGCCGGTGGACTTCTCGGTGCCCATGCCGGTGAACCAGTCGACGCCCTCGAGGACGATGCCGGGGACCGACGCGATGGACTCGACGTTGTTGACCGAGGTCGGCCGCGCGTACAGGCCGGCGGCGCCGGGGAACGGCGGCTTGCTGCGCGGCTGGCCGCGGCGGCCCTCGAGGCTGTCGAGGAGCGCGGTCTCCTCGCCGCAGATGTAGGCGCCGGCGCCGGCGTGCACGGTGATCTCGACGTTCTTGCCCGTGCCGTTGATGTCGCGGCCGACGAGGCCGGCCGCGCGGGCCTCCTCGACGGCGCGCATCAGCCGGCGGTAGACGTGGACGACCTCGCCGCGCAGGTAGATGAACGCGTGCTCGCAGCCGATGGCCAGCGAGCTGATGACGACGCCCTCGACGAGCACGTGCGGGTTGGCCATCATCAGCGGGATGTCCTTGCACGTGCCCGGCTCGGACTCGTCGGCGTTGACGACGAGGTAGCGGGGGCCACCGTCCGGCGGGGCCATGAACGACCACTTCATGCCGGTGGGGAAGCCGGCGCCGCCGCGGCCGCGCAGCGAGGAGTCCTTGACCATCGCGAGGATGTCGGCGGGCTCCATGCCGAGCGCCTTGTCGAGCGCCTTGTACCCGCCGCCCTCGCGGTAGGTCTCGAGGGTCCAGGACGTGGCGTGGTCCCAGTCCTTGCTGAGGATGGGGGTCAGCGTGCCAGCCATCACTCGCCCTTCCCGTCGGTGGTGTCGTCGGTCTCGGCGTCCGCGGTGTCGAAGAGCGTCGCCTCGGGGGTGGCGTCGTCACCGGCGGGCACGGAGGCGCTCTGGGCCGAGACGTTGGCCGCCCGGTCCGTCGCGTCCTGCGGGTCGGCGCCCTGGACGGGGGCGACGTCGACGCGGTCGGCGGCGGCCTCGGCCTGCCGGGCGACCCCGCTGACGCCGTCTCCGGTGGAGACGACGGCCGGGCCCTCGGCGGCCTCGGCCGCCTTCTTGGGGGCGGCCTTGCGCGCGCGCTTCTTCGCGGGCTTCGCGTCGCCGCCCGAGGTGGCGGGCTCCTCCTCGCGCGGGGCGTCGTCGGCCTCGTCGCGCTCGGCGGCGGGCTCGGCCTTGTCGGCCTTCGCCTCGTCGTGGTCGGGGGTCACCTCGGTGCTGCCCGCGGCCTTGCCGGCGGCGCCACCGCGACCGTTGCGGCCGGCGCCGGCACCCGCGGCCGAGTCTCCCTCGGGAGCGGTCCAGCCGTTGCGCTTGGCGAGCTCGAGACCGACGAGCGAGGCCGGGCCGGCGCCCACGCCCTCGTCGGCGAGGCCGTCGGAGAACCCGGCGAGGGTGCGGCTGACCTCCTTGAAGGTGCACACCCGGTTCGGGCCGCGGGTCGGGCGCACCTCGGCGCCCTCGCGCAGGTCGTCGACGAGCTGCTTCGTGGACTCGGGCGTCTGGTTGTCGAAGAACTCCCAGTTGGCCATGACGACGGGGGCGTAGTCGCACGCGGCGTTGCACTCGACCCGCTCGAGGGTGATCCTGCCGTCCTCGGTGGTCTCGTCGTGGCCGATGCCGAGGTGCTCGGAGACGGCGTCCCAGATCTCGTCGCCGCCCATGATCGCGCACAGCGTGTTGGTGCAGACACCGACCGTGTAGTCGCCGTTGGGGTGGCGCTTGTACTGCGTGTAGAACGTCGCGACCCCGCTGACCTCGGCGGTCGTCAGGTCGAGCAGCTCGGCGCACAGGTCGATGCCGCGACCGGTGACGTAGCCGTCGACCGACTGGACGAGGTGGAGCAGCGGGAGCAACGCGGACCGCTTCTGCGGGTAGCGCGCGATGACCTCCGCGGCGTCGGCGCGGAACTGCGCCTCGACGTCGGCGGGGTAACGCTCCTTGGACTCCTCGGGCACCGTGAGGTGCCCGGAAGCGGACTGCAGACCGAAGTCACCGGCCATCAGCGGTCGACACCTCCCATGACGGGGTCGATGGAGGCGACGGCGACGATGACGTCGGCGACCTGCGAGCCCTCGCACATCGCGGCCGTGGCCTGGAGGTTGTTGAAGCTCGGGTCGCGGAAGTGCGCCCGGTAGGGACGGGTGCCGCCGTCGGAGACGGTGTGGCAGCCCAGCTCGCCCTTCGCGGACTCGACGGCGGCGTAGGCCTGGCCCGGCGGCACGCGGAAGCCCTCGGTGACGAGCTTGAAGTGGTGGATCAGGGCCTCCATCGAGGTGCCCATGATCTCGCGGATGTGGTCGAGGCTGTTGCCCTGGCCGTCGCCGCCGATGGCCAGCTGGGCCGGCCAGGCGATCTTCTTGTCCTCGACCATGACCGGCTGGCCCTCGGTGCGCTGGAGCCGGTCGAGGCACTGCTCGACGATCTTCAGCGACTCGTACATCTCGTCGATGCGGATGCGCAGGCGGTCGTAGGCGTCGCACCCGGTGCGGGTGACGACCTCGAAGTCGTAGGTCTCGTAGCCGCAGTACGGCGCCGACTTGCGCAGGTCGTGCGGCAGGCCGGTGGAGCGCAGGACCGGGCCGGTGACGCCGAGGGCGATGCAGCCGGTGAGGTCGAGGTAGCCGACGCCCACCGTGCGGCCCTTGAGCAGCGGGTTCTCGTTGAGCAGCGCCTCGAGCTCGCCGAGCCCCGTGCGCAGCTCGCCGACGACGCCGCGGATCATCGCGACCGCGCCGTGCGGGACGTCCTGGGCCACGCCGCCGGGGCGGACGTAGGCGTTGTTCATCCGCAGGCCGGTGATCGCCTCGAAGACGCGCAGGATGCGCTCGCGCTCGCGGAAGCCGACGGTCATCACCGTCGTCGCGCCCATCTCCATGCCGCCGGTGCCGAGGGCCACGAGGTGGGAGTTGACGCGGGTGAGCTCCATCATCATCACGCGGATGACCGAGGCACGCTCGGGGATGCGGTCGGTGATGCCGAGCAGCTTCTCGATGGAGAGGCAGTACGCGGTCTCCTGGAACATCGGCGTCAGGTAGTCCATCCGGGTGCAGAACGTGACGCCCTGCGTCCAGGTGCGGAACTCCATGTTCTTCTCGATGCCGGTGTGCAGGTAGCCGATGCCGGCCCGCGCCTCGGTGACCGTCTCGCCGTCGAGCTCGAGGATGAGCCGGAGCACGCCGTGGGTCGACGGGTGCTGCGGGCCCATGTTGACGACGATGCGCTCCTCGTGGAGGGCCGTGGCCTCGTCGACGAGGTCGTTCCAGTCGCCGCCGGAGACGGTGAAGACGCGGGCGCCCTCGGTGTCGTCGTCGACGGACGCGCCGTACGGGTCGTTGCCCGGCAGCGAGGGGTCGAGGCCCGGGCTCGTGGCCGGGTCGTCGTGGACGGTGTCCTGGTCGTGGGTCGTCATCAGCTGTACGCCCTCCGCTGGTCCGGCGGCGGGACGGTGCCGCCCTTGTACTCGACGGGGATGCCGCCGAGCGGGTAGTCCTTGCGCTGCGGGTGGCCCGGCCAGTCGTCGGGCATGAGGATGCGGGTGAGCGCGGGGTGGCCGTCGAACTCGATGCCGAACATGTCCCAGGTCTCGCGCTCGTGCCAGTCGTTGCCCGGCCACACCTCGACGACCGACGGGATGTGCGGGTCGGCGTCGGGGCAGGTGACCTCGAGGCGGAGGCGCCGGCTGCCGTGCGTGATGGAGAGCAGCGGGTAGACGGCGTGCAGCTCGCGGCCGGCCTCGCCGGGGTAGTGGACGCCGGAGACGCCCATGCACATCTCGAAGCGCAGGCTCGGGTGGTCGCGCAGCGTGCGGGCCACGGAGGGCAGGTGCTCGCGGCGGACGAAGACGGTCATCTCGCCGCGGTCGACGACGACCTTCTCGACGGCGGCGCCGAAGCCGGCGCCCTCCTCGAGGGCGGTGGCGAGGACGTCGGCGACCTCGTCGTAGTAACCGCCGTACGGGCGCGGGCTGGCGCCGGGCAGCAGCGTGGGGGTGACGAGCCCGCCGTAGCCGGAGGTGTCCTGGCCGCGGGTGGCGCCGAACATGCCCCGCCGCTCGCCGATCTGCACCGGCTCGGAGTCGGCGCCCGCGAGCTCGACGACCCGGCCGCCGCCGGTGTGCTGCGCGGCGTCGGAGGAACGCGGGTCGTCGTCGGTGCGGGTGGCCGCGCTGTCGGTCTCCTTGTCGGGGACCGGGGCCCCCTCACCGCTGTCGAGGTGCTTCGGGTCCGTGCTCTCGTCGCTCATCCGAGGAGGTTCTTCCCGGCCGGCGCAGCGAGGTGCGCGAGGTGGTCGTGGGTGGCGGGCATCTGCGAGGTGGGAGTGGCCCGCAGCGCGGCGGCCTCGGCGGCGCGGGCGGCCGCGACGCGGTTGACGCCGAGCTTGCTGTTCTGGATCTGCCCGTGGAGCTCGATGATCGCGTTGAGGAGCATCTCGGGCCGCGGCGGGCAGCCGGGCAGGTAGATGTCGACCGGGATGACGTGGTCGACGCCCTGGACGATCGCGTAGTTGTTGAACATGCCGCCCGAGGAGGCGCAGACGCCCATCGAGATGACCCACTTGGGGTTGGGCATCTGGTCGTAGACCTGGCGGACGACGGGGGCCATCTTCTGGCTCACCCGGCCGGCGACGATCATGAGGTCGGCCTGGCGCGGGGTGGCGCTGAAGCGCTCCATGCCGAAGCGGGCGATGTCGTAGTCGGGGGTGCCGACGGCCATCATCTCGATGGCGCAGCACGCGAGCCCGAAGGTCGCCGGCCAGATCGAGGCCTTGCGCATGTAGCCGACGACGTTCTCCAGCGTCGTGAGGACGAACCCTGCGGGCAGCTTCTCCTCGAGTCCCATCACGCCTCCTCGGCGGTGTCGATGATCGTGCGTGCGGTGCTCAGTCCCACTCGAGGCCGCCCCGCTTCCAGACGTAGGCGTAGGCGACGAACACGGTGATGATGAAGAGGACCATCTCGACGAGCGCGAAGAGCCCGAGCTGGTCGAAGGCGACGGCGAACGGGTAGAGGAACACCGACTCGATGTCGAAGATGATGAAGAGCATCGCCGTGAGGAAGTACTTGATCGGCACGCGCCCGCCGCCCTGGGCGCGGGGGGTGGGCTGGATGCCGCACTCGTAGGCCTCGAGCTTGGCGCGGTTGTAGCGCTTCGGCCCGACGACGAGGCTCGTCCCCACCGACAGCGCCGCGAAGCCGAAGCCGAACGCCAGGAGGATGAGGAGGGGGACGTAGGGGTTGCTCATCGCGGGCGAACTCCCCTTTCGCTGCTCGGAGTCGTCGGGTGGTCGACGGGCGCCGGGGCCGCGTGCGGCGTCCCGGCCATCCTAGGGGGCGTGACGGACGTCGCACCCGAGGGTGTCTCGCCCTCGGTCCCGGCGCGTCCGGGTGCGCACGGCGTGGTCGTCACGGGTCCTCTGCTGCTTGTGAATGTCTTCACGAACGGTCGGAAGTCTAGGACGCCCCTCCGGCGACCTGCACTTAGGTCGGCCTAACCCTCGACGACCGGCCCGGGCCGCGGCTTCGTCGCCCGGTGCAGGGCGACGATCCCGCCGCTGAGGTCGCGCCACTGGACGCCCTCCCAGCCGGCGTCCGCGACCTGGCCGGCGAGGCCGCGCTGGTCGGGCCAGGCGCGGATCGACTCGGCGAGGTAGACGTAGGACTCGGGGTTCGAGCTGACCTTGCGGGCCACCGGGGGCAGCGCGCGCATGAGGTAGTTCGTGTAGACGGTGCGGAAGGCCGCGTTCTTGGGAGTGCTGAACTCGCACACCACGAGTCGTCCGCCGGGCTTGGTGACGCGGAGGAACTCGCGCAGCGCCGCGTCGGGGTCGGCGACGTTGCGCAGGCCGAAGCTCATCGTCACGACGTCGAAGGAGTCGTCGGCGAACGGGAGGTGCATCGCGTCGGCCGCGGTGAAGCCGAGGTCGGAGCGCCGCCGGTGGCCGACGCGCAGCATCCCGAGCGAGAAGTCGGCCGGCACGACGTCGACCCCGTCGTCGGCGAACGGCTCGCTGCTCGTGCCGGTGCCGGCCGCGATGTCGAGGACGCGCTGACCCGGCCTCGCGTCGCAGGCCGCGACGACGGCCCGGCGCCAGAGGCGGTCCTGGCCGAGGGAGAGGACGTCGTTGGTCACGTCGTAGCGGCCGGCGACGTCGTCGAACATCGCGGCGACGTCGCGGGGGTCCTTCTCGAGGGAGGCGCGGGACATGGCCGACATCCTCGCACCGATGCCGGGGGCCGACGCACGGCGCCGTATCGTTGCGTGCTGATGACCTCGCTCCCCGCGGGCCGCCCGGCCCCTCCCGCCGCGGCGGCGCCCCTCGTGGCCCGCACCGTGCCGCTCGACCCCGCACTCGCGGCCGACCTGCTCGCCGTGCTGCCCGCCGGTGGTGGCGCCACCGGACCGTGCTCGTGGGTCCGTCGCGGCGAGGGCCTCGTCGGCTGGGGGCGGGCGGCGTCGCACGTGGCCGTCGGTCCGGACCGCTTCGCCGAGCTGTCGTCCTGGTGGGAGGGGCTCGTCGGGTCGGCCGTCGTCCGCGACGAGGTCGACCTGCCCGGCACCGGACCGGTCGCCTTCGGGTCGGTCGCCTACGCCGACGGATCGCCCTCCGGCGGAACGCTGGTCGTGCCGTCGGTGGTGGTCGGGCGACGGGGCGACGCCGCGTGGCTGACGACCGTGAGCGCCGAGGGCGCGGTGGCCGCCGTGCCGGGGCCGGCCGAGGTCGTGCGGCAGGCGGCACCGGCGCGCCCGCTCGACGTCGCCTTCGCCGACGGTGCGCTCTCGCCCGCGGCGTGGGAGGGCGCGGTCGCCGACGCGGTGTCGCGCATCACCGCCGGCGGGCTCGACAAGGTGGTGCTGGCGCGTGACCTCGAGGTGTCGGTGCGCGAGCCGCTCGACGTGCGCTGGCTGCTGCACCGGCTCGCCGAGCGCTACGACACGACGTGGGTGTTCGCCGTCGACGGCCTGGTCGGCGCGACGCCCGAGCTGCTCGTGCGGCGCGAGAAGGGTCTCGTGACGTCTCGGGTGCTGGCGGGGACCATCCGCCCGACCGGCGACGACGCGCACGACCTCGCGCTGGCCGCGTCGCTGGCGCGGTCGTCGAAGGACCTCGAGGAGCACGAGTACGCCGTGCGGTCGGTGGCCGACGCCCTGGCGCCGCACTGCTCGTCGATGAACGTGCCCGAGGCGCCGTTCGTCCTGCACCTCTCCAACGTCATGCACCTGGCCACCGACGTCGCGGGGGTGCTCGTCGACGACACCTCGTCGCTGCGGCTGGCCGCGTCGCTCCACCCCTCGGCGGCCGTGTGCGGCACGCCGCGCGCCGAGGCCGACGCGGTCATCGCCGAGCTCGAGCACATGGACCGCGGGCGCTACGCCGGCCCGGTCGGCTGGATCGACGCCGACGGTGACGGCGAGTGGGGCATCGCGCTGCGCTGCGGGGCGGTCTCGCCGGACGACCCGTCGCGGATGCGGCTGTTCGCCGGCTGCGGCATCGTCGCGGGGTCCGAGCCGGCCGACGAGCTCGCCGAGTCCTCGGCCAAGCTCGTGCCGATGCGCGACGCGCTGACCGCCGACGCTCCCTGACGCGAGCGCCCGCCGCGCGTACGGCGTGCATCAATCGACGAATGTGTCAGTTCCTGCACCTCCGGGGGTGCAGGACTCGACGAATGTGTCAGTTCCTGCACGCTGCCGGCGGATCGTGCTCAGGTGAAGGGCGGACGGGCGTCGACGGCGACCGAGCGCCGGCCGGCCCAGCGCCACACCCGCGCGGAGGCGTCGCGGTCCTCGTCGGTGACGAGGTTGCCCATCCAGCGCAGCGCGAGGGTCATCAGCCAGTCGCTGCGCATCCCGACCGGGCCGAGCGCGGAGAGGATGCGCGGGGTCGTGAAGACGCCGGCCAGTCGGCGCGCGATGGAGAACGCCTCGCCGTAGTGGTCGGCCAGCAGGGCGGGCCAGGTGACGGAGAGGTCGTCGTCGAGGTGGTCGACGACGAGCCGGCCGGTCTCGAGGCCGTAGTCGATGCCCTCGCCGTTGAGCGGGTTGACGCAGGCTGCTGCGTCGCCGACGAGGGCCCAGTTGGTCCCGGCGACGTTGCTGACCGCCCCGCCCATCGGCAGGAGCGCGCTCGTCGGCATCCGCTGCTCGCCGGTGAGGCCGAAGTCGGCGCGGCGCTCGTCGGTGTAGTGCCGCATGAGCGGCTTGATGGCGACGTCGGCCGGGCGCCGTGTCGTCGCGAGCGTGCCGACGCCGACGTTCACCTGACCGCCGCCGAGGGGGAAGATCCAGCCGTAACCCGGGAGGGCCTCGCCGGCCTCGGAGCGCAGCTCGAGGTGGCTGCTGATCCACGGGTCGTCGGCGCGGTCGGAGTCGACGTAGCAGCGGCCGGCCACGGCGTAGACGGTGTCCTGGTGCCACTCGCGGCCGAGGACCTTGCCGAGCCCGGAGCGCACACCGTCGGCGACCACGAGCCGCTCGCAGGCGATCTCGTGCGTCGTGCCGTCGGAGCGGCGGAAGGTGACGGAGCGGACGCGTCCGCCGTCGACGGTGGCGTCGACGGCCTTGGCGCCCTCGAGGCCGGTGGCGCCGTCGTCGAGCGCGGCCTGCCGGATGCCGGCGTCGAGCTCGGTGCGCGGGACGGCCGAGCCGTGGTCGGGGAGGGTGCCGCCCGGCCACGGGAGGTGCAGGGTCTGGCCGAAGCCGTGCGCCCGCAGTCCTCGGTTGACGGTGTGCTCGCGGACCCAGGCGCCGAGGCCGAGGCGGTCGAGCTCGGCGATGGCCCGGGGGGTCAGGCCGTCGCCGCAGGTCTTGTCGCGAGGGAAGGTGGCGGCGTCGGCGAGGACGACCTCGCGCCCGGCGCGGGTCGCCCAGGCGGCGGCGGAGGCTCCGGCGGGGCCGGCACCGACGACGAGGACGTCGGTGCGGGTGGGGGTCGTGGGCACGGCCCGATTCTCGCAACCGCTGCGCCGTCGGCCGAATCCGGCCCCGGTCAGCTGTCGAGGGTGCGGGCCGCGAGGTCGCGCAGGTCGGCGTGCGCCTGCCGGTGGGTGGACCGGTCGACCCGGACCTCGACGACCCGCAGACCCTCGGGCCGGCGGCGCACCTCCGCGGCGAGGGCGTCCGCGGTGTCGGCCCGTGTGTGCCCGACGCCGTGGGCCCGGCAGAGCGCGGCGAGGTCGGTGCCGGTGGGCGTGCCGAAGACCCGCTCGAAGGACGCGGCGCGCTCGGGGGCCCCGTGCTCGAGCGTCGTGAAAATGCCGCCCCCGTCGTCGTTGACGACGACGAGCGTGAGGTCGGGGCGCTGCTCGTCGGGGCCGGCCAGCAGGCCGTTGGCGTCGTGGAGGAAGGTGAGATCACCGAGCAGCGCGAGCACCGGCTCGGTCCGGGTCAGCGCGACCCCCACGGCGGTCGAGACCATGCCGTCGATACCGGCCAGACCGCGGTTGGCGACGACCTCCCCGGCACAGCTGTGCGCCACCCCGAGGTCGAGGTCGCGGACCGGGTTGGACGAGCCGACGACGAGGACGGCGCCGTGCGGGACGGACGCCGCGAGCACCTCGGCCACCGCCAGCCCCGTCCCCCAGGGACGAGCTCGTGCCGCAACGGCGTCCGCGACCTCTTGGCCGGCCGTCCACCAGGCCCCGGCCCACGCGTCGTCCTCGTCGGTACGGGTCACCTCGGCCGTGACCCGCAGCGCCCCGGCGCCGTGGACGGCGGCCGCGACGTGCGAGGGGTCGGGCCACTCCCCACCCTCCGAGACGACCTCGACGCGCAGGCCCGGGCGGCGCAGGAGCGCCCCGACCGCGCGCGACAGGGTCACCCGGCCGACGACGACGACCCGCTCCGGGAGGTGGGCGTCGAGCCAGTCGGTGGCGGTGAGGAGGAGCGGACCGTGCGCGACCGCCGCCTCGCGGAGGTCCGCCGGGCCGAAGGGCTCGGCGACCAACGGGTGCGCGCGCGCCCGGGCCCACGCCACGGCGTCCCGCGCGACCTGCGGGTCGTCGACCGAGCCCACCACGACGAGCGTGCGGCCGACGTCCTCAAGGCGGGCGGCCGCGACCGTGGGGGCCGCGGGCCCGACCTCGGTCCAAGGGGTGCCGCCGGGGCGGCCGGCGAGGTGCTCCGGCAGGTCGGCGCCGTCGCCGACCTCGGGCGCGAGGGGGTCGCGGAAGGCGACGTCGAGGTGCACCGGACCGGCGCTCCCGTCGAGCAGCCCGGAGGCCGCGGCGAGCGCCCGGCAGACGGCCGTGCGCCACGAGGGCATCCGGCCGTCACCGGCGGTGGGCACGGCGTCCGGCGCCGGCAGGTCGGCGGACCAGCGCACCGCCGGGCCGAAGAGCCCCGGCTGCCGCGTCGTCTGGTTGGCACCGGTGCCGCGCAGCTCGTGCGGCCGGTCCGCCGAGACGACGACGAGCGGGACCCCGGCGTGGTGGGCCTCGAGGACCGCCGGGTGAAGGTTGGCGACCGCCGTGCCGGACGTCGTGACGACCGCCACCGGGCGCCCCGAGCCCTTCGCCAGGCCGAGCGCGAGGAACCCGGCCGAGCGCTCGTCGACGCGCACGTGCAGCCGGGTCCGCCCCGCCCGGTCGGCGTCGAGCAACGCGTACGCGAGCGGCGCCGAGCGCGACCCCGGCGCGAGGACGACGTCGCGCACCCCACCCCGGACCAGCTCGTCGACGAGGACCGTGGCGAGCGCCGAGGAGGGGGTCACGGGCGTGGATTCTGCCACCCCCTCTCGACGACGACCTCGGTGACGGAGCGCACCGGCCGATGGAGGAAGTCGCCGGCGGAGGCCTCCCAGGCCCCCATCCCCGGCACCGTGCCGCGTGGCGCGTCCTCCGCGGCGCGGACGGTGCGCAGGTACTCGGCGAGGGCGTGCCGCCGCACGTCGACCCCCGGCCCCTCCCCGACCCGCACGGTCAGCCACGACGGAGTCGCGGGGTTCGGCGAGAGGTCGAGGGTCGGGACGGGGTCGTCCGCGTGCTCGACCGACAGGACCCGAACCGACGCGGGCAGGTCGAACACCGCCACCGGCGAGCCCGTGGTCACGACGTGCGTGACCCGGTGCCGCCCGCGGAAGCCGGCGTCGGACGCGAGGGCGGCCGCGAGGATGCCGCCCTGGCTGTGGCCGACGAGCAGGACCGGCTCGTCGTCGGCGCCCCGACCCGCACCCCGTGCGACGTCGAGGGCGGCGGCCACCCCGGCCGCGGCCAGCGTGGCGTCCCCCGTGACGGCCCGTACGTCGCTCGTGAGGTCGAACGGGTCGGACCCCGGCCGCGGCGACCACTCCTGGGTGCCCGGGACGGCGACCACCCACGCCGAGCCCCCGCCCGGCGCGGCCAGCTCGACGACCCGCACGCGCCCCCCGTCGAGCCCGTCACCGAGCGCGACGAGGTCCCCGGGCCCGGTGAGCGGCGACACCTCCCGGGACGGGACGACCGGCGTGACCGCCACCGCGGCGCCGCCGTCGGTGAGCAGCCCGCCGCGCGCCGCCACGTCGGAGCCGACGCGGACGCCACCGAGGACGGCGGCCGCCCACCGCTCGACCTCCTCGTAGCCGCGGGCCGCCAGCCGCAGCCGGACGGCGAGCGCGTCGAGCCCCAGCGCCTCGCCCCAGAGCCCGGCCGGACCGAGGACCCGGAGGGCAGCGGCCTCGACCCGCACCCAGGACCCGAGGACCGCCGGACCGCCGAGCAGCCCGGGACCCCCGAGCAGGCCCGGGGAGCGACAGCGCGCCAGAGCACTCGCGACGCCCTCCGCCTCGCCCCGCAGGTCCTCGGCCACGGCAGCGAGGTGGCGGGCCACGACGAACAGCCCCTCGGACCGCACCCCGACGACCGTCACGAGGCCCGCCCCAGCCCGCCGTCCGCCGCCTCCGACCGCACCGCCGCCGCGAGGCCGTCGACCGCCTCCGCGAGCCATCCCAGCTCGTCCTCGAGCGCGGCGAGGGACGCCACCCGGTGCGCGACCGCCTCCTGGAACCCCTCCGCCGCACCGCCGACCCACCCGGGGACGACCGTCCCCAGCAGCCCGGCCCGCCGGACCCCGACCAGCTCGGCCCCAGCCCGCACCCGCGCGGCCAGCCGCTCGAGGTCGTCGACCTCGGCCATCGTCATCCCCTCCTCCGTCCGGCCCCCAGCAGACCCCGGACCCGCGGCGCCCCACCACCGCCCCCGCCCGCCCTGTGGACGACCTGGCGGACCGGGCCGCCTGTGGACGACCGCCCGCCACCTACGCTGGCCCGCATGCCCCACCACGACCTCGTCATCATCGGCAGCGGCTCGGGCAACTCGCTCCTCACTCCCGAGCTCGAGGGCCTGGACGTCGCGATCGTCGAGAAGGGCACCTTCGGGGGCACCTGCCTCAACGTCGGCTGCATCCCGACGAAGATGTTCGTCCTGCCGGCCGACCGGGTCGTCGAGGCCGACGACGCCCATCGCCTCGGCGTGGCCTTCGACCCCCCGCACGTCGACTGGCCGGCCATCCGCGACCGCGTGTTCGGCCGCATCGACCCCATCTCGCGCGGCGGCGAGGACTACCGGCGCGGCCAGGACGACGTCACCCTGTACCGCACACGCGCCCGCTTCACCGGCCCCCGCGCGCTGCTCCTCGACACCGGCGAGGAGCTGACGGCCGAGCGCGTTGTCGTCGCCGCCGGCAGCCGGGCCGTCGGGCTGGCCGTCGACGGCCTCACCGGCGTCGACCCCGACCGCGGCGTCCACACCTCCGACACCGTCATGCGGATGGACACCCTCCCCCCGCGGATGATCGTCGTCGGCGGCGGGTTCGTCGCGTGCGAGATGGCCCACGTCTTCTCGTCCCTCGGGGTGCGGGTGACCCAGGTGCAGCGCTCCGCCCGGCTCCTCATGGCCGAGGAGCAGGAGATCTCGCAGCGCTACACCGACGTGGCCCGCGAGCACTACGACGTGCGGCTCGGCACGAAGGTCACGACCGCCGAGCGGGTCGGCGACGCCTGGCGACTGACGACCGAGGGACCCGACGGTGGCACCGACCACCTCGAGGCCGAGGTCGTGCTCCTCGCCGTCGGCCGGCGCCCCAACACCGACCTCCTCGACGCCGC
Organism: Phycicoccus sonneratiae; assembly: GCF_016887965.1. GTDB lineage: Bacteria > Actinomycetota > Actinomycetes > Actinomycetales > Dermatophilaceae > Phycicoccus > Phycicoccus sonneratiae. The sequence goes on from NZ_JAFDVD010000007.1 coordinate 94,326, forward strand.
GGCCGGGGGGCTCGAGACCCACCCCGACGGCCGGCTCGTCGTCGACGCGCAGCAGCGCACGAGCGTGCCGAAGGTCTGGGCCCTCGGCGACATCTCGTCCGAGCACCAGCTGAAGCACGTCGCGAACGGGGACGCGCGGATCGTCGCGCACAACCTCGCGGTCGACCTCGGACGCGTCGCCGGACCGCCGCGCGAGCAGGACGACCGACCGGTCCCCCACGCCGTCTTCGGACACCCGCAGGTCGCCTCCTTCGGTCCCACGGCCGAGCAGCTGCGTTCGGACGGAACGGAGTTCGTGTCGTACACGCAGAAGGTCGGCGACGTCGCCTACGGCTGGGCGCTCGAGGACACCACCGGGCTCCTCACCGTCCACGCCGCGCCCGACGGACGCCTCCTCGCCGCGCACATGGTCGGGCCGCAGGCCTCGAGCATCATCCAGCCGCTCGTCCAGGCCGCCTCCTTCGGGCAGCACGCGCACGACGTCGCGCGCGGCCAGTACTGGATCCACCCGGCCCTCGCCGAGGTCGTCGAGAACGCGCTCCTCGGTCTCCCGCTGGAGGGCTGAGGCTCACTCCCCCGCCGGCGCCGACGGGCTGCGACCGGTGAGGCAGTAGGGGCGGCCGACCGGGTCAGACATCACCGTCCACCCGTCGTGCAGCTCGACGACCGTCGCCCCGGCGGCCACGTGCCGCCCGACCGACACGGAACGGTCGGCACAGGCGAGGTCGACGTGCGCGCGCACCGGCCCGTCGGGCTCCCCGAGCCGTTGGAGCAGCAGGCGCAGCGGGACGTGCGGGGCCCGCCGCAGCGCCGTCAGCTCGGGCTCGTCGTCGAAGCCCCGCTCCGCCCACCCGGTGAGGTCGCGCCAGAAGGCGGTCTCGGTCCCGTGCACGGAGGACGGGATGTCGAGGCACACCTGGTCGACCAGCTCGTCGCCGCCCCGGACCACGTCGCGCGCGCCGTGCCAGGTCGTCAGGCAGAAGGTGAACCCGCCGGGGCTCCGCAGGACGACCACCGTGTCACCGATCGCCCCGACCCGCACGGCACCGAGCGCCTCCGCGGTCCGCGCGGCGGCGTGGACGTCCTCGACGTCGAGGTCGAGGTGCACGCCGCCCGGTCCGTCGTCGACGGCTTGGAGCTTGACCCACGCGTCACCCGATGCCGGTGCGAGCGTGGCGAACTCGCCGGACCCGCCGCGCCGGTCGACGACGGGCCACCCGGTCACCGTCGACCAGAACGCCCACGCGGCGCCGGCCTCGGCGCGCGGCGTGTCGAGGAAGAGCCAGGTCCAGCGCAGGCTCAGGGGCGCGCTCATCCGGGACCCCCGGCGTCGAGGTGGGCGTAGGCGGCGACGACCCGGTCGCGCCACCACGCCGTCCGGTCGGGGGGCGCCGACCAGCGCTCCAGCAGGGCCGGGTCGACCGGCACCCGACCCACGGGGAGCGAGCCGTGGTCCGGGACAAGCGGCTCGGTGGTGACGTCACCGCCGAGCAGCGCGACGGTGCCGAGCCCGCACGCGTGCTCGAGCGACGGGAGGGCGGCCGCCAGCGCCACTCCCCCGGCGATCCCGACGCTCGTGTCGAGCGCCGACGACACGACCGCCGGCAGCCCGCACGCCGCCACGACCTCGAGGGCACGGCGCACCCCGCCGAGCGGGGCCACCTTGACGACGACGACGTCGGCGGCCCCGAGGGCCTTGACCCGCAACGGGTCCGCGGCCTTGCGGATGGACTCGTCGGCGGCGACCGGCAGGTCGAGCCCGCGCCGGCCGAGCACGACCCGCAGGTCGCGCAGCTCCTCGAGCGAGGCGCACGGCTGCTCCGCGTACTCGAGGTGGTAGCGCGCCAGCCGACCGAGGACGTCGGCCGCCTCGTCGACGCCCCAGCCCCCGTTGGCGTCCACCCGGATGCGCCCGCCGTGCCCGAGCGCCGAGCGCACGGCCGCGACCCGGTCGACGTCGGCCGACGACGGCTGCCCGCGCTCGGCGACCTTGACCTTCGCCGTCGTGCAGCCCGGGAACCGCGCGAGTACCCCCGCGACCTCGTCGGGCCCGACCGCCGGCACCGTCGCGTTGACGGGCACGGTGTCGCGCACCGGCTCCGGCCATCCCTCCCACGCCGCCTCGATGCCCGACGCCAGCCAGCGGGACGCCTCGGCCGGCCCGTACTCGAGGAAGGGCGCGAACTCGCCCCAACCCCTCGGCCCCTCCAGCAGCACCGCCTCGCGCACGCGGACACCGCGGAACGGCACCCGCATCGGTACGGCGACGACGTGCATCCCGCCGAGCAGGTCGTCGAGCGCGGGGGCGGTCACGGGTCCACCGTAGGACCAGACCGTCCGCGCGGTCAGTCGCCGGTGACCGCCTTCACGAGCTCGTTGACGGCGAGGGCGACGAAGGCGACCGCCGTCAGGCCCATCCAGAGGTTCGACCACGTCCTGTTGCGCCACTCGCGCGGGACGCGGTCGGTGTTGAGCATCCAGAGCAGCGTCACGGCGAGGAACGGCATGAAGAACGCGCCGAGCACGCCGTAGGCGAGGAGCAGCCAGACCGGCTTGCCGACGAGGATGAGGACGATGGGCGGGATGGTCAGCCAGAGGATGTACGCCCGGTACCAGGTGCCGCCGATACCCCGCTCGGGCGCGTCGTCCGGGAGGCCGCGGACGTGGCCGACGAAGTCGGCGAACATCAGGCTGACGCCGTTCCAGACGCCGAGCAGCGAGGACATCGCCGCGGCCCAGAAGCCGACGAGGAAGACCTTGCTGGCCCACGTGCCGTACCGGTCGTCGAGGACGCTCGCGAGGTCGAGCAGGCCTTGGTCGCCGGTCTTCACGGCGATCTTCGCGGAGTAGAGCAGCTCGGCGCCGACGATGAGCGTGGCGACGACGAAGATGCCGGTGACGAGGTAGGCGACCCGGTTGTCGAGGCGCATGACGCGCATGAACTTCGGTGTGGTCCACCCCTTCTCACGGATCCAGTAGCCGTACGCCGCCAGCGTGATGGTGCCGCCGACGCCGCCCGCGACCGAGAGGACGTTGACCACCGACCCCGCGGGCACGGTCGGGACGAGGCCGACGAGCAGGTCCGGGAGGTTCGGCACGGTGAGGACGGCGGCACCGACGACGGTGACGAACATCAACCCGACGAGGGCGGCGCAGAGCTTCTCGAACAGCTCGTACCGGCCGAACCACACGAGCAGCGCCCCGACGACCCCGGACCCGATGCCCCACACCGGGACCGACACCGCGGGGAAGAGCGAGTGCAGCGGGAGGCCGGTGCCGGCCATCGCCGCGGCCCCGTAGACGAAGCCCCAGACGACGATGTACGGCGCGAAGTAGACCGTCGTCCAGCGGCCGAGGCTCGACCAGCCCTCGTAGATCGTGCGCCCCGTGGCGAGGGTCCAGCGACCTGCCCCCTCGACGAGGACGATCTTCATGAGGCAGCCGACGACGACGGCCCAGAGCAGGGCGTACCCGTACTTCTGGCCGGCGATGAGGGTGGCCACGAGGTCGGCGGCGCCCACGCCCGTCGCGGCGACGACGAGCCCGGGTCCCACGAGCCTCCAGCGGGGCGCGGAACCGGACTCGGACTGCTGGGGCGGCGAGGTCGTCGTCGACATGCGTCCCCACCCTGCCGGACCCGGTGCCGCATCGGGGCTTTCGCGTCGCCGCGGATAGCCTTGGCGCCGTGAGCGCGATCCCCGGAGTCAGCGAGACCTTCGACCCCGCCGCCTGGCAGGAGGTGCCCGGTTTCGAGGACCTCACCGACGTCACGTACCACCGCGCCGTCGACCTCGGCTGCGTCCGCGTCGCGTTCGACCGCCCCGAGGTGATGAACGCCTTCCGCCCGCACACCGTCGACGAGCTGTACCGCGTCCTCGACCACGCCCGCCGCACCCCGGACGTCGGCGTCGTGCTCCTCACCGGCAACGGCCCGGGCCCGGAGGGCAACGGCGCCGCCGGCAAGTGGGCGTTCTGCACCGGTGGCGACCAGCGCATCCGCGGCCGCTCCGGGTACCAGTACGCCGAGGGCACCACCGCCGACACCGTCGACGAGCGCCGGGTCAAGGCCGAGGGCGGGCGGCTGCACATCCTCGAGGTGCAGCGCCTCGTCCGGACGATGCCCAAGGTCGTCGTCGCGGTCGTGAACGGCTGGGCGGCCGGCGGCGGGCACAGCCTGCACGTCGTCTGCGACCTGACCCTCGCCAGCCGCGAGCACGCGCGGTTCAAGCAGACCGACGCCGACGTCGGCTCCTTCGACGGCGGCTACGGCAGCGCCTACCTCGCGAAGATGGTGGGGCAGAAGGTCGCCCGCGAGATCTTCTTCCTCGGCCGTGAGTACTCCGCCGAGGACATGCAGCGGATGGGTGCCGTGAACATCGTCGCCGACCACGCGTCGCTCGAGGCGGAGGCACTGCAGGTCGCGCGCGAGGTGATGGGCAAGAGCCCCCAGGCGCAGCGGATGCTCAAGTTCGCCTTCAACCTGCTCGACGACGGGCTGATGGGCCAGCAGGTCTTCGCCGGCGAGGCCACGCGGCTGGCGTACATGACCGACGAGGCCGTCGAGGGCCGCGACCAGTTCCTCGAGAAGCGCGACCCCGACTGGTCGCCCTTCCCCTGGTACTTCTGAGGCGCTCCGGGCCCTCGGGCTCTGGCAGGGTGGTCTGCCATGTCGACAGCGACCGCCACCCCTGACACCGAGGAGCGCGGGCTGGCCCGCGTCGCCCAGACCTTCGCCGCCTTCACCGAGAAGTGGTTCCCCGACGCCTGGGTCTTCGCGGCGGCGGGCGTCGTCATCGTCTCGGTGGCGGCGATGCTCAACGGGTCGACGCCGGCCGCCGTCGCCGAGACCTTCGGCACCGGTTTCTGGGACCTCACGGCCTTCACATTGCAGATGGCGATGGTCGTGCTCACCGGCTACGTCGTCGCGACCGCTCCGCCCGTGGCCCGGCTCATCGAGGCGCTGGCCCGCGTGCCCGGCGACCCGCGGCGTGCCGTCGCCTTCGTCGCCTTCCTGTCGATGAGCGTCTCGCTGCTCAACTGGGGCCTGTCGCTGATCTTCGGCGGCCTGCTCGCCCGGGCCGTCGCCCGCCGCGAGGACCTGCGGGTCGACTACCGCGCGCTCGGCGCCGCCGCGTTCATGGGTCTCGGCGCCGTGTGGGCGCTCGGCCTCTCCTCCTCGGCCGCCCAGCTCCAGGCCACGCCGGCGTCCCTTCCGGCGCCACTCCTGGAGATCACCGGCGTGCTCGACTTCGGGACGACGATCTTCACGTGGCAGTCGATGCTCGCCGCGCTCGTGCTCGTCGTCCTGACGACGGTCATCGCCTGGGCCTCCTGCCCGCGGGGGGCGTCGGTCCGCACGGCGCAGGACATGGGCATCGACACCGAGGACCTCCCCGACGAGCCGCCGGTGCGCGAGCGGCCGGGCGAGTGGCTCGAGTACTCGCGCGTGCTGCCGGTGCTGCTCGGCGTCATCACCCTCGGTTGGCTCGTCGGGCAGCTGCTCGAGAAGTCGGCCGTCGCGGTGCTGAGCAGCCTCAACGGCTACCTGCTCGTCTTCCTCGTGCTCGGGCTCGTCCTCCACGGCACGCCCCGCCGGTTCCTCATGGCCGTGCAGAAGGCGGTGCCCGCCACGGCCGGCATCCTCGTGCAGTTCCCGCTCTACGCCGCGATGGCCGCAGTCCTCACGAAGGCCGAGGGGCGCGGCGGCGAGACCCTCTCGGACCACCTGTCCTCGATCTTCACGTCCTTCGGCGGCGGGGGCGGCTTCGCGGTCGCACTGGCTCTCTACACCGCCGTGCTCGGCATCCTCGTCCCGTCCGGCGGCGGCAAGTGGCTCGTCGAGGCGCCGTACGTGATGCAGGCCGCCACGGACGTCCAGATGAACCTGGGCTGGACCGTGCAGATCTACAACTGGCCGAGGCGCTGCCCAACCTCGTCAACCCGTTCTTCATGCTGCCGCTGCTCGCCGTGCTCAAGCTGCGCGCCCGCGACCTCGTCGGGTTCACGTTCCTGCAGTTCGTGATCCACCTGCCGGTGGTCCTGCTGCTCGTCTGGCTGCTCGGCAACACCTTCGACTTCGTGCCGGCCGTCCAGCCCTAGCCGGACCCGCCGAGGTCGACCTCGTAGGCCTCGAAGACGAGGTCGGAGCCGCGCTGCCGGTGCCGGACCAGCCGGCCGATGAGCGCCGTCGTCGCCTCCCGGTGGGCGGCGACGGCCTCGTCCCCCTCGAGCCCGTCGTCGCGCTCGCCAAGCAGCCGGTCGACCTCGGCGAGGAGCTCGACGTGCTCGGCCGTCCGGGAGTCGACCTCGCGCGAGAGGCGCGGGGCGTGGGCCCGCAGGTCGTCGTAGAGACCGCCCGGCGCCTCGGTGAGGTCGACGTGGTCGCGCAGGTCGTGGGCCAGCTCGGTGAGGGCGGCCCGCACCCTCCGGCGCCACACCGGCCCGAGCCCGACCGGCAGGGCGAGCGCGGCGTCGAGGGCGGCCATCGCGTCGCCGAGCTCGGCCCGGTGGGCACGGACCTGTTCCAGGTGGGATGCGATCGCCTCGTCCACGGGCCACCTCCTCGGGTTGGGGCCATGGTCCCGGATCCGGGGGCCGGCGGCCAGTGCTGGGCGCAGCCACGCGGCTCCTAGAGTGGGCGCCGTGGACCTCGACCCGCTGCCCGTGCCGCTCGGCGAGGACGCCCGGTCGGTGCTGCCGCGCCTGCGCCGGGCGCTCGACGGCGGCGGGGCGGTCCTCCCGCACGTCGCCGGGTCGCCGCCTCCCGCGCTCCCCCGGTTCGCGGCCGCGGCCCTCCCGGACGACCTCGCCGTCGTCGTCGGCACCTCGGGCTCGACGGGGACTCCCAAGCTCGCGATGCTCGGCGCCGCCGCCCTCACCGCGAGCGCGCACGCCACCCACGAGCGGCTCGGTGGTCCGGGACAGTGGCTCCTGACGCTGCCGGCCGGACACGTCGCCGGGCTCCAGGTGCTCCTGCGCGGGCTCGACGCGGGCACGGTACCGGTGTCGGTCGACCTCTCGACCGGGTTCTCCCCCACCGCCTTCGCCGCCGGGGTCCGGCGCCTCGACCCCGAACACCGGCACTACACCTCGCTCGTGCCGACCCAGCTCGTCCGGCTGCTCGAGGACCCCGCCGCCACCTCGGCCCTCGCGTCCCTCCACGGCGTCCTCGTCGGGGGCGCGGCCACGCCACTGGCGCTGCGGCGACGGGCCGAGGCCGCCGGGATCCGCGTCGTGACGACGTACGGCATGAGCGAGACGTGCGGGGGGTGCGTGTACGACGGCCGGACGCTCACCGGAGCGACGGTGCGCATCGACGACGAGGGTCGGGTGCACCTCGGCGGGGCGATGCTGGCCCACGGGTACCTCGGGCGGCCCGACCTCACCTTCGGCTCCTTCGCGGTCGACCCCGACGGCTCGCGCTGGTTCCGCACCGACGACGCGGGACGGGTCGACGAGGACGGCCGGCTGCACGTCGACGGCCGGCTCGACGACGTGGTCGTCACCGGCGGGATGAAGGTCGCGCCGCGGCCGGTGGAGGAGGCGGCCGTCGAGCACGTCCCGGGGGTCCGCGAGGCCGTCGTCGTCGGTACCCCCGACCCGGAGTGGGGGCAGGCGGTGAGTCTCCTCGTCGTGCCCGAGGCGGGCGCCCGGCCGCTGTCGGTCGTCGAGGTGCGCGAGCACCTGCGCGGCCACGTCCCCGACCACGCCCTGCCCCGCCGGGTCACCGCGGCGGGTGCGGTGCCGCTGCGGGGGCCGGGCAAGCCGGACCGAGCCGCCGTCGCCGCGTTGTTCGACGTGCGAGGATGACCCCGTGTTGCGGTACCTGCCCTACGTCCTCAGCCTCGCGCTGACGGTCTACTGCCTCATCGACTGCCTCCAGACCGACGAGGTGGTCGTCCGCAACCTGCCCAAGATCGCCTGGGTGATGCTCGTCCTGCTCTTCCCGGTCGTCGGACCAGTGGCCTGGCTCGTGGCCGGCCGCCCCGACCGCGACTCCGCCCGCCAGTACATGACCCAGCAGGAGCGCTGGGAGGCCGACTACCGCCGCCGCGAGCGCGACAAGGAGGTCCGCGAGCGCCGGCAGCCGCCGCGCGGGCCGGACGACGACCCCGACTTCCTCAAGGGCATCTGACCTCCCGATGGCCTCCCTCTCCCAGTGGGTGGCGGGCGCCCGCCCGCGCACCCTGCCCGCCGCCGTCGCCCCCGTCGTCCTCGGCACGGCCGCCGCGCTGCGCGTCGACGCGGCCGACGCCGGTCACGCACTGCTCGCCCTCCTCGTGGCGCTGGCCCTCCAGGTCGGGGTCAACTACGCCAACGACTACTCCGACGGCATCCGCGGCACCGACGAGGTGCGCGCCGGCCCGGTGCGGCTCGTCGGGCAGCGGCTCGCCGACCCACGGAACGTACGGCTCGCGGCGTTCCTGTCCTTCGGGGCGGCCGGGGTGCTCGGGCTGGCGCTCGTGGCCCTGTCCCAGGCCTGGGTGATGCTGCCGCTCGGTGCGCTGGCGGTCCTCGCGGCCTGGCGCTACACCGGCGGCGACAACCCGTACGGCTACCGCGGGCTCGGCGAGGTGTACGTCTTCGTGTTCTTCGGGCTGCTCGCGACGCTCGGCACGGAGTACACGCAGGCCGGTGCGCTGTCGTGGTTCGGGCTGGCCGGGGCCGTGGGGGTCGGGTCCGTCGCCTCGGCGATCCTCGTCGCGAACAACCTGCGTGACATCCCCACCGACACCGAGCACGGCAAGCGGACCCTCGCGGTGCGGCTCGGGGACGGTCGGACGCGGGCGCTCTACGTGGGGCTCATGGCGGCCTCGCTGCCCGCGCTCGCCGTGATGGCGGTGTGGGGGCCGTGGGTGCTCGTGGCGCTGCTGGCCGTGCCGCTCGGGTGGCGCGGGGTGCGCGTCGTGCGGGCCGGGACGACCGGGCCGGGGCTCATCCCGGTGCTGGCGTCGACCGGGCTGTACGAGGTGGCCTGGGCCGTGCTCGTGCTGGTCGGGGTGGCGCTCGGGGTGGCGCTGGGCTGAGTCCGGGGCGCGTGGCCGACGGCGCCCGGTGGCTGGTGGTCGGGGCTGGACCGCCACTCGGGAGGGGGTGTGCCGACTGCTCTCGGTTGCTTCACCATCGGGAGCAACCGAGAGTCTCCGCACCACCCACCCCCGGGGACCGGGCTCTCCCCCTCGGCCACGGGTGGTCTCCACGGAGAGGGGCGCCTCCTCGGAGGGGGTGTCTCGACTGCTCTCGGTTGCTTCACCATCGGGAGCAACCGAGAGTTCCCGACACACCCCACCCCGGCTCCGCCCCTCTCGGTTGCCCCGAGATCTGACTCGACCGAGAGTCCCCGACACACCGCACCCCGCCTCCCCGACGGCGTTCCCGCTCGAGCGCGCAGGGCCTGCCGCCGCAGCTCAGCGGAAGTCGTCGTCCTCGCCGGACGAGGCCGAGGCCGCCGCCCCACCGGACCCGCTCGCCGCGGCACCCTCGGCCCGGCTCGCGGGCAGCGAGCCACCGCTCCCGCTCCCGACCTCGGCGTCCTCGGCCTCCTCGTCACCCACCGGGTGCCCGGCCCGCTCCCGCCGGGCCGCGGCCCGGCGCTCGACGGTCCGGGCGAGCTGGTCCGAGTACGCCTCGCGGAAGCGCCGCAGCGCCACGTACGAGATGACCATCGACGCCAGCGCGGCGAGGACGACGAGGAGCACGTAGTCCTCCTCGTCACGCAGCCCGACGAGCCACAGGACCAGCAGGCACCCGAGGAAGATCATCAGGCGCAGGACGGAGTACCGCAGGACGGCGTTCATCGTGGGAGTTCGCTCCTCAGAGACCGGAGTACGAGTGCATGCCGACGAGGAAGAGGTTGACGACGGCGAAGTTCAGCACGACGCACACGAACCCCCCGAGCGCGATCCACACCGCGTTCTGGCGCTTCCACCCGGTCGTCGCGCGGGCGTGGAGGTAGGCCGCGTAGACGACCCAGATGACGAAGCTCCACACCTCCTTGGGGTCCCAGTTCCAGTACGAGCCCCAGGCCTGGCGGGCCCAGATGGCGCCGGCGATGACGGTGAAGGTCCACATCGGGAAGGCGATGATGTGCGCGCCGTAGGTCATCCGCTCGAGCGCCCGGGCCGAGGGCAGGCGACCCATGAAGGAGCGCGGGGGCGCGTCCGAGGCCTCGAGCCGGTCCTGGACGAGGTAGAGGATGCCGAGCGCCGCCCCGAGGGTGAACACGGCGACGGTCATCGTCGCGACGGTGACGTGGATGGCCAGCCAGTACGAGCGCAGCGACGGCATGAGCTCGGAGGCGTCGGTGTACCAGACGGTCGTGGCCGCGCCGAGCACGAGCAGCACCGGCCCGACGACGAAGAGCCCGAGCCAGCGCAGGTCACGCCGGGTGGACCAGCCGACGTAGGCGAGGAGGGTGAACATCGCCCCGACGATGGCGAACTCGTACATGTTGCCGAGCGGCCAGCGGTGCACCTCCGCCGCCCGCAGCACGACACCGGCGACGAGCAGCAGCGTGCCGAGGAGCGTGAGCATCCGGGCGATGCCCGCCGCCTTGCGCGCGGACCGCGGCTCGGCCTCGACAGCGTCCGCGGTCGCACCGCCGGCGCCCTCCGCGGACGCGGCCGAGCCCTCCGAACCGACCCCGGCGGCCACGAGCTCGCGGGCCGGGGCCTCCTCGCGCGTCGAGGCGCTCTCGCGGGCCGGCACGATCCGGGCGAGGTAGAGCCCGTGGGCGAGCATGGCCAGCGTGAGCACGACCATCGCCGAGTACACGGAGTAGTTCGACAGCTGGGCGAGCGTGTAGTCGGTCATCGGGTTCCTTCGGGTCCGGTGAGCACGGCGGCGACCTCGTCGTCCATGCCCTCGTCGTCGTCCTTGGCGAGGCCGCCGACGGAGACCACGGTACGACCCGTGGTCTCGTCGGGTCGAACCCGCACGAACACCCGGCGGCGCCGCACGACGAGGCTGAGGACCAGCCCGGCGAGGGCCAGCAGGGCGGAGACGAGGGTGAGGGTCTTGCCGGGGTCGGTGCGGATGGAGAAGCCGGCGAACCGCTCGACCCCGTCGAAGGTGATCGAGCCCCGGCCGCCGGGCAGCTCGAAGGTCTCGCCGGGGCGCAGCAGGATGCGCAGCTGGTCGGCGCCGTCCTTGCCCGGCAGCGGCTTCATGGCCGCGGTGTCGAGGGTGTACACCGACTGCGGACGGCCGCCCGGCAGCAGGTTGCCGCTGAACGCGGTGAGCGCGAGCTGCGGGTCGAGGGTGTCGGGGAAGACCGAGTGCGGCCCGCGCTCGTCGTCGATGACCCCGGTCGGCAGGAAGAAGCCCGCGAACCCGAGGTCGTCCGGCCGGGCCCCGGGCACCTTGATCGCCCCGACCGACGTGTAGTTGTTGTCCTGGGCGAGGAACGGGGTGGCCGAGGTGTAGATGGCGGTGCCGTCGGCGTCGCGGACCGTGACCCTCGGGGCGTACCCGTTGCCGAGGAGGAAGACGGTGCCGCCCCCGGTCTCGAGCGGGTGGTTGACGGCGATCTCGCGCTGCTCGGCCCGACCGTCGGGACCGGTGAAGGTCGTCGTCGCCCGGAAGTCGCGGGGCATCCCGAACTGGCCGGCACCCTTGTCCTCGGTCTCGAACGCGACGTCCATCGTGTCGAGGCGGATCGTGTACGGCGAGAGGTCGGTCGGGTCCACCCAGGGCCCGGGGCTGAAGGTGTCGTACCCGCCGAGCGTGTTGGCGAAGGTCTTGCCGACCGGGACGATGACGTCGCCCTTCCAGCCGAGCAGGTGCCCCCAGCCGACCCCGACGAGCACCCCGATGAGCGCGAGGTGGAAGACGAGGTTGCCGGTCTCCTTGAGGTAGCCCTTCTCGGCCGAGAGCGTCGAGTCGTCGTGCGCGTGCACACGGTAGCGACGTCCGCGCAGCGCCGTCCGCAGCCGGTCGCGCACCTCGTCGGGCGAGCCGTCGACGACCTCCTCACGGTGTGCGGGAAGCCTGTCGAGCCGGCGCGGGGCGCGCGGCGGCCGGGCGCGCAGCTGGTGCCAGTGGATCCGGCTGCGCGGCACGACGCACCCGATGAGCGAGACGAAGAGCAGGAGGTAGATCGCCGCGAACCACGGCGAGGCGTAGACCTCGAAGAACCCGAGCCGGTCGAGCAGGGGGCCGGCGCTCGGGTGGTCGCTGATCCACTGCGCGGTGCGGGCGGCGTCGATGGAGCGCTGCGGGAACGTCGAGCCGGGGATGGCCCCGACCGCGAGCAGCAGGAGGAGGAAGAGCGCCGTGCGCATGCTCGTCAGCTGGCGCCACACGAAGCGCAGCCAGCCGACCGGGCCGAGCCGCGGGAGGGTCACCGGGCCGCCGGCGCCGCCGTCCGGGGGCGCGGGCTGGGTGGACAGGGTCCGGTCGTCGGTCGTGCTCACAGCGACACCACGAACCCGTTGACGAGCTCGGTCTGCACCCAGCGGTTCATCGACTCCCAGACGCCGGTGAGCAGGAGCAGCCCGACGGCGACGAGGAGGACGCCCCCGAACACCTGGATGCCGCGCGTGTGCCGGCGCAGCCATCCCGACGCCCGGCCGGCGCGGTCGAGCCCGGCGGCGACGAGGAGGAAGGGCAGCCCGAGCCCGAGGCCGTAGGCGACGGCCAGGGTGACGCCGCGGGCGACCTGGGGGTCGGCCGACGCGGTGGCCATGACGAGCACGGCGGCGAGCGTCGGGCCGGTGCACGGCGCCCAGCCCAGGGCGAACACCGCCCCGAGCAGCGGCGCCCCGAGCAGCCCGGCCCGCGGCCGCCAGTGGATGCGCGCCTCGCCCTGCCGGCCGAGCCCGACGAACACGAGCCCCATGAGGACGACGACGGCGCCGCCGACCCGCATGAGGGCCTCGCGGTGCTCGACGAGGCCCTGGCCCAGCGTCGTGACGAAGATCGAGCCGAGCACGAAGACGACGGTGAAGCCGACGACGAAGAGCAGCGCCCCGGCGAGGGTGCGGCCGCGCGAGCGCTCGGCGGCCGACTCGCCCGTCAGCCCGGTGACGTACCCGAGGAACCCGGGGACGAGCGGCAGGACGCAGGGGCTGGCGAAGGAGACGAGGCCGGCCAGCGCGGCGACGCCGACGGCCAGCGGCAGGGCGCCGCTCGTCACGGCCTCACCACCGGCGGCGGCCAGCGCGGGGGTCACGACTCGGCGACCACGTCGTCGACGAGGCCGGTGAGGGTCGTCGTCGACACGGGGCCGTTGACGCGGGCGGCGATCCGGCCCTGCCGGTCGAGCACCAGCGTGCTCGGGGTGGTCGGCGCCTTGCCCTGAAGGCGCAGGAGGGTCACGCCCGCCTCGTCGCTGAGGCTCGGGTAGGTGACGCCGGCCTTGCGGACGAACGCGGCGCCGCGCTCGGCCTCCTCCCGGAAGTCGATGCCGAGGAACTGCACCGGGGCCTTCTTGGCCTGCTGTCCCTCCCACGCCTTCTGCAGGTCGGGGGCCTCGGCGACGCACGGCGCGCACCACGACCCCCAGACGTTGAGGACGAGCACCTGGCCGCGGGTCGAGGCGATGTCCCAGGCCGACCCGTCGAGGAGCTCGCCGGTCATCGTCACGGGCTCGGCGCGGTCGGCGGCGGCGATCGTCTCGACGCTGCCGTCGCCGGACACGAAGCCCTTCTGGTCACCCGACTTGGCCTGTGCCGCGACCGAGTTGGGGTCCTCGCTGCAGCCGGCCAGCGCCACCGCACCGGTGGCGGCGAGGACGACGGCGGCCCGACGGGCGCGACCCGACATCATGCGCCGGCCCCCTTCTGCGCCTGCGGGAGCAGGGCGGCGGCGGGCTCGCAGTACTCGAGCGAGAGCAGCTCGTCGCCGACGAAGGTCAGCGACGTGAGGCTGGCCAGGCTGCACTCGCGCCGGGCCGGGTTGTGCACGAGGGAGCGCCCCTCGGTGGCCAGACGGATCATCCAGATGGGTGCCTGGTGGCTGACGAGCACCGCCTCGTGCCCGCGGGCCGCCTCGCGCGCCGAGACGACGGCGTCGCGCATCCGCTCGACGATGCGGGTGTACGGCTCGCCCCACGACGGACGCAGCGGGTTGAGCATCTTCGGCCAGAGCCGCGGGTGGTGCAGCAGGCCCTTGCCACCGGCCACCGGCAGCCCCTCGAAGGCGTTCTCGGCCTCGAGCAGCCGCTCGTCGGTGTGCACCTCGAGGCCGTGCTCGGCGGCGACCGGGGCGGCCGTCTCGCGGGCTCGCTCGAGGGGGCTGGAGACGACGTGGACGACGTCGTGGTCGGCGAGGTGCTCGGCGGCCAGCTCGGCCATCCGCACGCCGAGCGCACTGAGGTGGTACCCGGGCAGCCGTCCGTAGAGGACGTGCGCGGGGTTGTCGACCTCGCCGTGGCGCAGCAGGTGCACCACGGTGCGCTGCGGCTCGGCGGGCGCGCCCGGGGACGAGGTCATGGCGGCGATTGTCGCAAACCCTCCTGAGCGTCCCGACCGGGGTTCGACGGCCGGTCGGGCGCCTGGTCGGACCGCGCCTCAGCCGGCCGCCGCGGCGGCCGCGCCGGGCAGCGCGGCGAGGACCCTCTCCACGGCGGCGTCGTCGTGGGCGGCGGACACGAACCAGCACTCGTAGGCGCTCGGCGGCAGGTAGACGCCGGCGTCGAGCATCGCGTGGAAGAAGCGCGCAAAGGCCTCGGTGTCCTGGGCCCGCGCGTCGTCGTAGTCGCGCACCGTGCCGTCGCGGAAGAACACCGAGAACATCGAGGATGCCGTCTGGACCCGGTGCGGCACACCGGCCTTCGTCAGCGCCTCGGACGCGGCCTCGCGGATGGTCGACGACACCTCGTCGAGGCGCGAGTACACCGCGTCGTCGCAGAGGCGCAGCGTGGTGAGGCCCGCCGCGGTCGCCACCGGGTTCCCCGAGAGCGTGCCCGCCTGGTACACCGGACCGTCCGGGGCGAGGAGGGCCATGACGTCGGCCCGGCCGCCGAAGGCCGCGGCCGGGAAGCCACCACCCATCACCTTGCCGAAGGTCAGGAGGTCCGGGGCGACGTCGAGGTCCTCGTGACCCCACCAGCCGGCCCGGCTGCAGCGGAAGCCGGTCATCACCTCGTCCGACACGAGCAGCGCGCCGTGCTCGGCGGTGACCCGGCGCAGCGCCTCGGTGAAGCCCGGGTCCGGCGGGACGACGCCCATGTTGCCGGCGGCCGCCTCGGTGATGACGCAGGCGACCTGCTCGCCCCGTGCCGCGAACACCGCCTCGAGTGCCGCGACGTCGTTGTACGGGAGGACGACCGTCTCGGCGGCCATCTCGGCCGGGACGCCGGCCGAGTCGGGCAGCGCGAGCGTCGCGACGCCGGAGCCCGCGGCGACGAGCAGCGAGTCGACGTGGCCGTGGTAGTGCCCGGCGAACTTCACGACGAGCGGGCGGCCGGTGAAGCCGCGGGCCAGGCGGATGGCGCTCATCGTCGCCTCGGTGCCGCTGGAGACGAGCCGGACGCGCTCGACGGGGGCGACCCGCTCGACGATCTCCTCGGCGAGCAGCACCTCGTTCTCGGACGGCGTGCCGAAGGAGGTGCCTCGGGCGGCGGCGTCGTGCACGGCCGCGATGACCTCGGGGTGGGCGTGGCCGAGGATCATCGGCCCCCAGCTGCCGACGAGGTCGACGTACTCGCGGCCGTCGACGTCGGTGAGGGTCGGGCCGCGGCCGCTCGCCATGAAGCGCGGGGTGCCGCCGACCGAGCGGAACGCGCGCACCGGGCTGTTGACGCCTCCCGGAGTCACCGCGCGGGCGCGGGCGAGGAGGGCGGCGGAGGCGGGGGCGCGCTCGGCGGTGGACGGTGCGGTGGGGTCGGTCACCCGTCCATTGTCGGGTCAGCAGGGCGCGGCGGGTCGGTCCGGGGTCGTCGGGTCGGCGGCGTAGGCGACGCGCACCGCCTGCATCGCCTCGCCGAGGGCGTGGAACTGCGTGGGGCTCAGGACGTCGACGAGGTGGCGACGGACGCTGCGGACGTGGACGACGGCGAACCGCTCGATGGCCGCGCGCCCCTCGTCGGTGAGCTCGAGGACGACTCCGCGGCGGTCGTCCGGGGCGGGGGTGCGCCGGACCCACCCGCGCTGCTCGAGGCGGGCCGCGGTGTGCGTGACGCGGCTGCGCGACTGGACGATGAGCTCGGCGAGGGTCGACATGCGCAGCCGGCTGCCGTCGGCCTCGGAGAGCATCGAGAGCAGCTCGTACTCCGGGAGCGAGACCCCGGAGCACTGGAGGTCGCGGTCGAGGGCGGCGTCGAGCTCGCGGGTGGCGCGCAGGTACGCGCGCCACGACCACTGCTCCTCGACGCTGAGCCAGCGAACGTCGTCGACCACGGGGCCATCGTCGCACGTCGGAGCCCCGGGACCGCCGTGGCGCCGGCGGCCGCCGTGTCCCGCGAGATGGCACCCGGGAGGCGGAATAGACGTCGATGGGTCATAGTTGAAGCGTCAACTACCGGGTCGAACCCGTCGACCTGTGGCCCTCGCCACCTCCGAAGGAGCAGTTCCCATGAGCACCGCCACCCTCACCGGCCTCAGCACCGGCACCTGGACCATCGACCCGACCCACACCGAGGTGGGCTTCGTCGCCCGCCACCTCATGGTGACCAAGGTCCGCGGCTCCTTCACCGAGGTCGCCGGCACCGTCGTCGTCGCCGACTCGCTCGCGGACTCCACCGCCGAGGTCACCATCAAGACCGCCTCGGTCGCCACCGGCACCGCCGACCGCGACGCCCACCTGCGCAGCGGCGACTTCTTCGACTCCGACGCCCACCCGGACATGACCTTCCGCTCGACCTCGTTCGACGGCGACACCCTCGTCGGCGACCTCACCATCAAGGGCGTGACGAAGCCGGTCACCCTCGACGTCGAGTTCGGCGGCGTCGCCACCGACCCGTGGGGTAACGAGAAGGCGGCCTTCGAGGCCAGCGGCGAGATCGACCGCACCGAGTGGGGCCTGACCTGGAACGCCAACCTCGAGAAGGGCGGCGTCCTCGTCTCCGAGAAGATCAAGCTCGTCATCGACGTCCAGCTCGCCAAGCAGGCCTGAGCCTCCCTCCGCCCCGCACCCTCCGGCGGGGCCCGGCGACCCTCGGGGCAGGGCCCGAGCGAGGTCGCCCGACCGCCCGTCACGCACCGCGTGGCGGGCGGTCCGTCGTCCCGGCCCGTCGGAGCGGGTGCCCAGCGGTGCGTCCTGGCGCACTACCCGTCGGCGTCGGGCCTGGCCCCGAGCCTGCACCTCAACCTCGGCGACGACGGCTACGGGGCGATGCTCCGCGGGGGGTCGAGCGGCTGCGCCAGTGCCTGGACGCCGGTGACGTCACGGCCGACGGACCGCCCGCGCGATGAAGCACTGTGCGAGGAGGTTGCGCACGTGCACCTCGGCGACCTCGGCGTGCGCCAGCACCTCGCGCAACGCCGCCTCGACGCCCTCGCCCGCCGCGACGACCCGGTTGTGGTCGTAGCGCATCGCCCCCTCTGCGTCGTAGGCCCGCAGCACCCGGGCGTCCTCGTCGAACCAGGCCGGGACGCTTCCGTCGGCAGCGTGGGGGCACCGGCCCGCGTGGACGAACACCGGCCCGACCTCCTGCCACGGGCGCTCGATCCCGGACGGCGCGTGGCCGACGAGGAGGATCCGCTCACCCGGCTCCGCCCGAGCCAGGCAGCACCTCAGCTGCGACCCGCCCTCGAGGTCGGTGGACTCCTCGGCGCGGCGGCCCCACGCGTCGACGCGGTCGCGGCGGACCACCTCGAGCTCGTCGGGACCGATGGGCAGCAGCACGACGTCATCCATGCTCGTGGAACGCCGGAGCCGCCCTCGACGTGAGTCCTCCCGTCACCGGTCACTCCTCAGTTGAGAATGATTGTCATTATGATCTAGGGTGCCGGTCATGCGATCCCGCCCCCGCGCCCTGCGCCCCGCCGCCCTCCTCCTCGCCCCCGTCGTCGTCCTCGCCGGCTGTGTCTCCACGGACGGCTCTCGCTCACCCGCGCCCTCCGCGTCGGTCGGCGCGAACGAGCGCGAGGTGCGCGGGGTCGAGCCCCGCGTCCTCCTCGCCCACGAGGGCGGCCTGACCCTGCTCGACGCGTCGACGGGGAGGACCGTCCACGAGGAGCGTCGTGCGGGCTTCCTCCGGCTCAGCGACGCCGGCGACGGACGCCACGTCGTCGTCGCCGACGGTGACGTCTTCCGCGTGTACGACACCGGAATCGAGCGACAACCGCACGGCGACCACGACCACGCCTTCGAGTACACCCCCGGCCTGACGGACGTCGAGTACCCGGCGGCACACGCGGGCCACGTCGTGCCGCACGAGGGGACGACCGCGCTGTTCGGCGACGGCGACGGCTCCATCCAGCTCGTGCCGACCGAGCAGATCGGCTCGGACGTCGCCCCCGTCCGGAGGATGACGACGCCCGCGCCCCACCACGGCGTCGCCGTCCCCGTCGGGGGCGGGGTCCTCACGACGCACGGCACCGAGGAGGCCCGCTCGAGCGTGCGGCTCGTGCGCGACGGGAAGGTCCTCGCCTCCACCGACGACTGCACCGGCGTCCACGGCGAGGCGGCGGCGGCCCCCGACGCGGACGGGGACGTCGTGCTCTTCGGGTGCGAGGACGGCCCGATCGTGTTCCGCGACGGCGGGTTCCACAAGGTCCCGGTGAAGGACGCCTACGCCCGCACCGGGAACGCGGCCGGCAGCCCCGCCTCCCCCGTCGTGCTGACCGACTACAAGGTCGACCCGGACGCCGACCCGGTCGAGCGCACGACCCGCGTCGCGCTCGTCGACACCCGCACCGACCGGTTGCGGCTCGTCGACCTGGGGTCGTCCTACTGGTTCCGCTCGCTCGGCCGCAGCGCCGACGGCGACGGCGTCGTGCTGACCGACGACGGCTCGCTCGCCGTCGTGGACGTCGACGCGGCGACGGTCACCCGCCGCATCCCCGTCATCGCGCCGTGGCGGGAGAAGGACGACTGGCAGCAGCCCGGTCCGGTGCTGCGCGTCGTCGGCGACACCGCGTTCGTCACCGACGCCGAGAAGCGTGAGCTCGTCGTCACCGACCTGGGGACGGGGAAGGTCACGGCCCGGCACGCCCTGGAGCACACCCCGGTGGAGATGGTCGCCGTCAGCGGCGAGGCGCCGCACGACCACGACCACTGACTCGGTCTCAGAGGCGGGCAGCGGCCTCGAGGGCGAAGTACGAGAGGACGATGCTCGCCCCGGCCCGGCGGATGCCGAGCAGCGACTCGTCGACGACCCGGTCGCGGTCGATCCAGCCCCGCTCGGCGGCGGCCACGATCTGCGAGTACTCCCCCGAGATCTGGTACGCCGCAACGGGAACCGGAGACACGGCAGCGGCGGCCGCGACCACATCGAGGTGCGGTCCGGCCGGCTTGACCATGACGAGGTCGGCCCCTTCCGCGATGTCCGCCTCGAGCTCGCGCAACGCCTCGCGCCCGTTCGCCGGGTCCTGCTGGTAGGTGGCGCGGTCGCCGACGAGCGAGGACTGCACGGCCTCGCGGAACGGACCGTAGAGGCCGGAGGTGTACTTCGCGGCGTACGCGAGGATCGCCGTGTCGGTGTGCCCCGCGGCGTCGAGGGCCGCGCGCACGTGCCCGACCTGACCGTCCATCATCCCGGACAGGCCGAGAACCGGTGTGCCGGTGGCGGCCTGGGCCAGCGCCATCGAGGCGTACCGCTCGAGCGTGGCGTCGTTGTCGACCGAGCCGTCGTCGGCCAGCACCCCGCAGTGCCCGTGGTCGGTGAACTCGTCGAGGCAGAGGTCGGACATGACGACGAGGTCGTCGCCGACCGCCTCGACGACCCGCCGCAGCGCGACGTTGAGGATGCCTTCGGGGTCGTCGGCGCCGGAGCCCCGGCCGTCCTTGGCCGACGGCACGCCGAAGAGCATGATCCCGCCGACGCCGGCGTCGACGCAGCGCCGTGCCTCCTCGACGAGCGAGTCGAGGGTGTGCTGCACGACCCCGGGCATCGCCGAGATCGGCACCGGGGCCTCGGCGCCCTCGCGGACGAAGACGGGCAGGACGAGCTCGGCCGGGTGCAGCCGGGTCTCGGCGACCAGCCGCCGCAGCGCCGGCGTCGTGCGCAGCCGGCGCGGGCGGCCGACCGGGAACGGCGCCCCCGGCAGCAGGCCGCCGCGGGTCACGTGGCGCGCTTCCGGCCGCCGGCGCGGCGCTGGCTCGGGCGCACGACCTCCTCGCCGGCCTCGGTGGCGTCGAGGGCGAGCGAGCGGCCGTGGTCGGCGAGCGCGTCGACGAGGGCCTCGGCGCTCGGCTCCGGCGCGAGGACGTCGACCCGCAGGCCGTGCTCCTCGGCGGTCTTGGCCGTGGCCGGGCCGATGCACGCGATGACGGTGCTCGGGTGCGGCTTGCCGGCGATGCCGACGAGGTTGCGCACGGTCGAGGACGACGTGAAGAGCACCGCGTCGAAGGCACCGGACTTGATGGCGTCGCGGACCGGCGCGGGCGGCGGGGCGGCCCGGACGGTGCGGTACGCCGTGACGTCGTCGACCTCCCAGCCGGTCTCCTGGAGCCCGGCGACGAGGGTGTCGGTGGCGATGTCGGCGCGCGGGAGGAAGACCCTGTTGATCGGGTCGAGGTCGGGGTCGAAGGGCGGCCACGCCTCGAGCAGTCCCTTGGCCGACTGCTCGTCGGTGGGCACGAGGTCGGGGTTGATCCCCCACTCGCGCAGCGCCTCTGCCGTGACACCGCCGACGGCCGCGACCTTGAGGCCGGCGAACGAGCGGGCGTCGAGGCCGAACTCGTCGAACTTCTCGCGGATGGCGCGCACGGCGTTGACCGAGGTGAAGCCGACCCACTCGTAGCGACCGGTGACCATGCCCTTGACCGCGCGCTCGAGCTGCTGCGGCGTGCGCGGCGGCTCGACGGAGATGGTCGGGACGATCTCGGCGTGCGCGCCGTGGTGCTCGAGGCGGGCCGTCATCGAGCCCGACTGCTCCTTGGTGCGCGGCACGAGGACCGACCAGCCGTAGAGCGGCTTGGTCTCGAACCAGGACAGCGCGTCGCGCATCGCGACAGTGTCGCCGACGACGGCGAGCACCGGGAAGTGCCCGGCGGCCATCGCCTCGGGAGCGGCGCCGAGGGTCGTGACGACGGTGCGCTGCTCGGTGGTGGTGCCGCGCTCGGTGACCGCGACGGGGGTCGCCTCGTCGCGGCCGGCGGCGGCGAGGGCGCGCAGCGCCTCGGCGGCCCTGTCCGGCGTGCCGAGCACGACGACCGTGACCGACGGGTCGACGCCGCCGGAGACGTCGGGGGTCCCGGGGCCGGCGACGACGACGTGCACCGCCGTGGAGGTCTTCGACGTGAGCGGGACCCCGGCGTAGGCCGGGACCGCGGTCAGGCTGCTGACGCCGGGGACGACCTCGAAGGAGATGCCGGCCTTGACGAGCGCCTGGGCCTCCTCGGCGAGGCCGTTGAAGATCGCCGGGTCGCCGTCCATGAGGCGCACGACGAGCCCACCGGGGTGGGCCTTGGCCGCGCGGACGACGAGCTTGGCCCGGGAGGCCTGGGTCAGCCGCTCGCCCTGGTCGCCGTGGCCGGCGTCGACGACGTCGACGTCCGGACGGGCGTGCCGGAGGGCGATCTCCTCGCGCGCTACCTGGTCGATGACGACGGCGTCGGCAGCCGCGAGCAGCTCGGTCGCGCGGACCGTGAGCAGCCCGGGGTCACCGGGGCCGCCGCCGACGAAGGCGACGCGTGCGGGGACGCGGGAGGGACGGGTGGACGAGCGCGTGGGGCTCACTGGGCACGCTCCGTGACGAGTCGTTCGGTGGACGTGGGCATGAGGTCGGCGGCGCCGTCCTCGAGGAGGAGGCGGGCCAGCCTCCGGCCGAGGTCTGCGGCCTCGGCGGGGTCGCCGGTCAGGGACCGGCGCAGGTCGGAGGAGCCGTCCGGGGCCGCGACGACGGCCCGGAGGGACAGCTCGGTGGAGTCGAGGCCCTCGACGACCTCGGCGAGCGCGCCGACCGGGGCCGAGCAACCGGCCTCGAGCTCGGCGAGCAGGGAGCGCTCGGCGGTGACGCAGGCGCGCGCGTCGGGGTCCTCGAGCGGGGCGACGGCGGCGCGGGTGGCCTCGTCGTCGGCCCGGACCTCGACGGCCAGGGCGCCCTGCCCCGGCGCGGGGAGCACCTGGAGCGGGTCGAGGTACTCGGTGACCTCGTCGGCGCGCCCCAGCCGGCGCAGGCCGGCGGCGGCGAGGACGACGGCGTCGAGCCGGCCCTCGTGGACGTGGGCGAGCCGGGTGTCGACGTTGCCGCGCAGGTCGGTGAGCGCGAGCCCGAGGTCGAGCGCCTCGAGCTGGGCCCGGCGGCGCGGCGAGCCGGTGCCGACGGTGGCGCCGGACGGGAGCTCGCCGAGGGTGAGGCCGTCGCGGGCGACGAGCGCGTCACGGACGTCCTCGCGCGCCGGCACGGCGGCGACGACGACCCGCGGGTCCGCGGCGGTCGGGAGGTCCTTGAGCGAGTGCACCGCGAGGTCGACGCGGCCCTCGGCGAGGGCTTCGCGCAGCGCGGACACGAAGACCCCGGTGCCGCCGAGCTGGGCCAGCGGCGTCTCGCGGTCGCGGTCGCCCTCGGTGCTCACCTCGACGAGCTCGACGTCGTGCCCGAGCGCGCGCAGCCGGTCGGCGACCCACGACGACTGCGTCGTCGCGAGGGCCGAGCGCCGGGTCCCGAGGCGCAGGGTGCTCATGCGTCCTCCCCCGGCAGGGTCGGCGGCGCCGACACGAGGGCGATGTCGCCGGGGTCGAGGTCGAACAGCTCGCTGAGCGCGCGGGCGTAGCTGCCGCCCTGGCCCTCCTGCGCGAGCTCCTTGACCCGGACGGTGGGCGTGTGGAGCAGCTTGTCGACGACCCGCTCGACGGCGCGACGGACCTCGGCCCGCTCGGCCTCGCCCATCCCGGGCGTGCGGCGCTCGAGGCGCGCGAGCTCGGCGTCGACGAGCTCGCCGGCGCGGGCGCGCAGGGCGGTGACGGTGGGGGCGACGGCCTGGGCCGAGCGCTGGACGAGGTAGGCGGCCACCTCGGCCGTGACGAGCTCGTTGGCCACGGCGACCTGGGGCGCCGACCCGGCCTCGGCGAGGTCCTCGCCCAGCTCGGCGAGCCCGACCCGGGTCGCGCCGTCGAGGTCGGCGACCGCGAGGTCGACGTCGTGCGGCAGCGCGAGGTCGACGTAGACCTGGGGGCGGCCACCGCGGGTGGCGAGCGCCGCGGCGACGTGGTCGGCGGTGACGAGCTGGCCGCGGGCGCCGGTGGAGGAGATGACGACGTCGGCGCCCTCGAGGGCCGTCCCGAGGTCGGCCAGCGGCACCGCGGTGCCACCGACCCGTTCGGCGACGGACGCCGCGCGGTCGGGGTCGCGGTTGGCGACGACGACCGCGCCGGCACCGAGCCGGGCGACGGTGGCCGCGGCGAGCGCGCCCATCCCCCCGGCGCCGACGACGAGCACCGACAGGTCGCCGAGACCGCCGAGGACGGCCTCGGTGCGCGTGAGCCCGGCCTGGACGAGGGACCCGCTGACGAGGTCGATCTCGGTCTCGGCGTGCACCCGCTTGGCGACCCGGAGCGCCTGCTGCAGAAGGCCGTTCAGCGCGGGGCCGACGTGCCCGTGGCGCTGCGCGCGGGACAGCGAGCGGCGCACCTGGCCGAGGATCTGCGCCTCGCCGACGGCCATCGAGTCGAGCCCGGCGGCGACGGTGAAGGCGTGGCAGATGCCGCGGTCCTCGTAGTGGACGTAGAGGTGCGGCTGGAGCTCGGAGCGGTCGACGCCGCAGGAGTCGGCGAGCGCCTTCGTGACGTCGACGAGCGCGCCGTGGAAGGTGAGCGTCTCGGCGTAGACCTCGGTGCGGTTGCACGTGGAGAGGACGACCGCCTCGGTGACGTGCTCGGAGGCGAGGACCGCCTCCTCGAGCGCGGTGGCGGCGGCGCCGTCGAGGGCGACCGACTCCAGCAGCGAGAGGGGCGCCCCGTGGTGGGACAGCCCGAGGACGACGAGGCTCACGGGGCGACCGCCTCGGCGACGGCGAGCCGCTGGCCGTGGAACGCGAGGATCTGGAGCTCGGTCGAGAGGTCGACCTTGCGGACGACGACCTCGTCGGGGACGGAGAGGACGACCGGGGCGAAGTTGAGCACCGAGCGCACGCCGGCGTCGACGAGCTCGTCGCACGCCTCCTGGGCGCCCTCGGGCGGGGTGGCGATGACGCCGATGGCCAGGCCGTCGTCCTCGACGAGCGCGGGGAGGTCGGCGGTGGAGCGGACGCGCGTGCCGGCGACGACCTCGCCGACGACCCGCTCGTCGCGGTCGAGGAGCGCGATGACGCGAAAACCCCTCTCCGCGAACCCTCGGTAGGCGGCGAGCGCCCGCCCGAGGTTGCCCATCCCGACGATGGCGACCGGCCAGTCCTGGGTGAGGCCGAGCGCAGCGGCGATCTCGGAGGAGAGCCGGTCGACGTCGTACCCGACCCCGCGCACGCCGTAGCTGCCGAGGTGCGAGAGGTCCTTGCGCAGCATCGCCGAGCTGACGCCCGCGGCCGACGCGAGCTCCTCGGAGCTGACCGAGAGGGTGCCGTCGGCGGCGAGGGCGGTGAGGGCCCGCAGGTACCCCGGCAGACGGGCCACCGACGCCTCCGGGACTCCCCGGCGGGTGGCTGCTGCGGCGGACACGAGCGGTCACCGACTCCTTTCGCGGACCGCGGGCCCGGGACGAGGGGTGGGGCCGGGACGGCCCCCGGGACCCGCGGGAAACCCCGTCAGCCTACGACTTTGTGAACACGGGCACAAAGTGACGGCGGACCCGGTGAGATGCCTCACCCGGCCCGTGTGCTAGGCCCCGGGGTGGGGCGCCCCCGGGCCGGGCGGCGCGGGCGGACCGGCCAGGGCGGCCCGCAGCCGACCCTCGTCGACCCGCCAGAAGTCGTGCTGCCGGCCGTCGACGAGGGTGACCGGCACCTCCTCGGACCAGCGCTCGAGCATCGCGGGGTCGGCGTCGACGTCGAGCTCCTGCCACCCGACGCCGAGGTCGGCGCACACCCGCTCGACGACCTCGCGGGCGACGTCGCACAGGTGGCACCCCGCGCGGCCGACGAGGGTGACCCGGACGGGCGTGGCGGCCATCGTCAGAAGAACACCGAGCGGCGCTGCATGAGCAGGGTGTAGAGGGTCTGCTGGATGGTCTCGCGCACCTGGTCGGTGAGGTCGAAGACGAGCATCGGGTCGTCGGCGGCGCCGTCCTCGTGCCCCTCGGTCTCGATGGGGGTGCCGAACTCGATGATCCACTTGCTCGGCAGCGGCACGAGCCCGAGCGGGCCGAGCCACGGGAAGGTCGGCGTGATCGGCGCGTACGGCAGGCCGAGCAGCCGGGCCAGGGTGCCCATGTTGCCGAGGATGGGCGCGATCTCCTCGGCGCCGACGACCGAGCACGGGACGATCGGCACGCCTGCGGCCAGCGCCGCCGAGACGAAGCCGCCCCGGCCGAAGCGCTGGAGCTTGTAGCGCTCGCTGAACGGCTTGCCGGTGCCCTTGAAGCCCTCGGGGAAGACGCCGACCAGCTCGCCGCGGGCGAAGAGCCGTTCCGCGTCGTCGTTGGTGGCCAGCGTGGAGCCGGAGCGACGGGCCATCGTCCCGACGAACGGGGTCTGGAAGACGAGGTCGGCCCCGAGCGCGCGCATCGTGCGATGGGCCGGGTGCTCGTCGTGGATGGCCAGCTGGACCATCAGCGAGTCGAGGGCCACGGTGCCCGAGTGGTTCGAGACGACGAGCGCGCCGCCCTCGGCCGGGATGTTCTCGATGCCCCGCACCTCGACCCGGAACCAGTGCCGGTACAGCGGCCGGAGCATCGGGTAGAAGACGTGCTCGGTGAAGTGCTCGTCGTAGCCGAAGTCGTCGACGGTGTAGTCGCCGTCGAGGCGGCGGCGCAGGTAGGCCAGCACCTGGGCGACCCGGCGCTCGACGTCCTCGGGGGCGACCCCGGCGGCCTCGGCGGCGACCCGCAGCGCGACGACGAGGGCCTCGACGAGGTCGGTGAGGTCGGGCACCGGCAGGCCGCTGCGGCCCGGGGCGTCCGAGATCGTGGGGTCGAGCGGCGGCGCGGCCTCCTCGACGGGCGGGGGCGGCGGCTCGGCGAGGCGCAGGTGCGGCCGGCGGGACTCGGCGTCGCGGCGGGCCTTCTCGCGCGGGGACAGGCGGGCCCGGCCGGTGCGCTCCCCCGCCTGGGTGGTCGCCCGGGCCGACGGGGCCGAGGTGACCCGCGGCGCGGGCCGGTGCTTGCGCCGGGCGGGGGTCGCCGGCGGCGCGGGGGCGGGCGGGGTGGGCTTCGACGCCGGAGCCGTCGCCGGCGTGGGCCTCGGGGTCGAGACCGTCGCCGGCGTCGCCGTCGCCGCGGTCTTCCGCGTCGCGGCCTTCCGCGTCGCGGCCTTCTTCGTCGTGGCCTTCGTCGTCGTGGCCTTCGTCGTCGTGGCCTTCGCGGCGGGCCGCCGCACCGGCGCCTCGGCCGCGGGCGCCTCCTGCACCGGGTCCGCGCCGATGAGCGGTGTCGTGCGGCGCCGGGCCCGCTCGCCGCCCGCCCGCGCCGCCCCGGCCGCGAGGGTGCCCCGTCGCGCGGCCATCAGCGACCGCTCCCCGCGCCGAGGGCCCGCAGCACGGCCTGGCTGGCGGTGCCGGCGACCCCGCTGACGGCGTCGGACAGCACCGACCCGCCGGGCACGGCCGGGCCGAGGGTCGCGGCGAAGGCCTCGAAGGCCTCGCGCGTCGTGAACCGCGGCGTGAACCCGAGCTCGTCGCGCATCCGCGTCGTGTCGAGGCCGCGGCCGAAGGCGAGGAAGGACATCTGGTCGGGCGAGAAGTCGGCGAGCCCGAGCCGCTTGGTCATCCCGCCGACGAAACCCGCGGTGTTGAGCGGCAGCGGCAGCACCGGCCGTCCGGCGAGCGCGGCGGCCTGGAGGACCGTGACGACGCCGTCACCCGCGACGTTGACCACGCCCGTGGTCGAGCCCGCGCCGCCGAGGACGAGGGCGTCGATGGCGTCGTCCTCGTGGAGGAACTGCATCCGGGCGTCGTAGCCGAGCGGCACGGGGATGACCGGCATCGAGAAGTAGTCGGTGATCGAGGTGCGGATGCGCGGACCGATGACGTTGGCCAGGCGCAGCATGAGGATCTCGGTGTCGGGGCGGCGGCGCGCGAAGCCGCGGACGTAGCCCTCGACCTCGATGGAGTCCTTGCCGAAGCCGCCGCTCGGGGTGCGCCGGGCCCCCATGTCCTCGGTGAACATCGCCGGGTCCCGCGGGGTCGAGCCGTACACCGCCGCCGAGGACTTGACGACGAGCCGGCGCACGGTGGAGGACTTCTGGCACGCCGCGAGCAGCTGCATCGTGCCGATGACGTTGATCTCCTTCTGCGGGGTGCGCCCCCCGACGAAGGTCGGCGTCGCGATGACGTTCATGTGGACGACGGTGTCGACCCCGGCCGAGTCGATGACCCGGCCGATCATCGGGTTGCGGATGTCGGCCCGGACGAACTCGACGCCGCCGATGTCGTGCGGGGGCGGGATGACGTCGACGCCGACGACGTGGTCGACCCCCGGCTCGAGCGCGATGCGGCGCGCGAGGAGCCCCCCGAGGTACCGGGACACCCCCGTGACCAGAACCACCCGCGCCACGCCTGCTCCTTCACGCCGTTCCTGGGTCCGACCCTACCCACTGCCCCCGCCGCCGCGTCACCCCGCCGGAGGGTGCGGGGACGACAAAGGCCCCCGGCTCGAGCCGGGGACCTTCGACGATCAGCGGTGACGCGGGGTCACTTCTTGTTGCGACGCTGGTGACGCGTCTTGCGCAGCAGCTTGCGGTGCTTCTTCTTGGCCATCCGCTTGCGCCGCTTCTTGATGACAGAACCCATGGGTGTTCCTCACGGTGGTACTGGGGGTGCGGCGGCCCACCCTACCGGCAGGCACGCGTGCCCCCCAAACCGCACCCGGGTCGGCGACCTACGATGGGGTCCGGCACCACGGCGCGAGAGGAACCTCATGAGCGACACGACGGTCGACACGGGTCGGTCCGGACCCGACGACGTCGAGGACGACCTCGACGACGTCGTCCTGCCCGGACGGCAGCACACCCCCGGCTTCGTCTTCGGGGAGATGCTCCTCTTCGCGGCCCTCAGCCTGCTCGCCTCCTTCGTCCTCAGCGTCGACGCCATCAAGATCGCCGAGAACCCGGACGTCATCCTCGGCTGCTCGATCAACTCGGTCCTCGACTGCGCGCGGGTCGGCGCCTCCTGGCAGGCCCACGTCCTCGGGTTCCCCAACGCCTTCATCGGCCTCGTCGCCGAGCCGGTCGTCATGACGATCGCCGTCGCGTCGCTCGCCGGGACCCGCTTCCCCCGCTGGTTCATGTTCACGGCGAACGTCGTCTACTTCCTCGGTGTCGTCTTCGCCTACTGGCTGCTCTGGCAGTCGACCTTCGAGATCGGCGCCCTGTGCCCCTGGTGCCTGCTCGTCACGGTCTCGACGACCTTCGTCTTCGTCTCGATGACGCACTGGAACGTCCTCCACGACAACCTCTACCTGCCGGCCGGCGTGCAGGCCCGCGCCTTCTCGGCCGTCGCCAAGGGCTACCTCATGGCCGGCCTCGTCATCTGGCTGACGCTCGTGCTGGCCTTCGAGGTCGTCAAGTGGGGCCCGCGGCTGCTCTCGCTCGGCTGACCGGCCGCCCCTTCGCGACCGGGTGGTCCCGGGATCAGGCGGTGTCGACGAACGAGCTGCGGAGGTAGGTGTGCACCTCGTCCTCCGGGACGCGGAACGACCGACCGACCCGGATCGCCGGCAGCTCGCCGGCGTGGACCATGCGGTAGACCGTCATCTTCGAGACGCGCATGATCGTGGCGACCTCGGCGACGGTGAGGAACCGCACCTCGCCGAGCTGACGCTCCGTGGACATCGTGACCTCGATCTTCTGCTCTCCGCAGCGCCGGATGACCCCGGCTTGGCTCCCTGCGTCGTGCTGTCGCAACCATAGGGGCAGTTGTGACCACTGTGAAGGGGAACGGACGGAAATACCTCCGGATGTCCAGCCGACACGCCGAACGGACGGCGCCGAATGAGGCGTGTCGGCGCCGATGGGACGACCCGGGGGCCGCTGCTCAGTCGAACCAGGGGTCGAGGCCGTGGAGCGGGAAGACGGCCTGCCGGGTGGCGAAGACGGACCGGTCGACCGGGCTCTCGGGGTTGTGCCCCATCCCCCACGGCTGCACCCAGATCGGCAGCCGGTCGGCCGGCAGGTCAC
Organism: Phycicoccus sonneratiae; assembly: GCF_016887965.1. Taxonomy (GTDB): domain Bacteria; phylum Actinomycetota; class Actinomycetes; order Actinomycetales; family Dermatophilaceae; genus Phycicoccus; species Phycicoccus sonneratiae. Next base: position 123,639 of record NZ_JAFDVD010000007.1, read on the forward strand.
CCATCCGGCGCGGGCCGGGGCGCCCGAGCAGGCTCTGCACGTGGTCGCGCCACTCCTGCGGCACCTCGGTGGTGACGTCGACGGGGCAGTGCGCGGCGATCGCGGTGAGGTGGGTCCACGACCGCGGCACGACGTCGACGAGCTCGTAGCCCCCGCCGCCGAGCGCCACCCACCGGCCGCCGCACACCTCGTGGGCGAGCGAGTGCAGCTCGTCGTGGGCCCGGCGCTGGGCGTCGACGGTGATCGCGAGGTGGGCGAGCGGGTCCTCGAGGTGGGTGTCGCACCCGTGCTGGGTGACGAGCACGTCGGGGGCGAAGGCCCGCACGAGCGGCGGCACGACGGCGTCGATCGCGCGCAGCCACGAGGCATCGCTCGTGCCGGGCGGCAGCGCGACGTTCGCCACGCTGCCCCGCGCGTCCGGTCCGCCGACGTCGCCGGGCCAGCCGGTGCCGGGGAAGAGGTGCTGGCCGCTCTCGTGGAGGGAGACCGTGAGCACGCGCGGGTCGTTCCAGAAGACCCGCTCGACGCCGTCGCCGTGGTGGACGTCGATGTCGACGTAGGCGACCCGCTCGGCACCGTGGTCGAGGAGCCACTGGATGCCGACGGCGATGTCGTTGTAGATGCAGAAGCCGGCGGCGTGCGTGCGCATCGCGTGGTGGAGGCCGCCGCAGTAGTTGACCCCGTGCTCGGCCTCGCCCTCCCACACCCGCCGGCAGACCTCGACCGTGCCCTGGACGATGCGTGCCGACGCCTCGTGCATGCCAGCGAAGGCCGGGTCGTCGTCGGTGCCGAGGCCGCGGTGCACGTCGGCGCGGCTCGGGTCGGCCGAGGCCGCCCGGACCGCGGCGACGTAGGCCGGGTCGTGCACGGTGGTCAGCAGGTGGTCGTCGGCGACGTCGGGGCGGACGACGTCGACGTGGTCGAGGACCCCGAGCGATCGGGCGAGGCGGGTGGTGAGGTCGAGGCGCACGGGGCGCATCGGGTGGTCCGGCCCGAAGTCGTAGGCGGTGAACACGTCATCCCAGATGACGCTCGTCCGTGGGGCCATGGCTGCACGCTACTCGGTGCCCCGCTCGTGGCAGGCTGGCCCCGACCGACCCCACACCGGGAGGACACACGATGGGCAAGAGCGCGCACGGCGACGGCGAGGTCCTCGTCATCGGGCTGGGACGCTTCGGCGCCGCGGCCGCCCTCGAGCTGCGCCGCCTGGGGCACAAGGTGACCGCCATCGAGAAGGACGGCTTCCTCGCCGAGAAGTTCCTCGGCCGGATCGCCCACGTCGTCCACGGCGACGCGAGCGACGTCGGCGTCATCCGCGACGCCAAGGCCGGCCGCTTCGGCATCGCCGTCGTCGCGATCGGCTCGTCGGTGGAGGCCTCGGTGCTCGCCGCCGCCAACCTCGTCGACGCCGGGGTGCCGGCCATCTGGGCCAAGGCCCTCTCCCCCGAGCACGCGCGCATCCTCGACCGGATCGGGGTGCAGCACATCGTCCGTCCCGAGGCCGACACCGGCCGGCGGGTGGCCCACCTCGTCGGCGGCCGGATGCAGGACTACATCGAGTTCGACGACGGCTTCGCCATCGTCAAGATGCGCCCGCCCACGGAGACCGTCGGGTTCACGTTGGAGCAGAGCGCGATCCGCAGCAAGTACGGGGTCACCGTCGTCGGCGTCAAGGCGCCCGGCGAGGACTTCACGTACGCCGTGCCGTCGACGAAGGTGTCGGCGCACGACGTGCTCATCGTCAGCGGCCCGACGACCCTCATCGAGCGGCTCGCCGCCCGGCCGTAGCCGGTGGTGGTGCCCCCGGCCTCAGAGGCTGGGGATGCCGCCGCGGTCGCCGCCGAGGGGGAGGGTCATCGCGACCTCCTCCTCGCCGTCGTCCTCGGAGACGACGCGCATCGGCCGGCGCAGCCCCGTGGGGCGGAACCCGAAGCCGCTCGCGAAGGCCACGGCGCGGCCGTTGTCGGTGCCGACCCAGTAGTAGAGCTGGGCGCGGCCCTGCTCGGCCGCGACCTGCGCGCCGGCGCGCACGAGGGCGGTGGCCACCCCGGAGCCGCGGGCCTCGGGGCGGACGAAGAGGCCGAACAGCTGGGCGGCCTCCGGCTTCTGCGGACCGACCTCGCCGACGCTCGCGATGCCGACCGGCTCGCCGTCGACCTCCGCCAGCAGGCGGGTCGAGCGTTCCATCCGGTCGCGCCAGAACTGTTCGGGCTCGGCCTCCTCGTCGGCGTGCGTCGCGACGAACGCGTCCGGTGACTCGGCGAGGGCGGTGAGGCGCACGGAGCGGTACTGCTCCCAGTCCTCGACGCCCAGGGGGCGCACCGTGATGTCGCTCATGGCACGTCACTCTCCCACGACACCCTCGGCATCCGGCAACCGGGGAGGATGAACAGCCGGTGCTCAGCCCACCCGGCGGGCCATCCGGACCTCGTCGCACGTCGGGTCCCAGGGCATCGTCCCGGTCTCGCCGGTGAGCGCGAAGCCGTGCCGCAGGTAGAAGCGGCAGGCCCGGGTGTTCTCGCGGGCGACGTCGAGGGTGACCCGTCCGCGCCCGTCGGCGGCGGCGCGGTCGAGGGCGGCGTCGACGAGCGCGTCCGCGGCCCCGCTGCCGCGCGCTCCCGAGGCGACCCACATGCCGACCAGGTGCACCTCGTCGTCGGGCTGGTCGTCGGCGTGCCAGAGGCCGACGGTGCCGACCGGGCGGTCGCCGTCCCACGCGAGCCAGACGAGCGGCCCGTCGGCGACGAAGGACCGCCAGTCCTCGTCGCTGCGCTCGGTGGCCTCGGCCCAGGTGACCCAGAACGCGCGCGGGCTGTCGAGCAGCGCGGCGAGCCGGACGTCGCGGTAGGCGCGCCAGGAGTCGAGGGTGACCGGCTCGACACGCAGCGGCGGGGCGAGCCCGGGCGTGGCCGCGGACCCGTCCACCGGCTCAGCCACCGGCGAGCTCGCGGCTGCGGAGGGCGGCGGCCTCCATCGCGCTGATGAACGCGGCCCGCACCTTGTGGTCGTCGAGCTCGCGCAGCGCCGCGGCCGTCGTGCCGCCGGGCGAGGTGACCTGCTCGCGCAGCACGGTGGGGTGCTGTCCGGTCTCCTTGATCATCGTCGCGGCCCCGAAGAGGGTCTGGACGACGAGCTCGGTGGCGGTCGCACGCGGCATGCCGAGCACGACACCGGCCTCGATCATCGCCTCGACGACGTAGAAGATGTACGCCGGCCCGCTGCCGGAGATGGCCGTGACGGCGTCCTGGAGCTTCTCGGGGACCTCGACGACCTTGCCCGTGGCCGCGAGCAGCGCCTCGGCCTCGGCGACGTGCTCGGGCGCGCAGTGCGCCCCGCCGGAGACCGCCGCCATCCCCTGGTCCACCAGGGCCGGTGTGTTGGGCATGACGCGGACGACCGAACGCCCCTCCGGCAGACGGGACTCGACGAACGACGTCGTGATTCCGGCCGCCAGGCTGACGACGAGGTCGCCCGGCCGGACGTGGGGCGCGACCTCCTCGAGCAGGGACTCCATGTCCTGCGGCTTGACGACGAGCACGAGGGTGTCGGCGAGCGCGGCGGCCTCGGCGTTCTCGAGGACCCGCACCCCGTACTTCTCGGTGAGCTCGGCGGCCCGCTCGGGGCGCCGCTCGGTGATGACGAGGGCGTCGACCGGCCGTCCTGCGCGCAGCAGGCCCGAGAGGAGCGTCTCGCCCATGACACCGGCACCGAAGATCGCGACCGTACCCATGGGGCGAGTATGCCCGTCAGCCGCTGGAGGCGAGCGAGCGCAGGAAGAAGCGGACGTTCGCGGGGCGTTCGGCGAGGCGGCGCACGAGGTAGCCGTACCAGTCCTCTCCGAAGGGCAGGTAGACGCGCATCTGGTGGCCCCGGTCGGCGATCCGCTTCTGCTCCAGCGGCCGGACACCGAGGAGCATCTGGAACTCGTAGCTGTCCGGGGAGCGGCCGTGGTGGCTCGCGAGGGCCTGGCCGATCTCGACGAGCCGGGGGTCGTGGGTGGCGACCATCGGGTAGCCCTCGCCGGCCATGAGCACCTTGAGGCAGCGGACGTAGGAGAGGTCGACGTCGCCGCCGTCCTGGTAGGCGACCGAGGCCGGCTCCTTGTACGCGCCCTTGCACAGGCGCACCCGGCTGCCCGGACCGGCGAGGTCGCGGCAGTCGGCCTCGGTGCGGTGCAGGTAGGCCTGGAGCACCGCGCCGACCCACGGGAAGTCCTCGCGCAGGGCCCGGACCGCCTCGAGGGTGCGGTCGGTCGTCGTGTGGTCCTCCATGTCGAGGGTGACGGTGGTGCCGACCCGCTCGGCGGCCTCGCAGATGGCCCGCGCGTTCTCGAGGGCGATGGCGTCGCCGTCGCCGGGGATGGCCTGCCCGACGGCGCTCAGCTTGACGCTCACCTCGGCCGCCCCGAAGCGGGAGAGGTCGGCCTCGTCGAGGGCGCCGAGGAGGGCGAGGTAGGTGTCGCGGGTGTGCTCGGCCTGGGCGCGTTCGGTGACGTCCTCGCCGAGGTGGTCGATGGTGGTCAGCCGGTTGGTCGAGCGCAGCTCGCCGGTGACCCGGACCGCGTCGGCCACCTCCTCGCCGGCGACGTAGCGGGCGACGACGGAGCGGCTGACCGGCGCCTTGACGACCGCCGCGCGCACGGCGTCGGACCCGGACAGCTGCAGCAGGGCTCCACGGAGGAGGTCGGAGGCGTCCACGTCCAGCAGGCTAGCGCCGGGTCACGGGCCGCTCGACGCGCGGTACCGGCCGACCCGACCTACGGTGGCCGGACGTCCCCGCGGCACGCCGCCGCCCGTCCCCGATCCCGGGAGCCCCCCATGCGACCCCGCACCCCCGCCGTCCTCCTCGCCGCCGCCGCCCTCCTCGGCACGCTCGCCGTGCCGGGCGCCGCGGCGGCCCCCGCGTCCTCGGGCCCGGCGCCCGCGGCCGGGCTCGAGCGGGCCGTGGCGGCGTGGCACCCCGGGCACCGGCTGCCGTTCCTCGCCCTCGTCACGCCGGTCGACCGGCGGACGCGGGCCTCGATGGTCGGGGTCAGCTGGAAGCCCGGCTGCCCGGTGCCGATCGAGGACCTGCGGATCGTCACGATGACCTACTGGGGCTTCGACGACCGGCCGCACCTCGGCCGGCTCATGGTCCACGAGGACGTCGCGCGCGACGTGGCCCGGGTGTTCGGGCAGCTGTACGACCGGCGCTTCCCCATCCGCCGGATGGAGCTCATCGAGAGGTACGACGCCGACGACGACGCGTCGATGGCGGCCGACAACACCTCGGCCTTCAACTGCCGTCCGATCACCGGCACGACCGACCGGTTCTCGATCCACAGCTACGGCAAGGCGATCGACGTCAACACGATCGAGAACCCCTATGTCAAGGGCGACCTCGTGCTGCCCGCCGCCGGACGCGCGTTCCTCGACCGCACGGACGTCCGGCCGGGGATGGTCGTCGCGGGCGACGCCGTCGTGAAGGCGTTCGCGGACAAGGGCTTCGCGTGGGGCGGCGACTACGTGACGCTCAAGGACTACCAGCACTTCGAGATCCCGAACCCGTGACCTCGGGGTGCCTGCGCCCGAGCCGGCCACCCGACATCTTTCGACGAATGTGTCGATATCTGTCGCTCGGGGACGACAAGAACTGACACATTCGTCGAAAGATGCACTCAGGGGGTGCGGCGCGGGAGGGTGAGGCTGCCGAGCAGGAGCGCGACGGCCACCCAGAGCACCATGACGCCGAGGCTCGGCAGCACGTCGCCGAGCGGGTCGGCCTGCGCCGAGACGTCCTTCATCGCGTCGACGGCGTAGGACAGGGGCAGGACGTCCGAGACCGCCTCCAGCACACCGGGCATCTGGTCGCGCGGCATGAGCAGCCCGCAGAGCAGGAACTGCGGGAGGACGAAGGCCGGCATGAACTGGACGGCCTGGAACTCGGTGCGCGCGAACCCGCTGGCCAGCAGCCCGAGGGCGGTGCCGAGCACCGCGTCGACGACGGCGATGACGACGAGCAGCCACAGCGGCCCGGCGACGTCGAGGCCGCAGACCCACACCGCGAAGGCGCTCGCGACGACCGCCTGCACGACGGCCATCACCCCGAAGGCCAGCGCGTAGCCGACGATGAGGTCGCCCTTGCCGAGCGGGGTCGTGAGGAGCCGCTCGAGGGTGCCGGTGGTGCGCTCGCGCAGGGTGGCGATGCTCGTGACGATGAACATGACGACGAGCGGGAAGACGCCGAGCAGGGCCGGCCCGATCCGGTCGAAGACGACGGGCGAGTCGGAGTAGACCCAGGCGAGCAGGCCGAGCAGGACGCAGGGGACGACGAGCATCAGCGCGACCGTGCGGTGGTCGCCGCGGAGCTGGCGCAGGATGCGGCCCGCGGTCGCGAGCGTGATGCGGGGGTTCACGCGGCACCCCCGTCGTGGGCGGCGTCCTCGTCGACGAGGGCGAGGAAGGCCGCCTCGGCATCGTCGGTCCCGGTGCGCGACAACAGGTCCGGGAGCGTCGAGTCGCTGAGCACCCGACCGGCGCGCAGGAGGACCAGCCGGTCGCAGCGCACCGCCTCGTCCATGACGTGGCTCGAGACGAGCAGCGTGCGCCCGTCGGCGGCGAGCCCCCGGAAGATCTCCCAGAGGTCACGGCGCAGCACCGGGTCGAGCCCGACCGTCGGCTCGTCGAGGACGAGCACCTCGGGGTCGCCGACGAGCGTGCAGGCCAGCCCGGCCCGGGACAGCTGGCCCCCGGAGAGGTTCTCGACGCGGGCGCCGGCGTGGTCGGTGAGGTCGACCGCGGCGATGGCCCGGTCGGCGGCGTCGGCCCCGACCCCGAGCACGCGGGCGAAGTAGCGGACGTTGTCGCGCACGGTGAGGTCGGCGTAGACGCTCGCGGCCTGGGTGAGGTAGCCGACCCGGGCCCGCAGCGCCGGGGACCCGGCGGGCTCGCCGAGGACGGTGACCGATCCGCCGGCGACGACCTGCACGCCGACGACCGACCGCATCAGGGTCGACTTGCCGCCGCCGCTCGGTCCGAGCAGCCCGACGACCTGGCCGCGGGGGACCCGCAGCGACAGGTCGGGCAGGACCTCGCGGCCACCGCGCTGGACCCGCAGGTGCTCGACGACGATCGCGTCGCTCGTCATGGTCCCGACTCTGGCACGGGGCCGGTCCGGCGTCGAGCACCTGCGGGCCCTGTCGCGCAGGTCACGAGCCTAGGGTGGCCGGGTGAACGACCCGAGCGCACGCGACGCCGGCCGGCGCGTCCTCCTCGTCGAGGACGACGCCGTCATCGGCGAGGCCACCGCCGCGCACCTCGCGCGCGACGGGTTCGAGGTCGCCTGGCACACCGACGGCCTCGAGGCGTGGGACGCCTGGCGGGCGGCCGACCCGCCGTTCGACCTCGTCGTCTCCGACGTCGTGCTCCCCGGCCTCGACGGCGCCAGCCTGACCCGACGGATCCGGGAGACCGACGCGGTGCCCGTCGTCCTCGTCTCGGCCCGCACCGACAGCCTCGACGTCGTCGGCGGCCTCGAGGCCGGCGCGGACGACTACGTGACCAAGCCCTTCGACGTCCAGGTCCTCCGGGCGCGCCTGCGCAACGCGCTGCGGCGGGCCGGCGACCGGGGCCCGGCCGGCGGGGTCGTGCCGGCGGGCGAGGCCTCCCCCACAGACGGCACCGAGACCTTCGGCGACCTCGTCCTCGACCGCCGGGCCGTGCAGCTGCGCCGCGGCGAGGAGGTCCTCGCGCTGACCCCGACCGAGATGCGCCTCTTCCTCGAGCTCGCCGAGGAGCCGGGCCGCGTGCTCTCGCGCCGCGCCCTCCTCGAGCGGGTGTGGGGCTACGGCGACGCCGAGGACGAGGACCACCTCGTCACCGTCCACGTGCAGCGCCTGCGGGCCAAGGTCGGCGCCGAGCACGTCGAGACGGTGCGCGGGTTCGGCTACCGGCTGCTCCGGTGACCCGGGCTCGGGGGGCCGGACGCACCCGGACGGGCGGGGGCCTGCGGGCGCGGATCGCCGCGGTCGTCATCCTCGTCGTCCTCGCGGCGGTCGCCGGCCTCGGGGTGGCGGTGCACCTCCTCGTGCTGCGCGAGCAGGTCGACACGGCGCGCCGGGCCGCGGCCGACCGGATGGCCGCCGCCCTCGACGTGCGGGCCGCGACCGGGCTGCTCTCCTTCGACGCCCGAGAGGACGACCCCGCGGTGCCGGCCGAGCTGCGCGACGCCGTGCGCGGCGACGGGGCGCGGGCCACGCTCGTCACCGGCGGCTCGGTCCGCACGGTGTGGGCGGCCGGACGCTCGGGGGACGTCGTCCTCTCGACGCGAACCCGCCTCGTCCCGGGCGAGGGCACGCTCGCCCAGGTCGACCGCGCCCTGCTGCTCGCCGGGGTGGTCGTCGTGCTCCTCGCGGGTCTCGTCGGGTGGGTCACCGCCGGCCGGCTGGCGCGCCGGCTCCGGCGGGCGGCCGAGACGGCCCGGACGGTCGCGTCCGGGGGCGACCCCGCCTCGCTGCGCCGCGTCGTCGGCGACCGTCGCGACGAGGTGGGCGCCCTCGCGGAGGCCGTCGACGCGATGGCCGGCCGGCTCGCCGAGCGGGTCCGCGCCGAGCAGCGCTTCACCGCCGACGTCGCGCACGACCTGCGGACCCCGGTCACCGGCCTGCTCACCGCCGCCGAGCTGCTCGAGCCGTCGCGGGCCGCCGAGCTCGTGCGCGACCGCGCCCGGGCGCTGGCCGCGCTCGTCGAGGAGCTGCTCGAGGTCGCCCGCCTCGACGGCGGGGACGAGCAGGCGCTCGTCGAGCAGGTCGACCTCGGCGAGGTGGTGCGGCGGGTCGTGCGCCGGGGCGTGGCGAGCGGCGAGCTGCCGGCCGAGGCGGTGACCGTGTCCTCGGACGGACCGGCGCTCGTCGCCACGGACGCCCGCCGCGTCGACCGGGTGGTGAGCAACCTCGTCCGGAACGCGTTGCGGCACGGGGCCGCTCCGGTCGAGGTCGCCCAGCGCGGGTCGGTCGTCGAGGTGCGCGACCACGGCCCGGGGTTCGACGAGCCGCTGCTGCGCGACGGCCCGCAGCGACTGCGCCACGACCGCGCCGACGCCGGAGGTCACGGGCTCGGCCTCGTCATCGCCGCCGGGCAGGCCGGCGTGCTCGGGGCCCGGCTGGAGCTCGACAACGCGCCGGGAGGCGGGGCCCGGGCCCGTCTGCTCCTGCCCGCGACGCCGCCCGGAGCGGCCGACGTTCCGCCCGACGCGGTACCTCACGACGAGGTCACGGACGGCTCACGAGCCCGTGAGCGAACCGGTCGGCGACCGTGACCCGCTCGAGCCGGTGCCGAGACCCGCGCGACCTAGCGTCGACGGCATGAGCACACACCCCGCCCGTCCCGTCCTCGTCGTCGCCGCCCTCGTCGCGACGCTCGGCGCCACCGCCTGCGGCAACGGCCTCGAGTCCGACGGTGCCGTCACCGGGTCCGGCCCGTCGACGACGTCGTCCTCGTCCGGCTCGCCCTCGCCGGCGACGCCGGCCCCGGGCGAGAGCTCGCCGTCGTCGGACGGCACCGGCACCTCGCCGTCGGCGACGAGCACGTCCGGGACGTCCGGCACGTCCGGCTCCTCGGGGGACGACCGCACCGGGCGGTGCACGCTCGGCCACCTCGCGGTCGGCGCCCGCTCCCCCGAGGGCGGCGGGTCGGCCGGGAGCAGCTACCTCCTGCTGACCTTCCGCAACACCGGGTCGGGCACCTGCGTGCTCTCCGGCTTCCCGGGCGTCTCCTTCGTCGGGAAGGGCGACGGGACCCAGCTCGGGGCGCCGGCGGTGCGCACCGGGAGCGCCCGCACCGTGGACCTCGCGGCCGGCGGGTCGACGACGGCGCTGCTGCGCATCGCGGACGCCGGTGCCTACGACGAGCGCAGCTGCGCCCCGACGACGGCCGACGGCTTCCGGGTCTACCCGCCCGGCTCGACCGAGGCCGCCTACGTCGAGAAGAAGGTCCAGGTCTGCCAGGGCTCGACCGGCGGCTCGCCGCAGCTGACCATCGCGTCGGTCGGCACCTCGGGCTGACGACCCGACCGCGGCGGGCGGGTGTCCCGCCTCAGCCGAGGTGCAGCCGGGCGAAGGCGAGCGCCTCGGCGAGGTCGAGCTCGCGCTGCTCCTCGTCGGCGCGCCGGGTCGCGACCTCGACGACGACCTGACCGCCGTACCCCGCCCCGGCCAGCGCCTCGAGCACCTCGCCGCACGGCTGCCCGCCGCGACCGGGGACGAGGTGCTCGTCGCGCGGCGCACCCGACCCGTCGGCGAGGTGCAGGTGGGTGAGCCGCGGCCCGAGCCGCTGCACCATCTCGAGGGCGTCCGAGCCGGCGGTCGCGGTGTGCGACAGGTCGAGGGTCACGTGGTCGTACGGCTGCGGCACGGGGTCCCAGTGCGGGAGGTAGGCCTCGAGCTCGCGGGTGCGTGCCCCGGCCCGCCAGGGGTACATGTTCTCGACGGCCAGCCGGATGCCCGAGTCCTCCTCGCGGAGTGCGACGCCGTCGGCGAAGCCCCGCGCGTAGTCACGCTGCCAGCGGAACGGAGGGTGGAGGACGACGGTGTCGGCACCGAGGTCGTGGGCGAGCTCGACGGACCGGTCGACCTTCTCCCACGGGTCGGTGCCCCAGACCCGTTGGGTGACGAGCAGCGTGGGGGCGTGCACCGAGAGCACCGGTACTCCGTGGAGCTCCGAGAGCCGTTGCAGCGCACCGGCTTCGCGCGTGAGCGGGTCGGTCCAGACCATCACCTCGACCCCGTCGTAGCCGAGCCGGGCGGCGGTGGCGAACGCGGCCGCGCACCCCTCCGGGTAGACCGACGCGGTCGAGAGGGTGACGCGGGGCGACCCCGCCGCGGCGCGCCGGCCGCGGCGTCGGGGCCGCTGCCCCGGCACGCTCACCCCATCCGGTCGAGGTGCCGCAGGAGGATGCCCTCGCGCAGCGCCCAGGGGCAGATCTGGAGCTGGTCGAGCCCGAGGAGGTCCATCGTCGCGTCGGCGACGACCGCCCCGGCGAGCAGCTGGCGGGCGCGCGAGGCCGAGACGCCGGGGAGGTCGGCCCGCTGCCGCGTCGTCATCGCCGCGATCTCGGGGAGCCGCTCGACGAGCCGGTCGCGGGGCAGGAGGCGCTCCGCGTACATCCCCTCCGAGCTGGGGGCGGCGCCGCAGATGCGGGCCAGGGAGCGCATCGTCTTCGAGGTGCCGACGGCGAGGTCGGGGGGGCCGGCCTTGGCGAGCGGCCGCAGCTCGGCGGCGATCGTCGCGCGCACCCGGCGCCGGGCCTCGCGGACGTCGTCGGGCGAGGGCGGGTCGCCGGGCAGGAGGTCGCGGGTGACGCGCCCGGCGCCGAGGGGCACGGAGATGGCGACGTCGGGCTCCTCGTCCATGCCCATCGCCAGCTCGAGGGAGCCGCCCCCGATGTCGGCGACGAGCAGCATGCCGGCCGACCAGCCGAACCAGCGGCGCACCGCGAGGAAGGTCAGCCGGGCCTCCTCCTCGCCGGTGAGCACGTCGAGGCGGACGCCGGTGCGCTCGGCGACGTGGTCGAGGACGTCCTGGCCGTTGGGGGCCTCGCGGATGGCGCTCGTGACGAAGCCGCGCAGGTCCTCGACCCCCTGGTCCTCGGCGACGGTGAGGCACTCGGCGACGAAGTCGGCGAGCCGCTCGCGGCCCTCGTCGGCGATGCGGCCGTCGTCGGTGACGTGCTCGGCGAGGCGCAGGTCGATCTTGTGCTTGCTCGCCGGCAGCGGCTGGGCCCCCGGGTGCGCGTCGACCACGAGGAGGTGGACGGTGTTGGAACCGACGTCGACGACCCCGAGGCGCATGGGGCAAACCTAGTGGGTGCGGCGTTGCACCGCGGTCGGGTGCCCACCGTCGTGCATAGGGTGGGCGGGTGCCCGAAGCCTCCCTCGACATCCCGCGCACCTGGGCGGAGTTCGCCGACCCGGCCGACCCCGGCCAGCGCTTCCGCGTCGACCTCACCTGGCTGACCTCGAGCTGGACCTGCATCTTCGGGTCGGGGTGCCGCGGCATCTACGCCGACCGGCCGGACGACGGCTGCTGCACGCTCGGGGCGCACTTCACCGACGACGACGACCTCGAGCGGGTCCGGGCGGTCGTCGCCGAGCTCGGCGAGGACGAGTGGCAGCACCACCCCGGGCGCGGCAAGCGCGGTGACAAGGACCCCTCGCGCCGGTCGGCCTGGACCGAGGTCGACGAGGACGGCGACCGCAAGACCAAGGTCGTCGACGGCGCGTGCATCTTCCTCAACCGGCCGGGTTTCCCGGCCGGCGCCGGGTGCGCGCTGCACCAGCACGCCGTGCTCACCGGCACCCCGCCCCACGAGGCCAAGCCGGACGTCTGCTGGCAGCTGCCGATCCGCCGCTCCTACCGCACGGTCGAGCAGCCGGACGACACCTCGTACCAGGAGGTGACCATCGCCGAGTACACGCGGCGCGGATGGGGGCCCGGCGGCCACGACCTCGACTGGTACTGCTCGTCGAACCCGGAGGCGCACGTCGGCCGTGAGCCGGTCTACCGCAGCAGCCACGCCGAGCTCGTCGCGCTCATGGGCGAGGCGGCGTACCAGGAGCTCGTCGTGCGCTGCGAGGCCCACCTGGCCGTCGTGCGGCACGCGCGGTCGGCCGGCGCCCGCAAGCTCATCCCCCTGCTCGTGCACCCCGCGACGGCCGAGGCCGGAACCATCGGCGGACGCCGGACGCGGGTGAAGCGGGTGCGCGGCGGGTCGGCGCTGCCGGACGGGGCCAACGAGCCCGCGCACCCCTCGTCGGCCACCGACGACTGAACGACTGCGGCACACCGTGATCCGCAGCCCGAACATCTGGGACACCCCCGAGGTCTACGAGCTGGAGAACATCGCGTCCGACCGGGCGGGGGTCATCGACCGGGCGATCGACGCGCTGCACCCCCTGCGGGGCGCGGACCTGCTCGACGTCGGCTGCGGGACGGGGTTCCACCTACCGCGCTTCGCCGAGCGCGGAGCCCGGGTGCTGGGCGTCGAGCCGCACCTGCCGCTCGTGCGTCGGGCGGCGAACCGGTTGCGGGCGAGGGGTTCCCGGGCGCGGGTGGTGGCCGGTGACGCGGAGGCCCTGCCGCTGGGCGCGGGGTCGGTCGACGTGGTGCACGCGCGGTGGGCGTACTTCTTCGGGCCGGGGTGCGAACCGGGGCTGGACGAGCTGGCCCGGGTGCTGCGGCCGGGGGGTGTGGCCTGCCTGGTCGACAACGACGCGACGCGCTCGACGTTCGGGGCGTGGTTCTCGCGCGCCTACCCGGCCTACGACCCCGTTGCGGTACAGCGCTTCTGGGACCGGCAGGGGTTCACGACGCAGGCGCTGACCATCGAGTGGCGGTTCGAGCGGCGCGAGGACCTCGAGGCGGTGGTCCGCATCGAGCTGCCGCCCGGGCCGGCCGACGAGGTGCTGGCGTCGCACGAGGGGTTGGTCGTCGACTACGCCGTGGCGCTGCGCTGGCGCCGCTACTGAGGCCCGCCCCCACCGGGGACGTCGTGCCGCACGCCGGTCGGACTTCGGCACCGCGGGTCAGCGGCGGGCCTCCCGGATCTTCCAGGTCCCGGGGCACGGGCCGTCGAGCGCGGCCACGACCCGGCCGTCCTCGGCGATGGCCACCAGCCGCCAGCTGACGGCGCACCCGTCCGCGTCCATCGCCGCCACCCGGAGGCTGACGGTGGAGCCGGGCACGATGCGAGGGACCAGCTCGAGGTCCGTCGTCTCCTCGACGACCCGCACCGTCGTGCTCGTCCCGTTGCCGATGGTCAGGCCCGGCGGCTGGCACCCGGAGACGAGGGCCGCGGTGAGCAGGCCGAGCACGACCGCGGTCGCGACGCGAGGACCGCCCGCCCTCCCGTGTCGGCTCCCCATGCCGCGAGGGTAGTCACCGCGCGGCGTCGCGTGCGGTCAGAACGGGGGATCGCCGGTCGGCAGTGCGCAGCGGCGGCCCGCGTGGCCGTCTCGGGGCCGGTACTCGATGACCCACGCCCGGGGCGGTGGATGGTGCTCGAGGTGGTGCTCGAGGGTGGAGTGGGGTCCGTCGGGCAGCGCGCCCCGGCGGCGCACAGCGGGCGGAGCGCGGTCGGCGCCGCGGTCCGGGAGGACGACGGGCCGGTGGTCGCGGGCGGCAGTCGTCCGGACGCGGCCGGTGGGGTCGGTCCAGGTCATCGTGGCGTCGGGGTGGAGGACGGCCCGCCAGCCGGGGCGTTGCTTGATGCGGTGGTGGCGGCGGCAGAGGCAGACGAGGTTGGCGGCGCTCGTGGGGCCGGCGGGGAACGGACGGACGTGGTCGAGGTCGCAGTACCGGGCGGAGACGTGGCAGCCGGGGAAGCGGCAGTGTCCGTCGCGGGCGCGGACGAACCGGACGAGGGCGGCGCCGGGCCGATAGGTGTCGGTGGCGAGGGCGTCGTCGGGGTCGAGCAGCGCCCCGGTCGCGGGGTCGCACATCACGACGCGGCCGGAGCGGCTGGTGCGGCAGTTGGTGGCAGCGATCGCCTGCGAGAGCCATCCGCGCTCGACGAGCACCGGCTCCGCGCTGGCGACGCCGGCGGCGGCCACGAGGTCCGTGGAACGCGCGTCGTCGAGCTCCGGCGCCCCGCAGGCACCGGCGGTCGTGGTGAGCGTGACCTGGACGTCGATGCTGGCCTGCTGGGTGACCAGGTCGGTCAGGGCCTTGGCGCGGGCCCGGTCGACGCGATCGCACACCCCGTCACGCAGGTACTGCTGGGCGAGGGCGTCGATCGCGGCCCACGCGGTGCACGCCTCCTCAGAGGGGAAGGTCCCGAGCCAGGTGTCGACGCCGGGTTCGTCGACCCACCGCCGCAGGCCCGGACTCGCTGCGGGCCCGGACCGCGCGCTGGCGCAGCAGGTCCGGGCAGATGCGGGCCAGCAGCCGCCGGCAGCGGCGCCGCAGTCGTGTGGCGTCCTCCTGCTCGAACCACGCCTCGAGGGCGTCGACGACGACCCGCGCCACCTGCGCCGGAGCCTCGTCCAGCTCGTGCGCGAGGACCTGCGCCCGGTACGGGTCGAGCCGCCCATCGCCCATCGCCACGTGCAGCCCACCCAGGCCGGTGCTCGCCGGCGTCCCCTCCGGCCCGTCCGCCGCGACCCGCACGGCCTCACGCACCCGCCGCTCGGCGTGCACCGCCGACACGCACAACACCCCCGAGATCACCGCCGGGGCATCCAGGGCCACGTGCCCCGGGGCGTGACGGACCTCGACCAGGGTGCCGTCCTCGTCGACCTCGGTCTCCACGGCGGCCAGGGCCACGACCGCACTGTCCTGCACCGCGGTCGCGACGTCGACCAGCGCCTGCAGCTCACCGACCACCTGCGCCCACTGCGCGACCGAGCCCCCACCGCCGGCCCCGGCCACCACCGACGCCACCTCCGCCCGCGCCCGCCGAGCAGCCGCGAGCACCTCGCGCGGACCGGCGGTCGTGGTCATCGGGGCTCCTCCCTGCTACCCCCGATCCTACCCGCCGCCACCGACAGCCCGCCCGGTCCATCCACAGGGAACCGGTTCCGCCACAGTCAGATCCAGCGCGACCGAGCCTCTTACACCAGCCGCGTCGGACCCTCTTGCACCGACGCCACCCGCACCCGCCCGAGGTGCTCGTCCGACATCGGGGGCAGCCCGTCGAGCGGGAACCACGCGACCTCCGAGGACTCGTCGTCGGCCACGTGCGCCTCCCCCGCGACGTACCGGCACCGGAAGGTGTGGTCGACGTACTGCGAGCGGTCGCCGTTCGGGTACTCGACGACCCCCGTCACGCCCACGGCGGCCAGCAGCTCCACCTCGCACCGGACGCCCGTCTCCTCGAGGCACTCCCGCACCGCGGTCACCGCCGGGTGCTCCCCAGGGTCACAGATGCCGGTGACGGGGGTCCAGGCCCCCGTGTCGGCACGCCGCACGAGCAGCACCTCGTCGCCGCACAGGACGACGGCCGTCACTCCCGGCAGCCAGAGCAGCTCGTGACCGACGCCCGCGCGCAGCCGGAGGATGAACTCGGGGGTCGCCATCAGCCGTCGTACCTCGGGCGCGGCAGGTCGACGACCTCGCCGAGCCGGGCCCACTCGTCGGCCCCGAGCCGGGCCCACGGGTCGAGGGCACGCACGTCGACGTGCGGTCGGTGGAGCATGTCGTCCGACCCCGCCACAGACTCCGACACCGCCGCGTGCAGCACGACCCCGACGACGACGAAGCAGTTGCCCGTGGGCCGGACCTCGTGCAGCCGGCACTCGAACGCGACCGGTGACGAGGCCACCCGGAACGGTCCCACGACGACCGACGGCTCGCGCTCGACCCCCTCGGCGTCGAACTCGCCCGTCTCCGGCGGGTAGTCGGTGCTCGTCCCGTTGACAACCCGCGACAGCGACCCGCCCACGACGTTGACGACGAACTCGCCCGTCTCCTCGACGTTGGTCAGCGTGTCCTTGCGCCCGACCGACGTGAAGGCGAGCATCGCCGGGTCGGTGCTGACGACGGTGAAGAACGAGTGCGGCGCGAGGTTGTCGACCCCCGCGGCCGACCGGGTGCTGACCCAGGCGATCGGGCGCGGGACGACCGCGGAGTTCAGCAGGCGGTACGCCGCCCCGGGGCGCATCCGCGCGTCCTCGGGTCCGTGGCCGACGGCGAGCTCGTGACGCATCCCCCGAGCCTAGGCGTTCGACCGCGGCCTCCGCGCGCACACTGTGGGGATGCTGACCCGCTTCGTCGCCACCGTCTTCTACGCCGACCTCTCCGTCGGGCTCGACCTCTTCGTCGACGGCCTGGGGATGGACGTCGTCCACCGCGACGGCGGCTTCGTCGTGCTCGAGCGCGACGGCGCGAAGATCCAGCTGGCCGAGAACGCCGAGGCCGCCGCGCACTCGGAGCGCCCCGAGCTCGGCCTCGAGACCGACGACCTCGACGCGGTCTTCGCCGACGTCTCCGCGCGCCGCCCCGACCTCCTCCACCCGAACCTCCCGACGCCCCGCCTGCGACCCTGGGGCGCAAGAGAGTTCGCGATGCTCGACGCCACCACCGTCTGCGTCGTGCTCCGCGAGTGGCCGCGGACCTGACCGACGGCTACGCACCCTCGGGGTCGAGGTCGAGCGCGATGTCGACGATCGGGGACGAGTGGGTGAGTCCGCCGACCGACAGGTAGTCGACCCCTGTCTCCGCGTACGACCTGGCCACCTCGAGCGTCAGCCCGCCCGTGGCCTCCAGCTCCACGACCTCGCCGGTCGCGCGCACCGCCGCCACGGTCTCGGCCAGCAGCGCCGGGGACATGTTGTCGCACAACAGGAACCGCGCGCCGGCGGTCACCGACTCCAGCGCCTCGGCCGTGGTCGTCACCTCCACCTGCACGTCGACGTCGGGGAAGTCACGCCGCACCGCGTCGTACGCGGCCGTCAGCCCACCGGCGGCGAGCTTGTGGTTGTCCTTGATCATCGCCACGTCGTAGAGACCCATCCGCTTGTTCGTGCCACCACCGCAGCGCACCGCGTACTTCTCCAGCGCCCGCAGTCCCGGCGTCGTCTTGCGGGTGTCGAGGACGGTCGCCCCGGTGCCGGCGAGCTCGTCGGCCCAGCGCCGGGTGTGCGTGGCGACCCCGGAGGTGCGGGACAGGACGTTGAGGACGGTCCGCTCGGCGACGAGCGTCGTCCGCGTCGCCCCCCGGAGGGTCGCGAGGTGGTCACCGCGCGCGACCCGGTCGCCGTCGGCGACGTGCGGCTCGACCGACACCCGACCCGTCCCGAGCCGGCGGGCCACCGCGTCGAGCACGAGGGCCGCGACCGGCAGCCCGGCCACGACGCCGTCGGCCCGCGCCACGACGTGCGCCACCGACTCCTGGGACGCCGGGATGGTCGCCAGCGTCGTGACGTCGCGTCCGCCGCCGACCGTGCCGAGGTCCTCGTCGAGCGCCCGCTCGACGACGAGCCGGGCGTCCTCGTCCGGGAAGCCGAACCCGCTCACCACGCACCGCCCATCGGCTCGGAGACCGGCCGCTCGCCGACGACGAGCGACCCCTCGGCCGAGCGCACGAGGCCCTGGTGGACCAGCCACCGGTCGTCGTCACGCTCGGGGAAGTCGGTGCGGACGTGCCCGCCGCGGGTCTCCTCGCGCCGCCGCGCCAGCGTCGCCAGGGCCTGCCCGAGGTGCAGCAGGTTGGTCGTCTCCCACGTCCGGGGACCCGGCTCGGCGGCCCCCGTGGGCAGCGCGGCGAGGGCCTCCAGCTCGACCAGCGCGCGGGCCGTCGAGTCCGCGCTGCGAAGCGGACCACAGCCACGGGTCATCGTGCGCTGCAACCCGATCCGCTGGGACGAGTCGAGCAACCGGGCCGGCTCGTCCGTCGGCTCCACCGCCCGCCGCTCGGGCAGCTCACCCGCCGCCAGGCGCGAGGTCACGTCGTCGGCGATGCGGTGGGCGAAGACCAGCCCCTCGAGCAGCGAGTTCGACGCGAGCCGGTTGGCCCCGTGGACCCCGGTGCACGACACCTCGCCGCACGCGTAGAGGCCGTCGACCGACGTCCGGCCGCGCAGGTCGGTCTCGACCCCGCCCGAGGCGTAGTGCTGCGCCGGCGCGACGGGCAGCAGCTCGGTGGCGGGGTCGAAGCCCAGCTCGCGGCAGCGCGCGACGATCGAGGGGAAGCGCTCCTCGAGGAACCGCGCGCCCAGGTGCCGGGCGTCGAGCCAGACGTGGTCGAGGCCGCGCTCGCCCATGACGTCGAGGATGCCGCGGGCCACGACGTCGCGGGGCGCGAGGTCGGCCAGCTCGTGGCGTCCGACCATGAACCGCTCGCCGCGGTCGTCGACGAGGAACGCGCCCTCGCCGCGCACGGCCTCCGAGATGAGCGGCTGCTGCCCGGTGGACCCCTCGCCGAGGAAGAGCACGGTCGGGTGGAACTGGACGAACTCGAGGTCGGTGACCCGCGCACCGGCCCGCAGCGCGGCGGCCATCCCGTCACCGGTGGCCACCGGCGGGTTGGTCGTCGAGGTGTAGATCTGGCCGAGGCCACCGGTCGCGAGGACGACCGCCCGCGCGTGCGCCGCGCCGACCCCGTCGACCTGCCCCTCGCCGATGACGTGCAGCGTCACCCCGCAGGCCGAGCCGTCGCCGGCGGTCAGGACGTCGACGACGAGGGCGTGCTCGACGACCTCGATGCCCGGGTCGTCGAGCACCCGCTGCAGCGCGGCGATGAGGGCCCTCGAGATCTCGGCCCCGGTGGCGTCGCCGCCCGCGTGGGCGATCCGGTCGCGGTGGTGGCCGCCCTCGCGGGTCAGCTTGATCTCGCCCCCGGCGTCGCGGTCGAACTCGGCACCCAGGGCCACGAGCTCGCGCACCCGGTCCGGCCCCTCGGTGACGAGCGCCCGCACCGCTTCGACGTCGCAGAGCCCGACGCCGGCGACGAGGGTGTCGTCGAGGTGCTCCTGCGGGGTGTCCTCGGGGTCGAGGGCCGCCGCGATGCCGCCCTGCGCCCACTGCGTGGAGCCCGCCGAGAGAACGGTCTTCGTGACGAGCAGCACCCGGTCGACCCGCTCGCGCAGCCGGAGCGCACAGGTGAGCCCCGCGATGCCGGACCCCACGACGACGACGTCGGCCGCCACCGTCCAGCCCGGCTCCGGCGCCGCGAGTCGCCGAGGGACCAGCACGTCGGTCACCGAACCGCCTCCGGCACAAGGGGTCCGCGAGGCACTGCCGACGTCGACAGCCCCGAGCCGTCGGGCGCCTCGCCCGGGTCACCGCCCACCGAGACGACCCGGTTGGCCTCGTCGACGAAGACGACGTGCGGCGCGAACGCCCGGGCCTCGGCGTCGTCCATCGCGGCGTACGCGATGACGATGACGGTGTCGCCCGGCGCGACGAGCCGTGCCGCGGCGCCGTTGACGCACACGACGCCCGAGCCGCGCTCACCCTCGATGACGTAGGTCGTGAAGCGCTGCCCGTTGTCGACGTCGACGACGTCGACCTGCTGGCCGACGAGGAGGTCGGCGGCGTCCATGAGGTCACGGTCGAGGGTCAGCGAACCGACGTAGTGCAGGTCGGCGGCGGTGACGGTGGCGCGGTGGATCTTGCCGTGGAGCATGAAGCGCTGCATGGGTCCTCGGGTGGTCGGGTCGGCGGTGCAGGTGGGGTCAGACGTCGGCGCGGGCGTGCGGGACGTCGGAGAAGACGTCGACGGCCCCGCCGCCGGGTCCGACGACGACCGGGGTGTTGTCGATGAGCCGCGTCGTGCCGATGCGCGCGGCGACGGCGAGCAGGGCCTCGCCGCGGTACCACTCCGGCACGTCGGCGAGGGTCTGCGGGTGCACGAGGACGAGGTAGTCGACGAGGGCGAGCGGCTCCTCGACGAGCACCTCGCGAGCGGCCCGGCGGACCGCGGACGGCCCGAACGGCGCGGCCTCGGCCCCGGCCCGCAGCGCCCGGGACAGGCAGAGGGCGACCTCGCGGTCGGACGCCGTGAGGTAGGTGTTGCGGCTGCTCATAGCCAGCCCGTCGGCCTCGCGGACCGTCGGCACCGACACGATGTCGACGGGGAAGTCGAGGTCGCGGACCATCCTCCGGATGAGGAGCAGCTGCTGGGCGTCCTTCTGGCCGAAGTACGCGCTGCGGGCGGCCGTGAGGTGCAGGAGCTTGCCGACGACGGTGAGCACGCCGTCAAAGTGCCCTGCGCGCGAGGCTCCTTCGAGCACCTCGCCCAGCGGACCCGCCGACACCCGCACCCCGGGGTCACCGTCGGGGTACACGACGTCCGGCGTCGGGGCGAAGATGACGTCGACGCCGGCCTCGCGGCAGATCTCCATGTCCGCGTCGAAGGTGCGCGGGTAGCGGGACAGGTCCTCCTTCGGCCCGAACTGGAGCGGGTTGAGGAAGATCGTCACGACGACGTGGTCGTGACGCTGGCGCGCGGCGCGGATGAGCTGCGCGTGCCCGTCGTGCAGCGCCCCCATCGTCATGACGACGGCGACGTCGCGGCTCGTCAGCGCCTCGCGGGCGGCCTTGAGCTCCTCGCGCGTGTGCGCGACGACGGGGGTCGAGGTGGTGGTGGTCAACTCAGCGCTCCTGGTCGGCGAGGATGTCGAGGAGGGGCTCGGCCGCGGTGGCCCGCAGTCGTCCGTCGTCGAGGGCGCGCAGCGCGGTGGCCCGGGCGAGCGCCACGTAGGTCCTCCGGATCTCGGGGGCGAGCCGGTCGAGCTCGCGCAGGTGGTCACCCACCGTACCGACGTCGCCGCGCGCGACGGGGCCGGTGAGGGCCGCGTCACCCAGCCGCAGCGCGTTGTCGAGCGCGGCGTGCATGAGCGGCCCGAGCAGGCGGCGGGGCTCGGGCACCCCTGCGCGGGTCAGCACCTCCATCGCCTCCGCCGTCAGGGTCACGAGGTGGTTCGACCCGTGCGCCAGCGCCGCGTGGTAGCCGACCCGGTCCTCCTCCCGCACCCACACCGGCTGGCCCCCCATCTCGAGGACGAGCGCCTCGGCGACCGGGCGCAGCACCTCGTCGGCCGTCACCCCGAAGGCGCACTCGGTGAGCCGGTCGAGGTCCATCGCGGTGCCGGTGAAGGTCATCGCCGGGTGGAGGGCCAGGGGCATCGCGTGGTGCTCGCGCACCGGGTCGAGGACGGTCGTGCCGTGGCGTCCGCTCGTGTGGACGACGATCTGCCCGGCCTGCCAGGCGCCGGTGGAGGCCAGGCCGGCGACGAGGCCGCCGAGCGCGTCGTCCGGGACGGCGAGGAGCACGAGCTCGGCGCCGGCGACGACGGTGGGCACGTCGGCGACGGGGACACCCGGCAGCAGGGCCTCGGCGCGCTCTCGGCTGGCGTCGGAGACGGCGTAGGCGCCGGAGACCCGGTGGCCGGCCCGGGCGAGGGCCGCGCCGAGGACCGCGCCGACCCGCCCCGCACCGACGACTCCGACGGTGAGGCGGGCGGGGTGCTCGAGGCCGTCCACGAGCGAGCACGCTACTCCGGCAGCGCAGCGGTAGCGTGCCGCGGGTGGACCCGGTGCCCTGGCGCGACGCGTGGCAGCAGGCCCTCTACGGCACGGACGGCTTCTACCGGCGCGACGAGGGCCCCGCCGGGCACTTCACGACCTCGACGCACGGACCGCTCGGTGCGGTCCTCGCCGAGGCGCTCGGCCGGCTGGCCGACCGCGAGGGTGTCACCCACGTCGTCGACGTCGGGTGCGGCCGCGGCGAGCTGCTCGGCGCGCTGCACGCGGTCCGCCCCGACCTCGCGCTCACGGGCGTCGACGTCGTCGAGCGTCCGACCGCGCTCGCCGCAGGCATCCACTGGCTGCGCTCCCCCGGCGGCGCCACCCTGCCCGACGACCTCCGCGACCTCGACGACGTGCTCGTCGTCGCCCACGAGTGGCTCGACGTCGTGCCGTGCACCGTCGTCGAGGTCGACGGAGACGGCCTCCCGCACGAGGTCCTCGTCGACGCCGCAGCCGGTGCCGAGGAGGCGACCGGCCCCGTCACCGACGAGGACGCGGCGTGGTGCGCCGCGCACTGGCCGCTCGACGGGCTCGCACCCGGGTCGCGCGTCGAGGTCGGCCTCGCCCGCGACCGGGCGTGGGGCGACCTCGTGTCCCGGGTGCGCCACGGCACCCTCCTCGCCGTCGACTACGGGCACACCCGCGCCACCCGGCCCCCCGCCGGCACCCTCGTCGGCTACCGCGCGGGCACGACCGTCCCGGCGGTCCCCGACGGGACCTGCGACCTCACCGCGCACGTCGCCGTCGACACCCTCGAGCAGGACGAGCGGACGACCCAGCGGGATGCCCTGCGCGCCCTCGGCCTCACCGCCGCCGCGCCGGACATCGACCTCGCCCGCACCGACCCCCCGGCCTACCTCGCCGGGCTGGCCCGCGCCTCGGCCGTCCGCGCCCTCACCGACCCGGACGGTCTCGGCGGCTTCTGGTGGGTGCTGCGCCGGGTCGCGACCGGGTGACCCCCGGCGACGTGCGGCAGACTGGCCGGGTGAGCCCCGACGCCCCCGCCGAGCCGCGCGCCCTCGACGTCGCCGTCGGTGCCGGGGGCCTCGCGACGGCCGACATGGTGCTCAACATCGGCCCGCAGCACCCGGCCACGCACGGCGTCCTGCGGCTCAAGGTCGTCCTCGACGGCGAGCGCATCGTCCGCGCCGAGCCCGTCGTCGGCTACATGCACCGCGGCGCCGAGAAGCTCTTCGAGGTGCGCGACTACCGGCAGATCACCGTCCTCGCGAACCGGCACGACTGGCTCTCGGCGTTCTCCAACGAGCTCGGGGTCGTCCTCGGCGTCGAGGCGATGCTCGGGATGGAGGTGCCCGAGCGGGCCGTCTGGCTGCGCACCCTCCTCGCCGAGCTGAACCGGGTTCTCTCGCACCTGATGTTCCTCGGGTCCTACCCGCTCGAGCTCGGCGCCATCACGCCGGTCTTCTACGCCTTCCGTGAGCGCGAGGAGCTCCAGGCGGTCATGGAGGAGGCCTCGGGCGGCCGGATGCACTACATGTTCAACCGGGTCGGGGGCCTCAAGGAGGACGTCCCCGCCGGCTGGACCGGCCGGGTGGCCGATGCGGTCGCGGCCGTGCGCCGCCGCCTGCCGGACCTCGAGTCGCTGCTCGTCGGCAACGAGATCCTCCTCGCCCGCACCCGGGGCGTCGGCGTCCTCGAGCCCGCCACCGTGCTGCAGTACGGCGTCTCCGGCCCGATCGCCCGCGCGAGCGGGGTCGACCTCGACCTGCGCCGTGACGACCCCTACCTCGCGTACGGCGAGCTCTTCGCCGCCGGCGGGCCCGGCCGGGTCGTCACCCGCACCGAGGGCGACTGCCTCGCACGCCTCGAGGTGCTCCTCGAGCAGGTGCACGTCAGCCTCGACCTCGCCGAGGCGTGCCTCGACCGGCTCCGGTCGCTGCCCCCCGGCCCGGTGAACCAGCGCCTCCCGAAGGTCCTCAAGGTGCCGGAGGGCGAGCGCTACACCGCCACCGAGAACCCGCTCGGGCTCAACGGCTACCACCTCGTCTCGCGCGGGGAGAAGACGCCGTGGCGGCTCAAGCTGCGGTCGGCGTCGTTCGGCAACGTCCAGGTGCTCTCCGAGGTGCTGCCCGGGTGCCTCGTCGCCGACATGGTCGCCGTCCTCGGCTCGATGTTCTTCGTCGTCGGCGACGTCGACAAGTAGCCGCGAGCCGGGCGACGGGGTGCGCCGGGACCGGCCACCCGCTAGGTTCCCCGTGGGCGCCCGCCCGCTCCTCCACCGGCCCAGGCCGTCGACCACCAGGGGACCACCGATGTCCAAGCCCACCGTGCTCGCCGGCACGCTCGCCCTCTGCGGCGCGGCCGCCCTCGTCGGCCTCTCCGCGACCCCGGCGGCGGCGGCCTCGCGCGACCTCGCCTACAGCTGCGACTGGGGCGTCGACGACGGCGACGGCGGGGTCGAGGGCAGCGGTGACGCCGCCTCGGCCACGTGGGACTCCGGCATCGCCGACGACCTCGTCGTCGCCACCGGCACCTCGGTGCCGCTGTCCCCGTACACCGGGACCATCACCCTCCCGACCCCCTTCGTCGACGCGCTGCGGGCCCAGGAGCGCCCGGACCTCGCCGGCGGTGGCTTCCACCTCGTCGTCGTCGACGAGAGCGAGCAGGCCTTCGACCTCGAGCTGCTCTACGGGCCGACCGCGGTGCCGGCCGAGGGCCCGATGACCCTGCAGGTCGAGGGTCTCGACGAGGTGTCCGTCGACACCCCGGAGCCGGGCACCTACACGCTCGTCACCGCGGACTTCCAGCTCTTCGTCGAGGAGGACGAGAACACCGGCCTGGCCTGCGAGCTGACCGACGAGGGCGACCCGACGATCGACGCCTTCGAGGCCGTCGGTGAGGCCCCGACCACCACGCCGCCGGCCACGACCGCGCCGGCCGTGGCCCCCTCCCCGATCCGGCCGGCCCTCGTGCAGACCGACGCCGCCGAGGGCGGGTCCTCCGGTGGCCACGGGCTCGCGTGGGTCGGCGGTGCCCTCTCGCTGGCGCTCGCGGCCGGGCTGCGCCACGTCGTGCGCCGCGCGCCGCGCCGCCACTGAGGACCGTGCCCACCCCGCGTCCGGAGGGCTCGCGCCGCGCGGTCCTCGCGGCGGCGGGCTCGCTCGCCCTCGGGTACCTCGCCGCCTGCTCCGACGGCCGCCCCGCCGCCACGACGACCCCCGGGACGGCCACACCCACACCGCCTTCGCCGCCCCCGGTGCCGACGCCGTCGAGCACCCCGGTCCCGACGACGACCGCCACCCAGCGTGCGGCGAAGAACCCGAAGGGTCGACCCGACCACGTGGTCCTCGTGCGGGCCGACGGCGAGACGATCGTCGACGCCCCGGTGCGTCCGGTCGGCCTCGACGACCGCGGCATCCTCTCGCCGCCCGGCGGCGTGGTCGGCTGGTACGACGAGGAGGGATGGCCCCGGCCCGGCTACCCCGGGGCCTCGATCCTCGCCGGGCACGTCGGCACGCCCTCGAGCGGTGCCGACGTCTTCCGGCTCCTGCCGCGGGCCCGGCGGGGCGACCGCGTCACCGTGCGCTACGACTCCGGCGACGTCGTGCACTTCGTCGTCGAGCGCTCGGCCGGGATGCCGAAGACGCAGACGCCCGAGGACGACTCCATCTGGGACGCCGGCAACCCCCGGCCGCTGCTGCGGCTCATCACCTGCGACCCCACCACCCCCTTGGAGAGCGGCCACTACGAGGGCAACTGGGTCCTCTGGGCCGACCTCGCCTGAGCCCCCGCCCGCCTCAGGCGGGTCGGTCGTCGTCGGGGCGGTCGTCGTCGCCCTCGTCGATGCGGCACCACGCCTGGGCCAGCAGGCCGGCCCCGGCGAGGGCCAGCGACGCGAGCGTCATCAGCCCGAAGGGCAGCAGCCGCTCACGGTTGGCGACGAGCGAGAGGTCCCCGAGCAGCGCGAGCACCTGCCCGAGGTACCAGCCCGCGGCGGCGGCACCGGTGAGGGCGCCCGCCTGGGCCAGCACCACGGTGCGGGCGGCCCGCAGCGCGTCGATGGAGGTCCGCCGGCCGCTGCGCAGGTGGTGACGCACCGGCCGGGCCAGCCAGAGCACGAGCCCGCCCATGACGACGAGCAGCAGCCCGGCGACCCACGGCGGCCGCTGGAGGAGCGTGCCGTCGCGCGTGACGACCATCGCCACGAGGAAGCCGAGGACGGTCGTGGCGACCGCGACGCCGATGAGCGTCCTGATGCGGATCCCGGTGCGGCTCAACGGAGGTCCTTGTCGGTCGGAGGGAGGCGGCGCACGCCGGAGGTGTCGGTGGCCGCGAGCAGGTCGGCGACCGGGACGAGCTCGTCCCCGACCCGCAGCACCGCCGCCGGGTCGGCGTCGAGCCACGGCGCGAGCACGAAGGCCCGCTCGTGGGCCCGCGGGTGCGGCAGGGTGAGGTGCGGCCGGGCGGACACCACGTCCGTGCCCGCGGACGGCTCGCCGTACTGCACGAGGTCGAGGTCGAGGGTGCGAGCACCCCACCGGACCTCGCGCACCCGGTCGAAGGCGGCCTCGACGGCGTGCAGCTCGCGCAGCAGCGAGACCGGAGACAGCGAGGTGCGCACGAGCGCGACGGCGTTGACGTACACCGGCTGGCCGGCCGGGCCCCCGACGGGGTCGGACTCGACGACCGCGGAGCGCGCGACGACGGACAGCGCGGGGTGGTGGCTCAGCGCCTCGACCGCACCCGCGAGCGTCTCGGCGGGCGAGCTCTCGCCCCACGG
Source organism: Phycicoccus sonneratiae (assembly GCF_016887965.1). GTDB lineage: Bacteria > Actinomycetota > Actinomycetes > Actinomycetales > Dermatophilaceae > Phycicoccus > Phycicoccus sonneratiae. Next base: position 150,381 of record NZ_JAFDVD010000007.1, read on the forward strand.
GAGGTTGGCCCCCACGGCGACCACGGCCGCGACCGGCGGACGACGCCGCACGACCCGCACCTCGACGTCCTCGAACGCGACCCCGACCGGCGCCTGCGGCTTGTGCACGGTGACCGTGACCTCGTCGACGGCGCTGTGCGACAACGCGTCCGACGCGATGACGTCGGCCAGCCGCTCGATGAGGTCGAACGGCTCGCCCTCGATGCGGGCCAGCACGGCCGCACCGATCTCCCCGTAGTTCACCGTGTCGGCGAGGTCGTCCGAGTCGCCGGGCGCGGCGAGGTCGACGGCGAGCTCGACGTCGACGACGAAGTCCTGCCCGTCCCGCTTCTCGTGCTCGAAGACGCCGTGGAAGCCGCGACCCCGCACGCCGCGCAGGACGATGCGGTCGCGGGCGGTGCCGGCCGGGCTCATCGCGGGTCCCGGGGGACGAGCTCGGCGGCGACGTCGAGCGCGTCGACGGCGGCGACGACGTCGTGGACGCGCACCCCCCACGCGCCGTGGACCGCGGCGTGTGCCGTGGTGACGGCAGTGGCGACGTCGCGGTCCAGCGGCGTGCGCTCCTCGGCGCCCTCGCGCCCGACGAGCCCAAGGAACTTCTTGCGCGAGGTGCCGACGAGGACCGGGAAGCCGAGGGCCAGCACGGCCTCGAGGTCGCGCAGCAGCGCCCAGTTGTGGTGGGCGAGCTTGGCGAAGCCGAACCCGGGGTCGAGGACGAGCCGTTCGGGTGCGATCCCCGCCCCGAGCAGCGCCTCGACCCGCTCGCCGAGCTCGCGGCAGACGTCGGCGACGACGTCGTCGTAGTGCGCCCGATCCTGCATCCCGAGGCTGTGGCCGCGCCAGTGCATCGCGACGTACGGCACGCCGCGCTCGGCGACGAGGGCCGCCATGTCGGGGTCGGCGAGCCCACCGGAGACGTCGTTGACGAGGGTGGCACCGGCGTCGAGTGCGGCGGCCGCCACGGACGCGCGCATGGTGTCGATGGAGACCGGTCCGTCGGTCGAGAGCCCCTCGACGACCGGGAGCACCCGGCGCAGCTCCTCGGCCTCGGACGGTCGCTCGGCACCCGGACGGGTCGACTCGCCGCCGACGTCGAGCACGTCGGCCCCCTGCTCGCGCAGCAGCCGGCCGTGGGCGAGGGCGTCCTCGGGCTGGAACCACGCGCCGCCGTCGCTGAAGGAGTCGGGCGTGACGTTGACGACGCCCATGACGACCGGGCGTCCCGGCCGCCCGGTGGGGAGCTCCCCGGTCGTGGTCACCGCTTCCCGCCGAGCAGGAGCGACATCGCCTCCGCCCGGGTGGCCGGGTCGCGGAGCTGGCCGCGCACGGCGGAGGTGATGGTGCGCGAGCCGGGCTTCTGGACCCCGCGCATGGACATGCACAGGTGCTCGGCCTCGACGACGACGATGACGCCCTGGGCCCCGAGGTGCTCGACGAGCGCGTCGGCGACCTGGGTCGTGATCTGCTCCTGGACCTGCGGGCGCCGGGCGAAGACCTCGACGAGCCGGCCGAGCTTGGACAGCCCGGTCACCCGGCCGTCCTCACCGGGGATGTACCCGATGTGCGCGACCCCGTGGAAGGGCAGGAGGTGGTGCTCGCACGTCGAGTACATCGGGATGTCCCGGACGATGACGAGCTCCTCGTGCTCGATCGGGAAGGTCGCCGACAGCACCTCGGCGGGGTCCTGCCAGAGCCCCGCGTAGAGCTCGTGGGCGGCCTTGGCCACCCGCTTCGGGGTGTCGAGCAGCCCCTCGCGCTCGGGGTCCTCGCCGATCGCGAGGAGGAACTCGCGCACGGCCGCCTCGGCCCGCGGGACGTCGACCGGGGGGCGGGTCGTCGCGGGGGCGACGTCGGGCTCAGGGCTCGACACGACCACCCTCGGGCACCTCGATGACCTCGGTCGGCGGGTGCTCGTCGTGCTCGCGCCGTGCACCGTCCTGGGCCCGCGCGTCGATGGCCGCCTCGGTGGCCGGGTCGCCCGGGGTCACCGCGGCCCCCGCGGGGGCACCCGACCCGTTCGTGCGACCGGCGAGCGCGGCCTCCTCGGCCGGGGTGAGGACCGGCGGGATGTCGGAGAGCGTGCGGTGCTCGCTGGAGAGCCACAGCGGCCGGACCGGACGCTTGTGGATGTCCTTGAACATCTCGGCGAGCTCGGCCGCGTTGAGGGTCTCCTTCTCGAGCAGCTCGAGGACGAGCGCGTCGAGGATGTGCCGGTTGTCGTTGACGACGTGCCACGCCTCGTCGTGCGCGGAGTCGATGAGCTTGCGGACCTCCTCGTCGACGACCGCGGCGACCTGCTCGGAGTAGTCGCGCTGGTGGCCCATGTCGCGCCCGAGGAACGGCTCGCCCTGGCTCTGGCCGAGCTTGATCGCCCCGACCCGCTCGGACATGCCGAACTCGGTGACCATCTTGCGGGCCATCGCGGTGGCCTTCTCGATGTCGTTCGCGGCGCCCGTGGTGGGGTCGTGGAAGATGATCTCCTCCGCGACCCGGCCGCCGAGCGCGTACGCCAGCTGGTCGAGGATCTCGTTGCGGGTCGTCGAGTACTTGTCGTCGACCGGCATGACCATCGTGTAGCCGAGGGCCCGGCCGCGCGGCAGGATCGTGACCTTCGTGACGGGGTCGAGGTTGTTCATCCCCGCCGCGACGAGGGCGTGACCGCCCTCGTGGTAGGCCGTGATCTTGCGCTCCTTGGCCGACATGATGCGCGTGCGCTTCTGCGGGCCCGCGATGACGCGGTCGATGGCCTCGTCGAGCACCTCGTCGTCGATGAGCTTCTTGTTCGTGCGCGCGGTGAGCAGCGCGGCCTCGTTGAGGACGTTCGCGAGGTCGGCACCGGTCATCCCGGGCGTGCGGCGGGCGACAGCGAGCAGGTCGACGTCGGAGGCCATCGGCTTGCCCTGCGCGTGCACCTGGAGGATCTTGTGCCGCCCGATCATGTCCGGGTTCTCGACGGCGATCTGGCGGTCGAAGCGGCCCGGGCGCAGCAGGGCGGGGTCGAGGATGTCGGGCCGGTTCGTGGCCGCGATGAGGATGACGTTGGTCTTGACGTCGAAGCCGTCCATCTCGACGAGCAGCTGGTTGAGGGTCTGCTCGCGCTCGTCGTGACCACCCCCGAGGCCGGCGCCGCGGTGCCGGCCGACGGCGTCGATCTCGTCGACGAAGACGATGGCCGGCGCGTTGGCCTTGGCCTGCTCGAAGAGGTCGCGGACCCGGCTGGCGCCGACGCCGACGAACATCTCGACGAAGTCCGAGCCGGAGATCGAGTAGAACGGCACGCCGGCCTCGCCGGCGACGGCGCGGGCGAGGAGGGTCTTGCCGGTACCGGGCTGGCCGTAGAGCAGGACGCCCTTGGGGATCTTCGCCCCGACGGCGAGGAACTTGGCCGGCTCGCGGAGGAACTCGACGATCTCGTGGAGCTCCTCGACGGCCTCGTCGGCGCCCGCGACGTCGGCGAAGGTGACCTTCGGGGTGTCCTTGCTCGCGAGCTTGGCGCGGGACTTGCCGAACTGCATGACCCGCGAGCCGCCGCCCTGGGCCTGGCTCATGAGGAACCAGAAGAGGCCGACGAGCAGCAGCACCGGGAAGAAGGAGATGAAGAGGGTCCAGAACGCGCTGTCGCCCTCGACCTTGTCGTCGTAGCCGTCGGGCAGCGAGCTCTTGAGCTCGGTGATGAGCTGCTCGGCGCGGGCGTCGACGTACTCGGCACGCACCTTCGTGGCGCCCGAGATCTTCGCGTCGGGGTCGGAGAAGGACTGGCCGGACTTGAGGTCGAGGCTGATGACGTTGTCGGTGGTCATCACCGCCTTGTCGACCTTCTTGTCGGTGATGAGCTTCTCGGCCTGGGCCGTCGTGATGGTCGTGTAGCCGCCGTTGCCGCCGACGGTGAACACGAGCAGCAGGAGCACGAGGGCGGCGAGCACCCAGAACACCGGCGCCCGGAGAATGCGTTTGAAGTCCATCTGGTCGCGGGGCCGTGGCCCCACCCTCCTGCTCGTCGTCTTCTCGCCCCGCGGAGAGCTCCGGCGGGACCCGTACACGCTAGCAACGAGCCCGTCGGTGCTCGTGTTCCGCCGGGAAATCCCGGCCGGACGGCTCAGCTGTAGACGTGTGGCGCGAGCGTGCCGACGACCCGCAGCCCGCGGTAGTCCTCGGCGTAGTCGAGGCCGTAGCCGACGACGAACTCGTTGGGGATGTCGAAGCCGACCCACTGGACGTCGACCTCGACCTTGGCGGCGTCCGGCTTGCGCAGGAGCGTGCAGATCTCGACCGAGGCCGGGCTGCGGGACTCGAGGTTGGAGCGGATCCAGCTGAGGGTGAGCCCGGAGTCGATGATGTCCTCGACGATCAGCACGTGCCGGCCGGTGATGTCGGTGTCGAGGTCCTTGAGGATGCGCACGACGCCGCTGGACTTGGTGCCCGACCCGTAGGACGAGACGGCCATCCAGTCGACGGGGACGCTGCGGGGCAGGGCGCGCATCAGGTCGGCCATCACCATGACCGCCCCCTTGAGGACGCCGACGAGCAGGAGGTCCTTGCCCTCGTACTCGGTGGCGATGAACTGGGCCAGCTCGTCGAGCTTGGCGTGGATCTCCTCCTCGGTGACGAGGACTCGTTCGAGGTCTGCTCCCATGTGGGCGGCGTCCACTGCGGCTCCCGGGTCGGGGTGGGCGGGCGGTCGGGGCTATTCAACCCGAGCGGCGGGGGCGATGGACACCCGACCGTCGGACCGGGTGGCGCGCAGACCACCCGGCAGGTGCACGGGGCCCTGCCCGCGCCAGTGGGTGAGCAGCCGGTCGCAGGCGTCGGTGTGCCGGCTCGACAGCTGCCCGGCGGGGCACCCGGCGGCGACGGCGAGGCGGCGCCAGGTGCGGGTGCGGACCGGTCGCGGGAGGTCGGCGAGGGCGTCGACCGGCCACGGGCTGCTGCCGAGGGCGGCGACGGCGGCGTCGGCGAGGGCGTCGAGGTGGTCGGCGTCCTCGCGCAGCTGGTCGGCGCTGCGGGCCAGGGCCGCGGCCAGGCCGGGGCCGAGGTCGGCCTCGAGGTCGGCGAGCGCGCGGCGGGCGCGGACACGGGTGACGGCCGGGTCGTCGTTCATCGGGTCGTCCCACCACGTGACGCCCTCGGCGGTGCAGGCGGCCCGGGTCTGCTCGCGCGTGACGCCCAGCAGCGGGCGGCGGTAGCGGCCCCGGGCGGCCGGCATCCCGGCGAGGGAGCGGGCCCCGGAGCCGCGCGCCAGCCCAAGGAGCACCTGTTCGGCCTGGTCGTCGCGGGTGTGGCCGAGGAGGACGAGCCGGGCGCCGAGGTCTTCGGCGGCGGCGTCGAGGACCCGGTAGCGGGAGGCGCGGGCCATCGCCTCGAGGCCGTCGGGGCCGTCGGCCATGACCCACGTCGAGGTGACGCCGACGGGGTCGAGGCCGAGCGCGCGCACCCGGGCGCCGGCCTCCTCGGCGACCTCGCGGGAGCCGGGCTGCAGGCCGTGGTCGACGACGACCGCCCCGACCCGCAGCCCGATGCGCTCGCCCTCGAACCGGGCGGCGTCGGCGAGGGCGGTGGAGTCCGCTCCCCCGCTGCAGGCGACGAGGACGAGGTCACCGGGGTCGCACTCGGCGAGGACGGCGCGCACGGCCGACCGCACGGCGGCGACGGCCGGGTGCGGCCGCCCCCACGCGCGGGTGCCCATCGGGTCAGGCGTGGACGCGGCGGACCCAGGCGGTCGGGTCGGCGATCTCCTGCGGCATCGGGAGGGTCTCCGGCGAGGTCCACACGGCGTTGAACCCCTCGACCCCGACCTCGGCCTGCACACCACGGACGAACGCCGCGCCGTCGCGGTATTGGCGCATCTTGGCCTCGAGCCCGAGCAGCCGGCGCAGCAGCCGGTCCGGGGCCCCCGCGCCCTTGCGCCGCTCGGTGAACTTGCGCCGGATCTCGGCGACCGAGGGGATGTGCGCCGGCCCCACGTCGTCCATGACGACGTCGGCGTGCCCCTCGAGGAGGGACATGACGGCGGTGAGCCGCGCGAGCTGCTCGCGCTGCTCGGGCGTGGCGAAGAGCTCGGCGAGCCCGGTGCCGCCCTCGGAGAACAGCTCCGGGAGCCGCTCGGTGACGCGCGAGGCGATCTCCTGGAGCCGCTCCTGGTCCGGGGCGAGGTCGATGGCGAGGTGCCGGGCCTCGGCGACGAGGTGCTCGCGCAGCCACGGGTTGGCGGTGAACTGAACGCGGTGGGTCTCCTCGTGCATGCACACCCAGGCGCGGAAGTCGGCGGGGTCGACGTCGAGCTCGCGCGCGGTGGCCATGAGGTTCGGGGCGACGAGGAGCAGGCTGGGCGTGCCGTCGGGGGCGATGTCGTACTGCCCGAGCACCTTGCTCGCCATGAAGGCCAGCAGCGCTCCGGCCTCGGCGCCGGTGACCTTGCCGCCGACGACCTGGGCGGCCGCGCCGGGGACGACGCCGCGCTTCTCGACGATGGCGTCGACGGCGGGGTCGAGCAGGGCCGACATCGAGTCGGCGTTGACGGCGATCCAGGTGGCGCGGTCGACGACGAGAGCGTCGGGGGCGTCCGGCGGCGTGTGCATCCGGGCGGTCTCGGCGACCGGCTCGCGCGCGGCCCGGGCGGCGGAGCGGATGGCCTCGACCTCCGCCCGCGCCTCGGCGGGCGAGACCACCGGCCCGGCCGGGACGAGCGTGCGTCCCGTCGTCTTCGCGAACTCCCAGTCGACGTATCCCACGGGGTCAGCCTCTCATCCGGACCCGGACGCCGCGGCGCCGCAACCGCACCGGGTGATCGCGGCGACGACGCGGTCGAGGGCGGCCCGGGCCCGCAGCGTGCCGTCGTAGGTGCGCGGGAACCCGTTGACCTGCACGACGAAGGTGAGCGGCCGGCCGTCGGCGTCGACCGTCGTGCCGGCGAGCGCCGACCCCGCCCGCAGCGTGCCGGTCTTGGCCCGCGGGACCCCGAGGACGTCGCGCGTGGCCTTCGCCGCGAACCGCCCGCGCAGGGTGCCGGAGAGCCCGGAGACCGGCAGCCGGGCCACGACGTCGCGGAACTGCTCGGGCTCGCCGCGGACGGCCAGCCCCAGCACGCCCGAGAGCGTGGCCGGAGCCACCGCCTGGCCGGGGCTCAGGCCGCTGGCGTCGCGCAGGACGAGGCCGGTCGTCGGCACCCCGGCGGCCTCGAGCCGCCCCCGGATGAACGCGGCGTTGGCCCCGGCGCCGGTCGTGGGCGCGTCCGCCGTCGCCGCGGCCTGGCGCACGAGGCTCTCGGCGAGCGAGTTGTCGCTCTCGTCGAGGGCGAGGGACAGCAGCTCGCCGTAGGTGGCGGACTCGACCCGCCCGAGCTCGACGGCCGCGGTGGGTGCCGGTGCGGTCCAGCCCTTCTCGTCCCGCAGGGTGGCCTTGACGCCGCGTGATGCGAGCAGCTTCGCGAAGGTGCTCGCCACGACGGCCTCCGGCCTCGCCGGGGACGGACGGGTGGGGGTGGCCCGCGTCGTCGTCAAGCCGGTCATGAGCACCGGGCCGGCGAAGCCGTCGCGGACGTCGTGGGGGTTCCACGACGGGGGGACGCGGGGGCCCGGGGCGAACGAGAGGTCGAGCCGGAGCCCGACGCGGGTGCGGCCGTCGGCGGTCAGCGCGGCGGCGACGTCGTCGGCGAGGTCGGCGAGCCCGGCGTGGCCGGCCACGGCGGTGGCGTCGCCCGCGCCGGGGGCCAGCAGCATGTCACCGCGGGCGACGAGGACGAGCTCGGAGGAGCCGGCCGGCGCGACGACCGTGGTCGGCACCCGGGCGCCGAGGTCGAGGGTCTCGGCGACGGCCAGCGCCGCGAGGAGCTTGGCCGTCGAGGCCGGGGGCCGCGGGGTGCTGCCGGCCAGCGACCACAGCTCGTCCCCGGTGACGCCGTCGCGGACGCTGACGCCGAGGCCCTTCCTGAGGTCCGGGTCGCCCGAGGCGGCGGCCACGGCGCGGGCCAGGCCGGCGGCGGTGGGCACGGGGGCGTCGGACCCGTCGGCCGCGAGGACGCCGGCGGACGTCGAGGGGGTCGGCAGGAGGTCGGCGGCCGGGGTCCGCGCGCCGGGGGTCGACGCACCGGCCGGCCGGTCGAGGGTGAGGACGCCGGGGACGAGGTCGAGCACGTCGGCCGTGGCGTAGCCGCCGACCGCGACGAGGGTGGCGGCCACGGCGGAGGCCACCATGACACGTCTCACCCCTGCTCCCTTCGTGCTCCGCGCCCCTCATGCGTCAGACTGTCCGTCGAGCCTAGGTCACACACCCCGAGGGAGCCGGTACACCGTGGAGTTCGACGTCACCATCGAGATCCCCAAGGGTCACCGCAACAAGTACGAGGTCGACCACGAGACCGGGCGCATCCGCCTCGACCGGATGCTCTTCACGGCGATGTCGTACCCGTCGGACTACGGCTACATCGAGGACTCGCTCGGCGAGGACGGCGACCCGCTCGACGCGCTCGTCCTCCTCGACGAGCCGACCTTCCCCGGCTGCATCGTCCGCGCCCGCCCGATCGGGATGTTCCACATGCGCGACGAGGCCGGCGGCGACGACAAGATCCTCTGCATCCCGGCCGGTGACCCGCGGCGCAGCCACGTCACCGAGCTCGAGGACATCAACGAGTTCGAGCGCCTCGAGATCCAGCACTTCTTCGAGACCTACAAGGACCTCGAGCCCGGCAAGTCCGTCGAGGGCGCGCACTGGGCCGGCCGCGAGGAGGCCGAGGCGTGCATCACCCAGGCCATCGAGCGGGCCCGCTCGGCCGGCCTCTCGACCGCCCGCTGGCGGATGCCGGCGCACGCCACCGACGTCACCTCCGAGACGGCCGTGACCTCCGCGCACACCCCGGACGAGGTCACCGCGGCCGCCGAGAAGGCGCGCTCCGAGCTCGCGACGAAGGACAAGCCGCTCAGCGACGACTGAGGGCCCCGGACGGGTCTGCCCGTCACCAGCCCCAGGTGCCGGGCTCGCCCTTGAACGGGCCGACGACCCGGCTCGTCACCCAACCCCCGTAGAAGCCCCCGGCCTGCGGGGTGACGACCTCGCCGTCGACGACGCAGCGCTCCATCGCCGCGGGCATGACGGCGACGTGGTCGAGCAGGCCCTCGAAGCCGCGCGTCGGCTGCGGGTAGGTCCACGCGGCGCCCGGTGCGACGACGCCTCCCCCGACGACGTCGAGGTAGGCCGCCTCGCCCTTCCACTCGCAGAAGGAGGACCCGGGGGCCGGGCGCAGCGCACCGTCGACCCAGTCCTCGCGCGGCAGGTAGTAGGTCGGTGGATGGCTCGTCTCGAGCACGCGCAGGGTGCGGGTCGAGGCGGCGACGCGCACGCCGCCGAGCCAGACCTCGACGGACTCGGGGCTCGGGTCGACGGCCGGGGGGCGGGGGTAGTCCCACACCGACTCCTGGCCGGGTCCGGGTCGCTCGGGCACGGGACGTCGCATCCGCCCACGCTACGTCCGCGGTCGTGGCCCTCGGGGCGCGGTGTCGCTAGGTTCGACGCGGGCGCGGACCGGACGCGCCGGACGGGAGCGGGCGGATGCGGTGGTCGCGGGGTGCGGCGCTGCCGGCCGGGGTGCTGGTCGTCACGGTGCTGCTCATGGTCGTCGGCCTCACCGTGGGGTTCGAGTCCTTCAACGGCAAGGGCTTCGTGGCGCGGATCGTCATCTACCCGGTGCTCATGCTCGCCGTCCCGCTCGCCTGGTGGTGGCGGCACCGCGGACGCGGGGTCGAGCCGCCGTGGGGCGCGTTCGCGCTCGTCATGACGCCGTTCCTCGTCGACGTCCTCGGCAACTTCCTCGACCTCTACGACCGCATCGAGGCCTGGGACGACCTCAACCACCTCGTCAACTGGTTCCTCCTGCTGTGGGGCATCGGTCTGCTCGTCTTCCCCACGCGGGAGTCCGTGGCGCGGCCCGGGTTGACGGTGCTCACCGTCGCGGGGGTCGGCGCCCTGCTCGCGGTCCTCTGGGAGGTCGGCGAGTGGTACGTCTTCCTCAAGGCCGGCGTCGAGTCGGACGGGCTGTACCAGGACACGATCGGCGACGAGGTGCTCGGCACGGCCGGCGCGGCGCTGGCCGGCCTCGTCGTCCTCCGGCGGCGCCGTCGGGGCGCGCCGGTCCGGGTCCCGGGCGACCCGTCATCGCCCACCACCTGAGGCGCGCGCGGCCGCCGCCCGACGATCAGTGCCGGGACTCGCCCGCCACGGGTCCGATCGGGGTCCCGGCGACCCGGTCCCTGCGCTGCTGCACCCACGCGACGAGGGCGGCGAGGGTGGCCACCACCCACCCCACCGTCATCGCCATCAGCGGTGCGTCCTCCTGGCCGCCGCCGATATACCACGCCCCGGCCCCCGCGGCGACGACGGCCGCGACGGCGGCGAGCGCGACGAACGTCCGGGGACGGGGCAGGAGGAGGAGCACCAGGGCCTGGACGGCGATCACCACCCCGAGGCCGGCGTGCGCCGCGGCCACCCCGTCGTGGAGCAGTGCGTCCCAGCCGGATGCGGGCGAGCCGCCGCGGGGGAACTCCGGCCCGACGCCGGCGAGCACACCCACCGCGAGGAGCTCGAGGGCCAGCGCGCCGGTCAGTCGGCGTCGAGTGGTGGGCGACATGGCGGCTCCTCCATCATCGCAACTCCTTGTTGCGTTAGGCTCCCGACTATGCACCCTTCGATCAGCCAACGCAACTGTGAGTTGCGATGACGGCCCGTGGACCGGCGACGGGACGCCGCGGCGCCGCCGTGCGGGCCGGCGTCCTCCGGTCCGCCCTCGAGCTCCTCGCCGACTCGGGATACGCGTCCCTGAGCATGGAGGCCGTGGCGGAACGGGCCGGAGTGCACAAGACGACCGTCTACCGACGGTGGTCGAACCGCGAGGCGCTCGTGACCGACGCGGTCCTCGAGGGTTCCTCCACCGAGTTCGGCATCCCGGACACCGGCGACATCGACGCCGACCTGCGTGACGGGGTCCGGGCCCTCGCCCGATGGCTCGACGGCCCCGTCGGCCGCCCCCTCGTCGCGATGCTCGCCTCGGACGCCGGGCGCCTGCCCGCCGTCCAAAGCGCCAAGCGCCGCTTCTTCGCCGAACGGGCCGCCGTCGCCTCGGACCGGGTGGCCGCCGCCGTCGCGGCCGGCCAGCTCCCCGCCGGCACCGACCCGACGGCGCTGCTGTCCACCCTCGTCGCCCCCCTGTACCTCAACCTCCTCGTGACGAGCGCCCCGGTCACCGACCACGACTGCGACCGGGCCGCGGCCGTCGCACTCACCGCCGCCCGAGCAGGTCTGCTGGGTCCCGCACCGTGAGGCCGCGACGTCGCCCGATCACGCGGGGTCGCCCCACGCGTCACCCGGGGCCGGTTGGGCGGGAGAACGACGGTGGCCCCGCCCTGCATCGCTGCAGGACAGGGCCACCGTGGTGGAGCCGCCTGTCGGAATCGAACCGACGACCTATTCATTACGAGTGAATCGCTCTGGCCGACTGAGCTAAGGCGGCGTGCGCCCGAGGGCGCGCGGACGAGTATAGGCAGGCCACGGCACGCGCCGCGAATCCGCCCGGCGAACCCGTCGAGAGTACAGAACACGCCGTCTGCACGTGGCCGCACACGGCGTGTTCTGTCCTCTCGACGGTTTGGGAGCTGCGGCTCAGCAGCGCAGGCCGTCCTTCGGGACCTTGCCCTTGAGGTACCAGGCGTCGACGGCGTCGTCGACGCAGGAGTTCGAGCGTGTGTACGCGGTGTGCCCGTCGCCGTCGAAGGTGATGAGCGAGGCCTTGTCGAGCTGGTCGCGCAGCCGCACCGACCACTCGTACGGGGTCGCGGGGTCGCGCGTCGTGCCGATGACGACGATCGGCTCGGCGCCCTCGGCCTTCACCTCGTGCGGCTCCCCGGTGACCGGCACCGGCCAGTACCCGCAGACGAGCGAGCTCCACGCGAGGTAGCGGCCCCACGTCGGCGCCTCCTTCGCAGCGGCGTCGGCCTGGGCGAGGTGCTCGGGGACGCTGTCGGACTCCGGCTTGTCGAGGCAGTTGACGGCGTAGATGACCTCCATGATGTTGCCCGCGTAGCCGCCGCCCGGGTTGCGGTCGGCGTACTGGTCGGCGAGCTGCATGAGGGCGGTGCCGTCGCCCGTGAGCGCGTCGTCCATCGCGTCGACGAGGGTGCGCCAGGCGCCCTGGTCGTACATCGCGGCCGCGATGCCGAGCGAGGCCCAGCCCTCGGTGAGCTTCGGCACCGAGCCGTCGCCGGTCCTCGGCACCGGGGTGGCGTCGACGTCGGCGAGGAAGGTGCGCAGGTTCTCCATCACCTTCTCGACCGAGTCGCCGAGCGGGCAGTCGCCCTCGTCGACGCAGTACTTCGCCCAGGTGCGGGTCGCGAGCTCGAAGCCCTTGGCCTGGCCGAGGTTGATCTGCTCCGAGGTGAGGTCCGGGGCGACGACGCCGTCGAGGACGAAGCGCCCCACCTGCTTCGGGAACAGGTCGGCGTAGGTCGCGCCGAGGTAGGTGCCGTAGGACTTGCCGAGGTAGGTGAGCTTCTCCTCGCCGAGCGCCGCGCGCAGGACGTCGAGGTCCTTCGCGGCGTCCACGGTCGACACGTGCGGCAGCAGCGCGCCGGCCTTGGTCGCGCACGAGCGCGCGAAGGCGGCCGAGCCCTGCGCGAAGGTGCGCTGCTCGGCCTCGTCGTCCGGGGTCGGGTCCGAGCCGAGGAAGGCGTCGAGCTGGGTGTCGGTGAGGCAGTCGATGGGCGCCGAGCGCCCGACCCCGCGCGGGTCGAAGCCGACGACGTCGTAGCGGTCGCGGACCCCGGGCCCGACGATGAAGTCCGCAGCCCGCGCGTAGTCCACCCCCGAGCCGCCCGGTCCGCCGGGGTTGACGACGAGCGAGCCGAGCCGCTTCGAGGCCTTCTTGGCCGGCACCCTGAGCAGCGCGACCTCGATGGTGCTGCCGTCCGGGCGGGCGTAGTCGACCGGCACGGTGAGCTGCGCGCACTGGGCCCCCGAGCACTCGGTCCAGTCGAGGGTCTGGGAGTAGAACCGGGCCAGCGCCTCGGACCCCGCCGGCGGGCTCTGCGGCGACCCGGTGGCCGCGGGCGTCGCGTCGTCCTCGCGGAGGCCGTCGACGAGCGAGCACCCACCGAGCAGGGTGAGGGCGGCGGTCAGACCCGCGACGAGGGCGAGGGGACGGCGCGGGGTCATGCCTCGCACGATAGGTGAGCACCATGGGAGCCCTCGCGCCGGGGAGGTCACGATCCGGCCGCAGTCGGCGCCCCGACCGGCTGCGGCGGCAGCGGCCTCAGCGTGGCAGGCGTAGGTCGAGGGCCATCGCCTCGAGGGCGAGCAGCGGGGCGACGTTGGCGCCGATGCGCTCGCGCGCCGTGCCGATGGCGTCCATCGCCGCGAGCACCTGCTCGGCGGTGAAGACCTCGGCGACCCGCGTGACGACCGGCCGTCCGTCCTCGTTGACGAGCGCCGTGCCGGCCCCGGTGCGCAGGACGAGCGCGTCGCGGTAGACCGACAGCAGGTCGACGAGCGCGCGGTCGACGACGTCGCGGGTGAACCGGGTGGCCCGGGCCTTCTGCTCCCGCTCGAGCGAGGCCACCTGCGACCGGATGTGCGGCGGCTGCGTGCGGGCCGTGGCGTCGGCCCCGAGGACCTCCATCAGTCGCGCCTTCTCGGCGGCGTCCCGCTCCCCCGACGCCGCGGCCGACTCCTCGGCGGCGATGGTCATGATGTCCTGCGCGGCCCCCACGGCCTCGCCGACCGAGGTGATCCGCGCGGCCATCGCGACGACGTCGTGGCGCCGGATGCGGGCGTGCTCGTCGCGGGCCAGCCGCCGGGCCAGCCCGACGTGCGACTGGGCGGCCCGGGCCGCGTAGAGGGCCATCGCGTGGTCGACGCCGTCGCGGCGCACGAGGAGGTCGGCGACCGCCTCGACCGAGGGCGTGCGCAGCCGCACGTGCCGCGAGCGCGAGCGGATGGTGATGATGACGTCCTCGACGGACGGGGCGCAGAGCATCCACACGGTGCGGGGCGTCGGCTCCTCGAGGGCCTTGAGGAGGGCGTCGGCGGCCCGCTCGGTGAGCCGGTCGGCGTCCTCGACGACGATGACGCGGTAGCGCCCGACCGACGGCCGGTGCGCGGCGAGCGCCACGAGGTCGCGGGCCTGCTCGACCTTGATCGAGAGCCCCTCGGTGGCGATGACGTCGACGTCGGCGTGCGTGGCGTCGAGGGCCGTGCGGCACTCGCGACAGGTGCCGCAGCCGCCCTGCGGGCAGAGCAGCGCGGCGGCGAAGGCCCGGGCCGCCACCGAGCGCCCGGACCCCGGCGGGCCGGTGAACAGCCACGCGTGGGTCATCGAGGCGGGGTCGCGGACCGCCCGCTCGAGGGTGGCGACGGCGGCCTCCTGGCCGATGACGTCGCGCCAGACGCTCACGGCGCCCCTCCGGTGACGGGGTCGAGGACGCCGAGGGCCTCGACCCGGGCGAGCACCTCGGCGTGCATGTCCTCGGCCGGCCGGGTGCCGTCGACGACGACGTAGCGCTGCGGGTTGCCCCGGGCCATCGCGAGGAAGTGCTCGCGGATGGAGGCGTGGAAGGCGTCGGCCTCGGCCTCGAGCCGGTCGTGGACCTCGCCGCGCCGGCGCCGGCCCTCCTCGGGGGGCACGTCGACGACGACGGTGAGGTCGGGGACGAGCTCGTCGACGGCCCACATCTGGAGGTCGTGCACCTCGTCGGCGCCGAGGTCGCGACCCGCGCCCTGGTAGGCGACGGAGGAGTCGGTGTACCGGTCGGTGAGCACCACCTGCCCCGCGGCGAGTGCCGGCCGGATGACGAGGTCGACGTGGTGCGCCTTGTCCGCAGCGAAGAGCAGGGCCTCGGCCCGCGGCGAGACGTGGTCGCCGTGGAGCACGAGGTCGCGAATGGCGGCGCCGAGCTCGGTGCCGCCGGGCTGGCGGGTGAGCAGCACCTCGCGGCCTCGGGCGCGCAGGACCTCGGCGAGGAGGCGCACCTGCGTGGACTTGCCCGCCCCGTCGCCGCCCTCGAAGGCGATGAAGACCCCGTCCCGTCCGCTCACGCCGCGAGCCTAGGCCAGCCCGCCGTCACGCGTGCAGGGCCACCACGGCGCTCGTCACCGCGACGGTCGCGGCGAGCAGCACAGCCGCCGGGAGGAGGGTGGTCCGCAGCACCCGCCCGGCCGAGGAGCGGTCGCCCCCGACGGCGCTCAGCCCGAGGACGATGACGACCGGCGCGAGCGAGTTGCCGATGTTCCCCCCGGCGAGCTGCCCGGCGAGCAGGTCCGCCCGGGGGGCACCGGTCAGCGTCGCGACCTCGGCCTGGAGCGCCGAGAACAGGGCGTTCGAGCTCGTCGTCGACCCGGTGACGAACGACCCCAGCGCCCCGACGAGCGGAGCGACCGCCGGGTAGGCCGAGCCCGCGGCCGCGGCCGCCCCGCGGGCCACCGTCGTCACCATCCCGCTGTCGACGAGCACCCCGGCGACCGAGGCGAGGAGGACCACCGACGGCGAGGACTTGCGCAGCTGGCGCAGCGCACCGCGCCACACCGGGCCCCAGGAGCCGTGCGGCCAGCGCCCGCCCCACCGCCAGACGAGGACGCTCCCGAGGCAGGCGACGAGGAGGAAGGTGCCGGGGTGGCCGACGACGGCGATCGGGTTGTAGGTGTCGACCGCGGCCGTCCGGACCCCGTCCGCGGCCGACGTCGCGGGGAACGACGGCCCGAGCAGGAGGTGGCCCTTGGCCCAGGCCCGCACCGGCGGCGGCAGGAACACCGCGAGCGCCACGGCCGCGAGCAGCACGTACGGCACGACGGCGGCCCGGGCGCGACCGCGCTCCTCCGGCACCACCTCGTCCCTCGCCTCGGGGGCCGGCGCGCTCCCGCCGCGGAGCCGGCGGAGGAGGAAGACGACCGCGACCCCGGCCGCCCCGCCGCACAGGGCCCCGATCCCCGGCTCGACGCGGACGACCGCGGCCTGGACGAGGGCCATCGCCGGACCGACCGTCACGAGCATCGGCCAGGCCTCGCGCAGGGCCGACCGGCCGCCGGACATCAGGGCGACGAGCAGGCCCGAGAGGAGGCAGTTGACCCCGAGGGCGAGGGCGGCGGCGGCGGCGTACTCGGCCGTCTCGGACCCGTCGAGGTGCGCCGTGAGCGCCCCCATGTAGAACGAGGAGCCCATCGACCCGAAGCCGACGGCCCAGTGGTAGCCGACGAGCGGCAGCGCGACGGCCCGGGTCCGCCCGACCCCCAGCGCGACGAGCAGGGGCGCCGCGACGGCGATGGGGGTCCCGAAACCCGAGACCCCCTGGATGAAGGAGGGCAGCACCCACGCGAGGAGGAGGACGTTCTCGGTGCGCGTCGGGAGGATGCCGGCGAGCACGCGGCCGAGCGCGGTCATGCCGACGCTCGAGGCGAGGTGGTGCACGAGGAGGGCGGGCCCGATGACGTAGAGGATCCACACCCCGACCCACGCGCCCTTGCCGAGCCCGACGAGGACCGTGGCGGTGCCGGCACCGAAGGAGGACCAGGCGACGAGCGAGGCCCACGCGACGGTGACGACGGCATTGACCCACATCGGCAGGCGTCCCCAGAGGACGAGCAGGAGGAGGACGACGACGGGGCTGACGGCGAGCAGCCAGTGCCCGACGGGCACGCCGGGGACGGAGGCGGCGGGGGCCGGGCCGGCGGTGGGGAACAGCGGTCTCACCCTCTTGTCTTTCGTATACGGTCGGGGTCAGGAGCGGCGGAGCGACCCCGTTCCGGTCTCCCGGGAGGTGGCGTCGTGGCGAGTGGCCAGACCATCGGCGGGGCCCACGTCCCGCTGCGCGACCAGGTCCTCGCCGAGCTCCGGCGGCGGATCGTCGACGGCGACTACCCGCCCGGCGAGCGGCTCACCGAGGAGCGGCTCGCCGAGGACTTCGGGGTCTCCCGCAACCCGGTCCGCGAGGCGCTGCGCGTCGTCGAGGCCGACGGCCTCGTCTCTCTCACCCCCCGGCGCGGTGCGGTCGTCGCCGCCCCGGACGCCTCGACCCTCGCCGACCTCTTCGCGGTGCGGGCCAGCCTCGAGACGGTCGCCGCGCGGCTCGCCGCCGAGCGGGCCGGGGCCGACGACGTCGCCGACCTGCGCCGACTCCTCGACCGGGCCCGCGAGGCCACCGACGCCGACGACCTCTCCACCGTCGCCGAGCTGAACAGCGCGCTGCACATGCGGGTCATCGACATCACGGGCAACCGGTGGATGCGCTCGATCTCGCAGTCGCTGTACCTGCACGTGCACTGGGTCTTCAAGCGCGGTGCGGCGCAACGGGCGCCGCACTCGTGGGAGGAGCACATCCGCCTCGTCGACGCGATCGCCGCCGGCGACCCCGACGCCGCCGAGGCCGTGGCCCGCGAGCACGTCGACGCCGCCGCGCACGCGGCCGTCGACACCGTCGCCGACCCCGCCTGAGGCCCCGGGCGGCGGTCAGCGTCCGACCGCATAGCCCTGCATCCCGCGCGGGTTGGCCCCGGCCCGCAGGACGCCGTCCTCGTCGCGCGTCACGGCGCACAGCCGCCCGAGGGTCCACCCACCCTCGACCCGCACGTCGTGGCCGCGGCGGGTCAGCGCGTCGACGACGTCGGCGCCCAGCCGGTCCTCGACGACGAGGACGCCCGGCTCGCTCGTCCGCGGCCAGAACGACCCCGGGAAGCTCGTCGTGTGCCACGCAGGCGCGTCGATCGCCTCCTGCAGGCCCATCCCCTGCCCGAGGGTCCGGAGGAGGAAGAGCAGCTGCCACTGGTCTTGCTGGTCGCCGCCGGGCGACCCGCAGGCCATGAACGGCCGGCCCTCGCGCAGGACGAGCGTCGGGGTGAGGGTGGTGCGGGGCCGCCGGCCGGGGATGAGGGAGGACGGCAGGCCCTCCTCGAGCCAGGTCATCTGCAGCCGGCTGCCGAGGCAGAACCCGAGTTCGGGCACGGTCGGCGAGCTCTGCAGCCAGCCACCGCTCGGGGTCGCCGAGACCATGTTCCCGAACCGGTCGACGACGTCGACGTGGCAGGTGTCGCCCCGGGTCACGCCGGTGCGCTCGACGGTGGGCTCCCCCGTCGTCGGGTCGGCCGGCCGCGCCGCGGACCCGTCGAGGGCGTGCCCGGCGAGCCGCGGCGTCCGCCCGTCGGGCGAGCCGGGCCGCAGCTCGTGCGACGCCCGCTCGCCGACGAGCCCGGCCCGCTCCGCGGCGTACGCGGGCGAGAGCAGGGTGTCGAGCGGCACCTGGCCGGTGTCGCCGTACCAGGCCTCCCGGTCGGCGAAGGCGAGCTTCAGCGCCTCGGCGACGAGGTGGACGCCGTCGGCGGTGCCGGGGTCGGGCACGGCGTCGGGACTCAGCGCGTCGAGCACCGCGAGCGACTGGAGGAGCGCCGGCCCCTGCCCCCAGGGGCCGGTCTTGCAGACGGTGTGGCCGCGCCAGTCGAGGGTGACCGGCTCCTCCCACGACGCCTCGAAGGCCGCGAGGTCGTCGGCCGTGACGAGGCCCGCGTGCCGCTCACCGCTGGAGTCGCGGAACGGCTTGCGGGAGAACGCGTCCACCGCTTCGGCGACGAATCCCTGCGACCAGGCGCGGCGAGCCGCCTCGGCCTGCGCGCCGGGGTCGGCGCCGGCGGCCTCACCCTCGGCGACGAGCCGGTCGAGGGTGTCGGCCCACGCGGGGTTGCGGTGCAGCGAGCCCGGCCGTGGGGCCCGGCCGCCGTCGAGCCAGAGGTCGGCCGAGGTGGTCCAGTCCTCGGTGAAGAGGTCGGCGACACGCTCGACCGTGGCGCTCACCCGCTCGAGGAGGGGGTGGCCGTGGCGGGCGTAGTGGGCCGCCGGACCGAGCACCTCGGCGAGCGGCAGGCTGCCGTGGTCGCGCAGCAGGACGAGCCACGCGTCGACCGCCCCGGGCACCGCGGCGGCCAGCGGCCCCGATCCCGGCACGAGGTCGAGGCCCTCGGAGCGGTAGTGCTCGATCGTCGCCGCGGCCGGCGCCGGACCCTGCCCGCAGAGGACGCGGGGGGTCGGGTCGGCAGCGGTCGCGATGATGGCCGGGAGGTCGCCGCCGGGGCCGTTGAGGTGCGGCTCGACGACGTGGAGGACGAACCCGGCCGCGGCCGCCGCGTCGAAGGCGTTGCCCCCGCGCTCGAGCAGGCGCATCCCGACCTGCGAGGCGACCCAGTGCGTCGAGGACACCATGCCGAAGGTGCCCTCGAGCGTCGGACGGGTGGTGAGGGTCATGCGGGGCTCCCGGGGCGGTCGTCGTGGTCGGGGTCGGTCGTCGCGTCGGGCGTCGCCCCGGGCGTCGCGTCGCGGACGTCCGGCCCGCTGCCGTCGTCGTCGACGAGGTGGCAGGCCACGCTCCCGCCTCCACCGACGGTCCGCAGCACCGGCTCCTCGGTGGCGCAGCGGTCGACGGCGAGCGGGCAGCGGGTGTGGAAGCGGCAGCCGCTCGGTGGGTCGATCGCCGACGGCAGGTCGTCGCCGAGCAGCACCCGGGTGCGCTCGCGCTGCCGGACGGGGTCGGCGACCGGCGCCGCCGCGAGCAGGGCCTGCGTGTACGGGTGGCGCGGGCGCGCGAACACCTCCTCGCGCGTGCCGGTCTCGACGACCTGCCCGAGGTAGAGGACGGCGATGTCGTCGGCGAGGTACTCGACGGCGGACAGGTCGTGGGTGATGAAGAGGCACGCGAAGCCGATGTCGCGCTGGAGGTCGGCGAGCAGGTTGAGGACCGAGGCCTGCACCGAGACGTCGAGCGCGCTCGTCGGCTCGTCGGCGACGAGCAGCCGCGGCTCGGACACGAGTGCCCGGGCGAGGCTCACCCGCTGGCGCTGGCCGCCCGACAGCTCGTGCGGGTAGCGCTGCGCGACCGAGCGGTCGAGCCCGACCCGCTCGAGCTGCTCGGCCACCCGCCGCTCGCGCTCGGCCCGCCCCCCGCCGCGGCCCTGCAGGCGCAGCGGCTCGGCGACGACGTCGCCGACGAGCATCCGCGGGTCGAGCGAGCCGGCCGGGTCCTGGAAGACGATGGACACTTCGCGCCGGTGGGGGCGCATCGCGCGGCGGCCGAGGCCGGTGACGTCGGTGCCGCCGAGCCGGACCGTGCCCGACGTCGGCGAGAGGAGCCGCACGACGCACCGGCCGACCGTGGACTTGCCGGAGCCGCTCTCGCCGACGAGGGCGGTGACCCGTCCCGGCGCGATCGAGAGCGATACCCCGTCGACGGCACGCACCGGGCCGAAGTGCATCACGAGGTCCTCGAGCTCGAGGACCGGGGCGCCGGGGTCGGCAGCCCCCGCGTCCGTGGCCGTGTCGGTGCTCATGCGTCCTCCTCGCCCGCCGGGTGGTCCGTCGTCGGGGTGCTCCCCCGAGGGTGCCAGCACGCGACCTCGTGCCCGCTCCCCGGGTCGAGCTCGGCGAGCGGCGGTGCGGCGGAGCGACACCGGTCGGTGGCGGCGGGGCACCGGTCCGCGAAGGTGCACGCGTCGGGCTGCTCCGCGAGCGTCGGCACGAGGCCGGGGATCTCCTGGAGCCGGTCGTCCGCCGCGGCGTACCGGCCCGGGGTCGGCGAGGCGCTGAGCAGCCCGGCGGCGTAGTGGTGCCGGGGGTGGACGAAGAGCTCCTCCACGCCCGCCCGCTCGACGACCCGCCCCGCGTACATGACGACGACCCGGTCGGCGACGTCGGCGATGACGCCGAGGTCGTGGGTGATGACGAGGATGCTCGTGCCGAGCCGGTCGCGCAGCCCCCGCAGGACGTCGAGGATGCCGGCCTGCACGGTGACGTCGAGGGCGGTCGTCGGCTCGTCGGCGACGAGGACCGTGGGGTCGCACGCGACGGCCATCGCGATCATCACGCGCTGCCGCATCCCCCCGGACAGCTCGTGGGGGTACTGCCGTACCCGGCGCTCCGGCGACGGGATGCCGACGAGCCGGAGCAGCTCGACGGCCCGTTCGCGCGCCCGGGCCCGGGACATCCGCTCGTGGACCTGGAGGACCTCGGAGACCTGCCGGCCGACGGTCAGCACGGGGTTCAGCGAGGACATCGGCTCCTGGAAGATGTACGCGATCTCGTTGCCGCGCACCGCTCGCAGCTGCGCCGGGGGTGCACCGCGCAGCTGCCGCCCGAGCAGCTCGACGGACCCGGTGACCTCCGCGCTGCGCGGCAGCAGCCCGGCGAGGCTCATCGCCGTGACGCTCTTGCCGCAGCCGGACTCGCCGACGACACCGACGATCTCGCCGCGGCCGAGGGTGAGGTCCACGCCGTCGACGGCGCTCACCGTGCCGCCCTCGGTCGTGAAGGTCACGGACAGGTCGCGCACCTCGAGCACCGGCTCGCCGTCGGCCGGGGCCGGCCGGTCGCCGGTCGTGGTGGTCGCGGTCGTCATCGCCGGCTCCCCCTCGGGTCGAGTGCGTCACGGAGGCTGTCGCCGAAGACGTTGAAGGACAGGGCGAGCAGCATGATCGCCAGACCCGGCATCACCGCGTTCCACGGTGCCCGGGCGGCGAACGGCTGGGCGGCGGCGAGCATCGTCCCGAGGCTCGGGGCCGGCGGCTGGATGCCCAGCCCGAGGAAGGAGAGGACGGCCTCGCCGAGGATGGCGGCGGGCACGGCCACGGTCGCCTGGACGAGCACCACCGACGTCGCGTTCGGCAGCACGTGCCTGAGCAGGACCCACAGGTCGCTCGCACCGTCGACGACGGCGGCGGCGACGAAGTCGAGGGACTTCAGCCGCAACGTGTCCGAGCGGACGACCCGGATGATGCCCGGCACCTGCGCGATGCCGATGGCGATCGCCGCGTTGCCGAGGCTCGCGCCGCGGACCGCGGCCAGGCCGACCGCGAGGATGAGGAACGGGAACGCGAGCATGAGGTCCGTGAGCCGCGAGATGACGCCGTCGACAGCCCGGAAGTAGCCGGCGACGAGGCCGAGCGGCACGCCGACCCCGATGGCCGTGACGACGGCGAGGACGGCGACGAGCAGCGAGGCCCGCATCCCGAGGAGGATCCGGCTCAGGACGTCGCGGCCGAGGTCGTCGGTGCCGAGGAGGTGCCCCGGGGTGCCGGGCGGCGCGAGGGTCGCCCCGAAGTCGGTGGCCTCCGCCGTGTACGGAGCGAGCACCGGGGCGAGGACGCCGACGAGCACGGCGACGACGAGCACGAGGCCGCTGGCGACGGCGAGCGGGTTGTGCAGCAGGCGGCGGACGACGCGGCGCCGCGGGCCGGCGGCCGACCCCGAGGCGTGGTCGGGGCCGTCGGGGCGGGCGGGCGCCTCGGAGAGCACGGGGTCGACGCTCATGCCGCCTCCCCCGCGACGCGCACCCGCGGGTCGATGACCGAGTAGAGCAGGTCGACCGCGAAGTTGATGACGATGTAGGACGTCGCCGTCACGAGCACGACGGCCTGGATCACCGGGTAGTCGCGCTGGAAGACGGCGTCGATGGTCAACTTGCCGAAGCCCGGGAGCGTGAAGATCTGCTCGGTGACGACCGCGCCCGAGATCAGCGCCCCGAGCTGTAGCCCGACGATCGTCACGACGACGATGAGGCTGTTGCGCAACGCGTGCCGCGTCACGACGACGCGCGGGCGCAGCCCCTTGGCCTCGGCGGTGCGCACGTAGTCGGCCGACAGGGCGTCGAGCATCGAGGACCGGGTCTGGCGCATGATCACCGCCGCGAGCCCGGTGCCGAGGATCACCGACGGCAGGACGAGGTGGTGCAGGTTGGCGACGGGGTCCTCGGCGAGCGGCACGAAACCGCTGGCGGGGAACAGGTTCGTCGCCACCGCGAGGTAGAGGATGGCGACGAGCCCGAGCCAGAAGTGCGGCACCGAGAGGCCGACGAGGGCCAGGCCGTTGGCGACCCACTCCTCCGGCCGGCCCCGGCGCACCGCGGCGACGACGCCCGCGAGCACCCCGAGCAGCGTCGCGATGACGATGGCCAGCAGCGACAGCTCGAGGGTCACCGGCAGCGCGGTCCGCAGCATCTCGCTCACCGGCTCGCCGGTGCGGATCGAGGTGCCGAGGTCACCGCGCACCATCCGGGTCACGTACTGCCAGAACTGGACCGGCAGCGACTGGTCCAGCCCGTACTCGGACCGGATGGCGGCCAGCGCCTCGGGGCTGCGGTCCTCCCCCGCGAGGGCGAGGGCGGGGTCACCCGGCAGCGCCCGGATGCCGAGGAAGACGACGACCGCGGCGAGGACGAGGGTGAGGAGCGACTGCCACGCCCGGGTGGCGAGGTAGCGAGCCATCCGGAGCTACTTGGCGAACCCGGAGAACCCGACGCGGATGACGCCGTCCGGGAACACCTGGACGCCCTTGACGGTGTCGGAGACGCCGGTGAGGTTGCGCTGGCGGTAGAGGTAGATGATCGGGTTGTCCTTCTCGATGAGCCCGACGACCTGGCCGTAGAGGTCGCGGCGGGCGGCGCTGTCGGTCTCGGTCCGGGCCTTGTCGAGCAGGCCGTCGACCGACGCGTTGCTGTAGCCGCTGACGTTCTGGCTCCCGCCGGTGCCGAGGAAGTTCGTGATGTTGGCGTCCGGGTCGATCCTCCCGGACCAGCCGAGCTGGAGGAGGGAGAAGTCGCCACGGTCCTGCTGGTCGAGCAGGCTGGCGTACTCGACGGGCGTGATCTTCAGGTCGAAGCCGCCGTCCTTGACCATCGCCTGCAGGGCCTGCGCGAGCCGGAGGCTGTCCGGGTTGTTCGAGGTGATCATCTCGATCGGCACGGGCGTGGTGACGCCGGCGTCGGCGAGCAGCTTCTTCGCGGCCGCGGGGTCGTGCTCCTCGCAGGCCTGCGCGGCGTCGGAGGTGTACTCGGTGGTCGGCGAGATCGGCGAGCAGGCCGGGGTGTTGAGGCCGTTGAAGACGACCTTGACGAGCTGCTCGCGGTCGATCGACATCGCGAGCGCCCGGCGCACCTCGGGCTTCGTGCCGAGGTCGGTGTCGACCGTGCCCACCGGCTTGCCGACGCCCTCGGTGTTGCCGACGTTGATCGTCAGCCCCTGGTAGCCGAGCGAGTTGGACTGGAGCAGCTGCAGCCCCTGCGTCGACCCGATGGCCGGGGCGTCCTGGGCCGAGAGCGAGTCGGCGACCTGGACGTCGCCGGAGCGCAGGTTGGCCGCGCGGATGCTCGCGTCGGTGATGATCCGGTAGGTGACGCCCTCGAGGTGCACCTGGTCGGCGTCGTAGTACTTCGGGTCCTTGACGAGCTCGATTGAGGTCTGCGGCGTCCGCTTGGCGAACTTGAACGGCCCGACGCAGACCGGCGCCGACGCGAAGTCCTCCCCCAGGTCCTTCGCGGCCTTCGGGCTGACGATCATCCCGGCGCGGTCGGTGAGGGCGGCGGTGAGCGGCGCGAACGGGGTCTTCAGCGTGATGACGACGGTCTTGTCGTCCGGGGTGGCGATCGAGTCGATCGGCCCGAGCTCGCTCTTGCGGGCGCTCGTCGGGAGGGTCAGCTCGCGCTCGAGGCTGGCCTTGACGGCCGAGGAGTCGAAGGCCGTGCCGTCGGCGAACTCGATGCCCGTGCGCACGGGGATGGTGACGGTGAGGCCGTCCTCGCTCGTCGTCGGCAGGTCCGTGGCGAGCTGGGGCACGATCTGCGCCTTCTCGTCGGTGTCGTAGAGCTTCTGGCACATCGCGTGGAAGACGTAGCGCGAGTAGAGGCTCCGGGACAGGGCCGGGTCGAGCTGGTCGGGCTCGGCCGAGAGGGCCATGACGAGGGTGCCCCCGTCCTTGACCTCCGCGGGGTCGGCCGGGTCGCCGAACACGTCCTCCGTGCCGCCGGAGCTCGCGCCCGGCGACGAGGACGAGCCGGCGTCGTCGCCGACGGCGGAGCAGCCGGCGAGGGCGAGGGCCAGGGCGGTCGCGGCGGACACGACGGCGAGGGGTCTGCGGGTCATGACGTTCCTCCGACGGGTGGGGAGCCGATCGGGGAACCGTACTCTGTATACAGAGTGCAGAGGACTTTGCGACCGCCTCGATCTCGGGGGCGGGACGGCGGGGCCGGCGGGCGGGCAGGTGCCACCCGGGCGCGGGTCAGGCCGAGGGCAGGTTGTCGCGGGCCCAAAGGGCCGCGCTCGTGCGGTCGAGGACGCCGATCTCGCGGAAGACCCGGCCGAGGTGGGCCTTGACGGTGCGCTCGGTGATGCCGAGCGCCCGCGCGATCTGCTTGTTGGCCAGCCCCTGGGCGACGAGGCGCAGCACCTCGGTCTCACGGGGCGAGAGGCCGGCGACCGCGCCGTCGCGGACCGGGTCGCCCGAGGAGGGCAGGAGCGCGACGGCCACCCGCGGGTCGATCGGCACGTGCCCGGCCGCGGCCGCCCGCACGGCGGCGAGCAGGTCGACCGGGTCGGAGTCCTTGAGGACGTAGCCGATGGCCCCGGCCGCGAGCACCTCGCGGACCCGTTCGCGGTCCGAGAAGCTCGTGAGGACGAGCACGCGGGCCTCGGGCCGACGGGCCAGCACGCCACGAGTGCCCTCGACGCCGTCGACGCCGGGCATCGACAGGTCCATGAGGACGACGTCGGGCTCGGTGCCCACCGCCGACTCGATGGCCTCGGCACCGTCGCGCGCCTCGGCGACGACGGTGATGTCGGGCTCGGCGTCGAGCAGGGTGCGCACCCCCGCCCGGACGAGCTGGTGGTCGTCGGCGACGAGCACCCGGATCATGCGCGCACCCCCATCGGGCCGTCGAGGTCGAGACGCCAGTGTGTCCCGGCACCGGGGGCGGTCGCGACCCGGAGCCGCGCACCGGGCACCGAGGCGGCCTCGGCGAGCAGCCGGGTGCCGAGGTGGCCGGGCTCGGGGTCGGCGAGGACGGCCTCGGCGTCGAAGCCGAGCCCGTCGTCGACGACGTCGAGCGCCACGGTCTCCGGTCCGGTGCGGTGCAGCGTGAGGGTGACCTCCGCGGGGCCGGCGTGGCGCGCGGCGTTGCGGACGCACTCCTGGGCGACGCGGTGGACGAGCCGCTGCGCGTCCTCGGTGAGCGCCAGCTCGTCCTCGCTGTCGGTGTCGAGGCGGACGACGACGTCCTCGGCCCGCACCGACTGGGCGAGGTCGGCGAGGGCGGCGACGACGCCGGAGCGTGACAGCGCCGGCGGGTGGAGGTCGACGAGGAGGGTGCGCAGCGACCGGATGCTCGCCCGGACGGCGCCGGCGGCGGCCCCGAGGTCGCGCGCGAGGGTGGCGTCGCCGTGCGCGGCGGCGGTGGCCGACGCCCCGGCGACGGTGAACGAGGTGGCCGCGAGCTCCTGGACCGGGCCGTCGTGGAGCGTCGCGGCGATGCGCCGGCGCTCGTCCGAGGAGGCGTCGACCGCCCGCTGGAGCAGGGCCACCCGGTGGACCTCGGCCCGCCGCAGCCGCCGCAGGAGGGCGAGGACGAGCGGCGTGACGATGAGCACGAAGAGCAGCAGGCTGCTCGCGGTGACCCCGGCGAACCCCCGCCACAGCTGGCCGGTGCGCTTCGCGACCGGCTCGTAGGACACGTAGATCTCGAAGAGCGCGGTCTGGCCGTCGGGCATCCAGACCGGTCGGTAGACCTCGACGAGCTTGTCGCCCTGCTCGAACTGGTTCTCGGAGGCCTCGAGCGTCGAGATCTCGGCGACGGTGGTCGGTCCGTCGAGCGCCTCGCGCTGGTCGTCGTCGAGGGTGAACGTGCGCCCGATGAGCTGCGGCTCGTCGGCGTAGAGGACGTACCCGTCGGGTCGCCAGAGCTTGACCCGGACGACGGTCTCGGGGTCGAGGCTGCGGCTCATCGTCCGGTCGAAGTCGTCGACCGCCTCGGGGTCGCCGGCCATGAGCGCGTCGGTCATCGCCGGCTGGACGACGGCCTCCGCGATGACCCCGGCCATCGAGGCCGCGTCGTTGACCGCCTCGCGCTCGGCGAGGGTGCTGGCGGCCACCGCCCCGAGGACGCCGACGAGGACCATCGCCGCGAGCACGCCCGCGGCCAGCTGGGCGAGGATGCGGCGCGGCCGCACCGGCGGCGGGTCGTCGTCGGCGGTGACGGTGCGCGAGACCGTGACCCAGGCCGGCTCGACGCGCGCGAGGTCCCCGACCGGGTCAGGGCCGGTCGGGGACGGCGCGGGGTCCCCGACCGGGGCAGGGCCGGTCGGGGACGGCGCGGGGTGCGGCTCAGTCGTCGGATCCGTGCCCACCCGAGTCCCCACCGTGGTCGTCCCCGGCGTCGTGCCCGGAGCCGTCGTCGCTCCCGCCGCGGCCGGACGAGTCGTCGCCGCCGTGGCCGGAGTCGTCGCTCGAGTCGTCGCTCGAGTCGTGGCCGCCCGAGCCGTGGCCCGAGCTCGACGAGCCGCGGCCGGAGTTGTCGGAGTCGTCGCCGGAGCGGTCGCGGTCGCCGCCGTGGTCGTCGCCGGCGTCGTGGGTGGCCGGGTCGTCCGAGCCGCCACGCGGACGGTCGCCGCCGTGGTCGTCGCCGGCGTCGTGGGTGGCGGGGTCGTCCGAGCCGCCACGCGGACGGTCGCCGCCGTGGTCGTCGTCCGCGTCGTGCGAGGCGGGGTCGTCCGAGGTCGGCGAGTCGCTCGGGGTGGAGGACGGCGTGGCGGTGGAGGTCGCGCCGACGGGGGCGCGGACGGGCAGCCGCTCCGCGAACGAGGCGTTGCCGAGGACACCCACGAGGGCGGGGGTGACGGCCACGGCGGCTCCGACGGTGACGAGGGCGATGCGCTTCATGGTTCTGGGTCCTTTCGGGAAGTGTGGCAGGTCGGGTCAGCCGGGGAAGACCACTCGGGCCGAGCAGGTCTGACCGGTGGCGGCGTGCCGCGCCGTCGCGGTGATGGTGTCGGTGCCCGCGCGGTTGGCGATCCGGCGCTCGACGGAGAACGAGCCGCTCGGGGCGACCGTGGTGGCCGAGCCGGAGCCGACGGCGACGCCGTTGTCCTTGAGGGCCCAGGTCCAGACCTGGCCGTTGCGGTTGGAGTCGACCTCGAGCTCGACCTGCAGGCGCCCGTTGTCGGCCTTGGCCTTGAGCTTCCAGGCGGCGCCCTGGCTGCACGTGCCGGCGGCCTTGGACTCGGCCCCCTTGGCGAGGGCGGCGGGGACGCTGCCGGCGGCGAGTGCGGTGGTCAGGATGCCGACCGCGGCCACACGCCGCAGGGAGGCGGTGCGGGTCATGGTGTCCTCCTCGGGACGAGGGCCGCGGGTCGGCCCGACACCGAGAAAGGTGCCGTGGACCCGTGGACACCCACCATCCGGCGATGGTCCTAGTACCTCGCCCCACCCCCCGGACCTCCCCCGGAGCGCGTCGAGAGCACAGAACACGCCGTGTGCACCTGGGCGCACACGGCGTGTTCTGTCCTCTCGACGGGTGAGAACAGTTGTGGGTCAACCGTTCTCGTGCCGATCGGCGTTCGCGTGGATGGCGTCGCGCACGTACTGGGCGAGGCCGGGGGCCTGCTCCTCGTACGTCGCCGTGAACCGCGGGTCGGCGACGTACATGTCGCCGAGGCCCCGGTGGAAGGCGTGGTCGATGTCGTAGAACCACCGCTCGATCTGCACGCGGTGGGCCTCGGCGGCGTCCATCGCCCGCTCCGAGGTCGGCGGCTCGCCGGCCCGCATCGCCGCGACGAGCTCGGCGCCGACCGCCTCCTGCTCCGCCTTGACCGCCTCCCAGTCGGCCTTGGTGTAGGAGTCGGTGCGGCGCTTGGACTGCTTCCAGGCGTCCGTGTCACCCCAGCGCTCCTCGGCCTCCTGCTGGTACTCCTCGCTGTAGCCGTCACCGAAGAGCTCCTTGAGGTCCTCGGTCGTGGCGGGCTGCTCGTTCATCTCTCGCTCCAGTGCTCGGTCGATGGCCGAGACGAGCTCCTCGAGCTCGCCCAGCCGGGACACGACCACGGCCCGCTGCCGGCGCAGGTGCTCCTCGGCGCTCCCGTCGCCGTCGAGGAGGTCCCTCACCTCGTCGAGGGGAAGGTCCAGCCGGCGGTACGTGACGACGGTGGAGAGCCGGGCGAGGTCCGTCTCCGTGTAGAGGCGGTACCCCGCGTGCGTGCGGGCGGACGGGACGACGAGGCCGATGGCGTCGTAGTGGTGCAGCGTGCGCACCGTGACGCCGAAGGTCTCGGCGACCTGCCCGACGGTCAGCTCCACCCGGTCAGTCTGCTGGCTCGTCGTGGTCATGTCATCCACGGTGGGCCCTGACGTCGCGTGAGGGTCAAGCCGGTTCGCCGGGAACCCTCAGGAGAGGGGCGCGGTGAGCTCGAGGTTGACGTCGTCGGGGTCCTGGAAGGAGAGGATGGCGATGCCGGCGTCCGCGAGCTCGATGACCTCACCGTGCGCGACACCGGCCTCGCCGAGACCCCGGGCGGCGTCGTCGAGGTCGGCGCGGGAGCCGACGGCGAAGCTCACGTGATCCAGGCCGGTGACGTCGGACCGGAACGGCTGCGAGCCGACGGGGCGCAGGCCGAAGAGCGTACCCTGGGGCGTCTGGTAGACGACGCCGCCGTAGAACTTCTCGGGGGCGTCGTCGAGGCCGGGCTCACCCTGGTGCTCACGAGCGTCGATCGCCTTCTCCCAGCCGAAGACGCGGTCGTAGAAGGCCACCGACCGCTCGATGTCGGTGACGGTGAGGCGGACGTGGGCGTAGCCGGAGCTGGTGACGAGGGACATGCCCGCCACGCTACGTCGTCGCGGGCCCCTCACCGCCCGCAGTGACATGTCGTCGCCGGACGGGCGAGGGTCAGGCCTTCGGGGTCTCGAACCAGTTCGCGAGCGCGGTGGCCAGGCCGAGGTCGCCGCGGGCCTTGATCTTGCCCATCATGAACATCATCGCCGGGTTGCCGGTGCCCGAGATCAGCTTGAGGAACTCGGCGGGGCCGGCCATCAGCGAGAGGTCGGGGTCGGCGGTCGGGGCCTTCTCGACGGTGCAGGTGCCGTGGTCGACGACGACGGCGTAGGTGTCGCTCGAGCCGCCCGGCCCGCCGGTGACCCGGAAGTCGATGCGCGCCGCGCGGTCGGCGGCCTTGTCGGCGCGGAACTGCCCGGGGAAGCGGCCGAACACGGCGTCGAGCAGGGCCTCCCGGTGCTCCCCGGCGAAGGCGTCGCGGATCTCGCCGTCCGACGCACCCTTGACGGCGGCGACGAACTCGGCGGGCGAGGCGGTGGTCAGGGACTGCGGGTCGAAGGCCATGTCCGCAACCTACTGGCCGGTAACCAGCCCGGCAACCCCGAGCCGGGCCCCGGCCGCGCTCAGGCCTTCTTCGCCGCCTTCTTGGCCGTCGCCTTCTTCGCGGTCGACTTCTTCGCCGTTTTCTTCGCGGTCTTGCGGGCGGTCTTCTTGACCGGCCCCCGGGCCCGCTTGTCGGCGAGCAGCTCGTACCCGCGCTCGGGCGTGATCTTCTCGGGGTCGTCGTCCTTGCGCAGTGTCGCGTTGGTCTCGCCGTCGGTGACGTAGGGCCCGAACCGCCCGTCCTTGACGACGACCGGCTTGCCGGACACCGGGTCGGTGCCGAGCTCGGCGAGCGGCGGCTTCGCGGCGGCCCGCCCGCGCTGCTTCGGCTGCGCGTAGATGGCCAGCGCCTCCTCGAGCGTGATGTCGAAGAGCTGCTGCTCGCTCGTCAGCGACCGGGAGTCGGTGCCCTTCTTGAGGTACGGCCCGTACCGCCCGTTCTGCGCGGTGATCTCGACCTCGGACCCGTCCTCGGCCGTCGTCGTGCCGACGACCCGGGGCAGCGACAGCAGCCGCAGGGCGGTCTCGAGGTCGATCGTCCCGAGGTCCATGTCCTTGAAGAGCGAGGCGGTGCGCGGCTTGGCCTTCGCAGCCTTCTTCCCCTTGCCCTTCGCGGCCGGCGCCGCCTCGTCCTCGGGCAGCACCTCGGTGACGTACGGCCCGTAGCGCCCGGACTTCGCGACGATGTCGTGCCCGGTGGCGGGGTCCTTCCCGACGACCCGGCCGTCGTCGGCGGCGCGGTCGAGCAGCTCGCGGGCGATCGCCGGCGTCATCTCGTCGGGTGCGACGTCGTCGGTGATGGTCGCCCGGCGCGGCTGGGTGTCGCCGCGCTCGGCGGCCGCGGCGTCGGTGACCTCGCCGGTGCGCGGGTCGATGCCGGCCGGCACGACCTCCTCGACGTACGGCCCGTACCGCCCGACCCGCACGACGATGCCGTCGCCGATCTCGATGGTCGACACGGCCCGGGCGTCGATGTCGCCGAGGTCCTCGACGAGCGAGCGCAGCCCCTCGGCCGAGCTCGCCTCGTCACCGAAGTAGAAGCGGCGCAGCCAGGCCGCGCGCTGCTCGTCACCGCGCGCGATGGCGTCGAGGTCCTCCTCCATCGAGGCGGTGAAGTCGTAGTCGACGAGCCGGCCGAAGTGCTCCTCCATGAGCCGGGTGACCGCGAAGGCCAGCCAGCTGGGGATGAGCGCCGAGCCGCGCGTGCTGACGTAGCCGCGGTCCTGGATGGTGCCGATCGTCGAGGCGTACGTCGAGGGCCGGCCGATGCCGCGCTCCTCCATCGCCTTGACGAGGGTGGCCTCGGTGTAGCGGGCCGGCGGCGAGGTCTCGTGGCCGTTGGCCTCAGCGCGCTTGACGTCGAGCGAGCGGCCGGCGCCGAGCTTGGGCAGGCGGCGCTCCTCGTCGTCGCCGCGCCGGGCCTCGTCGCGGCCCTCCTCGTAGGCCGCGAGGAACCCGCGGAAGGTGATGACCGTGCCGCTCGCCGACAGCTCGACCTCACGGGCCGGCGCGCCGTCGGGCAGCGTCGCGGCGAGGCGCAGCGACGCGGTCGAGCCGCGGGCGTCGGCCATCTGGGAGGCGACGGTGCGCATCCAGATCAGCTCGTAGAGGGCGTACTCGTCGCCGCGCAGCTCGCCGCGGACCTGGGCCGGGGTGCGGAACCGGTCGCCGGCGGGGCGGATGGCCTCGTGCGCCTCCTGGGCGTTCTTGACCTTCTTCTCGTAGCGGCGCGGGGCATCCGGCACGGACTCGCCGCCGTAGAGGTCGCGGGCCTGCTGGCGCGCGGCCGTGAGGGCCGCGTCCGACAGCGTCGTGCTGTCGGTCCGCATGTACGTGATGTAGCCGTTCTCGTAGAGGCGCTGGGCGACCCGCATCGCGTTGCGCGAGTTGAGCCGCAGCTTGCGCGAGGCCTCCTGCTGGAGGGTGCTCGTCGTGAACGGCGCGCTCGGGCGGCGGGTGTAGGGCTTCTCGGAGACCTCGGCGACGGTGACCTCCGCGCGGCGCAGCGCCTCGGCGATGCCGGTGGCGCGCTCCTCGTCGAGCTGGACCGCCCGGTCGCCCTTGAGGGTCCCGTCGTCGGCGAAGTCGCGGCCGGTGGCGACCTTCTTGCCGTCGACCCCGGTGAGCCGGGCGGTGAAGAGGTCCTCGTCGGCGCCCGGCGTGACGTCGGCGTCGACGTCCCAGTAGGACGCGCGGACGAAGGCCATCCGCTCGCGCTCGCGCTCGACGACCAGCCGGGTGGCGACCGACTGCACGCGGCCCGCGGACAGGCCGGCCTTGACCTTGCGCCACAGGACCGGGCTCACCTCGTAGCCGTAGAGGCGGTCGAGGATGCGCCGGGTCTCCTGGGCGTCGACGAGCGCGACGTTGATGTCGCGGGTCTGGGTGGCGGCCCGCTGGATGGCCTCGCGGGTGATCTCGTGGAAGACCATGCGCTTGACCGGGACCTTCGGCTGCAGGGTCTCGTAGAGGTGCCACGCGATGGCCTCGCCCTCGCGGTCCTCATCCGTGGCGAGGTAGAGCTCGTCGGCGTCCTTGAGGAGCGTCTTCAGCTCGCGGACCTTCTTCTTCTTGTCCGCGTCGACGACGTAGTAGGGGTCGAAGTCGTCGTCGATGTTGACGCCGAACTTGCCGAACGGGCCCTTCTTGACCTCGGCCGGCATCTCGCTCGGCGTCGGGATGTCGCGGATGTGGCCGACGGACGCCTCGACGTCCCAGTCGGTGCCGAGGTAGCCCGCGATGGTCCGTGCCTTCGCGGGGGACTCGACGATGACGAGCTTGCGCCCAGATGCCATGCCTGACCTGCCTGTTCCGTCGGCCACGTGCAGCGGATTCGTCGCTGCGTCGGACGTGGTGACGCGACGACGGTAGCGCTCCGGGTGGCCGATCACGCAAACGGGAGGGGGCACGGCGGGGGGGGGGGGGGCCCGGGGGGGCCCCCCCCCCCCCCCGCGCGCGCCCCCCCCCCGGGTGAGCCCCCCCCCCCCCCCCCGCCGCGCGCCCGCCCCCCCCCCCCCCCGCCCCCCCCCCCCCCCCCCCCCCCCCCCCCCCCCGGGGAGGGGAGGTCGAGGGTCAGGGTGCCCGGGGTCAGAGGCCGCGGAGGGCGTCGAAGAGGGGCTCGGCGAGCGGGGACTCGCGGATGTCGTCGAGGTCGACCGGCCGTCCGTCCGGGCCCGCGAGCGGCAGCCGCCAGTTGGGGTACTCCTCGTGGGTGCCGGGCTGGTTGATGGCCCGCCGGTCGCCGACGACGTCGGGCAGCGAGACCGCGAGCATCCGGCTCGGGGTCTGCGCGAGCCACCGGTGCAGCGCCACGACCGTGTCGTCGACGTCGGCGCCGGGCGCCAGCAGGCCGCGCGACTCCAGCGCGGCGCGCACCCGGCCGATCGCCGACTCCTCGACCGCGCGCTCCTCCTCGACCGGCCGGGTGAGCAGCCCGAGCCGCTCGCGCACCGCGACGTGCTCGAGCGTCAGGTAGCCGGCCGTCGGCGGCAGGTCGTGGACCGTGACCGAGGACAGGCACAGGTCGCGGTAGGACTCCGGCGGCCGCACGGTGTCGCCGTCCCACTCGAACCAGAGGATGGAGGTGCCGAGCAGTCCGCGCTCGGTGAGCACCTCGCGGACGTTGGGCGCCACGACCCCGAGGTCCTCGCCGATGACGACCGCCCCGGCGCGCTGGGCCTCGAGGACGAGGATGCCGAGCAGCGCCTCCTCGTCGTAGTACACGTACGTGCCGTCGGCGGGCGTGCCCCCGGTCGGGATCCACCACAGCCGGAACAGCCCGAGGATGTGGTCGACGCGGATGCCGCCGGAGTCGCGGAGCACGGTGCGCACCATGTCGCGGAACGGTGCGTACCCCAGCTCGGCGAGCCGGTCCGGGCGCCACGGCGGCTGGCTCCAGTTCTGCCCGAGCTGGTTGAACTGGTCCGGCGGCGCCCCGACCGTCACCCCGCGCGCCAGGGCGTCGCCGAGGCCCCACGCGTCGGCCCCGACCGGGTGCACCCCGACCGCGAGGTCGTGGACGATCCCGAGCGACATCCCGGCGGCGGTGGCCTCGCGCTGCACCCCGGCGAGCTGGTCCTCGAGGAGCCACTGCATCCAGCGGTGGAGGTCGACGTCGTCGGCGTGCTCGGCGGCGAAGGCCTCGACGCCGGGGCCGTCGGGGTCCTGCAGGTCCCCCGGCCACGCGGTGAACGGCAGCCCGTGGAGGTCGGCGATCGCGCACCACGTCGCGAAGCGCGCCAGCCCCTCCCCCTCGCGCTCGCAGTAGGCGGCGAAGGCCTGCGCCCGCGCGCCGGTGAGCCCCACGTCGTGCACGAGGCGCAGCGCCTCCCGCTTGAGCGCCCACGCGGCGTCGCGCTCGATGCGGTCGCCCGCGTCGAGCGCCCGACCGCGCGCGGCGAGGTCGGCCAGCCGCCGGCGCCCGGTGGCGTCCAGCGCGGCCACCTCGGGCACGTCCTCGACCCGCAGGTACAGCGGGTTGACGAAGCGCCGGGTCGTCGGCAGGTAGGGCGAGGCCTCGATCGGCGGCACGGGCTCGGCGGCGTGCAGCGGGTTGACGAGGACGAAGTCGGCGTCGTGCGCCGCGGCGGCCCACGTCGCGAGGTCGGCGAGGTCGCGCAGGTCGCCGACGCCCCAGGACCCCGGCGAGCGCACCTGGTACAGCTGGGCCATCAGCCCGACGACGCGCCGCGAGGCCACCGGCTCGGGCAGCTCGAGGCGCTCGGGGCAGACGACGAGGGTGCTCGTCAGCGTCGAGGGGTCGAGCGGTGCGGCGTCGACCTCGGCGACGAGCCGGTGCCAGCCCAGCGGCAGGTCGTCCGGGACCTCGAAGGCCGCCTCCCCCAGTGCCGTGCCGTCGACGACCCGGTCCGGCACCCAGCGGTCGAGCTGGGTGAGGGGACGGCGGCCGCCGTCCTCGAGCTCGGCGTGCAGCCTGACCCCGGAGCCCGCCGGCACGTGCACGAGCACCTCGCGGCGACGCCCGGCCCGCGCGACGACGGTGGCCTGGAGCGTCCGGCGCCACGGTGCGTCGGCGTGCTCGGCGATGGCCGCCTCGACCTGCGCGTCGTCGTCCGCCGCCACCCCGAGGGCCGCGAGGACCGACCGGATCGACGCCGCCGACACGGTCACGTGCCGGCCCAGCCAGTCCCAGTACTCCGTCGCGACCCCGTGGGCCAGGGCGAGCTCGGCGAGCCGGGGCGTCGGGGAGTCGGGCATGGCCCCATCCTGCCAACTGCCCGGGCGGGCACGGGCACCGGCTCGCGGCCGCGACCGTGCCCGCCCGGCACAGGGGTCAGGGGTTCGGCGCCTCCTGGTGGAGTGGCTGGAGGACCTTCTCGACGCGCGGGTCACCGGCGTCGGCGAAGTAGTCGCCGCGGATCGTCTCGTCGTCACCGTCGGGAGCCTTGGCGACCCGTAGCACGACCGTCCCGACGACGGCGACGAGCAGGTTGATGACGAACGCCGTCATCGCGATGTAGCCCATCTGCCCGATGACCGGGATGGTGTCGAGCGAGCCGCCGAAGTGGTTGATGCCGGCCCGCGGGTTCGCGACGCTCCACGCCTGCCACGTGCCGTAGACCATGCCGACCGCCCAGCCGGCCGTCAGCGCCCACCGGTGCAGCCAGCGCGTGTAGAGGCCGAGGACGACGGCGGGGAAGGTCTGGAGGATCCAGATGCCGCCGAGCAGCTGGAAGTTGATCGCGTTCTGCTTGTCGAGCGCGAGGACGAACACCAGGGCGAAGGCCTTGACGACGAGCGAGACGAGCTTGGAGACCTTGGCCTCCTGCTGCGGCGTCGCGTCGGGCTTCAGCCACTCCTTGTAGATGTTGCGCGTGAAGGTGTTCGCCGCCGCGATGGACATGATCGCCGCCGGCACGAGGGCACCGATCGCGATGGCCGCGAACGCGACTCCCGCGAACCACGACGGGAAGGAGTCCTCGAACAGCTGCGGGATGACGAGCTGCGCGTTCGGCTTGCCGTCGAGGCCGATCGGCTTCGTGCCGGCGGCGATGGCCACCCAGCCGAGGAGCGCCAGCAGGCCGAGGACGAAGGAGTACGCCGGCAGGATCGAGGCGTTGCGGCGGATCGTGTTCCGCGAGCTCGCCGACAGGCTGGCCGTGATCGAGTGCGGGTACATGAAGAGCGCGAGCGCCGAGCCGAGGCCCAGCGTCGCGTACGCCCACTGCGCCTGCGCACCGGGGATGAACGCGCCGGTCGGCTTGCCGTCCACCGGGTTCGGCTTCGCCATCTTCTGCTCGGCCGCGGAGAACACGGCGTCCCAGCCGCCGACCTTGCTCGGCAGGTAGACGATGGCCACGATGATCACGAGGTAGATCAGCGTGTCCTTGACGAAGGCGATGACCGCCGGCGCCCGCAGCCCGCTCGAGTACGTGTACGCCGCGAGCAGCGCGAAGGCGATGAAGAGCGGGAGGTCCTTGGCGATGATGTTGCTGCCGCCGCCGAGCCCGATGACCTCGAGCACCGCCTGGATGCCGACGAGCTGGAGCGCGATGTACGGCATCGTCGCGAGGAAGCCGGTGACCGCGACGGCCAACGACAGTCCGCGGGAACCGAACCGGCCCCGCACGAAGTCGGCGGTCGTCACGTAGCCGTGCCGGTGGCTGACCGACCAGAGCCGCGCCATGAACACGAAGATGATCGGGTAGAGGACGATCGTGTAGGGGACGGCGAAGAAGCCCGACACCGCGCCGGCGCCGAACATCGCCGCCGGGACGGCGACGAACGTGTACGCCGTGTAGAGGTCGCCACCGAGCAGGAACCACGTGATCCACGTGCCGAACGAGCGTCCGCCGAGGCCCCATTCGTCGAGCGACTCCATCGAGGTCGGCCGGCGCCAGCGGGTGGCCATGAAGCCCATGACCGTCACGAGGAGGAAGAGGACGACGAGGACGGCCAGCGCGGTGCCGTCGATGCCGCTCATGCCCGCTCCCCCGCCCGGTCGGCCCCGGCGTCGGTCATCGGCCGGTGCGGCCGCGCGAGAAGGACGATGCGGTACGCGGTGTACGTGAACGCCGAGCAGAGGAAGACCCAGAGGAACTGGTACCAGATGAAGAACGGGAAGCCCCAGAGCTTCGGCTCGACGCGGCTGTAGCTGCTCACCCAGAGCAGCGCGACGACCGGGATCGCGAGCAGCACGCCGGCGACGACGAGCAGGCCCGTCCGGGCGGGTGGGACGGTGTCGTGGTCGACCTCGTCGCGGCGTGGTCCGCCGGCGTCGGGCTGGTCGGTGGTGGTCACAGGAACCTCCTCGTTCCCCCGGGACGTCCGGCGGTCGCCGGGCCACCGGACACGGTAGGGACTCGACCGCCCCCTGTGGGGCTTGCGTGCGCCCGTGTATCAGCGCCGCCCCGCCGACCTCCTCCTCCGCGACCGACCGCACGAGGAGAGGCGAGGGCGATGACCGACATCAGGTTCGACGGCGACTGGATCCACCTGGAGGCGGCCGTCACGAAGGCGGCGAGCAACGACCTGATGCTCGACGCCCCGTGGCGCCGGAAGACCGACACCCCGTACCGGCGCGCGCTCGTCCACGACTTCGACGACGGGCTGACCCTCAACTGGGACCGCGACTACCCCGGCGGCGTGACGATCAACGACCTCAAGACCGTGCACGGCGCGACGAACGGCGACTGGCTCGTCGTCCGCTCCCGTGTCGTCCAGCAGTTCGGCACCGACCTCATGCTCGACGGCGGCACCGAGCGCCGCCGCACCACCGGCGTCCTCCGGCCAACCAAGCGCCGCAACCCCTACCGGCGCGCCCTCGTCCACGCCTGGGAGGACACGCTCGTCGTCAACTTCAACCGCGACTACGTCGGCGGCGTGACGATCGAGGGCCGGGTCAGCTGCCCCGGGTCGCTGAGCGTCGGCGGGCAGGACGTCGCGA
Source organism: Phycicoccus sonneratiae (assembly GCF_016887965.1). Lineage (GTDB taxonomy): Bacteria > Actinomycetota > Actinomycetes > Actinomycetales > Dermatophilaceae > Phycicoccus > Phycicoccus sonneratiae. The sequence goes on from NZ_JAFDVD010000007.1 coordinate 188,481, forward strand.
CGGTCATCGCCTCGCTCCAGAGCCAGGTCACCGCGCTGACCGCCCGCGTCACTGAGCTCGAGGGGCGGGTCGGGCCGTGACCGTCGCCTCCGTCCGGCAGGCGATGTCGTGCATGGGCCTCGGCGGCCAGGCGAACCTGTCGGTGATGCGCGAGGTGCTCGGGTTCTGGCGCGGCACGCCGCCCACCGACCCCGCGACGTCCACCCCCGTCACCGTCTCGCTGGGCCAGGCCTTCGACGGCCTCTCGCGCGGGCACGTCAACCTCAACCTCGTCGAGGTCGGCCTCGACCTGCTGTCCTCGACGGACATGGCGGCCGCCGACGACAAGGTCGACTACGCCGTGCACCGCACCCGACAGATCTACGCGACCCGCCAGCTCGGACTCGGTCGGGTGCAGTACTTCTGGATCACCGCGGCGGCGTCGAACGGCCGCGACGACCTCGGCAGCGAGTCCGAGGCCGACAGCCTGTCCGACGAGTGGAGCGTCGCCAACGACGGCGTCGACATGTTCATCGTCCGCAACATCAGCGACACCGACTTCGTCGGGATCTCGCCGGTGCCGGGCGACTGCGACAAGGGCGACAAGGACGACGGGCTCATCGGCGGGGAGATCAACCGCGACGCGGAAGGGTTCTCCCGCACCGTCGCCCACGAGCTCGGCCACTTCCTCGACCTGTCGCACAACCACGGGGAGGACTGCCCCACCGCCACGAGCGCCCGGGAGAACCTCATGGCCCAGACCCGGTGCGCGGTGAGCACCCGCACCTCGGTGCTGCTCACCACCTCCCAGGGCTCGACGATGCGCGGCCGCTGCCAGGTCCGCGGCGGCTGCTGAGGACGGAAGGACGACCATGCCCACCGACCACACCCCCCTCGACCACCGCTCCGACGCGGCCCTCGGCCGGCTGGCGCGCGCGACCCGGCCGGACGTCGCGAGCGAGAGCCTCGCCGTGCTCGCCCGCCGCGACGCGCCGACCCTCCCGGCCCTCGGCCGCGAGCTCGTCGTCGGCCACGCCGACGACCGGGTCCGCGCCCGCGCCGCCGTCGCCCTCGGGCGCATCCCCGGCCGGGCGACGCAGGAGGCGCTGGAGACCGCCCTGGCCACGGACAGCCCGGACGTGCTGCGCCGCGTCGTCGGGGCCCTCGGCCGGGTCGGCGACGCGAGCGCGCTCGCGTCCCTCGACCGGCTGCGGCTCGACCCCACCACGCCCGTCGGCCGCGACCTGCGGATGGCGCGGACGCTCCTGTCGTACCGGCACGGGCTCGAGGTCTCCCTCGTCGAGCCCGTCGACACGACGAAGTACTCCGCGGCCCGCGGACGCACCATCGACTGGGCCCGCGGCGGACGGATGCCCAAGCGCACCATCGTCGCCTCCGCCGAGCGCGAGCTGCCCGGCCTCGCGCTGAGCCAGGCCTCGGTTCACCCGTACGTGTGCTCGGGCCACCCCGGCGCGCTGGCCCTCGACGCCGGGCTGCGCGGACAGGCGCCGGACACGGTCCTCGGCGCCCCGCGGCTGCTCGGCGCGCTGCTGCGCGAGCGGGTCTGCTCCGAGCGCTACAGCCTCGACGCCTATCTCCTCGCCGACCAGCGCGACGGCGGTCGGGTGTGGCTGGTGCGGCCCGACGGCACCCTCGTGCACTCCGGCCGCACGAGCGTCGACGGACCGGTCGTCTCCTTCGTCGTCGACGAGTCGCGTGCGCCCTACGGCTCGCCGGTGCGGGTCACCGGCGGCTACGACACCGGGACCGGCCGGCTGACGGTCGACGAGGCGCTCGTGGCCTCCCCCTCGACCCACGCCGTGCGGGCGACCCCACCGGCGCTGCGCCCGGTCGGCTGACCCCACCCCTCGGCCGGCCGCCCCCGCTGTCGGGGGCGGTCGGCATGATGTGCGGGTGTCGACCATCGTCTTCCTCCACGCCCACCCCGACGACGAGGCCTCGCAGACCTCCGGCTCGATGGCCCGCGCCGTCGACGAGGGGCACCGCGTCGTCCTCGTCGTCTCGACCGGTGGCGAGCACGGCACCGCCCCCGACGACCTCGCGCCCGGCGAGACCCTCGTCCACCGGCGCCGCCGCGAGCTCGAGGCCTCGGCCCGGGCCATCGGGCTGCACCGGGTCGTGTGGCTCGGGTACTCCGACTCGGGGATGACCGGCTGGGAGCAGAACTCCCACGACGGCGCCTTCACCGCGGCCGACCTCGACGAGGCCGGGCGGCGCTTCGCCGACGTCCTCGACGAGGAGGACGCCGACGTCGCGGTCGGCTACGACTGGCACGGCGGCTACGGCCACCCCGACCACGTCCAGGTGCACCGGGTGCTGCACCGGGGGGCCGAGCTCGCGGCCCGGCGCCCCCGGGTCCTCGAGTCCACGATGAACCGCGACGCGATGCGCGAGATGTTCGAGGCCGCCCGGGCCGCGGGCATCGAGGAGGACTGGGACCCCGACGCCCCGATGGACGACGGCAACCCGATGGGCACGCCGGCCGCCGAGATCCACTGGCAGGTCGACGTCCGCGACCGGATCGAGCGCAAGCGGGCCGCCCTGGCCAGCCACGCCAGCCAGACGAGCGACGTCGGGATGATGCTCGCGATGCCTCCCGAGGTCTTCGCGTCGGTCTTCGGCTTCGAGCACTTCGTCGAGCCCGGCCGCGAGCCGGGGATGGTGCAGGGGTGGCCGTTCGCCCCGGTTGCGGGGTGATCCCCCGCGGGTGAGAGTGGGCCCACCCGGGGCGGCGCGCGTCGCCCGAGACGCCGCACGAAGGAGTGCCCGTTGTCCGCTCGCCCCCGCCTGAGGTCCCTCGCCGCCGCGGTCGCGGCCCTCCCCCTCGTGCTCGCCGCGACGCTCCTGCCGTCCGCGGCCGCCGCCGAACCGGACCAGTACGTCGCGCTCGGTGACTCCTACGCCGCCGGCAACGGCACCGGATGGCCGGACCTCAGCCTCTCCTGCTACCGCAGCAGCCTCGCCTACGCCCCGCTCGTCGCGAAGGCCCGCCCGAACACCACCCTGTCGTTCAAGGCCTGCTCCGGCGCGAAGACCGGCGACGTGACCGGCGGACAGACCGCGGCGCTGTCGTCGTCCACCGACTTCGTGACGATCAGCATCGGCGGCAACGACGTCGGCTTCGTCGACCTCATCCTGTCCTGCTTCAACAGCTGGGACGAGCTGCTGTGCCGCTCGACGGTCTCGAAGGTCGGCTCGCGCATCGACGCCGAGCTCCCGGCGAAGCTCGACGCCACGTACGCCGACATCCGCAGCCGCGCGCCGGGCGCGAAGGTCATGGTCGTCGGCTACCCGAAGCCCTTCGGGTCCTCCGTGTCGTGCGCCCAGGCCGGCGGGGTGAACAGCCGGGAGTCGGTGCTGCTCAACGACGTCGCCGCCCACCTCGACCGCGTCATCGCGGCCCGCGCGGGTGCGGCCGGCTTCACCTACCTCGACCCGGTGCCGTCCTTCACCGGCCACGACGTCTGCGCCGCCACCCCCTACGTCTGGGGCAAGAAGACCGGGCTGCTCGACATCTACCACCCGACCAAGGCCGGGTACCGCGACGGCTTCGCCCCGCTGGTGCGCGCCGCGATGGGCTGACCGGCCGCGGGTCCCGGCGGCCGGTCAGCGGGCCGGCCGCCGGTCAGTGGACGACGGCCACCGGCACCGGGGCCCGTTGTGCGACGGCCCGGCTCACGCTGCCCATGAGCAGCCCGGCGAAGCCGCCGTGGCCCCGGCGCCCGACGACGAGGAGGTCGGCGCCCTGCTCGCGGACGACGTCGAGCAGGACTGGCGCGGGGGCGCCGTGGCGCACGACGACCTCGACCGGCACCTCGGGACGGTCCGCCAGCGCGCCGGCGACGCTCGCCCGCACCCCCCCGGCGAGCCGGGTCTCGACTCGCGCCCACCGCTCCGTCCCGGGCTCGGCGACGACGACGCCGTCCTCGACCTCGACGGTCCACGCGGTGACGGCGGTGACCCGGCCGCCCACCGCGGCGGCCTCCCCGACCGCCACGGCGAGGGCGCGGGCCCCGGCGTCGCTGCCGTCGGCACCGACGACGACCCGGTGTGGTTCCACCGGCGGCAGCGACTCGGGCACGACGACCACCGTGCCGTGCCCGTGGGCCACGACCGCGAGCGCGGTGGACCCGAGGACCCACCGCTCGAGGCGGCCGTGGGTGGAGGCCCCGACCACGACCGTCGCCCGCTCCGAGAGTCCGACGAGGACGGCGGGCGGCGAGCCGAACGGCGCACGGACGGAGACCTCAAGACCCGGGTGCCGCTCGCGGAGCATCGCGGCCCGGGCCTCGAGCCGCTCGCGGGCGTTCGCCTCGAGCCGCTCCCCGAACCAGGGGGTCTCGGTCGCGAAGACCGCGTACGGGGTCGTCGTGATCCCCGGGTCGACGACGTGGACGAGGTCGAGGCGCACCCCCCACCGTGACGCGGCGGCCGCGGCCCAGGCGACGACGGAGTCCTCACGGGAGGAGCCGTCGAGCGCGGCGACGACCGGACGGTGACCGGTCCCCTCGGGGGGCCGGTCCGACTGCCTCGAGAGCACGTCCTCGGCCATGCCTCCACTGTGCTCCGCGGGGCGCCGTCGCGCCGTCTCGTGGGTCACACGCGGGGTGTGACCCACGACCCGTGGAGCGACCACGACGACCCCGTCGGGTCCCGTGGGACGACGGTGCAGGTTGGTCGCCGTGGTCGTCGACCCGGTCGCGACGGCCGGGACGCGCTCCCCCGGTGCCTCCCCTACCGTTGCGGGTCCGGCGCCGCCGCACCAGAGCGCGTCGAAAGAACTCAGGAAACCCTTACACGCGGCTCATCAGGCCGTTAACCTCCTGTCACGAACACGTCATGAGAGGCAGCAGGGGATGGCTGACATTCTCATCGTGGACGATGAAGCACGGCTCCGGACCCTCCTGGGCCGCACCCTCGTCGCCGCGGGTCACCGGCCGCTGATGGCAGCGGACGGCGCCGAGGCGTGCGCCGTGGTCCGCAGCCGACGCGTCGACCTCGTCCTCCTCGACCTCGTGATGCCGGGGATGGACGGCCTCACCGTCCTGCGCCAGATCCAGCGCCTCCCCGAGCCGCCGACGGTCATCGTGCTCTCCGGCGTCGGCGACGTCGGCACGCGGGTGCAGGCCATCGAGGAGGGCGCCACGGACTTCGTCGGCAAGCCCTTCGCCACCGCCGAGCTCCTCGCCCGCGTCAACCGCCACCTCGGGACGCCGCGCACGGTCAACGACGACGGCCGCTTCCTCGAGCACGGCGACCACCGCCTCGACACGCGGCGGCGCGCGCTCCACACACCGGAGGGCACGCGGATGCTCAGCGAGCGCGAGTCCGCGGTGCTCGCCTACCTGCTACGGCGCCGGGGTGACGTGTGCACCCGCGACGAGCTGCTCCGGGACATCTGGGGCTTCGAGTTCGACCCCGGCAGCAACGTCCTCGAGGTCTGCGTCGGACGCCTCCGCACGAAGATCCTCGACCCGACGATGATCGAGACCGTCCGTGGTGTCGGCTACTGCATCGCGGGCCCGTGACCCCGGCCTCGGCCGGGTGCTCTTCGGCACCTGGCTGGTCGCCCTCGTGGTCTGCTCGGCCGTGCTCCTCCTCGTGCCCCACCTCGAGCTCGTGGCGATCGAGATCGTCATCTTCGCGTTCGCGGTGCTCTACGGGTTCGGGTCCTGGCCGGTCGGCCGCACGGTCGTCACGGTCGTCGCCTTCGCGGCCTTCGCCGCCGCGGTGATGCTGCCCCGCGTCGTGCGCGGTGACCTGCCCCCGATCGAGCTCGTCGAGGTCGTGGCGCCCGTCGTGCTGGCGTCCGTCGTCATCTACCACGTCAGTCGCCGCGACGCCGCCATCGACCGGGCCTCCGAGCTCGCGGCCGCCGACCGGCGACGGGCGGTGGCCCGGGACCGGTTGGGGCGCATGACGTCCCACGAGCTGCGCACACCGCTGACCATCGCCCGCGGCTACGTCGACCACCTCGCCGCGAGCGAGGACGACCCCGCGCGCCACGAGGACCTCACGACGGTGCGCGAGGAGCTCGACCAGCTGACCCGGGTGGCCGAGCGGCTCGTGCGCGCGGTGTCGCTCGACCTGGGGGCGCCGGACCGGCCGTCCGACACCGCGGACCTCCTCGAGGAGGTCCGGCGTCGCTGGGCCGTGGTCACCGACCGCGACATCGTCGTCGAGGCCACCGCCCACTCCGTGCCCGTCAACGCGGACCGCCTGCGGGCGGCCATCGACACCCTCGTCGAGAACTCGATCCGCTACACGTCCGCCGGCGACCGCATCCGCCTCTTCAGCGAGCGCGTCGGCGAGCGCGTCGAGGTGGGGGTCGCCGACTCCGGCCCGGGCCTGTCCGACGAGCTCGTGCAGCGGGTCAACACCCCCACGGACGCCCCGGACGCCGACGAGTGGGACGCCATCGACCTGTCGACGCAGCTGCGAGACGCCTACTCGCAGACCGGTTTCGGGCTGCGCATCGTCGCCGGGATCGCCCGGTCGGCGGGCGGTCGCCTCGTCGCCGGCCGGTCCGAGGAGGGCGGCTCGCGGATGGCCGTGTCGGTCCCCGTCGCCGGCGAGGGGAGCCAGCCGGTCAGCGCGTGACGGTCACGACGACCCACGTGCTGCGCACGACGCGGCCGACCCGTCCGGTCACGAGCACCGGCGTCCGGCCGAGCGCCGCCGAGGGTCCGGCTCGGACGGTGAGGGTCACCGACCCGGGGGCCGTCACCGACCGCGCGTCGAGCGAGGTGCCCACGCCGCGCGCCAGGACCAGCGACCCGACCGCGACCGGCCCCGTCCAGCCTCGCAGCCCGCGCACCGACACCGGCACCATCGCCGACGCGCCGCGCCGCACGCTCACCCCCGGGGCCGCCGGGCTGAGCGTGAAGTCGACCACCGGCCGGACGACGAGCTCGAGGGTGGCCGTGGCCGTGTGCCCGGCGGCGGTCCCGGTGACGGTGAGCGGCACCGTCGTGGCGACGGCCGTCCGGGACGCGGTCAGCGTGAGCGTGGCGGTCGGGCTCGCGGGCGTGAGCGTCGACGGGGACGCGGTGGCCGTCACGCCCGACGGGAGGCCGGCGACCGCCAGGCCGACCGGGCCGTCGTAGCCCGGCTCCGGCACGAGCCGCACCTCGGCGCTCACCGTCTGCCCCGCCGCGACGGTGACCGAGGCGGGGGCCGCGGTCAGCGCGAAGCCGGGGTCGGCGGGCGGGGTGGCCTCGAGCAGTGCCTCAGCGGCGGCGACGTCGAGGCGTCCGTGCCCGAAGACGTCGTCGGGTCCGGCGGCGCCGAGGTCGACCGCCCCGCCGGTGAGGGCCGCGACGAGCGGGTCGACGGCGGTGCCCCGGCGGCCCTGGAGGAGCAGGGCCAGCGCGCCGGCCACGTGGGGTGTGGCGATCGAGGTGCCGGAGACGACCTGGTACCCGCCCCACCGGTCGGCGGCGAGGACCGAGACCCCGGGGGCGACGAGGTCGGGCAGCACCCGGCCGCGCCCGCCGCAGGTCGAGGGCCCGGCGCTCGAGGAGGGCCAGAGCCGGTCGGAGGAGTCGACCGCGCCGACCGAGAGGACCTCGGGGTAGTTGCCGGGGCTGACCGACGTCGCCGGGCCCGGGCCGAAGTTGCCCGCGGCGGCGACGGTGAGCGTCCCCGCGGCGCGCAGGGCGGCGACGTCGGGCTGGAACTCGAGGTCGCACCCGGGGCCGGTGCCGAGCGACCAGGACAGGTTGACGACGTCCGGGCCGTCGTCGGTCGCGGGGTCGTGGTCGGGGTCGAGGGCCCACTGGAACGCCTGGTGGATGGCCGAGGTGCTCGAGGCGCCCCGGTCGTCGAAGACCCGCGCGGCGATCCACCGGGCCCCCGGGGCCATGCCGTAGGACGTGCCGGCGTCGTGGTCGCCGACGACGACGCCGAGCGTCGCGGTGCCGTGCCCGGACAGGTCGACGGGGGCGTCGGGGTGCTGGCCGTAGGGGTCGAACCAGCTGTTGGTGCCGCCCCGCCACGAGGCGGCGAGGTCGGGGTTGCTCGGGTCGGCCCCGCTGTCGAGGGTCGCGACGACGACGCCGGTCCCGGTGCGCCCGCCCGCCCAGAGGGTCGGCGCACCGGTGGTCGACACGTTCCCCTCGGCCGCGACGTCGGCCGCCAGCACCGTCACGGCGTCCGGCTCCACCGAGGCCACGTCCGGCCGGCTCGCGAGCTCGCGGACGACGTCCGGCGTGGCCGACACCGCGACGGCGTCGGTGACCCACAGCGAGGTCGCCGGACCGGTCCGGCCCTCGGCCTGCAGCCGGGCCAGCCGGGCGAGCAGCGCGGACTGGCTCGAGCCGGCGTGGGCCCGCAGCGACCGGACGAGCGCGGCCCGGCGGGCCCGCCGGCTCCCGGTCGTCGGGGCGTCCGGCGCCCGGCCGCGCAGGTGCACGACCACCGGCACCGGGGCCTCGGGGTCCACCCCGGCGAGCATCCGCTCGACACCCGGGTCGCCCGCCGTCGCCGCGGCGGTGGGCGGGGCGAGCAGGGCCCCGAGCCCGAGGATCGCGCACGTCACGAGGCCGCAGAGCCGCTGCCGCCCGCGTGCGGTCGTCATCGGCCGACCTCCTCGAGCACGCGCTCGCCGGGCGTCGGCAGGGGCAGCTCCGTCGGCGCCCCGGGCCGCCGTCGGCGGCGCGCGACGACGACGGCCGTCCCGGCGACGAGGAGGAGGGCGAGCGCGACGCCGGTGGCGGCTGTCCCGAAGGTCGACGCGGGCGGCGCACTGCTCCACGGGGTGAGGACGACGGTCGTGCGGGCCCCGGCGCGCCGGAGGAAGACCTCGGTCGTCCAGTCCGTCGTGGCGGGCGCCCGGAGCTGGCCCTCCCAGCGTCCGGGCTCGACGGCGGTGAGGACCAGCCGGTCCTCGGGACGGCTGGCCGGCGCGGTGACCGTGCCCTCGGTGAGCCCGATCTCGACGCCGGTGACGGGGGTGCCGAGCGGTCGGACGACGGCCTGGGCGCGCACGAGCACCCGGAGGTCGCGGCCCGTCGGCACGGACTCGACGGTGACGAACAGGCCGTCCGCGCGGTCGCTCTGGGGGGCGCTGGCCGAGGCCGCCGCGCTCACCTCGCGGGCCGTTGGGACCGAGGTCATCACCGCGGCGAGCACCACCGCGAGCGCGAGGACGAGGGCCTCGACGAGGGCGGTCGTCCGCAGCGCGTGCCGGGCCGGACGCCAGCCGCGACCGAGGAGGGCGACCCGGCCGACGCGCTCGGCGACCCGCTCGTTGACGAGCACGGTGTTGTACGCCGCGAGGCAGAGGGCGACGCCCACGACCACGACCTTCGCGAGGACGGCCGGTCCGTAGACCCCCCGGAGCAGGCCGTTGGCGGCCTCGACGTGCACCCCGGCCTCGTACGTCCCGGAGGCGACGAGCACGAGGGACGAGAGGGCGGCGAGCGGGCTGTAGGCGCGCCACGCCGCCATCGCGGGGGCGCCGCGGTCGCCCCGGTCGAGGGCGGCGAGCGGTCGGAGGACGAGCGCGAGCACGAGGAGCCCGCCGGCCCACGCCCCGGCGGCGAGCACGTGCGCCGTCGCGGCCGCCCAGGCCGGCCCCCGCCCCGAGGGGAGGGCCGACGCGTGCCCGGCCCAGGCATCGAGGGCCACCCCGACGACGAGCGCGGCTCCGGCCACGGCCCGGCGTCGACCCACCCGGGAACGGCTGAGCCACAGGGCCGTCACGGCGACGACGAGGACCGCCACCCGGACGAGCCACAGCCGGCCCCACGTGCTCGCGAGGACGATGTCGCCGAGGGCGGCGCGCCAGGCGCCGGCGCCCGCGTCCGGGCCGAGCTGGGAGGCGGTCATGACGACCGGTGTCGCCAGCGAGGAGGCGAGCGCGAGAGCGAGGCCGACCAGCCCGGCCGTGGTCGTCCGTCGCCGCGTGACGGGGGCGAGGGCGCCGAGGGCGGGCACGACACGCCAGAGGGCCAGGAGCGCACCGAGCGCGAGCAGCGTGCCGCCGAGGTCGGCGGTGCGGAGCAGGACCGGCCACGGGGCCGGGAGGGCGGCGCCGTCGCTCGGCAGCCCGTCCGGCCGGAAGCCGCTGCCGAAGAGGACCTCGCCGCGGGTGGGGTGCCCGTCGGTGGCCACCGTGGCCCAGGTGAGCGTGTAGGTCCCGCGCTCGAGGGGTGGCACCGTGAGGTGGACGACCCGTCCGTCACCGTCGACCCGGACCTGCACCGGCACGGGGGTGGCGGCGCTCCCGCCGCGCAGGTCGAAGGAGCTGACGGCCGGCGTGATGGCCTCGCCGTACCAGAGGGTCAAGGTGGTGCGCCCGGTCGCGACCATGCCGCCGTTCGGCGGGTCGGAGCGCAGGAGGGTCGCGTGGGCCGAGGCCGCCGACGCGCCGACGAGGACGAGGAGCGCCGCGACGAGCAGCGCCCGCACGACCCGGGCGACCGGCGACCCCACGGTCACGCCTGGGCCGTGACGTGCTCGAGCCGCACGTCCCCGACGACGACGGTGACCTTCGTCCCGTCGCGGATCGCGTTGCGGGTGTTGGCCATGATGAAGAAGTAGGTGCCGCCGAGGTTCAGCTCGGCCTTGTGGTTGTGCGGCCGCGAGAGCATCGCGAGGGTCTGGCCGGAGTCCTCGGCGACGAGGACCGGTCGCTTGTCCGGCTGGTGCAGCAGCAGGCTGGCCTTGTCCGGGTCGACCACCTGGTAGCGGAACTCGATCATCCCGCCGCCGCCGGTGACCCCGAGGAGGGTCAGCTTGACCCCGGTGCGGGCCGCGAACTGCTGGGCGGTCACCGCCTCGGTCCCGGACCGCACGTCGTCCGCGCGAACCATCGCCGCCCGCACCCCGAGGGTCGCGGCGAGGGCGAGCACCGCGAGGACCGCGACGAACAGCAGCCGTCGCCGGCCTCGGGCCCCGACGGCGCGCGGCGTCGGCCGGACGGGTGCGGTGAGGGTCCCCGTGGTCATGGTGCGTCCTCTCTGGGTCGGGGCACCGGCCGGGATGGTCCACGGCCGGTGCCCCGGGTCGGTCAGGGCAGGGAGAAGGCGTCGACGTCGCCGTTCGCCGCCCCGAGTCCGTGGGTGGATCCGTCGAAGTAGGTGCTCCACGTCCCGTTGGTGCGCCGGACGACGTCCTCGTCGGCGACGTTGGCGAGCCCCGGGAGGTTCGTCGTCGTGGCCGCCAGCGAGAAGGCCCAGTCGTTGGCCCCGAGCCACACGAAGCCGTCGACGTTCGCGGCGGCGGGGATGCCGCTCGCCGCGGCCGCGATGGCCATCGTGTACGTGTTCGCCGTGCCACCGGCCCACCGGTAGATCGCCGAGGACGAGGGGAAGCCGACGACACCGGTCGGCCGGGTCGCGTCGGCGAGCGAGAAGTAGACGGCGTTCCCGACGACGCTGAACGCGTCGACGTTCGTGGTCGCCGTCCCGAGCCCGCGGTCGCTGCCGTCGAGGAACTTCGCCCACGCCGTGCCCGTCCACCGGATGACGTCGCGCGGCTGGACCTGGCCCAGCCCCGGGACGGTCACCGTGTTCGAGAACGACACGTAGAGCTGTGAACCGGTGCCGCGGGCGAAGCCGTCGACGTTGCCCGCGGCCGGCACGTTGTACGGCGCGGCGTTGAGGGCGTAGCCCCGGGAGGCGGCCGTGCCGCTCCACCGGTAGACGTCCGTCGTCCGGGCGGTGCCCGTGACCCCGGTGGGGTTGAGCGCCCCGAGGGTCGAGAACCACAGCGGCCGGGTCACCGTGAGGGTCGCCGTCGCCGTCCGGACGTTGCCGGCCGCGTCCCGGGCCCGGACGACGACGCGGTTCGCGCCCTCGGGGAGGGTCCGGGTGTCGACGCCGGCGGAGAACGTCCCGGTGGCCGACGGCACCACGGCGGTGCCCCGGCCGACACCCGGGTCGGTGCCGACGAAGTACTCGACCGACACGGGGCCGGACGGGTCGGTCCCGACCGTCCCGGACAGCGTCGCCTGGAGGGCGCCGGCGGTCGGGTTCGGGGTGAGGGCCAGGGCCCCGAGGGTGGGTGCGGTCTTGTCGATGACGAGCTGCACCGACACCGCCGTCCCCCAGTTGCCGGCGGCGTCGCGACCGCGGACCCAGATGGTGTGCGAGCCCTCGGACATCAGCCGCACGGTCGCGAGCGGGATGTCGAGGTAGACGGCCTCGGTCGGGGTGGTGAACGCACCGTCGGAGGACTCGACGGGCACACCCGTCCCCGCAGCCCCGGCGGCCGCCGTGTCGACGAAGGCCTCGGCCTTGGTCACCGGGCTCTGGGCCGTCCCGAACGGGCCGCCAGAGGTCCCGGACGCGGGGTCGCCGACCGTCGCCGTCACGCGCACCGCGGACGAGGAGGCGTTGACCGGCAGCGTGCCGTTGTTCGGTGACGGGTCGACGGAGACGTCGCTCGTCGTCGGTCCCGTGCGGTCCACGACGAGGATCGACTCGGTCGTCGGACCCCAGTTGCCGGACTCGTCCTGCGTCGCGACGAGGACCGTGTGCTGACCCTCGGGCAACGCGGCCACCGTCGCGGCCGGGATCGTCCCGGTCAGCGAGGCCACCGGACCGTCGGTCTCGAGCGTCATCGCCGTCGTCGCTGCGTCGGGGGCGTCGAGCGACCAGCGCCCGCCGGTGATGGCGCCGTTGCCGGACGCCGAGTCGTCGCCGGTCGCACCGATGACGACCGGTGCCGAGCCGTTGGACCGGTCGGGGGTCAGCGAGACGCCGGTGGTCGTCGGACCGACGACGTCGTTGCCGACGACGAGCACCGAGCTCCACGGGCCCCAGGCGCCGTTGGCGTCACGGCCGCGCACGTAGAGGACGTGCTGGCCGGAGACGATGTCGGCCGGCCCGGTGACCTCGACGCTCGGGGTGCCGAAGGTACCGGTCATCGCGACCGGGGTCGCCCCGATCGAGTCGAGCCGCAGCTCGGCCTCGGTGACGGCCGCCCCGCCGGTGGCGGCGTCGCTGACCGTCGCCGTGACGGTGCCGGCGTCCTTGTCCCAGGTGACGCCGGTCGTCGCCGGGCCCGAGTCGTCCGTGGGCGACCCCGCGCCCGCGACGTCGATGAAGGTGAGCATCCCGCCCGCCCCGGCGGCGTTCGTGTTGTGCAGCGACAGGGAGGCGTCGTACACGGCCAGCCGCCGGTCGGTGGTCGTCGTCGGCGCGCCGACGATGACGTCCTCGGTCTGGCCCGGGCCCACCGTGTCGGCGACGAGCCGCCGGGAGAGGTCGGCCGCGCCGTTGGCGAGCCGGTTGCCGTCGAGGCCCACGACGCGCTGGTCGGCGCCGAGGACGGCCATCGAGCGGTACGAGGTGCCGGCGTTGACCCAGCGCAGGAGGACGTCGTCGCCGGAGGACGCGGCGACGTGCGCGGCCGCCGGGTGGACCTTGCCGTTGACGAGCGTCCAGCGCGGCGCGTACGTGCGCATGTCGAACGCGGCGGGGTTCGAGGACCCGTTGAGCAGCGGGTCGATCTCGCCGAGGACGAGCACGCCCTCGGCGTCGTACGTCGTCGAGGCGTCGTACGCCTGCCCGGCGGTCGCGGGGTGGACGACGAGGGCGCCGTAGAGGCCCATCGCGACCTGGTGCTGGTGGTTCGGCGTGAGTCCCGCCTCGTAGAGGTAGGTGCCCGGCCGTCCCGCGGTGAAGGTGTAGCTCGTCGTCCCTCCGCCGGGTGCGCCGACCGTGTCGGGCACGATCGCCTGGCCACCGAGCTGGAGCGAGGTCGCCTCGCCGAGGGTGTTGTGGAGGGTGATCGTCACCTCGTCGCCCGCGGTGACCGACAGCACCGGTCCCCCGGGGGCGTCGACGCCCCCGCAGGCGGTGCCGGCGTCGGCGCGGCGGCAGAAGCCCCACACCGGGACGGACGTCGTCGTGCCGCCCTTCGCGGGGAGCGTCGTCGTCCCCTGCGTGGCGTCGAGGTGGATGTCCACGGTGTCGGCGCTGGCCGACCCGGCCGGCCCGAGGAGCAGGCCGAGGACGGTGAGGGCCCCACCGGCGAGCGTCGTGAGGACGGCTGTGCGCACGTGCTTCGTCATCGTCGTCCCCGTCTCACGCGCAGGTGTTCGGCTCGGGCGGCTCGATCCGCATGTACGTGATCGGGCCGGTCATGTTCACGCCCCACGACGTGATCTGGAACAGCGCGTGGTTGTGGGAGATGATGTAGAACTCCCCGCACTGGTTGAGGGTCTGCACGCCCGGCGGCAGCTCCTTGGTGTCCCCGAGGTAGGGGCTGCCGCTGTAGAAGGTGCCGACCACCTGGTTGGCCAGGCTCGGGACGGTCACCGACACCGGGTTCGACGGGCTGTAGTCCTCGGCGTCGTACCACTTGTAGAGGACGTCCCACGTCTGACCGGGGCCGATGTTGATGGCGAACTTCTCCATCGACAGGTCCTGCCCGGTCTCCGAGGTCAGCGGGTGCCCGTCACGCCCGACCACGAGGCCGTTGTTGCCGTGCGGGTGGAACGGGTAGTCCTCGCTGCCGACGCTGAGGTAGCGCGCCAGGCCCGGCAGCGGGTGGGTCGCCGGGTCGTACGGCTTGACGGTCGCGAGCGAGCCGTAGGGCTGGGACGGCAGCCACGACGCGCCGTTGTCGGCGATGCTGTCCGGGTACCCGCGTCCGTTGACCAGCCAGTAGCGGGCCTTGTAGTTGACGAGGTTGAAGGTCTTGCCCTGCTCGACGGCCGCGTGCTGGAACGGGTCGATCTCGGAGAGCAGGACCATGACCTCCTCGGAGGCGGTGAACCGGCTCGACGCCGCGTCGTACGCCTGGTCGGCGTGGCCGGCCGGCCGCACGATGAGCGCCCCGAACAGGCCCATCCGGACCTGGGTCTCGGGGTCGGTGCCCGACTCGTAGAGGAAGGTCCCGGCGTGGGTGGCGGTGAACGTGTAGCTCACGGTCCCGGTCGACGGGGCGGCCCCCTGCCCGAGGCCGGTCATCATCCCGGAGCCGGCGTCGACCTGCGGCTGCGACGGCACGCCGTCGGCGCGCACGCCCTCCTGGCCCGGGAAGACGATCGAGGTGGCCACGTCGAGGGTGTTGTGGAGGATGACGGTGACCTCGTCGCCCTCGGTGACGCAGAGGACGGGGCCGGGGTGCTGGAAGGCGTCGAACCCGTTCGAGAAGCCCCACATGAAGGCGGTGTTGCCGTCGGGGAGGTCGATGTACCCGGTGCGGGTCGTGAGGTCGAACACCGGGTGCCCGGCCTCCGTGCCGCCGGTCGTGCAGACGATGCCGTTGCGCGGGGGCGCCGCCGCGGTGGCGGCCGGGACCGACGTCGCGGCCGCTCCGCCGAGCGCGACGAGCGCACCGACGGCCACCACCGCGCCGCGGCGCAGCGCGCGCCGGGTCAGGAACCTGGTGCTCATGCGGGGAACCCCCAGTCGTTCGGGAAGGCCTGTGCCCCAGGGGCGCCCGCGGCGCCGGAGGCGTAGACCCTGATCTCTGTCGCCTGGCCGCCGAAGCCGCCGTCGGCGAGGTTGTTCGACCGGGTGAAGGCCCGGTTGTACAGGTAGTACGTGTCGAAGTCGCCGTCGCCGACCTTGTCCGGGGCGGTGACGAGCACGTCGAAGCTCTCCCCCGGCCCGATGTTCAGCGTGTCGGTCTCGTACGAGGTGTCCGTGCCGTCGCGGCCGCGCATCGGCGTCGCGTCCCGGCCGACGACGCGCATCCGCATCCCGGCGACGGTCATCGCCGACTCCCGGAAGCCGAGGTTCGCGAACCGGAGGGCCACCCGCTCCCCCTCGACGCACGTGACGAGCGAGGAGATGGGCTGGTACTTCAGCTCGGGGTGCCCCGCGGGGGCGATGAGGTCGCCGGCGCCGTCGAAGGTGCGACCGGCCTCGACGTCGAACGGGTTCACCCCGGGACCGTTGGGCGCCACCGTGTCCGGGTACACCCGGCCGTTGAGGAGCGCGAAGTCGGCGTGGTAGTCGCTCCACTCCGGCAGCTGGATGTGCGCGTCGTCCCAGTGCGCCTCGGCCCAGACCTCGGAGAGGAACATCGAGAACTCGCGGTCGAAGCCGGTGCTGCCGTCCCCGTCGTTGTAGAGGAAGCGGGTGAAGGTGCGCCCGCCGTGGGTGTGGCTCTGGCCGTCCTGCTTCGGCCGGACGAAGACCATGCCGGTCATGCCCATGTGCACGTGCTCGACGTCCTCGACGTGGCAGTGGAACATGTAGGTACCGGGGTCACGCGGCCGGTACACGTAGGTGAACTCCCGCCCGGCCGGCACCGACACCGAACCGCTCGGCTCGCCGTCGAAGAACGGGATCACGTTGCGGAAGCCGTGCCAGTGCAGCGTGTGCGCGTCGAAGAGGTCGGGACGCAGCTCGAGCCCGAGGTTGGTCAGCTGCACGCGGAACTCGTTGTGCGTGGCCTCGTCGTACTGGTCGACCCAGAAGATCGGCGCCGAGTGCTGCGCCTTGTACTTCTGGCCCAGCCGCTGCGTCGTGTCCATCCCGGTGACGTTGCGGAACCCGAAGATGTACGTCGTCAGCCCGTCGGGGGCCAGCGGGTCCGGGTGGAACGGCGGGATGGCGGGCTCGGCCGGCAGGTGCATCCAGCCGTCGGTCCCGGCGAGGTAGAGGTTCACCGGGCCGGGGGCCGCGGCGGCCCCCTGCTCGGGGAGGAGCACCCGCCCGGCCCAGCCGCCGGCCCCGGCCACGAGGGCCGCGCTGCCGGTGAGGCCGAGGAGCCGCCGGCGGCTCAACGAGGTCCGGCGGGGGCCGCCGGTGGTCGCGTCGGAGGTCGTCATCGCTGTCCCCTGGTCATCCGGACGGGTGTGGGTGTGGTGGGTGCCTGGGCCTGCCGGGCCGGGGCCGCGAGCGGGGCCGGGGCGGGTGCGCTGTCCGGCATCGAGAAGGCGTCGATGTCGAGGCCGGCGGGCGTCAGGCCGTGGGCGGTCCCGTTGAACCACACGCTCCACGTGCCGTTCGAGTACTCGACGATGTCCTCGTCCTGCACCGCCCCGATGCCCGGGAGGGTGGTGTCGGCACCGAACGAGTACCAGCCGTGGGTGGCCGAGTCGAAGACCGCTCCGTCGACGACGGCCGCCGTGGGGACTCCCTTGGTGCTGGCGTCCCAGACCCGCGCGAAGACGGAGCCGTTCCACTGGTAGACGTCGGAGTTGTCCGCGGTGCCCGACACCCCCGGCGGGTTGGCGACGCCGGTCGTCGAGAAGTACAGCGACCCGCCGCGGACACCGATCGAGGTGATGTCGAGCGCGGCGCTCGTCAGGCCTCGTGCGGTGCCGTCGAACCACACCGACCAGGCCGAGCCGTTCCAGTACACGACGTCCTCGTCCTGGACCGTCCCCACGCCCGGGAGCGTGACGTCGGTGGTGAAGGACATGTACCAGTGCGTGGCGTCGACCGAGGCGAAGCCGTCGACGTTGGCGGCCGCCGGGATCCGCGGGCCGGGGTTGGCCTGCGCCCGGACGACCCGGGAGTAGGCGTTCGTCGCACCGTCATAGCGGATGACGTCGGAGTCGTCGACCGTGCCGCTGACCCCGGCGATGGTGCCGGTCCCGGCCGTCGAGAACAGGAACGCGACCGGCGGCGGCGGCGGGGCGACGTAGGCCGCCTCGTCGGCGCCGGCGTCCGGCAGCGGACCGTTCGGCCGGGCGTCGCCGTCGATGTCGCGCGACGAGACCGTGATGCCACCGCGGCTCATCACCCCGAGGTCGCAGGCGGGCGACCCGCCGGCGGCGCAGCTCGCCAGGTGGTAGTTGCCGAGGAGGTCGGCCGGCTTCTCGACCGCGACGACGGTGGCGTCGACGAAGGCCGGGTTCTGGCGCCAGGTGGCGAAGGACACCGACACCGTCCACGGCTCGACGACCTTCGGGTCGCTCGAGCGGTTGCTCGCGTCCTGGGTGTACGGGTGGACGGAGGCGTCCTGCTGGATCACCGAGTTGAGCGGGGCGAGGACTCCGGGGAAGTCGGCCACGCCGACGTCCCACGGCTCGACGTCCGAGGCGCCGCCCAGGCCGATGCCGCTCACCGTGGTGCCGGCGCGCGTGCCGGCCCGGTTGTCCCACAACACGTTGTCGAACAGCGCCGGCCGGCTGAAGGCGGGCGACCCGGCCGGGAGCGTGGCCTGGAGCTGCTGGCTGTTCTCGGACGTCGACACACCCGCGGGGGCGGGCAGGCCGGTGGAGGTCACCGCCGTGGCCGTCGTGATGTTGTCCATGATCGTGTTGCTGTAGATCCGGACGTCCGGGGCGTCGTTGATCGCGATGCCGCCGCCCTCGTGGGTCGAGACGTTGCTCGCGATGACGTTGTCGTGCACGTTCATCGGGTAGTTGCCCGCCATGAGGAAGCGGATGCCGCCACCGTCGTCGTTCGCGAGGTTGCCCTTGATCTCGTTGGCGTAGATGTCCACGGCACCGGTGCCCGGAGAGAGCACGTCGGGGTCGGCCTGCAGGGCGCCGGCCATCATGATCCCGGCTCCCTCGTCGTTCGAGTTGTTGAGCGTGAACCGGTTGTCGTGCACCGAGCCACCGGGGCTGTAGCCGTAGACGCTGAGGCCGGCGCCGTACTCGAGGGAGAAGTTGCCGCAGACGTCGTTGCCCGCCACCTCGTAGCCGTCCGAGCCGCCGAAGAGACCGATGGCGCCCGCGAGGTTGGTGCCCGCGTTCTGGAGGATGCGGTTGTTGGCGATCCGCACCTTCTCGTTGTGCTGGTTGGCATCGGTCCCGGTGAGGTCCGGGGTGCCGACGCGGATCGTGCCGTAGCCGCCGCCGTTGTTCTCGACGACGTTGTTCGTCACCTGGAGCTGGCGGACGTAGGCGTTGGCGAAGACCGCGCCGCCCTGCGTGACGATGTTCGGCGGCAGCCCGGTCACCTGGCCCGTGAGGTCGTTGATGTTGCCCGGGAAGCCCTGCTGGTCACCGCCGCGCAGGTCGAACCCGTCGATCGACGGCTTGAAGGCGTTCGCCGCGGTGGAGTACTCCGCCGCCGTGGCGGTGGCCCCGGGCGCCTTGCCGAGGAGGTAGACGACCGCGCCGTCGCTGACGGTCTGGTTACCCGACCAGGTCATCGCGCCGACCTTCGTGAACCAGTCGGTCGCGAGGTCGGTGTCGCCGCCGAACGCGCTGCCGTCGATGACCGTCCCCTGCACGTAGGGCGCGTTGGTGTCGGTGCCCTGGAAGCCTCCGGCCCCGACGCCCTGGAGCTTGAGCGGGCCGCTGACGACGAGGTTCTCGTAGTAGGCGCCCCGCGGGTTGCCCGCGCTCGGGGTGTTGGGCATGACGACCACGAGGTCGGTGGCCGCGGAGGCCCGGGCGTCGTCGATGGCGTTCTGGATCGGGTGCCGCACGAGCGACCCCGGCCGCTGGCTCGCGGCCTTCGTCGGGTCGTACTGGGGGTTGCTCACGCCCGGACCCACCTGGAGCACGGTGGGGTTGTAGGCCGACCCGAGCTGGTGGTAGGTCAGGCCGTTCGTCGTCCGCAGCCCGTTGCCGCTCGTCACCGAGAGGTCGTAGGGGCCGGCCGCGAGCTGTCCCGTGGCCGTGCCGACCGCCGGGATCGTCGCGACGATGCGGGTGTTGGTCCACGTGGTCGTCGTCAGGACGGTGGTGCCGAGGCGGACGGCGCCGGTGCCCTTGGTGTCGCCGAAGCCGTAGCCGGTGATGGTCACCGAGCGGGCGGCGCCGCTGGTCGCGCTCCGCATGAACGGCTGGTCGACCGAGAACAGCTGCGGGCGAGCGAGGTTCGGCATGCACTTGACCGTCGTCGGGCTCGAGCCCGGCGTGCCGAGGCTGACACCCACCTGGGTCGGGGCGAGGTCGGTCGGGATGGTGACCCCCGGAGTCGCCTCGAACTCGGTGCCGATGGTGCGGAACCGCGGGTTGTAGTCGGCGTTGAGGGCGCCGGGCACCCCGGGGTCGTTGCCGACGAACCGGTACATGTTCTGGCACACGCCCGACGGGGTGGGGCAGTTGATGTGGTCGGTCGACGGCATGAGCACGTCGTAGTAGCCGTTGAAGTCGGAGTGGGCCGTGTACTTCAGGTCGTTCGCGAAGTCGTAGATGCCCACCGGCGCGTTCGGCACACCGGCCTTGTCGCCGTAGAGGACCGAGCGGTTGTCCGTCGAGTAGTTGAGGTCGTCGACGATGAGGCCGCGCAGGCGCGACGGGATCGGGACGTCGGTGAAGAGGTGGAACATCGGGACGATCGACTTGCCGTTGGCCAGCGGCACGAGCTTGGTGTCGCACTCCGGGCGCACGGTGCCCTCGTAGGGCGAGCCGCCGATGTCGGCGAAGGTCGGGTTGTGCACCGGCGTCGAGGCGCCCACCGTGACCCCGGCGGGCACGCCGGCCACCGGGCCGACCTTCTCGCCGTAGCCGTCCGTGCCGCGACCCTCGACGTCGACGGTGTGCAGCGCGCCGACGCACGCGGCGGGCGGCGCCTGGGGGACGACCTGGTCACCGCGGCCGATGTTGATGTCCTCCTCGCGGGTCACCTGGTACATGGGCTTCCCGGTCGGGTCCTCGGGGATCTCGACCGAGACGAGGTAGTCGCCGGCGCCGAGCGGCGCGAACGAGCCTCCGGTGCACTGGGGGTCGCTGGGGTCGGAGGCGTCGAGGGTGCCGGTGCAACCGTCCCCGAAGCCGTAGTTGCCGTCGACGGACGCGCCGAAGCCGGCGTCCGGGGTGCCCTGGCCCGACGCGTAGGTGCCCACCTGGACGCCCTGGATGAGCGCCGAGATGCACTCGCCGTCGGTCTCCTGGTTCGTCACGAGGACGTTCTCCTCGGTGCCGTGGGTGAACGGCTTGCCGTCGACGTCGCGAGCGGTGCAGCCGGTGGGCCGGCTCCAGTGCTCGGAGACGTAGGAGTTGAGCAGCCGGCCCTTGGCGTAGGAGCCGTCGGGGGCGAGCTCGTAGGTGTCGGTCGCGTCGCACGGCGCGCTCGTGGTCCCACAGGTGACCGGCGCGTAGAGCTTGACCGGGACCCCGGAGATCCCCGGCTGCCAGTCCTCGGTCGCGGCGTAGCGCGGGTCGAGCTCGTTGCGGGTCGTGTCGTAGCTGACGGAGCCGACGATGCCGCCGTTGCGCGGGCCGCCCTTCGTGCCCGTGGGGTCGTACTTCTGGACGCCCCAGTCGACCCGGCCGGAGAGACCGATGATCGGCAGGATGCTGACGTCGACCCCGGAGCCGAGCACCGTCGTCGGGGTCGGCTGGTTGTCGGTCTGGTAGGTGACGCCGGTCGTGTAGAAATTGTCGGAGTAGGCCTCCATGATGAGCCACTCGGCGAGCGGGTAGGCGCTCGGGAATTCGAAGTAGCCGGTGGAGTCGGTCGACGCTGCGGTCGAGCCGCGGTCCATCAGCGAGTTGTCCTTCTTGCGCAGCGTCAGCGGGAACTGGGCCACGCCCGCCTCACCGGGGTCGCGCTTGCCGTTCTTGTTGTTGTCGAGGAAGACGTGGCCCGTCAGCGGGGTCCACCAGCCGTTGAGCGGCAGCTGCTTGAGGTCGACCGCCTTGCCGCCGCTGACCGTGACGTTGACGAGCTGGAGGATGTAGTTCTGCGGCTCGTCCCACCACGTGAGCATGTAGGTGCCGTCCGGCACGTGCGGGATGGTGAAGGTGCCGTCGGCGGCGGCCCGGCCGGCCCAGATCGACTGGTCGCCGTTGCCGAGGTCGTTGAGCGAGAGCACCGCGTTGGGGATGGGCTTGTCGAGCTTGCTGCCGACGCTCCCCCAGTACTGGTTGAAGCTGCCACCGACCGGCGGGTAGTACTGCTTGACGCCGACGACGGTGCCCTTGATCGAGCCGGTCGCGGTCGAGGTGGCGATGTCGTTGTGCGGGTGGACGAAGCCGAACTGCGGGGTGGGGACGAGCTCGCCGGCGAGGGTGAACTCGGTGTCGTAGCCCGTAGAACCCTCGAGGAGCCAGGTGTCCCAGTCGTGGTTGCCCTCGAGGGTCGTCGTCTGGACCCAGTCCGAGCCGTCCGGGGGCGTCACGTAGGTCGTGTACCGGTTCGTCCCGAGGTGGGGGATGACGAGCATCCCGTCGGCGTCGCTGAGGCACTTGCCGCCGACGGTCTGGACGATCGGGTTGCCGTCGGCGTCGCGCGACGCGGCGTTCCACGGGATCTCGTAGTTCGCGTTCTCGTTCTTGTACCTCGTGCACAGGGGGTTCCCGTAGACGTCGGTCGTCACCTCGCCGAGCACGTCGTTGATGTGCCCCTGGAAGTCCTTGAGTCCGTTCTCCCCGTTGTCGATCGCGCCGTTGCTCGAGGCCTCGTCCTGGAACACGAACGCCCGCAGCGTGGAGTCGGAAAGCGGGTTCGGCTGGACGGTGACGTCGATGACCGGGTCGGTCGTCGGCACGGTGAAGTGCACGCCGTCGAGCTTGTAGCCGTCGGCGAGCACGCTGATGAGGTAGCGCCCGTCAGGCAGGTCGATGGTCGCGCCGTTCGCGAAGTCCTCGGAGGTCCCCTGGCGCTGGATGGGGGCCCCGGTCACCTCGTGGAGCGAGGCCCAGGTGCACTCCGAGGGGTAGCCGGGGTCCTCGGCGGAGCAGCCCGAGCCCGGCTCGGGGGCGCCGACCGGGTCGGAGGTCCCGGTGTCGTCGACGTTGATCATGTAGCGGAAGTCGCCGACCGGCTGCCCGGCGGTGACGGCCCCGCCGGGCGCGTGCGGCTCGGTGCGCGCGCTCGTCACGCGCACGCTGACGGTGTTCGTGGGGTCGGCCTGCGCGGGGGCCGCCAGCACCACCGGCACGGCGACCGCCGTGCCGGTGGCCAGGGCGGTGGCGCCGACCATCGTGACCACGCGTCGGAGGAGGGACCCCGGACGCCACAGACCGCGGGACCCCGGGCGCCGGCGTCCGGCACCCGCGGTGGTCGTCCTGTGCGTCGTCGTGGCCGTGACGTCGGCCGGGACGTGGTGACTTCCCTGCATTCCACTCAACCCCTGCTGCCGGAGCACCCCCCTGCGGGCGCTCACGGGAGAATGAGACGACGCGGACGCCCCGGGGGCCGAGGGTTTGGCGACTTTTGTCACGGAAGGGTCAAGACCCGGTCAGGCAATGGTCAGTGACGGGTCATGTCGCTGTCAGGGGGGCGTCACCCCGCCGTCAGGAACCTGTCATCCGGCGGGCCTGACCGACGCACGGCCCGGACGGCGTGGCGGCGCCGGATCTGGTTGCTCCACAGACGTTCTCGCGCCGCGAGCAGGGTTCGGCCGGCGTGGCACGGCCCAGGAGCGGAGGGAGCCCAGGGCCCCGCCGCGGGGTGACATGGCCCGACCGGGCCACTCGACGGGCCCCGGCGGACCGTGGGCAGGGTGTCAGCCGGTGGTCGGGGCGTCCCCGTCGGGCACCTGGATGTAGTACTCCGTGAACTCCCGGCACCGTCCGTGGGCGTCGAACCGCACGACGAAGCAGTTGTCGTAGGTGCGCACGACGGGGCCGCCTGGGACGTCCCGGTAGCGGGACCGCCCGGTGGCCACGACGGTGTCGCCGTCGACCGCGACCGGGGCGTACTCGGCGTCGTAGGTGCCGGGGGCGTCGCGGGTCGAGGCGCCCGCTGCGTCGCCCTCGCCGAGCCACGAGGAGACGACGGCGTCCCGGCCGACGACCGGCTCGTCGGAGGGGTGGTACCGGTACCGGACGTCCGGCGCGAAGAGGTCCGCGACGGCCCGGGGGTCGTACGACTCCCACGCCGCGAGGTAGCGGTCCAGCCAGCCCTGCGCGCTCGAGTGGTCCATCCGCCCACCGTAGGCCGCGGGGGCCGCCCGTGGACGCGGGTTGCCGCGGCGGTCGAGCGCGCCGGAGACTGCTGGGACACCGACGACCGCCACTGGAGAGGACACCGCATGACCCCGCAGGGCCTGCTCGACCGACTCGCCGGGCTCTCGACGACGAGCCTCGTCGACGCCTCCCCCGCCCTCCGGGTCCTGCCCCTGCGGCTGCGGCCGGTGGTGCCCGGCGGACGGTGCGCCGGCCGGGTCGTCACGGCCCGCGCGAACCGCGACCTCGTGTCGGTCATCCACGCGCTGCGCGAGTCCGGACCCGGCGACGTCCTCGTCGTCGACGCCGGTGGCGACGAGCGTGCCGTCGCCGGTGAGCTCTTCGGCACGGAGGCGCAGCGACGCGGGCTGGCCGGACTCGTCGTGCTCGGTCGCACCCGCGACACCTCCGCGCTGGCCCGCCTGTCGATGCCCGTGTGGTCGACGGGGTTCGCGCCCAACGCCTTCGGCGCCGCTGCCCTGCCCGAGACCGGCGTGCCGCTCGCGCTGGACGGCGTGGCGGTGGCACCCGGCGACCTGCTCGTCGGGGACGACGACGGCCTCGTCGTGGCCACCGCCGACGAGGTGGCGGCCGCGGTCGACGCGGCCGAGGCGATCGAGGCGCGGGAGAAGGCGCTGCAGGAGCGCATCCTCGGCGGCACGTCGCTCTTCGACGTCATGACCTACGAGGAGCACCTCACCGCCCTGCGCGAGGGGCGTCCCGGCCGGCTGGCCTTCGGATGACCTCCTTCGCGCGCCGCGCGGAGCGGGTGCAGCCGTCGGCCATCCGCGAGTTCCTCGCGCTCGCCGGCGACCCGCGCATCACATCCTTCGCGGGCGGCTACCCCGACCCCACGCTCTTCCCGGTCGACGAGCTGCACAAGATCTACGACTCGCTGCTGACCCCCGAGAACACCTCGGCCCTGCAGTACACGGCCTCGGACGGGCTGCCCGAGCTGCGGGCGCTCGTGGCGCAGCGGCTCACGGCCGACGGGATGCCGTGCACCGCCGACGACGTGCTCATCACCCAGGGCGGCCAGCAGGGGCTCGACCTCACGGCCAAGCTCTTCCTCGACGCCGGCGACGTCGTCGTCACCGAGCGGCCGACCTTCCTCGGCGCGCTCATCGCCTTCAACCCGTGCGAGCCGGAGTACCGGTCGGTGCCGATGGACGACGAGGGGATGGACACCGTCGCGCTGGAGGAGGTGCTCCGGACGACCGACCGGGTCAAGCTCGTCTACACGGTGCCCGACTTCCAGAACCCGACCGGGCGGACGATGAGCCTCGCCCGGCGCCGGCACCTCGTCGAGCTGGCCGAGCGGTACGACGTCGTCGTCCTCGAGGACACGCCGTACCGCGAGCTGCGCTACGAGGGCGAGCGGCTGCCGACCATCCGCAGCCTCGACCCCAACGGCCGTGTCGTGCACCTCGGTTCGTTCTCGAAGATCCTCGCACCCGGTCTGCGGCTCGGGTGGGCGCTGGCCGAGCCGGAGGTCCGCGAGAAGCTGGCGCTCCTCAAGCTCGCCGCCGACACCCAGAACGGCACGCTGAACATGCGGGCCGCCGCGGCCTACCTCTCCGGGTTCGACGTCGAGGCCCACATCGCCTCGATGCTCCCGGTGTACCGGCACAAGCGCGACCTCATGCTCGCGACGATGACCGAGCACTTCCCCGCCGGCACCTCGTGGACGCGTGCGGAGGGCGGGCTCTTCACGTGGGTGACCTTCCCCGAGCGGCTCGACCTCGCCGCGTTCCAGCGCGACGTGCTCGTCCCGCGGGCGGGGGTCATCCTCGTGCCGGGGGCGCCGTTTTTCGCCGACCGCCCCGAGGTGCACCACGCGCGGATGAGCTACTCCGGCGTGCCCGACGACCGGATGGTCGCCGGGGTGCGGGCGATGGGTGCGTTGCTCGCCGACGTGCTCGCCTGAGCGCAGGCGCGACGTCGGCTCGACGCATCCCTTGTGCGCCTGCGGGTCCGTGTGGTTCCGTGACGCCACCGTCCCCGCCGCCCGGCGAGGTGCCACGACGAGGTGGGATCCATGGGTTCGACGTACGACTACGTGATCGTGGGAGCGGGGTCGGCCGGTGCCGTCGTCGCCGCCCGGCTGAGCGAGGACCCGGACGTCCGGGTGTGCCTCCTCGAGGCGGGCGGGACGCCCCCTCCGACCGAGATGGTCCCGGCCGCGGTCGCCTCCCTCCAGAACGACCCGTCGACGGACTGGATGTTCGACGGCGACCCCGGCGGCGTCGGCCGGGGCATCGTCGGCGGCCGGATGATGGTGCCGCGGGGGAAGATGCTCGGCGGCTCGTCGGGCCTGAACTACATGGCCTACGTGCGGGGACACCCGGGCGACTTCGACGCGTGGGCCGAGGGCGGCGCCGAGGGCTGGTCGTACGCCGAGGTGCTGCCGTACTTCCTCAAGGCCGAGGGGTTCGTCGACTCCCCCGAGCTGCACGCCGACCCCGACAGCCACGGCGGCGACGGGCCGGTCGGGGTGGCGGTGCGCCAGCCGGTCCTGTCCTCAGCCAACCAGTTCGTCGAGGCCGCGGCGGCCAGCGGCATGAAGCAGGGCGACTACAACGGCCCGGCCCGCCTCGACCCCGACGGGGTGGCCTCGCTCTTCCAGACCACGACGAAGGACGGCCGGCGCAGCTCGACCTACCACGCCTACCTCGAACCGGTCATGGACCGCGAGAACCTCACCGTCGTCACCGGGGCCCTCGTCGAGCGGGTGCTGCTCGAGCGTGACGGCGACGCCGTGCGCGCCACCGGCGTGGCCTACCGCACCGAGGACGGCGGCTCGGAGGAGGTGCACGCCGGCACCGAGGTCGTGCTCAGCGCGGGCGCCATCGGGTCACCGCACCTGCTCCTGCTCTCGGGGGTCGGGGCGCGCGAGAAGCTGGCGTCCGTCGGCGTCGAGTGCGTCGTCGACCTCCCCGACGTCGGGCGCCACCTCAAGGACCACCTGCACACCCCGCTGATGTTCGCCGCCGACGGCATCGGCGAGACGATGACCGAGGTCGCGATGGGCCTGGGTCCGGACGCCCTGCGGGCGCCCGCCGGTCCCCTGCCGGCCGACCCCGCGGACGACGCCGACCTCCCCGAACCGCTCGCAGCCGCCAAGGCCGAGGCCGAGCGGCGCATCGGCGAGTGGTTCACGACCGGCAGGGGCATCGCGTCGTCCTCGCTCTACGACGCGGTCGCGTTCTTCTCGACCGGTCTCGGCGACACCCACACCCACGACGCGCAGATCGGCTTCCTCGCCTGCGGCTACACGCCGGGCATCTGGGAGGCCGTCTTCCGGCTGCCGCCGGCGGCGTTCTTCGAGGACCCCGAGAGCTTCCTGGACCCCACGCGCGGGCAGGTCGTCCTGCTGCCGAACCCCGTCCAGCCGCACTCCGAGGGCTCGGTGACGCTCGCCAGCGCGGACCCGGCCGTGCCGCCACGGATCATGCTCAACTACTTCGACGACCCCCACGACGTGGCGGTCATGCTCGCGGTGATGCGCAAGGCCCTCGAGTTCGCGGCGGCCTGGCCGGGCGGCGGGCTCGGCGACCCGGTCATCCCGCCGCACCTGGCCGGGGCCCACGAGCACACCGCCGGCGACGAACCGAGCGACGCCCTGCTCGAGGACCTCGCCCGCCACTACGCGCTCACGGTGTACCACGAGACCTCGACCTGCCGGATCGGCGACGTCGTCGACCCGCGGCTGCGGGTCCGCGGCATCGACGGGCTGCGGGTGGCCGACGCGAGCGTCATGCCGAACGTGGTCAGCGGCAATACGAACGCCGCGGCGATTATGATCGGCGAGAAGGCCGCCGAGATGGTGGCGGCCGACCACGGCGTGCGGCTCCACCGGATGGTCGGCTGACGGTCGGCAGCCGATGGCTGCCGGGTGGTCTCAGACCTCGGCCGCGACCGCGGCGACCCGGCCGGAGTCGAGCAGCTCGGTGACCACGCGCGCGGCCGCGGCGGACGCCCCGTGCGTCGCGAGGTAGTGCCGCGCCCCGGCCGGACGGTCCGCGGCGCCGACGTCGACGACGACGGCGTCGGGACGGTGGGCCAGGACCGCGCGGGTCAGCTCGCCGAGCCACGGGTGCACGCTCCGGTCGCGGACGACGAGCACGAGGTCGGCACCGGCGGCCGGGGCCAGCACCGCCTCGGCGGAGGCGGGCGCCTCGATCTTGCGGACCTCGACACCCCGGCGACGGTCGGCGAGCAGGCCCCCGATGCCCCAGGTCGCGTCGCCGACGGCCGGGTTCGGCGGGCCACCGGCCTCGACGACCACGACGCGGTCCCCGAGCACCGGAGGCGGCCCGCTGACCTGCACCGCCCGCCGCGCGGCCACGAGCCCGACGTCGCGGTCGGGCCCGGCGAGGGGGCCGACGGGCTCCTGCGCGGACCAGGCGTGGAGGTCGGCGAGGCGGGCGCCGACGTCGTGCAGCCGCTCCTCCGGGAGCGACCCGTCGCGCACCGCGGCGACGAGCGCCGAGCGCAGGGCGCAGGTCCGGTCCTCCCCGTCGAGCGCGCCGATGCACAGCAGGTCGGCCCCGGCCCCCACCGCCCGCACACCACCGGCGACGAGGCCCACGGTGTCGGCGAAACCGCCCATCTCGAGGGCGTCGGTCACGACGACCCCCTCGAACCCGAGCCGCTGCCGCAGGAGGGTCCGCATGACGAGCTCGCTCGTCGAGGCGAGCTCGACCCCGAGGGCGGGCAGGGCGAGGTGGCCCACCATGACCGAGCGCACCCCCGCCCCGATCGTCGCGACGAACGGCGGCAGTGCCGAGGCCTCGAGCGAGGCCGCGTCGGTGTCGAGGACCGGCAGCGCGAGGTGCGAGTCGACGTCGACCGCGCCGTGGCCCGGGAAGTGCTTCGCGCAGGCCGCGACGCCGGTGCCCTGGAGCCCCTCGACGAACGCGACGGAGTGCCGGGCGACGACCGCCGGATCCGCGCCGAACGCCCGGACCCCGATGACCGGGTTGCCCCGGTGCTCGTTGACGTCGACGGTCGGCGCGAAGGTCATCCGCAGCCCCACCTGGCGCAGGCTGAGACCGATCTGGCGCGCGACCTCGCGGGTCAGGCCCACGTCGTCCACCGCGCCGAGCGCCGCGTTGCCCGGCCACGAGCTGCCGGTCGACAGCTCGAGCCGGGTGACGTCGCCGCCCTCCTCGTCGATGGCGACGACGGCGTCCTCGCGCTCGCGCCGCACCTCCTCGACGAGGCGCGCCACCTGGTCGAGGTCCGCGACGTTCCCGTGGTAGAGCACGACGCCCCCGAGGCCGAGCGCCAGCTCGCGTCGCACCCAGTCCGGGAGGCGGTGACCGGAGAAGCCGGGCAGGAGGCAGCGCCGGGCCAGCCGGTCGAGCTCGGCGCCGCTCATCCCTTGACCGCCCCCGCGGTGAGCCCGCTGACGACCCGTCGCTGGATGATGACGAAGAACACGACGACCGGAAGAGCAGTCAGGGTGGCGGCCGCCATGAGCGGGCCCCACTCCGTGCCCCGGGACGTGGTGAACGAGGCCAGCCACACGGTGACGGTCTGGTTCTCGGGGCTGCGCAGGAGCACGTAGGCGAGCACGTACTCGTTCCACGCCTGGATGAACGCGAAGATCGCCGTCGCGACGAGCCCGGGTGCCACGAGCGGGAAGAGGACGTGCCGCCACGCCTGGACCCGCGTGCACCCGTCGAGCATCGCCGCCTCCTCGAGCTCGACGGGCACCGCGAGGACGAAGCCGCGCAGCGTCCACACCGAGAACGGGAGGACGAACGACAGATAGGTGAGGACGATGCCCGGCAGGCGGTCGGTGAGCCCGACCCCGTCGAGCATGAGGAAGAGCGGGATGATGAGCGCCGTCAGCGGGACCATCTGCACCGCCAGCAGGCACGCGACGAACGCACGCCGGCCACGGAAGTCGAAGCGCGCCACCGCGATCGCGGCGAGCAGGGCGACGGCCAGCGAGATGACGACGGTCGCCGTGACGACGATGAGCGAGTTGCCGACGTTCGTCCAGAACCACTCGCGGGACAGGGCGCGGCGGAAGTTCTCGAGGGTCGGGTGGTGCGGCCACCAGTGCGGGGTGTAGCTGAGCAGCTCGGGTCCGTCCTTGAAGGCCGAGCTGACCATCCAGTAGATCGGGAAGCCGAGGACCGCCGTGGCGAGCAGCCCGAGGGCGTCTGCCGCCCAGGAGCGTCGGCGCTGCCGGCGCCGTCGGGTGCCGGCGGGGGCGGTGCGCAGTGGTGCCGCGGGACGGGCGACGGCGGGCTGGACAGGCGCCGCACCCGGCGCGGGTGCCGGGTCGCCCACGGTGGGGAGCGCGCTCACGACGTCGCCTCCGTCGCGAGCATCCGTCGCACGTAGACCACCGAGAGGCCGGCGAGGGCGAGGACCATGACGACGGCGATCGCCGCGCCGCGGCCGTACTGGCTGATGCCGAAGGACTGCGTGTACGCGTACACGCTGAACAGCTGGTAGTCCTGGGTCGGCCTGCCCCCCACCATGATCCACAGCTGGCTGAACACCTGGAAGTTCCAGATGATCTCGAGGACGACGACGAGGTTGAGCACGGGCCTGATGAGCGGCAGGGTGACCAGCCGGGCGACCTGGGGTGCGCTGGCGCCGTCGATGACGGCGGCCTCGCGCAGCTCCTCGGGCACCTGCGAGAGGGCCGCGTGCACGGTGATGGCGACGAACGGCACCGCCCCCCACACGACGACGGCGCCGACGACGGCCAGCCCCTGGACGGGGTCCTCGAACCAGTTGTGGCGCGGGAACCCGTCGACGCCGATCCGTCCCAGCACCCAGTTCACGACGCCGAACTCGTAGTCGACGAGCCACTGCCACATCGAGACCCCGACGACGACCGGGGTCGCCCAGACGAAGACGAGGGTGACGGTGAGCAGCAGCTTGACCAGCCGTCGGACGCGACGCAGGAGGAAGGCCAGGCCCACGCCGATGAGCATCGTCGCGAGGACGGTGACCGCCGTGAAGGCCGTCGTCCGGAGGGCCACGAGCCAGAAGTCGGGGTCGCGGACGATCGAGGCGTAGTTGTCGAGGCCCACCCAGCGGCCCCGGTGCCGGATGAGCTCGGCCAGGCCGTAGCGCTGGAAGGAGATCGCGACGAGCTGCGCCAGGGGCCACCCGAGGATCCCGAGGACGACGGCGACGGCCGGCGCCACGAGGAGGTAGGGCGCCATCGGACCCCGGCGGCGCAGGGCGCGCCGGGGTCCGAGGCGAACGGGGGCGGAGGTCACGGCGACTCGTTGAGCGTCTCGGTGATCGCCGTGCTGGCGGTCGTCGTCGCCTCGTCGATGGTCGCCTTGCCCGTGAGGATCGAGACGTTGAGACGGTCGAGCACGCCCTTGCTCTCGACCGTCGCCCAGCCGGGCGCGACGGGCACGAAGAAGGTCTGCTGCGCCGCCTCGGCGAACGGCTTGGCCTCCGGCGGGGTGCGGTCGAGCAGCGACGTCGTGTTCGGCACCAGGCCGGTCCCGGCGATCGCCGTCATGCTCTCGGTGCTCGTGTACTCGGCGATCCACTGCCGGGCCAGCTCCTGGTTGGGGCTGTTCGCCGGTACCGCGAGGTCCGAGCCGCCGAGGAAGACCGGCATCGTCTTGCCCGGCGTGCGGCTCGGCATCGGGAAGACGCCGATCTTGCCCTTCATCGCCGGGTCGCCGCCCGAGGCCGGGTCGATGATCGCGCCCGGCTCCCAGCTGAGGCCGTACATCATCGCGATCTTGCCCTTGGCGAAGGTGGCGTCCTGCTTGGACTCGTCACCGGTGCGGTCCGCCGTGGAGAAGCGGTCGACGAGGGACTTGAACGACGCGAGGCCGGAGCGGGCCTCGGCGGAGTCGAGCGCGCCCTTCCACGTGCCACCGTCCTGGGTGGCGATGGCCCCGCCGGCGTCGATGACGAAGGCCAGCGACGCCTTGGTGTTCTTGCCCGGAAGGTAGAAGGCGGAGAACGCCGGGTCGGACCCGAAGGTCTTCTCGAGCGTCGCGGCGTCGGCGAAGAGCTCGTCGAGCGAGGTCGGCGGGGTGGTGATGCCGGCCTTGGCGAAGAGCTCGGTGTTGTAGATGACGGCCCGGGACCCGCCGTAGTACGGCACGCACATCACCTTGCCGTCGAAGGTGCAGGAGTCCTTGAGCCCCTGCACCCACGTGCCCGAGTTCTCGAAGTCGCCGAGGTGGGGCCCGAGGTCGTCGAAGGCGCCGGCGGCGAGGTACTTCGTCGTCTCGGTGTTGCCGAGCTCGACGACGTCGGGCGGGGTCCTGCCGGTGAGGGCCGTGTCGAGCTTGGCGAGGTGGCTGTCCCACTGCTGGGTCTGCACCTCCACCGGGACCCCGGTGCGGCTCGTGAACGCCTTGTTGACCGTGGCCAGCAGGTCGGGCCAGCCCTTCTCGGCCTCCGGCTGGAGCCAGACGACGAGCTTGTCGGGACGCGTGGCGGCGGACGGGCTGCCGGCGTCGTCGTCGCCGCAGCCGGCGAGGGCGAACACCGTGGTGAGGGCCAGGGCGGCGGCGGCGGTCCGGACGGTGCGGACGGTGCGGTGGGTCATGGGGTCCTCCTGCGGCGGCGGCCGGCTCCGGCCGCCGGGATGGAACCGGGCCCGGGACGGTCCCGGTCCGCGGTGTCGGGGTCCGCGGCGGGAGCCGGGGACGAGGTCGCGTCGAGACGACCGATGGCGACGGCATAGGCCGACGCGGTGGCCAGCGAGACGGCGCCGTCGAGGACGGGTGAGCCGTGCAGCGAGGCGATCGCGAGGCGGGGCGGGAAGAGCACGGTGCCGTGCAGCCGGGTCTCGATGTCGTCGAGCAGGCCGGCGCACCGCGAGCCGATGCCTCCGCCGAGGACGACGAGCTCGAGGTCGACGACGCGGGCGAGGTCCCCGATGTGGCGGGCGAGGCGGGCGGCGAGCTCGCCGAGCACGGCGGTGGCCAGCGGGTCGCCGCCCGCCGCGGCCTCGAACACGTCGGCCGGGGTGGCGTCGGCCGCCAGCGACGTCGGGGTCCCGCCCTCGCGTCCCTCGGCGACGAGCCGGAGGAGCGCGTGCTCCGCGGCGCTGCCCTCCGAGCCGGAGAGCTCGAGCTCGCCGGCGGCGCCGTGGCGTCCCCGGTGCAGGGCTCCCCCGAGCACCAGCCCGCTGCCGACGCCCGTGCCGACCGAGAGGAAGGCGAAGTCGTCGACGCCCTGCGCCCGGCCGGAGGCCCGCTCCCCGAGGGCGGCGAGGTTGATGTCGTTCTCGACCTGCGGCTCGTGGCCGAGGCCGCGGGTCACCGCGTCCGCGACCGCGGGTCCGCCCGCCCGGTCGGGGTTCGCCCGGGTCAGCCGGTGGCTGCGGGGGTCGAGGACGCCGGGCACGCCGACGACGGTGGCGCTGAGGTCGGCCGGGGCGAGGCCCGCCTCGGCGAGCGCGGCGTCGCGCAGCCCGACGGCGACCTCGGCGAGCTCGCGCGGCGAGGCGCCGTGGTGCTCGACGGTGCGCCGCGCGACGACCCGGCCGGAGAGGTCGGTGACCGCCAGCCGCAGCACGCGGCCCCCGACGTCGAGGGCCAGGCCGTGCGCGGCCTCGGCCACCGGCTCGTAGAGGGCGCCGCGACCGCCGGCCGCCGGCGACGGCACCTCGCGGACGAGGCCGACCTCGACGAGGGTGGTCACGACGGCCGACCCGGTCGGGCGGGTCGTCCCGAGGCGACGGGCGATCTCCACGCGGGAGAGCGGGGCCTCACGGCGCAGGAGGTCGAGGGCGGCCCGGGCGTTGTGGACCCTGACGAGCGGGGTGTCCGCGGTGCTGAACGTCATGCGGCGGACTTTAGTAAGACTCTTTTACGAAAGTCAAGCGTCGTGTCGTATCCACCTGGCGCAGCGATCCGTGACCGCCGACCGTTCGTCGGCCGAGGCGCCCGTTGAGCGCACCGTTGCAAGGATTTTGCACCCACCTCTTGACACCGTCGGCGCCTCCCGGCTTCACTCGCTCTCCGTAAAGAACCCTTACGGAGGTCCCCATGCGTGTGCCCGCCAGATCCCTCGCTCGTCGGCTCGCCCTCGTGGCCACGACGACCCTGTGCCTCGCCGGCGCCCTGGCCGTCCCGGCCGCGGGGGCTGCACCCCGGGGCGCGGACGCGGCCCCGCCGCTGCCGCCGACCATCCCGGCCCTCTCCTCGTGGACCCCTGCCGAGGGCACCTGGTCGCTCCCGTCGCGGGCCCGGGTGGTCACCAGCCCGCAGGACGCCCGGGCCCTGTCCGGCACGGCGTCCCTCCTCGCCCGCGAGCTGCGGTCGGTGACCCACCGGGCCGTCTCCGTCGCCGTCCTGCCGCCGTCGCGGGCGCGGGAGGGCGACATCGTGCTCGACGTGAAGGGTCGGGCGGACGGCGACTCGGTCGCCGGGCAGACCCACGACCTCACGGTCGGGCGCACGCTCACGGTGTCGGCCCGGGGTGAGGAGGGCGTCTTCCTCGGGACCCGCACCGTCGTGCAGCTGCTGCGCCAGTCGACGACCCTGCCGCGCGGCAGCGCCCACGACACGCCGGCCGTCGCGGAGCGCTCGGTGATGGTGGACGTCGCGCGCACGTACATGTCCCCCGCGTGGCTCGAGGACCTCGTGCGCCAGATGTCCTACCTCAAGTACACCCACCTCCACCTCCACCTCACCGACGACCAGGCGTGGCGGCTCCCGAGCCGCAGCCACCCCGAGGTGGTCTCCGAGCAGCACTACACCTGGGCCGAGCTGCGCCGGCTGCTCGCCCTCGCCGACCGGTACCACGTGACGGTGGTCCCCGAGGTGAACATGCCCGGCCACGCCCAGCAGATCATCGACGCGCACCCGGAGCTGACCCTCCGGGACGCCGCCGGCACCGTGCGCGCGGGCAGCATCGACCTGTCGCAGCCCGCGGCCTGGCGCATCGCCCGCGACCTCTACACCGAGTACGCGCGCTTCTTCCCCGGCCGCGAGTTCCACCTCGGGGCGGACGAGTGGCTCACCGAGCGGGAGATCGGCCGCTACCCCCAGCTCCAGGCGGAGGCGCAGCGGCGCATCGGCCCGGACGCCCGTGCGCGTGACCTGCTCTACCGCTTCGTCAACACCGCCGCCGCCACGGTCCGCCGCGAGGGGAAGACGGCCCGGATGTGGAACGACCAGCTCGTGACGGGGTACGTCGAGGCCGTCGACCCGCGCATCGTCATCGACTCCTGGTACGACGGCAGCGAGTTCGGCTGGACGCCGCAGACCCTCGCCGAGGCCGGTCACGACCTCGTGAACAGCGCGTGGACGAGCCTCTACTACATCCAGGGGATCACCCGCACCGACCCCGCCCGGATCTACGAGCAGGTGACGCCCACGACGTTCGACGGTGGGCAGACCCTCACCGGCGCCGCCCTGGAGCGGCTGCGCGGCCTGCAGTTCTCGGTCTGGGGCGACCTCGACCCCGATGCCGAGACCGAGAACCAGGTCGCCTACGGCATCGCACGCCCGCTGCGCGCCACGGCCCAGGTGGCCTGGGGCTCACCGCGGCCGACGGCCTCGTGGGACGACTTCCTCCCCGTCGTGCGGGCCGTCGGTGACGCGCCCGGGTTCGACACCCCGCTCGAGCCCTACGACGACGTGCCCGTCGTCACCGTCTCGGCGGCCGTCGACCCGCTGCACCCGGCCGAGGACGCCGCCGACCGGCGGCTCGGCACCGTCCTGCGCACCGCCGGACCGGCCGCGGAGGGGACCTCGGTCACCCTCGACCTGCGCACGGCCCGGAAGGTCGTCGCGGTCGACCTGCGCACCGACCCGCCGGGCGAGGCGCCGGCGCCGCTGCCGTGCGCGCGGCTCGAGGCCTCGGCCGACGGCACGACCTGGCGGACCGTCGCCACCCTGTCCGGCGCCTCCGAGGCCCACCCGCTCGTCACCGGCCCGGACCCCGTGCGCTACGTCCGGCTCGTCACGACCTGCGCGTCCCCGGACCCCCTGCGGATCGCCGAGATCGGCATCGCCGTCGAGCAGTCCTCGGCACCCGGGCTGTCCTCCTCGCTGCCCGTCTACGACGTGTACGACCTGGCGCGAGCCGGCGACGGCGACCCGAGCACCTTCTTCTGGGGTGGCCGCGGTGCGCAGCTCGACGACTACGTGCTGCGCGACCTCGGGTCGGTGCGTGACCTCGCGGGTGTCGACGTCCTCATGGGCGACCCGCCGGCACGCGACACCGACTACCTCCACGAGGTGCTCCTCGAGGTGTCCCCTGACGGCAGCACGTGGACCGAGCTCGGGCGCTACCGCGACACCCCGGAGATCCACGCCGACGCCCCCGCCGGGACGACGGCCCGCTACCTGCGTCTCCGCTCCCTCGCCGCCCAGGGCTCGTGGACCATCCTCCGCGAGCTCGCGGCCCGCTGACCGACCCGACCACAGCCGAAGGACATCCGATGTCGAACCCACACCCCCTCTCCCCCACCGTCGCCCGCCGGGTCGTGCTCGGAGGGCTGGCCGCGGCGGCCGTCGTCGCCCGACCCGTCCCTGCGGGGGCGGCTCCCAGCGCCGCCGCCGGAGGCGGCCTGCCCCCGTGCCTTCCCGGCCTGCGGTGCTGGACCCCGGGCAGCGGCACCTTCACCCTCGCGACCGCACCCACCGTCCGGGCACCGGTCACGCTCGCCGCCCGCGCCGCCGCACTGGCCGGCGACCTCACCGCGGTGCTCGGCCGGCCGGTCGGCAGCGGGTCCGGCGCCGGCGCGGCCGGCGACGTCGTGCTCTCCCTCGGGTCCGGCCTCGACGACGAGGAGTACGAGCTGACCGTCGGCTCGACCCTGCGGGCCCGCGCCACGACGAGCACCGGGCTCTCCTGGGCGGCCCAGACCGTGCTCCAGCTGCTGCGTCGCACCACGACACTCCCGAGGGGCACCGTCTCCGACGGACCCGTCCAGTCCGAGCGTGCCCTCATGGTCGACCTCGCGCGGCAGTTCTACCCGCTGTCGTGGGTGCGCGACCAGGTCCGGCAGATGGCCTACCTCAAGCTCAACACCCTCCACCTGCACCTCAGCGACGACCAGGCGTTCCGCGTCGAGAGCACGGTCGCGCCCGACGCCGTGTCCGCCGACCACTACTCGAAGGCCGAGCTCCAGGACCTCGTGGGCTGGGCGGCGCAGCAGGGCGTCACGGTCGTGCCGGAGATCGACGTCCCCGGGCACATGGGTGCGCTGCTCGCCGCACGGCCCGGCATCGCCCTGGCGCCGGTCGGCGGCACGCGTCGGGTCCTCGACCTCAGCCAGCAGAGCGCGTGGGACTTCGCCGAGTCGGTCCTGCGCGAGTACCTGCCGCTCCTCGACGGTCCGACGTGGATGCTCGGCAACGACGAGTGGCTGAGCACCGCCGAGGTCGACGCCTACCCGGGGCTCGGGGCCGAGGCCCGCCGGCGCTACGGCGCGGCGGCGACCGGCCGTGACCTCCAGTACGACTTCGTCAACCACATGGCCGGGGTCGTCGCCGAGTACGGCAAGGGGCTGCGCATCTGGAACGACCAGATCGTCCCGAGCACGGTCGTGCCGCTCTCGCCCGAGGTCTCGATCTCGCACTGGTACGGCAGCGACGACCCGACGGCCCGCCAGCTCGCCGACCGGGGCCACGACCTCGTCAACGCCAACTGGCTCGAGCTGTACTACATCCTCGGCAACACCCCGCCGAGCGCAGGGCGGTTGTGGGACACCTTCTCCGTCGGCCGGTTCGCGCTCCGTAACACGGAGAGCACGGTCCTCGGCGAGGACGACCCGCACCTGCTCGGCGCCCAGCTGTCGGTGTGGGGCGAGCCCG
The DNA here is from genome assembly GCF_016887965.1 of Phycicoccus sonneratiae. Lineage (GTDB taxonomy): Bacteria > Actinomycetota > Actinomycetes > Actinomycetales > Dermatophilaceae > Phycicoccus > Phycicoccus sonneratiae. The sequence continues at coordinate 225,978 of NZ_JAFDVD010000007.1, forward strand.
GCGTGGCGGTCCCCCCGGCCACCGTCGCCGCGAACGTCCGCGACCCCCTGCGGGTGCTCGCCCAGCTGAACTGGGGCAGCCCTCGCCCGGCCGCCGACTACGCGGGGTTCGCCGCCCTCTCGAGCGCCGTCGGGGACGCCCCGCCACGCTGACCTCGCCCGTGCTGGCCGGACTCAGACGTTGAAGCGGAACGAAATTGGACGCTTCGGCTACTGTTGACCGTCGCCAGTCGAGATTGGAAACGGTGCTCTGACCTGCACAAACGTGTCTCTGGCGTCGTTGAACGTCGTTGACCGAGATCGGCGTCCGCCGGACTTCTTGCGGACTGTTTGCGGACCGCTGGACGTCCGGAGACCCTGCGGTCATTCCTCGCGAGCACCGACATGACGCGAGGCCAGTCCTAGCGACTACCCAGGCTTTCGATCTTCCTGGATCGTGCGGACAAGTCGCGGATGTTCTGCCAGACAACTGCTCGGGGCGCGTCGATCTTGAGTGCTCGGATGTACTCGTCGAGACGTTGCGGGCGATCTCGGAGGTGGGTGACTGCCTTGTTCAGGCTCTCGCCGACCGTCTCGCCGTATGCATCGACCGCCTTGTGGGCGCCGGCCTTCAGGGCGGTGGTGTCGGGACTCATCATGGCCAGGTCGATCAGGTCGCGGCTGAACGTCGACGTGTCTGCCCAGCGGTCGTCGTTGGCGAGCAGTTTGGTGGCCACCTGGTCAGTACGCGTCAGGATTCGTACGCCGCAGATTTCATCCTCTGGTGAGGGAGTGTCGAGGTCGATGCGGCCCTCATGGATGATCTCGAACTTGATCGCGACCCCCGCAACGAGGACCGAGGCCCGGATCCCGTAGCCGTCGACAGAGGGTGTTCGACCCAAAGCCAGTTCGCCCGTGGCCAGAGCATCCAGCCCGTGGTTCCGGACGATCTGGCGAAGCCGTCGGTACGACTGCTGGTCGGAGACCAGGAAGTCGATGTCGACCGACTCGCGGAACTCGTCGTTGTCGAGGACGATCGCGGTGCCGCCTCCGAACCAGCAGTGGTGCTCAGCCAGGAGAGGCGCGTCGAGCATCGACAGCACCTCGGCCACACGTTGGTGGTGTGGCCGCCTAAACAAGGAGCCTCCCGTTGCTATAGGCGTCCGCGAGGTGCTGGATGAACGCCCTCTCGTCATCGGTGAGGGCTTCCTGGTCGAGGTGTCGCCAACCGCGTTCGTAGAGGTTGAGCGCCTCTGTCTCGGTGACGGTGGTGCCGGCGTCGGTCTGCCAGGCCAGCGTGCGGAGGCCGGGGTAGTCGCCGACCGTGATCGACGCCGGTTCTGCTGCGGGAGCTTCGAGGACGGGGACGACGACGTGAAGTCCGAGTGCGGCTGCAACGTTGACGTAGGCGCCGATCGTGACCGAGGGGTTGCCTGCCTCGATCCGGTGCACGGTGACACGCGAGACGCCAGCAGCTTCGGCGCAGGCAACCACCGTGACGCCAAGGGCCTTCCGGCGTGCGCGCAGCCGGGCGCCCAGACGTTCGAGGTCCGCCTGCTGCTCGGGGCTCGTGTACGGACTAGGAGCTGGCATGTTTCTCATTCTAGTCATTGTTCCGCTGTCGTCAATAATGAGAAACGCTTCACATTAGGGTTTGGTCAGGCGACCAGTCACCGCGCATCCGGCCGTGCCCACTGGTCTCGTCCACGCGGGACGAAGCCCAGTGGTCAGGTCGCCTCAACCATGTCGCCATCACCTGTTTCGACCGGCTCGTGGAGCCGGAGGCGAAGCCACTGAGTCAACGGAGACACGCTCTGGGCTCGGGCTCACTACCCCCAGAAGATGGGGTCGCCGCTCGCCGCGATGTGGTCGAGGAGCGCCTGGACGTTCTTGGTTGGGTGCTTGTACTCGTACTCGTGGAACTTCAGGTTGCGGTCGCGCCAGTAGATCGCCCATCGGCCGGTGGACTTCGTGTAGCGCAGCCGCGCGATCGGGAACCGGGTGTGCTCCCCGACGCCGTCCCACGGTGGCCGCACTTCGACGATGTCGACGTGTCGGTCGGAGACGTCGGCCTCGACCTTCAGCTCGTCCCACAGGTGCGCCGGCACGCGCTCTTGTGCCCAGAGCCGGATGCGGCGCAGGTCAGTCTCCGGAAGTGCCACAACACCAGCGTGCCACCGAGTGGAGCGAGCAATGCCCGGCCAGAGTGCGGGCGTGTCGACGAGGCGTGCGGACTGTCTGCGGACCAGCTCGACTCCAAGGACCAACGATCCCCAACGCCTACTTGCGGTTCCCGTCGACCCTAGACATTGAAGCGGAACTCCACGACGTCGCCGTCCTGCATCACGTAGTCCTTGCCCTCGATGCGTGCCTTGCCGGCGGCCTTGGCGGCGGCCATCGAGCCGAGCTCGTCGAGGTCGGAGAAGGAGACGATCTCGGCCTTGATGAAGCCGCGCTGGAAGTCGGTGTGGATGACGCCCGCCGCCTGCGGGGCGGTCCAGCCCTGCCGGATGGTCCAGGCCCGCGACTCCTTGGGACCGGCCGTCAGGTAGGTCTGCAGCCCGAGGGTGTGGAACCCGACGCGGGCGAGCTGGGCCAGCCCGGACTCCTCGGCGCCGAAGCCCTGGAGCATCTCCAGCGCATCCTCGGGCGACATCTCGACGAGGTCCATCTCGAGCTTGGCGTTGAGGAACACCGCGTCGGCGGGCGCGACGAGCGCGGCGAGCCGGGCGTGGAGCTCGGTGTCGGCGAGCTGGTCCTCGTCGAGGTTGAAGACGTAGATGAACGGCTTGGTCGTCAGCAGGCCGAGCCCGGCGGCCGCGGCGAGGTCGACCCCGGCGGCGGCGCCGTGCGCGTAGAGGGTCTTCCCCTCCTCGAGGACCTTCTGCGCGGCGAGCGCGTTGTCGAGGAGCGGCTTGGACTCCTTCTTGATCCGCGCCTCCTTCTCGAGGCGGGCGACGGCCTTCTCGAGGGTCTGGAGGTCGGCGAGGACGAGCTCGGTGTGGATGGTCTCCATGTCCGACTCGGGCGAGACGGCACCGTCGACGTGCACGACGTCGCCGTCCTCGAAGGCCCGCACGACCTGGCAGATGGCGTCGGCCTCACGGATGTTCGCGAGGAACTTGTTGCCCAGGCCCTCCCCCTCGGACGCGCCGCGGACGATGCCGGCGATGTCGACGAAGGAGACGGTGGCCGGGAGGACCTTCTCGCTGCCGAAGATCTCGGCGAGCCGGTCGAGCCGCGCGTCCGGGAGCGGGACGACGCCGACGTTGGGGTCGATCGTCGCGAACGGGTAGTTCGCCGCGAGGACGTCGTTCTTGGTCAGCGCGTTGAACATCGTCGACTTGCCGACGTTGGGGAGACCGACGATTCCGATGGTGAGTGCCACGAGACCGGGAGTCTACCGAGCCTCGAGAGCCCGACCGACTCCGAGGGCCCTCCGCCCGGCCGGGCTCATCCGCCCCTCGGCCTCCAGCCGCTGCGCGATGAGCCGGTTGCGCTCGGAGGTTGTCCCGCGTCCGCGCCGCGGGGTGAAGCGCTGGAGGTAGGAGCGGTCGTCGTACCGGCGGCGCGTGCTCTCGCTCCAGCCGAAGGCGATGCCCGCCTCGAGGAGCTCCTCGAAGGAGATGCTGCACAACCCCGACCGCGCACGGGCGAGGCGTACCCACCCCCCGGGGTCGCTCTCGTGGTGGTCCTCGAGCCAGGCCCACAGTGCGTCCCGGTCGGGGAACTCGAGGACGGGCTCGGGCGCTCTCATCCCCCGACGGTAGGACGACCCACCGACGACCACTCAGGCGGTCAGCGCGGAGACCACGATGTAGCCGAGGATGCCGACGCTGACGAGCGCCAGCGCTCCGAGCAGCACGAGCGCGAGGCGGTTCTCGTCCCTCACGCCGCACCGCCCGGCGCCGTGCCGTCCTCGAGGTAGAGGGTCTCCCCCGGCGTCCACGCGGCGACCGAGGCGAGCATCCGCGCGGTGTACGGGGCGACGTGGTCGCCCACGGCCGAGGGATCGACCCAGTGGGCATCGACGATCTCGCGGCGCAGGAAGCGCGCCGGGTCGAGCTCGCCGGAGTGGACGCCGAGGTCGAAGAGGAAGAGGTGCGCGTCGTCCCAGCCGCGCCACGGCGGCAGCCAGTTGACGGCGATGAGGCCCGCGGTGGCCACGTCGATGCCGAGCTCCTCGTCGACCTCGCGCACCACGGTGCGGGCGGGCGGCTCGCCGGGGTCGACGACCCCGCCGGGGAGGTCCCACTCCTGCTTGTACGTGAGCTCGCAGAGGAGCACCTCGCCGGCGGGGTTGCGCAGCAGGCCCTGGGCGATGTTGCGCTTCTTCGGCAGCCGGTTGTTGAGGATTGCGATGCGGCGCAGGCGCTCGGCCTCGGTCTCCTCGCGTCGTGCCATGCCTGGGAGGCTACCCGGCGACCCCGACCACGCTGCCGCCCAGACGGTCGCGCAGGCGCTGCGCGACGAACGTCGCATTCTCGACCCACACCTCGAGCGGCACGGGCGGGAGGAAGTCGTCCCAGTCGACCATGAACGAGCCGAAGACCAGCGGCAGGCGGGCCGGCCGGGCGAGGAACCACCAGTGCGCGTGCACCCCGCCGTCGCCGATCCGCATCACGTGGCACCGGCCGACGCTGGGAAGCTCCTCCACGGCGGCGACGAGCGCGACGTGCAGGCGCCCGAAGGCGGCGGCGAGGTCGTCGGACAGGTCCGGCACGTCGAGGTGCTCGCGCGTGACGACCGAGAGCATCAGCGGGGCCCCGGACGGCGGCGGCACCTTGAGGAGGAAGTGCTCGCCCTCCCAGACGACACCGAACGGCTCCCGGGGACCGCGCGCCGGCTCGGTCGCGCACGGGCAGGTCGCGGGATCCTCGCCGGTGCGGACCCGTTCCTCGCCCAAGACCGGACCGGGCTTGAGGCGCAGGCCGTCGGTCTCGAACGGGAAGACGTCCCAGGCGACGACGCCTTCGGGGTCGATGGGGATGCGCCCGTCGGCGTCCTGGGCGGCGGCGACGCGGGCCGCGTACTCCTCGATGCTCTCGGGCATGCCCCGAGCGTAGGCGGGCCTCAGGCGGCGAGGGCCTTCTCGACGGCGCCGCGCAGCTTCTCCGGCTTGGTGCTGGAGCCGAAGCGCTTGATCGGCGCGCCGTCCTTCCCGACGAGGAACTTCGTGAAGTTCCACTTGATCTTCTCGCTGCCGAGGGCGCCACGGGCCTCGCGGCGCAGCCAGCGGTAGAGCGGGTGCGCGGCGTCGCCGTTGACCTCGACCTTGTCGAACATCGGGAAGGTGACGCCGTGGTTGACCCGGCAGAACTCGCCGATCTGCTCGGCGTCACCCGGCTCCTGCCCGCCGAACTGGTTGCAGGGGAACCCGAGGACGACGAGCCCCTGGCCGCGGTACTTCTGCCAGAGCTCCTCGAGGCCGTCGTACTGCGGGGTGAAGCCGCACTGCGAGGCGGTGTTGACGACGAGGACGACCTTGCCGCGGTAGGCCTCGAGCGGCTGCTCGTCGCCGACGAGGGTGGTCGCGGTGAAGTCCTGGAGCACGGGCATGCGGGGTCCTCTCGGGGGGTCCGGTGTCGGCGGGTGTTCGGACCCGCTCGGCACGCCGGATTGCCGGGCCCTGTCGGTGGGGGGTGCGAGCATCACGCCATGGACGGATGGGTGTGGGTTCTCCTCGGGGTGGTGCTCGGTGCGCTGGCCGCGGGCGCGGTGGGCCGGCTGCTGCACGCTGCCCGGGTGGCCTCGGTCGAGACCGAGCGCGACCTGCTGCGCGAGCGGGTCCTCGACCTCGAGACCTCGCTCGCCGAGGACATGGAGACCGCCGCGCTGCTGGCGCCGCTCAAGGACGCGCTGGTGCGGGTCGAGCAGCACGTCGGCGTCCTCGAGCGCGACCGGGTCGAGCAGTTCGGGTCATTGCGCTCGCTGCTCGGGCGGGTCGAGGCCGAGACCCAGGGGCTGGGGCGGGCCACCTCCTCGCTCGCCGGGTCGCTGCGCTCGTCGTCGGTGCGCGGCGCCTGGGGCGAGGTGCAGCTGCGTCGGGTCCTCGAGGCGTCGGGAATGCTCGCGCGCTGCGACTTCGACGAGCAGGTCTCCGGCGTCAGCGCCCACGAGCGACGGGTCCGTCCCGACGTCGTCGTGCGGCTGCCCGGTGGCAAGTCCCTCGTCGTCGACGCCAAGGCCCCGATGACCCACTTCCTCGACGCCCAGGCCGACGACCTCCCCGACGACGAGCGGGCCGCGTTGCTGCGCCGGCACGCCGACGGGCTCGCGAGCCACGTCACGGCGCTGTCGGGCAAGGAGTACTGGTCGGCCTTCCGCGACGGCCCCGAGCTCGTCGTCTGCTTCGTCCCCAGCGACGCGATGCTCGCCGCGGCGCTCGCCGCCCAGCCCTCGCTCCACGAGCGCGCGCTGGCCCAGCGGGTCGTCCTCGTCGGGCCGGGGGCCCTGCTGGCCCTGCTGCGCACGGTCGCCTTCACCTGGCAGCAGGACGCGCTCTCGAGCAGCGCCCGCGAGCTGCTCGACCTCGGCCGCGAGCTGCACGCCCGGCTCGCGACGCTCGGCGGGCACACCGCGAAGCTCGGCCGCAGCCTCCAGGGCAGCGTCGAGGCCTACAACGCGATGGTCGGGGCGCTGGAGTCCCGGGTGCTCGTCACCGCCCGCCGGATGCACGAGCTCGAGGTGGTCACCGACGACCTCGCGGTCCTCGAGCCGGTGCGCACCGGCCCCCGGCCGCTCACCGCCCAAGAGCTCATCGACGCCGTGACCACCGACGACGCCCGCCCGGAGCTCGACCTCGGCCTCGACGAGCCCGCGCCGCGCCGCGACGTGGGCTGAGCGTGCCCGGGCGGCGGGTGCTCGCGGGGTCTGCGCTCGGGGTGGCGGCTGTGGGCGTTGGCGGCCTCGCCGTGGTGGGGGTGCTCGCCGTCCGGCAGTCCCCCGCGCTCGCCCGGATGCTGTCCCACCAGCGGGTGCTGCTCGTCCAGGTGCCCACCGACGGGCCCGAGGTGGCCCTGACCCTCGACGACGGACCCGACCCCTCGCTCACTCCCCGGGTCCTCGACGTGCTGGCGCGTCACGACGCCCGGGCGACGTTCTTCGTGCTCGGCTCACGGGTCGAGGCGCACCCGGAGGTCGCCCGGGCCGTCGTCGAGGCGGGCCACGGGATCGGCAACCACGGGTGGGCCGACCGGCCGGCCGTGGCGCAGCCGACCGCCGCGTACCTGCGCGACCTCGAGCGCGCGACGGCGGCCGTCGAGGCCGCCACCGGCACGTCGCCCACCCTCACCCGGCCCGGGTCGGGGGCCGTCCGGCCGGCCCAGGTCCGCGGGGCGACCGCGCTCGGGCTGCGCACCGTCCTCGGGTCGGTGGCCGTCCCCGACGCCGAGGTGCACGACATCGAGACGTCAGCACGCTTCGTCCTCGACCGGGTGCAGCCGGGCTCGGTCGTCGTCCTCCACGAGGGAACGCCCGCGCGGCACCGGGTCGTCGACCTCCTCGAGCACCTGCTCCCGCGGCTCACCGACCGCGGCCGCCGGTGCGTGACCCTCGACGAGCTGCTCACCCGCGCCGACGCCGGGCGCGGTCCTCAGAGGTCGATCTCGTAGTGGAAGGTCGTGGGACCGCCGGCCCCCTCGGTCGCGTGCAGCCCCTCGCTCTCGTAGAGCGAGCGGGCCTCGGGGTCGTCCTCGCTCGTCGCGAGGTCGAGCAGGTCGCAGCCCCGTTCGCGCGCCCGCTCGAGCGCCGCCCGCAGCAGGGCCCGGCCGAGGCCGGTCCGGCGCACCGACGGGTCCACCCACAGCTCGGCGAGGTAGGCCTCGTCGGCCGCGCTCCACAGCGACGGCCGGTAGCGGACGACCGCCACGCCGTGCTCGTCGCCGAGCAGGACGTCCGTGTCGCCGGCGGCCACGAGCTCGGCGAGCCGGGTCGCGAGCGCGTCCGCGCCGGGCGTCGGGTCGTCGTAGGCGGTGTTGAACTCGTGGAGCAGCCGACCCGCGAGGGCGAGGGTCTCCGGCGCAGTGGCGAGCGCGACCCGGGTGTCCACGGTGGCCGCCGGAGTCAGTGCAGCGAGCCGGTCTCGGCGAAGCTCGCGTCGTGCCGCATCTTGTCCGAGAGGCCGGCCGCCTTGAGGTCGCGGCGGATCTCGTTCGGCAGGGCGAACATCAGCGACTCCTCGGCAGCCACGACGGGCGCGACGTCCTCGTACCCGCGCGCGGCGAGGTACTCGAGCACCCCGCGGACGAGGATCTCGGGAACCGACGCCCCGGAGGTGACGCCGACGGTCGAGACGCCCTCGAGCCAGGCCTCGTCGATCTCCTCGGCGTAGTCGACGAGGTGCCCGGCGCGGCTCCCGTGCTCGAGCGCGACCTCGACGAGGCGCACCGAGTTCGAGGAGTTGCGCGAGCCGACGACGATCATGAGGTCGCAGTCGGCGGCCATCTGCTTCACGGCGAGCTGGCGGTTCTGGGTGGCGTAGCAGATGTCGTCGCTCGGCGGGTCCTGCAGCGAGGGGAAGCGCTCGCGCAGCCGGCGCACGGTCTCCATCGTCTCGTCGACCGACAGCGTGGTCTGCGAGAGCCAGACGACCTTCTCGGGGTCGCGGACGGTGACGTTCTCGACGTCGTCGGGGCCGTCGACGAGCTGGATGTGCTCGGGCGCCTCACCCGCGGTGCCGACGACCTCCTCGTGGCCCTCGTGGCCGATGAGGAGGATGTCGTAGTCGGAGTCGGCGAAGCGCACGGCCTCGCGGTGGACCTTGGTGACGAGCGGGCAGGTGGCGTCGATGGTGCGCAGGTTCAGCGCCTTCGCCTCGTCGTGGACGACCGGGGCGACCCCGTGCGCGGAGAACACGACCGTGGCGCCCTCGGGCACCTCGTCGGTCTCGTCGACGAAGACCGCCCCGCGCTGCTGGAGCGTGGTGACGACGTGCTTGTTGTGGACGATCTCCTTGCGGACGTACACCGGCGCCCCGTAGAGGCCGAGGGCCTTCTCGACGGTGACGACGGCCCGGTCGACCCCGGCGCAGTAGCCGCGGGGGGCCGCGAGGAGCACGCGCTTGGTCGCATCAGGCATGCCTCCATCGTAGGTGCCGGTTCTCCACGACCCGAATCCGCGCTGCACCCCGACCCCCGTCGGCGGCCCCGCCTAGAGTGCGGTGCCATGAGCACCCCGGCGCGGCCGCCGCTGCCCGAGAAGGCGGCCGACACCTCCGCCGAGCACCCGTGGCCGGTGCGCCTGCTCTCGATGAAGATCGGCGAGTACGTCGAGAAGATGTCGGTGCTCTGGGTCGAGGGCCAGGTCGTCCAGCTGACCCGCCGCCCCGGGGCCCGCACCGCGTACCTGACCCTGCGCGACCCCGACGTCGACATGAGCCTGTCCTGCTCGGTCCACGTCAACGCCCTCGACGCGATGCCCGGGCCGCTCACCGAGGGCGCGCGGGTCGTCCTCCAGGCCAAGCCGTCGTTCTGGACCCAGCGCGGCTCGCTCGTCCTCGACGCCCGCCAGATCCGTCCGGTCGGGGTGGGCGAGCTGCTGGCCCGGCTCGAGTACCTCAAGCGCCATCTCGCCCAGGAGGGGCTCTTCGACCGCGAGCGCAAGCGGCCGCTGCCCTTCCTCCCCCGGCGGATCGGGCTGGTCTGCGGGCGGGCCAGCGCCGCCGAGAAGGACGTCGTCGAGAACACCCTGCGCCGCTGGCCGAGCGCCGTGTTCGAGATCCGGCCGGTGGCCGTGCAGGGGTCGGCCGCCGTCACCGAGGTCACCGCCGCCCTCGCCGAGCTCGACGCGCACCCCGAGGTCGACGTCGTCGTCATCGCCCGCGGTGGGGGCGGGGTCGAGGACCTCCTGCCGTTCTCCAACGAGGCGCTCCTGCGCGCGGTCGCCGCCGCCACGACGCCGGTCGTCAGCGCCATCGGGCACGACGTCGACACCCCGCTCCTCGACCTCGTCGCCGACCACCGGGCCTCCACACCCACCGACGCGGCGAAGGCCGTCGTCCCGGACGCCGAGGCCGAGCACCGCGGGGTGGAGGCGGCCACCGCGCGCGGACGGCGGGCCGTCGCCGGGCGGCTGCACCACGAGCGACGCCGGCTCACCGAGCTCTCGAGCCGGCCGGTGCTCGCCGACAAGGGGGCGTTCGTCCGCGGCCAGCACGAGGTCGTCGAGGCGCTGGTGTCGCGCGCCCGGCACCGGGTCGAGGCCGGGCTGCACCGCCAGCGCGACCGGGTCGACCACCTGCGCGTGCAGGCCCGCACCCTCTCCCCGCAGTCCACCCTCGACCGTGGGTACGCCGTGGTGCAGCAGTCGGGCGGTGCGCTCGTCACCGACCCCGCCGCGCTCGAGGCCGACGAGCTGCTCCGGGTCCGCGTGGCCCGCGGCGACTTCGGCGTCCGGGTGGTGGGGTCGAGCTAGCGGTCGCCCGGGTCGCCGGCCGGGGTGGCGAGCCCGGCCAGGTGGGCACGGACCACCGCGGCCATCGACCCCGGGTCCACGAGACCGGGGTGCAGCACGGCGTGGAGCGCCAGGCCGTCGAGGAGGGCGTGGAGGTGGACCGCCTCCTCCTCCCGCCGCGTCGGGCCGGCCGCCGGCCGGAGCGCGGCGACCACGCGCTCGGCGAGGCGGCGCAAACCCTCGTGGGCCTCGGCCGAGACCCGGCCCAGCCGCTCGTCGGTGCGGGCGAGGGTGACCAGCTCGAGCCAGACGGCGGCCTCGGCGAGCCGCTCGGCGTCGAGCGGCAGGACCTCCCCGCAGAGGTCGGTGAGGTCGTCGAGCGTGGGGGGTCGCTCGGCACGCCATCCGGCGACGCGGGTCGCCACCCGCGCGGCGACGCGCTCGGCGACCGCCTCCATCGCGAAGGCGACGAGGTCGGCCTGGCTGGCCGCCGTGTGCCGCATCGACCCGACCGAGAGGCCCGCCTCCGCGGCCACCGACCGGACGGAGACGGCCCCCACACCGTCGCGCCGGACGACGGCGAGCAGCGCTCCGGCGATGCGCTCGCGGCGCGCGTCGTGGTCGACCACCTTCGGCACGGCCCCTGTCTACCAGTCGGTCGACGCCGTGTGCAGGATTTTGATACGGTCGTACCAAATCGAGGAGGGGTCGTCGTGCTCGTCGCCGTCATCGTCACCTGCGAGGTCCTGTTCTGGGTCCTCGTCCTCGCGGGCCTGGCCGTGCGGTACCTGCTGCGCCGGCCGCGGCTCGGCGGCCGGCTGCTCGTGGCCGCGCCGCTCGTCGACCTCGTGCTGCTGGTCGCCACCGTGCTCGACCTGCGCGGCGGCGCGACGGCCACGACCGCCCACGCCCTGGCGGCGGTCTACCTCGGGGTGTCGGTGGGTTTCGGCCACTCGATGGTGCGGTGGGCCGACGTCCGCTTCGCCCACCGGTTCGCAGGCGGTCCGGAGCCCGAGCCGCGCCCGCGCTCGGGACGCGCCCACGCCGCTCACGAGCGCCGGGGCTTCGGCCGCCACCTCCTCGCCTACGCGGTGGGGGCGGGCCTGCTCGGGGTGGCGATCCTCGTCATCGGCGACCCCGACCGCACCGGGGCGCTGCTCGGGATGCTCCGGCTGTGGAGCGTCGTCGTGGCGGTCGACGGCCTCGTCAGCCTCAGCTACACGGTGCGGCCGCGTCCCACGGGGGTCGGCGCACGTCGGTAGTCTCGCGGCATGCCGAAGGACGCCGCCCGGGCCGCGCAGGCCGAGGAGCCGAACGCCGACGTCGCCTCGCTCGGGTACGAGCAGGCCCGCGACGAGCTCGTCGACCTCGTCGCCCGCCTCGAGAGCGGGCAGGTCGGCATCGAGGAGAGCATGGTCCTCTGGGAGCGCGGCGAGGCCCTCGCGGCGCACTGTCGCCAGTGGCTCGACCAGGCCGAGGAGCGCATCACCGCCGGCGACGAGTGAGCCGCCGGTGGTGGGTCCGCTCCCTCAGTCGGTCGGACGCAGCGCGTACGTGAGGATGACGTTGCCCACCGAGGTGGGGACGGCCTCGAGCAGCTCGAGGCGGGTCACCGGGACGGATTCGTCGAAGAGCCGGCGCCCGACGCCCACGACCGGGTGCGTCGTGAGGATGAGCCGGTCGACGACACCCCCGAGGAAGAGCGTGCGCACCGTCTCGATGCCTCCGCCGACCGAGATGTCTCCGCCCTCCCCCTCCTTGAGTGCACGCACGTACTCGACGGGGTCCCCCTCGATGCGGGTGGCGTTCCAGCCGAGGTCGCCCTCGAGGGTGCTCGTGACGACGTGCTTGCGCAGCGGGTTGATGTACTGCGCGAACGGGTCGTCGGCGGGCATGGAGGGCCAGAACTGCGACCACTCCGTGAAGAGGGTCCGGCCGAGGACCATGTCGGTCACCGGACCGATGACCCTGCCCATCAGCTCCCCCTCCTCGGGACCGAAGGCTCCGAACTGCCACTCGTTCGGCGACTCGGTGACCCCGTTGACGGAGCTGAAGAGGTGGGCGGTGACCGTGCGTGCCATGGGGAGCTCCTGCGGTGGTTCGGGTGGTTGTCCCCAGCATGGACCCGGCTCGGCACCGGAACTCATCGGAGCGCGCTGTCCGGCCTCGGCCGCTGGCTCTCGACGGGCGGTCGGGGTGCGGGCTCTCTCGGACCAAAAATGTTGTGCTGCAGCGCTTTCTCTGTGGATGACACCTTCCGCCGGCCGGCGCTTCGAGGTAGAATCAGGCATGGACAGGGGGACGACCAGCCGCCGCATCGCGGCACTGCGCGAGGAGTGCGCTGCGCTGGGTCGTGAGCTCGCCGACGGGGGTCGGGGACTGTCGGCGGAGGAGGCGTTCGGGCTCGCCGGGGAGGCGCAGGGGCTCGCGAACGCGGCCGATGCGCTGGTCGCCGTGGCGGGCGCCTGGGGGGCTCGGGTGGAGACGACGCTGCGGGAACCGGGTCCGTGGGAGCGGGTGCACCCGGTCGGGTTCGTCGACGCGATGGCTGCGACGGAGATGGCGCTGGCCTGCGGGCTGACCGAGGGGGTCGCGGGTCGGAAGGCCGCGCTCGGTGCCGCCCTGGGTGAGCGGTTTCCCCTGACCCGCGACCTGCTCCTCGCCGGTGACGTGGCAGCCGTGACCGCGCACAAGGTCGTCGATGCGTGCGCCGGCCTCGACGTCGACGCGTGTGTCCGGGTCGATGCCGAGCTCGCGGGCAGGCTTCCCGCGATGAACCCCGCCCGCATCACTGGCGAGGCGCGCAGGGTCGCGTCGCGGGTCGCTGCGGACCAGGTCGCCGCGCACGTGGCATTGCGGAAGCGTGGCCGCTGTGTGGAGACGAGGGCGGGCGAGGACGGGCTGACGGACTGGTTCGCCACCCTCCCGACCGCCACCAGTGCCGCGATGTGGTCCGCGGTCGAGCAGCTCGCGGGCGAGTACCGAGGCCTCGACGACACGCTCTCGCTCCCGGAGTCGAGGGCGGACGCGCTGACCGACCTGGTGCTGCGGAACGTGACCGTGACGGCGCAAGTCACCCTTGGAGTCCCGGTCGTCACCGACCGGCCCGCACCCGAACCGGTTGCCGGTGAGCGGTTCCGGGTCGACTGGGACGACGACGACACCCTGATCGACCACGTCACGGGTCAGGAGGTCCGCTACGGCGACCTCGACCCGGCCTCCCGCGAGGAGCTCTCCTGGATCGAGGAACCTCCCGAGCTCGTCGGCGACTGCGCCGACACCATGGCCGAGGTCACGCCCGGGTTCGCCGTCTCCGGCACCCACGTCCCCAACCTCGGCTGGGTCGAGCCCGCGACCCTGGCCAACCTCCTGAAGCTGCTGCCGTTCGAGGTCTCCCGGGCGGTGCTCGAGGCCGACACCGGCACCCTCGCCAGCCTCACCACCAGCGCCTACCGCCCCCCGAAAGCCATGCAGGAGTTCGTGAAGACCAGGGACGGCACCTGCCGCATGTGGGGCTGCACCCGCCCCGCCGAACGCTGCGACCTCGACCACGCCAGAGCCTGGCCCGACGGACAGACCACCCCCACCGGCCTGGAAGCGCTCTGCCGGCGCCACCACCGCTTCAAGCAACACGCCCGCTGGCGACCCGCCCTCGATTCCGACGGCACCATCACCTGGCACGGACCGAACGGCGCCACCCGCACCACCGAACCCCAGCACCGCCTCCTGCCCTGACCCGGCCCGGCTACAGTCCGGGCATGGTCGCGGGGATCGTCGTGCACTTCCATCCGGGACGACCACACGACGACGGCACGGTCATCGACGCCATCGCGGCCTCGGACCGGTACCGCAGCCAGTGGGAGACCCGGACGTCGAACGGCGGCCTGACCGCCGTCCCCGGAGGCGCCCGGTGGCGCTGGGAGAGCCGCCTCTTCGACGGCCGGTACGACGACGCCGACCCGACCACCCGCCCCGTGTACGGCGCGTTCAACCGCCGTGACGACTCCTACGGCGGGTCACCGCGGTTCGGGTCGGCCCACCTGCGGCTGCGGCCCGAGGTGCTGGACCGGGCCACCTTCTGCTGGCCCGACAGCGTCTTCCACCCGACGGCCGTCGGCGGGCCGGAGCGGCTCGACGAGCTCTGCCGACTCGCGGACGCCGGGGTGCACGACCCCACGCTGCTGCCCGAGGAGGCAGCGGGCCTCCCGCTCGACGACCCCCTGAACGACTACGTCGAGGCCCACGTCCACGGTGGGCTCGTCATCGCCCGGGACGTGGAGGCCGTGGTCGTCGACCCCAGCGACCGTGAGGCCCACGCGGAGGCGCTCGACCGGCTCGGCTGCCGCATCGAGGAGCACCCCGGCTACCGGGTGACCGCCGAGTCCATCGACCCGACGTACCGGGGTCCGGTGCCGGTGGAGCTCGCGCGCAGCCTCGGCGGTGAGATCACCCCGGCGCGGCTCGGTGAGGTCTGGCAGACGGCCGACCCGCAGGCGGTCAAGTGGCTCTGGCACTGCTTGGCCCGGTTCGGCCGCCGAGGGCTCGGACCCAGCGGCTCCCCCGGCTCCTCGTCCGCCGGCGGTCAGCGGGCGGCCTGGCGGCAGGCGCGCAGGTAGCGGCCGGCCATCCACGCCTGCACCCCACGGGTCACCGGCCCACCGAGCCGGGCCGCCCGGGAGGCCGCCGTCACGGTGAAGCGCACCCGCCCGTCCGGCTCCTCGGTGAGCACGAAGCTCTCCTCACCGTCCTCGGGATGGCCGGGCAGGGTGCCGTAGGCGAACCCGCGTCGCCCCGGCTCGTCGAACACCTCGACCACGCGCAGCGGGGCGCGCCACCCGACCGGTCCCACCCCGATCAGGAGTTCGGCGACGACGCCGGGCTCGACCCGCGGCGCGCAGGCCCGCACCCCGAGGCCGGCACCCGTCTGGACGCCCCAACGCAGGAGCACCTCGGCGCAGGCGTCGAGCGCGGCATCACCCATCACGAGGGACCTGGAGAGCACGTCGAACCCGGGCCGCGAGGTCCCCGCGAAGCCGCCGGGCGAGTCGTACGTGAGCGGCAGGGCGCGCAGGGTCGTGACGCGCTCGGCGTCGAGGAAAGCGACGCCCCGCGTCACCGAACCGGCTGGAGCGACTCGATGTACGTCGCCATGTCCTCGAAGCTCGCCGTGCCGGTGACGAGCGTCGCGAGCTCGCCGGACCCCGGCTCCGGCACCGAGAGCAGGCTGTTCTGGACCTTGTTGTCCCGCACGTACTTCTCCCACGTGCGCCCGGCGACCTCCATCGTCCCCTCGCGCGGGGCCCGGTTGGTCTGCGCGGCGATCCAGGCGCGGCTCGGGTCCTGCGTCTGCTCGACGGCGACGAAGGTGTCGGAGGGCGTGCGGTAGCCCACGTGCCACGTCATGAAGCCGTCCGTGACGCCGACGTAGCGGACCGAGGTGGGGCTCCACCCGGACGGCAGGTCCACGGGCTCGACGATCGGCCAGCCGGACTGCTGCTTCACCTCGAGGGCCTTGGCGTGCACGTCGACCGGCGGCCCGCCGACGCTGTCGACGCGCGGCACGAGGAGGACGAGCAGCAGCACCATGCCGAGCACCGCGAGGAGCGAGTAGACGAGGTTCTTCGTCGACCCCATCGAGTAGCGGCTCCGCGGCGGGGGCGCGTCGGCCGCCGGCGCGTCGGGCGGCGGCGCACCGGGCGTGCTGGGCGTGGTCACCCCACCATCGTCGCCGACGGACCCCGCAGACTCCCAATCCGTCGCGGCGATAGGGTTTGACCGCCGCCCGCGACCACCCGGCCGCGCCACGCGGCGCATCGCCTGCAGAGAGGTTGGGATGCCGTGAGCGCCACCGCGCCGCCGGTCGTCGTCGTCGGCGAGCTGCTCGTCGACATCGTCAGCTACCCCGACGGGAGCACCGCGGAGCACGTCGGCGGCTCGCCGGCCAACGTCGCCCTCGGGCTGGCCCGCCTCGGCCACGACACCCACTTCGCCTGCCTCGTCGGGGAGGACACCCGCGGCCACCGCTGCGCCGAGCACGTCGAGTCCGGCGGCGTGCACCTCCTGCCGGGCAGCCGCAGCGCCGAGCACCCCACCTCCACCGCCCTCGCGACCATCGACGACTCCGGCGCCGCCTCCTACGTCTTCGACCTGCACTGGAACCTCCCGCCGGTGCAGCTGCCCGACGGCACCGCCCACCTGCACACCGGCTCGATCGCCACCACCCTCGAGCCCGGCGAGGCCGAGGTCACCGCCGCCGTCCTGCGCGCCCGCGAGCACGGCACCGTCTCGTACGACCCCAACATGCGCCCGACGATCATGGGCGACGTCGAGGGCGTGCGCCCCCGCGTCGAGGAGCTCGTCGCGCTCGCCGACGTCGTCAAGTGCTCCGAGGACGACATCGAGTGGCTCTACCCCGGCGAGAGCGCCTCCGCGGTGATGGCCCGCTGGGCCGCGCTCGGGGCCTCGCTCACCGTCGTCACCCTCGGCGGCGCCGGCGTCGTCTGGCGGGCCGCGTCCGGCGAGGAGGGC
Source organism: Phycicoccus sonneratiae (assembly GCF_016887965.1). Lineage (GTDB taxonomy): Bacteria > Actinomycetota > Actinomycetes > Actinomycetales > Dermatophilaceae > Phycicoccus > Phycicoccus sonneratiae. Next base: position 242,876 of record NZ_JAFDVD010000007.1, read on the forward strand.
CGCGCCGCCGCCCGCATCAAGGACGTCGTCGACACGGTGGGCGCCGGCGACTCGTTCATGGCCGGCCTCGTGTCCGGCCTCCTCGACGACGGCCTGCTCGGCAGCACCGACGCCCGCACCCGCCTGGCCGCCGCGACCCTCGCCGACGTCCAGCCCGCCGTCGACCGTGCCCTGGCCACGAGCGGCGTCACCGTCCGCCACGCCGGCGCGTACGCGCCCACGCGAGAGGAGATCCGATGACCGAGTTCGCCTACGAGGACCTCCTGCCCGTCGGCGCCGACGAGACCCCCTACCGGCTGCTCACCACCGAGGGTGTCGAGGTCGTCGAGGGCCCGGGCGGCCGGCGCTTCCTCCAGGTCTCCCCCGAGGCCCTGCGCCTGCTCAGCGAGACCGCGATGCACGACATCGCGCACTACCTGCGTCCCGCCCACCTCCAGCAGCTGGCGAACATCCTCGCCGACCCCGAGGCGAGCAACAACGACCAGTTCGTCGCGCTCGACCTCCTGAAGAACGCCAACATCGCCGCCGGCGGCATCCTCCCGATGTGCCAGGACACCGGCACGGCCATCGTCATGGGCAAGCGCGGCCAGCACGTGCTCACCGAGGGCACCGACGAGGAGGCACTGAGTCGCGGTGTCTACGACGCCTACACGCGGCTCAACCTCCGCTACAGCCAGATGGCCCCGGTCACCACGTGGGAGGAGCGCAACACCGGCTCGAACCTCCCTGCACAGGTCGAGCTGTACGCCGACACCGCCCCCGGGCACGAGACCACCTACAAGTTCCTCTTCATGGCCAAGGGTGGCGGCAGCGCCAACAAGTCGTTCCTCTTCCAGGAGACCAAGGCGATCCTCAACCCGGACGCGATGATGCGCTTCCTCGACGAGAAGCTGCGCGGCCTCGGCACGGCGGCCTGCCCGCCGTACCACCTCGCCATCGTCATCGGCGGCACGAGCGCCGAGTTCGCCCTCAAGACAGCGAAGTACGCGAGCGCGAAGTACCTCGACCACCTGCCGAAGCAGGGCGACCCCGCCACCGGCCACGGCTTCCGCGACACCGAGCTCGAGGAGCGCGTCCTCGAGCTCACCCGCCGGTTCGGCATCGGGGCGCAGTTCGGCGGCAAGTACTTCTGCCACGACGTCCGGGTCGTCCGGCTCCCCCGCCACGGCGCGAGCCTGCCGGTCGCCATCGCGGTCTCGTGCTCGGCCGACCGGCAGGTGCTCGGAAAGGTCACGCCCGAGGGCGTGTTCATCGAGCAGCTCGAGACCGACCCCGCGCGCTTCCTGCCCGAGCAGACCCACGACGGCCTCGACGACGCCCACGGCGTGTCCGGCACGGGCGCCGGCGCGGTCGTCGACGTCGACCTCAACCGGCCGATGGACCAGATCCTCGCCGAGCTGACGCAGTACCCCGTCAAGACCCGGCTCAGCCTCACCGGCCCGCTCGTCGTCGCGCGCGACATCGCGCACGCGAAGATCAAGGAGCGGCTCGACGCCGGCGAGGAGATGCCCCAGTACCTCAAGGACCACCCCGTCTACTACGCCGGCCCGGCCAAGACCCCCGAGGGGATGCCGTCCGGCAGCTTCGGCCCGACGACGGCCGGCCGGATGGACTCCTACGTCGAGCAGTTCCAGGCCGCGGGCGGCTCGATGGTCATGCTCGCCAAGGGCAACCGCAGCCAGCAGGTCACCGACGCCTGCAGGGCCCACGGCGGCTTCTACCTCGGGTCCATCGGCGGCCCGGCCGCCCGCCTCGCCCAGGACTGCATCAAGAGCGTCGAGGTGCTCGAGTACCCCGAGCTCGGGATGGAGGCGGTCTGGAAGATCGAGGTCGAGGACTTCCCCGCGTTCATCGTCGTCGACGACAAGGGCGAGGACTTCTTCGCCGCCGTGACCAAGCCCGTCGCGTTCACCATCGAGAAGAGGACCGGACTCCTGTGACCGAGACCCCCAGCACGCCCAGCACGGCCGGCGCCCCCGCCGACTTCGACGACCTGCTCGCCGCCAACGACGAGTTCGCGGCCTCCTTCGACCTCGCCGGCTTCGACGGCGTCGCGAGGGCCGGCGTCGCCATCGTCACGTGCATGGACTCGCGCATCGCCCCGCTCGCGATGCTCGGCCTGCACCCCGGCGACGCGAAGATCTTCCGCAACCCCGGGGGCCGGGTCACGCCGCAGGCCCTCGAGGCGCTGGTCCTCGCCGTGCACCTGCTGAACGTCGACCGCATCCTCGTCATCCCGCACACCCGCTGCGCCGTCGCCTCGAGCACCGAGGAGGAGCTCCAGCAGCGGGTCGGCGAGTCGGCCGGCGTCGACGCCTCGTGGCACGACTTCAACGTCGTCGCCGACCAGCAGGCCGCGCTCGAGCACGACGTCCACGTCCTGCGCTCGCACCCGCTCATCGGGAAGCGCGCCCTCGTCGGCGGGTTCATGTACGACGTCGACTCCGGCCGGATCAACCGGCTGGCGTGAGGGCCACCCTCGAGGCGATCGCGCTCCACCCGGTCAAGAGCACGGGGGTCCGCCCCGTGCAGCGCGCCACCGTGGAGGGCTGGGGCCTGCGCGGCGACCGCCGCTGGATGGTCGTCGACGCCACCGGAGAGTGCCTCACCGCGCGCGAGCACCACGGGCTGTTCGCCCTCACCGCGGACACCCCGGACACCGACCCCGACCTCCCGGGAGCGTTGCGGATCAACGCTCCCGGTCACCCGACCCTCGACCTCGAGGTGCCGCACGCGGACCCCGAGCCGGTGACGGTGCACGGACGTCCGCTCACCGGCCGCGACGCCGGCGCAGCCGCGACGAGCTGGCTGCGCGGCGCCCTCGGCCGCGACGACGTCCGCCTCGTGCACGTCGCCGACCCGCGTCCGCTCAACCCGGCCCACGCGAACCCCGGGGAGGCCACCGCCTTCGCCGACGGCTACCCCGTCACCCTCGCCTCGGCGGCCTCCCTGCGCCGGCTGCGCGACTGGGTCACCGAGACCGCCCTCGAGCGCGGCGAGGAGCCGGTCGACGTCACCGCCACCCGGTTCCGCCCCAACCTCCTCGTCGACGGCGACCTCGAACCCTTCGAGGAGGACGCCTGGGCCCGCGTCACCGTGGGCGCGGTCACCTTCCGCGTCGTCAAGCCCGTCGACCGCTGCGTGATGACGACCATCGACCCCACGACCCTCGCGAGCGGTCACGAGCCGATCCGCACCCTCGCCCACCACCGCCGCTGGGACGGGGCCACGTGGTTCGCGGTGCAGCTCGTGCCCGAGGTCGTCGGCGAGGTCCGTGTCGGTGACGAGGTGCTCCCCGGCCGGTAGGTTGGCGAGGCATGACGGACACCCCCTCCTTCCCGGCCGGCTTCCTGTGGGGCGCGGCGACGGCAAGCTACCAGATCGAGGGCGCGACCAAGGAGGACGGCCGCGGCCAGTCGATCTGGGACACGTTCTCGGCGACCCCGGGGAAGGTCGCGAACGGCGACACCGGCGAGGTCGCCTGCGACCACTACCACCGCGTGCCCGAGGACGTCGCGCTGATGCGCGAGCTCGGCCTGGACGCCTACCGGTTCTCCGTCGCGTGGCCGCGCATCCAGCCCGACGGCACCGGCGCCGCGAACCCGCTCGGGCTGGCCTTCTACGACCGCCTCGTCGACCAGCTGCTCGGCGCGGGCATCCGGCCGGTCGTCACGCTGTACCACTGGGACCTCCCGCAGGCCCTCGAGGACCGCGGCGGCTGGCGCTCGCGCGACGCCGCCGGGTGGTTCGCCGACTACACCGCACACGTCGTCGGCGCCCTCGGCGACCGGGTCCGGCACTGGACGACCCTCAACGAGCCGTGGTGCTCCTCGATGCTCAGCCACGCCATCGGCGCGCACGCCCCGGGCCACCGCGACCCGATGGAGGGCCTGCTCACCGCCCACCACCTGATGCTCGCCCACGGCACGGCCGTCCCCGTCATCCGCGAGCACTGCGCCGACGCCGAGGTCTCGATCACCCTCAACCCCAGCCAGGTCCACGGGCCCGAGGACCCCACCGAGGCCGACCTCGACGCCGTGCGCCGTGCCGACAACGTGCTCAACGGGGTGTTCTTCGGGCCGCTCTTCCACGGTGCCTACCCCGAGGGGATGCTCGACGACGTCGCGCACCTCACCGACGGCTCGTTCGTCCACGACGGCGACCTCGAGACCATCTCGGCCCCGCTCGACAACCTCGGGGTCAACAACTACTTCCCGGCCCGGGTGCGGGCGACCCCCGAGGGTGCCGAGCCGCACGGGACGACGCACCTCCTCCCCGGCTGCGAGCGCGTCGACGAGGTCGACCCCCACCCGCCGCTCACCTCGATGGGCTGGGAGCAGTCGCCGGAGTCGCACCGGCAGATCGTCGAGCGCTCGGCGCGCGAGTGCGGCCTGCCGGTCTACGTCACCGAGAACGGGTCCGCGTGGGACGACACCGTCTCCGACGACGGGCAGGTGCACGACCCGGAGCGGGTCGCCTACCTGCAGGGGCACCTCGCGGCGCTCGCCGACTCGGTCGCCGCCGGCACCGACGTCCGGGGCTACTTCGCGTGGTCGCTCCTCGACAACTTCGAGTGGGCCTACGGCTACGACCAGCGGTTCGGCATCGTCCGCGTCGACTACGACACCCAGGTCCGGACGGTCAAGGACTCGGGTCGCGAGTACGCCCGGATCATCGCCGCGCACCGGGGCCGGTGAGCCGGCGGGTCGTCGTCGTCGGCGGCGGCATCGTCGGTCTGGCGGTCGCCGAGCGCATCCTGCGTGACGACCCGGCGGCCCGGGTCACGGTGCTGGAGAAGGAGATCCGCTGGGCCGCGCACCAGACCGGCCGCAACAGCGGGGTCGTCCACTCGGGCCTGTACTACCCGCCCGGCAGCGCCAAGGCACGGTGGTGCCGCGTCGGCGCCGAGGAGCTGCTCCGGTTCGCCGAGGTCGAGGGCGTCCCCCACGCACGCACCGGCAAGCTCGTCGTCGCGACCTCCCCCGCCGAGCTGCCCGGCCTCGCGGCCCTCCACGAGCGCGGGCTCGCCAACGGGCTGGCCGTCCGCCGGCTCGACGCCGCCGAGGCGCGCGAGCACGAGCCGCACGTCGCCGCGCTGGCCGCCCTCCACGTCCCCGAGACCGCGGTCGTCGACTACCCCGCCGTGTGCGCCGCCCTCGTCCGGCGGCTCGCGGCCGGCGGGGCGGACCTGCGGCTCGGGACGGCCGTCACCGGCGCACGCGAGCACCCGGACGCCGTGACCGTCGAGACGACCGGCGGCCCGGTCGCCGCGGACGTCGTGATCAACTGCGCCGGGCTGCACACCGACGTCGTCGCCCGCCGGCTCGGCCACCGGCCGTCGGTGCGCATCGTGCCGTTCCGCGGCGAGTACGCCGAGCTCACCCCGGCGGCCGCCCCCCTCGTTCACGGCCTCGTGTACCCCGTCCCCGACCCCGCCCTGCCGTTCCTCGGCGTGCACCTGACGCGCGGTGTCGACGGGCACGTGCACGCCGGGCCCAACGCGGTGCTCGCCCTGGCCCGCGAGGGGTACCGGTGGCGCGACGTCGACCCCGTCGAGCTCGCCCGGATGGCCGCCGACCCGCGCCTCTGGCGGCTGGCGCGGCGGCAGCTGCGCACCGGGGTCGACGAGGTGCGCCGCTCGCTCTCCACGCGACGCTTCGCCGACGGCCTGCGCCGGCTCGTCCCGGCCCTGCGCGACGAGGACCTCGTGCCGGCACCGGCGGGCGTCCGGGCGCAGGCCGTGCGCCACGACGGCTCGCTCGTCGACGACTTCCTCGTCGAGCGGTCCGGACGCTGCGTCCACGTCCTCAACGCACCCTCCCCCGCCGCCACCGCGGCGCTGGAGATCGCCCGACACGTCACCGGCCTCCTCCCGTGAGCGGGAGGAGGCCGGTGAGGGGGCGGCGCGGCGTCAGGCCGGCTTGCCCACGACCGTGACGTCGATGTTGCCGCGGGTCGCCTTGCTGTAGGGGCAGAACTCGTGCGCCTTGTCGGCGAGCGCCTGCGCGGTGTCGGCGTCGACGCCGGGGATGGTGCTCGTCAGCGCGACCGCGAGGCCGAAGCCGCTCTCGGTCTCGCCGAAGGTGACGTCGGCCGTCGTCTCGGCGCCCGAGGCGTCGACGCCCTCCCGCTGCGCGATGAGGGTGAGGGCGCCGTTGTAGCAGGCCGCGTAGCCGGCCGCGAAGAGCGTCTCCGGGTTGGCGACCGGGCTCGAGGGGTTCGGCTTCCCGAGCGGGAGGTCGACGACCCCGTCCTCGCTGCGGGTGCGTCCCGCACGGCCACCGGTGGCGGTCGCGGCGATGGTGTACAGGGTCTTGGTCACGGACTCGTGGGGCACGAAGGGGCTCCTCTGCTCTCGGGGCGGTGGTCCCCATGGCCAACCGACCCGACGCGGCGACCATTCCCGACGACACCCTCGGAAGCGCCGGACCCGGTGGCGGAACACCCCTTCCGGCACGGGCTCCGGGGGCCCTACTGTTCGCTCGCCGGACCATCGGCGCTGGAGCAGGAGGAGCAGATGACCGCACCGACCGACGACGCCCCGATCGGCTACCCCGAGGCGTCGGAGAAGGGCCTCAAGGGCGGAGCCCTCGGCCTGCTGTCCAGCGTCGTCGTCGGGATGGCCTCCACGGCCCCGGCGTACTCGCTGGCGGCCAGCCTGGGCCTCGTCGTGGCCTCCGGAGGGGCGCTGCTCGCCGGCGTCAAGGCCCCGGCGATCCTCGTCCTCGCCTTCGTCCCGATGTACTTCATCGCGGTCTCGTACCAGGAGCTCAACAAGGCCGAGCCGGACTGCGGCACCACCTTCACCTGGGCCTCGCGCGCCTTCGGCCCGATGGTCGGCTGGCTCGGCGGGTGGGGCATCATCGCGGCCGACGTCATCGTCATGGCCAACCTCGCCCAGGTCGCGGGGTCGTACTCCTACACGTTGGTCGGGCTCACCGACCTCGCCGACAGCACGCTGTGGTCGACGGTCGCGGGCTTGGTGTGGATCGCCGTCATGACGTGGATCTGCTACAAGGGCATCGAGGTCAGCGCGCGGCTCCAGTACGCCCTCCTCGGCATCGAGGTGGTCATCCTCGTCGCCTTCGCGGTCGTCGCCCTCGCCAAGGTGTGGACGGGCAACGCCGAGTCCTACTCGCTCACCCCGTCGCTGTCCTGGCTGTGGCCGGGCGGGCTGTCCTTCGGCGACGTCGTCGCCCCGGCCCTGCTCACCGCGTTCTTCATCTACTGGGGTTGGGACACCGCCGTCGCGTGCAACGAGGAGACTGACGACCCGGGTCGCACGCCCGGCCGGGCCGCCGTCATCTCCACCGTCCTGCTCCTGCTCACCTACGCCGTGGTCGCCGTCGCGACCGTGGCGTTCGCGGGCACCGGGACCGAGGGCGTCGGGCTCGGCAACCCCGAGAACGCCGCCGACGTCTTCCACGCGATCGGCCCGGAGCTGTTCGGGGACAGCGCCATCGGCAAGGTGTTCATGGCCCTGCTCGCCGCGTCCATCCTCACCTCGGCGTCGGCCTCGACCCAGACGACGATCCTCCCGACCGCCCGCACCGCGCTGTCGATGGGCGTCTTCCGCGCCCTGCCGCGCTCCTTCGCGCGGGTCCACCCGACGAACCTCACCCCCACGGTCGCGACCATCGGGATGGGCGTGGTGTCGGCGGTGTTCTACCTGGCCTTCACGTGGCTCGGCTCGAACATGCTCTCGGCCCTCATCGGCTCGATCGGCCTGATGATCGCGTTCTACTACGGACTCACCGGGTTCGTCTGTGTCTGGTACTACCGGAAGACGCTGTGGCACAACCCCCGCGACCTCTTCATGCAGGGCGTCATCCCGCTCCTCGGCGGCGTCATCATGCTCGCGACCTTCGTCTACGGCCTCAAGCAGTTCCTCGACCCGGAGTGGCTCACCGACGACGCCGGCGACCCGATCACGATCTTCGGCTACGGCGCCGTCGGCGTCACCGGGGTGCTCGCCCTCGGCCTCGGCGTCGTCCTGATGTTCATCTGGTGGGGCGTCGACGAGGACTTCTTCATGGGTCGCACGCTCTCGATGCGCACCTCCCGCGACCTCGTCCTGGCCGGACCGCACGTCGACGCGACCGGCGCGCGGATGCCGGGCTCCGGCCTCCCGGAGATCGTCATCGCCGAGGACCTGTCGAACCTCCCCGAGGGCGTCGAGGCGCTCGACCCGGTCACCCGCGAGCGCTACACGCGCGAGCCCGGCGAGGGATGAGCCCCGGGGTCCGACCGCGCTCAGAGGGCGAGGCGCTCCTTGACGACGGCGGCCAGGCGCGTGGCGGTGTCCTCGGCCTCGTCGTGCGTGCCGGCCTCGACCATGACGCGCACGACGGGCTCGGTGCCCGACTTCCGCAGCAGGACGCGCCCGGAGCCGTCGAGCACGCTGGACGCCTCCCGGACCGCCTCCTGGACCCCGGCGTCGCCCTCGACCCGGCTGGTGTCGACGCCCTTGACGTTGACGAGCACCTGCGGCAGGCGGGTCATCACGGTGGCGAGGTCGGCGAGCGGGCGGCCGGTCTCGGCGACCTGCGCCGCGAGCATCAGGCCGGTGAGCACGCCGTCGCCGGTGGTGCCGTGGTCGAGCATGATGACGTGGCCGGACTGCTCGCCGCCGAGCGAGTGCCCGGAGCGGCGCATCTCCTCGAGGACGTAGCGGTCGCCGACGCCCGTCTGCACGACCGCGATGCCGTGGCGCTCCATCGCCTGGAGCAGCCCGAGGTTGCTCATGACGGTGGCGACGAGGGTGTCGTGCGCGAGCTCGCCGCGGTCCTTGAGGGCGACGGCGAGGATGCCCATGATCTGGTCCCCGTCGACCTCGGTGCCGGTGTGGTCGACCGCGAGGCAGCGGTCGGCGTCGCCGTCGTGGGCGATGCCGAGGTCGGCGCCCCGCTCGAGGACGGCGGCGCGCAGCCGGTCGAGGTGGGTCGAGCCGTAGCCGTCGTTGATGTTCAGGCCGTCGGGGTCGGTGCCGATCTCGACGACGTCGGCCCCGGCGAGCCGGAAGACCTCGGGCGAGACTGCGCTCGCCGCGCCGTGCGCGCCGTCGATGACGACGGTCAGCCCGTCGAGCCGGTTCGGCAGCGTGCGCAGCAGGTGGGCGACGTAGCGCGCCTGGCCGGCGCGGTTCTCGTGGATGCGCCCGACCTCGGCGCCGACCGGGCGCTCCCACTCCTGGCCCATCCGCTCGGCGATCTCGTCCTCGACCGAGTCGGGGAGCTTGTGGCCGCCCTCGGCGAAGAACTTGATGCCGTTGTCGGGCATCGCGTTGTGCGACGCGGAGAGCATGACGCCGAAGGTGGCGCCCATGTCGGAGGTCAGGTACGCGACGGCCGGCGTCGGGAGGACCCCGACGTTGTGCACGTCGACCCCCGCCGAGGCCAGCCCGGCGCAGACGGCCGCGGAGAGGAACTCGCCGCTGGCCCGCGGGTCGCGCCCGACGACGGCGCGGGGCCGGCGGCCGTGCCGGCGGTCCGGCTCGCCGAGGACGTGGGCCGCGGCGATGCTCAGGTCGAGCGCCAGCTCGGCGGTGATGACGGGGCCGTTGGCGAGCCCCCGCACGCCGTCGGTACCGAAGAGTCGGGACATGGTCAGCCTTTCGCGTCGATCGGGGACGAACCTACTCCGCACACGCCGGAGGCGGCACCGATGCGGTGCCGCCTCCGGGGTGCGGGTCGCCGCGGTCGCGGCGTCGCGAGATCAGCGCTTGCTGTACTGCGGGGCCTTGCGGGCCTTCTTGAGACCGGCCTTCTTGCGCTCGGGGACGCGGGCGTCGCGGGTGAGCAGCCCGGCCTTCTTGAGCGCGGGCCGGTTGAGCTCGGGGTCGACCCCGTTGAGCGAGCGGGCGACGCCGAGGCGGACCGCGCCGGCCTGGCCCGAGGGGCCACCGCCGTGCACGCGGACGAGCACGTCGTAGGCGCCGTCGAGCTCGAGGACCTTGAGCGGCTCGGCGACGATCTGCTGGTGCACCTTGTTCGGGAAGTACTCCTCGAGGGTGCGGCCGTTGACCTTCCACTCGCCGCTGCCCGGCACGATGCGGACGCGGGCGACGGCCTGCTTCCGGCGGCCGGTGGCGCCACCGGGCGCCGAGGCGCTCGGGCGGCGGACCTCGCCGCCGGCGACGGCGGCGTCGGACTCGGAGGTGTACTCGGTGACGGCGACGTCGTTCGCGTCCGTCCCGGCGGTCTCGTCGATCTGGGCGTTCTCGGACATCACTGGGCCACCTGGGTGATCTCGAAGGGCTGGGGCTGCTGGGCAGCGTGGGGGTGCTCGGCGCCGCGGTAGACCTTGAGCTTGGTCAGCTGCTGGCGGCCGAGGGTGGTCTTGGGGAGCATGCCGCGCACGGCCTTCTCGATCGCCTTCTCCGGGCTCTTGGCGAGCAGCTCGGTGTAGGACGTCGAGCGCAGACCGCCCGGGAAGCCCGAGTGGCGGTAGGCCTTCTTCTGCTCGGCCTTGGAGCCGGTCAGGGCGACCTTGTCGGCGTTGACGATGATGACGAAGTCACCGGTGTCGACGTGCGGGGCGAAGGTCGGCTTGTGCTTGCCGCGCAGGAGGACCGCGGTCTGGCTGGCGAGCCGGCCGAGGACGACGTCGGTGGCGTCGATGACGTGCCAGGCACGGGTCACCTCGGCCGCCTTCGGGGTGTAGGTACGCATGGGGGCTTCCTCATGGTTCGTGGACGGGGGCGTGATGCCGAGTGCTCCCGGGAGGGAGTGGAGCCCTCGCGAGGGCACACGGCACGACAGTCGTCCAGTCTACGGGGACCGTCCGGGGCGCCCAAATCGCCGCCCGACCTCCCGCGCAGGGCGCTGACCTGCGGCGATGCTCCTCACAGCGGTCGTGCACAGATCTTGTGCAAATGAAGTGTGCAAAGGTATTGTGCACATCATGACGGACTCGACCCCGGTCCCGGGCTCTCCCGACGACGGCACCCTCACCGGCCTCCGGCTCGACGCGCAGGGCCTGAAGACCCTCGCCCACCCGCTGCGCAGCCGGCTGCTCTCCTCGCTGCGGGTCGACGGCCCGTCGACCGCCACCGCCCTCGCGGCCCGGCTGCAGACCAACTCCGGCGCGACCTCGTACCACCTGCGCCGGCTCGAGGCGGTCGGCCTCGTCGCCGACACCGGCGAGGGCGAGGGCAAGCGCCGGCTCTGGCGAGCCGCCACCGAGAGCCACCAGTGGGAGCCGAGCGACTTCGTCGGCGACGACGACGCCGAGACCGCGCTCGGCTGGCTGCAGCGCGACTACTCGCGCCACCTCGGCGAGCGCTACGAGCGCTGGCTCGACGTCGAGCACGCGTGGCCCGCCCCGTGGCGCGACGCGATGGGGATGGACGACTCGTGGGTGCTCGCCACCCCCGAGCAGGCGGCGGCGATGCGCGCGGAGCTCGACGCCGTCGTCGCGCGCTACCGCCGGGTCGGCCAGGGCAACCCGGGCGCGCGCCGCGTCGCGCACTACTCCGTGATGTACCCGGTCGACCTCGATCGCGCGCCCCGGGGCGGTGGGCCGCGGTGAGCGCCCCGATGACCGCCGGCGCCGCCCGGCGGGTGCTGCTCACCCTCACCTTCACCCGGTGGTTCCCCGTCGGGCTGGTCATCGGCGTCACGACGCTGCTGGCCCTCGAGCGCGGCATGTCGCTGGCCCAGATCGGCGTCATCTTCTCGATGCAGGGCTTCGTCGTCCTCGCCCTCGAGCTGCCCACGGGCGGCTTCGCCGACGCGCTCGGCCGGCGCCCCCTGCTCATCGCCTCGGGCGTCGTCGCCCTCGTCTCCTCGCTCGTCTTCGTCCTCGCCCAGACCTTCGCCGCCTTCTGCGTCGCCCTCCTGCTCCAGGGCGTCTTCCGGGCGCTGGACTCCGGTCCGCTCGAGGCCTGGTACGTCGACACCGCCCAGGCCGACGACCCCGGTGTACGGGTCGAGGACGGCCTGTCGCGGGCCGGCACCGCGCTCGGGGTGGGCATCGCCTCGGGCGCGGTCGTCTCCGGCGGCGTCATCGCGTGGCACCCCGTGCAGTCGCTGACCGCGCTGGAGAACGCGTACTGGCTCTCGATCGCCTTCGTCGTCCTCAACCTCGTCGCCACGGCGGCCCTCCTCCGGGAGCCGGTCACCCACGTCGACCGCCGCGGCCTGCAGCGGGCGCTCGACAGCGCGCGCGAGGCCCCGAGGGTCGTCCTCGGCGGCTTCCGGCTGCTCGGCTCGAACCGGGTCCTGCTCGCCCTCGTCTCCGTCGAGGTGTTCTGGAGCGTCGGGATGATCGCCTTCGAGACCTTCATGCCGGTCCGCCTCTCCGAGCTCGTCGGCGGCGAGGCCGAGGCCGGTGCGCTGATGGGTCCGGTGTCCGCCGCGGCCTGGGGCCTCTTCGCGGCGGGGTCGGCGGCGGCCGGCATCGCCGCCCGCCGGGTCGGCGTCACGTGGACGGCCATCGCCTCGCGCGTGCTGCAGGGCGCGTTGGTCGTCGTCATGGCCCTGATGACCGGCCCGCTCGGGCTCGTCACCGCCTTCTTCGTCGTCTACACCCTCCACGGCACGGCCGGACCGGTGCACAGCACGCTGCTGCACCGCCAGGCCGACGCGGGCAACCGCACGACGGTCCTGTCGATCAACTCGATGGTCGGCGGCGGCTGCTACAGCCTCGGCCTGCTCGTCCTCGGCCCGCTCGCCGAGGCGACGAGCACCGCCACCGGCATCCTCGTCGCCGGCGCATTCAGCATCCTCGGGGCCTTCCTCTACCTCCCCGCCCTCCGGCAGGAGCGGGCCCACGCCGAACCGGTGCCCGAGGCCGCCTGATCGCCGTCACGCTCACGTGACCTGCCCGGTCGGGTAGGTGGGCCCGTGCTCGCGCCTCGGCCGGATCGGGGGGTGCGGGCGACCGGCCGGCGGGTTACCGTGGCGGGAACCGACGGGCGCAGGAGGCCGGATGACGGCGCTGGACGGCAACGGAGCCGTGGCCACGACCACGTGGCCCGTCGACTCGTCGGCGCTCGTCAAGTTCCAGGCCCCCGAGATCGTCTTCGGCATCGGCGCGCTCGCCGAGGCCGGGTACGCGGCCCGGAGGCTCGGGGCGCGCCGGCCCTTCGTCGTCACCGACCCCGGCATCGTCGAGGCCGGATGGGTCCGCGAGCTGCTCGGGCACCTGCGCGACGTCGGCCTCTCCCCCGTCGTCTGCAGCGACGTCTCGCCGAACCCCAAGGACCTCGAGGTCGCCGCGGCGCACGACCTCTACCGCGCGAACGACTGCGACGTCATCGTCGGCATCGGCGGCGGCTCGTCGATGGACGCCGCGAAGGGCGTGGCCGTGCTCGCCGGCAACGGCGGCTCGATCCTCGAGTACCGCGGCGTCGACCAGGTGCACCGCGAGATCCCGCCCCTGCTGATGATCCCCTCGACCTCGGGCACCGGCGCCGACGTCAGCCAGTTCTGCATCATCACCGACACGACGCGGCACATGAAGGTGACGATCATGGGGCGGGCGCTCGTGCCCGACATCTCGATCACCGACCCCCGGCTGCTCACGACGATGCCCGAGTGGCTCAACGCCGCCACCGGCCTCGACGCCCTGACCCACGGCATCGAGGCCTTCGTGTCCCGCGCGCACAACGCCCTCGCCGACGTCCACGCGCTCAACGCAGTGGGCCTGGTCAACCAGCACCTCGTGACGACGATGACCACCCCCGACGACCACGAGGCGCGCACCGGCATGGCCGAGGCGGCGCTGGCCGCCGGGCTGGCCTTCACGAACGCGATCCTCGGCGCGACCCACGCGATGAGCCACCAGGTCGGCGGGCTGCTCGACGCCCCGCACGGCGTCATCAACGGCATCCTCCTGCCGCACGTCATCCGCTACAACGCGGCCTCCTCCCCCGACCGGTTCGTCGCCCTGGCCCGCTCGGCCGGCATCCCCGTCGACGGCGTGCCGGCCGCCGACGTCGCCGAGGCGCTCGCCGACCAGGTGCGGGCCCTCGCCGACGAGGTCGGGGTCCCCCGGTCGCTGCGCTCCCTCGGCATCACCGAGGAGCACCTGGCGGTGCTGTCGCAGAACTCACTCGAGGACGCGTGCCTCACGACCAACCCCCGCCCCACCGACGCCGAGGACATCGAGCGCATCTTCCGGGCGGCGCTGTGACCGAGGGCGCCACCGACCTCTCCCGGCTCACCGGGGTGCGGTCCGGGAAGAACTCGTACTACCCGGCCTACCTGCGCTCCACCGAGCGCACCCAGCGCGCGGTGCGCGCCATGGACACCATCAGCCGGGCCGTCGTCCGCACCGTCGAGGGCCCGCGCGGGCTGCTCGAGGAGGTCGCCAAGGCCGCCGCCGACCACCTCGACGCCGACTGGGCGGTGCTCGCGCTCGCCGACAGCCACCTCGAGAAGGCCCGCCCGCGCTTCGTCGTCATCGGCCCGGACCGGCGCAGCATCGGCGACCCCACCGAGGTCCCCGAGAACGTGCGCCTCGAGCTGTCGGCCATCCGCTCCGGGTACGCCGGGCCGTCGGCGCGCACCGACGTGTGGGTGCGCGTGCCGATGTACCTCGAGGGCCGGCGGGTCGGCGGGCTCGCCGCGCGGCACGGCCTCGCCGAGGACCCCGAGCCCGAGGACCTCGCCGTGCTCCGCATCCTCGCCAACCAGGCGGCGGTCTCGCTGCACACGAGCGAGCAGTACCAGGCCGGGCTCTCGCTGCACCGGCGCGCGCAGCGGCTGCACGAGGAGGCCCGGGCCCAGGCCCGCGACCTCGCCACCCGCACCGCCGAGCTCGAGGCCGCCGAGCACCGGCTGGCGGTCGCCGAGCAGCGCGAGCTCGTCGACGCCGAGCGGCACCGCATCGCCCGCGAGCTGCACGACAGCGTCACGCAGTACGTGCTGTCGGCCGGGATGGCCGTCGAGGTCGCGCGGGGCGAGGCGGTCGAGGTCGGGGCCGACGGGGTGGGGCGTCAGCTCGAGACGGCGAAGTCGTTGACGCAGACCGCGGTCGAGCAGCTGCGCTCGGCGATCTTCGCGCTCACCCGGCCGCACAGCGAGTCGGTCGCCTCGCTCGAGGACCTGCTCGGCGAGGTCGTCCAGCACCACCGCTCGCTGCTCGACATCAAGGTCCTCGTCGCCGGCCGGTCGCTCGGCCTCGGGCCCGACGTGCACCACGAGGTGGCCCGCGTCGTCGGCGAGGCGCTCTTCAACGTCGTCACGCACGCCGCGGCGAAGCGGGCCGTCGTGCGGGTCCGCTGGCTGCCCGAGGCCCTCGTCGTCTCCGTGTCCGACGACGGCGACGGCGAGCCCGCGGCGCTGCGCCGGATGCTCCAGCTCGAGCGTCGCACCGTGCGCGACGGCCGCCACCAGGGACTGGCCAACATGGACAGCCGCGTGCGGGGCCTCGGCGGCACGCTGGCCTTCCGCCGCTCGCGCCTCGGGGGCGTCCGCGTCTCGATGCGCGTCCCGCTGCCCGTCGTCCGCGTCCGTCCCGGTCTCGACCTGTCCGACCCCGAGGAGGCCCAGCCGTGCTGAGCACCACCGACTCCCGTTCCCCCGCGGCCACCGAGGAGGAGCCCATCGGGGTCATGCTCGTCGACGACCACGCGATCGTCCGGCAGGGCCTGCGCTCGGTGCTCGAGCGCGAGCCCGACATCGCCGTCGTCGCCGAGGCCTCCTCGCGCGGGGAGGCGCTGGCCGTCCTCGAACGGGTGACCCCGCGGGTCGTCCTCCTCGACCTCAAGCTCTCGACGTCGTCCGACACCGAGGGCCTCGAGCTCGCGCAGGCGATCAGCACCGGGCACCCGTCGGTCGCCGTCCTCGTCCTCACGACGTTCCTCGACGAGCACCTCGTCCTCGAGGCGGTGCGCGCCGGCGCGCGCGGCTACGTCGTCAAGGACGTCGACACCGCCGCGCTCGTGCGGGCCATCCACGACGTCAGCCAGGGCGAGTCGGCCTTCGACGCGCGGTCCGCGGCGGCGATGGTGCGCGGGATGCAGGCACCCCCGCCGCCGACCCAGCCGACCCTCTCGGCGCGCGAGGACGAGGTGCTGCAGCTGTTGGCACGAGGGCTGTCCAACAAGGAGATCGGCAAGCGGCTCTACATCTCGGAGACGACGGCCAAGTTCCACGTGGGCAACATCCTGCGCAAGCTCGACGTGTCCGGACGGGCCGAGGCGGTGTACGAGGCCACCAAGCGCGGGATGCTCTGAGGCCCCCGGGCGCGACGCCGCGGCAGCGTCCTCCGTCCCGATGGCGGGGCCAGTCCGGAGGTCCTAGGGTGAGTGACCGCGGCGTCCACGAGGACGTCGCGTCACACGACCCGGGGGGGTTCTCCATGAAGTTCCGCACGCTCGCAGCATCCGCCGCAGCCGCCGTCGCCGCCGTCTGCTCGCTCGTCGTCCCGGTCCAGCCGGCGGCCGCCGCCAGCCCGATCATCATCGTCGACCACAACGTCGCCAAGAGCTGGGACGCCATCCAGGCGACGGTGTCCAAGGCCGTCGAGCTCGGCGCCGAGGGCATCACGATGCAGGAGGTCTGCGTCACCCAGGCCAACGAGATGGACGGGTACTGGGCCGGACGCTGGACCGTCAACTGGTCGGTCAGCAAGAAGGACGGGTGCGGCCCGGGCAACGACGTCGGCACCGTCGCCATCTGGACGGGCGGGGGCAACGGGGTCGACCAGGACCTCGTGCTGCCGCAGGACGGCACGACTCCCGGCGACGACTACGAGACGCGCAACCCGCACCTGACCTGCGTGAAGTACGGCTCCACCCCGGTGCGGCACGTGTGCTCGGCCCACCTCGTGGCGCACGACGTCGAGGGCGTGCGAGGTGCGCAGACGCGGGCGATCAAGAACTACACCGCGGAGTGGATCTCGAACCAGCACTTCGTCGTCGTCGGGGGTGACTTCAACACGGCGCCGACGTCCCCCGCCATGGACTCGATGTACGCGCAGAACGGCAACGGGAACTTCGTCGAGGCGAACCAGATCGAGGACGGGACCCGCACCGGCAACCTCGCCACCCACGCCGTCGGCAAGCTCGACTACGTGTTCTTCTCGACCAACCGCACGGTCTTCCCGGGGGGCGGCGGGATCCAGCTGTTCTCCACCGCCTCGGACCACAAGATGGTCGTCGCCCGGGCCACGGTCACCGCCTGACCCCGCGGGTCGACACCGCGATCGAGCCGATCGGCGCCGGGGGGGGGCCCCCCCCCCGGGGGGGGGCGCGGGGCGGGGGGGGGGGCCCCCCCCCCCCCCCCGGCGGGGCCCGGCGCCGCGCGCGGCGGGGGCCCCCCCCGGCGGGAACGGGCTCGGCCGCCCGCTGCCGTCCCGTCGGTCAGAGGCGGTCGAGCACGAGCCAGCCGCCGTGGTGCTCGTGCACCTCGGCCCGCCAGCCGACCGCCTCCTCGCCCCACCCACGGAGGGTGCCGAGCGTGACCGCCCAGAGGTGCCCGAACTGCTCGCTCGGCACGTCCTCGAGCGGCACGGCGACGACCACCCGGCGCGCGGCCAGCCGGCGGGCCTCGGCGACGACCCGGCCGGCGTGGTCGGGCTCGAGGTGCTCGAGCAGGTGCACCGCGAGGACGGTGTCGGCCGACCGGTCCGGCTCGGGCACGTGCGCCGCGTCGCAGGTGAGCACCCCGACGTCGACACCGAACCGCGGGGCCATCGCGGACAGCAGGCGCATCGTCCCCGCCGAGACGTCGGAGGCCGTGACCGTGCGTCCGGATGCCGCCAGCCGCAGCGCGAGGAAGCCGAAGCAGCTGCCCAGCTCGAGGACCGACCCCGCCCCCACGAGCGACTCCGCGTGCGCGTACACCGGCGCGTAGTCGCGCACGCAGCCGTGCCCCGACGGCCCCGCCGCCGGACCGCGCGCCCCGGCCCGGGCGTGCGCCCCGACGGCGGCGAGGGTGTTGGCGTAGAACGCCTCCCAGGCCACCTCCGGCTCGTCGGCGCAGGTGAGGACCACCCCCGTGAAGACGCGCTCGAACATCTCCGACCCGCGCAGCCACCCGGGCTCGAAGAGCTCGTCCGACAGCAGCCCGGCGAGGTCGTCGTCGACGACGTCGAGGGTCAGGGAGTGCTCGACGACGAGGTCGCCCGCCGCGTCGCGCCCGAGGTCGAAGTGGGCCGTCCGGGCGGTGCCGAGGCGGTGCCGCGCCCCCGCCCCGCGGCGGCGCACGGTGACCACTCCGTCGCGGTAGCAGCCACCGACGGCCGGGGCCAGGGCGTCGATCGGCGCGACGCTCACACCAGCACCTCCCCCATGCGGTGCGAGAACGACTCCAGCGCACCGAGGTTGCGCACGACCTCGATGTGGTCGCAGGACGGCTCGTAGACCGGGAGGTCGCACCGACCCAGCCCCCACGAGTACCGCGGCTCGGGCGTCAGCCAGACGACGTGCCGCGCCCGCCGCGCGATCTCCTCGAAGGTCCCGACCGCGGGGTCCTTGCCGTTGCCGCGCCCGTCACCGATGACGACGACCGTCGTGCGCCGGGTGATCGCCGAGCCGAACTCGTCGAGGAACTGGCGCAGCACCGCCCCGTAGTCCGAGTCGGCGTCGACGTCGACCACCCCGCCGTCCCCGCGGCCGGCCATCACGGTCGCGAGCGCCTGCTGCACGTGGTGGTCGGCGAACAGGTCGGTCACCTCGACGACCTCGTCGACGAAGGCGAAGGAGCGGACCTTCGAGGCCACGGACTGCAGCCCGTGGACGAGGTGCAGCGCGAACCCCGAGGTCGCCCGGACCGACAGCGACACGTCGCAGAGGACGAGCAGCTGCGGCCGGTCCTCCCGCTTGCTCACGAGCACCGGCCGGAAGGGCACGCCGTCGAAGCGCATGTTCGAGCGCATCGTCCGCCGGCTGTCGATGACCCCGCGTCCGGCGACGTGCCGGCGCGGCCGGGGCGCACCGCGCAGCGCCCGGAGCAGCCGCCGGACGGCCTCCTCGAAGGCCAGCCGGTCGGGCTCGGCGAGCACCTCGGCCCGCGCGACGTCGAGCTCGCGCTCCTCGACCTCGGCCTGCGCGGCCATCAGCTGCTCGAGGTGACGCTTGATCTGCTCGGGCAGGCCGGCGAGCAGCGGGGCCAGCGCCTCGCGCAGCGCGGCGACGTCGGGGTCGTCGAGCAGCCGCTCGAGCTCGTCGTCGGGCTCCCCCAGCCAGCTGAGCAGCGCGAGCTCCTCGGCGACCGACAGCTCGACGCCGAGCTCGGCCCCGCGCGCCTCGGTGAGCCGCCCCGGCGCTCCCGGGTTGTGCAGCCGCGACGTCGACACCTGCACCCGCGCGGCCTCGCCCTGGGGCGTCACGCCGTCCTTGGAGAGGACGACCTCGTCGGTCATCGCGGCCATGTCGATCTTGTTGGCCTCCTGGTGCAGGTTGTACTGCTGCGCGAGGTCCTCGGGGCGGAAGAACTCGCGGATGTCCTGCGGCTTGCCGTGGCTGTGGCCCTGCTGCGGGGTGTCGGACAGCTCGTCGGAGATGGTCAGCCCGGTCAGCTCGCCCTCGTCGGACAGGTCGTCGTGGGCGTGGCCGTGCCCCTGCTCCTCGGGCACGACGCGGCGCAGCCGGAAGAACCGGTCGAACACCTCGTCGAAGACCTCCTGGTCGCGGCGGTCCTTGACGAGGGTGACGGCGAGGGCCGACCGCAGCACCTCCCGGTCGGCCATGATGCCCGGCTGCGCGGCCGCCTCGAGCGCGTCGACCGCCTCCGCCACGCTCACCCGCATCCCGTGCAGGCGCAGGAAGCGGATGAAGCGGTGCAGCGAGCTCTCCACGGCAGCCTCCTAGACCGGCCGCTTCTTGGCGCCGCCCCCGCGGAACGAGCGCTGCCCCTGCCCCGGCGCGACCCGCTTCGGTTCTGCTGCACCGGCGCTCGGGGACCCGTAGTACGCCTCGTCGTGGCGCCCGGGCTGGTCTTTCCCGGCCCGCACGTCACGTCCGTCCGGGCCGTCGGCGTCGTCGTGGGAGTGCCCGTGGCCGTGCCCGTGCCCGTGCCCGTGGCCCCGGTCCTCCGGCACGGTCTGGTTCGGGTCGACGAGCCGCGGCAGCTCGCGGGTGGCCAGGCCGAGGTCGCGCTCGTACTTCGTGACGACGTTGAGGGTCTCGGCGAGCACCGGCGCCGACAGCTCGGTGACCCCGAGGACGGCGAGCGTCCGGGCCCAGTCGATGGTCTCCGAGATGCTCGGGGCCTTGCGCAGCTCCAGCCCCCGGAGGCCACGGACCACCCCGACGAGCTGCTCGGCGAGCGCATCGGCCAGGCCGGTGTCCTTGGACCGGATGATCTCGAGCTCGCGCTCCGCGGACGGGTAGTCGAGGAACAGGTGCAGGCAGCGGCGCTTGAGCGCGGCCGACAGGTCGCGGGTGTTGTTCGACGTGAGGACGACGAGAGGCGTGCTCGCGGCGACGAACGTGCCCACCTCCGGCACAGACACCTGGAACTCGGCGAGCAGCTCGAGGAAGACGGCCTCGAGCGCCTCGTCGGCCCGGTCGACCTCGTCGATGAGCAGGACGACCGGGTCCTCGGACGTGATGGCCTCCAGCAGCGGGCGGGCGACGAGGAAGCGCTCGGAGAAGAACACGCTGTCCTGGGCCGCGATCCGCTCGACGGCGCTGCCGATGTCCGGTGCGTCCTCGACGACCTGCCCGATCTTGTCGCGGAGCATCTGCGTGTAGAGCAGCTGCTTGCCGTAGTCCCACTCGTAGAGGGCCTTGGTCTCGTCCTGCCCCTCGTAGCACTGCAACCGGAGCAGCCGTCGGCCCGTCGCGGCGGCGACGCTCTGTGCCAGCTGGGTCTTGCCGACGCCCGCCGGCCCCTCGAGGAGCAACGGCTTGCCGAGTGCCGACTGGAGGAACGCCGTCGTCGCGAGCCGGTCGTCGGTGAGGTACCCCACCTCCCGCAGCCGCTCGCGCGCGTCCTCGACGCTCGCGAAGGTGGTGGGCGTTGGGTCGGTGTCCGTCACGGGTCCTCCAGCGGCGTCGGTGGGGATGGTGCCGGTGCCGCCCGGCGGCGCGTCGCGCGCCGGGCGGCACCGGGGTCGTCACGACAGCAGGTCGTCGAGGTCACCGTTCATGCAGTGGTCCACGACCGGCCGCACGGTCTCGAAGGTGCACTCCTTGGCGTTGCCCGGGGTGCAGGCGTCGCCGAGGACGTGGTTCGTGATGCGGTCGACGTCCGCCTCGTCACCGGTGATCGTCTTCGCGTTCTCGTAGAACTTCGTCGGGCCCTGTCCCAGACGGTTCTTCGAGTACGTGTCGGCGGTGACGTCGGTGAACTTCTCGGTGATGCCCACGTCGCGCAGCAGCCGGATGGCGGCCTCGAGCGCGGCGTCGGCCGCCTGCACGTCGGTCATCCCGTAGGTGTCGACGCCCATCGCCTCGGCCATCTCGGCGAACCGCTTGTACTGGGTGGGCATGTTGAAGGCCCAGACCCGCGGCAGCGCGATCGCGTTGTTCAGCCCGTGGTGGGTGTCGTAGAACGCGGACACCGCGTGGCTGATCGAGTGGATGATGCCGAGGCCGCCGGAGTTGAACGCCTGCGCGGCGATGTACTGCGCGTACATCATCCCCTGGCGGCCGGCGAGGTCCTGGCCGTTCCAGACCGCCTGGCGCAGGTTCTCCGCCGTGAGCTTGATGGCCCGCAGCGCGTTGCCGAGCGAGGGCTCGAAGTTGAGCCGCGAGACGTAGGGCTCGCTCGCGTGGGCGAGGACGTCGAAGCCGCACTGGGCCGTGTAGTCGACCGGGCAGTCGTAGTAGAGCACCGGGTCGTCGATGGCCAGCGTCGTCACCGACGCGTCGTCGAACGCGACGTACTTGTGCGGGTTGTCCGGGTCGGTCGTCGTGTCGGTGATGACGTACGCCCAGGACGTCTCCGACCCCGTGCCGGCCGTCGTCGAGACCGCGATGTGCGGCGGGTTCTTCGGGTTCTCCGACTTGTTGAAGCCCTCGAACTCGTTGACGTTGCGGCCGTCGTGGGCCACCGCGATGCGGGCGCCCTTGCAGGCGTCGTGCGAGCTGCCGCCACCGATGGACACGAACGAGTCGCACTCGTTGTCCTGGTAGAGCGACACCGCGTCCATGACGTTGTAGTCCTTGGGGTTGGACTCGACCTTGTCGTACACGACGACTTCGAGGCCGTGGTACTTCATCGACTCCACGATCTTGTGGACGACGTCCGTGCCGCGGAGGCCGGAGGTCATCACGAGGGTCTTGCGGAAGCCCAGCTTGAGGGCCTCGGGACCGATCATCTCGTGGGCGCCCGGGCCCATGAGCGCGCGGGGGAAGGGGTGGAACTCCTTGATGGGGAACGGTTTCAGTAGCTCGTCGACCTGCATGGAACATCCTCCTCGTTGAGGCAGTCTCGGACCAGCGACCTCGACGCTAGGGACGGCCGCCCGGCGTGGGTAGACGAGGTCGTGGAAACCGCCCGCCCCGCCCGGGCCGGGCCCCTTCGCCGGACGGTGGTCGCACCCCACCGACCGGGCAGGTGGCCACCCCTCCCCTGCCCGGTCCGGCAGGCCGCGCCCGTGCGGGCGACGGGTGGGCCGCGACGGCGCCCGTTCCTAGCGTGGGGTGACGGCCCCACGACGGGGTCCGGCCACCACCGACGCAGCTGGGAAGGAGTCGCCATGACCCCCGAGGACCTGGGCCAGGACACGACCACCGAGGCCACCGAGGCCGGGCGCGAGGAGCTGCTCGCCGACGCCCTCGTCGAGGACGTGTCGATCGACGGCATGTGCGGCGTCTACTGAGGCCGCCGTGCTCGAGCAGCCCTGGGAGCTGAACGGCTCGGTGGCCATCCGCCCCGAGCCGTTCGGCGCCCTGCTCTACGACTTCACGACCCGGCGCCTGACCTTCCTCAAGGACCGGCGCCTCGTCGCGGTCGTCGAGGGCCTGGCCGACGCCCCGACCGTCGGTGACGCCCTCGAGCGCGCCGGCGTCCCGGCCGCCGAGCGCGCCGGCTTCGACGCCGCGCTGCACCGGCTCGCCGAGCAGCGGATGATCACGAGGAGGACCGCATGACCCTCGCCCCCGAGCGCCCCGCCACCGGGACCCGGCTCGTCGACCACTTCGAGCACG
Source organism: Phycicoccus sonneratiae (assembly GCF_016887965.1). Lineage (GTDB taxonomy): Bacteria > Actinomycetota > Actinomycetes > Actinomycetales > Dermatophilaceae > Phycicoccus > Phycicoccus sonneratiae. Next base: position 265,926 of record NZ_JAFDVD010000007.1, read on the forward strand.
GCCTCGACGCCCCCATCTGCCTCACCTGGGAGCTCACCTACGCCTGCAACCTCGCGTGCGTGCACTGCCTCTCCTCCTCCGGCCGCCGTGACCCGCGCGAGCTGACGACGGAGGAGTGCTTCGGGCTCATCGAGGAGTTCGAGGCGATGAAGGTGTTCTACGTGAACATCGGCGGCGGCGAGCCCACCGTCCGTCCCGACTTCTGGGAGATCGTCGACCACGCCGTCGCCCACCACGTCGGGGTCAAGTTCTCCACCAACGGTTTCCGCATAACCCCCGAGCGTGCCGAGCGGTTGGCGCGCACCGACTACGTCGACGTGCAGGTCTCCCTCGACGGCGCCACCGCCGAGGTCAACGACCGCGTCCGCGGCGCCGGCACCTTCGACGCCGCCCTGCGCGCCCTGCGCAACCTGCGCGACGCCGGGATGCAGGACACCAAGCTCTCGGTCGTCTGCACCCGCGAGAACGTCCCCCAGCTCGACCGGTTCAAGGAGATCGCCGACGAGCACGGGGCGATGCTGCGGCTGACCCGCCTGCGCCCGGCCGGCCGCGGCGCCGACGTGTGGCACGAGCTGCACCCGCTCCCCGAGCAGCAGCGCGAGATCTACGACTGGCTCGTCGCGCACGGCAAGGGCGTGCTCACCGGCGACTCGTTCTTCCACCTCGCCGCCTACGGCGACGCGCTGCCCGGCCTCAACCTCTGCGGCGCCGGCCGGGTCGTCTGCCTCGTCGACCCCGTCGGCGACGTCTACGCCTGCCCGTTCGCCATCCACGACCGCTTCCTCGCCGGGAACGTGCGTGGCGACGGGTTCGGCAGCGTGTGGCGCGACGCCCCACTCTTCGCAGACCTGCGCTCGCCGCAGACCGGTGGCGCCTGCACCCGCTGCTCGGCGTACGACGCCTGCCGGGGAGGCTGCATGGCGGCCAAGTTCTTCACCGGGCTGCCGCTCGACGGCCCCGACCCGGAGTGCGTCAAGGGCAACGCCACGGGTGCACTGGCGGCGGTCGCCGACGGCACCCGACCGGCACCCTCCCAGGACCACAGCCACAGCGGTCCGGTGCGCAACGCCCCCGTCCCCGTGACGATCGCCCGCCGCCCACCGGCCTCTCCGTGCGACGAGAGCCCCCTCGGCGCCGGCCGGGACCCGTTGACGACGGGCTGACCCGTGGACCTCGGCACGCGCACCTCCGGCGCCGACCTGCGCGGCGCGACGGTCCTCGTGCCGCTCGGGGCGCTCGAGCAGCACGGTGCGCACCTCCCGCTGCGCACCGACTCGGCGGTCGCCCGCGCCGTGTCCGACGCCGTGGCGGGGCGGCTCGACGACCGCCCGGTGCTCGTCGCGCCCGTCGTCGAGTACGGCGCCAGCGGCGAGCACGAGGACTTCCCGGGCACCGTGTCGATCGGCACCGAGGCCCTCGTCCACCTCGTCGTCGAGCTCGTCCGCTCGGTACGGCGCTGGTGCGGTCCGGTCGTCCTCGTCACCGGGCACGGGGGCAACGCCGAGGCGCTCGACCGGGCCGTGGGGCAGCTGCGCCGCGAGTCGCACGACGTCGCGTGGACCTCGTGCGCCGAGCCGGGGTGGGACGCCCACGCCGGTCGCGCTGAGACCTCGCTGCTGCTCGCCCTCGAGCCCGACACGGTCCGGATGGACGCCGCCGCCGCCGGGCCGGTCGAGCCGGTCGCCGCGCTCCTCCCCCGGCTGCGGGCCGGTGGCGTGGCCGCCGTCTCGCCCGGCGGTGTCCTCGGCGACCCGGTCGGCGCCACGGCCGAGGAGGGCGAGGACCTCCTCGAGCGGCTCGTCGACCGGGTGACCCGTCAGGTGCGGTCCGGGCTCGTCGACGACGCCGGCCGGCTCCTGCGCCCGACCTCGTCGGAGGTGCCGGCGTGAGCGCCGGCCCGGTCGCGGTCGTCGGCGGGGGCGCCCGCGGCATCGGCGCCGCCGTCGCCCGGCGGCTCGCCGCCCGCGGACCGGTCGTCGTCCTCGACGCACTCGACACCGACACCCTCGGCTACCGCCACGCCACCGCGGTCGATGCCGACGGCCTCCGCGCCGACGGCATCGAGGTGACCGACCTCGACCTGCGCGACCTCGCGGCCACCCGCGCGGCCGTCGACGACGTCGCCGCACGGCACGGACGGCTCGACGTCGCCGTGAGCACCGCATCGGTCATCGCCGGCGGGAACCCCCTGTGGGAGACGGCCTCCGAGGTCCGTGACGTCCTCCTCGCCGCCGACGCGGCGACGGCGTGGAACCTCGCGGCCGCGGCCGTCCCGCACCTCCTGGCCCGCCCGGCCGGCGACCGTCCCACCGTGTGCGTCACGACCTCGGTCGCCGGCGAGCGCGGCCTCTACGGGCTGTCCGCCTACGTCGTCGCCAAGCACGCCGCGACGGGCGTCGTGCGCGCCCTCGCCGCCGACCTCGCCGGCACGTCGGTCACCGCGGTCGGCGTCGCCCCGGGAGCCACCGACACCGAGATGCTCGTCGCCACGGCCCGCCTCTACGGCCTCGACGACGTCGCCACGCTCGCCGAGCACCAGGCGTCACGGCGCGCCCTCGACCCCGACGAGGTCGCCGCCGTCGTCGAGCTCGCCTGCACGGCCGGGCCGGTCGTCCACGGAGCCGTCCTCCCCGCGGACGGGGGGTTCGGCCGTGGCTGACCTCCCCCGCGGGTTCCGGGTGCGCCTCGCCGCCGACACCCACCGCTGCGACGACGGCCGCACCCTCTTCGGGGGGTCCTCCGGCCGGCTCGTCCACCTGCGGCCCGCGGCCCTCGAGCGGCTCGACGAGCGGGACGCGCTCGTCGTCGACGACCCCACCTCCGCCCGGGTCGCCCGGATGCTCCTCGACCGCGGTCTCGCCCACCCGTGGTGGAACGGCTCGCCCCCCGCCCCGACGACCGACGTCACCGTGGTCGTCCCCGTCCTCGACCGCCCCGGCCCGCTCGACCGGCTGCTCTCCGGGCTGGGCGGCGTGCCGGCCGTGGTCGTCGACGACGGCTCCCGCGACCCCGCCGCCCTCGTCGAGGTCTGCCGGCGCCACGACGCGCGCTACGTCCGCCACCCCGAGCGCCGGGGCCCGGCCGCCGCCCGCAACACCGGCCTGCGCACCGTGACCTCCGACGTCGTCGCGTTCGTCGACTCCGACGTCGTCCTCGACGCGGCCGCGCTCGCGGCCCTGCGGCGCCACCTCGAGGACCCGGCCGTCGCCCTCGTCGCGCCCCGGGTGCTCGGCCTCGACGAGGGACGGGGGGTCCTGGCGCGCTTCGAGGCGGCCCGCTCCTCCCTCGACCTCGGGCCCTCCCCCGCCCGCGTGCACCCGCACGGCCGGGTGTCGTACGTCCCGAGTGCCGTGCTGCTCGGACGGCGGGACGCGCTCGGACGCGGCTTCGACGAGGCGCTCGAGGTCGCCGAGGACGTCGACCTCGTGTGGCGCCTCGCGCGCGAGCACGTCGTCCGCTACGACCCGTCGGTCGTCGTCCGCCACGAGCACCGGACCACCACGACCGCCTGGTTGCGCCGGAAGGCGTTCTACGGCAGCGGTGCCGCGCTGCTCGCCGCCCGACACGGCGATGCCGTGGCGCCGGCCGTCCTCGCCCCGTGGGCCGCCGTCGCGGCGGGGGCCGTCCTCGCGCAGCGGCGCTGGAGCCTGCCGGTCGCCCTCGCCGCCACCGCGTTCGCCGAGCGGTCCCTCGCCCGCCGGCTCCGGGGCAGCGACCGGCCGCACCGGGCCGCCGTCGCCGTGCTCGCCGTCGGGCTCCACGCCACGCTCACCCAGACCGCCGGCCTCCTCGTCCGCCACCACTGGCCGGTCACCGCGGCCCTCGCGCCGTTCTCGCGCCGCGCCCGCCGGGCCGCCCTCGTGGCCGCCGTCGTCGACGGGGTGCTCGACCACCACCGCGTCCGCCCGGACCTCGACCTGCCCCGCTACGTCGCGCTCCGGCGGGCCGAGGACCTCGCCTACGGCGCCGGCCTCTGGTGGGGCTGCCTGCGCGCCCGCTCGGCCCGCGCCCTCCTGCCCTCCCTCCGCACCCGCAGCACCCCCGTCAGCACCGACTCCACCGACACCCCACGAGAGGCCACCCCATGAGCAGCACCGGATGGTTCGAGACCGTCGCCGAGGCGCAGCGCCGGGCCGAGAAGCGGCTCCCCCGCTCGGTCTACAAGGCCCTGCTCGCCGGCTCCGAGCGCGGCCTGACCTACGAGGACAACATCGCCGCGTTCTCCGAGCTCGGGTTCGCACCGCACGTCGCCGGGGGGCCCGCCGAGCGCTCGCTCGCGACCTCCGTCATGGGCGTCGACCTCGCGCTGCCGGTCATCATCTCCCCCACCGGCGTCCAGGCCGTCCACCCCGAGGGCGAGGTCGCCGTCGCCCGGGCGGCCGCGGCCCGCGGCACGGCCATCGGGCTCAGCTCGTTCGGCTCGAGCAGCATCGAGGACGTCGTCGCCGCGAACCCGAACACCTTCTTCCAGATCTACTGGTCCGGCGGGCGCGACACGATCGAGCAGCGCTTCGAGCGGGCCCGGGCCGCCGGCGCCAAGGGCGTGATCGCCACGCTCGACTGGACGTTCTCGCACGGCCGCGACTGGGGCAGCCCGACCATCCCGGAGGCCCTGACCCCGAGGGCGATGATGTCCTTCGCGCCCGAGGTCATCCGCAAGCCGCGGTGGCTGCTCGACTTCGTCCGCTCCGGAGCCCTGCCGGACCTCACCACACCGAACATGGGCGCCCCCGGCCAGAAGGGCCCGACCTTCTTTGGGGCCTACGGCGAGTGGATGACCACGCCGCCGCCGTCGTGGGAGGACATCGCCTGGATGCGCGAGGCGTGGGGCGGACCGTTCATGCTCAAGGGCATCTGCCGGGTCGACGACGCCCGCCGCGCCGTCGACGCCGGCGTCACGGCCATCTCGGTCTCGACCCACGGCGGCAACAACCTCGACGGCATCCCCGGCGCGATCCGGATGCTCCCCGGCATCGCCGAGGCGGTGGGTGACGAGGTCGAGGTCGTCTTCGACTCCGGCATCCGGCGCGGCGGCGACGTCGTCAAGGCGCTGGCCCTCGGCGCCCGCGCGGTGATGATCGGCCGGGCCTACCTCTGGGGTCTGGCCGCCAACGGGCAGGCGGGGGTCGAGAACGTCCTCGACATCCTCTCCGGTGGCATCTCCTCGGCCCTGCTCGGGCTCGGGAAGGCCTCGGTGCACGACCTCACCCCGGACGACGTGCTCGTGCCCGAGGGGTTCACCCGGACGCTCGGGGCGGTGCCCGCGTGACACCCTGACCGGGTGAAGCGCTTCCTCCTCGGGGTGGTCACCACCCTCGCCGTGCTCGCCGTGGCGGCCGTCGCCCTCCTGCTCTCGCTCGGCTCGGGCGGCGGCGCGTCGCCCTCACCGTCCACGGCCGCACCGAGCGTCTCGCCCTCCGCGCCCGCCGACCTCGCCGCCGACGAGACGTGGCTCGGCACGGTGCGGGTCGACAGCGCGGACGTCGTCGCCGAGGAGGGCTCGCTCACCGACGTCCGGGCCGACGGCACCGGCGTGCGGTTCGGACCGGACGGCCTGCGCGCCCAGCGCCTCGACCTCACCGCGACCCTGCCGTTCGGCACGGTGGCTCCCCGCGTCGGCGACGGGGTGCGCCTCTTCCCGGCCGGTAACGGCCTGGCCGGCGTCGAGCGCACGGCGACCATCCTCGGCCGCGACGTCACGCTGCGGGCCACCGGCCGCGTCGTCGCGTCCGGCGGCGACCTCCTCATCGAGCCCGAGACCGTCGACCTCGGCGGTCCCTCGTTCGTCGACTCGGCCGCGAGCGCCCTGGCGCGGCGGCTCGTCACCATCCGTCAGGACGTCCCCGGTGCGCCCGACGGCATGGTGCTGCGCGAGGTCCGGGTGACCCCCGTGGGCTTCGCCGTGCGCCTCGACGGCGCCGACGTGACGATCGGCCGCTGACCGGCTAGAACCGCCCGACGACCTCGACCCCGGTCGCCTGCACGACCCGGCCGAGCTCGTCGTACGCGACGACCGCGACCTGCCCGGCCCGCGAGATCGCCCGGGCGTCCCGCGCGTCGTGGCGTCCGAGGCGCAGCACCTCGTGGTCGGCGAGGTCCGGGTACCGGGTCGCGAGCGAGGACGGCAGGCCGCGCGGGTCGAGGGTCAGGGGGATCGAGGAGCCCCCGACCGTCTCGGCGTCGAGCGCCAGCGACCCGGCCGCGCCCCAGTGCAGCCGGTAGGTCCACCGGCCGCGGGCGTCGGGGAGGTTCCACGACACGAGGTCGCGCGTCAGCCAGGACGCCCGCTTGGTCGTGAGGTCGGGACCGAGGTCGGGCACGAAGGTGTCGACGGACAGCGTCGAGGTCGAGCGCTGGAACGAGATCGTCGTGGCCTCCCCCTCGCCCACCGTGAACGACACCGGCCCGGTGGACCCGACCGAGACCGAGTACGTCCCCGCGGGGATGCCGATCGTCGAGAACGAGTACGTGCCGTCCCGGTCCGGGTCCTGCAGCCAGGAGCGCATGCACGACGCGTCGCCGTCGGTCGGGCAGCCCAGCTCGGACTGGAAGTCACCGGTCGCCACGAGCACGGGGTCGAGCGCGGTGTTGGTCACCCACTTGGTCCGGTAGTCGAAGTAGAACGACACCGGGCTGCCGTCGGCCGTGTACGCGATGTCCGAGCCGTTGCGCTTGCCTCCCGCCCCGTAGTTCTCGTCCCACGAGCGGTTGACGGCCGCCTTGAACGCGTACTGGCCGGCCTTCGGGGTGAACGTGCCCTTCCACACCTGGTCGTCGTCGAGGGTCAGCTGCACGGCGTCGCACGGCGGGTCCCAGTCGGCCGCGCAGCCGATCTCGTCGCCGTGGCTACCGGGCACCGAGACGGCGCCCGGCTGGGTGATCGGTCCGAGGACGACGCCGGGGTCGGCCGGCGGCTGCGGCTGGCCCACGACGGCGCTCGTCGAGACGACCCCGAGGTCGCCGTCGTGGTCGCGGGCGATCGCCCGGTACTCGACGGGCGTGCCCTGGGCGAGGCCGCGCACGTCGTGGAAGACACGGTACGGCGCGTTGTCGTCGGTGCCGAGCACCTGCCAGCGCGTCGAGCCCACGGGCCGCCAGGCGAAGGTGACCTGGGTGAAGTCGCCACCGGGCACCGTGACGCCCACCTCGGCCCGCCCGGAGACGATGCCGGCCGCACCGGGCGCCACGAACTGCGGGCGGGGTGCGACCCGGTCGCCCCGCAGCCGGGAGGTCGCGCGGTACACGACGGCCGACAGCGGCGGGACGCTGACGGTGACCCGCCCCTCCGCGTCGGTCCGCAGGTGCTTCGGCGCCGACGCCGGCCAGACGGCCTTGAGCGTGCTGCGGGCCGGCTGGTAGGTGGCGAAGGTCGCCGTCTTCGCCGTCTCCGCGTTGTTGACGGCGACGACGTACTCGACCTTCTCCTGCGGGTCCATCCGGCTGAAGGCGAAGATGCCGGCGCTGTTCGAGGCGAAGCGGTGGATCTGGGCACCGTCGGCCAGGGCCGGGTGGCGGTCGCGGAGCTTCGCCAGCTCGGCGATGTGCCGGTACAGCGGGTGCTTCGTGTCGTAGTTCGCGTCGGCGGTCGTGGCGTCCGTGCCGATGAGGTCGTAGGTGTCGTTGTGCAGCGCCACCTTGCTCGGGAACATGTCCTCGCGCGCACGCTGGTCGCCGATCCCGCCGGGGACGTCCTTCGGGGCCGAGAACCCCTGCTCGTCGCCGTAGTACACGACCGGCTGGCCGCGGGTCAGGTACATCAGCGAGTGCGCCAGCTCGTCGCGCTGCAGCAGCTGGGCGTCGGTCCACGTGCCCTCCTGCCGCAGGAAGCTGCCGACGCGGCCCATGTCGTGGTTGCCGAGGAAGGTCGGCAGCGAGTACGCGTTGGAGTCGGCGTCGGTGAAGTAGTCGTCGAGGGCGTAGAAGTCGCGCAGCTCGCTCGTCGGCTTGCTCTTGGCGAAGTTCACCCCGCTGCCCTGGAAGCCGAAGTCGACGGTGGCCTGGAGGCGGCCCTCGGTCGTGTACTGCGACATGAACCGCGGGTCGGCGTCGTAGACCTCGCCGAACATGAAGAAGTCCTTGTTGCCGACCGACGCCGCGTATCCCTGCAGCGCCGGGCCGAACTGCTTCCAGAAGTCCATGTTGACGTGCTTGACGGTGTCGATCCGGAAGCCGTCGACGCCGGCCTCCTTCACCCAGGTCTTGTAGACGTCCTCCATGCCCTGGACGACCTGGGGGCGCTCGGTCCAGAGGTCGTCGAGGGCCGAGCGGTTGCCGGACGGGAAGTCGCCGTACTCGCTGTTCTCGCCGGAGAAGGTCGAGGTGCCGCGGTTGTGGTACATCGTCGGGTCGTTGAGCCAGGCCGGCACCTTGGCCGTCTTGTCCGCCTCGGTGCGGAAGGTCGGCACGTACGGGAACGAGGTGGCGGCGTCGACCTCGGGGAAGTCGTCACCGATCATCGTGAAGTCGCGGTCGTCGAAGGGCTTGCCCTGGGCGTCCGTGTACGGCGACTCCGCCTTCGTGCGGTACGGCACCTGGCCCTGGTCGTCGTAGGCCGACGACGGGTAGTCGAGGACGTCGGCCGTGTGGTTCGTGATGATGTCGAAGAAGACCTTGATCCCGCGCTTGTGGGCGAGGTCGATGAGCTGCTTGAGCTCGGCGTTGGTGCCGAGGTGCGGGTCGATCTGGGTGAAGTCGGTGACCCAGTAGCCGTGGTAGCCGGCCGACTCCGACCCCGGCTCGCCCTGCACCGGCTTGTTCTTGAACGAGGGCGTCATCCAGATGGCCGTCGTCCCGAGCCCCTCGATGTAGTCGAGCTTCTTCATGAGGCCCTTGAGGTCACCCCCGTGGTAGAAGCCCTGGTCGGTGGGGTCGAACCCGGTGCTGCTGCGCGAGCCGGTGAGCCCGCCCGTGTCGTTCGCGGTGCTGCCGTTGGCGAACCGGTCGGCCATGACGAAGTAGAAGTTCTCGCGGGTCAGGTCCTTGCGCAGGCCGTCCTTCGCGAGACGGGCGTCGGTGCTCGTCGGCCGGCTCGGCGGCGCGGACGCCGGGCCCACCCGCACCCGGTGGGTCGCGTGGTCGTAGGTGAAGCGCAGCCTCGTCGGCGCGGTGACCGGGAGCGGGATGTTGCCGTCGGGCAGGCCGAAGGTCGCGTCGCCGTAGCTCTCGGTCCACGACCCGTCGAGCCGGACCTTGTAGAGGTAGTTCCCCGCCGGGACGGTGAAGGTGCGGGCGAACACCCCCGGCGACCCACTGACGGGCAGCAGGTCGGTGGCCGTGCAGTCCTCGGACCAGTCTGCGGGACAACCCAGCTCGCTCATCAGGTCACCCATGAGCGTCACCCGGGAGGGCGTCGGGGTGTGGTCGGCCACGGCGGGCGAGACCCCGACGACGGCGCCGGCGAGGACCAGGGCCCCGGCGGCGAGGACGGACAGGCGTCGACGGGGACGAAGCATCGGTGCTCCTCGGGGTGGGTCGACGGCGGCGGCCGTCCGGCTCGGGCGTGCGAGTCGAAACCTAGGTGCGAAAACGCTTTACATGAAGGCCCGGGGCGGACAACTGACGAAGTCTTTACCCGGCCGGCGGGCGCCACCACGGGTCGCGGCCGATGAACCCGAGCAGCCGGGTCTGCGGGTCGGCGTCGTCCGGCACCGGGACCCGGGGGCCGTACTGCCCGGAGGAGCGCATCGACTCCTCGACGCCGGCCATCCCCTCGACGAGGGCGGCGCAGACCTCCGGGTCCATCCGGTCGTCCTGCCCGGTGGCCCGCGCCAGGTCCCACGTGTGGAGCAGGACGTCGGTCGTGTAGATCATGTCGGTCGCCTGCGCCACGGTCATCGACCCGAGGTGCGGGTTGTCGAGGCGCTGCCCGGCCGTGGCCGGGTCGTCGAGGAGGGCCTGCACGGCCGCCGTCTGCGCCTCCCAGGCGCCGACCGGGTCCTCGGCCGCGCTCGGCTGCGCCGGGAACGCGACACCGCTGGTGGCGAGGAACGCCGGGAACCACGTCGTCAGGTGCTCGACGACGGCCCGGGCGTCCCACCCCTCCACCGGGGCCGGCACGTCCCAGTCGCGGGTGCCGCGGACCCGCGCGCCGAAGGTCGAGGCGACCTCACGGTGCCGGTCGGCGGGGGTCTGCGGGTCCATCCGTGCTCCTCGGTCGGTCACCGGTCGCGGCGGACGCGCCCCTCGTCCCACACCGGGTCGTCCGTGGCGGCCACCGTACCGTCGGCGCGGAAGACGAGGAAGCGGTCGAGGCCGCGGGCGAACCACCGGTCGTGGGTCACGGCGACGACCGTGCCCTCGAACGCGACGAGGGCGTCCTCGAGCGCCTCGGCCGAGTGCAGGTCGAGGTTGTCGGTCGGCTCGTCGAGGAGCAGCAGGGTCGCCCCGGAGAGCTCGAGGAGGAGGATCTGCAACCGCGCCTGCTGGCCCCCGGAGAGCGAGTCGAAGGTCTGCTCGGCGGCCCGCGCCAGCCCGTACCGGTCGAGGGCGCGCGCGGCGAGGTCGCGGGGCATCCCCGCGCGGTGCTCGTCGCCGCGGTGGAGGATCTCGAGCAGCGTCCGTCCGTGGAGCGCGACGTGGTCGTGGGTCTGCGCGAACCAGCCGGGGCGCACCCGCGACCCGAGGACCACCCGACCGGCGTGCTCGACCGGCTCGGGCCGGATCTCGCCCACCGGCTGGTGCTCGCGGTCCGGGTCGGAGCCGCCCGCCGCGAGCAGCCGGAGGAAGTGCGACTTGCCGGAGCCGTTGCTGCCGAGCACCCCGACCCGCTCGCCGAACCAGATCTCGGCGTCGAACGGCTCGACGAGCCGCTGCCCGTCGACCCGCAGCTCGAGACCGGTGGTCACGACGGCGCGCTTGGCCGTGCGCCCACCGGTGAGCCGCATCGACACCTTCTGCCGCAGCGGCACGGCCTCGGGCGGCCCGGCCTCCTCGAACTTCGCCAGCCGCGTCTCGGCGGCCCGCAGCCGCGAGGCCATGCCGTCGTTGTACTTGGCCTTGACGCGGTACATGACGACGAGCTCCTTGAGCTTGACGTGCTCCTCGTCCCAGCGGCGGCGCAGCTCGTCGAGCCGGTCGTTGCGGTCCTCACGGGCCTGTTCGTAGGTCGAGAACCGGCCGGGGTGCACCCAGACGGAGTTGCCGCCCCGCCCCGGCTCCAGGGTGGCGATGCGGGTGGCGACGCGGTCGAGCAGCTCGCGGTCGTGGCTGACGAACAGGACCGTCTTCGGCGACTCGACGAGCCGCTCCTCGAGCCAGCGCTTGGCCGGCACGTCGAGGTAGTTGTCCGGCTCGTCGAGGAGCAGCACCTCGTCGGGGCCGCGCAGCAGCGCCTCGAGGACGAGCCGCTTCTGCTCCCCGCCCGAGAGGGTCGCCACCCGCCGCCACTGCGCCTGCTCGAACGGGATGCCGAGCGCCGCGACGGTGCAGACGTCCCAGAGGGTCTCCCACTCGTAGCCGCCGACGTCGCCCCAGTCGGCGAGCGCCTGCGCGTAGTCGAGCTGGTCCTGCTCGGACTCGCGCTCCATCATCGCCAGCTCGGTGCGGTCGACGGCGAGGGCGGCGAGGCGGACCGGGTCGGGCGCCACCGACACGAGCAGGTCGCGCACCGTCGTGTCGTCGCGCACCGAGCCGATGAACTGGCGCATGACGCCGAGTCCGCCGCTGCGCGTCACCGCCCCGTCGTGGGCCGTGAGGTCGCCGGCGAGGATGCGCAGGAGGGTCGTCTTGCCCGTGCCGTTCGGACCGATGAGCGCGGTCTTCGTGCCGTCACCGACCCGGAAGCTCACCTCGCGCAGCAGCGGCCGGCCGTCCGGCAGCGAGAGGCTCACGGCGCCGACGTCGAGGTGTCCCACGAGCGACCATCCTCCCGGACGACGGCCCCCTCGTTCACCCACTTATTGCCCGGGACCCACCTCCGAGGGGCCCGAGGAGGCGGTTCTGGGTGGGTTCTGGGCGATCAGTCGGGCCGGGCGTCGAGCTCGGCGACGAGGCGGGCCGGGGCCGTGGCCCGGAACGAGGACTCGACGAGCTCGGCCACCTCCGTCCAGTCGGTGTCACCGCGCAGGTCGAGCGCCAGCCAGCCGTAGGCGCCCTCGTAGCCCGGCACGACCATGCGCGGGTCCTCGAGGAGAGCCGGCCGCTCGTCGGCATCCGGGAGGAACACGAGCGCCTGCCGCAGCGCGTCCGAGCCGTGGTCGCCCTTGACGACCCCACCGAAGATGGCGAAGACCTTCCTCGTGAAGAACGTGGGCCGACCGTGGCTGACCTTCTCGTCGGCACCCGGCAGGGCGAGGGCGAGGTCACGCACCCGGGCGAGCAGCGGGTCGGCGTCGTCGAAGCGGGCGGGATGGGTCACGACCCCCACCGTAGGCGCGGCCCGCTCAGCCGGGCAGGGTCCGAGTCGCCCGGGCCTCGTCGGCGCGGGCCGCGAGCGCGTCGTCCGGCGGGTAGACGACCTCCTCGAGCGAGAGGCCGTGCGCGGGCATCACCCTGACGCGGGGGTCACGGACGCCGCCGCGCAGCACCTCGGCCGGCCACCCGACCGGATGCCGCCCCTCCCCCACCGGCACGACGGACCCGACGAGGGCGCGGACCATGCTGTGGCAGAAGGCGTCCGCGACGACGGTGGCCTCGAGGACCCCGTCGTCGGCCCGGTGCCACGAGTACTCCAACAGCGTGCGGACGGTCGTGGCCCCTTCTCGCCGCCTGCAGAACGCGGCGAAGTCGTGCAGCCCGACGAGCGAGCGCGCCGCCTCGTCCATCGCGGCCTCGTCGAGCCGGTCGCGCAGCACCACGGTGTCGCGGCGGCGCAGCGGGTCGGCGGCCGCGGGGTCGTCGCACACCCGGTAGCGGTAGCGCCGGCGCAGGGCCGAGAACCGCGCGTCGAAGCCCTCCGGCGCCACGGCCACCCGGTGCACGACGACGTCGGCCGGCAGCACGCCCGAGAGCCGGGCCACCGCGGCCACCTCCGGCGCCCGGTCCGAGCGCCCGGGCAGCCGCGCGTAGGCGTCCTCCTCGACGTCGGCGTGCATCACCTGGCCGCGTGCGTGCACCCCGGCGTCGGTGCGCCCGGCCACGGTGAGCCGCACCGGGTCCGGGGCCCGCAGCACCGTCGCCAGCGCCTCGGACAGCACCCCCTCGACGGTCCGCAGGCCGGGCTGCGCCGCCCAGCCCGAGAAGTCGGTGCCGTCGTAGCCGAGGTCGATCCGCAGGCGCACCGTCACCGGACCAGCGTAGGGGGGAGCGGACGCGACGAGGGCCGCCTCCCGTGCGGGAGACGGCCCTCGTGAGGCGTGGGGAGGAGATCAGTCCTCGTCCTCCACCTGCTGCTTCGCGGCGCCACCGGCCGGCTCGAACCCGGCGGCCTCGGCGGCCTCCGCGTCCTTGAACCAGAACTCGGCGACCGTCTGGTCGTACCACTGCGAACCCTCGACGTGGTACTTGCCGGAGTCGGCGTTGCCCTTGACGGTGTAGCCCTCGGGGGCCGAGCCGTCCTCGGTCGCGGCGACGGCACCCTCGGGGAGCTCGACCGCGGCGGCCTCGGTGGTCTCGGTCTCCTCGGCCGCGGGGGCCTCCTCCCCGGCGGAGCCGGGGGCCGGGACCTTCGGCTCGTCCTTCGTCTTGGCGTCCTTGGCCGCACGCTTGGTGGCCGCCTCGGCCTCCTTGACGGTGGCCTTCTTGGCGACCGGCTCGCGGACGAGCTCGATGACCGCCATCGGGGCGTTGTCGCCCTTGCGCGGACCGATCTTCGTGATGCGGGTGTAGCCGCCGTTGCGCTCGGCCATGTCGGGAGCGATCTCGACGAAGAGGCGGTGGACGACGCCCTTGTCGCGGACGACGGTCATGACCCGGCGACGGGCCGAGAGGTCGCCGCGCTTGGCGAAGGTCACCATGCGCTCGGCCAGCGGGCGCAGGCGCTTGGCCTTGGCCTCGGTGGTCGTGATGCGGTCGTGCTCGAAGAGCGAGGTCGCGAGGTTGGCCAGGATCAGCCGCTCGTGAGCCGGGCCGCCTCCGAGGCGGGGACCCTTGGTGGGGGTAGGCATTGCTGTTCTCCTTGAATGACGTGCCGGAGGCGGTTAGGTCAGAGCTGCTCGTCCTCGGCGAACGCCGAGTCGTCCTCGCCCTCACCGAAGGTGAAGTCGTCGTAGCGGTCGGCGATGAGGCTCGGGTCGAACCCGGGAGGGCTGTCCTTGAGCGCCAGGCCCATGCCGGCGAGCTTGGCCTTGACCTCGTCGATCGACTTCGCACCGAAGTTGCGGATGTCGAGCAGGTCGGCCTCGCTGCGGCCCACGAGCTCACCCACGGTGTGGATGCCCTCGCGCTTGAGGCAGTTGTAGGACCGGACCGTGAGGTCGAGGTCCTCGATCGGCAGCGCCAGGTCGGCGGCGAGCGCGGCGTCGGTGGGCGAGGGACCCATGTCGATGCCCTCGGCCTCGACGTTGAGCTCACGGGCCAGGCCGAACAGCTCGACGAGGGTCTTGCCGGCGGAGGCGAGCGCGTCGCGCGGGGCCATCGAGGACTTGGTCTCGACGTCGACGACGAGGCGGTCGAAGTCGGTGCGCTGCTCGACGCGGGTGGCCTCGACCTTGTAGGTGACGGTGAGGACCGGGCTGTAGATGGAGTCGACCGGGATGCGGCCGATCTCCTGGTCGCCGGCCTTGTTCTGGACGGCGGAGACGTAGCCGCGACCGCGCTCGACGGTGAGCTCCATCTCGACGGTGCCCTTGTCGTTGAGCGTCGCGATGTGCAGGTCGGGGTTGTGGACCTCGACACCGGCCGGCGGGGCGATGTCGGCCGCGGTGACCGCGCCGGCGCCCTGCTTGCGGAGGTACATCACGACCGGCTCGTCGTGCTCCGAGGAGACGACGAGGCTCTTGATGTTGAGGATGATCTCGGTGACGTCCTCCTTGACCCCGGGGATCGTGGAGAACTCGTGGAGCACGCCGTCGATGCGGATGCTCGTGACCGCGGCACCCGGGATGCTCGAGAGCAGGGTGCGGCGCATCGAGTTGCCGAGCGTGTAGCCGAAGCCGGGCTCGAGGGGCTCGATGACGAAACGGCTCCGGGACTCGGAGACGACGTCCTCACTGAGGACGGGACGCTGTGCGATGAGCACGGTTGTTCCTTCCCACGGGCGACCGCCATATGACGCCTCGTGAAACGCGGGAGTCGCCTCCCGCCGGTGACCTCACATCGGTCCGTGCGGCCACCCTCGGGTCCGGGTGCCGCGCGCTCGTGGCGCGCGGCACCCGTGCCCGGTCAGTTCTTCGAGTAGTACTCGACGATGAGCTGCTCGGTGAGCACCGTGTCGATCTGCGCACGGGTCGGCAGCTGGTGGACGAGCACCTGGAGCGAGCCGGGCACGACCTGCAGCCAGGCCGGGGTCGGCCGGTCGCCGTAGGTCTCGCGCGCGAGCTGGAACGGGAAGGTCTCGACCGACTGCTTGCGCACGGTGATGATGTCGTACTGCTCGACCCGGTAGCTCGGGACGTCGACGCGCACGCCGTTGACCTCGAAGTGACCGTGCGTGACGAGCTGACGGGCCGCACGACGGGTGCGGGCCAGACCGGCGCGGTAGACGACGTTGTCGAGGCGGGACTCGAGGATCGTCAGGATGTTCTCGCCGGTCTTGCCGGGGCGGTTGGCCGCCTCCTTGTAGTACCGACGGAACTGCTTCTCCATGACGCCGTAGGTGAAGCGGGCCTTCTGCTTCTCCTGCAGCTGGGTGAGGTACTCCTTCTCCTGCATCCGGCGACGGCCGTGCTGGCCGGGCGGGAACGGGCGGAGGTCGAAGTTCTTGTCACCACCGACGAGGTCGGTCTTGAGGCGACGCGACTTCTTCGTGATGGGTCCGGTGTAACGGGCCATGTCTCTCTCTTACCTTTCGCGAAGTCTGTCGGTCGCTCAGACGCGGCGGCGCTTGGGCGGGCGGACACCGTTGTGCGGCTGGGGCGTGACGTCCTGGATCGAGCCGACCTCGAGGCCGGCGGCGGTCAGGGAGCGGATGGCGGTCTCGCGACCGGACCCCGGGCCCTTGACGAAGACGTCCACCTTGCGCATGCCGTGCTCCATGGCACGGCGCGCAGCGGCCTCGGCGGCGGTCTGCGCGGCGAACGGCGTGGACTTGCGCGAGCCCTTGAAGCCGACCTGCCCGGCCGAGGCCCAGCTGATGACGGCCCCGGTGGGGTCGGTGATCGAGATGATCGTGTTGTTGAACGTGCTCTTGATGTGGGCCTGGCCCACGGCGACGTTCTTCTTCTCCTTGCGGCGCACCTTCTTGGCGCCGGTCGTGCGGCCCTTGGGAGGCATGTGTTTCTCCTACTGAGTCTTCGGAAGCGGTGGGGTGAGCTGCGTCAGCCGCAGGTCACTTACCGGCCTTCTTCTTGCCGGCCACGGTGCGCTTGGGGCCCTTGCGGGTGCGCGCGTTGGTCTTGGTGCGCTGCCCGCGGACGGGCAGGCCACGACGGTGACGCAGGCCCTCGTAGGACCCGATCTCGACCTTGCGGCGGATGTCGGACGCGACCTCGCGGCGGAGGTCACCCTCGACCCGCAGGTTGTCCTCGATCCAGTCGCGCAGCTTGACGAGGTCGTCGTCACCGAGGTCCTTGACCCGGGTGTCCGGGGAGACCCCGGTGGCCTCGAGCGCCTTCTTCGCGCTGGTCTTGCCGACTCCGAAGATGTAGGTCAGTGCGACCTCGGCGCGCTTGTCGCGCGGGAGGTCGACGCCCATCAGACGTGCCATGTGGGGATGGTTCCTTCTCTGGTGTCCGGAGGTCTGGAGCAGCACCGGTCCGGCCATCCTGGTCCGGTCCCCGGCCTCCGGGCCGGGGGTGACGTCCCGCGCCCACCTGCTGTTCCAGGTGGCCCGTCGGGGGTCGGGTGCTGCGTGCTTCTGTTGTTCTGCGTCTGCTCGAGGATCGGTGACCTCGTGCGGCCCCTCACGGGGCGGTGCTGCGTCTGACTCGCGTCAGCCCTGGCGCTGCTTGTGGCGCAGGTTCTCGCAGATCACCATGACCCGGCCGTTGCGGCGGATCACCTTGCACTTGTCACAGATCTTCTTGACGCTCGGCTGAACCTTCATGTCGCCTTTGCTGTCTCGTCGATTCGTGGTTCTCAGCGGTAGCGGAAGACGATGCGGCCGCGAGTCAGGTCGTACGGGCTCAGCTCGACCACCACACGGTCCTCGGGGAGGATCCGGATGTAGTGCTGTCGCATCTTGCCGGAGATGTGCGCGAGCACCTTGTGACCGTTCGTCAGCTCCACCCGGAACATCGCGTTCGGGAGTGCCTCGACGATCGTGCCCTCGATCTCGATGACGCCGTCCTTCTTGGCCATACCCTCTCAATCCGCCGTGCGGCCAGCCCTCGTTGCGGTCGGGCTGGCTCATGGAAATCGGCCCCGAGCTGCTCCTGGCAGGGATGCACCCATGCAGGAACGCACACGTGACCGACGTTCAATGGTACGGCAGGAGGGGGGTCGACACGAAATCGGTCGTCCGCGCCCGGGAGGCCCCCACGAAACAGTCCACCGGGTCGGCCGTTGCAGGGTTGGCCGACCCGGTGGACTCGGGTCGAGCTCAGGTCCGTGCAGGGGGTGGACCCGGGCTCTGCGCCCGGTGGACAGGGTTCGGGCCGGATGGCCCGATCACCGGGTGCGGAATCCACGATGCCCCGCCCCACCCCCCGGGGGCCACCGACAGCGCTCCGACGTGCCGGATCGGCCGAGCACGGGCGTCCGACCGGCCACCCGCGCATCGGCCGAACGGACGATGGGGCCGGTCAGCCTTCGGAATCGGTGGCGCGCAGGTCCGCGGCGTAGAGCCCGAGCAGGCGGGCGCTGCCCTCGACCGCGCTCAGCTCGCCCGAGCGGACGGCGGCCTCGACCGCAGCCCGCTGCGCGCGGACCGAGGGGGCCGCGCGCACGCCGTCGGTCAGCTCGGCGTCGACGAGCGCCCACATCCAGTCCTCCTGCTGGCGGGCCCGACGCTCGGCGAGGGAGTGCCGCTCCTCGAGGTACGCACGGTGCTCGAGCACGGCCTGCCACACCTCGTCGAGACCGGCGCCGGTGAGGGCCGAGCAGGTGAGGACGGGCGGCCGGCGCACGTCGGGGCCGGGCATCACCATCCGCAGGGCGCCCGCCAGCTCGCGGGCCGCCGCCTTCGCCGGGTTCTCGCCGTCGCCGTCCGCCTTGTTGACCGCGATGACGTCGGCGAGCTCGAGGATGCCGCGCTTGATGCCCTGGAGCTGGTCGCCGGCCCGGGCGAGGGTCAGGAGGAGGAAGGTGTCGACCATCTCGGAGACCGCGACCTCGTTCTGCCCGACCCCGACGGTCTCGACGACGACGACGTCGAAGCCCGCGGCCTCGAGGACGAGCATCGACTCGCGGGTCGCCCGGGCCACGCCCCCGAGGTGCCGGCCCGACGGGCTGGGGCGCACGAACGCGTCGTCCGAGGCCGCGAGCCGGCCCATCCGGGTGCGGTCGCCGAGGATGGAGCCGCCGGTGCGCCGCGAGGTGGGGTCGACGGCGACCACCGCCACCCGGTGCCCCTGCTCGACGAGGCGCACCCCGAGCGCGTCGATGAACGTCGACTTGCCCGCGCCCGGCACCCCGCTGATGCCCACGCGCACGGCCCCGCCGGTCCGGTCGGCGATGGCGGCGAGCAGCTCGCGGGCCTGCTCGCGGTGGTCCGGGCGCCGCGACTCCAGGAGCGTGATGGCGCGCGCGACGTGGCGTCGTTCCCCCGCCCGCACCCCCGCGACGAGCTCCTCGACCGGGACCGGACCCCTCACCCGAGCCGCTCGCGCAGCTCGCCGACGAGGGCCAGGGCCGCCGTGCTGATGACGGTGCCCGGGGGGTAGATGTCGTCGGCGCCGGCCGCGCGCAGGGCCTCGTGGTCCTGGTCGGGGATGACGCCGCCGACGACGATCATCAGGTCCTCGCGGCCGAGGTCGTCGAGGGCCTTGCGCAGCGCGGGGACGAGGGTGAGGTGCCCGGCGGCGAGCGAGCTGACGCCGACGACGTGCACGTCGGCCTCGACGGCCTGGCGCGCGACCTCCTCGGGCGTCTGGAACAGCGGGCCCACGTCGACGTCGAAGCCGAGGTCGGCGAACGCGGTGGCGATGACCTTCTGCCCGCGGTCGTGGCCGTCCTGGCCCATCTTCGCGACGAGGATGCGCGGACGCCGGCCCTGCTCCTCCTCGAACTCCTCGACGGCCTGCTGGGCGGCGTGGACGGTGGCGTCCTGCCCCGCCTCGGCGCTGTACACGCCCCCGATCGTACGGATCTGGGCGGTGTAGCGGCCGAACGCCTCCTCCATCGCCAGCGACATCTCGCCGACGGTGGCCTGGGCCCGCGCGGCCTCGATGGCCAGCGCGAGCAGGTTCGTCGCCATCGTGCCGTCGGACCCGGCCCGGGCGGCCTCGGTCATCCGCGCCAGGGCGGCACGGCAGGCGTCCTCGTCGCGCTCGGTCCGCAGCCGCTCGAGCTTGGCCACCTGGCTCGCCCGCACCGCGGCGTTGTCGACCTTGAGCACCTCGATGGGCTCGTCCTCGTCGACGGGGTAGGTGTTGACGCCGATGACCGGCTGGTGGCCGGAGTCGATGCGCGCCTGGGTGCGGGCGGCGGCCTCCTCGATGCGCATCTTCGGGATGCCGGCCTCGATCGCCTTGGCCATCCCGCCGGCCGCCTCGACCTCCTCGAGGTGCTCCCACGCGCGCCGGGCGAGGTCGTGGGTGAGCCGCTCGACGTAGGCCGACCCGGCCCACGGGTCGATGGTGCGCGTCGTGCCGGACTCCTGCTGGAGGAGCAGCTGGGTGTTGCGGGCGATCCGGGCCGAGAAGTCGGTCGGCAGCGCGATCGCCTCGTCCAGCGCGTTCGTGTGCAGGCTCTGGGTGTGGCCCTGGGTCGCGGCCATCGCCTCGATGCAGGTCCGGACCACGTTGTTGAAGACGTCCTGCGCGGTGAGGCTCCAGCCGGAGGTCTGGCTGTGCGTGCGCAGGCTGAGCGACTTGGGGTTCTGCGCCCCCTGGTCGCGCACGAGGCGGGCCCAGAGCAGGCGCGCGGCCCGCATCTTGGCGACCTCCATGTAGAAGTTCATCCCGATCGCCCAGAAGAACGACAGGCGGGGGGCGAACCGGTCGACGTCGAGCCCGACCGCCCTCCCCGCCCGCAGGTACTCGACGCCGTCGGCGAGGGTGTACGCGAGCTCGAGGTCCTGCGTCGCCCCGGCCTCCTGCATGTGGTACCCGGAGATGGAGATCGAGTTGAACCGCGGCATCTCCTGGCTCGTGAAGGCGAAGATGTCGCTGATGATCCGCATCGAGGGCTCGGGCGGGTAGATGTAGGTGTTGCGGACCATGAACTCCTTGAGGATGTCGTTCTGGATGGTCCCGGTCAGCTGCTCGGCCTTCACCCCCTGCTCCTCGGCCGCGACGACGTAGAGCGCGAGCACCGGGACGACGGCGCCGTTCATCGTCATCGACACCGACATCTGGTCGAGCGGGATGCCGTCGAAGAGCGTGCGCATGTCGTAGATCGAGTCGATGGCCACGCCGGCCATCCCGACGTCGCCGGCGACCCGCGGGTGGTCGGAGTCGTAGCCGCGGTGGGTCGCGAGGTCGAAGGCGACGGACAGGCCCTTCTGACCGGCGGCGAGGTTGCGGCGGTAGAAGGCGTTGGACTCCTCGGCCGTGCTGAACCCGGCGTACTGACGGATGGTCCAGGGCTGGGTCGTGTACATCGTCGGGTAGGGGCCGCGCAGGAACGGTGGGGCGCCGGGCACGGTGTCGAGGAAGTCGAGCCCGGCGAGGTCGTCCTCGGTGTAGAGCGCCTTGACCGGGATCTGCTCGGGGGTGAGCCAGGTCTCGGTGTCGCCCACGGGCGCGGTGGGTGCGTCGTCCGCGGGGGTGCCGGGGCCGAGGTCGAGGGTCGTGAAGTCGGGGACGGCGGTCATCGGGGGTCTCCTTCCGCCGGGGCGCCGAGCCGGTCGAGCAGGTCACCGAGGAAGGCGGCGACGTCCATCCCGTCGAACACCTCGCCGTCGACGAGGTCGGCGGCGTCGCCGAGCTCGGCGGCGCGGCCGGCGACGAGGACGCGCTCGGCGCCGGCGGCCCGCAGCTCCTCGACCGCGGCGCGGCCGTGCTCGCCGTACTGCGCGCGGCTGCTCGCGAGGACGGCGGTCGCGGTGGTGTCGTCGGTGGTCGCGATGCCGCCCGCGGCGAGCAGGTTGGCGACGAAGCCCTGGCGGGCGCCGAAGTCGCGCTGGGCGCCGATCGTGCGGACGGTGACCGCGGCCCGCTCGAGGGTGCGCGCGCGGTCGCGCAGGGCCTCGAACGCGGCGGCGTCGCGGCGGGGGGCGAAGGCGGCGTCCGTGGTGGTCAGGGCGACCCTGGGTCGCCGCTCGGCCGCGGTGTCGGCGAGGTTCGGGAAGGTCGAGACGCCGGTGATCGGGCGTTGCCGCGTCGCGACGAGCCGGTCGCGCTCGGCGACGGCCGTGTCGACCCACTCGCGCAGCAGGCCGGCCTCGAGGGCGGCGAGCACACCGCCGGCGCGCTCGACCTCCTGGAAGCGGGTCCACACGTGCTCGGCCACCTCGTCGGTCAGTGACTCGAGGTACCACGAGCCGCCGCCGGGGTCGGTGACCCGGCCGACGTTGGACTCGGCGGCGAGCAGGATCTGGGTGTTGCGGGCGAGCCTGCGCGAGAACCGTTCCGGCAGACCGGCGACGGTGTCGTGGGGCAGCACGGTGATCGCGTCGGCGTCGCCGATGGAGGCGCCGAAGGTCGCGAGGGTGCCCCGCAGGACGTTGACGAACGGGTCCTCGCGGGTGGCCATCCGCAGGCTCGTCACCGCGTGGGTGCGGGCCCCCCGGTCTGTCTCGGCGACCCCGAGCGCCTCGCCGACCCGCGCCCAGACCCGGCGCAGGGCGCGCAGGACGGCTGCGGTGAGGAACTGGTCGGCGGTGGCACTGACGCGGAACTCGACGTGGCCGAACGCGTCGACGGGGTCGATGCCGGCCGCCTCGAGGTGGCGCAGGTAGGCGATCCCGGTGGCGACGGCCACCGCGAGCGCGTCGACCTCGCTGGCCCCCGCGTCGTGGAGCACCCGGGCGTCGACGGTGACGGCCCGCCACCCGTCGTGGGCCCCGGCCTCCCGGACGAGCTCGGCGAGCGGCCCGAGGTCGGGCGTCGTGCCGGTGCGCAGGGCGGCCCCGACGGGGTCGAGGCCGAGGTTGCCGCCCGCCGTCGGCCGGTCGCCGACGACGTCGAGCAGGGCCCGGGCGGCGCCCGGCTGGTCCGTGGTGGAGCTGACGACGACGGGGGCGAGGTCGAGGTGGACGTCGGCGAGCACGGTGGCGAGGTCGGTGGCCGCGAGGCCGTCCTCCCCCACGTGGACCCACACCGAGGTGACGCCGTGCTCGAGGTCGTCGAGGACGGCCGCGCGCGTCCGCGCGGCATCGGGGTCGTCGTGGAGCTGGCGGACGTCCCAGGGCACGGTGCCGTCGCGGACGACACGGCCCCGGGTGAACGGCATCGCGCCGGGGACCCCGAGCGGCCGGTCCTCGCGCAGGTAGAGGCCCTCGGTGCCCAGGCCGCCGTCGAGGGCGGTGACGAGCGCCTCCGCGGCGGCGTCCGGAGCGAGCCGGTCGCCCTCCGCGCGACGCTTGTTGAGCACGTCGGCGACGAGGGCGGTCCAGTCCTGCCGGGTGCGCGGGTCGAAGTCGCCGGCCAGCGGCAGGAGGTCGTGCGGAGGCGACGACGTCGTCATCGAGCTCTCCTCGGTCGGTGGTCTGGGTCCATCGTCAACCCTAGCCACGCGGGACGGGCCGGACACCGAGAGATCGGTCACCCGGGCGGCGCGACGAGGGGTCAGGCGGGGGCGATGTCGGCGTACCTGACGCCGAGGCCCTCGAGGCGGGACCGGCCGCCGTCGAGCGCGGTGAGCACGCAGGTGCCGGCCTCGGTGACGGCCACCGAGTGCTCCCAGTGCGCGGCCCGCGAGCCGTCGCGCGTGACGACGGTCCACTCGTCGTCGAGGATCGTGTTGTCCTGGTCGCCGAGGGTGACCATCGGCTCGATGCAGATCGTCATGCCGTCGGGGACGCGGGGGCTGCGGCCCTGCACGCGGTAGTTCGGCACCTGGGGGTCCATGTGCATCGAGGTGCCGATGCCGTGGCCGACGTAGTCCTCGACGATGCCGTACTCGCGGCCGCGCCGGGTGCCGGCCTCGACGACGGCGTCCTCCACCGCGGCACCCACGTCGTAGAGCGCGCCGCCGACCCGCAGCGCCGCGATGCCGGCCCAGAGGGATGCCTCGGTGTCCTCGGAGAGGGCGAGGTCCTCGGGGCGGGCCGCGTCCGGGCCGCCGACGACGACGGTGACGGCGGAGTCGCCGTTCCAGCCCGCGACCTCGGCCCCGCAGTCGACCGAGAGCAGGTCGCCGGCCTCGAGGACGCGTCCGCCCGGGATGCCGTGGACGATCTCGTCGTTGACGCTCGTGCAGAGGGTGTGCCGGTACCCCGGGACGAGCTGGAAGTTGGGGACGCCACCGTGGTCGCGGATGTGCGCCTCGGCGAGGGCGTCGAGCTCGAGGGTCGTCACCCCCGGGCGGACCGCCGCGACGACGAGCTCGAGGGTGCGTCCGACGAGCAGGCCGGCGGTGCGCATCATCGCGAGCTGCTCGGGCGTCTTCCCCTCGCACCGGTCACGGCTGAACAGTCCCATGCCGCGGAACCCTACCCGCGCCCCGTCCCCCGCCTGAAACCCGTCGAGAGTACAGAACACGCCGCATGGCCCGGGATGCACACGGCGTGTTCTGTACTCTCGACGGGGTCAGATCTGCAGATGGCGCGGGTCGAGCCGCAGCTCACGGGCGAACCGCAGGAGGCATGCGGTCCGACGACCGCCGACGAGGACGTCCTCGGCCCAGATCTCGAGGACGGTCCAGCCCTCTCCCTCGAGCCCGAGGCGCCGGGACGCGTCTGCGCTCCGTCGTCGACGCGACGCGTGGTCCGCGCCCTGGTACTCCCCGATGACCCGCGCCTCGCGCCAGACGAGGTCGCCCTCGGCGAGCCACTCCCCGTGCCGGTCCGTGACCACCCCGTTGACCTCCGGCTCGGGGAAGCCGGCACGGACGAACATCAGCCGCCCACGGGTCTCCATCGGTGAGCGCACCCCCGGACGAACCAGGTCGAGCGCCTCGAGCAGCCTCACCTTTCCCCGTGGCCGGACCCGCGCCTCCAGCGGTCGGCGCAGCATCCACTGGGCATCCGGCACACCGGTCCGGACGGTGGCCACGACGGCGTCCGCGACGACGACGAGGTCGTCGACGCCCAGCCGATGCCCCAGCTCGCCGAGGTCGCACCACGTGTCCTCGGGCGCGACCACCGGGAGCCCGTGGACGACCGCGGCGCTTCGTCCCTCCAGGCCGCGATGGCCGGTGCAGCCTCGACGCCGGGTGTGCCCGTCCGAGGTGTTCGCCATGACGTGCAGCGGCCCGTCGTCGGCTTCCTGCTCGAGGCGCGCCGGGAGCGGGAGCCCGTGCAGTCGAGCCGCCGTCAGGTGCGAGAACGCCCGCCCGTCCGGCAGCCCCGCGAGGTAACCCGCCGCGCGGTCGACGAGCGCGGTCGGCACCGTTCGCACGTGTGCTCCGCGGGTGGGGTGGTGCAGGTCTGCGCGACGCAGCCTGCTCGCGGGCACCCCGGCCGCCCGCGCGGCACTCGTGCTGAAGGCACCGCTGCCGAGGCTCTCGGGCAAGTCGGACGGGTGCATGCGGGCCAGCGTCGCGGCTGTCGCCAGGTCGGCCGCCGGGTTCTCCACAGGACCCCGTCGAAAGTACAGAACACGCCGTCCGGCACGGGGTGCAGACGGCGTGTGGTGTGCTGTAGCCGGGGGGGGGCCGCCGCGGGGGGCCGGCGGGGGCCCGGGCGGAGGTGATCCGCTCGGTCACCTCGTCGACGGCCCCGTCGCCGTCGACGCGCACGAGCAGGCCGCGCGCGTCGTAGGTGTCGGAGAGCGGCCGGGTCTCGCGGTGGTAGATGGCCATCCGCTCGCGGATGACCTCCTCGCTGTCGTCCGACCGGCCCTCGATCTCGGCCCGCTTGAGCAGCCGGCCCACGACGACGTCGTCGTCGACGGTCAGCTCGAGCACGTGGTCGAGCGAACCGCCCGCGGCCGCGAGCATCCCGTCGAGCGCCTCGACCTGGGCGAGGGTGCGCGGGTAGCCGTCGAGGAGGAAGCCCCGTGCGCAGTCGTCCTGGCCGAGGCGGTCCTCGACGATGGCGTTCGTGATCTCGTCGGAGACGTACCCGCCGGAGGCGAGGATCTCCTTGACCTGCTGCCCGAGTTCGGTCTCGTTCTTGATGTTGGCCCGGAAGATGTCCCCGGTCGAGATGGCCGGGATGCCGAAGTGCTCGGCGATCCGGGACGCCTGCGTGCCCTTACCGGCACCGGGCGGCCCGAGGATGATGAGTCGCATCAGCGGAGGAACCCTTCATAGTGACGCTGCTGCAGCTGGGCCTCGATCTGCTTCACCGTCTCCAGTCCGACACCGACGATGATGAGGATCGAGGTGCCGCCGAAGGGGAAGTTCTGGTTCGCCTCGACGAGGACCAGCGCGACGAGCGGGAGGAGCGAGATCAGCGCGAGGTAGATCGCGCCGGGCACGGTGATCCGGGTCAGGACGTAGTTGAGGTACTCGGCCGTGGGTCGCCCGGCACGGATACCCGGGATGAAGCCGCCGTACTTCTTCATGTTGTCGGCGACCTCGGTGGGGTTGAACGTGATCGACACGTAGAAGAACGTGAAGAACAGGATCAGGCCCGTGTAGAGGGCCATGTAGTACGGGTGGTCGCCGCGCACGAGGTGGGCATTGATCCAGTCGACCCACCCGGCGTTGACGCCGGTCGGGCTCTGGTTGAACTGTGCCACGAGGGTCGGCAGCGTCAGCAGCGACGAGGCGAAGATCACGGGGATGACGCCGGCCATGTTGACCTTGAGCGGGATGTACGTCGAGGTGCCGCCGTAGACGCGCCGGCCGACCATCCGCTTGGCGTACTGGACGGGGATGCGTCGCTGGCTCTGCTCGACGAAGACGACGAGGGCGATGACGACGAACCCGAGCGCGATGACCCCGAGGAAGACGCCCCAGCCCGAGCGCTGCTGGATCTGCCACAGCGAGGACGGGAACTGCGCGGCGATCGAGGTGAAGATGAGGAGCGACATCCCGTTGCCGACGCCCTTGTCCGTGACGAGCTCGCCGAGCCACATGATCATGCCGGTGCCGGCGGTCATCGTCAGCACCATGATGAGGATCGTGACGACCGAGTCGTCGGACAGGATGTTCGTGCACGACGGGTTGTTGAACAGCGTCGCGGGGTTCTGCGCGAAGGTGATGAGCGTCGAGCTCTGGAGGACGGCCAGCCCGATGGTCAGGTACCGGGTGTACTGCGTCATCTTCGTCTGACCGGCCTGGCCCTCCTTCTTGAGGGCCTCGAACCGCGGGATGACGACGGTGAGCAGCTGGATGATGATGCTCGCCGTGATGTACGGCATGATCCCCAGCGCGAAGATCGACAGCTGGAGCAGCGCGCCGCCGCTGAAGAGGTTGATCAGGCCGAGCAGCTGGTTGCTGTTGTCCGCGCCGGCGATGCACTGCTGCACGAGCGGGTAGCTGACCCCGGGGGTCGGCACGTGCGAGCCCAGCCGGAACACCACGATGATGAACAGGGTGAACAGCAGCTTCCTGCGCAGGTCGGGCGTCCGGAACGCGCGGCCGAAAGCGGTGAGCACAGGGTCCTCCAGGGTGCGGCCGGGGGTGTGGCCGCCTAGTCAGCGATCCGTCACAACATACCCGCCCGTCCGGGAAGCCCCGGTACCGGACGGCTGCGTCCGACGCGACGCAGGGCCGGCTCCGAAGGTCTCTCCGGAGCCGGCCCTGCGGCGCGCGGTCATGGTGGGCGTCAGGCGGTCGTCGCCGAGCCGCCCGCCGCCTCGATCTTCTCCTTGGCGCTGGTCGAGAACGCGTCGGCGGTCACGGAGACCTTGACGGAGATCTCGCCGGTGCCGAGCACCTTGACCGGGTGGCCGTCGCGGACGGCGCCCTTGGCGACCAGGTCCTCGACCGTCACGTCGCCACCCTCGGGGTAGAGCGACGCGAGCTTGTCGAGGTTGACGACCTGGTACTCGGTCTTGAACGGGTTCTTGAAGCCGCGCAGCTTCGGGAACCGCATGTGCAGCGGCGTGGTGCCACCCTGGAACCCGGCGGGAACCTGGTAGCGCGCCTTGGTGCCCTTGGTACCGCGACCGGCGGTCTTCCCGCGCTTGCCGCCCTCACCGCGACCGACGCGGATCTTGGCCGACTTGGCGCCGGGAGCCGGACGCAGGTGGTGCACCTTGAGCGCCGAGGCGCCCTCGGACGCAGCGGACTTCGTGGCCTTGGTGTCGGCCATGCTCACTCAACCTCCTCGACGGTCACGAGGTGCGGGACCGTGTTGACCATCCCGCGGATCTCGGGACGGTCCTCCTTGACGACGACGTCGCCGATCCGCTTCAGACCGAGGGAGCGCAGCGTCTCGCGCTGGTTCTGCTTGCCCCCGATGCCGGACCGGGTCTGGGTGACCTTGAGACGTCCCATCACGCACCGGCCTTGGCCTCGGCCAGGCCGGCGGCCTGGGCGCGGAGCATCGCGGCGGGGGCGACCTGGTCGACCGGCAGCCCACGACGGGCGGCGACGGCCTCCGGACGCTCGAGCCCCTGGAGGGCCGTCACGGTCGCGTGGACGATGTTGATCGCGTTGTCCGAGCCGAGGCTCTTGGACAGCACGTCGTGGATGCCGGCGCACTCGAGCACCGCACGCACCGGGCCACCGGCGATGACACCGGTACCGGGGCTGGCGGGGCGGAGCATGACGACACCGGCGGCGGCCTCACCCTGGACGGGGTGCGGGATGGTGCCCTGGATGCGCGGGACGCGGAAGAAGTTCTTCTTCGCCTCCTCGACACCCTTCGCGATCGCCGCGGGCACCTCCTTGGCCTTGCCGTAGCCGACACCGACGGTGCCGTCACCGTCGCCGACGACGACGAGGGCGGTGAAGCTGAAGCGACGACCACCCTTGACGACCTTGGCGACGCGGTTGATGGTCACGACGCGCTCGAGGTACTGGTTCTTCTCGGCCTCCCGGGAGTCCCGGCCGCCGCGACGGTCGCCGTCACGGCGGTCGCGACGGTCGCCGCGCTCGGCGCCACCGGTCCCGGTGCCTCGACGCTGGGGTCCTGGCATCAGATGTTCCTCTTCTCGACGTTCGTGGTGGTACGGGCAGCGTGGGTCACAGGGCCAGCCCGCCTTCCCGAGCGCCGTCCGCGATGGCGGCGACGCGGCCGTGGTAGCGGTTGCCACCGCGGTCGAACACGACGGCCTCGACACCGGCCGCCTTGGCCCGCTCGGCGACGAGCTCGCCGACCTTCTTGGCCTTGTCCCGCTTGTCGCCGGTCAGGGCGCGGACGTCGGCCTCCATCGTCGAGGCCGACGCGACGGTCTTGCCGACGGTGTCGTCGACGACCTGGACGAAGACGTGGCGCGAGGAGCGCGAGACGACGAGGCGGGGACGCACGGCGGTGCCGGCGACCTGCTTGCGGACGCGGGTGTGACGGCGGACGCGTGCGGCCGACTTGCCCTTGGCGCGCTTGACGATCAGAGCCATCGGTTACTTACCAGCCTTTCCGACCTTGCGGCGGATGTGCTCGCCCGCGTAGCGGACGCCCTTGCCCTTGTACGGGTCGGGCTTGCGGAGCTTGCGGATGTTCGCGGCGACCTCGCCGACGAGCTGCTTGTCGATGCCCTGGACCGAGAACCGGGTCTGGTTCTCCACCGCGAAGGTGATGCCGGCCGGCGGCTCGACGGTGATGGAGTGCGAGTAGCCGAGGGCGAACTCGAGGTTGGAGCCCTTGGCGAGCACGCGGTAGCCGGTGCCGTGGATCTCGAGCTTCTTCTCGTAGCCCTCGGTCACACCGAGCACCATGTTGTTGATGAGCGAGCGGGTCAGGCCGTGCAGCGAGCGCGACGCGCGCTCGTCGTCCGGGCGCTTGACCTCGAGCGTGCCGTCGGCCTGCTCGATGGTGATCGGCTCGGCGACGGTGTGGCTCAGCTCGCCCTTGGGGCCCTTGACGGTGACGGTCTGACCGCTGATGGTCACGTCGACGCCGGAGGGCACGGTGACGGGGAGTCGTCCGATTCGCGACATGTCTGCTGCCCCTTACCAGACGTAGGCGAGGACTTCCCCGCCCACACCCTTGGTCGCGGCCTGGCGGTCCGTGAGGAGCCCAGACGAGGTGGAAATGATCGCGACGCCGAGCCCGCCGAGCACCTTCGGGAGGTTGGTCGACTTGGCGTAGACGCGCAGGCCGGGCTTGCTGACGCGGCGCAGGCCGGCGATCGAGCGCTCCCGGTTGGGGCCGTACTTGAGCTGCACCGTGAGGGTCTTGCCCACCTCGGCGTCCTCGACGGACCAGCCGGCGATGTAGCCCTCGGCCTCGAGGATCTCGGCGATGTGGCTCTTGAGCTTCGAGAACGGCATGGAGACGTCGTCCTTGTGCGCCGAGTTGGCGTTCCGGACGCGGGTCAACATGTCCGCGATCGGGTCGGTCATGGTCATTGGGCTTCTCCGCCCTCTCTCAGTGCGGTTTCCTCCGGACGGTTTCTCCGGCGGACCTGCGCTGTAGATGGTCTGTGGATGGGGGTGCCGCGCGAGGCGGCGGGGGAAGGACTTACCAGCTGGACTTGGTCACGCCCGGGAGCTCGCCCGCGTGGGCCATCTCCCGGAGGCAGATCCGGCACAGGCCGAACTTGCGGTAGACCGAGTGCGGGCGGCCGCAGCGCTGGCAGCGCGTGTAGCCACGCACCGAGAACTTCGGCTTCTTGTTCGCCTTGTTGACGAGGGCGGTCTTGGCCATGCTCAGTTCTCCTTGAACGGGAAGCCGAGCGCCTTGAGCAGCGCGCGTCCCTCGTCGTCGTTCGTCGCGGTCGTCACGATCGTGATGTCCATGCCCCGGACGCGGTCGATCCGGTCCTGGTCGATCTCGTGGAACATCGACTGCTCGGTGAGGCCGAAGGTGTAGTTGCCCCGGCCGTCGAACTGCCGCGGCGAGAGGCCGCGGAAGTCGCGGATGCGCGGGAGGGCGACGGTCACGAGACGGTCGAGGAACTCCCACATGCGGTCACCGCGCAGCGTGGCGTGCGCGCCGATCGGCATGCCCTCGCGCAGCTTGAACTGCGCGATCGACTTGCGGGCCTTGGTGACCACGGGCTTCTGGCCGGTGATGGCGGTGAGGTCGCGGACGGCACCCTCGATGAGCTTGCTGTCCTTCGCGGCGTCGCCGACGCCCATGTTGACGACGACCTTGACGACGCCGGGGACCTGCATGACGTTCGCGTACGCGAACTGCTCGCGCAGGGAGCCCTTGATCTCGTCCTGGTAGCGCGTCTTGAGACGCGGCTTGGTAGCGGTGTCAGCCATCTCTCTCACAGGTCCTTGCCCGAGCGCACGCCGACGCGGACGCGGGTCGCCTTCTGGCGCCCGTCCCGCTCGACGGTCTCGACGCGGGTCTTCATCCGGGTCGGCTTCTTGTCCGAGGGGTCGACGATCGCGACGTTGCTCACGTGGATCGGCGCCTCCTGGACGATGAGGCCACCGGTGCGGCTGCCGCGGCTGGACTCGCCGGCCTTGGTGTGCCGGGTGACCCGGTTGACGCCCTCGACGGTCACGCGACCGGTCTCACGGTTGACCGCGATGACCTTGCCGGTGCTGCCCTTGTCCTTGCCGGCGAGCACCTGCACGGTGTCGCCCTTCTTGATCTTCGCCATGGGTCAGAGCACCTCCGGGGCCAGGCTGATGATCTTCATGAACTTCTTCTCGCGCAGCTCGCGGCCCACCGGGCCGAAGATGCGCGTGCCGCGCGGGTCCCCGTCGTTGCGGAGGATGACCGCGGCGTTCTCGTCGAACCGGATGTAGGACCCGTCGGCACGACGGCGCTCCTTCTTGGTCCGGACGATGACGGCCTTGACGACGTCGCCCTTCTTGACGTTGCCGCCGGGGATCGCGTCCTTGACGGTGGCGACGATGGTGTCGCCGATGCCGGCGTACCGGCGACCGGAACCACCGAGAACACGGATGCAGAGGATCTCCTTCGCACCGGTGTTGTCGGCGACACGCAGTCGCGACTCCTGCTGGATCACTGTCTAACTCCTACTCGTCGTGCTGGTTCTCACCCGGGGGCGAGCCTGGCCGAACTGACTGGGCTGCCTTGCGGCGGAGGCTTACTTGGCCTTCTCGAGGACCTCGACGACGCGCCAGCGCTTCGTCGCGGACAGCGGCCGGGTCTCCATGATGAGGACGCGGTCGCCGACACCGGCGGCGTTGGCCTCGTCGTGGGCCTTGACCTTGCTCGAGCGGCGCATGACCTTGCCGTAGAGGGCGTGCTTGACGCGGTCCTCGACCTCGACGACGACGGTCTTGTCCATCTTGTCGCTCACCACGTAGCCCTGGCGGGTCTTGCGGTAGCTGCGGTCGACGGTGGCGGTCACGGTCTCGTCCTTCTCGTTGCTCACTTGGCCTCACCCTTCACGCCGATGCCGAGCTCGCGCTCGCGCATCTCGGTGTAGATGCGGGCGATGTCCTTGCGGACGGCACGCAGCCGGCCGTGGTTGTCCAGCTGGCCGGTGGCCGACTGGAACCGGAGGTTGAAGAGCTCCTCCTTGGCCTTGCGGAGCTCGTCGACGAGGCGCTCGTCGTCGAGGCCCCGCAGCTCCTTGGAGGTCAGGTCCTTGGAACCGACTGCCATCAGAAGTCACCACCCTCACGCCGGACGAAGCGGCACTTCATCGGCAGCTTGTGCATCGCGAGACGCAGGGCCTCGCGCGCGACGTCCTCCGGGACACCGGAGAGCTCGAACATGACACGACCCGGCTTGACGTTCGCAATCCACCACTCCGGCGAGCCCTTGCCGGACCCCATGCGGGTCTCGGCCGGCTTCTTCGTGAGCGGACGGTCCGGGTAGATGTTGATCCAGACCTTTCCGCCACGCTTGATGTAGCGGGTCATCGCGATACGCGCGGACTCGATCTGGCGGTTGGTGACGTAGGCGGGCTCGAGGGCCTGGATGCCGTAGTCACCGAACGCGATGGTCGTACCACCCTTGGCAGCGCCCGAGCGACCCGGGTGGTGCTGCTTGCGGTGCTTGACCCGACGGGGGATCAACATGGTCAGGACTCCTCGGTGCTCGGAGCGGCCGCGGCCTGCTCGGCCGGGGCCTGGGCGGCAGCGGGGGCGTCGGTGCGACGGGCGCGGGCCGGACGGTCGGCGCCGTCACGACGCGGGCCACGACCCTGGCGCGGAGCGGTGGCCTGCTGGGCCGCGAGCTCGCGAGCGGTCATGTCGCCCTTGTAGATCCACACCTTGACGCCGATGCGGCCGAACGTGGTCTTGGCCTCGTACAGGCCGTAGTCGATCTGCGCGCGGAGGGTGTGCAGCGGCACGCGCCCCTCGCGGTAGAACTCGGTGCGGCTCATCTCCGCGCCGCCGAGGCGGCCGGAGACCTGGACGCGGATGCCCTTGGCGCCGGCGCGGGTGGCGGACTGCATGCCCTTGCGCATGGCGCGACGGAACGAGACACGGGCCGACAGCTGCTCGGCGATGCCCTGCGCGACGAGCTGGGCCTCGACCTCGGGGTTCTTGACCTCGAGGATGTTCAGCTGGACCTGCTTGCCGGTGAGCTTCTCGAGCTCGCCGCGGATGCGGTCGGCCTCGGCGCCGCGGCGACCGATGACGATGCCCGGGCGCGCGGTGTGGATGTCGACGCGGACGCGGTCACGCGTGCGCTCGATGTCGACGCGGGCGATGCCGGCGCGGTCCATGCCCGTGGACATGAGCTTGCGGATCGCCACGTCCTCCTTGACGTAGTCGCGGTAGCGCTGACCCTCCTTGGTGGAGTCGGCGAACCAGCGGCTCTTGTGCTCCGTGGTGATCCCGAGACGGAAGCCGTGCGGGTTGACCTTCTGGCCCATCAGCGAGTGCCTCCGTTCGTGGTCTTGGCGGGCTTGGGCGCGACGACCACGGTGATGTGGCTCGTGCGCTTGTTGATGCGCCCGGCGCGACCCTGCGCGCGCGGACGGAAACGCTTCATCGTCGGACCCTCGTCGACGAAGGCCGCGGAGACGACGAGCTCGCGCTCGTCGAAGCGCTCGGCGGTCTGGTCGGCCTTGACCCGGGCGTTGGCGATCGCCGACTCGAGGACCTTGAGGACCTGCTCGCTCGCGCCCTGGGGGGCGAAGCGCAGGACCGACACGGCCTCGGTGGCGTTCTTGCCGCGGATGAGGTCGACGACCCGGCGGGCCTTCATCGGGGTGATCCGCGTGTGGCGGGCGACGGCCCGCGACTCGACGGTGGTGTTCTCGGCGGCCATCAGCGACGACGCCCCTTCTTGTCGTCCTTCACGTGACCCTTGAAGGTGCGGGTCGGTGCGAACTCGCCGAGCTTGTGGCCGACCATCGCCTCGGTGACGAACACCGGGACGTGCTTGCGGCCGTCGTGGACGGCGAGGGTGTGGCCGAGCATGTCGGGCGAGATGACCGACCGGCGCGACCAGGTCTTGATGACGTTCTTGGTGCCCGCTTCGTTCTGGACATCCACCTTCTTCTGCAGGTGGTCGTCGATGAAGGGGCCCTTCTTCAGGCTACGAGGCATTCCAGGCTCCTATCAGCGCTTCTTGCCAGTACGACGGCGACGGACGATGAGCTTGTCGCTCGGCTTGCCGGGGCGGCGGGTGCGGCCCTCGGGCTTGCCCCACGGGCTCACCGGGTGGCGGCCACCGGAGGTGCGACCCTCACCACCACCGTGCGGGTGGTCGACCGGGTTCATGACGACACCGCGGACGGTCGGGCGCTTGCCCTTCCAGCGCATGCGGCCGGCCTTGCCCCAGTTGATGTTCGACTGCTCGGCGTTGCCGACCTCGCCGACGGTGGCGCGGCAGCGCACGTCGACGTTGCGGATCTCACCGGACGGCATGCGCAGCTGCGCGTAGGGGCCGTCCTTGGCGACGAGCTGCACGCGGACACCGGCCGAGCGGGCGATCTTCGCGCCGCCACCGGGCTTGAGCTCGACGGCGTGGATGACCGTACCGGTCGGGATGTTGCGCAGCGGCAGGGTGTTGCCCGGCTTGATGTCGGCGCCCGGACCGTTCTCGATCGTCATGCCCTGCTCCAGGCCGCGCGGCGCGAGGATGTAGCGCTTCTCGCCGTCGGCGTAATGCAGCAGCGCGATGCGCGCGGTGCGGTTCGGGTCGTACTCGATGTGCGCGACCTTCGCGGGCACGCCGTCCTTGTCGTGGCGACGGAAGTCGATCACGCGGTAGGCGCGCTTGTGGCCCCCACCGATGTGACGGGTGGTGATGCGGCCGTTGTTGTTGCGGCCGCCGCTCTTGGTCAGCGGGCGGACGAGGGACTTCTCGGGGGTGGAGCGGGTGACCTCGACGAAGTCGGCCACGCTCGACCCACGACGCCCCGGCGTCGTCGGCTTGTACTTGCGGATACCCATGTCAGTTCAGTCCTGTTCCTCAGGCGCCGGCGCTGCCGAAGATGTCGATCGAGCCCTCGCGGAGGGTGACGATCGCGCGCTTGGTGTCCTTGCGCTTGCCGATGCCGAACCGCGTGCGACGGGCCTTGCCCTTGCGGTTCATCGTGTGGACGGAGTCGACCTTGACGCCGAAGACGTTCTCGACGGCGATCTTGATCTCGGTCTTGTTCGAGCGCGGGTCGACGATGAAGGTGTACTTGCCCTCGTCGAGGAGCCCGTAGGACTTCTCGGACACGACCGGCGCGATCAGGATGTCGCGGGGGTTCTTGCCCTGGCTCACTTCTCGTCCTCCACATCAGCCTTGGCGGCGGCGGCCTTCTTGGCCGGGGCCTTCTTGGCCGGCTTGGCGGCCTCGACCGTCTCGCCGGTGAAGACCTCGTAGGCGGCCTTGGTGAAGACCACGTCGTCGGCGCACAGCACGTCGTAGGTGTTGAGCTGGTCGACCGCGAGCACGTGCACCTCGGCGAGGTTGCGGACCGACTTGAGCGACACGATGTCCGCGCGGTCGAGGACGACGAGCAGGTTCGGGCGCTCGGTGAGGCCGGCGAACAGCTCGCGGGCCGCCTTGGTCGAGGGGGCGTCACCGTTGGCGATCGCCTCGACGACGTGGACGCGGCCGTGGCGGGCCCGGTCGGAGAGGGCACCGCGCAGGGCGGCGGCCTTCATCTTCTTGGGCGTGCGCTGGGCGTAGTCGCGCGGCTGCGGGCCGTGGACGGTGCCACCGCCGGCGAACTGCGGCGCACGGGTCGAACCCTGGCGGGCGCGGCCGGTGCCCTTCTGGCGGTACGGCTTGCGACCGCCACCGCGGACGTCACCGCGCGTCTTCGTCGCGTGCGTGCCCTGGCGGGCGGCGGCGAGCTGCGCGACGACGACCTGGTGGATCAGCGGCACGTTGGTCTGGACGTCGAAGATCTCCGCGGGGAGCGTGACGTCGAGGGTCTTGGTAGCCATGTCAGGCCCCCTTCGCGGCCGAGCGGACGAGGACGACCGCGCCGCGGGGACCGGGAACGGCACCCTTGAGCAGCAGCAGGCCCTTCTCGGCGTCCACGGCGTGGATCGTGAGGTTCTGCGTGGTGTGGCGCACGCCGCCCATGCGGCCGGCCATGCGCATGCCCTTGAACACGCGGCCCGGGGTGGCGCAGCCACCGATCGAGCCGGGCTTGCGGTGGTTCTTGTGCGCACCGTGCGAGGAGCTGACGCCGTGGAAGCCGTGACGCTTCATGACACCGGCGAAGCCCTTGCCCTTGGTGGTGGCGGTGGCGTCGACCGACTGGCCGACCTCGAAGGTGTCGGCGCCGAGCTCCTGGCCGAGCGTGTACTCGCCGGCGTCCGCCGTGCGGATCTCGACGAGGTGGCGGCGCGGCGTGACGCCGGCCTTCTCGAAGTGGCCGGTGAGCGGCTTGGTGACCTTGCGCGGGTCGATGGCGCCGAAGCCGAGCTGGACGGCGGCGTAGCCGTCGGTGTCGGCGGCGCGGACCTGGGTCACGACGTTCGGGCCGGCCTGGATGACGGTGACGGGCACGAGACGGTTGTTCTCGTCCCACACCTGGGTCATGCCGAGCTTGGTGCCCAGCAGACCCTTCTGGGTCTTCGTGGCAGTGGTGGTCATCGCGAGCCTCAGAGCTTGATCTCGATGTTGACGTCAGCCGGGAGGTCGAGACGCATCAGCGAGTCGACGGCCTTGGGCGTCGGGTCGATGATGTCGATGAGGCGCTTGTGCGTGCGCATCTCGAAGTGCTCGCGGCTGTCCTTGTACTTGTGCGGCGACCGGATGACGCAGAAGACGTTCTTCTCCGTCGGGAGCGGCACGGGGCCGACCACGGTCGCACCGGCCCGCGTGACCGTGTCGACGATCTTGCGCGCCGAGCTGTCGATGACCTCGTGGTCATACGACTTCAAGCGGATGCGGATCTTCTGTCCCGCCATCTGACGTTCCCGTCTCTCTACTCGCCGTCCATCTGTCAAAGGCCGGTTCCGTCGGACCTCCGACCCCCGCGGTCGGGCGTGTCGCCCTTGTTCCGCAGTGCGGGTGGCGCACGGTCTCCCGTGCCTCATCCTGGGTTCGGCTGTCCCGGTGGAACCGGGGCCTGGCACTTCGCGAAGCGAGCCGCCCCGCCGACCGGCGGTGCGAGTTCCTCGTCGCGGTGGGCGCAGGCGACCCTCGCGGGTCGCTCACGCACGCCAAGCAACCCCGTTAGTCTGCCAGAGCCCCCGCGCCCTCGCCAAATCGGGCCCTACACCCGCACCGACCCGTCGGTGGGCACCCCGGGAGACATGGCGCGTCGCCGCCGTCTCCATCGCGGCCCGAGGGTCACGAGCGCCACCCCGAGGACGAGGGCGACACCGCCGGTGACGGCCAGCGGCGTCGGCACCTCCCCGTCGGCGAGCCAGGCGGTGACCATCCCCACCGGCGGGACGAGGAGGGTGAACGGCGCGACGTCGGAGGCCGGGTGGCGTTCGAGCAGCCGGTTCCAGATGCCGTACCCGACGAGGCTCGCGAGTACCGCGGTGTAGCCGGTCGAGAGCCAGTTGACGGCGGTGAGGTGGGTGAGCGCCCGCCCGACCTCGGCGGGCCCGTCGACCACGAGGGCGAGGCCGAGCGCGGGCACCGGCACGACGAGGGCCGACCACACCGTGAGCCCGAGGCCGCCGGGCACCCGAAGCCGCCGGACGAGGACGTTGCCGGTGGCCCACGAGAGGGCGGCGAGGACGCAGAGGACGAGCGCGAGGGCCGGCACGCTGCCCCCGCGCCCCAGACCGACGACCCCGAGCCCGACCACGCCGAGCCCCACCCCGAGCAGCTGGACCCGCAGCGGCCGCTCGCCGAGGACGAGTGCCGCGAGACCGACGGTGAGCACCGCCTGGGCCTGGAGCACGAGCGAGGCCAGGCCCGGCGGCATCCCGACGGCGAGCGAGGTGTACATCAGCCCGAACTGCCCGAGGCTCATGCACGCACCGACCGCGAGCACCCGGCGCAGCGGGACGGCGGGGCGGGCGACGAAGGGCAGGGCGAGGAGGACGACCGCGAACCGGAGGGCGACGAAGACCAGCGGCGGGACCCCGGCCAGCCCACGGTCGATGACGACGAAGTTCATCCCCCAGAGCACCATGACGAGGACCGCGGAGAGGGCGTCGCGCAGGGGCATGGCGTCCATCGTCCTCGACCGGACCGTTCAGCACCAGCGATGTTCCCCACCGCGAACCGTGTAGCGTTGCTTCATGATCGACGTCGACCACCTCGTGACCCTCAGCGCCGTCCGCCGGACCGGCTCGATCGGGGGCGCGGCCGCCGACCTCGGGTACACCCCGTCGGCGGTCTCCCAGCAGGTCAAGCGGCTCGAGCGGCGGGTCGGGGGTGCGGTCCTCGAACGGGTCGGCCGCGGGGTGATGCTCACCGAGCTCGGCCGCCACCTCGTCGACGAGGGCGCCGACATCCTCGCCCGTCTCGAGGCCCTGGAGTCCGGGCTCGGGCGGGTCACCGGTGGCCCGGTGAGCGGCTCGGTGCGCCTCGTCGCGTTCTCGACCGCGGTCCGCGGCCTCGTCGCGCCGGCCCTGCGGGCCCTCGCGGGCGCCGAGCCGCTGCTCGACGTCACGGTCGTCGAGCACGACCCCCATGACGCGATCCACCTCGTCGCCTCCGGCGCGGCCGACGCCGCGCTCGTCCACCACTGGGGCGACCTGCCGCTGCCGTTCCCCGAGCACCTCGAGGTCGTCCTCCTCGGCACCGACACCGCCGACGTGCTCGTCCCGGCCGGCCACCCGCTCGCCGGCCGGGGACCGGTCGACGCCACCGCGTTCGCCGACGAGCCGTGGGTCTGCGCCCCCGTGGGCTCGGTCTGCGACGGCTGGCTCACCCACATGTTCGACCTGCACGGCCGGCGGCCCGACGTCCGGCACCGCGCGATGGAGTTCTCCTCCCAGGTCGGGCTCGTCGCCGAGGGCGTCTGCGTCGGGCTCGTCCCCCGGCTCGGCCGCGAGCAGCTGCCGGCGGCGGTCGTGCCCGTCGCGGTCACCGACCCGGTGCCGACCCGCCGGGTGATGATGACCTGGCGGCGGACGATGGCCCCCTCCCCCGCCATCGGCCGGGTCCGCGACGAGCTCGCCCGGGTGGCCGCGGAGCGCTTGGCACCGGCCTGACCTGCGCCGACGGGGGGCGGCGTATCACGAGGGGCGGCCCGGTCTCCTTCGTGGCACTCGGCGGGTCCTCGCCGCCCACCCCACGAAAGGTGCTTCCCATGAGCACGTCACGCATCCTGCGCCGTCCGGCGCTCGGTCTCCTCGGCGCCGTCTGTGCCGGCGCCCTCGTCCTGTCCGCCACCTCCGCGGTGGCCGCCGGCCCGGACTCGCCCAACGGCGTGGCCTCCGGCAAGGCCGCACCCGCCGTCGCGGCGATCTCGGCGGCGTTCCCGCCCGGTTCCGAGCTGCAGTACGTCGCCGTCGCTCCGTGCCGCATCATCGACACCCGCGTCTCCGGTGGCGCGCTCGTCAACGGTCAGCGCACCTTCGACGCGACCCTGGCGAGCTACGCCACCCAGGGCGGCAAGGCCGGCAGCTGCGGCATCCCGGACATCGCCACCTCGGTGCAGCTCAACCTCGGTGCGATCTCGCGCAACGGCACGACGAGCGACGTCCGCGGCTGGGCTACCGGCACGGCCGAGCCCAACGCCTCGCTCGTCAACTACAACCCCTCCGGACCGGTGGCCAACATGGTCAACCTCAAGGTCAACTCCTCCGGGCAGTTCAACCTCAAGACCCCGGGCGCGGCCCACCTCTTCGTCGACGTCGCGGGCTACTACGTCAAGCCCCTCTACGCGGCCGTGAGCTCCGGCGGCTCGATCTACTCGGGCATCTCCTCCGGCGTCACCTCGGTGGCCCGGACCGGCACCGGCAGGTACACGGTGACCTTCGAGCGCGACGTCCAGCAGTGCGCGGCGACGGCCTCGAGCATCACCTGGGCCAACAACCTCGACGTCTCGCCCGACGTGGGCGCGGGCGGCACGAACACCGTGACCGTCGGCATCGCCGACACGTCGAACACGGCCGCCGACGGCTACTTCGTCATCGGCCTCACCTGCTGACCCGCAGGCACGGCGAAGGGCCCGCCCCCCTCTCGGGGAGCGGGCCCTTCGGCTGCCGGGTGACCCGGCGTCAGGTCACTTGTTGATCTTGGTGACCCGGCCGGCGCCGACGGTGCGGCCGCCCTCGCGGATGGCGAAGCGCAGGCCCTCCTCCATCGCGATCGGCTGGATGAGCTCGACGGACATCTCGGTGTTGTCACCGGGCATGACCATCTCGGTGCCCTCGGGGAGCTTCACGACACCGGTGACGTCCGTGGTCCGGAAGTAGAACTGCGGACGGTAGTTGTCGTAGAACGGCGTGTGACGGCCACCCTCGTCCTTGCTGAGGATGTAGACGTTGGCCTCGAACGCCGTGTGCGGGGTGATCGACCCCGGCTTGACGACGACCTGGCCACGCTCGACGTCCTCGCGCTTGATGCCACGCAGGAGCAGGCCGACGTTCTCGCCCGCACGGCCCTCGTCGAGGAGCTTGCGGAACATCTCGATGCCGGTGGCGGTGGTCTTGGTCGCCGGGCCCTCGTGGATGCCGACGATCTCGACCTCCTCGTTGACCTTGAGGATGCCGCGCTCGATGCGGCCGGTGACGACGGTGCCACGACCGGTGATCGTGAAGACGTCCTCGACGGGCATGAGGAACGGCTTGTCGGTGTCGCGCTCCGGCTCCGGGATGTAGGTGTCGACCGCGTCCATGAGCTCGAGGACGGTCTGGCCCCACTCGGCGTCGCCCTCGAGGGCCTTGAGCGCGGAGACCTTGACGACCGGCAGGTCGTCGCCCGGGAACTCGTAGGAGGTCAGCAGCTCACGGACCTCCATCTCGACGAGCTCGAGGATCTCCTCGTCGTCGACCATGTCGGCCTTGTTGAGCGCCACGACGATGTAGGGGACGCCGACCTGGCGGGCCAGGAGCACGTGCTCCTTGGTCTGCGGCATCGGGCCGTCGGTGGCGGCGACCACGAGGATGGCGCCGTCCATCTGCGCCGCACCCGTGATCATGTTCTTCACGTAGTCGGCGTGACCCGGGCAGTCGACGTGCGCGTAGTGGCGCTGCTCCGTCTGGTACTCGATGTGCGCGATGGAGATCGTGATGCCGCGCTGCTTCTCCTCGGGCGCCTTGTCGATGTCGTCGAACGCGAACTGCGGGTTCAGGTCCGGGTACTTGTCGTGCAGGACCTTGGAGATCGCAGCCGTCAGCGTCGTCTTACCGTGGTCGATGTGACCGATGGTGCCGATGTTGACGTGCGGCTTGGTCCGCTCGAACTTTGCCTTCGCCACTTGATGTCCTCCTCAGGACTCTTCTTGGAAACGCACGACCGGGCAGGACGTGGCGTCGTTCTGGGTTGGGTTGATGCTTCTCTCAGCGGAGACCAGCGACCACTCTAGCGGTCACTCGCCCCGGGTCTTCTTGATGATCTCCTCGGCCACCGACTTGGGGACCTCGGCGTAGGAGTCGAACTCCATGGAGTAGTTCGCCCGGCCCTGGGTCTTGGACCGCAGGTCGCCGACGTAGCCGAACATCTCCGACAGGGGGACGACACCGCGCACGATCTTGGCGCCGCTGATGTCCTCCATGGCCTGGATCTGGCCACGGCGGGCGTTGATGTCGCCGATGACCTCGCCCATGTAGTCCTCGGGCGTCCGGACCTCGACGGCCATCATCGGCTCGAGGAGGACCGGCTCGCACTTGCGGACGGCCTCCTTGAGCGCCATCGAGCCGGCGATCTTGAACGCCATCTCCGAGGAGTCGACGTCGTGGGCCGCACCGTCGAGCAGCGTGGCCTTGATGCCGACCAGCGGGTAGCCGGCGAGGACGCCGTACTGCATCGCGTCCTGGATACCGGCGTCGACCGACGGGATGTACTCGCGCGGCACGCGACCGCCGGTGACCTTGTTGTCGAACTCGTAGAGCTCGCCCTCGGCCGTGTCGAGCGGCGCCAGCGCGATCTGGATCTTCGCGAACTGGCCCGAGCCACCCGTCTGCTTCTTGTGGGTGTAGTCGAAGCGCTCGAGGGCGCGCTTGATGGTCTCGCGGTACGCGACCTGCGGCTTGCCGACGTTGGCCTCGACCTTGAACTCGCGCTTCATGCGGTCGACGAGGATGTCGAGGTGGAGCTCGCCCATGCCGGCGATGATCGTCTGGCCGGTGTCCTCGTCGAGGTGCACCTGGAAGGTCGGGTCCTCCTCGGCGAGCTTCTGGATCGCCGTGCCGAGCTTCTCCTGGTCGCCCTTGGTCTTCGGCTCGATGGCCACCTGGATGACCGGCTCGGGGAAGGTCATCGACTCGAGGACGACCGGCGCGTTGAGGTCGCACAGGGTGTCGCCCGTGGTCGTGGCCTTGAGGCCGATGGCGGCGTAGATGTGCCCAGCCATCGCGTCCTCGACCGGGTTCTCCTTGTTGGCGTGCATCTGGAAGAGCTTGCCGATGCGCTCCTTCTTCACCTTGGTGCTGTTGAGCACCTGGGTGCCGGCCGAGATGTGGCCGGAGTACACGCGGATGAAGGTGAGCGTGCCGAAGAACGGGTGCGAGGCGACCTTGAAGGCCAGCGCCGAGAACGGCTCGTCCTTGGACGGCTTGCGCTCGACCTTCTCGTCCTCGTTGCCCGGGGCGTGGCCCTCCATGGCGGCGACGTCGAGCGGCGACGGCAGGTAGTCGACGACCGCGTCGAGCATCGGCTGGACACCGCGGTTCTTGAACGCGGAGCCGCAGAGCACGGGGTAGAGCTCGGAGGAGATGGTCAGCTGGCGGATGCCGGCCTTGATCTCCTCGGGCGTGAGCTCGCCACCCTCGAGGTACTTCTCCATGAGGGTGTCGTCGGTCTCGGCGACGCGCTCGACGAGGTGGTGGCGGTACTCCGCCGCCTTCTCGGCGAGGTCGGCCGGGATCTCCTGGATCTCGTACTTGGCACCGAGGGTGACGTCACCCTTGGCGTCGCCCGGCCACACGAGGGCGCGCATGTAGACGAGGTCGATGACCCCGACGAAATCGTTCTCGGCACCGATCGGCAGCTGGAGCACGAGGGGCTCCGCGCCGAGGCGGTCCTTGATGGTGTCGACGGTGAAGTAGAAGTCCGCGCCGAGCTTGTCCATCTTGTTGACGAAGCAGATGCGCGGGACGTTGTACTTGTCGGCCTGGCGCCACACCGTCTCGGACTGCGGCTCGACACCCTCCTTGCCGTCGAAGACGGCGACGGCGCCGTCGAGGACACGCAGCGAGCGCTCGACCTCGACGGTGAAGTCGACGTGGCCGGGGGTGTCGATGATGTTGACCTGGTGGCCCTCCCAGAAGGAGGTGACGGCCGCGGAGGTGATGGTGATCCCCCGCTCCTTCTCCTGCTCCATCCAGTCGGTGGTCGAGGCGCCGTCGTGCGTCTCGCCCATCTTCCGGTTGACGCCGGTGTAGAAGAGGATGCGCTCGGTCGCCGTCGTCTTGCCGGCGTCGATGTGCGCCATGATGCCGATGTTGCGGACCTTGGTGAGGTCGGTCAGGACGTCCTGTGCCACGTTCGGTGCTCTCGTCTCGTCGCTTCGGGTGGTGCGGTGCGGTGGCTGCCGCGGGTGGCCCGAGGAGCCGGCCGGGTGCGGCCGGGCTCCCCGGGGCGGGTCACCAGCGGTAGTGGGCGAAGGCCTTGTTGGACTCGGCCATCTTGTGGGTGTCCTCGCGGCGCTTGACAGCGGCGCCGAGGCCGTTGGAGGCGTCGAGGATCTCGTTCATGAGGCGCTCGGTCATCGTCTTCTCGCGACGCTGGCGCGAGTAGCCGACGAGCCAGCGCAGCGACAGCGTCGTCGCGCGGTTCGGCTTGACCTCGATCGGGACCTGGTAGGTCGCACCGCCGACGCGGCGGGACTTGACCTCGAGGGTCGGCTTGATGTTGTCGAGCGCGCGCTTGAGCGTCTGGACCGGGTCGGTGCCGGTCTTCTCGCGGCAGCCCTCGAGCGCGCCGTAGACGATGCGCTCGGCGGTGGACTTCTTGCCGTCGAGGAGGACCTTGTTGACGAGCGCGGTCACCAGCGGGGACTGGTGGACCGGGTCGATGACGAGCGGCCGCTTCGGGGCGGGACCCTTGCGAGGCATCAGGCCTTACCCTTCTTCGCGCCGTAGCGGCTGCGCGCCTGCTGACGGTTCTTCACGCCCTGGGTGTCGAGGGCGCCACGGATGATCTTGTAGCGCACGCCGGGGAGGTCCTTCACACGACCGCCGCGGACGAGCACCATCGAGTGCTCCTGGAGGTTGTGGCCGACACCGGGGATGTAGGCGGTGACCTCGATGCCGCTCGTGAGGCGCACGCGGGCGACCTTGCGGAGGGCGGAGTTCGGCTTCTTGGGGGTGGTCGTGTACACGCGGGTGCACACGCCACGGCGCTGCGGAGAGCCCTTGAGGGCAGGGGTCTTGGCCTTGACGGCCTTGTCCTGCCGGCCCTTGCGCACCAGCTGGTTGATGGTAGGCAACCTGGTTCCTTCGTCTCGTCTGGTCAAGCGGCGGCTGCGGTGCCGTCGCTCCTTGTCATGGCCGGTGCTCGACCCCCGCGCTCGGGTGTGTCGCTCCGGCTGCTCCTCCCTGCACTCCCCATGCGCCACCCTCGGGAGGATGGTGTGCGGGGCGCCCGGCAGGAGGTGGGCGAGGCCGGTGGCGCTGCCTCACGGCACCGGTCCCGGCTCCAGGGTCTGGACCTAGCCAGACACAGTGTTCGAGGATACCGGCCCGCGCGGGGCGGTCCAAATCGGTTGCCGGGGTCCTCGTGCTGCTCGTCCACCCTGCTCAACGCGCAGATCCGGGCGGTTTCTTCCCGCCCGGCCGCTCAGAGGACGATGTGCTGGCGTCCGTCGAGGAGCTCGCGGACGGCGTCGAGGTGTCCGGCGTGGGTCGCGGTCTCGACGAGGACGTGGACCACGACGGAGCGCACGTCGGGGAAGGCCATCCCGACCTCGGCCCACCACGGCTCGGTACGGGCCGGCGGGGCGTCGAGGTCGGTGGCGGCGAGCACGTCGTCGGCCGCGGCGACCGCGGCCCGGTACGCGGCGAGGACGTCGGCGGCCGGCTCGTCGGGACCGACGACCCAGTCGGCGTTCTCGCCCTCGGGGAAGAAGTCGAGCGGCCCGCCGGCGACGACCACCTCGAACCAGTACCGCTCGTCGGAGAGGGTGAGGTGGCGGACGAGGCCCAGGCAGCTCCACCCCGAGGGCAGGACCGGCCGCCGCAGCTGCTCGTCGTCGAGCCCGTCGAGCTGGTCGA
This sequence comes from Phycicoccus sonneratiae, assembly GCF_016887965.1. GTDB lineage: Bacteria > Actinomycetota > Actinomycetes > Actinomycetales > Dermatophilaceae > Phycicoccus > Phycicoccus sonneratiae. The sequence continues at coordinate 310,851 of NZ_JAFDVD010000007.1, forward strand.
GCACGTGCCGCCGCACGCCGGAGAGGCGGCCGAGCAGGGCGGTCCGCTCCGCAGCGCTCACGCCGTCGCCTCGGCACGCTCGAAGGCCGGTGCGTACCGGAACGGGCCGGCCAGCTCGGGGCGCCAGGCCCGCAGCGTGAGCACCTGGAAGTACTCCTCGCCCCACGGCCCCGGCGAGCCGACGCCGTGCCGCGCCGCCGGCTCGAAGCCGAACGCGCCGTAGTAGCCCGGGTCGCCGAGGAGGACGAGGCTCGGCTCGGCCCGCTGCTCGGCCGTCGCGACGACCGAGGCCACGAGGGCCGAGCCGATGCCCTGCTGCTGGTGGTCGGGCCGCACGGCCAGCGGTCCGAGCCCGACCGACTCCCCCGCGCCCATCGACGCCCGGCTGCAGACGACCGAGCCGACGACCTCGCCGTCGAGCTCGGCGACGAAGGTCAGCGCCGGCAGCACGTCGTCGTCGGCGCGGAGCCCGTCGACGATCGCGACCTCGACGGAGCCGTCGGAGTACTCGGTGCCCGCGAAGGCCACCTGGACGAGGTCGCGGACCGCGGCGACGTCCTCGGGCCGTTCCGGACGGATGACGAGGTCGCGGCGCATGCCCTCATCCTCCCCCGGGCAGCGGCGCGCGCGCGAACGAGTACAGGGCGTAGTCGAGGTCGCGGCCCTCGCGGTGCACCGTCAGGACGACCTCGTCGACGACGTCGCCGGGCTCGGCGACCGTCCGGAGGGCCGCGAGCAGCCCGGGGGCCCGGTGCGAGGACCAGACGACGAGCAGCCCGCCGACGGCGAGGGCGGCCCGGGCGGTGGCGAGCGCGGGTGACCGGTAGAGCGCCGCGTTGCCGGCGTGGACGAGGAAGTCCGGCCCGTTGTCGACGTCGAGGAGCACGAGGTCCCACGGCCCGGGCGGTCCCGCGCGGCCGGCGAGGACGGCGGCGACGTCGGCGACGTGAAGGGCGCACCGGGGCCCCTCGAGACCCGCGAGCTCGGGGGCCAGTCCCTGCCGAGCCCAGGCGACGAGCGGGCCGGCGAGCTCGGCGACGTCGACGTGGGCGACCCGCGGGTCGTCGAGGACCGCGCGCGTCGTGAAGCCCAGCCCGAGCCCGCCGACGAGCACGCGGCGGGGTGCGGGGTGCCGGCCCAGCGCCTCGGTGGCGAGGACGACCTCGGTGGAGGTGTCGACGGTGTCCATCGCGAAGACGCCGTCGACGACGAGCTCGAGGACGTCGCCGCGGCGGCGCAGGGCCACCTCGCCGTGGGCGGTGTCCGCGCGGGCCAGCGTCACCGGGGGCTCGTCCATGCCCGCCACCCTAGGCACGGACGACGCGCGGTCAGGCCGGGGCCGTGACCCGCGGGGCCGTCGGTGCGGTCAGCTCGCGGAACCCCCCGAGCGCGAGCACGGCGGCGGCGGGGAGGAAGAACACCCCGATGCTCAACAGGGCCAGCACGGTGAGCACCCCGTGCAGCAGGACGGCGAGCAGCCGCAGCATCCGCCACGGCGCCGCCCACGCGAGGAGGCCGAGCCCGAGGAGGAGCCCGAGCGGGAGGAGCGCGCCGGGGCCGTTGACGGCGAGCAGCGTCGCCGAGCCCGGACCACCGGACCCGTCGCCGGAGTAGAGCGGGAGGACGAGGCAGGCGAGCACGGCCAGCAGGTCGAGGGCCGCGCCGGCCGCCAGGAGTCGTCGGTGTCGCACGAGCCCATCGTCCTCCCGGCCCTACCCCCCGTCCAGCACCCCGGAACGCCGACGGGCGGGCACCCGGTGGTCTCCCACCGTGGTGCCCGCCCGTGCGGCGTGCGGCGACTCAGAGCCGGTCGAGACCGAGCTCGCTGTCGTCGAGGCGGACGGCCTCGCCGGACCCCGGGCCGAACGAGAACGCGTAGTCCTCGTAGTTCGGCATGGAGTACATGGCGGCCTTGGCCTCCTCGGTGGGCTCCACCGCGATGTTGCGGTAGCGCGGCAGGCCGGTGCCGGCCGGGATGAGCTTGCCGAGGATGACGTTCTCCTTGAGGCCGAGGAGGGAGTCGGACTTGCCCTCCATCGCCGCCTCGGTGAGGACGCGGGTGGTCTCCTGGAAGGAGGCCGCCGACAGCCACGACTCGGTCGCGAGCGAGGCCTTGGTGATGCCCATGAGCTCGGGACGACCCGAGGCCGGCTTGCCGCCCTCGGCGACGACGCGACGGTTCTCCTCCTCGAAGCGCCCGCGCTCGGCGAGCATCCCCGGGAGCAGGTCGGCGTCGCCCGACTCGATGATCGTGATCCGGCGCAGCATCTGCCGGACGATGACCTCGATGTGCTTGTCGTGGATCGACACACCCTGCTGGCGGTAGACGTTCTGCACCTCGTCGACGAGGTGCTCCTGCGTCTTGCGCGGACCGAGGATGCGCAGCACCTGCTTGGGGTCGATCGACCCCTGCGTCAGCTGCGTGCCGACCTCGACGTGCTGGCCGTCCTGGACGAGCAGGCGGGCCCGCTTCGTCACCGGGTAGGCGTGCTCGTCGGAGCCGTCGTCCGGCGTGAGCAGGATGCGACGCGCCTTGTCGGTCTCCTCGATCGTGACGCGGCCGGAGGCCTCGGCGATCGGCGAGACACCCTTGGGGGTGCGCGCCTCGAAGAGCTCGACGACACGCGGCAGACCCTGGGTGATGTCGTCACCGGCCACACCACCGGTGTGGAAGGTCCGCATCGTCAGCTGGGTGCCGGGCTCACCGATGGACTGGGCCGCGATGATGCCGACGGCCTCGCCGATGTCGACGAGCTTGCCGGTGGCCAGCGAACGGCCGTAGCACTTCGCGCAGGTCCCGACCTTGGAGTCGCAGGTGAGGACCGAGCGGACCTTGACCGAGTCGACGCCGGCCGCGAAGAGCGCGCCGATGACGACGTCCCCGAGGTCGATGCCGGCCTCGGCGAGGACCTCGCCGTCGCTGACGACGTCCTCGGCGAGCGAGCGCGCGTAGACCGAGGTCTCGACGTCGTCGTGGACCGCACGGTTGCCCGTGCGCTCGTCGGTGGCGGCGATGGGCATCGGCAGGCCGCGCTCGGTGCCGCAGTCGTCCTCACGGATGATGACGTCCTGCGACACGTCGACGAGGCGACGGGTGAGGTAGCCCGAGTCGGCGGTGCGGAGCGCGGTGTCCGCGAGGCCCTTGCGGGAGCCGTGCGTCGAGATGAAGAACTCGAGGACGGTGAGGCCCTCGCGGAAGTTCGCACGGATCGGCCGCGGGATGATGTCGCCCTTCGGGTTCGACACCAGGCCACGCATGCCGGCGATCTGGCGCAGCTGCATCCAGTTACCGCGAGCACCCGAGGACACCATCCGGAAGATGGTGTTGTTCCGCGGGATGTTGGCCTCCATCTCCTTGGCGACCTCGTTCGTGGCCTGCGTCCAGATCTCGATGAGCTCCTGGCGACGCTCGTCGTCGGTGATCAGACCGCGCTCGTACTGCGTCTGGACCTTCGTGGCCTTGGTCTCGTAGCCGTCGAGGATCTCGAGCTTGCGCGGGGGCGTGACGACGTCGGAGATGGCGACCGTGGTGCCGGACCGGGTGGCCCAGTGGAAGCCGTACTCCTTGAGCGCGTCGAGGCTCGCCGCGACCTGCACCTTGCTGTACCGCTCGGCGAGGTCGTTGACGATCGTCGACAGGCGCTTCTTGTCGACCTGGTCGTTGACGAACGGGTAGTCCTCGGGGAGCGTCTCGTTGAAGAGCGCGCGACCGAGGGTCGTCTCGAGGGTCAGCGTCTCGACGAACCCGTCGGCGTCGGCCTCGACACCCTCGGGCAGCTCGGACAGCGGCGTCGGCACGAGGTGCTCGAGCCGGATCCGGACCCGCGAGCCGAGCTCGATCTCGCCGGCGTCGAAGGCCATCCGCGCCTCCGACGGGCCGTTGAAGACCCGGCCCGCGCCCTTGCCGTCCTCGACCTCGGAGGTGAGGTGGTAGAGGCCGATGATCATGTCCTGGGTGGGCATGGTCACGGGGCGGCCGTCGGCCGGCTTGAGGATGTTGTTCGAGGACAGCATGAGGATGCGGGCCTCGGCCTGGGCCTCCGCCGACAGCGGAACGTGCACGGCCATCTGGTCACCGTCGAAGTCCGCGTTGAACGCGGTGCAGACGAGCGGGTGGATCTGGATGGCCTTGCCCTCGACGAGCTGCGGCTCGAAGGCCTGGATGCCGAGGCGGTGCAGCGTGGGTGCACGGTTGAGGAGCACCGGGTGCTCGGTGATGACCTCCTCGAGCACGTCCCAGACGACCGGGCGCTGGCGCTCGACCATCCGCTTGGCGGACTTGATGTTCTGGGCGTGGTCGAGGTCGACGAGCCGCTTCATGACGAACGGCTTGAAGAGCTCGAGGGCCATCTGCTTGGGCAGGCCGCACTGGTGCAGCTTGAGCTGCGGGCCGACGACGATGACCGACCGGCCGGAGTAGTCGACGCGCTTGCCGAGCAGGTTCTGGCGGAACCGGCCCTGCTTGCCCTTGAGCATGTCGGACAGCGACTTCAGCGGACGGTTGCCGGGGCCCGTGACCGGGCGGCCGCGACGACCGTTGTCGAAGAGGCTGTCGACGGCCTCCTGGAGCATCCGCTTCTCGTTGTTGACGATGATCTCGGGCGCGCCGAGGTCGAGCAGTCGCTTGAGGCGGTTGTTCCGGTTGATGACCCGGCGGTACAGGTCGTTGAGGTCGGAGGTCGCGAAGCGGCCACCGTCGAGCTGCACCATCGGGCGCAGGTCCGGCGGGATGACCGGGATCGCGTCGAGGACCATGCCGGACGGCTGGTTGGTCGTCGTCTGGAAGGCGCTGACGACCTTGAGCCGCTTGAGGGCACGCGTCTTGCGCTGGCCCTTGCCGGTGGCGATGATCTCGCGCAGCGCCTCGGACTCGGCCTCGAGGTCGAAGGTCTCGAGCCGCTTCTGGATCGCCGCGGCACCCATGCCGCCCTCGAAGTAGAGGCCGAACCGGTCGCGCATCTCGCGGTAGAGGACCTCGTCGCCCTCGAGGTCCTGGACCTTGAGGTTCTTGAAGCGGTCCCAGACCTGCTCGAGCCGCTCGACCTGCTGATCGGCGCGCCGGCGGATGGCGTTCATCTCGCGCTCGGCGGAGTCGCGGACCTTGCGCTTGGCGTCGGACTTGGCGCCCTCGGCCTCGAGCGCGGCGATGTCGGACTCGAGCTTCTTGGCCCGGGCCTCGACGTCGGCGTCGCGGCGGTTCTCGATCTCCTTCTTCTCGACCTGGATCTGGGCCTCGAGCGACGGGAGGTCGGCGTGCCGCTGGTCCTCGTCGACGGAGGTGATCATGTACGCCGCGAAGTAGATGACCTTCTCGAGGTCCTTCGGGGCGAGGTCGAGCAGGTACCCGAGGCGGCTCGGGACACCCTTGAAGTACCAGATGTGGGTGACGGGCGCGGCGAGCTCGATGTGGCCCATCCGCTCACGACGCACGGCCGCGCGGGTGACCTCGACGCCGCAGCGCTCGCAGATGATGCCCTTGAAGCGGACCCGCTTGTACTTGCCGCAGGCGCACTCCCAGTCACGAGTGGGGCCGAAGATCTTCTCGCAGAAGAGGCCGTCCTTCTCGGGCTTGAGGGTGCGGTAGTTGATCGTCTCGGGCTTCTTGACCTCACCGTGGCTCCAGGCACGGATGGAGTCGGCCGTCGCGAGGCCGATCCGGAGCTCGTCGAAGAAGTTGACGTCGAGCACGTGGTTCCTTCTCTCGTTCTAGCGAAATCTGTGGTCTGACCGGTGTGAGTCGGGCCGGGTCACCTGTCAGACCTCTTCGACGCTGCTCGGCTCGCGCCGGGACAGGTCGATGCCGAGCTCCTCGGCGGCGCGGAAGACGTCGTCCTCCGCCTCGCGCATCTCGATGGTGGAGCCGTCGCTGGACAGCACCTCCACGTTGAGGCAGAGCGACTGCATCTCCTTGATGAGCACCTTGAAGGACTCGGGGATGCCGGGCTCGGGGATGTTGTCTCCCTTGACGATCGCCTCGTAGACCTTGACGCGGCCGTTGACGTCGTCGGACTTGATCGTCAGGAGCTCCTGGAGCGCGTAGGCCGCGCCGTACGCCTCAAGGGCCCAGACCTCCATCTCACCGAAGCGCTGGCCACCGAACTGGGCCTTACCGCCGAGCGGCTGCTGGGTGATCATCGAGTACGGACCCGTGCTGCGCGCGTGGATCTTGTCGTCCACGAGGTGGTGCAGCTTGAGGATGTACATGTAGCCGACCGAGACCGCCTCCGGGAACGGCTCGCCGGAGCGGCCGTCGAAGAGCCGGGCCTTGCCCGTGCCGTCGATGAGGCGGACGTCGTCGCGGGTCTTGCGCGTGCTGTCGAGCAGACCGACGATCTCGTTCTCGCGGACACCGTCGAACACCGGCGAGGCGACGCGGGTGCCGGCCGGGGCCTGGCGCGCGTCCTGCGGGATGAGCTCGGCCCACTCGGGCGTGCCCTCGATCTCCCAGCCCCGGCTGGCGGCCCAGCCGAGGTGCAGCTCGAGGATCTGTCCGACGTTCATGCGGCCGGGGACACCGAGCGGGTTGAGCACGACGTCGACCGGCGTGCCGTCCTCGAGGAAGGGCATGTCCTCGACCGGGAGGATCTTGGAGATGACGCCCTTGTTGCCGTGGCGGCCGGCGAGCTTGTCGCCGTCGGTGATCTTGCGCTTGTTCGCCACGTAGACGCGGACCAGCTGGTTGACGCCCGGGGGCAGCTCGTCGCCCTCGTCCTTGTCGAAGACCTTGACGCCGATGACGGTGCCGGTCTCGCCGTGGGGGACCTTGAGGGAGGTGTCGCGGACCTCGCGGGCCTTCTCGCCGAAGATCGCGCGGAGCAGGCGCTCCTCGGGGGTCAGCTCGGTCTCGCCCTTGGGCGTGACCTTGCCGACGAGGAGGTCGCCGTCGCGGACCTCGGCACCGATCCGGATGATGCCGCGCTCGTCGAGGTCGGCGAGGACGTCCTCGCTGACGTTCGGGATGTCGCGGGTGATCTCCTCCGGGCCGAGCTTGGTGTCGCGGGCGTCGACCTCGTGCTCCTCGATGTGGATCGAGGAGAGGACGTCGTCCTGCACCAGGCGCTGGCTGAGGATGATCGCGTCCTCGTAGTTGTGGCCCTCCCACGGCATGAACGCCACGAGCAGGTTGCGCCCGAGCGCCATTTCGCCACCGTCGGTGGCGGGACCGTCGGCGATGAGCTGGCCGGCCTCGACCCGCTGCCCCTCGTCGACTCGGACGACCTGGTTGTAGCTGTTGCCCTGGTTGGACCGGTCGAACTTCGCGATCCGGTAGGTGCGGGTCGTGCCGTCGTCACCGGCGACGGTGACGAGGTCGGCGGAGACCTCGGTGACGACGCCGGCCTTCTCGGCGACGACGACGTCACCGGAGTCGACGGCGGCGCGGAACTCCATGCCGGTGCCGACTAGCGGGGCCTCGGCCCGCACGAGCGGGACGGCCTGGCGCTGCATGTTCGAGCCCATGAGGGCGCGGTTGGCGTCGTCGTGCTCGAGGAACGGGATCAGCGCGGTGGCCGCGGAGACCATCTGGCGCGGGGAGACGTCGATGTAGTCGACCTCGTCGGCCGGCACGTACTCGACCTCGCCGCCCTTGACGCGCACGAGGACGCGCTCGTGGGCGAACGTGGCGTTGTCGTCGGCGAGCGTGGCGTTCGCCTGCGCGATGACGTGCTCGTCCTCCTCGTCGGCCGAGAGGTAGTGCACCTCGTCGGTGACGACACCGTTGGTCACCTTGCGGTACGGGGTCTCGATGAAGCCGAAGGAGTTGATCCGCCCGTAGGACGCGAGCGAGCCGATGAGGCCGATGTTCGGGCCCTCAGGGGTCTCGATCGGGCACATGCGGCCGTAGTGCGACGGGTGGACGTCGCGGACCTCCATGCCGGCGCGGTCGCGGGAGAGGCCACCCGGGCCGAGGGCCGACAGACGCCGCTTGTGCGTCAGGCCCGCGAGCGGGTTGTTCTGGTCCATGAACTGGGAGAGCTGGCTGGTGCCGAAGAACTCCTTGATGGACGCCACGACCGGGCGGATGTTGATGAGCGTCTGCGGCGTGATCGCCTCGACGTCCTGGGTGGTCATCCGCTCGCGGACGACGCGCTCCATCCGGGACAGGCCCGTGCGGACCTGGTTCTGGATGAGCTCGCCGACGTTGCGCAGGCGACGGTTGCCGAAGTGGTCGATGTCGTCGGTCTCGACGCGCACGTCGACGGCCTCGCCGCGGCGCTGGCCCGGGAGGGTCTCCTCGCCGGCGTGGAGGGCGACGATGTACTTGATCGTGGCGACGACGTCCTCGATGGCGAGCGTCGAGTGGCTCAGCTCGCTGTCGAGGCCGAGCTTCTTGTTGATCTTGTACCGGCCGACCTTGGCCAGGTCGTAGCGCTTGCCGTTGAAGTAGAGGTTGTCGAGCAGGGTCTGCGCGGCCTCCTTGGTCGGCGGCTCGCCCGGACGCAGCTTGCGGTAGATGTCGAGCAGCGCGTCGTCCTGGTCGGTGGTGTTGTCCTTCTCCAGGGTGAGCCGCATCGACTCGTAGTCGCCGAACTGCTCGAGGATCTCGGCCTCGGACATGCCGAGGGCCTTGAGCAGGACGGTGACCGACTGCTTGCGCTTGCGGTCGACGCGGACGCCGACCATGTCGCGCTTGTCGATCTCGAACTCGAGCCACGCACCGCGGCTCGGGATGACCTTGGCCGAGTAGACGTCCTTGTCGGAGGTCTTGTCCGGCGTGCGCTCGAAGTAGACGCCCGGGCTGCGGACCAACTGGGAGACGACGACGCGCTCGGTGCCGTTGATGATGAACGTGCCGCGCTCGGTCATCAGCGGGAAGTCGCCCATGAACACGGTCTGGCTCTTGATCTCGCCCGTGGTGTTGTTCATGAACTCCGCGGTGACGAACAGGGGCGCGGAGTAGGTCTGGTCGCGCTCCTTGCAGTCCTCGATCGAGTACTTGACGTCCTCGAAGCGGTGGTCGCGGAAGCTCAGCGACATCGAGCCGCTGAAGTCCTCGATGGGCGAGATCTCCTCGAAGATCTCCTCGAGGCCGGAGCGCTCGGGGACGTCGTCACGACCGGCCTCGAGGGCGGTGGCGACGCGCTCCTGCCAGCGCTCGTTGCCGAGGAGCCAGTCGAAGCTCTCGGTCTGGAGGGCCAGGAGGTCGGGGACCTCGAGGGGCTCCCGGATCTTGGCGAAGGACAGACGGCCCGAAGCCGTCCGGGCGGAGTTCATGGGGTTCGACGTGGTGCGCGAGGCAGCCAAGGAGAGTTCCTTCCACGGGCCTGGTCGTAACTGCGGGCTGGCCGCTCCCGACCCCACCGATCACCGTGGACACGTCCCGCCGCGGGTCTCCCGGGACAGCCGGGGGCATGGCGGTGGAACGGCTCATCGACGAGCGGGGGAAGGTTAGGGGCAGCGCAAAGAGATAGCATACCCGAAGAAGGCAGCACCGTCCAACCGCGTCAAGCCCTGCGGCTCCCGGTGCGGCCGACCCGCGTGAGCGGGCGACGCGAACAGGATGGCCCCCGGCCCCCCTCGCGTCAAGCGATACGGGGAATCCGGGCGTGCCGCGGGGGTCGCGGACGGCGTCCTCAGTAGGCCGAGAGCTTCTCGACGAGCCAGCGCCCGTCGACCCGGCGCATCGTCGCGATGACCCGGTTCTGGTCCACCGAGGGCTGGTCCTCGCCCTTGCTCGTCTTCGCCTGGTTGAGGAAGACCTGCACCGTGACGGTGTCCGGCGTCTGGCCCATGACGCCCGCCTCGTAGCTGCGGGCCCGGACCGTCACCTCGTCCTTCGTCGCCACCGGGGCGATCGTCGTGCCCATCGTCCGCGCGTACTCGTCCTTGAAGGCACCGGTCAGCAGGGCGGCGTTCGCGGCGGTCTGCTGGTCGAGGGTCTGGTAGCTGTACGACAGCAGCTGCTCGAGGCTGGTGCGCGCCGCGGCGGTCGCCGCGCGGGCGTCGGCCTCGCGGGCCCTCGGGTCGCGCAGCGAGACGGTGAGGACGAGGGCGAAGGCGACGAGGGCCACGACGAGCGCGACGAGGGGGGCCGCGGCGCCGGCCGGCAGCCGCCGACCGGTGCGCTCCCCCGCCGCGTCCTCGGCCGGGTCGGGGGCGGCACGGTCGGGCTCGGCGTCGGGCGCGGGCTCCTCGTCGGCCGGCTCGACGGCGACCTCGGGCTCGGGCTCGGGGTGCGCGTCGGGCTCGCCGACGGGGGCGAGCGTGGTCTCCTCCGTCTCCTCCGGGCCCGTGACCTGCGGGGACGCCGGGTCGGTGACGGGCCGGCCGTGCCGGCGGCGCTGGCCGGCCACCCGGGGGCGGCGGCGGTCATCCGACGAACTCAAGGCGCTCCACCTTCCACGTGCCGCCGACCTCGCGCAGGCCGAGCTTCATCCGGTACGTCTTCGTCTCGCCGTCGGGGGCGTTGGTGTTCGAGGTCGGCGCGACGACCCCGACGATCACCTGGGCGGAGTCGCGGTCGCCGGAGACGAGGGCCGCCTCGGCGCGCTCGACCCGCGAGGTCGACTTGTTCTGCGTGACGACGGTGCGCAGGTCCGAGAGGCTCGTCGTGTAGCTGTCGAGGAACTCCCCCGTGGCGCCCTGCTTGACCCGGTCGGTGTCGGCGTCGACCGTGCGGTAGTCGAGGGTCGCGAAGTTCACCGCGAGCTGCCGGCCGGCGGCGAGGGCCTCGCGCTGGGCCTGCTGCTCCTGCCGGGCGTCGTACCAGGCCCGTCCGCGGGTCCCCGCGAGCACCACCGTCGCGAGCACGACGAGGGCCACGAGCGCCCACAGCAGGCGCACCGAGCGCGTCACCGGGCTGCCTCCTCCATGATCCAGGACCACGCCCCGGCGCCGCTGCCGGCGGGGGCGAGCGGTGCCGCGACCCGGGTCGGCGCCCCGTAGGCCGTGGTCCCGAGCGGCACCGGCTCGGAACCATAGGCCATCGCGTAGCTCGCACTGCCCACCGGGCGGGCGCCCGGGGCGTTCTGCGCGCCGCGCACCGTCGAGGACGACCCGCGCGGCAGGGTGCACCGGGCGGCGGTGTTCACCGGCGGCAGCCCGGACGTGCGGTTCGGGTCGGTCTTCGTCGTGCCCCCGTAGCCCTTCGTGCAGGGGGCCGGCGACTGGGTGAGCTGGACGCCGAAGTGGGCGCTGCCGTCGCCCGGCACGACGGTGTAGCCGCCGGCGACGACCTCGGGGTAGGTGATGAGCATCTGGTCGATGCCGTCGACCCGGGCGCTCGTCACCTGCCCGACGGTGACGAGGTTGGCGACGAGCGTGCCGAGCGAGTCGCGGTTCTCCTTGACGACGGCCTCGAGCTCCTTGGACGCCACCGTGCCCCGGTCGAGGACGACCCGCAGGTCGGGGTCGGAGGCCTGGAGGGTCTCGGAGATGCGGGCCAGGTCGCCCGAGAAGTCCTTGATCTGCGAGGCGGTGTCGCGCTGGGTGTCGAGGACGACCTTGCCCGACTTCAGCAGGGCGATGGTGTCCGGAAGGGCCTGGATCGCGCTGCGGGTCAACGCATCCCCGTTGTCGATGAGCCGGCCGAGGTCGTCGCCGGTGCCCTCGAACCCGGTGCCGAGCTCGTCGACGACCGTCGTGAGGTCGTCCTTCGGGACCGAGCGCACGGTGCGGTCGACGTCGAGCAGCAGGGTGTCGACGCGCAGCGGCGTCGCCGTGTCGGCCCGGGGGATGACGTCGCCGTCGGCGAGGTACGGCGAGCCGTCGGACCTCGGCTGGAGGTCGAGGTACTGCTCCCCCACCGCCGAGCGGTTCTCGACGACGGCGCGGGTGTCCTTCGGCACCTCGCTGCCGCGGTCGAGCCGGGCGTGGACGCGGACGCCGTCGGCGCTGAGGGACAGCTCGGAGACCCGCCCCACCCGGACCCCGCGGTAGGTGACCTCGGCACCCTCGAAGATGCCGCCCGAGCTCGCGAGGTCGGCGACGACCGTGGGGCCGCCGCCGAGGACGCGCTCGGTGAGCCCGACGTAGCGCGCCGACAGGTACGACGTCGCGACGACGGTGATGACGAGGAAGAGCGCGAGCTGGACCTTCGTGAGCCGGCGGATCATGACGGCTGCCCCCCGGTGTAGAGGGTCGTCCAGCTCATGTCCTCGCCCGCGGCGGAGGACGCCGAGGCGCCGCCGATGCAGATCGGCGGGCACAGCGGTCCACCGGACTTCGTCGGCAGGGGCAGGCTCGGCGTCGGCACGGGCAGGCTCGGGAGGGGGACGGTGATCGTCGGCACGGGGAGCGAGGGGATGGGCAGGCTCGGGACGGGGACCGAGGGCAGCGGCAGGCCCGTGGGGGTCGGCAGGGTGAGGTTCCGCAGGTCGAGGTCGGCCGTGACCCGCAGGTTCGTGTAGTCGCCCTTGATCGCCTGGAGCGAGGAGTCCGGGAAGGGGTAGGTGAGCAGCAGCTGGAGCGACTTCGGGAGGTCGTCGCCGGCCGCGTTCAGCTGGGCGAGGATCGGCTTGAGGGCCGCGAGGTTGGCGAGGACGTCGTCGCGCGAGGCCTCGATGACCGTGCTGCCGACCTTCCCGAGCCGGCTGAGCGCGGTGAGCATCCGGGTCAGCTGCTCGCGCTGGTCGGCGAGGATCGCCAGCCCCTTCGGCAGCTCCTGGAGCACGGCCGCCAGCTGGTCCTTGCGCTCGGCGAGCGAGGCGCTCAGCCGGTCGATCCCGTCGATGGCCCGGATGATCTCGGCCTTCTGCTCGTCGAGGCCGCCGACGAAGGTGTCGAGCTGGGTGATGAGGCTGTCGATCTCCTCGTGGTTGCCGCGCATCGCGTCGTTGAGCTCGGACTCGATGATCTTCAGCTGGCCGACGCCGCCGCCGTTGAGGAGCATCGAGAGGGCGGCGAGGACCTCCTCGACCTCGGGGTTGCGGCCGGTGCGCTCGAGCGGGATGAGGTCGCCGTCGGCGAGGCTGCCGGTGCCCCCGCCCTCGGGACGCTCGAGGGCGACGTACTTCTCGCCGAGCAGCGAGGTCTGCTTGAGCTCGGCGCGGGTGTCGTCGGGGAGCTTGCTGGCGGCGGGGATCCGCATCGTCACCCGGGCGGTCCAGCCGTCGAGCTCGATGTCGGTGACCTCGCCGACCGTCACCTCGTCGATCTTCACCGACGAGCGCGGCACGAGGTCGAGGACGTCGGCGAACTCGGCGCGGACCGAGATCTGGCGGCCTTCGGCGCCCGGGCCGCCGGGCAGCGGCAGGTCGTAGACGCTCGAGCAGCCGGCGAGCACGACGAGCGCCAGCGCGCTGACGAGCGCGGTGACGGCGGTGCGGGTGCGGCGGGTCATCCGAGCAGCCCTCCCAGGGTCGGGTCGGCGCCCTTGAGCAGCCCGCCGTCCGGGGCGCCGGCCGCCCCGGTGAGCCCGCCGAGCAGGTCCGGCAGCTTGAGGTCGAGCAGCCCGGAGAGCTTGCAGAGGTCGGTGTTGCCGGTCCCCGTGGGACCGGTGATCAGCGCGCAGAGCAGCAGCCCCGGGTCGTCGGTGCCCTGGATGCTGGCCCGGGTGTCGAGCGTGCCGTTCGCGGGGTTGTACGCGAGCTGGAGGTTCGAGAGGGCGACCGGTGCGTCGTCGAGGGTCTCGGCGAGGGCCTTGCGCTCGTCGACGACCGCGCCGGTGACGTCGGTGAGGCGCGCGACGTCGTCCTTGAGCAGCGCCCGGTTGTCCTGGACGAACGAGGTGATCTGGTCGAGGGCGACGGCGAGGTTGGCCAGGGCCGCCGAGAGGTCGTCGCGCTCGCTGTCCAGCGCCGTGCTCACGGACGCGAGGTTGGTGTTGAGCCGGCGGACCTGCTGGTCGTTGGCGGCGAGGGTCTCGGTGAAGGTGTTGAGGTTCTTCACGGTCGAGAACAGGTCGCCGCGGCCCTCGGAGAAGGTCTGGACCGCCCGGGAGAGGTTGACGGTGGTGTCGTGGAGGCTCTGGCCGTTGCCGTCGAGGTTGGCGGCGCCGGTCTCGAGGACCCGCGAGAGCGCCCCCTCGGAGTTGGCCCCCTCCGGGCCGAGCGCGACCATGAGGTCGTCGAGGCTCTGGCTGACCCGGTCGAGCTCGACGGGGACGGCGGTGCGCTCGAGCGGGATGTGCGCGCCGGTGCGCATCCGGGCCCCCTTCGTCCACACCGGGAGCAGCTGGACGTAGCGGTCGCTGACGAGCGAGGGCGCGACGACCGCGGCCTGGGCGTCGGCGGGGACGGGGTGCTCGGAGGTGAACTCGAAGTCGACCCGGACGTGCTCGCCGCGCGGCTCGACGCTGAGGACCTCGCCGACCTTGACACCGAGGATGCGCACGTCCGACCCGGGGAAGAGGCCGACCGCCCGGACGAAGTCCGCGCTGACGCGGACCGGCGCGGGACGCGGCCACAGCACGACCGCGGCGGCGACGAGGGCCAGCACGACGACGCCGGCGACGGCCGCGGTCCGCCGCGACACCGACCGCAGGCGGTCGGGGACCCGGAGCTGGGGGCGCCTCATCGTCCGACCCCGCCGATCGGGTTCGTGAGGTTCTGGATGTAGGTGTCGAACCACGGCCCGGTGCCGAGGGTGTTGGCGAAGAGGCGGGTGAACGGGGCCATCGCCGCGATCGTCTTCTTGAGGTCGGCCTCGTGCTTCTGGAGGGTGGCCAGCACGCCCTGGAGGGAGGCCAGCGCGGGCTTGAGCTGCGTGCGGTTGTCGCGGACGAGGCCGGTGACCTGCTGGGCGAGGGCGCTGGTGTTCGTGAAGAGGGTGTGGATCGCCTCGCGCCGGGTCTCGAGCTCGGCGACGAGCAGGTCGGCGTCCTTGATGAGCTTGTCGACGACCGCGTTCTGCTCGGCGACGGTGCCGGTGACCGCGTTCGCCGAGCGCAGCAGGTCGCGCAGCTTCTCGTCGCGGCTGGCGATCGTGGCCGAGAGCCGGCTCAGGCCGTCGAGGGCGGTCCGGACGTTGGCCGGGGTGTCCTTGAACTCGGTGGCGAGCACGTCGAGGGACTGCGCGAGCTGGTCGGTGTCGATCCGCTCGGTCGTGCGGGTCAGGTCGCTGAAGGCGGTGATGACGTCGTAGGAGGAGACGGTGCGCGTGAGCGGGATCTGCGTGCCCTCCTTCATCTGCCCAGTGCCGCGGGGCTCGAGGGAGACGTACTTCTCGCCGAGGAGGGTCTTGATGCGCACCGACGCGGCGGTCGAGGGTCCGAACGCGACGTCGCCCGTGACCCGGAAGTCGACGCGCACGTGCGACCCCTCGAGGTCGACCCCGGTGACGTCGCCGATCTTCACCCCGGCGATGCGCACGTCGTCGCCGTCGCGCAGGCCGCCGGCCTCGGTGAAGGCGGCGCTGTAGCGGTCGCCGCCGCCGATGACCGGCAGGCTGGCCGCGTTGAACGCGAGCACCATGAGCAGGGCGACGACGGCCAGCCCGACGACGCCGAGCCGGAGGGTGTTGCGGTCCCTCGGGGGACCCTGCCGACGCCACCTCATCCGTTGCACCTCGCGGCCGCCACGTTGTAGCCGAGGTCGCCCGGGGTCTTGCCCGTGGGCAGGAGCAGGTTCTTCACGTCGAACCGGCAGAGGTAGAAGTTGAACCACGAGCCGTAGGTGGCCGTGCGCGTGATCGTGGTGATCTTCGTCGGAGCCTGGCCGATGAAGCGCTCGAACTCCTTGGTGTTCTGGGGCTCGTCGAGGGTCGCGGCGAGGTCGCCGAGGTTGGCGATGTCGGCCTTGAGGTCCGGACGACCCGCGGCGAGCAGGTTCGCGGTGTCACCGGTGAGCCGGTTGATGTTGGTCAGCGAGTCGCCGATGGCCTTGCGGTCCTGCGAGAGCCCCGACACGAACCGCTGGAGCTGGGTGAGCAAGTCCGTGAAGGCGGTGTCGTTGGACTCGACCGTCGTGAGGACCGTTGTCAGGTTGTCGATGGTGCGCCCGATGACCTCGTCGCGGTCCGCGAGCGCGGTGGTCAGCGAGGCGGTCTGGCCGAGGAGGCTGTTGATGTCGCCGCCCTCGCCCTGGAGCACCGAGATGATCTGCGCGGACAGCTCGTTGACGTCCTGCGGCGAGAGCGCGGCGAAGAGCGGCTTGAAGCCGTTGAAGAGGACGGTGAGGTCGAGCGCGGGGTGGGTCTGCGCGACCGGGATGGTGCCGTCCTCGGGCAGCGGGGCGGCGTTGCCCGGCTCCTGGGTGAGGGCGACGTAGCGCTCGCCGACGAGGTTGCGGTACTTGATGGTCGCCGCCGTGCCGCGGGTCAGCGAGGTCGAGCGCAGGACGTCGAAGGTGACCTCGGCGTGCACCCGGTCGCGCGCGACGGCGATGTCCTTGACGGTGCCGACCCGCACGCCCGCGATGCGCACGTCCTGGCCGGCCGACAGCCCGGTGACGTCCGTGAACACGGCCTTGTACGACGCCTTGTCGCCGGGCAGCACGTTGGCGATGGTCGCCGCGAGGATCCCGGTGGCGAGCACCGTGACGACGACGAAGGCGATGAGCTTGACGAGGCTCGGCGTGGTCCTCACTGGTTCACCACCTTGCCGCGCAGCATCGGGCCGGCGAGCAGCGTGGTGAGCGCCGAGGGCTCCCCGCCGCCCTCGGACGCGAGGGCGATGGCCACGACCTCCTGCTCCGCCTCGGTGCCGGCGAGCCCGGAGTCGACGTTGCCCACGGCGAGCCCGGTGGGGGCGAGCAGCGCCGAGGGCAGGGCGGAACGGGAGGCGCCACCGCTGCCGTCGGCGAAGGCCGCCGAACCGCGCGGGTTCGCCTGGCTGCCACCGGGGTTCGGCAGGCCGCGGCAGCTCGGCCCGCGGTCGTCGTTCCACGCGGGCTCCTGGCCCGGCCGGTACCCGTTGCGTTGCGGCGGCGTCTCGAGGGTGATGTGGAACTGGCCGTTCGCGAAGATGCCCTCGGCGCGCGGGATCCAGTTGACGAGCCCCTTGGCGAGGCAGGGGTAGACCGGCGCGTGCTTGGCGAGGACGGCGAGGGTCGGCCGCTGCACCCGGCCGACCTGGATGATCCGGTCGTCGTTCTTCTCGAGGAACTCCGCGGTCGTGTTCGCGAACCCCGCCGTGCCGGCGAGGAACCCGGCGAGCTGGTCCTTCTTCTCGACGATCGTCGCGTTCGTCGTCCGCAGGGCGTTCGCGGCCCGCAGCAGGTTCGGCGCGGCGTCGGCGTAGGTGCTCGCGAGGTCGGCGAGGCCGCTGATGTCGGCCTGGATGAGCGGCAGCTGCGGGTTCAGCTCGGTGAAGT
Source organism: Phycicoccus sonneratiae (assembly GCF_016887965.1). Taxonomy (GTDB): domain Bacteria; phylum Actinomycetota; class Actinomycetes; order Actinomycetales; family Dermatophilaceae; genus Phycicoccus; species Phycicoccus sonneratiae. The sequence continues at coordinate 328,040 of NZ_JAFDVD010000007.1, forward strand.
ACCGGTTGACGAGGACGAGGTTCTCGCCGAGCTTCGTGCCCCGGCCGTCGAGGGCGGTGGCGAGCGCGTTGAGCGTCGCGGCGAGCTTCTCGGGCTTGACGGTGCGCAGCAGCGGCAGCAGCTCGTCGAAGACCCGCTCGAGCTCGATGGCCACGCTCGTGCGGTCCTGCGGGATGACGTCGCCCTCGCGGATGGCCCGGCCGGTCGTGCCCTGCGGCGGCACGAGGTCGACGAACCGCTCGCCGAAGAGGGTCTTGGGCAGCAGCCGGGCGCTGACCTTCGCCGGGATGAGGTGGACCGACGCGGGGTCGAGCGCGAGGGTCAGGGTCGCGCCGTCGGGGGCCGAGGTGATGGTGCGGACCTCGCCGACGATGACGCCGCGGATCTTGACGTCGGCGGCCTCCTGCATCTGGCTGCCGATCCGGTCGGTGCGCAGCGCGACCGTGACGACATCGGTGAAGACCTTCTCGAAGGCCGCGATCGACAGGGTGACGCCGAGCGCGACGACGAGGAGGAACGCGACGCCGTACGCCCGCTCCCGCAGCCCCCCGAGGAACCCACCGCTCATCCGGCGATCCTCACCGTGGTCGTCGCGCCCCAGATCGCGAGGCTGAGGAAGAAGTCGACGACGTTGACCGCGACGATCGAGGTCCGTACGGCCCGCCCGACGGCCACGCCGACACCGGCCGGGCCGCCGCTCGCGGTGTAGCCGTAGTAGCAGTGGATGCCGATGATGACGACGGCGAAGATCAGGACCTTCGCGAACGACCAGAGGATGTCGCCCGGTGGCAGGAACAGGTGGAAGTAGTGGTCGTAGGTCCCCTTGGACTGCCCGAAGTAGTCGGTGACGATGAAGCGCGTCGCCGCATACGACGAGAGCAGGCCGAGGACGTACAGCGGGATGACGGCGACGAAGCCGGCGATCATCCGGGTCGTCACGAGGAACGGCAGGCTCGGGATGCCCATGACCTCGAGGGCGTCGACCTCCTCGCTGATCCGCATCGCCCCGAGCTGGGCGGTGAAGCCGCATCCTACGGTCGCCGCCAGGGCCAGGCCGGCGACGAGCGGGGCGATCTCGCGGGTGTTGAGGTAGGCCGAGACGAACCCGGCGAACGCCCCGGTACCCAGCTGGTCGAGCGAGCTGTAGCCCTGCAGCCCCACCTGCGAGCCGGTGAAGAAGGCGAGGAAGGTGAGCACCCCGACCGTGCCGCCGATGACGCTCAGCGCACCGGTGCCGAGCGAGACCTCGGCGAGCAGCCGGACGACCTCCTTGCGGTACCGGGTGACGGTGCGGGGCACCCAGCGGACGGACGCGACGTAGAAGCGCATCTGCCCGCTCAGCTCGTCGAGGAGCCGGAGCGGGGCGCGCGAGGCGGAGGAGAGCTTCGACATCGGCGTCAGATCTTCTGCGGCACGACTTGGAAGTACACGGCCGAGATGACGAAGTTGACGACGAACAGGAACATGAAGGTGATGACGACGGCCTGGTTGACGGCGTCGCCGACGCCCTTCGGGCCGCCGCCGGCCGTCAGCCCCTTGTAGGAGGCGACGAGCGCCGCGATGGCCCCGAAGAGCAGGGCCTTGATCTCGGAGGTGACGAGGTCGGCGATCTGGGCCAGGGCGGTGAACGACGCGAGGTAGGCGCCGGGGGTGCCGCCCTGCACCATGACGTTGAAGACGTAGCCGCCGGCGACGCCGACGACCGAGACGAGCCCGTTGAGCAGCGCCGCGACGAGCATCGTCGCGAGGACGCGCGGCACGACGAGCCGCTGGATCGGGGAGATGCCGAGCACCTCCATCGCGTCGATCTCCTCGCGGATCTTGCGCGAGCCGAGGTCGGCGCAGATGGCCGAGCCGCCGGCGCCCGCGACGAGCAGCGCGGTGACGAGCGGCGAGGCCTCGCGGACGACGGCGAGCACGGACGCGGCGCCCGTGAAGGACTGGGCGCCGAGCTGGCGGGTCAGGGTGCCGAGCTGGAGGGCGATGACCGCGCCGAAGGGGATGGACACGAGCGCGGTCGGCACGATGGTCACCGACGCGACGAACCACGCCTGCTGGATGAACTCCTTGAGCTGGAAGGGCCGCTTCGGGACCGCCTTCGCGACGTCGACGACGAGCCCGAAGAAGGAGCCGGCCTGCTTGAGGCCGTTGGTGACGACGGTCATGCGTCGGCTCCCTGGTCGACGCCGACGATGCCGGCCGTCGTCGAGGCGAAGCTGCCCGGGGGCGGGGTGACGCCGTTGCTGCGGCACCACTCCCCCGCCTCGCGCTCGGCCCGCCGCGGCGTGCCGTCGCTCGTCGGCAGCTGGAGCGGGATGGGCGGCAGCGGCGGCAGCTCCTGGCCGGACTCGGCGGCGAGCTCGTCGGCGTCCTTCTCCTCGGACATCCCGATCGGGCCGATGGTCTGGGCGTTGAGGAACTGGCGGACGACGGGCTCCTCGGAGGACAGGAGCATCTCGCGCGGGCCGAACATCGCGAGGTGGCGGTGGTAGAGCAGGCCGATGTTGTCGGGGACCGTGCGCGCGGTGTTGATGTCGTGCGTGACGATGAGGAAGGTCGCGTCGATCTGGGCGTTGAGGTCGACGAAGAGCTGGTTGATGTAGCTCGTGCGGACCGGGTCGAGCCCGGAGTCGGGCTCGTCGATGAGGAGGATCTGCGGGTCGAGGACGAGGGCGCGGGCCAGGCCGGCGCGCTTGCGCATCCCGCCGGAGATCTCGCCGGGCAGCTTGCCCTCGGCGCCGGCGAGACCGACGAGCTCCATCTTCTCGCGAACGATGTCGCCGATCTCCTTCTCGCCCTTGCGCGTGTGCTCGCGCAGCGGGAAGGCGACGTTGTCGAACAGGCTCATCGAGCCGAACAGCGCCCCGTCCTGGAAGAGCACCCCGAAGAGCTTGCGGACCTCGTAGAGGTCGTCACCCCGCAGCTGCACGAGGTCCTGGCCCTCGATGACGATCGACCCGCGCTCGGGGCGGATGAGGCCGACGAGGGTCTTGAGGAAGACCGACTTGCCCGTGCCCGACGGGCCGAGGAGCACCGAGATCTCCCCCGCGGGGAGGGTGAGGGTGACGTCGTCCCAGATGAGCTGGCTGCCGAAGCGCTTGGTCAGCCCGCTCACCGCGATCTCGACACCCATGTCGCCCTTCCCAGCCGTTCGTCCTGCCCGTGCGCGGCCCGGAAGTTACTTCTCGGTAGCGGGCCGCGGACCATCAGACCATGTCGACCGCGGCGACGGTGCTTTGGTGACCTATGGCTTTTCTCAGGTGCCCCGCCCCCCGCCCGCGGTGGGGACAGGCTGCCACGGAAGGACGTTCGGCGCGGCCGGTCGCGCGGATTGGTGGCCGGGGCGGGACGACAGCGGGGCCCGACCGCGAACGGTCGGGCCCCGCTGGGCGTGGCGTCATCCCCTCACGGGGACGAGGTCACTTGAGGGTGACGGTGGCGCCGGCGCCCTCGAGCTGCTCCTTGGCCTTTTCGGCCGCGGCCTTGTCGACCTTCTCGAGGACGGGCTTCGGGGCGCCGTCGACGAGGTCCTTGGCCTCCTTGAGGCCGAGGGAGGTCAGCGCGCGGACCTCCTTGATGACGGCGATCTTCTTGTCACCGGCGGCCTCGAGGACGACGTCGAACTCGTCCTGCTCGGCGGCCTCGGCGGCGTCGCCGCCACCGGCGGCCGGGGCGGCGGCACCGGCGACCGCGACGGGCGCGGCGGCGGTGACGTTGAAGGTGTCCTCGAACTGCTTGACGAACTCGGAGAGCTCGATGAGGGTCATCTCCTTGAAGGCGTCAAGGAGCTCGTCGGTGCTGAGCTTGGCCATGATGGCGTCCTTTCGATTCAGCGTGGTGCCGTGAGTGGCGTTTCGGTGGTGAGCGGACCCGGGGGTCAGCTCTCGTCGCCACCCTCGGCGACGTCGGTGGCCTCGGCGGCAGCCTCGGCGGGGGTCTCGTCCGCAGCGGCCTCGGCCGGGGCGTCGGCGGCGGCAGCCACCGGACCCTCGGTCTCGACCTTGGCCCGCAGCGCGTCGACCGTGCGAGCGGCCTTGCTGAGCGGGGCGGCGAAGAGGTAGACGGCCTGGCTGAGCGAGGCGTTCATGGCGCCGGCCAGCTTGGCGAGGAGCACCTCGCGGGACTCGAGGTCCGCGAGCTTGGTGATCTCCGCGGCGGAGAGGGCCTTGCCCTCGAGCACGCCGCCCTTGATCACCAGGAGGGGGTTGGCCTTGGCGAAGTCGCGCAGACCCTTGGCCGCCTCCACGGGGTCGCCCTCGACGAAGGCGATCGCGGACGGGCCGACGAGCTGACCGTCGAACGCGGTCACCCCGGCGTCCGTGGCGGCGAGCTGGGTCAGCGTGTTCTTGACCACGGCGTAGGTCGCGTTGCCACGCAGGGAGTTGCGCAGCTCGGTGATCTGCGCCACCGAGAGTCCCCGGTACTCCGTGAGGACGGCGGCGTTGGAGCTCTTGAACTTCTCCGAGAGCTCGGCGATGGCCGCAGCCTTGTCGGCACGTGACATTCGGGCCTCCTTTCCGTCGGGTCGGACCACACGGTGAGGGGCCCGGGAACGAGAGAGAGCCCCGGCGCAGGGCACGGGGCTCGGGAGGCGCGGCGGCGTGGTGCCACCGGTGGTCCGGTACGTCGTGGCCTGCGCTGGCGGCCCGCTGTCGGCGGGACCTTCGGTCTCGTGCGGGTGCACGGGACAACCGGCGGTCTTCGGTCGTGGACCAGCGTACGGGACGGCGCGGCCACCGCCCAAATCGCCGGCGGGGGGGGGGGGGGGGGCGGGGGGGGGCGGCGGGGGGGGGGGGGGGGGGCCCCCCCCCCCCCGGGGGGGGGGCCCCGGGGGGGCCCCGGGGGCCCCGCGGCGGGTGCTGCTGGGTGCGAGCGGTCAGCTCGTCGGCATCTGGAAGGTGCCGACCTCGGAGGCCGCGGGGGCCTTGACCTCGACCGGCTCACCCCACTTGGAGTAGGTGATCGTCATCTTCTCGCCGCCCATGTCCATGGCGACGGTGACGGGCAGGCCCTCGGCGTCGACGGACATGTCGTAGGTGACGCCGTCCGGGACCTTCTTGAGCGCCTCCTCGGTGAGGCCCGGCAGGCCCGCGGCCTGCTTCTTGACCATCGCGGCCAGCTGCTCCTTGCTGAGCTTGACCTGGTAGGTCGTCACGCCGTCGGCGACCTTGGTGACGGTGGCCGTGGCGCCCTCGACGCCCTTGAGCTGCTCGGCCGGGTTGGCGACCGTGCTCTCCATCTGGTCGAGCATCGGGCCCATCATCTTCGACATCATGTCGTCGCCCTGCGGGTCGATCTTGATCCACTTCTTGCCGCCGGTCATCTCGGCGAAGGAGTCGCCGCCCATGTACATGACCTTGTCGAGGTAGACCATCTGGAAGGTGTCGCCGGACTCCGAGACCGTCATCGCCATCTTCGGCGAGTCACCGCTGTAGTCGGCGTCGGCCTCGATGGTGCCCGAGGTCGCGGCCTGCATCGTCATGTGGGCGGTGCCCTTCTCCTTGACGGCGGCCGAGCTCTTCGTCGCCAGCTCGGCGAGGTCGACGGTGTCGCCGACCTTGGCGGAGGCCGCCGCGGGCGCCTCGCTGGTGGCGGCGGCCTTGCTGCCGCCGGCGGTGTCGTTGGTGGCGGAGCCGCAGGCTCCGAGGACGAGCGCCCCGGACAGGGCGAGGGCGGACAGGATCGAGCGCTTCATGCGGAACTTCCCCCGTGAGGTCGTCGTGGAGCGGTGGTCGTCTGCGACCCCCGCGTGTGGCCAGCGTACGTGTCGGACGGGGGCCGGCGTGCGCGGGTTCCCCAGCTCGTGACGAAGTCGTCACCGACGCCCCGGCCCGGGCACGACGGAGCCCGCCGCCCCGGAAGGGGCGGCGGGCTCGGTCGAGGGGCGGTGGGGCTCAGGCCTCCACGGTCTCCTCGGTGAGGTTGCGGGTCTTGCTCGCGTCGAGCGGGATGCCCGGGCCCATCGTCGTCGACAGGGTCGCCTTGGTGATGTACCGGCCCTTGGAGGCGGCCGGCTTGAGCCGGAGCACCTCCTCGAGGGCGGTGGCGTAGTTCTCGACGAGCGACTTCTCGTCGAAGGAGGCCTTGCCGATGATGAAGTGGAGGTTCGCGTGCTTGTCGACGCGGAACTCGATCTTGCCGCCTTTGATGTCGGACACGGCCTTGGCGGTGTCCATCGTGACGGTGCCGGTCTTCGGGTTCGGCATGAGGCCGCGCGGACCGAGGACCTTGCCGAGCCGGCCGACCTTGCCCATGAGGTCGGGGGTGGCGACGACGGCGTCGAAGTCGAGCCAGCCGCCGGCGACCTTCTCGAGGAGGTCGTCGGAGCCGACGTAGTCGGCGCCGGCCGCGGTGGCCGCCTCGGCCTTGTCGCCGTTGGCGAAGACGAGGACGCGGGCGGTCTTGCCCGTGCCGTGCGGCAGGTTGACCGTGCCGCGGACCATCTGGTCGGCCTTGCGCGGGTCGACACCGAGGCGGAAGGCCACCTCGACGGTCTCGTCGTACTTGGCCGACGCGACGTCCTTGGCGAGGCGGACGGCCTCGAGCGGGCTGTAGAGCTTGTCCGCGTCGATCTTCTCGGTCGCGGCGTTGTACGCCTTGCTGCGCTTCATGTGCTGCTCCTGGTGTGGTGGTGGAGTCGTGGTCACCGGGCCGAAGCAGGCCCTGCCACAGGGGGTGGGACCGGGCTCAGAGCTCGGTCTCGATGCCCATCTGACGGGCGGTGCCGGCGATGATCTTCATCGCGGCGTCGACGTCGTTGGCGTTGAGGTCGGGCATCTTGGCCTCGGCGATCTCGCGGAGCTGGTCCTTCGTGAGCTTGCCGGCCTTGGTCTTGTGCGGCTCGCCCGAGCCCTTCGCGACGCCCGCGGCCTTCTTGATGAGCTCGGAGGCCGGCGGGGTCTTCGTGATGAAGGTGAAGGAGCGGTCTTCGTAGACCGTGATGACGACGGGGATGATGCTGCCGCGCTGGTGCTCGGTCGCCGCGTTGTACGCCTTGACGAACTCCATGATGTTGACGCCGTGCTGACCGAGCGCGGGGCCGACGGGGGGCGCGGGGGTCGCGGCACCTGCCTGGATCTGCAGGTTGATGTAGCCGGAGACCTTCTTCTTGGGGGGCATGACTGTCCTTCTTCGGTGGTGGTGGGCCGACGCCGTGGGCGATGACCCCTTTGCAGCCCCGGGTCCCCGGGGCAGGGCTCCTCAGCGGCTCAGATCTTGGCGACCTGGCTGAAGGAGAGCTCGACCGGGGTCTCCCGGCCGAAGATCGAGACGAGCACCTTGAGCTTCTGGGTGTCGGCGTTGATCTCGGAGATCGTCGCCGGCAGGGTCTCGAAGGGGCCGTCCATGACGGTGACGGACTCGCCGACCTCGAAGTCGACGACCGTGGTCTCGCTCGTCCCACCGCCGCCGGCGGCCTGGGTGCCACCGGAGGCGCTCGCGGCGGCCGGCGACTCGAGGTCGGCCGGCTTGAGCATCGTGAAGACCTCGTCGAGGGTCAGCGGCACCGGCTGGTGGGCGTTGCCGACGAACCCGGTGACGCCCGGGGTGTGCCGGACGGCGCCCCACGACTCGTCGGTGAGGTCCATCCGGACGAGGACGTAGCCGGGCATCCGGACGCGGCGCACGAGCTTGCGCTGCCCGGACTTGATCTCGGTGACCTCCTCCATCGGGACCTGGGTCTCGAAGATGTAGTCCTCCATGTTGAGGGACTGCGTCCGGTTCTCGAGGTTGGCCTTCACGCGGTTCTCGTAGCCCGCGTAGGAGTGGATGACGTACCAGTCGCCGAACTTCGAGGCGAGGTCGTCCTTGAACGCCTGGACCGGGTCGATGCCCTCGAGGACGTCGCCGTCCTCGTCGACGGGAGTGGCCGGGGCCGCGTCGGCGGTGTCGTCGGCGTCGGTGTCCGCGTCGTCCGCCTCGGCGTCGGCGGTCTCGTCGGCGTCGACGGTCTCGTCGGCGTCGGTGTCCGTCTCGTCGTCGGCCGGCGCGGCGTCGAAGGCCTCGGCGGCCTCGAGGTCGGCCTCCTGCACGGGCGTCTCGTCGACCGGGAGGTCGGCGGCGGGGGCGTCCGCGGCGGACTCCTCCGTCACGGCCTCGAGCGCCACCTCGGGGGCGTCGTCGGACGCCACGTCGGGGTTGTCGGTCCACTGGTCGGACACGGGTGACCTCTTCCTTCGTCTGCTGGTGCCGGGAGCTGCGTGCGCGTGCGGGTCAGGAACCGTCGCCCAGGACCAGGGCGATCAGCTTGCTGAAGCCGAAGTCGAGGCCGGAGACGATCGCCATCATCACCGTGACGAACACGATGACGACGATGGTGTAGTTCCACAGCTCGTTCCGGGTCGGCCGGACGACCTTGCGCAGCTCGTCGAGGATCTGGCTGACGAACAGGCCGATGGCGCGGAACCACCGGGAGACGCGGTTGCCGCCCCGCTCCGTGCCCTTGGCGGGCTTGGAGGGAGTCCTGGTCTGACCCACGTCAGTCACGGTGCCTCTTCACGTCGAGCTGTTCGGTTCGGGTGCCTTCCGGGCGGTGCGTCCGCGAAGGCAGCCCGACGAGGCGGGCCGCGTTTCGTGGACGTACCACACGTGCGACGCAGGGCAGGAGGGACTCGAACCCCCAACCGCCGGTTTTGGAGACCGGTGCTCTACCAATTGAGCCACTGCCCTGTGGGACCGCCGTTGGGGGGCGGGCCCGGGGTGGTGCGACCTCCCCCGGGCACGCCGAAGGATGGTGGTCACACCGAACGGACAGCATACGTGACGCCCCGGTCCGGGCGCGAACCCGCCCGACCCGGGGCATCCCGAGTCCGTCCGTCGTCGTTCAGCGCAGGGTGGTCGTGACGCGGAGGATCTTGTGCCCGGTGGTCGGATCCTGCACGAGCTTGCCGCCCGCCCCGAGGGGGGTGTGGTTCTCCGAGAAGAACACGTAGTCGATCTTGCCCTTGCGGTGGGTGTCCGGCCCGACGCGCTTCATGCGCCCCTTGGGCAGCTGCCCGGCCTCGACGAAGCGGCCCTCCGAGCGCGCCTGCGGGTACATGTACAGCGGGTCGAGCTCGGTGGAGGTGGGCTGCGAGTTCAGGTCACCGGCCACGATGACGGCGTCCTGGGCGTCGATCCACGCGTTCGTGATCGCCTTGATCCGCTCCGTCTCGCCACGGCGCACCACCGCCGCGTTCGTGTCGTACGTCGACAGGTGGGTGGAGCAGGCGTGGGTCCGGTGGCCCCCGAAGCCGAACACGACGCACGCCAGGCCGAAGGTCTTGCCCTCGCCGGGGACCTTGTACGCCTCCGCGAAGATGCTCCCCTTGCCCGGACGGATCGCGACGTTGCCCTTGCCCGCCGGGCACCGGTCGTTGGACGTCTGCTCGTGGTAGCTGACCGTCCACCCCTTGTGCTTCTTCTTGAGGTCCTTGACCCACGACTGGCAGACCTCCTGCATGGTTGCCACATCCGCCCTGCCCTGCTCGAGGTCGCGCACGACCTGCTGGAAGCGGTCCTTGTGCTGGTCGGTGTTGTGCTGGATGACCCGGATCGTCGTCGGGGCTGCGGCCTCGGCGGCCGGTGCGGTCGCGGTGGTGCCGACGAGGCCGGCGGCCGTGACGCCCGCCACGGCGAGCGCGGCGAGGAGCGGGCGGGTGCGGAGCTTCATGTGGTTCCCCCAGGGGTTGGTGGAGGGGCGCGGTTCGCCCCCCGGCAGTCCCCGACCGTGCCAGCCCTCCCGGCGGCTCGCGATGGGGAGCACTCCCCCGCCGGTCGCTCCCTGGTCGGCCCCGACGGCCCCGGCTGCGCCTCTGCCACGATGGGTGGGTGAGCACCGCAGACGTCTCCCGGACCCCCCTCGCCGACCGCTCCCCCGAGGAGCTGCGTGCCTTCCTCGACGAGCAGCGCGCGGCGTACGCGACCCTCACCGAGCGGGGGCTGCGCCTCGACCTGACGCGCGGCAAGCCGAGCGCCGAGCAGCTCGACCTCTCCGAGCGGCTGCTCTCCCTGCCCGAGGGGCACCGCGACCGGGCCGGCACCGACGTCCGCAACTACGGCGGCCTCGAGGGACTGCCCGAGCTGCGCGAGATGTTCGCCGAGCTGCTCGGGGTCGACACCGACCAGATCGTCGCCGGGGGCAACGCGAGCCTGTCGATGATGCACGAGGTGCTCGTCTTCCACCTGCTGCACGGCGGGGTCGACTCGCCGCGGCCGTGGAAGGACGAGGAGAAGGTCACCTTCGTCTGCCCCGTGCCCGGCTACGACCGGCACTACACGATGCTCGAGTCCTACGGCATCGAGATGGTCACGGTGCCGATGCTCGCCGACGGGCCGGACGTCGACGCCGTCGAGGCCCTCGTGCGCGACGACCCGAGCGTCAAGGGCATGTGGATCGTGCCGACCTACGCCAACCCCGCCGGGTCGGTCGTCACCCAGGAGGTCGCCGCCCGGCTCGCCGCGATGCCGGCCGCCGCGCCGGACTTCCGGCTGTTCTGGGACAACGCCTACGCGCTGCACCACCTCACCGAGGACGAGGCCAAGTCCGCGGACATCCTCTCGCTCGCCTCGGCCGCGGGGCACCCGCACCGTCCGGTCGTCTTCGCCTCGACGAGCAAGGTGACCTTCGCCGGCGCCGGGGTGGCCTTCCTCGCCGGGTCGCGCGAGACGGTCGGCTGGTACCTCGGGCACCTGAAGTTCGCCTCGATCGGACCCGACAAGGTCAACCACCTGCGCCACGTGCAGTTCTTCGGCTCCCCGGACGGTGTGCGGTCGCACATGGGCCGGCACCGCGAGATCCTCGCGCCGAAGTTCGCCGCGGTCGACGCCGCCCTCTCGGCCGGGCTCGACGGACTCGGGATCGCCGAGTGGACCCGTCCGCGCGGCGGCTACTTCGTCAGCCTCGACGTGCCGGACGGGTGCGCCTCGCGCGTCGTCGCGCTGGCCAAGGAGGCCGGCATCGCGCTGACCCCCGCCGGGGCCTCGTTCCCGTACGGCAAGGACCCGCGCGACCGGAACATCCGTCTCGCGCCGTCGTTCCCGGTCCTCGAGGAGGTCGAGACGGCGATGGCCGGGGTCGCGACGTGCGTCGCCCTGGCCGCGGCCGAGCAGCTCGTCGGCGACGTAGGGTGACGGGATGAGCGAGCACCCCGACGAGCGCGACGAGCCCACCTACGGCGACGAGGACCAGCTCCAGCCCGAGGACACCCTCGAGCAGGAGGACGTCGACGACGTGCTCGACCGCGGGTACTCCCCGCCGGAGCGTCTGCACGGCTCGATCGCCCACGGGGTGACCGCCGAGGAGCAGGGGCGCGACGAGACCATCGAGGAGCGCATCCACCAGGAGGTGCCCGACCCGGCGTCGGCCTACGGGGCGCCGGACAACGAGTCCGGGCTCGACGAGGACCGCGTCGGCGGCGACGACCCCGACGCGATCGACGCCGAGGACGACTGGCTCGGCGACGGCGAGGTCGGTGACGAGCGGGCCGGACGGCTCATCGCGCCGGACGAGGGGCTCGGCTCAGACGACGAGAAGGACCTCGTCGGCAAGGACGTCGGCATCGACGGTGCGGCGGCCTCGGCCGAGGAGGCCGCGGTCCACGTGGTCGGCGAGGGCGACGTCGACGAGGAGACCTCGGAGGAGTGAGCGACGGCGCCGGACGGGGTCCGGCGACGGGCGCCGAGCCGTCGGCGTCCCGCCCGGTCGGCACGCTGCCGAAGGCCCACCTCCACCTCCACTTCACCGGCTCCATGCGGGTCGAGACGGTCCGCGAGATGGCCCGCTCGCACGGGCTGCGGCTGCCGGCGACGCTGACCACGGACTACCCGCCGCTCTTCGACGCCGCCGACCGGCGCGGGTGGTTCCGCTTCCAGCGCCTCTACGACGTCGCGCGCGCCTGCGTGCGGGGCGAGGCCGACATGCGGCGGATCGTCCGCGAGGCCGCGCTCGACGACGGGGCCGAGGGCTCGCGGTGGCTCGAGATCCAGGTCGACCCGACGTCGTACGCGCCCTTCGTCGGGGGGATCACGCCGGCCCTGGAGATCGTGCTCGACGAGGCGGCCGAGGTGTCCCGGGTGCCGGGCGCGGCACAGGTGGCGGTCGTCGTGGCCGCCTCCCGGATGCGCCACCCGCTGGAGGCGCGGACCCTCGCGCGGCTCGCGGCCCGGTACGCGGGGTCCGGGGCGGGGACGGTCGTCGGGTTCGGGTTGTCCAACGACGAGCGGCGGGGTGACACGGCCGAGTTCGCGGCCGCCTTCGGGATCGCGCGGCGGGCCGGCCTGGCGTCGGTACCGCACGCCGGGGAGCTCCTCGGGGCCGAGGCGGTGGCGGCGACGCTGGAGGCCGCCGTGCCGGACCGGATCGGTCACGGGGTGCGGTCGGTGGAGGACCCGCGGGTGCTCGACCGGGTCGTCGAGGCCGGGGTGGCGCTGGAGGTGTGCCCGGGGTCGAACGTGTCGCTCGGGGTGTACGACGTGCCGGAGGAGGTGCCGCTGCGGCGGCTGCTGTCGGCGGGGGCGACGGTGGCGCTCGGGGCGGACGACCCGCTGATCTTCGGGTCGCGGCTGGCCGAGCAGTACGAGACGGCACGGACGGTGCACGGCCTGTCCGACGCCGAGCTGGCCGGGCTGGCACGGGCGTCGTTCGCGGCGAGCCGGGCGCCGGCCGAGGTCCGCGCGGCAGCGGAGCGGGACATCGCGGCGTGGCTCGAGGACCCGGGCGGGGGGTGATCCGACTGCTCTCGGTTGAGTCAGCATGTGTAGCAACCGAGAGCGGCCGAACACCCCACCCGAACCTCCGAACGGCGCCGGGTGCGGCGCGAGTGCTCTCGGTCGAGTCGGCATGTGAAGTAACCGAGAGCACACACGACCCGTCGGCCGGCCGGCCTGGGCGTCAACCGACTGCTCTCGGTTGAGTCGGTATGTGAAGCAACCGAGAGCGGTCGAACACACCCCCCATCCGGGTCCGCATCGTCCACAGGGGCGCTCCCCGAGGCCGTGATCCACAGGCCGCCGCCCGGGTCTGGCACCACCGGCGCCGCCCGACGACGCTCCCTCCATGGACAGCCGACCGAACAGCTACCCCACCTTCGCCGCCGAGCTCCTCGAGGCGCGGGCGACCCTCACGCTCGGCGAGGAGATCGGGCTGGCCCTGCGCGCCACCCGGCACCGGCTGCGCCTCAGCCAGCGCGCGTACGCGTCGCTGCGCGGCTGGTCGACGAGCCGGCTGGCCCGGCTCGAGGCCGGCGCGGAGCGGCTGCGCCTCGCCGACGTCGTCGCCGCCCTCGAGGGCACCGAGTACCGGTTGGCACTCTGCCGCCGGTCGGTCACCGGTCCCTCTCCCCCGCCGACCGGCGCACCGGCCCCGGCCGGAGCCGCACTCCCGGTCCCCGTGCCACCGGAGCACTGGCCGCGCACCGAGCTCCTGGCCCGTGTCCGCGACGGCAGCCGACGCTTCCCGGGTCACCACGACACCGAGCAGGTCGACTTCCCACCCCGGTGGTGGTGGAACACCGAGGCCACCCGCGTCGGGACCGTGCCGCCGCACTGGAGCGCGCCGGTGCCGTGGGAGACCGACGCTGTCGGCCGCGAGGAGGGAGTCGCCTGACGACCCGGCGAGCCTGTCCCGCCCGTGCAGAGGGGAGCCGCCTAGAGCTCCTGCCCGAGCAGCACCGGCTCGTTGACGAGCGTCACCCCGAAGGCCTCGCGCACCCCGTCGCGCACCTCGCGGGCCAGCGCCACGACGTCGGCCGCCCGCGCCGACCCTCGGTTGGTCAGGGCCAGCGAGTGTTTCGTCGACACGGCCGCGGGCCCGGGCATCGCGTACCCCTTGCCGAAGCCCGCGCGCTCGATGAGCCAGGCGGCCGAGGTCTTCACGCGGTCCCCCGCCTCGGGGAACCGGGGTGGCGGGGGCGCGTCGGCACCGAGCCGGTCCGCAGCCCGCGCCTCGAGGGCGGCGAACTCCTCGGTGGTGAGCACCGGGTTGGTGAAGAACGAGCCGCACGACCACGTGTCGTGGTCCTCGACGGCCAGCACCATCCCGCGCCGCCGGCGCTGCGCGAGGACCGCCTCGCGCGCCTCGGCCAGTGGCACGCGCTCCCCCGCGGCCACCCCGAGCTGGGTCGCGAGGTCGGCGTAGCGCACCGGCTGGGACAGCGACTGGAGGACGAGCTGGAACATCACGTCGAGCACGACGTACCGGTCGGTGCCCTTGAAGAGCGAGTGCCGGTAGGTGAACCGGCAGTCCACCGACGTCATCGTCCGGACCTTCTCCTCGAGCCGGTCCCACACCCTCACCCGGGCGATGGTCTGGGCGACCTCCTGGCCGTAGGCCCCCACGTTCTGGATCGGCGTCGCCCCCGTCGACCCCGGGATGCCCGAGAGCGCCTCGATGCCCGACCACCCCTCGGCGACCGCCCGCTCGACGAACGGGTCCCAGGGCTCGCCCGCGGCGACCGTGACGTTGGCCCCGCCGCAGGAGTCGGCCGAGTCGACGCTCACCCCGCGCGTGGCGACGGCGACCACGGTCCCCGCGAACCCCTCGTCCGGCAGGACGAGGTTGGAGCCGCCGCCGAGGACGAGGAGCGGCTCGTCGGCGTCGTCGACCTCGCGCACGGCGTCGACGAGCTCGTCGGTGGTCTCGACCACGACCATCCGGGCCGCCGGGCCGCCGACGCGCATCGTCGTCCAGCCCGCGAGGGGCTCGTCGTGCAGCTCGCGCATCAGTCGAGGCGCACGACCGCGACGCAGCGCCCGAGCACCTTCTGGCCCTCGCTCGTCACGGTGAGGTCGACGCCCACGCGGCCGGACTCGGCGTCGACGGAGGTGACCGTGCCGGTCACGTCGATCCGGGCCCCGCCGACCGGCACGACGACCGGCTTCGTGAACCGCGTGCCGTACTCGATCACCCGTCCGGCGTCCCCCGCCCACTCGGCGACGACCGTGCCCGCGGCGCCCATCGTCCACATCCCGTGGGCGATGACGTCGGGGAGCCCGACCGAGCGGGCGAACTCCTCGTCCTGGTGGATGGGGTTCTGGTCGCCCGAGGCGTTCGCGTAGGCCACGAGCGTGTCGCGGCCGACCGGGACGGTGACCGGCCCGAGGACGTCACCGACCGAGACGGAGGCGAGGGAGCGCGCGCCCATCAGTCCTCCCCTGCCCGGACGACGATCGTCGAGGTGCAGGTCGCGAGCGCCTCCCCGGACGCCGTGGCCAGCTCGGTGCGGGTCGTGATCATCGAGTGCCCTCCGGCCTGGCGGATCTGGTCGACGGTGAGGGTGCCGAGCACCTCGTCGCCGGCGGTGATCGGGCGGTGGTGGACGAAGCGCTGCTCGCCGTGCACGACCCGGCTGTAGTCGATGCCCGCCTCGGGGTCCGCGACGTAGGCCCGGTCCGAGGCCTGCGCGAAGCGCACGGCCATCGTCGGCGGGGCGACGACGTCGGCGTACCCGGCGGCGCGGGCGGCCTCGGGGTCGGTGTGGACCGGGTCGGAGGAGCCGACCGCCGCGGCGAACGCGGCGATGAGCGCGGCGTCGACCGGGTAGGGCCCGCTCGGCGGGTAGGTGCGTCCGACGTAGTCGGGGTTCACGGCCATGCCGCCCACTCTAGGGGCCGGACCCGACCCTCCGGCGACCCCGACCGTGCGTCGACCGACCGGTCCCGGTACGCGACGAGGCCGCCGGCACCGGAGGGGTGCGGGCGGCCTCGTCGGGCGACGCGGGGACGCGTCAGCGGGTCTCGCGGTGCGCGGTGTGCTTCTTGCAGCGCGGGCAGAACTTCGCCAGCTCGAGCCGGTCGGGGTCGTTGCGGCGGTTCTTCTTGGTGATGTAGTTGCGCTCCTTGCACTCCGTGCACGCCATGGTGATCTTCGGGCGGACGTCGGCGCTCTTGCTGGCCACGGGGCAACCTGCTCTCGGGAAAACGGTGGTGGATCTTCGGATGCGGCGCGGGCGCGGGGACGGCCCACGCGCGGCACCAGCACAACAGGGTACGCGACGCCGGTGTTCCCGGAGAAATCGCGACCGATGCGTAGCGGGAGCGGGGCTCGATCCCGCGACCTCACGATTATGAGTCGTGCGCTCTAACCAGCTGAGCTACCCCGCCTTGGGGGAACGACCGGGGCCCCTCTCGGGGAGCTGGGCTCCGACCGGACCAGAGCCCCCTGTCGGAATCGAACCGACGACCTTTTCCTTACCATGGAAACGCTCTGCCGACTGAGCTAAGGGGGCGTGCGCGGGGGCGGTGAAACCACCCCTGAGCGCGACGGAGACACTACACGGTCACGCTCGGTCGAGCGAAATCCGGGCCTCCACGAGGGCCGGTCCGTACCAGGTGAGCAGGCGCCCCGAGACCAGCCGGGTCGGCACGCGGGAGAACGCCTCCGGACCGTCGGCCGCGGTGAACTCGTACGGCTCGTCCGGGAGGAGGACGACGTCGGCCGCCGACGGGTCGTCGAGGGCGGCGACCTCGACGTGCGGGTAGCGGCCGTCCGCTCCCCCCGTGACCACCTCGAACCCGGCCCGCGCGAGGAGGTCCGCGGTGAACGTGGGCCGCCCGACGACCATCCACGGGTTCCGCCAGATCGGGACGACGGCCCGGGCCCGCGGGGCCGGGAACGGACCCGACCACGCGTCGGACGCCTCGACGAGCCATCCGGGGTCGTCGACGACGAGGGCCTCGGCGAGCAGGCGTCGCATCGAGGTCAGGGCCTGCGGCACGGTCTCGATGTCGGTGACCCAGACGGCCACCCCCTGCTCGCGCAGCCGCCGGACGTCGAGCTCGCGGTTCTCCTCCTTGTTCGCGACGACGAGGTCGGGCGCGAGCCCCACGACGGCCGCGAGGTCGGGGTTCTTGGTGCCGCGCACCCGCGTGACGTCGAGCCCCGCCGGGTGGGTGCACCAGTCGGTGGCGCCCACGAGCCGGTCCGGACAGGTCGCCGCGAGCGCCTCGGTGAGCGAGGGCACGAGGGAGACGACGCGGCGCGCCGGGCCCGCGAGGGGCACCGGCGCGCCGAGGTCGTCGAGGAGGCTCATCAGGGGGTCAGCGCGGCGCCATCCGCAGGGCGCCGTCCATCCGGATGACCTCGCCGTTGAGGTAGTCGTGGTCGACGATCGCCAGGGCGAGCTTCGCGTACTCCTCGGGCTTCGCGAGACGCTGCGGGAAGGGGACGCCCGCGGCCAGCCCGGCGCGGAACTCGTCGGAGACGGTGGCGAGCATCGGGGTCTCGACGATGCCGGGGGCGATGGTGACCACCCGGATGCCGTACTGGGCGAGGTCGCGGGCGGCGGGCAGGGTGAGCCCGACGATGCCGCCCTTGCTCGAGGAGTACGCCGCCTGCCCGACCTGGCCGTCGTACGCGGCGATCGAGGCCGTGTTGACGACGACGCCGCGCTGGCCGTCGGCGTCGGGCTCGGTGGCCGCGATGGCCTCGGCGGCCACCGTCAGGACGACGAAGGTGCCGAGCAGGTTGACCTCGAGGACCTTCCGGTACAGGTCGATGGAGTGGGTGCCCTTGCGTCCGAGGATGCGCTGGGACGGCCCGATGCCGGCGCAGTTCACCACGACCCGCAGCGGGCGCTCGGGGTCGCCGGCGGCCTCGGCGACCGCGGCGCGGACGTCGGCCTCGGAGGTGACGTCGGTGGGGACGTACGAGACCCCGGGGACGTCCGGCGCGGCGGCGCAGGCGTCGGGGAGGTCGAGGGCGACGACCCGGGCGCCGGCCGCGGCGAGGGCGGCGGCGGTGGCCGCACCCAGGCCGGAGGCGCCCCCGGTGACGATGGCGGAGGTGTTCGCGATCTGCATGGGCGCCATCCTGCCCTGTCGCCGGGAGGTCGCGGGTCCCCGGGCGTCGGCGTCGGGTCGTAGCGTGGGCCCCATGACGCTGCGCATCGGTGGACACGTCGACCAGAGCGACCCGGTGGCCGAGGCGGTCGCCCGCGGGGCGACCCTCAGCCAGTTCTTCCTCGGCGACCCGCAGAGCTACAAGGGCCCGGTCGTCGAGTACGCGGGCGGCGCGGCGGCGCTGCGCGAGGCCGCCGAGGCGGCCGGCGTCGACCTCTACGTCCACGCGCCGTACCCCATCAACGTCGCCGCGACGAACAACCGCATCCGCATCCCCGGGCGCAAGCTGCTCCAGCAGCACCTGCACACCGCGGCCGAGATCGGGGCCAAGGGCGTCGTCGTGCACGGCGGGCACCTCGGCAAGGACGAGGACGCGGGCGTCGGCTTCGACAACTGGCGCAAGTGCGTCGACGGCCTCGAGATGCCGGTCCCGCTGCTCATCGAGAACACCGCCGGCGGTGACAACGCGATGGCCCGCCGACTCGAGGCCATCGAGCGGCTCTGGGAGGCGATCGGACGCGCCGAGGGCGGCGACACCGTCGGCTTCTGCCTCGACACCTGCCACGCCCACGCCGGCGGCAACGACCTCGGCAGCGTCGTCGAGAAGGTGCGCGCCATCACCGGGCGGGTGGACCTGGTGCACTGCAACGACTCCCGCGACACCTTCGACTCCGGCGCCGACCGGCACACCAACCTCGGGTCGGGGCACATCGAGGGCGCGGACATCGCCCACGTGGTGCGCGAGGCCGGCGCGCCGGTGGTCGTCGAGACCCCGGGCGACGCCGAGGGCCAGTCGGCCGACATCGCCTGGCTCCGGGCCAACGCCGGCGCCTGACCGGCCGCAGCCGACCGAGCACCCGGCCCGGCGTCAGCCGGCGAGGTGCCCCCACGCCGGCGCGAGCTCGCGCCACGGCCCGGTGGCCGCGACCCGCCCGTCGACGAGCACGACGACCCGGTCGGCCTGGGCGAGCGCGGCCCGCTTCGAGGTCGCCCCGATGACCGTCGCGCGCCGGGCGCGCAGGGCCGACCACAGCTCGACCTCGGTGGCGGCGTCGAGCGCGCTCGACACGTCGTCGGCGAGCACCAGCTCGGTCTCGGCCGCCAGGGCCCGGGCCAGCGCGAGCCGCTGGACCTGCCCGCCCGACAGCCGCACGCCCCGGTGCCCGACGAGGGCGTCGTGGCCCCCGGCCTCACGGACGTCGTCGTCGAGCCGGGCGTCGGCGATGGCCGGGCCGAGCGTGCGACCGTGGCCGAGGACGACGTTGTCGGCGAAGGTGCCGGAGAGCACCCGCGGCACCTGGGCCACGTGCGACACCTGCCCCGGACGGAGGAACACCTCGGCGTCCTCGACCTCGACCCCGTTCCAGGTGATCGACCCGGTGTGCTCGAGGAGGCCGGCGAGCGCGCCGAGCAGGCTCGACTTGCCGGACCCGACCTGGCCGAGCAGCAGCACGAGCTCGCCGGCCGGCACGGTGAGGTCGACCCCCTCGACGCCGCGCGTGCCGTCGTCGTGCACCGCCCCGACACCGGTGAGCCGCAGCTCCTCGAGCGGGACGCGGCTCGGCACGGTGGCCTCGGGGGCGGTGCCCTCGACGAGGTCGATGCCCGCGGGCAGCCGGACGAGGTCGACGCCGCCGGCGAGCCGGCTCGTGGCCCGCTGCCACGAGCGGGTGCCCGGTGCCTCGGTGACGACGGCCCCCGCGACCCGGCCGAACCAGTCGAAGCCGTTGACCGCGCCGGCGACGAGGATGGCCGTCGCGAGGCCCCATCCCTCGAGGACGTAGACGCCCCACGCGGCGACGACGCCGGCCTGCACCATGACGATCGGCACGCCGTCGAGGACGGCCTGGACCCGGTGCTCGAAGACCGCCGCCTGCACCCGCCCGGCGTCGACCGAGCGCAGGTGCGCGTGCGCGGACGGCGTCGCGGCGGCCAGCTTGACGGTGCGCGCCGACTCGAGGACGGAGACGACGGCCCGCCCGAAGCGCGCCCGCGCCCGCGAGGACTCGGCGGCCGAGCGCCCCGCGATGGGCCGCCCCACCGCCGAGGCGAGCGCCGCCCCGACGAGGACGACGAGCAGCACGCCGCCGGCCAGCAGGCTGCCGCCGAGGGCCGCGGTGACGGCGACGATGGCCAGGCCGTTGAGGAAGTCGACCCAGCGGTCGGCGTAGAGGGCGTAGCGGTCGGCGTCCATCGAGCGGGCGACGACCTCACCGGCCGGCGTGCGCTCGAGGCGGTGCTGACGGGTCTGCCCGAGCAGCACCGACATCCGCACGCGGAGCATCACCTCGATCCACCACCGCGGGTACCGGCGCATCGCGGCGACGAGGACGAGCGGGGCGAAGAGCACCGACGCGGCGGTGAGCGAGGTGAGCACGACGGTCTCGGTGTCCCAGCCGGCCCCGCCCCGCAGGTGCTCGACGACCCGCCCCCAGACGTAGCCGGTGGCGGCCCCGAACGCCCCGCCGAGCGCGGAGACGAGGAACAGCAGCGCCGGCCAGATGCCCCACCGCGGCCGGACGAGGAGGGCGGAGAGGATGCCGCGCGCGAGCGAGGGCCCCTCCCCCGGGTCGGCGAGCTCCGGCGGCGGCCCGGCCCGGCGCGCGCCGGCGACCGCGACGCCGGCAGGGGCGGTGGCCGGTGCCTCGTCCGGGCCGGCGGCGAGGTCGTCGCCGCTGGCGGCGAGCAGGGCCCGGAACGGTCCCTCGGCGACCGCCAGCTCGGCCCGCGGGCCCTGCTGGACGACCCGCCCGTGGTCGAGCACGGCGACCCGGGCGGCGCGCTGGGTGGTGGAGAGGCGGTGCGCGACGAGGATGCCGGTGCGCCCGGTGAGCAGCCGGTCGGCGGCCCGGACGACGAGCGCCTCGGTGAGCGGGTCCATCCGGGCGGTCGCCTCGTCGAGGACGACGACGGCCACGTCGCGCACGAGCAGCCGGGCGAACGCGACGAGCTGCTCCTCGCCGGCCGACAGGGCGGTGCCCCCCGGACCGAGGAGGGTGTCGAGCCCCCGGGGCATCGCCGCGACCCACTCCTCCAGCCCGAGCTGGGTGACCGCGGCCTCGACCCGGGCGCGCGGCAGGTCGGCGAAGAGCGTGATGTTCTCGGCGAGCGTGCCGGCGAGGATCTCGGTGCGCTGGGTGACGACGCCGACGGCCGCGCGGAGCTGCTGGAGGTCGAGGTCGAGGACGTCGACGCCCCCGAGGAACACCGTGCCGGCGGCGGGCTCGACCGCGCGCGACACGAGCGAGGCCAGGGTCGACTTGCCCGAGCCGGTGCGGCCGACGAGCGCGCAGGTCTGCCCGCCGGGGACCAGCAGGTCGACGTGCTGGAGGGCGAACCCGCCCTCCGGGTAGGCGAAGTGGAGGTCGCGGAACTCGAGCTCGAGGGGACCGTCGGGGACGGGCCGGCCGCCGTCGGGCTCGGGGGCGGCGCCGAGCAGCTGGCGCAGCCGGGTGATCGCCCCGAGGCCGGCCTGGAGCTCGGGGAGGTGGCGCGCCATCTGGTCGACCTGCCCGACGAAGGTGCTCGTGACGAGGAAGAGCGTGACGAGCCGGGCGACCGAGAGGCCGCCCCCCGCCACCATCGCGACACCCGCGACGAGCGTGCCGGCGAGCATCCCGTAGAGGAGCAGGCCGGTGCGCCGGGTGACCCGCACCTGGAGGTCGACGACCTCGCGGAAGCGCCGGTGCACCCGCGCGGACAGGCCGCTGAGGCGGGCGACGACGTGTGCCTGCCCGAGGCTGGTGCGCAGGTCGTCGCGGGCGGTGACGCCCTCCTCGAGCGCCGCGGCGTGGTCGGTCCAGGCCATCTCCTCGACGACCTTGCGCTCCGCGATGGTCGGCAGCAGCCGGCGCACGAGGAGGAAGGAGCCCGCTGCCGCGACCGGGAAGAGCGCCCAGGCCGGCCACCACGTGAGGCCGGCGACGATCCACATCGGGACGGCGGCGAAGACGGTCTTCAGGGCGTCCCAGACCTGCCGGCGCAGCATCGCCCCGACGTCGTGGGTGTCGGCGTCGACCCGGTCGAGGACCTCGCCGACGGCCTGCTCGCCGAGCGCGTGCAGCGGCTGGGCGAGGGCGGCGTGGACGAGGTCGTCGCGCAGCCGGCCCTCGGCGCGGTCGACGACGGCGGCCCAGACCGTGCGGCCGGCGGTGTCGAGGACGGCCGCGCCGACGACGCAGAGCGCGAGGAGGCCGACGAGCCGGGTCGAGGGGTTCGCGGCGAGCAGCCCGGCGACGACCGTGCCGAGCGTGCGCCCGACGGCGCCGGTGGCCGACGCGAGCAGCGCCCACCCGGTGGACCAGCCGCGCAGCCGGTGCAGGTCGAGGCGGCGCCCGGGCACGACGTGGCGCACCTCGGCCGCTGTGGGCACGGCCGAGGTGGGTGGCGTCACGGTCGTCGTCCCCATCGGAAGAAACCTACGACGGAGCACCGACGCCCGGCACCCGGGTTTCGTAGGCTCCTCCCGTGCCCGAGTTCACCTGGAGGCCGGCGAACGAGGCCGCGCCCGAGGACGTCGAGGCGGTCTTCGAGGCCGGCGGCGCCCGGAAGTGCCGCTGCCAGGCCCTCAAGGTGCCGGGCTGGATCTGGCGCGACACCACCCAGGACGAGCGCGACGCCGCGCTCCTCGCCCAGACCGGCTGCGGCACCGACGGCCCGACGTCCGGCCTCGTCGGCTACGTCGACGGCGAGCCGGCCGGCTGGGTCGCCGTCGAGCCGCGCGAGCAGTACCCGCGCATCTGGGCG
The DNA here is from genome assembly GCF_016887965.1 of Phycicoccus sonneratiae. Taxonomy (GTDB): domain Bacteria; phylum Actinomycetota; class Actinomycetes; order Actinomycetales; family Dermatophilaceae; genus Phycicoccus; species Phycicoccus sonneratiae. Next base: position 350,600 of record NZ_JAFDVD010000007.1, read on the forward strand.
CGCAAGCAGCCCTGGATGCGGATGGATCCGGACGCCGAGGGCATCTGGTCGGTCACCTGCTTCGTCGTCCGCAAGGGCTTCCGGAAGCAGGGCCTCATGTACGAGCTCGCCGCCGCCACCGTCGAGTACGGCGAGCAGGTCGGCGCCCGGGTGCTCGAGGGCTACCCCACCGAGCCGCCGCCGGGGAAGACGGTCATCTGGGACGAGGCGTCGGTCGGCCTGCTCCAGGTCTTCCTCGACGCCGGGTACGCCGTGCACGCCGAACCGACCCTGCGCCGCCGGGTGGTGCGCAAGCAGCTCGCCTGACCGGACCGGTCCGCCGGCCTCAGACGTTGCGGCGGTACTGCCCGCCCACCTCGAAGAACGCCTCGGTGACCTGCTGGAGCGAGCACACCCGCGCCGCGTCGACGAGCACGGCGAACACGTTCTCGCCGGTGGTCGCCGCCTCCTTGAGCCGCGCGAGCGCCGCCTCCGCCTCGGTGCGGTGCTCCTCGCGGAAGCCCTCGACGCGGGCCAGCTGGCCCTCCTTCTCGGACTCCGTCGCGCGCGCCAGCTCGACCTCCTTCGGCGAGACCTCGGCGTCCGGCCGGACGAAGGTGTTGACGCCGACGATGGGCAGCGAGCCGTCGTGCTTGCGGTGCTCGTAGAGCATCGACTCGTCCTGGATGCGGCCGCGCTGGTAGCCGGTCTCCATCGCGCCGAGGACTCCCCCGCGCTCGGAGATCCGGTCGAACTCGGCGAGCACCGCGGCCTCGACGAGGTCGGTCAGCTCGTCGACGACGAACGAGCCCTGTAGCGGGTTCTCGTTCATCGCCAGGCCCCACTCGCGGTTGATGATGAGCTGGATGGCCAGCGCGCGGCGCACCGACTCGGCGCTCGGGGTCGTGACCGCCTCGTCGTAGGCGTTGGTGTGCAGGCTGTTCGCGTTGTCGTAGATCGCGGTGAGCGCCTGCAGCGTCGTGCGGATGTCGTTGAAGTCCATCTCCTGCGCGTGCAGGCTCCGGCCGCTCGTCTGCACGTGGTACTTCAGCTTCTGGCTGCGCTCGTTGGCGCCGTACTTCTCGCGCATCGCGACCGCCCAGATCCGCCGGGCGACGCGGCCGATGACGGTGTACTCGGGGTCCATGCCGTTGCTGAAGAAGAAGGACAGGTTCGGCGCGAAGTCGTCGATGTCCATGCCGCGCGCGAGGTAGGCCTCGACGTAGGTGAAGCCGTTCGCGAGGGTGAACGCGAGCTGGCTGATGGGGTTCGCCCCGGCCTCGGCGATGTGGTACCCGCTGATCGAGACCGAGTAGAAGTTGCGGACCTTCTTCTCGATGAACCACTCCTGGATGTCGGCCATCATCCGCAGCGAGAACTCGGTGGAGAACAGGCAGGTGTTCTGCCCCTGGTCCTCCTTGAGGATGTCGGCCTGCACGGTGCCGCGCACCGTGGCCAGCGCCCGGGCCCGGGCGGCCTCGCGCTCGGCGTCGTCGGGCTCACGACCGTTCTCGGCCGCCCACTTCTCGACCTCGCGGTCCATCGCGGTGTTGAGGAAGAACGCGAGGATGGTGGGCGCCGGGCCGTTGATCGTCATCGAGACGCTCGTCGTCGGCGACGTGAGGTCGAAGCCGTCGTAGAGCGTCTTCATGTCCTCGAGCGTCGCGACGGAGACCCCGGAGGTGCCGACCTTGCCGAAGATGTCGGGGCGGCGGTCGGGGTCGCGGCCGTAGAGGGTGACCGAGTCGAAGGCCGTCGAGAGGCGGGTGGCCGGCTGGCCCTCGGAGAGCAGCTTGAAGCGGCGGTTGGTGCGGAACGGGTCGCCCTCGCCGGCGAACATCCGGGCGGGGTCCTCGCCGTCACGCTTGAACGGGAACACCCCTGCGGCGAAGGGGAACACCCCGGGAAGGTTCTCGCGGCGGAGGAACGACAGCAGGTCGCCGTCGTCGTGGTACCGCGGGAGGGACACACGACGGATCTCGTTGCCGGAGAGCGACTCCCGGACGAGCTTGGTGTGGATCTCCTTGTCGCGCACCGTGACCACCTGCTCGTCACCGGAGTACGCCTCGACGACCGACGGCCACTGCTCGAGCTGTTTGCGCAGCGCCGCGGGCAGGTCCTCGCGGGCCTCCTCCAGGAGGGCGTCGAGGTCGGCGGTGTTCCTGCCCGCCGATGCGAGCGCCTCGCGCGCGTCGCCGAGGCGCTGCACGCGGCGGGCGGCATCGGCCCAGCGCTCGGTCTCGGCGTGGTAGCCACGCACCGTCTCGGCGATCTCGGCGAGGTAGCGCACGCGCTGCGGCGGGACGACCTGGCGCAGCATCGTCGAGTGCCGGACGTCGACGACCGGCAGCGTGCCCTCGGCCACCGGGAGGCCGGCACCGGCCAGCTGCGAGCGGAGCTCCTGGTAGAGCGCCGTGACGCCGTCGTCGTTGAAGGTCGCGGCCGAGGTGCCGAAGACCGGCATGTCCTCGGGACGCTTGCCGAACGCCTCGCGGTTGCGGACCATCTGGCGGCCGACGTCGCGCAGGGCGTCCATCGCGCCGCGGCGCTCGAACTTGTTGACGGCGACGACGTCGGCGAGGTCGAGCATGTCGATCTTCTCGAGCTGGCTGGCGGCGCCGAACTCGGGCGTCATCACGTAGAGGTTGACGTCGGCGTAGGAGGTGATGGCGGCGTCGCCCTGCCCGATGCCCGGCGTCTCGACGACGACGAGGTCGTACCCGGCCGCCTTGAGGATGGTGACGACGTCGCCGAGCGCCTCGGGCACCTCGCGCCCGCCGCGGGTCGCGAGGGAGCGGAAGTAGACCCGGTCGCCGTCGAGGCTGTTCATCCGGATCCGGTCGCCGAGCAGCGCCCCGCCCCCGCGGCGACGGGTCGGGTCGACGGCGACGCAGGCGACGCGCAGCTTGTCCTGCTGGTCGACGCGCAGCCGGCGGACGAGCTCGTCGGTGAGGCTGGACTTGCCGGAGCCGCCGGTGCCGGTGATGCCGAGCACCGGGACGGTGCGGGCGGCCGCGGCGCGCTCGAGCTCGGCGCGCATCGCGTCGGAGAGGTGGCCGGTCTCGGCGGCCGTGACGGCCCGGGCGACGGCCGAGCGGTCGCCGGAGAGCACGGCCTCGACGGTGGTCGGCGCGACCTCCCAGAGGTCGGTGTCGCAGGCGGCGACGACCTGGTTGACCATCCCGGGCAGGCCGAGGCGCTGGCCGTCCTCGGGGCTGAAGATCGTCACGCCGGCCCCGCGCAGCCGCTCGATCTCGGCCGGGACGATGACGCCGCCGCCCCCGCCGACGACCTGCACGTGCGGTGCGCCGGCCTCGCGGAGCAGCTCGACGAGGTACTCGAAGTACTCGACGTGCCCGCCCTGGTAGGAGCTGACCGCCACGCCCTGGGCGTCCTCGTCGATGACGGCGTCGACGACCTCGCGGACGCTGCGGTTGTGGCCGAGGTGCACGACCTCCGCGCCCTGGCTCTGCATGATCCGCCGCATGATGTTGATCGAGGCGTCGTGGCCGTCGAACAGCGCGGAGGCCGTGACGATGCGGACGGGGTGCTCGGGGACGTGGAGCCCCTCGCTCGGCTGCGGTGCCATGGGGTGGTCCTTCGGTCGGGGTCTCCCGAGATAGTAGGACGTCCTAGTACCTACCGGGAAGTCACCGGCGGGCGGCGAGCCAGGCGATCGCCTCGGCGTACCCCGCGACGCCGCGCCCGATGACGTGGTGGTCGCAGACATCGGCGAGGTACGAGACGTGCCGGAACTCCTCGCGGGCGTGGATGTCGCTGATGTGCACCTCGACGCGCGGCACCCGGCAGGCCGAGAGCGCGTCCCGCAGGGCGACGGAGGTGTGCGTGTAGCCCGCCGCGTTGAGGACGATGCCCGCCGTGCCGGCCCGGCCCTCCTGCACCCAGTCGACGAGCGTGCCCTCGTGGTTGCTCTGCCGGAAGTCGACGGTCAGCCCGTGCCGTGCGGCCTCCTCGGCGCAGAGCCGCTCGACGTCGGCGAGGGTGTCGTGCCCGTAGACCTCCGGCTCGCGCTCCCCGAGGAGGTTGAGGTTCGGGCCGTTGAGCACGAGCACGGTGCGGTCGTCCATGACGGCGAGCATGCCACCCGCCGGGGCCGCTGCGTCAGCGCTGGTAGGTGTCGGTGAGGTACGCGCCGCAGTCCGCCGGCCGGGCGCCGAGGCCGGCGAGGGCGTCCTCGGCCCGGGCCCGGCCGAGGTTCCACCCGAGCACGTCGTCGGTGGCCCGGCGGTCGAACACCTCGAGGTCGGCCGGCGACGAGACGACGCAGGCCGCCATCTCCCGCGGCAGCCGCTCGGCGATGACCGGCGCCGCGTCGGCCGACAGGCTGGACAGGTAGAGGGTGTCGACCTTCCCCGTCGCCTCGTAGCGGTCGATGTTCTGCCCGGCGACCCACGCGTCGGGGTTCATCGCCGCGAAGCCGAGGGTGAACGCGGCCCCCGACACGAGCACGGCCCGGGGCACCCAACGCCACGACAGCCCCATGACCGCACCGAGGAGCATGAGGACGACGAGTCCGAGCCAGAGCTCGAAGCCGTCGACGAAGACCCGGAGCACGGTGTACCCGAAGGCGTCCTGGTACAGCGACATCCGGTAGAGGGCCGAGGCGACGACGGCGAGGGTGAAGACCCCGAGCGCGCCGAGCAGCACCCGGACGACGAGCCGGTCGCGGGCGCTCTCGCGGGAGGCGACCCGCAGGGTGAGGGCCATGACGAGGACGGTGAAGGCGGTGGCGACGGTCAGCTGCCCGAAGCCCTGGTGCACGTACTCGGCGTGCGTCAGCCCGGTCGTGCGCCGCAGGTAGGCGTCGCCTCCCCACATCACCGTGGCCTGGGCGAGGAGGAAGCCGCCGAAGAGCAGGACGACGACGCCCACGGGCACCGCCCACTCCCACACCGGACGGGTGCGCCGGCTCGGGGGGACGGCGACGAGGTCGGCCGCCGGCGGGTTGAGCGCGAGGTAGGCCCCGGTGAGCGCGACCCCCGTGACGAGCACGAAGAGGAAACCCCGCAGGACGATGGTGTCCCAGCCGAGGTCCGGCACGAGCGCCGAGGCCCACGACCCGAAGACCGCGTCGCCCGTCGCGAAGAGACCGCCGAACACGACGAGCACGAGCAGCGAGAATGCGACCGTGCGCAGCACCGGCCAGAGCACCGACACCCGGCTCGTGGCCGTGATCGTGCGGCCGAGGAGGGGCAGGCCGCGCAGCGCCGAGAGCGGCCAGGCCGCCCAGCTGGAGACGATCGCGAGCAGGCCGTGGGCGCGGGTGAGGGCTGCCGCCGCGACGGCCACGCCGGCGAGGACCGAGAGGGTCACGACGCCGCCGGCGTCCCGGACGGTCGCCACGCTGGCGAGGAGGAGGGCGACGACGGCGCCGCCGACGGTCCACGGGTCGCGCCGGTGCCGGGCGACCGCCCACATGAGGACGCCGGTCGCGACCATGACGAGCGAGGTCGCGAGCCCGATCCCCCGGTAGGGCCAGGTGAGCGAGGCCAGCAGGCCGATGCCGGCGGCGGCCCCGACGACACCGATGCGCGGGCGGCGGTCGGGCTCGGGCCAGATGCGGGCCAGCGAGGTCTCGATCGGACCCGACCCCCCGCCGTAGGGCCCGACCGGCGTGGTGGCGGGCGGAGCGGGCACGGGGGTCGCGGTGCTCATCGGGGTCTCCTCGGTCGGGGTCGTGGGACGGGGTGCGGGACGGCGTGCGGCCGTGGGCAGCTCGCGGAGGTGGACGGGGCGCTCGGTGCTCGGGGCGACGGGGAGGGTGACCCGGAAGCAGGCGCCGCCGCCGCTCGGGACCACCTCGACCCGGCCGCCGTGCAGCTCGCAGACCCAGCGGACGATGGCCAGCCCCAGCCCGGTGCCACCCGCGGAGTCCGACCCCGTGCCGAAGCGCTCGAAGACGCGCTCGGCGTCCTCGGCGGCGATGCCCGGACCGTCGTCGGAGACCTCGAGCACCCAGCGGTCCTCGCCCTCGCGGCGGGCCTCGAGCCGGACCTCTCCGTAGGGCGGGCTGTGCCGCACGGCGTTGTCGGTGAGGTTGGCGACCAGCTGGGCAAGCCGTGCGGGGTCGGCGGCGACGGTGAGGTCGGCCGGCTCGACCCGGTGCAGCAGCCGCACCGGCCGCCCGGAGACCCCGGCCTCCTCGACCGACGCGGCGAGCAGGCCGGCGACCCGCACGGGGGCGAGGGCGAGCGGCGCGACGCCGGCGTCGATGCGGGAGAGGTCGAGCAGGTCGCCGACGAGCGTGCTCAGCCGCTCGGACTGGGCGAGGGCGGCGCGCAGGGTGTCGGGGTCGGGGTCGGTCACGCCGTCGGCGAGGTTCTCCAGGAGGGCGCGCTGAGCGGTGAGCGGGGTCCGCAGCTCGTGCGAGACGGTCGCGATGAGGCGGCGTCGCTCGAGGTCGGCGCCGGCCAGCTCGGCGGCCATCGCGTTGAAGCTGCGCGCCAGCTGGCCGACCTCGTCGGACGAGGTGGCGGTGACGCGCTGGCCGTAGTCGCCGACGGCCATCCGCCGGGCCGCGTCGGTCATCGCCCGCAGCGGCGAGGTCATCCCCCGGGCGAGCCACTGGGTCACCCCAACGGCGGCACCCGCGGTGACCGGCAGGCTCGCCCACCAGGGGACGCCGGCCCCGTCGCCGATCGCGGCGACGAGCACGGTGGCGACGACGCTCGCGCCGACGAGCACGCCGAGCTTGAGCTTGATGGAGGTGACGCCGTCGAGCGGGCGGTCGGGGTTCACCGGCCGACCTCGAGCGCGTAGCCGACGCCGTGGACGGTGCGCACCCGGTCGGCGCCGATCTTGGCGCGCAGGGCCTTGACGTGGCTGTCGAGGGTGCGGGTTCCGGCGGCGTCGCCCCAGCCCCAGACCTCGCGCATGAGGTCCTCGCGCGAGCGGACCGTGCCCGGGGCGGCCGCGAGCGCGCAGAGGAGGTCGAACTCGAGCGGGGTGAGGTGGACGTCGCCGCCGTCGATGCTCACGCGGCGGGCGGCCGGGTCGACGACGAGGCCGGCGAGGTCGAGCCGGGTGCTCGTGCGGGCGAGCTCCTGCGCCCGCTCGACCCGGCGGAGGAGGGCGCGCAGCCGGGCGACGACCTCGCGCATCGAGAACGGCTTGGTCACGTAGTCGTCCGCGCCGACGCCGAGGCCGACGAGGACGTCGGTCTCCTCGTCGCGCGCGGTGAGCATGAGGACGGGGACGGGACGCACGGCCTGGATACGCCGGCAGACCTCGAGGCCGTCGAAGCCGGGGAGCATGACGTCGAGGAGGACGGCGTCGGGGTCGTGCTCCTCGAAGGCGGCGACGGCGGCGGGGCCGTCGAAGGCCTGGTGCACGGTGAAGCCCTCGGCCCGGAGCCGGTCGGTGACGGCGCGGTTGATCGTCGGCTCGTCCTCGACGACGAGCACGGTGTGCGTCGCGGTGTGCGGCGCGGCGGCCGTCCCCTCGGTCATGCTGCGAGCGTAGGACCGCCCGGCTGGAGCCCGCGGGGGCTCCGTGTGGAGATCGTGTGAAGGTCGGTGGAGGGTGGGCCCTCTTCGGCCCTCAGCGAGCCGGGGCCGGCCGGTCAGGCCGTCAGACGGTGCTGGGCCCGGAACGCGGTGGGCGAGATCCCCGTGCACTTGGCGAAGTGGTGGCGCAGCAGCGCCGCGGACCCGAACCCGGCGTCCCGCGCGACCTCCTCGACGGACAGGTCGCTCGCTTCGAGCAGGTGGCGCGCCCGCAGCACCCGCTGGTCGGTGACCCACTGGTGCGGCGTCGTGCCGGTCTCGGCGACGAACCGTCGGGCGAAGGTGCGCGGCGACATCGTCGCGCGCCGGGCGAGGTCGTCGACGGTGAAGGTCTGCTCGAGGTGCTCGACCATCCACTGGAGCACCGGGCCGAGGCTCTCGGCCTCGCACGTGGGCACCGGGCGCTCGACGTACTGGCGCTGGCCGCCGTCCCGGTGCGGCGGGACGACCATGCGGCGCGAGATGGTCGCGGCCACGGAGGCACCGAGCTCGGTGCGGACGAGGTGCAGGGCGGCGTCGATGCCGGCCGCGGTGCCCGCGCTCGAGATGACGTTGCCGTCGCGGACGTAGAGGACGTCGGGATCGACGCGCGCCGCGGGGTACATCGCCGCGAGCTCCTCGGCGTGCCGCCAGTGCGTCGTGCACGAGCGCCCGTCGAGCACCCCGGCCGCACCGAGGCTGAACACCCCCGAGCAGACCGACATGATCCAGGCCCCCCGGTCGTGCGCCGCCCGGATCGTGTCGAGCACCGCGGGGCTGGAGCTCCACGCCGCCGGTGAGGCGGGCACCGCGACGAGGTCGGCGTCGGCGGCCGCGTCGAGGCGGTGGGCGGCGCTCACCGAGGTCCCGTTGCGAGCGTCAAGGGGCCGGTCCTCCTCCGAGCACACCCGGTACTCGAACGCGGGCACGCCCTCGTCGGTGCGGTCGATGCCGAACACCTCGGCGAGGACGCCGTACTCGAAGAGGGCCACCGGCTCCTGGAGGATCACGGCGACGGTGCGCAGGGCCATGCCCACGAGTATGGCAGGAAATTGCCGACCAGAGACAGATCTGCCACTCGTGGCAGGATGCCGATGATCGTCAAACTGTTGCCATGACCACGACAGAGATCCTCGACACCGTCACCACCCTCGCCGTGACCGGCGCCCTCGTCGCCCCGGTCGCCTACCTCCTGGAGCGCACGCACCGCCGCGCCGCCCTCGACAACGGCGGACGCGTCGCGCACTGGCTGCGCGCCGTCGAGCACGACGCCGACGCCCGACGCACGGCCGCCGAGCTCCGCGCCCTGCCCACGCCCGGCCTCGCCCCGCGCGACCCGTCCGCCTCGCGGACCCCGCGGCCCGCCGGCCACCGACCGGTGCGGGTCAGGCCGGCGCGCTGACCTCCTCGGCCACGTGCGTCGCGGCGGTCCCGGCCCGCCACGTGCGGTACCCGCCGTCGAGGTTGCGCACCTCACGGCCGTGCTGGGCGAGCAGCCGGGCGGCGACGTAGCCACGCAGCCCGACCTCGCAGTGCACGACGAGGGGCCCGTCCGGCAGCTCGTCCATCCGGGCCCGCAGGTCGTCGACGGGGACGTTGACCCCGCCGGGGATCGGACGGGCCGCGTGCTCGGCCGGGCTGCGGACGTCGACGAGGGTGGCCCCGGCGGCGAGCGCGGCGCCCAGCTCGTGCCACTGGACGGTCTCGACGTCACCGTCGGCGACGGCCCGGTCGACCCAGCCGAGCATGTTCACCGGGTCCTTGGCGGACCCGAACTGCGGGGCGTAGGCGAGCTCGAGGTCGGCGAGCTCGCCGGCCGTCAGGCCCCCGGTCATCGCCGTGGCGATGACGTCGATCCGCTTGTCGATGCCGTCGCGGCCGACGGCCTGGGCGCCGAGGATCGCGTCGGTGTCCGGGTCGACGAGCAGCTTGAGGGCGATCGTCTCGGCGCCGGGGTAGTACCCGGCGTGCGAGCCGGGGTGCGTGTGCAGGACCCGGTGCGGGCGGCCGGCGGCGCGCAGCCGCTTCTCGTTCCACCCGACCGCTGCCGCGGCGACCCCGAAGACCCCGACGATCGCCGTGCCGAGCACCGGCCGGTCGGCGCCCGGCCGCCCGACGATGACGTCGGCGACGACCCGCCCCTGCCGGTTGGCGGTGTTGGCGAGCGGGACGAGGACCGACGAGGCGTCGAGCCCGTCGTGCTTCTCGACCGCGTCGCCGACCGCGAAGATCGCCGGGTCCGAGGTGCGCAGCTGCTCGTCGACGAGGATGCCCCCGCGTTCGCCGATGGCCAGCCCGGCCTCCTCCGCGAGCGCCCGCTCCGGGCGGACCCCGATGGCGGCCACGACGAGCCCGGCCGGCAGCGCCCGGCCGTCGGAGAGGTGGACGACGGGGACGCCGACCGCGGTGGCGACCGTCCCGTCGTCGAGCGTCGTCGCCGTGACGTGCGCCGGCTCGATGCGCTCGACCGAGGCGCCGAGGACCAGCTGCACGCCGGCGGCCCGCAGCGCGTCGTGCACCGGCTCGACCATCTCCGGGTCGAGCGGGGCCATCACCTGGTCGGTGGCCTCGACGAGCGTCACCGGGATGCCCCGGTGGACGAGGTTCTCGGCGACCTCGACCCCGATGAACCCTCCCCCGATGACGACCGCGGCCTCGACGTCGCGGGCAGCGGCGACGAGGTGGTCGAGGTCCTCGATGTCGCGCAGCGTGTGCGCCACGGACATCCCCGGGAGGTTCGGCACGACCGGCCGGGCCCCCGGCGAGAGGACGAGGGCGTCGTAGCCGAGCTCGAAGGACTCGTCGGTCGCGAGGTCGCGCACCGACACCCGCCGGTGCTCGCGGTCGATCGCGCGCACCTCGTGGTGCACGCGGACGTCGATGGCGAAGCGGGCCGCGAGCGACTCGGGCGTCTGGAGCAGCAGGGACGAGCGCTTCTCGATGACGCCGCCGAGGTGGTACGGCAGGCCGCAGTTGGCGAACGAGACGTGGCCGCTGCGCTCGAGGACGGTGATGGACGCCTCCTCGTCGAGACGGCGCAACCGGGTCGCCGCGGACATGCCACCGGCGACCCCTCCGACGACGACGATCCTTCGCATGCCGCCATCGTATACCCCCGAGGGTATCGATGCAGACCGCTCTGGCCTGCGGTCAGCCCCGCCCGATGAGCCAGCCGACGACGAGGCCGATGACGCCGACGACGACGTACGGGGCATAGGTGCGCACGAGGACCGGGAGCACCGTGGCCCCGAGGTCGAGGGCGTCGTCGTCCGAGGTCGTCGGCGCCGGTCGGGGGGTGGGTCGCGGCGTCGGTGACGGTGTGGTCGCCGGCGCTGCGGCCGCGGCGTCCTCCACCTCGGGCGCCGGCACCGTCTCGGCCGGCTCGGTGACCGAGGGCTCGGCGGCCGCCGACTCCGTGACCGCCGACTCGGTGCCGCCGTGGTCCTCCGCCGCCTCCCCCGCGTGGGCGAGCTGGCTCTCGATGCAGCCGATGAACTGGCCGAGCAGCTTGTCCGAGACGTCCTGCATGACGCCGCGGCCGAACTGCGCGGGCTTGCCGGTGACCGCGAGGTCGGTGGTGACGTCGACCTTGGTGCCCGAGCCGTCGGGCGCCAGCTGGATGGTCACCGTCGCCCCGGCAGTGCCGTTGCCCCGCTTGTCCTTGCCCTTGGCCTCGATGACCGCGTGGTGCGACGAGTCGTCACGCTCGACGAAGTGACCGGTGCCGTTGTACTGCAACGCGATCGGACCGAGCTTGACCTTCACCGTCCCCGCGAAGCCGTCCTCGGTCACCTCGGTGACCGTGGCACCCGGGAAGCACCCCCCGACCCGTTCGAGGTCCATGAAGGTGCGCCAGGTCGTGTCGACGTCGGCGGGGACGGTGAAGTCGTGCGTCAGCTGCATGCCGCGATCAGCCCTCCATGGCCTTCTGCACCGCGCGCCGGGTGAGGACGGTCGCGAGGTGCCTGCGGTAGTCGGCGTCGCCGTTGAGGTCGCTCGGGGGGTTGGTCCCCTCGGCGGCCGCGGCGCACGCGTCGGCCAGGCCAGAGGCCGAGGACCCGACGAGCGCCTGCTCGACGGCGGTCGCCCGCAGCGGGGTGGAGCCCATGTTCGTCAGACCCACCCGGGCCTCGGCGATCGAGCCGCCCTCGACCCGCACCGTCGCGGCGACCGCGACGATGGACCACTGGTGGGAGACGCGCACGAACTTCTCGTAGGCCGAGCCCCACCCGGTGTGCTTCGGGATGCGGATCTCGGTGAGGAGCTCGCCGTCGTCGACCGCGGTCTCGAAGAGGTCGCGGAAGAACTCGGCGGCCGGCACCGTGCGCTCCCCACCCGGGCCGACGACGACCATCGTCGCGTCGAGGGCGAGGACCGGGGCACCGACGTCGCCCGCCGGGTCGGCGTGCACGAGGGCGCCGCCGACGGTGCCGCGGTGGCGGATCTGCGGGTCGGCGACCGTCTCGACGGCCTTGGCCAGCAGCCCGGCGTGCTCGCGCACGAGCGCGTCGCCGACGACCTCGGCGTAGGGCGTCATCGCACCGATGGCGACGTGGTCGCCGCCGTCGCGCACGCCGCGCAGCGCCTCGATCCGGCCGAGGTCGACGACCTTCTCCGGGGCGTTGAGGCGCATCCTGAGGATGGGCAGCAGCGACTGCCCGCCCGCGAGGACCTTGGCGTCGTCGCCGGCCTCGGCGAGGGCCGCGAGGGCGTCGTCGAGGCTCGTCGGGGCCACGTAGTCGAATGCTGCGGGGATCACTGCACCACTCCGTCCGTCGTGCCGGCCGCGGGATCCTGGTTGGGGGTCCCCTCGTCGAAGTGCGCCTGCTGCGCGGGTGTCGTCGCGGCGTCCTGCGTGCCACCGCCCGACCGGATGGCCTTCCACACCCGCTCGGGGGTGCACGGCATGAGGATGTCGTCGACCCCGAACTGGCGGACCGCGTCGACGATGGCGTTGACCACCGCGGGTGTCGAGGCGATGGTGCCCGCCTCGCCGACTCCCTTGGTGCCGAGGCTGTTCGACGTCGCGGGCGAGGTCGTGTGGTCGGTGACGAAGCTGATCGTGTCGGCGGTCGTCGGGAGGGTGTAGTCGACGAACGAGCCGGACACGAGCGTGCCCTGGTCGTCGTACTCCGCGCCCTCCCAGAGCGCCTGCGCGATGCCCTGCACGAGGCCGCCGTGCACCTGGCCCTCGACGATGAGCGGGTTGATGATGTTGCCGATGTCGTCGACGCAGACGTACTTGCGCATGCGCGTGGCGCCGGTCTCGGTGTCGACCTCCATCGCGCACAGGTGGGTGCCGTGCGGGAAGGAGAAGTTCACCGGGTCGAAGGTGGCGTCGGCGTCGATGCTCGGCTCCACGCCCTCGGGGTAGTTGTGCGCCGCGAAAGTGGCGAGCGCGACGTCGCCGATGCCGATGCCCTTGTCGGTGCCCTTGACGGTGAACTGACCGGCGCTGAACTCGAGGTCGTCGACGCTGGCCTCGAGCAGGTGCGCCGCGATCGGCTTGGCCTTCTCGATGACCTTGTCGGCGGCCCGGACGAGCGCCTCGCCCCCGACGACGAGCGAGCGCGAGCCGTAGGTGTCCATGCCCTTGGGCGCGATCTGGGTGTCGCCGTGGAGGACCTCGACGCTGTCGAACGGCACACCGAGCCGGTCGGCGACGATCTGGCTCCACGCCGTCTCGTGGCCCTGGCCGTGCGCCGAGGCGCCGGTGACGACCTCGACGGTGCCGGTGGCGAGCATCCGGATGCTCGCCGACTCCCAGCCGCCCGCACCGTAGTTGAGCGAGCCGAGCACCCGGGAGGGGGCCAGGCCGCACATCTCGGTGAAGGTCGAGACGCCGATGCCGAGCTGGACCGGGTCGCCGGACTCGCGGCGCCGCTTCTGCTCCGCGCGCAGCTCGTCGTACCCGAAGAGCTCCTTGGCCCGGGCGGTGGCCGCCTCGTAGTTGCCGGAGTCGTAGGTCATCCCGGCCACGGTCGTGAACGGGAACTCGTCGTGCTTGATCCAGTTCTTCTCGCGGATCTCGAGCGGGTCGACCCCGACCTCGGCGGCGAGCTCGTCCATGAGCCGCTCGATGGCGTAGGTGGCCTCGGGCCGGCCGGCCCCGCGGTAGGCGTCGACCCACGTCTTGTTCGTGTAGTAGTTCGTCGTGTTGAACTGGTAGGCCGGGAACTTGTAGATGGCGTTGAACATCCACGCGCCGAGGACCGGGACGCCGCCGCCGACGAGCGCGGCGTAGGCGCCGAGGTCGGCGAGCAGCTCGACCTTGAGACCGGTGACCGTGCCGTCCTTCTCGGCCGTGAGCGTCAGCTTCTGCCACTGGTCGCGGCCGTGGTGCGCGGAGACCATCGTCTCGCTGCGGGTCTCGGTGTACTTGCACGGCTTGCCGAGCTTGCGGGCCACGGCGAGGGTGATGAACTCCTCGGGCGTCGACTGCAGCTTGCCGCCGAAGCCGCCGCCCACGTCCGGGGCGATGACGCGGATCTTGCTCTCCGGCAGGCCGGTCGTGGCGGCGATGCAGAACCGCAGCACGTGCGGGGCCTGGGTGGCGGTCCACATGACGACCTGCTCGCCGGTGGGGTCTACGACCGTGGAGCGCGGCTCCATGAACGCCGGGATGAGCCGCTGCTGGCGGTACTCGCGCTCGATGACGATGCCGCCCTCGCGGGCCCTGGCGATCGCCTCCTCGATGTCGCCGCCGGTGCCGCCGGCCTTGGAGTCGAGCTGCCAGAAGGCGCTCTTGTTCGTGCCGAGGTCGGGGTGCGCGAGCACCTCGTCGGTGGTCGCGGCCTTGAGGTCGAGGACCGCCGGTAGCTCCTCGTAGTCGACGTCGACGAGCTCGGCGGCGTCGCGGGCGGCGGCCGCGGTGCGGGCCACGACGACGGCGACGATCTCGCCGGCGTGGGCCACGCGCTCGAGCGGCATCGGGAGGTGGTCGGGGCTCTTCTGGTCGGGCGTGATCGGCCAGGCGGTGATGTTGACGCCCTGGATGTCCGCGATGTCGTGGCCGGTCATCACGGCGATGACGTTCGGCGCGCCCTTGGCCTCGGCGGTCTCGATGCCGTTGATCTTCGCGTGGGCGAACGGGCTGCGGACCATCGCGAGGTGGAGCATGCCCGGGAGCTGGATGTTGTCGGTCCAGCGGGTGCGGCCGGTGACGAGGCGCCGGTCCTCCTTGCGCCGGCGGGCGGTGCCGATCTCGGTGGTGGGACGGTCGTCGACGGCGGTCATCAGGCGTCGCTCCTCTCGCTGGCACCCGCGGCGGCCGCCACGGCCTTGACGATGTTGTGGTAGCCGGTGCAGCGGCAGAGGTTGCCCTCCATGCCCTGGCGGATCTCGTCTTCGGTGGGGTTCGGGTTCTCGTTCAGCAGGTCGACGGCCTGCATGATCATGCCCGGCGTGCAGTACCCGCACTGGAGCGCGTGGTTCTCGTGGAAGGCCGCCTGCATCGGGTGCAGCTCGCCGTTGGTGGCGAGGCCCTCGATGGTCGTCACCTCGCGGCCGTCGGCCTGGACGGCGAGGACGTTGCACGACTTGACGCTGCGGCCGTCGAGATGGACGGTGCACGCCCCGCAGTTGCTCGTGTCGCACCCGACGACGGTGCCCACCTTGCCGACCACCTCGCGGAGGTAGTGGACCAGCAGCATCCGGGGTTCGACCTCGTCGGTGTAGGAGGCGCCGTCGACGGTGACGGTGATCCGAGTCATCCTTGACTCCTTCACGGGGGATCGGGCTCGTGAGCGTGATCTTGCTTCACCCATCCTCTGCGGACAAGGGTTTCGGCTGAACCACCCGAACGGAGGGGCCCGCGCCCCGGCCCCGGTCTTTCCGGGCAGGAAACCGCGACGGCCGTCAGACCGGCTCGGCGGCGACGTCCGCGTGGTGGTGGATGGGGCCGCCGACGTCCTGGAGGCGCGACCCGCGTCCACCCCACTGGAGCGCGACGATCTCGGCGGCGATGGAGACGGCCGTCTCCTCCGGCGTGCGCGCCCCGAGGTCGAGCCCGATGGGGCTGGACAGCCGCTCCAGCTCGGCGTCGGTCATCCCCGCCTCGCGCAGCCGCTCGAGCCGGTCCTCGTGGGTGCGCCGGCTGCCCATCGCCCCGACGTAGGCGACGTCGGTCATCCGCAGGGCCACCTCGAGCACCGGCACGTCGAACTTCGGGTCGTGCGTGAGGACGCAGACGACGGTGCGCCCGTCGACCCGGCCCTCCTCGACCTCGGCGGCGAGGTACTTGTGCGGCCACTCGACGACGACCTCGTCGGCGGCGGGGAAGCGGCTGTTCGTCGCGAAGACGGGGCGGGCGTCGCACACCGTCACCCGGTAGCCGAGGAAGGAACCGACGTGCGCGACGGCGGCGGCGAAGTCGATGGCGCCGAAGACGAGCATCCGCGGGCGCGGCGCGAAGGCGTTGACGAACACCCGCATCCCCTCGCCGCGGCGCTCGCCGTCCGGGCCGTAGGTGAGGGTCTCGGTGCGGCCGGCCGCGAGGAGGCCGCGGGCGTCGTCGGTGACGGCGCCGTCGGCCCGGGGCGAGCCGAGGCTGCCGGACACGGCGTCGGCGGCGTCCTCGGGGCGCACGACGAGGCGGCGGCCGAGCCAGGCGGGGTCCGGGTGGTCGATGACGGTGGCGACGGCGACCGGGCGGCCGTCGGCGACGTCGTCGGCGACCGCGCCGAGCTCGGGGAAGGTCTCCTGCGACACCGGCTCGACGAAGACGTCGAGGATGCCGCCGCAGGTGAGCCCCACGGCGAACGCGTCGTCGTCGGACACCCCGTACCGCTGGAGCACCGGCGAGCCGTCGCCGACGACCTCCTGCGAGAGCTCGTAGACGGCGCCCTCGACGCAGCCGCCCGACACCGACCCCACGGCCTCGCCGCCGGGACCGACGAGCATCGAGGCGCCGGCCGGTCGTGGCGCGGAGCGGAAGGTCGCGACGACGGTGCCGACGCCGACCGTCTCGCCGGCGCGCCACCACCCCACCAGCTGGTCCAGGACGTCACGCACGCGCGACCACCTCCACGAGTTCCTCGAACGCCGCCATCGAGTGCCCGGCGACGAAGTCGTCGACGTGCGGCAGCACCGCCATGATGCCCCCCTGCACGGGCTCGTAGCCCGCCCTGCCCCGGTGCGGGTTGACCCAGACGACCCGGTGGGCGACCGCGCGCAGCCGGCGCACCTGCTCGCCGAGCGCCTCGGGGGCCTCCCGCTCCCACCCGTCGCTGAAAACGACGGCGACCGCGCCCCGGGCCATCCCGCGACGACCCCAGCGGTCGAGGAAGACCTTGAGCCCCTCGGCGAGCCGGGTGCCGCCGGACCAGTCGGGGATCGCCTCGCCGGCCGCGACGATCGCGCGGTCGGGGTCGCGCTGGTGCAGCGGCCGGGTGACGTGGGTGAGGCGCGTGCCCAGGGTGAACACCTCGGTGGGGACCCCCGCGGCGCAGTAGGTGTGGCACAACCGGATCAGCGAGTCGGCGTAGGCGCTCATCGACCCGGACACGTCGACGAGGAGCACGACCCGGCGGGGCCGGCTGCCCCGGTGCCGCCACGCGACCTCGCCCGGCTCGCCCATCCGCCGCAGCATCGCCCGCAGCGTGCGGTGGGCGTCGACCGTGCCGCGGGGGGATGCCTCCCAGCGGTGCGCCCGCCGCATCGGGGCGCGCGGGCGCAGGCGTCCGAAGAGGCGGGCCAGCTCCTCGCGCTCGCGGCGGGTCAAGGTGGCGACGTCGCGGTGCCGCAGGACCTCGGTGGCCGAGGCCCGGGCACGGACGTCCTCGGGGTCCCCCTCCTCCCCCGCGGTGCCACCCTCGGCCTCGAGCGAGGCCTGCGGGGTGACCCGGGGCAGCGGGTCGCGGGCCTTGGTGCCGGCGCGGGTGCCGCCGAACCACTCCGCGAAGACGAGGTCGTGGCGCTCGAGGTCGGCCGGCGACGCGCAGAGGGTGGCCCGGCCCGCGTGGTAGACCGCGACCGCGTCGTCGAGCCCGACCGCGGCGACCGCCTCGAGGTAGGTGCGCTCGCGGTCGGCCGTCACGTGCACGCCGGCGGCGCGCAGGGTCCGGGCGAACCCGAGGAGGACCTCCTCCGGCGGGCGGACGTGCTCGGCGGCGTCGAGGCGGTGCTGGACGGTGCTCACGGTCGCGTCCGGGTCAGGGGGTGAGCATGACGTCGAGGGCGCGCTTGACCCGCTCGGCGTCCTCGCGGTACTTGACGGCGACACCGAGCGTGGCCGCCGCGGTCTCGGTGTCGAGGGTGCGGGTGCCGAGCTCGTGGAGGGCCCGCGCCCAGTCGAGCGTCTCGGCGACGCCGGGGGGCTTGAGCATCTCGCGGTCCTCACGGATGGCGTGGACCGCGCGGACGACCTGCGCCGCAAGCGCTTCCGGCACCTCGGGGGCACGGGTGCGGACGATGGCCAGCTCGCGGTCGATGCCGGGGTGCTCGAGCCAGTGGTAGAGGCAGCGCCGCTTGAGGGCGTCGTGCAGCTCGCGGGTGCGGTTGGAGGTGAGGACGACGACCGGCGGGGTCGCGGCCTGCACCGGCCCGAGCTCGGGGATGGTCACCTGCCAGGTCGAGAGCACCTCGAGGAGGAAGGCCTCGAACTCGTCGTCGGCGCGGTCGACCTCGTCGACGAGGAGCACGGCGGGCGCCTCGCGCAGCGCCCGCAGCACCGGGCGGGAGAGGAGGAAGCGCTCGTCGAAGAGGTCGGCCTCGAGCTCGCGGACGTCGCGCGCGCCGCCCTCGACGGCCTCGAGTGCGCGGACGTGGAGGATCTGGCGGGGGAAGTCCCAGTCGTAGAGCGCCTGGCTCGCGTCGATGCCCTCGTAGCACTGGAGCCGGATGAGCGGCAGGTCCATCGTCTCGGCGAGCGCCTCGGCGAGGGCGGTCTTCCCGGTGCCGGGCTCGCCCTCCATGAGCAGCGGGCGGCCGAGGCGCAGGGACAGCCACGTGACCGTCGCGAGGGCGTCGTCGGTGAGGTAGCCGGCCCCGCCGAGGGCGCTCGCGAGGTCGGCGGCCGAGTCGAACGTCGTCCGGGGGTCCATGGCGACAGCATCACCCACGACGGGCCGCTGTGGAAGGACGACGGTCACACGAGCGCGGCGACGGCGAGGGCGAGCTCGCCGACGCCGATGGCCATGACGACGACCGCGACGGCGGCGACGACCCGGCCGTCGCGCAGCACCCAGAACCGTGGGTCGTCGGGATGGGCGACGCCGATGCGCCTCTGCCGCAACGTGTCCGCGACCACGTAGGTGGCGAGGGCGGCGACGAGGACGGTCGGCAGGGCGACCGACGGCCCGAGGGTCGGCAGGGCCAGCCGGCCGACCGTGAAGGCGGCGACGACGAGCGCGAGCCCGGTGCGGCGCCACGCGAGGGTCGTGCGCTCCTGCTGGGCGCCGGGGTCGCGGACGACGTGCTCGCTCATCCGGCGCCCCTCGTGAGGCTCGCGACGGCGAGCGCGAGCCCGGTGACTCCGAGCGCCACGAGGACGACGACCATCGCCGGGTTGCCGGGCAGCGGCCGCCCCTCGCGCATCGCCCGCTCGACGCGCGCCCAGCTCCACCAGGCCGCTCCGGCGACGAGCGTGCCGGCCACGGCGAGCAGGGCGGCGAGGAGGGCCTGGAGGGTGTCGGGCAGCGGCAGGTCGAGGGCGTCGAGCGCGGCGGCGCCCGCGAGCAGGGCCAGCCCGGTGCGCGCCCAGGCGAGGAACGTGCGTTCGTTGGCGAGCGAGAAGCGGGGGTCGGGGTCGGTGCCGTGGTCGTAGACGCGCCGGGGCCAGCGTCGCGGGGTGGGTGGCTCGGTCACGGGGTCGCCCCCGGGGCGAGGTCGTCCGGGGTGTCGGCGTCGCGGCCGTGCGCGAGGTCGCCGCACTCGACGGGCGTGGGCGGGTGCGCGGCGAGGTGGTCGCGGGCCCCGCGGTCACCGCGCGCGGTGCGGGCGACCTCGGCCCAGTGGTCGCGGCCGAGGAGGACGGGGTGGCCGGCGGTCCCGGCGTAGGTCGCCCGGGCGAGGACGCTGCGGCCCGCGCCGCGGCCGGCCGAGAGGACACGGCGGTAGACGCGGGTGCCGACGTCGGGCAGGTCGACGAGGGTGACGAGCGCGGCCTCGACGTCGTCGGCGGTGGTCTCGTCGAGGTGGGCGAGGCCGGCGCGCAGCGAGGCGCCCATCCCCTCCTCCCAGTCCGGGGCGAGGACCGGCTCCGCGTGGACGGACAGCACGAGCGGGGTGCTCTCGCCGGCAGCGGCGCCGAGGACGACGACGACGCGCTCGAGGCCGGCGTGCTGGAGCCGGTCGACGGTCGTCTCGAGGAGGGTCGGACCGGTGGGGTCGGGACGCACCAGGGCCTTGGGTCCGCCCATCCGGCGCCCGGCGCCGGCGGCGAGGAGGAGTCCGACGGTGCTCACGGCTCCACCCTGCCATGCGGACGCGTTCCGTCCGCACCGGCCGTTAGCGTCGTCCGCATGGTCATCGAGCTCTCCCGCCGGGACGCCCGCCGGGTCGCCGTCCGCGCCCAGCTGCTCACCGCCGACCGCCCGTCCGACCCGCTCGAGGTCGTCCGGCACCTCGGCCTGCTCCAGATGGACCTCACGGCGCACGTCGCGCCGAACGCCGACCTCGTGCTGTGGAGCCGGCTGGGGTCGGCGTACTCCCCCGACGCGCTCGACGACCTCCTCGAGTCGCGGTCCCTCGTCGAGCACGTCGGGTACCTCCGGCCGGCCGAGGACCTCGCGCTGTTCCGCGCGGAGATGGACGCCTGGCCGGGGGTCGAGCCGCTCAGCGACTGGCGGCGCGAGATCGAGGCCTGGGTCGAGCAGAACCGGGCCTGCCGCGACGACATCCTCACCCGGCTCCGGTCCGAAGGTCCGCTGCCGGCCCGCGAGATCCCGGACACCTGCGTCGTGCCGTGGCGGTCATCCGGGTGGACGAACAGCAAGAACGTGCAGCGGATGCTCGACATGATGGAGCAGCGCGGCGAGGTGGCGGTGTCCGCGCGGGAGAACCGCGAACGCACGTGGGACCTCGCCTCGCGGGTGTACCCGGACGGGCCGACGGTGCCGTACGACGAGGCCGAGACCGAGCGGGACCGGCGCCGGCTCGTGGGCCTCGGCATCGCCCGGGCCCGCGTGACCTTCCCCCCGGGCGAACCGAACCACGTCGGGGCGGCCGGGGTCGAGGCCGTCGTCGAGGGGGTGCGCGGGCGGTGGCGGGTCGACCCGGAGTACCTCGAGGGCGGGTTCACCGGGCGGACCGCCCTGCTCTCACCGCTCGACCGGCTGGTCTTCGACCGCAAGCGGATGGCCGAGCTCTTCGAGTTCGACTACCAGCTCGAGATGTACAAGCCGGCCGCCAAGCGACGCTGGGGCTACTTCGCCCTGCCGGTCCTGCACGGCGACCGGCTCGTCGGCAAGGTCGACGCGCACGCCGACCACGACGCCGGGCTGCTCCGGGTGCACGCCGTCCACTGGGACGACGAGCCGCCGAAGGCCGCCGTCGCCGGCGTCGAGCGCGAGCTGCGGTCCCTGGCGCGCCTGCTCGGCATCGAGGTGCACCACGACACCTGAACCGTGGCGCGGGGGCGGCCTTGGTGGGATGCTCGTGGAGAGGTCACGAGCTCCCGAGGGGACGAGATGCGCACTGTTCTGTCGTCGGTCCGGTCAGGGCTGCGCCGGGTCGGCGACCTGATGAACCGGCTCGTGGCCGACCGCCCTGCGTCCCGACGTCCGCCCGGTGGCAACTACATCCCGAACAGCAACGGGGAGGGCGGGCGCGTCATCTCGAGCGGTCACCCCGGCGGTCACTGACCCCGCGGCCCGCGAGGACGGATCACCCTCTCGCACCCATGCCTGCCTGGGTGGGGTCCGGGCGGTCGACGAGCGCGACCAGCTTCCTCGGCGCCAGCACGCAGTACGACTCGACGACGAGCTCGGCGACCTCGTCCCAGTCGGTGGCGGCGTCGAGCGCGAGACCCATCGCGTTGCGGCCCCAGCCGAGGACGTAGAAAGGCGGGCCGGCGTGCCGGAGCGCCTCGAGCTCCTCGCCTGCGGCGCGGAAGGTCATGACGACCTGGGGGCCGTCGACGGGGTCGTCGACCCCGAGGACGTGCACGAAGGTCCGCGTTCGCACCCGCCAGCGGGTGCCGACCCAGGCGTGCTCCTCGTAGGCGTCCGGGAGGGCGAGGCACAGCCGGCGCAGGGCCCGCTCGATGTCGGCGGGGACGTCGTCGGTGAGGCGGCGGACGGGCGCGGTGGCCATCGGCGCAGGCTACGCCGCCGCACCGACGGCCGCAGCGCCCTCACCTTCACCATCGGATGGGGATGAGCCCCCTATCGTCGGTCCATGACCACTCGACTGAACCCCTACCTGAGCTTCGCGGGTGATGCCTCGGCCGCCCTGGCGTTCTACCAGGAGGTGTTCGGCGGAGACCTCACGATCAACCACTTCGGCGACTTCGGCACCGACGACCACGGCATCGGCGACCAGGTCATGCACGGCCGGCTGGACACAGCGTCTGGTCTCACGCTGATGGCCGCCGACCTGCTGCCGGGCGAGACGGTGCGGCCCGGGAACAACCTCGCGGTCAGCCTCGGCGGGGACGACACCGAGGAAATGCGCGGCTACTGGCAGGCGCTGTCGGATGGCGGGACCGTGATGGTCGAGCTGGCCACCCAGCCGTGGGGCGACGAGTTCGGGATGTGCGTCGACCGGTTCGGGACCTCGTGGCTGGTCAACATCGCCGGGGCCGGCTGACCCACCCCCGATCCGCGCTGCGCCCGGTCGGTCAGGCGGTCCCTCGGTACCGCAGGTCGGCGACGCTGCGCGGCCGGCGGCCGTCCCCGTGCGCTCGAACCTCGTCGCCGGCCGCTCGGCCCAGCGATCGACCACGCTGAGGCGGCCACGCAGATGTGCGGTCATCGGCACGACCAGCGGTATGAGCGGGTGGTCAGCCGCGTTCGCGCCCCGGCAGCGGAGCCCCCGCTAGAAACGCCTCGTAGGCACTTCGGGCGTCATCGTCGATGGTCGGTCTGATGCTGCTGTACCTGGTGTCCTGACGGTCCCGGTGGGGGCCCGATATCCAGTACTCCTCGTCGGTCTCCACGTCATAGAAGTTCGCGTCGAACATGCCAGTCCAGCGGTGAAGGGTCTTCCCGTGCCAACGCGCCGTCTTCCAGGAGCGGTTGAACGACACGACGCTGATCCACGCCGGGCCCGTGTCGATGTCGTGGCCCGTCTTCAGCTGAACGAACATCACGCGGTCAGGCATCTGCACAGGATCTCCTGCTCAAGGCGGCAGCGCACCGCAGTTCACGCACCGCGGCATAGGAAGACGTTGAGCGTCTTCGGTCTGGCGTGGGGAACGTCCTCCTGATGCGCTTGACGGGCTTGGTGTCCCAAAGAGCAGAAGGAGGACGTTCATGAGCAACGGTAGTGGTGTCTCC
>NZ_JAFDVD010000008.1 GCF_016887965.1 Phycicoccus sonneratiae
ACGCCGCACCACCCAGGGAAGAACCCCCCGCGAGATCCGCCGCTGCCTCAAGCGCTACATCGCCCGCGACCTGTACCGACTCCTCGAACACGGCCCCACGCGGGCTTGACGAACCATAGGAGCGTCGAGGAGCAGGGCGTAGTCGGTGGCGGCCCCGACGACGAGGATGAAGAGGATGCCCTGGCTCTGGCCCGACAGCGTGATGACGTCGTTCGTCGCGAGCCGGTAGACGACGAGCGAGGCGGCCGAGAGCCCGAGCACCGCGCTGACGAGCACCGCGAACGGGAGGATCGGGCTGCGGTAGACGACGAGGAGGATGACGAGGACGACGACGAGCGCGACCCCGAGGAGGATCCCGTCGATGCCGCCAAAGGCCTCGGCGAAGTCGGCGATGAGGCCTCCCGGACCGCCGACCCAGGCCTGCAGGCCGGCGTCGGGGAACGTCGCCGCGATCTCGTCGCGCAACGCGGTCGCCCCCTCGGCGAGGGCGGTGGTGTCACCGCTCGCGGCGGTGCCGGTCGTGCCGTCGAGCGGCACCGACAGCAGCACCGCCTTCCCGTCCTGGGCGGGGATCGGGGTGATGGGTGTGCCGGCGACGAGGTAGTCGCCGAGGGTCTTCCCGGACCCCATCCCGGGCAGCGCCAGGTCGGGCACCTCCTGCGCGAGGGCGGTGACGGCCGCCAGGTCGTCGGCGTCGAGGGTGCCGCTGTCGCGGCGCTCGACGACGACGAGGTAGGGCAGCTCGGTGCTCTCGCTGAACCGCGCGACGGCGTCGGTGACGAGGGTCGACTCCGCCTTCTCGGGCAGGAACGTCGAGTTGTCGTTGGACTGCACGCCCGACAGCTGGCCCTGTGCCTGCCCCCCGACCGCCCCTACGCCGAGCCACAGGAGGATGACGACGACGGCGCCGAGGAGGGCCCACCGGGGGCGGCGGGCCGCGGCCCGGGCGTCCGT
This sequence comes from Phycicoccus sonneratiae, assembly GCF_016887965.1. Lineage (GTDB taxonomy): Bacteria > Actinomycetota > Actinomycetes > Actinomycetales > Dermatophilaceae > Phycicoccus > Phycicoccus sonneratiae. The sequence goes on from NZ_JAFDVD010000008.1 coordinate 955, forward strand.
GGGGTCGGGTCCGGGGTCCTGCGGGGCCGCGCTCATGCGTCCAGCCTATTGAGGGGCGTGCGGGCGGCGCACCACCCTCGACACCGCCGGGGTTACCGTGGGGTCCATGCGCTTCGTCCACCTCGGCTTCGCCCCGGACCTCGTCGACTACGAGGAGGGCTGGGCCACCCAGCGCGAGGTGCACGCCCAGGTCGTCGACGGCACCCTCGAGGACACCACGCTGCTCCTCGAGCACGCGGCGGTCTACACGGCCGGCAAGCGCACCGAACCGCACGAGCGCCCCACCGACGGCACGCCGGTCGTCGACGTCGACCGCGGCGGGAAGATCACCTGGCACGGCCCGGGCCAGCTCGTCGGCTACCCGATCGTCCGGCTGCCCGAGGTGCCCATCGACGTCGTCGCGCACGTCCGTCGCCTCGAGGAGGTGATGATCCGGGTCTGCACCGACTTCGGGGTGTCCACGGTCCGGGTCGAGGGCCGCAGCGGCGTCTGGGTGCCGGCCGACTGGCGCGGCCCGGAGCGCAAGCTCGGCGCCATCGGGGTGCGCGTCAGCCGGCGGGTGACGATGCACGGCTTCGCCCTCAACTGCGACGCCGACCTCGGCTGGGCCGACGCGATCATCCCCTGCGGCATCGCCGACGCCGGGGTCTCCTCGCTGACGCAGGAGGCCGGCCGGGTCATCACCGTCCAGGACGTCCTGCCCTACGCCGAGAAGCACCTGGCCGACGTCCTCGGCCGATCCTGACGCCCGAGGTCCGGAAGCGTCGGACCCGGAGCGTAGGCTGGAACGCGTGACTGTCGCACCCGAGGGACGCCGCCTGCTGCGGGTCGAGGCACGCAACGCCGAGACCCCCATCGAGCGCAAGCCGGAGTGGATCCGCACCACCGCGAAGATGGGTCCGGAGTACACCCAGATCCACTCGATGGTGAAGGGCCAGGGCCTGCACACCGTGTGCCAGGAGGCCGGCTGTCCCAACATCTTCGAGTGCTGGGAGGACCGCGAGGCCACCTTCCTCATCGGCGGTGACACCTGCACCCGCCGCTGCGACTTCTGCGACATCGCCACCGGTCGCCCGATGCCGCTCGACCCCGACGAGCCGCGCAAGGTCGCCGAGTCGGTGCGCACCATGGGGCTGCGCTACGCCACCGTCACCGGCGTCGCCCGCGACGACCGCCCCGACGGCGCCGCCGGCCTCTACGCCGAGACGATCCGCCAGATCCACGCGCTCAACCCGAACACCGGCGTCGAGATCCTGCCCCCCGACTTCGGCGCCCGGCCCGAGCTCGTCGGCCAGGTCTTCGACGCCCGCCCCGAGGTCTTCGCCCACAACCTCGAGACCGTCCCGCGCATCTTCAAGCGGATCCGCCCCGCCTTCACGTACGAGAAGTCGCTCAAGGTCCTGTCGATGGCGCGCGAGGCCGGGCTGGTCACCAAGTCCAACCTCATCCTCGGGATGGGCGAGGAGGACCACGAGGTCGACGAGGCGATCCGCGACCTGCACGAGGCCGGCTGCGACATCCTCACCATCACCCAGTACCTGCGGCCCTCCCCGATGCACCACCCCATCGACCGGTGGGTCAAGCCCGAGGAGTTCGTCCACTGGTCCGAGGTCGCCACCGACGTCGGGTTCAAGGGCGTCATGGCCGGCCCCCTCGTGCGCTCGTCCTACCGGGCGGGCCGCCTGTGGGCGACCGCGATGCGCCGCTGGGGCCGGGAGGTCCCGGCCCACCTCGCCCACCTCGCCGAGGCCGCGAACGACCCCGCCCGCCAGGAGGCGGCGGCGTTGGTCGCCCGGGCGCAGCGCCCCGTATCCTGAGGGACGCGCCCGCGCACCCGCGGGCCGCAGCACACTTCCCGACGAGGAGCTCCTCCCCCGTGTCCGACGCACCCGAGAAGAAGCAGGGCCGCATCGCCGAGATCCGGCAGGCCTACCGCGCCATCAAGTCCCTCGACCCGAGGCTCGGGTGGTGGATGCTCGGGGGCGCGCTGCTCGTCGCCGCGGTCGTCATCGGCATCGGTGCGGTGTTCGGCGGCGGCTGGCTCATCTACTCGGTGATCATCGCGATCCCCGCGGCCTTCCTCGCCGCGGTCGTCGTCATGAACCGGCGGGGCAACACCGCGATGTACAAGGCCCTCGACGGCCAGGTCGGCGCAGCCGGTGCCGCGCTCACCGGCCTCGGCCGCCGGGGCTGGTACGCCGCCCAGGAGCCGGTGGCCCTCGAGGGGGCGCGCGGCACGCGTGCGCAGGACATGGCCGGTGCGGCGATGGTCTTCCGGGCCCTCGGCCGTCCGGGCGTCGTCCTCATCGGCGAGGGGCCCGCGGGCCGGGTCGCCAAGCTGCTCAAGCAGGAGGAGAAGAAGGTCGCCCGCGTCGCGCCCGGCGTGCCGATCCACCTGTGGACCGTCGGTGACGGCGAGGACCAGGTCCCCGTCAAGAAGATCTCCGGCAAGCTGACCCGGATGCGTCCGGTGCTCACCAAGGCCGAGGTGTCGGTCGTCAACAAGCGGCTGAGGTCCCTCGGCGGGCTGCGGCCGCCGGTGCCCAAGGGCGTCGACCCGACGAAGGCCCGGATGGACCGCCGCGCGATGCGCGGCAAGTAGCCCCGGGCGTTTCAGGAGCCGGCGGCCCCCGGTGCGTCCGCAGCGCCCGGGCGCACGATGCGGGTGCCCGCGGCGAGGTCGTGCAGCCCCCGGCCCCGCACGGTGACCGCCGCGGGGAGCACGAGCGCGGCGAGGGCTGAGCGCACGAGCACCTGCAGCGGGAACGGCCCGGGCCTGACCTGCCAGACCTGGAGCCCGAGCAGCCGGTGCCCCACCGTCGAGCCGGTGAGCGAGACGAGCACCGCGTTGAGCAGGAAGAACACCCCGAGCACCGCCCACGAGCTCTCGGGGACACCGAGGAGGAGCGGCGGCTGCTCGCCGGGGGCGGCGAGGTCGTAGGGCAGGAGCAGGAACGTCACGAGCGCGCTGAGCACCCAGTCGACGACGAAGCCCGCGAGGCGCCGCAGGAGCGAGGCGTCGCCCGCGGTGGGCGCGTCGGGGCGGGTCGGGGTGGGCGGCACGGCACCAGCCTAGGTGGCCGCCCTCGTGGTTGATCAGCCGGGGAAACCGGTGCGGGGACACCGGTTTCCCCGGTCGTCGGCCCCGGTCCAGCGCCGGCGTCTCAGCGCGGTCCACGACTCGGGCGCATCGTCCCACCCCTTGATACGGTGGCTGGCGTTACGTCGGCGAAACATCCGGGTCACCGGTGGGAAACCGCCCCGCCCTAGCGTCGTCGGCAACGCCATCAGGGCTGGCTCCCATAGCCCCTGCACCGAACCAGGAGGTTCAACACAGTGTTCAGCTCCGCTGACGAGGTCCTCGCCTACATCAAGGACGAGGACGTCAAGTTCGTCGACATCCGGTTCTGCGACCTTCCCGGCATCATGCAGCACTTCAACGTGCCCGCCGAGACCGTCGACGAGGACTTCTTCACCAACGGCCAGATGTTCGACGGGTCCTCGATCCGCGGCTTCCAGGCCATCCACGAGTCCGACATGAAGCTCATCCCGGACCCCACGACCGCCTTCGTCGACCCGTTCCGGGTGGAGAAGACGCTCGTCATGAACTTCAGCATCGTCGACCCGTTCACGGGTGAGGCCTACGCCCGCGACCCGCGCAACATCGCGGCCAAGGCCGAGGCGTACCTCAAGTCCACCGGCATCGCCGACACGGCGTTCTTCGGCGCCGAGGCCGAGTTCTACGTCTTCGACGACGTCCGGTTCGAGACCAAGCAGAGCGCGAGCTACTACTTCATCGACTCGGTCGAGGCGGCCTGGAACACCGGCCGCGCCGAGGAGGGCGGCAACCGCGGCTACAAGACCCGCTACAAGGGTGGCTACTTCCCCGTTCCCCCGGTCGACCACTTCGCCGACACCCGCGACAAGATCTGCCTCAACCTCGCCAAGGTCGGCATCGCCGTCGAGCGCAGCCACCACGAGGTCGGCACCGCGGGCCAGCAGGAGATCAACTACCGGTTCAACACCCTGCTCCAGTCCGGCGACGACATGATGAAGTTCAAGTACGTCGTCAAGAACACCGTCTGGGAGCTCGGCAAGACCGCCACGTTCATGCCGAAGCCGATCTTCGGCGACAACGGCTCGGGCATGCACACCCACCAGTCGCTCTGGAAGGACGGCGAGCCGCTCTTCTACGACGAGCGCGGCTACGGCGGCCTCTCCGACATCGCCCGCTGGTACATCGGCGGCCTGCTCAAGCACGCCCCGGCGCTGCTCGCCTTCACGAACCCGACGGTCAACAGCTACCACCGCCTCGTGCCCGGCTACGAGGCCCCCGTCAACCTCGTGTACTCGGCCCGCAACCGCTCGGCGTGCGTGCGCATCCCGATCACCGGTGACAGCCCGAAGGCCAAGCGCATCGAGTTCCGCGTGCCCGACCCGTCGTCCAACCCGTACCTGTGCTTCGCGGCGCAGCTGATGGCCGGCCTCGACGGCATCAAGAACCGCATCGAGCCGCCGGAGCCGGTCGACAAGGACCTCTACGAGCTGCCGCCGGAGGAGCACGAGTCCATCGCGCAGGTGCCGGGTTCGCTGCCGGCCGTCCTCGACTCCCTCGAGGCCGACCACGAGTTCCTCCTCGAGGGCGACGTCTTCACCGAGGACCTCATCGCGGCCTGGATCGACTACAAGCGCAAGAACGAGGTCGACCCGATCCGCTTCCGTCCGCACCCGCACGAGTTCGAGATGTACTTCGACATCTGAGCCACGGCCCGATCCACGGCTCACGTACGGCTTCGCGACGCCCTCGCCGGCGGACTCCCCCAGGAGTCCTCGGCGGGGGCGTCGTGGCGTCCGTGGCCGACCGCGCACCCGGGGCCGCCCCTGCAGCGGCATCCATCCTCCACGGATTCGATCGCCCGCTTAGCGGCCCATTGACTGAGGTGTCGTCTGGTCGGGTCAGCGCAACCCATGACGCGGTTCATGGCTAGAACCTGGCCCACCTGCCCATCCCGGTGGGGTCGTCCCAGATGGACTGTCACCATCCCTGCCCACTCACGCACGGCTCAGGGCGCCGACCGAGCCTCCGGGAAGGCCTTCAGGTACTCCTTGGCCTGGCTGGGCTTCAACTTCCCTGACACGCGCAACAGGAGATTCCCGCGCACGTAGTCGTACTCCGCTCCGAGGCCGTACTCCTTCAGCTTCTTCTGAATGTCGGCGGCGCGGGCCGTGGCGTCGTCCTCCGACGCCCACCGTTCGATCTTGGCGCCGCAGTCGATGCCGAGCTCATCGAACTGGTCGGTCTTGGAGCAACCGAGACGCTTGTCGGCCATGAAGGTCGCGGCGTCGTACTGGCCGGGGCGGCCGATGAGGTTGTTGGTGTCGTTGTCCTCGGTGAGCTGGATGACCGCGACAACTGCAGAGACCTCCGACTCGATGTCCTTGGCCGCCTCCGACGGGCTTGTCGGCAGTTCCGGAGACGGTGTGGAGGTGGGGGTCGGAGTGGCGGAAGGGGCACTGGGTGAAGCGGTGGGCACGGCGGACGTCGCCGCCGTCGCTGACGTGGTGGGCTGCGCCTCGGCGCCGCACCCCGCGAGGAGGACAGCGGCGGTGGCGGACAGCAGGCATGCGGCCGTGAACATGGACCCTCGGGTCCCCCCGGCCTTGAGAATCAAGGTCATGCGTGCATCCTGCCCCAACGGGGCGCACCGGCGTGCCTCTTGCCGCGAGCCCCCTCCCCGCCACGGCGGGGCGCCCTCCGGCGTATGGAGGCGCCTAGCGACGGGTCCCGGAGTTGATCCCGTTGATGAACTGGGCCCCGGTGCGGAACGGGTTCTCGTCCGGGTCGTGCTCGTCGGCCCAGCGCTCCTCGGGCGTGCGCTTGTCACGAACCGTGTGGACGATCGCGACGGTGATCCCGACGACGGCCGCGAGCACCCCCACCCCGAACACGGCCCACAGCATGACGGCGAAGACGTTCATCACCCCACCTCCTCGGTCAGGACCAGCGTAGCCGCGGGCGGGGTCCGTGACGAGGAGTTCCGGTGTCCACGAGAGGTCAGCGCGGGCGGACGGTGAGGCTCTGCGCGAGCGACCCGAGGGGCCCGGACGTGTCGTGCAGCACGCTCGACGTGACACCGACGCCGGTGTCGCCGAACGAGATCGACACGTCGACACCGAGCCACTCCCCCACGGGTTCGCGGAGCAGGTGGGCCGTGAGGTCGACGTTCGGGAAGTGCACCAGCGCCGGGTCGGCGCGCACCGTCATCCCGTTGGCCAGGTCGAGCAGGCCGGCGAACCGGGCCGTCGGTCCGACCGGCTCGTCGGCCAGCAGCGGCACGCCGGTGCGCACCCAGAACCAGCCGCGCCCGGGCTCCTCGAGGTGGCGGCGCAGCTCGACGGACCCGATGAAGCCGCCGGGCCAGGTGTCGCTGGGCGTCCACGGCTCGAGCTCGTCGGGCCCCGGGATGGCGCGCAGGGCCGTGCCGGCCACCGCCCGGGTGTCGCGCGGCTCGAGGAGCCAGGCCCGCAGCACGAGGACGACCCGTCCGGCGTGCGCCATCGTCGCCTCGACGAGCTCGATGGTGCGCCCCGGCCGCACGACCCGCACGTCGGTCGTGACGTCGTCGACGGGCACCGTGCCGAGGATGTCGTAGGACAGGCGCGCGAGGACCAGGTCGTCGTCGCGACGCGCAGCGCGGTCGCGCTCGACGAGGTGCGCGAGGAGGCCGATCGCCGGCGAGATGTGCTGCTCGTCCTCGCGCCAGGCCCCGCTCGTGTGCGCGGTGGCCCGGAAGCGGGTGGCGTCGAGGCGCTCGAAGTAGGCCACGGACATCCTCTCGGTCGACGACGGACCCCACGACCCTATGCCGGTACCCGTGGCCCCGGACACCCGTGCACGCCGGGCTCGGGGGGGTCACGTACGGTGTGCGGCACCGCAGTCCACCGACCCGGGAGCACCGTGCGCCGCCTCGTCTACTACGTCGCCACCTCGATCGACGGCTTCATCGCCGCCGAGGGCGGCGACGCCTCCGTCTTCCCCACCGACCCCACGACCCTGACGGCGTTGTTCGCCGAGTACCCGGAGACCTGCCCGACGCACGTCCGGGCCGCTCTGGGGGTCGACGCCCCGCCGCGGCACTTCGACACCGTGGTCATGGGACGCACCACCCACCAGCCGGCGCTCGACGCGGGCCTGACCAGCGCGTACCCCCACCTGCGCCAGTACGTCGTCACCCACCGCGACGACCTGCCCGAGGACCCGACGGTCACCGTCGTCACCGACCCGGTGGCCGTGGTCCGCGACCTCAAGGCCGAGGACGGGCTCGACGTGTGGCTGTGCGGCGGGGGCCACCTCGCGGCCCAGCTCGCCGACGAGGTCGACGAGCTGCACCTCAAGGTCAACCCCGTGGTGCTCGGTACGGGCGTCCCGCTCTTCCGCGGACTCGACGCGCCGCGGTCGTGGGCGCTCGGCGAGGTCACCCCGCTGCCGGGCGGCGTGCTGCTCCAGCGGTGGACCCGGGCCTGACGCCCGCGTCAGAACCCGCCGAAGTCGCCACCCCCGAAGTCGCCCCCGCCGCCGAAGTCACCGCCGCCACCGGCGTCCCAGGCGCTCCCGGCGTCCCAGCCCCCGGCGTCACCGGCGCCGAGGTCGCCGCCGCCGTCGGCCGCACCGGCGTCCCCGGCGTCGGTCCCGGCGGTGTCACCGGTCTCACCACCGGCGACCTCCCGGGCCTCGGGGCTGTCCCCGAACCCGCCGAGCAGGGCGTCCGCCACCACCGAGGCGACGACGAAGCCGGCGACGGTCCCCATCATCGAGCCCACGAACATCCCGCCCGCGCCACCGGCGAACGAACCGCGCGAGAAGGTGTTCTGCAGCGTGCCCGGCGCACGCATCTCGGCGCGGGTCGCGGCCCGGGCCAGGTCGGCCGGCTCCGCGGAGGCCGGCTGCTCACCCGCCGGCGCGGACCGGCCGAGCTCGGCGAGGAGCTGCTGTCGCTGCTCGGGCGTGAGCGCCGCGAAGGCCTCGGCGTGCATGGCCTCGAGCTGCTCCGGCGGGGCGGTGCGCAGGAGGTAGCGGTACCGGGCGACGGCTCGCTCGTCCTCGGAGGCCCCGGGGCGAGGTGGCGCCGGCGGGGCGCCGCGGGTCGGGGCGCCACCTCCCGACCATCCGCCGGTGGACGCCCCCTGGCGCTGCTGCTCGCTCGGCACCCGGCCGAGGATGCGGTCGAGAAGTCCCATGCCCGTTCCCTCCGTCACGACGACCCGTCCGGGCCGCTCACCGGACGAACGCCCGGCCCCGCGACCGGGGTTCCCCGCCCACGCACCGGCGTCGCGTCCGCAGGCCCGAGCCGATGCGCGATGATCGGGCCATGACCGACGCCCGCGCCGAGACCATCGCCTCCCTGATCGACGCCGGGCGGCACGTCGTCGAGCGCGGTCTGGTGCAGGCGAGCGGGGGCAACCTCTCGGCCCGCGTCCCCGGCACCGACCACGTCGTCGTCACCGCCACGGGGACCTGGCTGGACCGGCTCAGCCCCGACGACTTCACCGAGCTGACGCCGGACGGCGAGCGCGTCGGCGGGGCCGCGCGACCCTCGGTGGAGTGGAGGCTGCACCAGCGCACCTACGCGGTGCGCCCCGACGTCGCGGCGATCGTGCACCTGCACCCACAGCACGTGCTCCTCGTCGACCTGCTCGGCGAGCCGATCCGCTTCACGACCCTCGACCACCAGTACTACCTCGGGAGCGCCGGGCGCGTCCCGTTCATCCCGTCCGGGAGCACCGAGCTGGCCGACGCGGCGGCCGAGGCGGCCCGCGACCACGACGCGGTCGTCCTCGCCCACCACGGGTGCTCGGCCCTCGGCGACACGGTCGCGATGGCCCTGCGCCGGGCGCTGAACCTCGAGGAGGCCGCGACGATGACCTACCGGCTGCTCGTGGCCGGCGACACGACCGCCGACTTCCCCCCGGAGTGGCGCGGACGGATCATCGACGTCTGAGGCGGGGCCGCCACCGGCTCAGCGGGCGAGGAACAGGCTCCCGAGCGCGAGCAGCCACGAGACGAACGAGCCGACGAGGAAGTACTCGGTGACCTCGTCGATGCCGGCGCCCTCGACCGACTCGCGGTCCGAGCGCTTGCTCTGCAGCTCGGGGAAGCGGATGAGCCCCTTGGCCGCGATGACCAGCCCGGCGGCCGTCAGCTGACCGGCGAGGCCGAGCCCGACGATGACGACGCGCTCCATCGGCCCGAGGAGGCGACCGCCGCGCAGCTGCTCGGCGGGCTCGGCGCCGGGGTCGCTCGTGCGGTCGACCGGGCGCAGCGCCCCGACGCTGACGAGGACGAGGCGCACGATGATGTTGCCGGTGGCAAGGTTGGCGAGCAGCAGACCGGCGACGAGCAGCACCCGGCCCACCCCCGCGTCGGCACCGAGCATCGGCAGGTCGGCCCAGGCGAGCCAGCGCCCGAGCAGGCCGCCGGGGTCCGAGGCCCAGCCGGAGAGCGCGACGAGCCACACCGCCCCGCCGGCGAGCGCGGCGAGCGCCGGCGCGTGCCCGGTGCCGGTGAGCAGGGCCTGGGTCGACCAGCGCACCCAGAGCACGAGGGCGAGCGCCGCCCCGAGGCCGACGACGAGGTCGGTGGGGCCGAGCAGGCCGCCGAGCGCGCCGAGCCCGGCCGTCGCGGCCAGCCCGACCCACGGGGCCCAGCGGGTGACCCCCGGGCGCGGGCCGGAGCGCACGAGGTCGCAGAGGCCCACGCCGACGAGCCACACCCCGAGCCAGGTCACGGCAGGGCCCGGAGCAGCTCGTGGGCGGCGAGCACCGCACCGATGCCGTCGGCCCGCACCCGCTGCGAGACGGCGGACGCGCTGACGCCCTCGCGCTCGGCGAGCTCGGCCTGGGTGGTGTCGGGGTGCATGAGTCCTTCCAGCAGTCGCAGCGACCGGTCCGAGAGGGAGCCAACCAGATGGTCCCGACAGAGCAGCGCCGCGTTGACCGCGTCGACGCGCGGGTCGTCGGGGTCCTCGGCGCGGTGGCCGGTGCGCAGGGTGCGGGTCGGTGACCGCTCCGCGGCGGCCTCGACGTGCTCGACGGCCGCCCGGGCCGCCCACCACCCCGGACCGTCCTCGATCCCCCGCGCGGGGTCGAGCACCGTCACGGCCCCCCGGCCGACGCCGATGCGCACGTCGACGTCGGGCAGGAGCGCGAGCCGCACCCGGAGCGCGGCGTCGAGGGCCGCGCCGAGGGTGGCGTAGGCCCCCTGGAACTCGTCGCCGACCGTGATCCGCAGCCCGCGGAGCGAGGGCACCACGGTCTCGGTGGTCTCGAGCGCACCGACGACGGCGTCGTGCACCACCTGGCGGTCGTGCGAGACCCGGGAGGCGACGATGTCCCCGATGAGGACACACGGTGAAGACGTGGACTTCATCTCAGCCATCTGAAGATCATACCTTCAGATGGTACGAATGAAGCCATCGTCTTCAGATCTGGTCGACGAGCCGGTCGGGGCCTGCGCCCGCGGCCGGCTCGACCACTCCCCGCTCGGTGGCCACGGCCGCGACGAACCGGGCCGGCGTGACGTCGAAGGCGGGGTTGAGGCCCCGGCTGCCCATCGGCGCGGTGCGCCGGCCGGCCAGCTCGGTGACCTCCTCGCCGGGCCGCTCCTCGATCTCGATGCCCGTGCCGTCGGGCATCGACAGGTCGACCGTCGACCAGGGTGCGGCGACGAGCAGCGGGATGCCCGCCTCGCGGCAGGCCAGACCGACGCCGAGCGTGCCGACCTTGTTCGCGACGTCCCCGTTCGCGGCGATGCGGTCGGCCCCGACGACGGCGCAGTCGACGAGCCCGCGCAGGATCGTCGAGGCGGCCGCGCTGTCGACCTGGACGACGTGCGGGATCCCCTCCTCGGCCAGCTCGTAGGCGGTGAGCCGCGACCCCTGGAGCAGCGGCCGCGTCTCGTCGGCGACGACGAGCTCGAGGGCGTCCCGGGCGTGCAGCTCGCGGACCACCCCGAGCGCGGTCCCCCAGGCCGAGGTGGCCAGCGCGCCGGCGTTGCAGTGGGTGAGCACCCGCAGGCGCGGCCGTCCGACCCGGGCGAGCAGCCAGTCGGCACCGAGCCGCGACAGCTCGTGGTTGGCCGCCTCGTCCTCGGCGGCGACCTCGCGGGCGGCCGCGAGCACCGCGTCCCTCCCCCGTGCCACGAGCGGCCGGACCCGGTCGACGCCCCACGCGAGGTTGACCGCCGTCGGGCGGGCGTGCCGCACCCGGTCGACCTCGGCCTCGAGGCGCGCGGCGTCCCAGCCCTCCCGCTCGGCCTGGTCCATCGCGACGACGACCCCCATCGCCCCGGCGACGCCGAGGGCCGGGGCTCCCCGCACCGCGAGCGCGACGATGGCGTCGACGAGCTCGTCGACGGTGCGCACGACGAGGTGCTCGGTGCGCTCGGGGAGGACGGTCTGGTCGAGGAGGGTGAGGGCGCCGTGGCCGTCGGCGGCCGCGTCGTCCCACTCGACGGCGAGGAGGCTCATGCCGGCCACCCTAGGCGGCGACCGGTGCGGCACGAACGCCCGACACGGGGCGCCGGCTCGCTAGCGTGCCCGCCATGGCCCTCGACGACACCCGACGCACCGCCCGCCGGCTCGGCTCCTGCCTCGCGACCACCGCCCTCCTCGCCGCACCGTTCGCCGCCGCCCCCGCGGCGGCCTCCGGCAGCGGTGGCGGGCACGGGTCGCGGAGCCCGGAAGTGCTCGTCCCGGTCGGCGGTGGCTACGAGACCGACACCCTCGAGGCGTTCGCCCGCACCGCCGCCGCCCACGCCTCCGGACCGACCGTCGACCTCGTCGTCGTGCCCTCGGCCTACGGCGACGCCCCCGAGGACCGCGCCGAGAACCTCGAGCTGGCGGGCGAGCGCGCCGAGCAGCTGCGGCTCGCCTGCGAGGACGCGGCGCCGACCCGCTTCACGGGGTGCACGGCCCGGCTGGCCGTACTCCTCGACCGCTCCGACGCCCTCGACCCCGCGAACGCCGCAGCCCTCGCCGACCCCGCCACCGACGGCGTCTTCGTGCTCGGCGGCGACCAGGGGCTCGCGATGCAGGTGCTCGCCGACAGCCCGGCGGAACGGGCGATGACCCGCGCCGCCGCACGAGGGGTCGTCGTCGGCGGCACGAGCGCCGGAGCGGCCGTCGAGTCGCGCTCGATGATCAACGGCTACGTCGGCGACCTCGGCCCGGCCGACGGCCTGCGCCGCGACTCCACGCTCGTGTGGTGGGGCGACGACGCCGACCTCGAGCGCGGCCTGGCCTTCGGCTCGACCCGCGCGATCTACGACCAGCACTTCCACCAGCGAGGCCGGCTCGGCCGCACCCTCTCGACGCTCGCCACCGCCGACGAGCACCTCGGCGGCCGCAGCCCGGTCGGGGTCGGCGTCGACTACGGCACGGGCGTGCGGGCCACGGGCGACCGGACGCTCTCCGGCGTGTTCGGCCAGGGCTCGGTGTCGCTCGTCGACCTCGAGACCCTCCGCTCCCCCCACTCCTGGCGCGGTGCGCCGCAGACCCTCTCGGCCCGACGCGTCCTCACCCACCTGATGACCGAGGACCAGCGCTACGACCTGCGCACCCGCACCCTGACCCGCGGGTCGAGCACCCTCGCGCCCCCGAAGGGCACCCCGTGGCGCGTGCCGACCGCCCCGGGCCGCGGCACCCTCGTCCTCGGTGGCGGGGTGCTCGGCTCCCCCGTCCTCGACGACGTCGTCGACCGCGCGCGGGCCGTCGACGGCTCGTCCCGCGGCCGGCTCGTCGTCCTCGCCCTCGGTGGGGACGCCACGGCCGTCGGCGCCCGGTACGCCGACGCCGCCCGCGCCGCGGGGTGGACCGGCTCGGTCCGCGTCGTCACCGGCGACGCGGTCCGCGAGGACGCCCTGCGCGGTGCCACGGCGGCCTTCGTCGTCGGCGACGACCCCACGACCCTCGCCCCGGCCCTCGCCGACCGCCGGGTCCGGGCCGCCCTCGCCGCGGCCGTGTGCCACACCCCGGTCGTCCTCGCCGACGGCGCCGCCGTGTCCGTCCTCGGCGAGCGCTGGTCGCCGGTGGCCCGGCCCACCGAGGACGACCTCGAGGACGCCGGCATCGCCGCGTTCCGGGCCGACGACGCCCGGTGGCTGCCCGGTCTCGGGCTGGTCCGCGCGACCCTCGTGCCGTACCTCGCCTCCGAGAACCGGTGGGGTCGGCTGTACGGGTCGGTGGCCGTCGACCGCCGCACGCCGGCCATCGGGCTCCTCGACCGCTCGGCCGTCGTCCTCGACCGGGCCGGGGCGCGGACGACGGGCGAGTCGGTCGTCGTCGCCGACGGCGACGAGGCCCGGACGTGGACCTCGGCGAACGGCTCGATCGGTGCCGCGAACGTGCTCCTCGACGTCTTCGCCGACGGGGAGCGCCTGCGCCGCTGATCCGTGACATCCGTCCTTGCGCCCACGCACGGGCGGTGGGACGGTCGTCCTGAGGGCGCCCCATCCCTCGGAAGGACGGACGATCATGAGCCAGCCCCGCGTCGTCGTGGGAGTCGACGGGTCACCGCTGTCCCGGGCCGCCGTGGTCCAGGCCGCGCACGTCGCGAGCACCCGCGGGATGACGCTCCACGTGCTCCACGCCTTCGCCCCCGACCTGCCGATGCTCGGCTTCGGCGAGCTCGCGGACCGCGGGGCCGTCACCCGGCACGGCGAGCAGCTGCTGCGCGACGCCGTGGCCGCGGCGCACGCCGCGCACCCGGACCTCACCGTGACCAGCGCCCTGCACGACGGCTACGCCAGCCGGTCGCTCATCGCCTCCTCGCACACCGCGGCGCTCGTCGTCGTCGGGGTGGCGGGCTTCGGCGTGCTCAGCCGGACGAGCCTCGGGGCGGTGGCGATGCAGGTGCTCACGCACGCCCGCTGCCCGGTGCTCGTCGTCGGGCACACGTCCTCGGGGGCGCCGCAGCCGGGTGGGCGCGTCGTCGTCGGTGTCGACGGCTCGACGGCCTCCCTCGAGGCGCTGCGGGCGGCCGTGCGCGAGGCGGGCGTCCTCGGCGGGTCGGTCGACGCCGTGCACGCCTGGCAGGCCACCGGCGCCACCGACCCGACGCTCGCCGCGGCCTCGAGCTGGGAGGAGTACGTGGCCGGGGTCGAGCGGGTGGTCGACGACGTCGTCGCCGCGCTGCGCCCCGAGCACCCGGACGCCAAGGTCGAGGTGCACGTCGTGCGCGACGACCCCCTCCACGCCCTCGTCGAGGCGGCCGAGGGCGCCGCGCTCGTGGTGGTCGGCAGCCGCGGGGTCGGCGGGTTCGAGGGCCTGCACGTCGGGGCGACGGCCCTGCGCCTCGTCGGCCGCAGCGCCTGCCCCGTGCTCGTCACCCGCTGACGGTCGCGCCGTCGACCCGCTCGGTGGCCCCGAGCCGGTCGAGGACGAAGGCCCACTCCCACGCGACCTGCTCCCAGGCCGCGTAGCGCCCGCTGCGCCCGCCGTGGCCGGCGGACATCTCGGTGCGCATCAGCACCGGCCGGGTGTGCGGGTCGTTCGTCACCGTCTCGCGCAGCCGGGCCACCCACTTCGCGGGCTCGGTGACGTAGACGCGGGTGTCCTGCAGGCTGCTCGTCGCGAGGACCGCCGGGTACTCCGTGGCCCGGACGTTCTCGTACGGGGTGTAGGCGCGCATCGCGGCGTAGACCTCGCGGTCCTCGAGCGGGTTGCCCCACTCCTCCCACTCGCCCACGGTCAGCGGCAGCTCGGGCTGGAGGATGGTGTTGAGGGCGTCGACGAACGGCACGGCGGCGTGCGCCACGCGGAACCGCCCGGGAGCCAGGTTGAGCACCGCCCCGACGAGCAGCCCGCCCGCCGAGCCGCCCTCGAGCCCGAGCCGGTCGGGCGCGACCCACCCGGTGGCCACGAGGTGGTCGGCGGCGGCGACGGTGTCGGAGAACGTGGTCGGCTTGGCCAGCAGCTTGCCGTCGTCGTACCAGCGACGGCCCATCTCGCCACCACCACGGACGTGGGCGATGGCGAAGACGACCCCGCGGTCGAGCAGCCCGAGGCGCGCGACCGAGAAGTACGGGTCCGAGGAGATCTCGTAGGCACCGTACGCGGTGAGCAGCCCGGGGTTCGTGCCGTCGGGCTCGACCCCGCGCCGGCGGACGACCGAGAGGGGTACCGACGCACCGTCGGACGCCGTGACCCACTCGCGCGACTCGACGTAGTCGGCGGGGTCGAAGCCGCCGAGCACGGGCTGGCGCTTGAGCTCGGTGCGGGCCCCGGTGGCGAGGTCGACGTCGAGCACCGTGCGCGGCGTGGTCCACGACTCGACGACCACCTGCACCGCGACCTGGTCGGGTTCCGGGTTGTCCCCCAACCCGATCGAGTGCACCGGCTGGTCGACCGACACGTCCCACGGGGTGCCGTGCCCGGACACCGAGCTGACGTCGCGGGGCAGCACCCGCAGGGCCGTGAGGCCCCCCGTGCGCAGCGACAGCACGGTGGCCGAGTCGAAGGCGTCGACCCCGACGAACCGCTCGCCCTCGCCCGACGCGAGCAGCGGCACCCACTGCTCGTGGCTCGTGGCCTCGAGGGGTGCCCACGCGAGGTCGGAGTCCGGGGTGTCGGTGTTGTGCACGACGAGCAGCCGGTCGCCGGCCGGCTCGACGTCGTACTCGATGCCGTCGCGGCGCGGGGCGACGACGCGCCACTCCCCCTCCGGCTCGTCGGACGGGAGCATCCACACCTCGGAGGTCGTCTTCGACCCGAGGCCGAGGAGCAGCCAGCGCTCGTCGCGGCTGGCGCTGACCCCCATCCAGAAGCGCTCGTCGTCCTCCTGGTGGACGAGCACGTCGTCCGCCGGGTCGCCCCCGACGCGGTGCCGCCACAGCTGGTGGGGTCGCCAGGCGTCGTCGACGCGGGTGTAGAACACGAACGACCCGTCCCGGCTCAGCTCGCAGCCGTAGCCGATGCCGGTGAGCGAGGTGTCGAGGACCTCGCCGGAGTCGATGTCGCGCACGGTGAGGTCGAAGCGCTCGTCGCCGGCGGTGTCGACGGCGAAGGCGACGAGCCGGTGGTCGGCGCCGACGGTCAGCGCCCCGAGCGAGAAGAACTCGGAGTCACCGGCCTCGACGTTGCCGTCGAGGACGACCTGCTCCCCCGGTGCCGCGTCCGCGTCGGGGTCCGGACGGGGGTCGCCCTCGGCCCGGGGGACGCGCACGTGCGTGGCGTACTGCTTCCCCTCCGCGGTGCGGCTGAGGTACCACCAGGGCCCGCTGGCCACGGGCACCGAGAGGTCGTCCTCCTTGACCCGGGCCTTGATCTCCCCGAAGAGGGTCGCCCGCAGCCCGGTGAGGTGCTCGGTGCGGGCCTCGGCATACGCGTTCTCGGCCTCGAGGTGGGCGAGCAGCTCGGGGTCCTCGAGGTCGCGCATCCACCAGTAGGGGTCCTCGACCGCCTCACCGTGCTGCTCGCGCACGTGCGGGCGCCGGGGCGCGGTGGGTGGGGTCGGGAGGGACGGGCTCGGCACGGGCCCACCCTATGCGCGGGCGCCGTCCGGACGGCGGCGAGGGCCGCCCCCCGGGTGGGGGACGGCCCTCGTCGGTGCCCTGCGGGTCAGAGACCCGCGACGCGGTCGGCCGGGGCCCGCAGGCCCGGGTTGGCGCCGAAGTAGGCGACCATGTTGGCCAGGTCCTCGTTGCCGCCGAGGACGTTGCGCCCGGCGGAGAAGGCGGTGAACGAGTCACCACCGTTGGCGAGGAAGTTGATCGTGCCGACGCGGTACGTGGCGTTCATGTCCATGACCGTGCCGCCGAGCTTCATCGACCCCGCCACGACCCGGCTGCCGGCCGGCTGCGTGGCGTCCCAGGTGTAGGTGAACCCGTCGGAGACACCGAGGCCGAGTGCGTCACGGCCACCGGCACGACCCGGCACGTACTGCTGCTCGAGCACGGCCTTGAGCTCGGCGCCGGTGAGGTCGAGCGTCGTGAGGATGTTGCCGAACGGGGCGACGTCGTAGGTCTCGGCGTAGGTGATCTCGCCGGGTCCCTCCGCGTACTTCGGCGCGACCCGCAGGCTGGCCCGCACGCCGCCGACGTTCATCAGGGCGAGCTGGGCGCCGCCGTTCTCGGGGGCCCTGGTGCCCCAGAGGATGCTGTCGGCGACGAGGTCGGCCATCGGGGTCTCGATGCCGCGGTTGCCGCCGGAGTCACCGGTGATGTCCTCGGCGACCGAGCCGACGACCCGGGCCGCGAGCGGTGCCGAGATGGTCTTCCACTTGTCGATGATCGCCGTCTGCTCCGGGTCCTTGGCGAACTCGGCGCGGCTCACGAGGTGGTTGACCGAGGTGGAGCGGCCACGGTCGACCTCGCCGGTGCGACGGTCGATGACGAGGTCGGTCTCGGAGACCACCTGGCCGTAGGACGCCGCGCTCGTCACGAGGCGGGGGTTGCCCTTCGGGTCCGGGATCGAGCAGGTGTACGGCTGGTGCGTGTGCCCGGTGATGATCGCGTCGACGTCGGCGGTCATCGTCTTCGCGATCGTCGCGATCGGGTCGGAGATGCCGACGCACTCCTCGTAGGTGCCCGACTGCACGCCGCCCTCGTGGAGCAGGACGACGATGGCGTTGACGCCCTTGCGCCGCAGCTGGACGGCCTGCTGGTTCGCGGTCTCGACCTCGTCCTTGAACTCGACGTTCGCGACGCCGGCCGGGTCGACGAGGCTGGGCGTGCCCTCGAGGGTCATCCCGATGAAGCCGATCTTGACGCCGTTGACCTTCTTGATCGAGGTCGCCGGCAGGAGCGTGCGCTCCTTGCCGTGGTCGTGGCCGCGGGAGGTCGTGGAGGTCTTCGGCTTGACGACGACGTTGGCCGCCAGCCACTGGAAGTCGGCGCCGGCGTACGGGTCGTCCGGGAAGTAGCAGCCGTCCTTCGGGTGGCAGCCGCCCTTCTGCATGCGCAGCAGCTCGGTGGTGCCCTCGTCGAACTCGTGGTTGCCGACGCTGCTGACGTCGAGGTCCATCGCGTTGAGGGTCTCGACCGACGGCTCGTCGTGGAAGAGGCCGGAGAGGAAGGTCGAGCCGCCGATGAGGTCGCCCGCGGCGACCGTGAGCGACGTGCCGCGCGGGGCCTGGGCGCGCAGCGTCTTCAGGGCCGTCGCGAGGTGCTCGGCGCCGCCGGCCGCGGTCTGGCTCGGGTCGAGGGCCTTGCTGAGCGGCGGGTCGGTGGCCTCGAGGTGGCCGTGGTAGTCGTTGAAGGACAGCAGCTGCACCGTCTGGGCGTACGGCCTCGGGTGGTGGCGGTCCCGGTCGTGCGCGGTCGCCGAGGGCGTACCGGCGACGAAGGCCGCCAGGCCGACGGCGGCGACACCGGCGCCGAGGGCGCGTCGTCGAGTGGTTCTCATCGTGGAGGATCTCCTGGGTTCTCCGAGCGCCGCCCCCTGTCCGGGCGTGCGCGTGCCTAGACCCTAGGGGGAAGTCCGGCCGGTGGCACCCCCTGGCGACCGGCGGATCGCCGGTGTCGCCGACCGTTCACCGCAGGGTCGCCCGCCGGCGGGTCAGGAGAGGCAGCGGGGACCGAGGAGGACCTTGAGGTCACCGAAGAGCGCCGCGTCGGCGTTGACCCGGTAGGCGGGGTCGAGCCGGATCTCGACCGACCGCCCCGGCTTGAGCAGCTTGAGGTGCACCTCGGTGGTGCCCGGGTGGTTGGTGAGGACGCCCTTGAGCTCCTCGATGCGCTGCGCCGTGGCCCGGGCGGTCTCCATCGTCACGACGACCGGACCGCGCGGGCCCTCGCTGACGTCGGGGAGGGTGAGCTCCTGGGCGTAGATCGAGACCGAGTCGTCGCGCCGGTTGAGCTTGCCGCGCACGACGGCGATCTGGTCCTGCTGGAGCATCGAGGAGACCGTCATGTAGGTGCTCGGGAAGAAGAGGCACTCGATCGAGCCGGCGAGGTCCTCGACGGTGGCGATGGCCCAGAGGTCGCCCTTCTTGGTCCGCTTGATCTGCAGGCCGGTGATGAGGCCGGCGACGGTGACCATCGCGCCCTCGGGGCGGCCGCCCTCGTCGGCGGTCAGCGAGGCGATCTGGGTGTCGGCGTGGGCGCTGAGCACGTGCTCGACGCCGAAGAGCGGGTGGTCGGAGACGTAGAGCCCGAGCATCTCGCGCTCGAAGGAGAGCAGCGTCTGCTTGTCCCACTCGACGCCCGGCACCGGGGCGAGCCCCATGAGGTCGCCGCCCCCGCCGCCGGAACCGCCGTCGTCGCCGAAGGCCCCGAAGAGGCTGTCCTGCCCGATCGCCTCCTGGCGCTTGACCGCGACGAAGGCGTCGACGTACTCCTCGTGGATGCGGACCAGGCCCATCCGGGTCTCGGCGAGGCCGTCGAAGGCGCCGCCCTTGATGAGCGACTCGATGGTGCGCTTGTTGCACACGACCGCGGGCACCTTGGACATGAAGTCGCGGAACGAGGTGAACCGGCCCTTCTCCTCGCGCGCCTGGATGATCGCCTCGACGACGTTGTGGCCGACGTTGCGGATGGCGTGCAGGCCGAAGCGGATGTCGGTGCCGACGGCGGCGAACTGGCCGACCGAGTCGTTGACGTCCGGCGGGAGCACCTTGATGCCCATCCGGCGGCACTCGCCGAGGTAGAGGGCCGACTTGTCCTTGTCGTCGCCGACGCTCGTGAGCAGCGCGGCCATGTACTCGGCCGGGTAGTTGGCCTTGAGGTAGCCGGTCCAGTACGAGACGAGGCCGTAGGCGGCGGTGTGCGCCTTGTTGAACGCGTAGTCGGAGAACGGGACGAGGACGCCCCACAGCGCCGCGACCGAGGCCTCGGTGTAGCCGTTCTTCTTCATGCCGTCGGAGAACGGCACGTACTCCTTGTCGAGGACCTCCTTCTTCTTCTTGCCCATCGCGCGCCGGAGGAGGTCGGCGTTGCCGAGCGTGTACCCGGCGAGCTTCTGGGCGATCTCCATGACCTGCTCCTGGTAGATCACCAGGCCGTAGGTGGTGCCGAGGATGGGCTCGAGGGCCTGCACCATCTCCGGCTGGAGCTTGCCCTTCAGCTGCGGGTCGAGCGGGATGAGCTCCTGCTTGCCGTTCTTGCGCAGCGCGAAGTTCGTGTGAGCGTTGACGCCCATCGGGCCCGGCCGGTAGAGCGCGAGGGCCGCGGAGATGTCCTCGAAGTTGTCCGGCTGCATGAGCTTGAGCAGGGTGCGCATGCCGCCACCGTCGAGCTGGAAGACCCCGAGGGTGTCGCCGCGGGCCAGCAGGTCGTAGGTGGGCTTGTCGGTCATGTCCTTGGACAGGGCGTCGAGGTCGATCTCCTCGCCCCGGTTGGCGCGCACGTTGGCGATGGCGTCGTCGAGGATGGTGAGGTTGCGCAGCCCGAGGAAGTCCATCTTGACCAGGCCGAGGTTCTCGCAGCTCGGGTAGTCGAACTGGGTGATGACCTGCCCGTCCTGGAGGCGCCGCATGATCGGGATGACGTCGATGAGCGGCTCGCTGGACATGATGACGCCGGCGGCGTGCACGCCCCACTGGCGCTTCAGGCCCTCGAGGCCCTTGGCGGTCTCGACGACCTCCTGGAGGTGCTGCTCGGTCTGGACGAGCTCGCGGAACTCCTTGCCCTCGCCGTAGCGCGGGTGCTCGGGGTCGTAGATGCCCGAGAGCGGCACGCCCTTGCCCATGACGTCCGGCGGCATCGCCTTGGTCAGCTGCTCGCCGACCGCGAACGGGTGGCCCATGACCCGGGCGGAGTCCTTGACCGCCTGCTTGGCCTTGATCGTGCCGTAGGTGACGATCTGCGCGACCCGCTCGGCCCCGTACTTCTCGGTGACGTACTTGATGACCTCGCCCCGCCGGCGCTCGTCGAAGTCGACGTCGAAGTCGGGCATCGAGGCGCGCTCGGGGTTGAGGAAGCGCTCGAAGATCAGGCCGTGGGGGATGGGGTCGAGGTCGGTGATCTTCATCGCGTACGCGCACATCGACCCCGCACCCGAGCCACGGCCCGGGCCCACCCGGATGCCGTTCTCCTTGGCCCAGGTGATGAAGTCGGCGACGACGAGGAAGTACCCCGGGTAGCCCTTGGAGATGATGACGTCGGCCTCGTACTCGGCCTGCTTGCGCGCGTACTCGGGGACGCCCTCGGGGAAGCGCTCGCGCAACCCCTTCTCGACCTCCTTGACGAACCAGCTCTGCTCGTTCTCGCCCGGGGGGCACGGGAAGCGCGGCATGTACCGCCCCTCGCCCTCGGTGAAGGAGATGTCGCACATCTCGGCGATGAGGAGGGTGTTGTCGCAGGCCTCGGGGAGCTCGCGCCAGGTGTGGCGCATCTCGGCGGGGCTCTTGAGGTAGAAGTCGTCGGCGTCGAACTTGAACCGGCCCGGGTCCATCATCGTCGAGCCGGACTGGACGCACAGGAGCGCGCCGTGCGCCTTGGCGTCCTCGGGGCTCGTGTAGTGCAGGTCGTTGGTGGCCACGAGCGGCAGGCCGAGCTCGCGGGCCAGGCGCAGGAGGTCCTGCTGGACACGGCGCTCGATGTCGAGGCCGTGGTCCATCAGCTCGCAGAAGAAGTTCTCGGCGCCGAAGATGTCGCGGAAGTCGGAGGCCGCCTGCTTCGCGAGGTCGTACTGGCCGAGGCGGATGCGGGTCTGGATCTCGCCGGACGGGCAGCCGGTGGTGGCGATGATGCCCTTGCCGTAGCGGTCGAGGAGCTCGCGGTCGACGCGCGGCCACTTGGCGTAGACCTGGTCGAGGGAGGCCTGGCTGTCCATCCGGAAGAGGTTGTGCAGGCCGGTGTTGTCGCGGGCCAGCAGCGTCATGTGCGTGTAGGCGCCCGACCCGGAGACGTCGTCACCGGGACGGGTGCGCTCGTCGCCCCACTTGACGCGGGTCTTGTCGGTGCGGTGGGTACCGGGCGTGACGTAGGCCTCGACGCCGATGATCGGCTTGACGCCGGTGCCCTGGGCCTTCTTCCAGAACTCGTAGGCCCCGAAGACGTAGCCGTGGTCGGTGGTGGCCAGGGCCGGCATGCCCATCTCGGCGGCCCGGGTGAAGAGGTCGCCGATGCGCGCCGCGCCGTCGAGCATCGAGTACTCGGTGTGGACGTGCAGGTGCACGAACGAGTCGCCCGTCGAGGACGACGTGGGGCTCGGGGTCGGGGCGGCGGGGGTGGACATCGCGGACCATCCTAGGTCGCCCCGGGGACACCCTCGGCGTGTCGTCGGCCGTGTCGCGGGACCGCCCGCGATCGGCCGCTCAGAGTCGGTCGAGGGCGTCCTGGAGGTCCTGCGGGTAGCCGCTCTCGAAGGTGACCCACTCCCCCGACCCGGGGTGCTCGAACCCGAGCCCGACGGCGTGCAGCCACTGCCGCTCCAGGCCGAGCCGCTTCGCGAGCGTCGGGTCCGCGCCGTAGGTCTGGTCGCCGACGCAGGGGTGGCGCACGGCGGCCATGTGCACGCGGATCTGGTGGGTGCGACCGGTCTCGAGGTGGATCTCGAGCAGGCTCGCGTGCCGGAACGCCTCGAGCAGCTCGTAGTGGGTCACGGCGTGCTTGCCGGAGTCCATGACCGCGAACCGGTAGTCGTGGCCCGGGTGGCGGCCGATCGGGGCGTCGATGGTGCCGACGAGCGGGTCCGGGAGGCCCTGGACGAGCGTGTGGTAGGTCTTGTCGACCCGGCGCTCCTTGAAGGCCCGCTTGAGGACGCTGTAGCCGCGCTCGCTCTTGCAGACGACCATGAGGCCGCTGGTGCCGACGTCGAGGCGCGAGACGATGCCCTGGCGCTCGCTCGCCCCGCTCGTCGAGATGCGGTAGCCGGCGGCCTTGAGGCCGGCGAGCACGTTGGGCCCGGTCCAGCCGACGCTCGGGTGCGCGGCGACACCCACGGGCTTGTCGACGACGACGATGTCGTCGTCGTCGTGGACGACCCGCATCCCGGGCACCGGCTCGGCGACGACCTCGAGGGTCGGGCTCGTGGGACCGCTCGGGATCGAGACCTCGAGCATGTCGCCGGCGCTGACCCGGTGGCTCTTCCCGACGCTCGTCGCGTTGACGCTCACCTCGCCGGCGGCCGCGAGGTCGGCGGCCCGGGTGCGCGAGAGGCCGAAGAGCCGGGCGATGGCGGCGTCGACCCGCTCGCCCTCGAGCCCGTCCGGCACGAGGACGGTGCGCTGGTCAGCCATCCGCGGGCTCCGCCCCGTGCTCGGCGTCGCGCCGCGACCCCAGGGGGACCCCGCGGTAGGCGAGGACCATGACCACCCCGGCCGCGACGACGATGGCGATGTCCGCGACGTTGCCGACGAACCAGCCGAAGTAGTCGATGAAGTCGACGACGTGGCCCCGCCCCGGCCCGGGCTCGCGGACCAGCCGGTCGACGAGGTTGCCGACGGCACCACCGAGCAGGAGCCCGAGCGGGATGGCCCAGCCCCGGTTGTCGACCCGGCGGACGGCGACGAGCACCCACCCGAGGATGACGAGCGAGACGAGGGTGAGCACCCACGTCGAGCCGTCGCCGAGGGAGAACGCGGCCCCGGGGTTGCGGATGAGGTTGAGGCGGATCGCCGATCCCACGAGGTCGACCGGCTCGCCCGGGGTCAGGCGCGCGAGGGCCCACGCCTTGGTGCCCTGGTCGAGCACGAGGACGACCGCGGCGATCGTCAGGAGGAGCGCGCGCAGCCGGCTTCGTCCCTCGGGCGAGGGGTCGGGTGCGGGGCTCGGGGTGGGGTCGGCGCCCGTCAGCGGCGCTCCTGCTTCGTCTTGCATGGCATGCACAGGGTCGCACGAGGTGCGGCCTGGAGCCGCATCTTGCCGATCGGGTTGCCGCAGGACTCGCAGGTGCCGTAGGTGCCGTCGTCGAGGCGGGCGAGGGCGTGCTCGGTCTGCTCGAGCATCTCGCGGGCGTTGTTGGCCAGCGAGATCTCCTGCTCGCGCTCGTAGGTCTTCGCCCCGGCGTCGGCCTGGTCGTCACCCGCGCCGTCGCCGGAGTCGCGCATGAGGTCGACGAGGTCGGACTGGGCGTGGGCGAGCTCGTCACGCAGCTGGGCGACGTCGGCCTCGAGCTCGGCACGGACCTCGCGCAGCTCGGCCGCGGTCCACGGCGACTCGTCCTCCCGGACCGGCAGCGAGCCGGGCGTGACCCGACGCGCCGTCTTCTTCGCCGGCGCAGCCTTCGTCGCCGCCGTCTTGGCGGGCGCGGCCTTCTTCGCCGGCGCAGCCTTCTTCGCCGGCGCGGCCTTGGTCACCGCCTTCTTGGCGGGCGCGGCCTTGGTCACCGCCTTCTTGGCGGGCGCGGCCTTGGTCACCGCCTTCTTGGCGGGCGCGGCCTTGGTCACCGCCTTCTTGGCGGGCGCGGCCTTGGTGGCCGCCTTCTTGGCGGGCGCAGCCTTCTTGGCGGGCGCGGCCTTCTTGGCGGGCGCGGCCTTCGTCGCCGCCTTCTTCGCCGGCGCAGCCTTCTTCGCGGGCGCGGCCTTGGTGGCCGCCTTCTTCGCCGGCGCAGCCTTCTTCGCGGGCGCGGCCTTCGTCGCCGCCTTCTTGGCAGGCGCGGCCTTCTTCGCCGGCGCCGCCTTCTTCGCCGGCGCAGCCTTCTTCGCCGGCGCAGCCTTCTTCGCGGGCGCGGCCTTCGTCGCCGCCTTCTTCGCCGGCGTCGCCTTCGTGGCCGGCGCGGCCTTCCCGTTCCCGCCGCCCGAGGCCCCCCGGACCGCCGAGCGCGCGCGCGCCGCAGCGGTGGAGGTGGTCTTCTTCGCGGCCGACAGCGCCCGCTTCACAACCATGACACGAACCTCTTCAGGGTGAGGACGGGCCCGTGCGGCCCGCCCGGTGCTCGGAGGATACGGCGTGTCGCGGGTGTCTCGCTCGCGCGAAACGCCGCGACGACCAGTGCTCTTGCCCCAACGACGAAGGGCCCGGGAAGTTCCCGGGCCCTTCGTGTGTCGTGCCGGTCAGCTCTGCGGCTCGTGCTGCGGCTGCGCCGCCTCCTCGGCCGGAGCCGCCGCCTCGTCGCCGCCGACGTTCTTGAGGTCGGCGAGCTGGGCCTGGATGTAGTCGTGCAGGCGGGCGCGGTAGTCGCGCTCGAAGCCCCGCAGCTCCTCGATCTTGCGCTCGAGCAGGCTGCGCTCGCGGCCCAGCTCCTCGAGGATCGAGGCCTTCTTCTGCTGCGCCTCGGCGACCATCCCCGTCGAGCGCTCCCGGGCCTCGGTGAGCATCTCGTCGCGCTGGGTCGTCGCGGTGCCGATCATCTCGTCCCGCTGGGCCGTCGCCGTCGAGACGAGCTCGTCGTGCTGCGACTGACCCGTCGACACGAGCTCGTCGTGGCGGGCCTGGCCGGTGGTGATGAGCTCCTCGTGCTTGCGCTGGGCGGTGCCGAGCAGCTCGTCGTGCTTGCGCTGGCCCTCGGAGATCAGCTCGTCGCGCTTGCTCTCACCGGCGGCGACGTGCTCGTCGTGGAGGCGCTGCGCGAGGGCGATGACCCCCGCCGCGCTGGCGCCGCCACCGGCGCCCGCGAGGGCGGCCGCACCGAGACCGGCGTCGCCTTGAGCCGGAGCGGCCTGGGCGGCGGAGGCGCGCTGCTCGGCCTCCTGGAGCTGGGACTCGAGCTGCTGGACCCGCTGCTCGGCCGCCGCCACGCGCTCGTCGGCGTCGCGGCGCGACTCCTCGAGCCGGGTCTCGAGGAGCGAGACCTGCTCGTCGACGGCCGCACCCTGCTGCTCGCGGTGCGAGGCGAGGGCGGCGACGTGCTCGTCGCGCTCGCCGGCCGCCGCCGCGGCCTGCTGGCGCGCCTCGTCGAGCTGGGTCTCGAGCTCACCGATGCGGGTCTCGAGCCCGGCGGCGTGCCGCTCGAGCTGCGAGGCGTGGTTCTCGAACTCCCCGGCGCGACGCTCGGCGTCGGCGACGCGGGCGTCGACGTCGCCGCTGGCCCCGCGCAGGGCCTCGATCTCGGTGTCGCGCTGCTGGAGCAGCTGCTCGAGCTCGGCGGTGCGGTCGGTGAGCTGGGTGACGGTGCCCTGGAGCTGGCTCACCGTGCCCTGGAGCTCGGCCGCGCGGGCCTCGCCGTCACCGCTCTGGCCCTCGAACTCGCCGAGCTTGGCGGTGAGCTCGCTGCGGGTGCCCTCGAGCTCGGAGACGCGGGAGGCCAGCGTGGCGTTCTTGGAGCGCAGCTCCTCGAGCTCGCGGCTGCTGTCGGCGTCCGGGCGGGCGAAGGCGGTCGTCGGGGCCATCCCCTTGCCCTCGCGGCAGCTCGAGAGCTCGCCGCGGAGGTCCTCGCCCTCCTTGGACATCCGCCGCATCTCGGCGACGATGTCGTCGAGGAAGTCGTCGACCTCGCGCTCGTCGTAGCCACGACGGAACTGGGTCTGGGTGAACGTCTTGTTGAGGACGTCCTCGGGCGAGAGAGCCATGGTCAACTCCTGGTGGCCGGTGGGGTCACGGGACGGGACCTCCGGACGCGCGACGTCGCGGGACCGGGGGTCCGTGCCGACACCCTACCCGGTGACGGGGCTGGCGTGACGGATGTGGCGTGACGTGACCGTGGACGTGCTCAGCGGCCGAGGCTGGAGAGGACCGAGTAGAGGATGATCACGCCGAGGAAGAGGACCATGAACGACAGGTCGACCGACACCGCTCCGAGGCGCAGCGGCGGGATCACCTTGCGCAGCGCCCGCAGCGGGGGCTCGGTGAGCGTGTAGACCGGCTCGGCGACGAGCAGCACCGGACCGCGGGGACGCCACTCGCGGGCGAAGATGCGGATCCAGTCGAAGACCACCCGGCCGATGAGCACGACGAGGTACAGGAAGACCACGAAGGCGAGGACGGCGAAGGCGGCACGCATGGAGGCAGTGTGACCCATCGACCCGTGCGGGTCGTGGTCGGGTCCTGGGACGTCGCTGTCAGCTCTGGTTGAAGACGCCCCGGCCGGTGACGGCCACCGGGCCCTCCTCGGCGGTGACCTCGACGGTCTCCGGCGAGAGGAGGAAGACCTTGGAGGTCACCCGCTCGATCGAGCCGTGGAGGCCGAACACGAGGCCGGCCGCGAAGTCGACGAGCCGCTTGGCGTCGGAGTCGCCCATGTCCGTGAGGTTCATGATGACCGGCACGCCGTCGCGGAAGTTCTCGCCGATGGTCTTGGCCTCGTTGTACGTCCGCGGGTGGATCGTCGTGATCCGCGAGACGCTGCCGGCGTCGTGGGTGCGGACGACCTCGGCGACGGGACGGCGCGTCGGCAGCGGCGTCACCTCGGCACCGCGGTGCTCGGTGCGCTCGTCGACCTCGGGCTCGTCGTAGCCGTCGTAGTACTCGTCGTCGTAGTGGCCCTGGTCCTCGGCGAGGCCCAGGTAGACCATCGTCTTGCGCAGCGCGCCAGCCATCACGTGCTCCTCGGTCGTCGGGCCCCGTCGGTCAGGACCGTGCGTCGTGACCGAAGTTACCGGTGTGACTCACGAGATCCGAGGATTGCCGAGCCGACACGCAGGTGTGTCGCGCCCTCGGCGACGGCGTCCTCGAGGTCGGCGCTCATCCCCGCCGAGACCCAGCGAGCCCCGGGATGCTGTGCACGCAGCGTCTCCGAGAGCTCGCGCAGCCGGGCGAAGGCCGGTCGGGGCGGCTGGCCGAGCGGTGCCACGGCCATGAGCCCGCGCAGCCGCAGGTGCGCGCTCCCGGCGACGGCGTCGGCGAGGGCGGCGACCTCGTCGGGGCGCGCTCCCCCGCGCCCGGCGCCGTCGTCGAGCCCGACCTGGACGAGGACGTCGAGGGTGCGCCCGTGCCGCTCCGCGCCGCGGTCGAGGGCGCCGACGAGCTTGGCCCGGTCGAGCGAGTGCACGACGTCGGCGTAGCCCGCGACCGAGCCGGCCTTGTTGCTCTGGAGCTGGCCGACGAAGTGGACGGTGAGCCGGTCGCGGTGGGCCAGCTCGGCGACCTTGGCCGCGGCCTCCTGGTCGCGGTTCTCGCCGACGTCGGTGACGCCGAGGTCGGCGAGCAGGTCGACGTCGCTCGCCGGGAAGAACTTCGTGACGGCGACGAGGGTCGGCTCGTCGGTGCGACCGGCGGCGGCGCAGGCGGCCGCGACCCGGTCGCGGACCGCGGCGAGCCGGTCGGCGAGCTCGTCGCGCCGCGTCGTCACGACGCCCTCGCGACGACGCCGGCGAACCGGCCCGTCGTGCGGGACGCCCTGTAGGAGAACAGGTCCGGGCTCTCGCGCGTGCAGCCCGGGACCCACGTGACGCCGACCCCGAGGTCGCGCAGCTGCGACACGACCCCCGCGGCGACGTCGACGGCCGGCGTGCCGGTCCACGACACGGTCGCGCTGACGGGGGCGACCGCGGCGGCCGCGTCACGCATCTCGGCGGGCACCTCGTAGCAGCGTCCGCACACCGAGGGGCCGACGACGGCGTCGAGCTCCTGCGCCCCGAGGTCGCGCATCGCCGCGACGGCGGCGGGCACGACCCCGGCCACCATCCCTGGGCGGCCGGCGTGGACGGCCGCGACGACCCCGCCGGGACTCGCGAGGAGGACGGGCACGCAGTCGGCGACGAGCACCGCGAGGGCGAGGTCCGTGGCGGTCGTGACGAGCGCGTCGCAACGCGGGGCGACCTCGGGGACGTGGTCGACGACGGTTACGTCGGCGCCGTGGCACTGCTCCATCCAGACGACCGGGTGACCGACGGCGGCCCCGAACCGGCGACGGTTCTCGGCGACGTCGGCCGGGTCGTCCTCGACGTGGAGTCCGAGGTTGAGGCCCTGCCACGGACCGCGGCTCACTCCCCCGGGCCGGCCGGTCAGCGCGCGCCGCGCACCGTTGCTCGTCTCGTCCCAGGTGAACACGGACCCACCGTAGACGGCGGCGGGGGCGGGCCGGTGTCCCGGTCCGCCCCCGCCGAAGGTGCTGCGGTCGTGCTCCTACTTGAGGAAGTCGGGCACGTCGAGGTCGTCGTTCTCGTCGAAGGTCACCGTGCGCGGCGGCTGGCTGCGCGCCGGCTCCGGCGTGGTCGACTCGCGCTCGGTGCGCACGGCCGGCTCGTCGTCGGTGCGCGGCTCGGAGCGGGTCGGGGTCGTGTCGTGCACCGGGGTCGGGAACGGCGCGGGCGGGACCGGCGCCGGCGTCGCGGCGGGGACCGCCGGCGCGGCACCCGGGCTCGGCGGGGCCGCCGGGGTGGACGGCACGGACGGCGGCGGCACGGCCGGGGTCGCCGGCGCGGCCGGGCGGCCCTGGATGGTGCCGAGGGCCCGGTCGTCGGCCCGGCGCACCGGGGCGCCCCCGTCGAAGCCGGCCGCGATGACGGTGACGCGCACCTCGTCGCCGAGGGCGTCGTCGATGACCGCGCCGAAGATGATGTTCGCCTCGGGGTGCGCGGCCTCCTGGACGAGGCGCGCGGCCTCGTTGATCTCGAAGAGGCCGAGGTCGCTGCCGCCCTGGATGGAGAGCAGCACGCCGTGCGCGCCGTCGATGCTCGCCTCGAGGAGCGGGCTGGAGATGGCGAGCTCGGCGGCCTGCACCGCGCGGTCCTCGCCGCGCGCCGAGCCGATGCCCATGAGGGCCGAGCCGGCGCCCTGCATCACCGACTTGACGTCGGCGAAGTCGAGGTTGATCAGGCCCGGCGTCGTGATGAGGTCGGTGATGCCCTGGACACCGGAGAGGAGCACCTGGTCGGCGGAGCGGAACGCGTCGAGCATCGAGACGCCGCGGTCGCTGATCGAGAGCAGCCGGTCGTTCGGGATGACGATGAGGGTGTCGACCTCCTCGCGCAGCGCGGCGATGCCGGTCTCGGCCTGGTTCGCGCGACGCCGGCCCTCGAAGGTGAACGGGCGCGTGACGACGCCGATGGTCAGCGCGCCGAGGCCCTTGGCGATGCGCGCGACGACCGGTGCGCCACCGGTGCCCGTGCCACCGCCCTCGCCGGCGGTGACGAAGACCATGTCGGCCCCCTTGAGGACCTCCTCGATCTCCTCGGCGTGGTCCTCGGCGGCCTTCTTGCCGACCTCGGGGTCGGCGCCGGCGCCGAGGCCGCGCGTCAGCTCGCGACCGACGTCGAGCTTGACGTCGGCGTCGCTCATGAGGAGGGCCTGCGCATCGGTGTTGACCGCGATGAACTCGACGCCCTTGAGGCCGACCTCGATCATCCGGTTGATGGCGTTGACACCGCCGCCGCCGATGCCGACGACCTTGATGACGGCGAGGTAGTTCTGGGGTGATGCCACGGGTACGGCCTTCCACTGTCGGTCACGGCGTGCAGGAGACCGGGGTAACCCTCAACCTCTGGTGGAGGGTTACGGTTCGGTCACGGTTCTCGATGGGGTGACGCTACGTCCCACCGGGGGCTCCTGCACCCTCCCGCGTGGCGTGTCGCGACATCCCGCGCGGCAAATCCTGTCACGCCTCTCAGGCCGGGTCACACCCGCCCCACCAGCCCCATCGGGCGCAGGGGTCAGCGGGTCACCGGGGTGTCGGGGGCACTGACGTCGATGACCTTGGCCTTGGTCGTCAGCAGGGCGCGCAGGACGCGGATCTTCAGGGCGCTCTCGTCCTCGCCACCCCAGACGACGGTGTGCCCGCGGGCCGTGAACGTCACGAGGTTCGCGCTGCTCACCGTGACCGCCGAGACGTCGGCGGCGAGGTCGTCCGGGAGGTCGCGCAGCAGGGCGAGCGCCGCCTGCAGTGCCTCCGTGGTCATCGCCCGGCTGCCCGTGGCGGTGACGACCGGCACGCCCTTCGGCGCCTTCTTCACCCGGCCGAACGAGACACCGGTGGCGTCGACGACGTCGAGGGTCCCCGAGGGGCCCTTGACGACGAGCGACGGCACCCGGGGCACGACGTCGACGACGAGGGTGCGCGGCCAGGACCGGTGCACCGACGCCTCGGCGACGGTGACCCGGCCGCGGACCGAGCGCTCGACGGCGGCGGTGTCGACGCGGACGAGCGGCGTGCCCTCCGGCACCCGGACGAGCTCCTCGACCGCCGCGGCCTCGGCCCCGGACACGCCGACGACGTCGACGTCGTGGACCCCGAGCAGCCCGGTCCAGCCGACGACCCACCCCGCTCCCCCGAGCAGGGCGAGGACGAGGAGGGCCGAGAGCGCGCGACGCCACGGCCGGCGGCGACGGGCGATGGCCCGCTCGCGGAAGCGGGTGGCGGAGGACTCCAGGCCGCGGGGGCGTGGCCCTCGGGTCGCGTTGTGGCTCACCGGGACTCCTCCTCACGGGTTGCGAGGGCCGCGAGGAGCGGCGCACCGAGCGCGGTGACGTCGCCGGCGCCGACCGTGAGGACGAGATCGCCGGGGCGCGCGGCGGCGACGAGGGTCGCGACGGCGGCGTCGCGACCGGTGCCGACGTCGACCCGGCGGCGGCCGGGCAGCTCGACGAGGGGGTCGCCGATGAGTGCGGAGGTGACCCCCGGTACCGGTGCCTCACGGGCGCCGTAGACGTCGAGGAGGACGACGTGGTCGGCCGGGGCGAGGGCGGCCGCGAACTCCTCGGCGAAGTCGCGGGTGCGGCTGTAGAGGTGCGGCTGGAAGACGACGAGGACGCGCCCGCGCCCGGCCCGGGCGACCACCCCGGCCGCGGTGCCGACGACGGCGGCGACCTTGGCGGGGTTGTGCGCGTAGTCGTCGACGACGGTGACGCCCCCGACCTCGCCGCGGACCTCGAAGCGGCGGCGGGCGCCGGTGAAGCCGGCCAGCCCGCGCAGGACGGCGTGCGGGTCGGCACCGAGCCCGTCGACGGCGGCGAGGAACGCGGCCGCGGCGTTGGCGACGTTGTGCGCTCCCGGGACGGCGAGGACGAACTCGTGGGAGGTGCCGCGGTGCAGCACGGGCGTGCGCGTGCCGAGGCCGTCGGCGACGGTCTCCCCCAGCCGCAGGTCGCTGCCCCCGGCCGCCCCGAAGGTGACGACCCGCCGGCCCCGCGCCCGCTCGGCCTCGGCGAGGGCCCGCGCGCCGGGGTCGTCGGCGCTCACGACGAGCAGCCCGCCGACGGTCGCCGCGAACTCGGTGTAGGCGTCGGCGACGGCCTCGGCGGTGCCGTAGAAGTCGAGGTGGTCCGGCTGCACCGTCGTGACGACCCCGACCTCGGGGCGGTAGACGACGAAGGTGCCGTCGCTCTCGTCGGCCTCGACGACGAACGCCTCCCCGCCCCCGAGCGTGGCGTTCGTCCCGAGCTGCGCGACCTCTCCCCCGCAGGCGAACGACGGGTCGGCCCCGGCCTCGGTGAGCGCGACGACGAGCATCGCCGTGGTCGAGGTCTTGCCGTTGGCCCCGGCGACGGCCACGGCCCGCGAGCCGGCGAGCAGGGCCGCGAGGGCCTGGGACCGGTGCAGCACCCGCAGGCCGGCGTCGCGCGCGGCGGCGAGCTCGGGGTTGTCCTCGCGCACGGCCGACGAGACGACGACGGTGTCGACGCCCTCGAGGTGGCCCGCGTCGTGCCCGACCCACACGGTGGCACCGGCCTCGCGCAGGGCCCCGAGGACCGGTCCGTCGGCGGCGTCGGACCCACTGACCCGCACCCCGCGGGCCAGGAGCAGGCGGGCGACCGCGGACATCCCGGCGCCGCCGATGGCGACGAGGTGCACGGCACCGAGCTCGTCCCACGCGGGGACCGGTGCTGCGAGGTCGAACCGGGGGTTGGTGACGGCCACGGTCAGCGCCCCCCGCCTGCGCGGGCGACGAGGTCGGCGAGCTGCTCGTCGCCGTCGCGCTGCCCCACCGACGCGGCCGCGGCGGCCATCGACCCGAGCCGAGCGGCGTCGAGGGCGAGCGGGACGACGGTGTCGCGCACCCAGGCCGCGTCGACGGCGGCGTCGTCGACGAGGAGCCCGCCGCCGGCCTCGACGACGTGCGCCGCGTTGAGCCGCTGCTCCCCGTTGCCGACCGGGAGGGGGACGTAGACGGCCGGCAGCCCGACGGCCGACAGCTCGCAGACGGTGCCCGCTCCGGAGCGGCACACGACGAGGTCGGCCGCGGCGTAGGCGAGGTCCATCCTGTCGCAGTACGGGAGCACCACGTACGGCGCCCCGGGGACCTCGCCGGGGTCGAACTCCTTGCCCGCGCCGGTGACGTGCAGGACCTGCACCCCGGCGGCCGAGAGCGCCGCAACCGAGGACGCGAAGGCGGCGTTGAGCCGGGCCGCGCCGAGCGAGCCGCCGGTGACGAGCAGGGTGGGGGCGTCGGTGAGCCCGAACCGTTCCCGCGCCTCGGCGCGGTGGGCGGAGCGGTCGAGGGTGGCGATCTCGCGGCGCAGCGGCATGCCGGTGACCGTGGCCCCGCGCAGCGGCGTGCCCGGGAAGGTCACCGCGACCTCGGCCGCGATGCGGGCCCCGAGCCGGTTGGCCAGGCCCGGCCGCGCGTTCTGCTCGTGGACGACGACGGGCACCCGGCGCCGACGGGCCGCGAGGTAGGCCGGCGACGCGACGAAGCCGCCGAAGCCGACGACGACCTCGGCCCCGCTGGTCTCGAGGGCCGCCTCGGCCGCGACCACGGCTCGCCGGAGGTTGCCCGGCAGCCGGAGCGCCGCGGCGTCCGGCCGCCGCGGGAACGGCACGCGCGGCACCTCGAGGAGCGGGTAGCCGCGCTCGGGGACGAGGCGCGACTCCAGACCCTCGGCCGTCCCGAGGGCGGTGACGCGCACCGACGGGTCGCGGCGGCGCAGGCAGTCGGCGAGCGCCAGGAGCGGCGAGACGTGCCCGGCGGTGCCTCCGCCGGCGAGCAGCACGGACGACGGGACGGCTGCGCTCACGAGCTGCTCCGGCGGCTGCGGACCGCCCCGGAGACGACCGCCAGCGACCGCCGCAGGGATGACGGACGCGCGGACAGGGCCTCGCGGCAGCCGGGTTCGCTGCGGGCGAAGGACAGGAGGATCCCGAGCGCGCCCATCGTCGTGATGAGCGAGGAACCGCCGGAGGACACGAGCGGCAGGGGCACGCCGATGACGGGCAGCAGCCCGATGACCGCGCCGATGTTGATGAGGGCCTGGACGACGACCCACGTCATCACCCCGGCCGTGACGACGCGGACGAAGAAGTCGTCGGAGCGGCTGACGAGCCGGTAGCAGGCGAAGGCGAAGGCACCGAAGAGGGCGAGGATGGCGAGCGTGCCGGGCAGCCCGAGCTCCTCGCCGATGATCGCGAAGATGAAGTCGTTGTGCGGCTCGGAGAGCAGCCCCCACTTCTCGCGGCTCTGCCCGAGGCCGAGGCCGAGCCAGCCGCCGTCGGCGAGGGCGTACCGGCCGTGGATGGGCTGGCGCGCGGCACCGTGCGGATCGACGTCGCGGCCGAGCCAGACGTCGAAGCGGCCGAGCCGGTTGGGGCTGGTGACGACGAAGGCGACGACGGCGCCGAGGAACGGCACCCCGGCGATCGCGAACCAGCGCAACGGGATCCCGGCGGCGAAGAGCACCCCGGCGACGACCGCCCCGAGGACCATGACCGTGCCGAGGTCGTGGCCGAGGGCGACCGACGCCACGGCCACCGCCACGAGGGGCACGAGGTAGGGCACGACGACGTGGCCCAGCCGGTCGAGGTGCTTGCGCTTCCGGGCGAGCACCGCACCGCCGGCGAGCGCCAGGCCCACCTTGATGGCCTCGGAGGGCTGGACGCTGACCGGGCCGAGGAAGATCCAGTTGCGGTTGCCCTGGAACCCGTTGCCACCGAGGGGGGTGAAGACGAGCATCTGCAGCGCGGTGCCGGCCACGAGCACGGGCACGGCCAGCCGCTTCCACGCGCCCGGCCGGATCCGCGAGGTGACGGCCAGCGCCACCGCGCCGATCGCCGCGAAGACCGCCTGCGTCGTGAAGATCGTGTACGCCGACCGGGTCTCGTCGAGCGAGGTGATGGCGCTCGCCGAGAGGACCATGATCAGCCCGAAGACGACGAGCGCGACGGTGAGGAACAGGAGCAGGTAGTAGGTGGTCACCGGGGAGTCGAAGCGCTCGGCCCACGACCGCACCCTCGAGGACCCGCGGCCGGTCTCCCGGGCCGGGGCGGTGGCGCTCGTCACGGGCTACCCCTGACCGGTGAGCCGCCGCACCGCCGCAGAGAAGGCGTCGCCGCGCGCACCGTAGTTCGCGAACATGTCCATCGACGCGGCGGCGGGGGCGAGCAGCACGACGTCGCCCTCGTGGGCGAGGTCGAGGGCGTGCGCCACCACAGCGTCCATGGCCCCAGTGTCCGTTTGCGCGACGTCGACGACCGGGACATCCGGCGCGTGTCGGGCGAGCGCCTCGGAAATGGCCGAACGGTCACGCCCGAGGAGGACGACGCCGCGCAGCCGCGGCGCCGCGGCGGCGACGAGGTCGTCCACGTCGGCCCCCTTGAGCAGCCCGCCCGCGACCCAGACGACGTGCTCGAACGCGAGGAGGCTGGCCTGCGCGGCGTGCGGGTTGGTGGCCTTGGAGTCGTCGACCCAGCGCACGCCGCGCACGGTGCCGAGGTCGGTGATGCGGTGCGGCTCGGGGACGAAGTCGCGCATCCCCTGGCGCACCGCGGCCGGCGGCACGCCGTGGGCCCGGGCGAGCGCCGCCGCGGCGAGGGCGTTGGCGACGAGGTGCGGCGCGGGCGGCGGGGCGTCGGGACCGGCACGCAGGTCGTCGAGCGTGCCGAGCTCGGCGGCCGAGGTGCGGCGCTCGGCGACGAAGGCGCGGTCGGCGAGGACGTCGTCGACGAGGCCCAGCTCGGAGAGGCCCGGGGTGCCGAGGGTGAACCCGACCGCGCGGCACCCCTCCTGCACGTCGGCCTCCTCGACGAGGTGGAGCGTCCGCTCGTCCTGGGCGTTGTAGACGCAGGCGACCTGGGTGTTCTCGTAGACCCTTCCCTTGGCGCGGGCGTACTCCTCGAGCGACCCGTGCCAGTCGACGTGGTCGGGAGCGACGTTGAGGCACACCGACGCCCGCGGGGCGATGGAGTGCGACCAGTGCAGCTGGAAGCTCGAGAGCTCGACGGCGATGACGTCGTAGGGCTGCGGGTCCATGACCGCCTCGAGGATGGGCCGGCCGACGTTGCCGGCGCTGCACGCGCGCAGGCCGGCCGCCTGCAGCATCGCCGTGAGCAGCTGCACGGTCGTCGTCTTGCCGTTGGTGCCGGTGACGGTGAGCCAGGGGGCCGCGCCCTCGAGCGGGCGCATCCGCCAGGCGAGCTCGACCTCGCCCCAGACCGGCAGCCCGGCGGCGGCCGCCGCGGCGAGCAGCGGCTGGTCGGGGCGCCAGCCCGGCGAGGTGACGACGAGGTCGAGCGGCTCCTCGGGCAGGGTGCCGACCGCGTCGCCGCCGTACCGCAGGGCCGCGCCGAGGATGTCGAGGATGCGCGCCCGCTCGGACATCGCCGAGCCGTCGTCGGGCTCGTGGGCGTCGACGACGGTGACGACCGCTCCGCGCTCGAGGAGGGCGTCGGCGGCGGCGAACCCGCTGACCCCGAGGCCGGCGACGAGCACGCGCAGGCCCGACCAGTCGGCGTCGCGGTGGGTCAGCGCGCCGGTGCGGGCGGACCCGGCGCTCATCCGGCGCCCACCACCCACTCGGCGTAGAACAGCCCGAGGCCGAGCGCGACGAAGAGGCCGGCGACGATCCAGAACCGGATGACGATCGTGACCTCCTGCCAGCCGAGGAGCTCGAAGTGGTGCTGCAGCGGCGCCATCTTGAACACCCGTTTCCCGGTGGTCTTGAACGACGCGACCTGGATGATCACCGAGAGGGTGATCGTGACGAAGAGGCCGCCGAGGACGACGACGAGCAGCTCGGTGCGGGTGAGGATGGCCAGCCCCGCGAGCCCGCCGCCGAGGGCGAGCGAGCCGGTGTCGCCCATGAAGATCTTGGCCGGCGAGGCGTTCCACCAGAGGAAGCCGAAGCAGGCGCCCATCCCGCAGGCGGCGACGATGGCGAGGTCGTGCGGGTCGCGGACCTCGTAGCACTTGGTGCCGGGGTTCCACTGGCAGTTCTGGTTGAACTGCCAGATGCCGATGAGCACGTACGACGCGAAGACCATCACCGAGGCGCCGGTGGCCAGGCCGTCGAGGCCGTCGGTGAGGTTCACGCCGTTCGAGGTGCCGGCGACGATGACGTTGGCCCAGATGACGAAGAGGATGACGCCGACGACGGTGCCGGCGAAGGCGAGGTTGACCGGGGTGTCGCGGACGAACGAGACGGCGGTCGAGGCCGGCGTGCGGAAGGACTCGTTGGGGAACTGCAGCGCCGCGATGGCGAAGAGCACGGCGACGAGGGTCTGCCCGGCGAGCTTCTGGCCCGAGCGCAGGCCGAGGCTGCGCTGCTTGCTGATCTTGATGTAGTCGTCGAGGAAGCCGACGAGGCCCATCCCGGCCATGAGGAAGAGGACGAGCACGCCGCTGACCGAGGGCAGCTGCCCGGTGACGAGGTGCGCGACGGCGTAGGCGGCGAGCGAGGACAGGACGATGACCGCCCCGCCCATCGTGGGGGTGCCGCGCTTGGTGTGGTGCGAGGTGGGCCCGTCGTCCCGGATGAACTGGCCGTAGCCCTTCTTCACGAGGAAGCGGATGAAGGTGGGGGTGCCGAAGAGCGCGAGGACGAGCGACACGACGGCGGCGATGAGCACGGCCTTCACGTCTGCTGCTCCTCGGGGGTCGTCGCCAGTCGGTCTCCGAGCAACCGTAGTCCGGCGTCGCGGCTGGACTTGAACAGGGCCACGTCGCCGCGCCGGAGCTCCGCGCGCAGCAGCGCCTCGGCGGCGTCGGCGTCCGGGACCTCGCGCACGCGGGTGCCGCCGGCGGCCGCCCGGGCCCCCTCGGCGAGCGGTGCGGCGGCCGCGCCGACGACGACGAGCTCGTCGACGGCGTGGGCGACGGCGTCGGCCCCGACCCCGGCGTGCAGCGCGTCGGACTCCGCCCCGAGCTCGAGCATCGTGCCGAGGACGGCCCAGGTGCGCCGGCCCTCCCCCATCCGGGCCAGCGCCTCGAGGGCCGCGTGCATCGAGTCGGGGTTGGCGTTGTAGGCGTCGTTGACGAGGGTCACGCCGTCGGGGCGCTCGGTAACCTCCATCCGCCAGCGGCTCAGTGCGCGGGCGGCCTCGAGGGCGTCGCAGGCGGCGTCGAGGGTGAGGCCGAGCTCGAGGGCCACCGCGAGGACGGCGAGGGCGTTGCCGACGTGATGGCGCCCGACGAGCCCGAGGGCGACGGCGCGCGTGCCGGCCGACGTGTGCACGGTGAAGGACGGCCGGCCCGCGGCGTCGAGCGCGACGTCGGTGGCCCGCACCCCGGCGTCCGGGGCCTCGCCGACGAGGACGACCCGCGCGCGGGTGACCTCGGCCATGGCCCGGACGGCGGGGTCGTCGGCGTTGAGCACCGCGAGCCCGTGCTCGGGCAGGGCGGCCGGCAGCTCGGACTTCGCGCGGGCGATGGCCTCGCGCGACCCGAACTCCCCGACGTGGGCGGTGCCGACGTTGAGCACCACCCCGACCCGCGGCGGCGCCATCCGCGCGAGGTAGGCGATGTGGCCGACGCCGCGCGCCCCCATCTCGACGACGAGGAACCGGGTGTCGGGCTCGGTGCGGCAGACGGTGAGCGGCACCCCGACCTCAGAGTTGTACGAGCCGACGGGCGCCACGGTGGGGCCGGCCGCCCCGAGCACCGACCCGAGGACGTCCTTGGTGCTCGTCTTGCCGGAGGAGCCGGTGATGCCCACGACGGCCAGGTCGGGCAGCGCGTCCACGACCGCGCGGGCCAGCCGGGCGAACCCCTCCTGGGTGTCGTCGACGACGACGCACGGCACGCCGGCCAGCGCCCGGGTCGTCAGGGCGGCGACGCAGCCGGCGGCGAGGGCCCCGGCGGCGAAGTCGTGGCCGTCGGCGTGCTCGCCGACCCGGGCGACGTACAGCCCGCCGGGCCCGGCCTCGCGCGAGTCGGTGACGACGGGTCCGTCGACGACCGCGGAGGCGTCGTCGACCCCCTCGAGCCGCCCGCCGGTGGCCGCGGCCACCTCGGCGAGGGTCATCGGGATCACGGGGCCACCACCCCGAGGGCGAGGGCCAGCGCCTCGCGCAGCTCGTCGCGGTCGTCGAAGGGGTGCACGACGCCGGCGACGTCCTGGCCGCGCTCGTGGCCCTTGCCGACGACCGCCACGGTGGCCGACGAGCCCTCGGCGGCGACCGCCGAGACCGCTTCCCGGACGGCCTCCCGGCGGTCCCCCACCTCGACGACGCGCACCGCGCGCCCGCCGGACCGCACCGACTCGACGCCCTCGAGGACCGCGGCGCGGATGACCGCGGGGTCCTCGGAGCGCGGGTTGTCGTCGGTGACGACGACGAGGTCGGCGACCTCGGCGGCCGCGGCGCCCATGGCCGCGCGCTTGTCACGGTCGCGGTCGCCGCCGGCCCCGGTGACGCAGACGAGCGTGCCGGGCGTGCTCGGGCGCAGGGCGTGGAGGGCGGCCGCGATGGCGTCCGGGGTGTGCGCGTAGTCGACGACGGCCAGCGGCTGGTCGCCCGCCGGGACGCCGTCCAGGACGACCCGCTCCATCCGCCCCGGGACGTGCGGGTCGGCGAGCACCGCGTCGCCGGCCCGGGCCGGGTCCTCGCCGGCGAGGACGAGCGCGGCGGCGGCCATCGCGGTGTTCGTGACGTTGAAGTCGCCGGGCAGGCTCGACCTCAGGTGGAGGTCGACCCCGTCCGGGCCGGTGAGCCGGAAGGCCGCCGGGTCGGCTCCGTCGACCGCGACCCGCCAGTCGACGCCCTCGGTGTGACCGATGGTCCGGACGGGGACGCCGGCCTCCCGGGCGAGCCGCCCGCCCCAGTCGTCGTCGGTGCAGACGAGGCCGAGGCGCGCGCGCTCGGGCGTGAAGAGCGAGGCCTTGGCCGCGAAGTAGTCGTCCATGTCGGCGTGGAAGTCGAGGTGGTCGCGGCTGAGGTTCGTGAAGAGCGCGACGTCGTAGACGACGCCGTCGACCCGATGCTGGGCCAGGGCGTGGCTCGAGACCTCCATGACGCAGGTGTCGAGGCCCCGCTCGGCCATGACGGCGAGCAGCGCATGGAGCTCGGGGGCCTCGGGGGTGGTGCGGACGCTCCCGACCCGCTCGTCACCGATGCGCGTCTCGACGGTGCCGATGAGCCCGACGGAGTGCCCGAGGGCGGTCAGCGCCGAGTGCACGAGGTAGGCGGTGGTCGTCTTGCCGTTGGTCCCGGTGATGCCGACCATCCGCACCGGCAGGTCCTCGGTGCCGTAGACGCGCGCGGCGACCGCCCCGAGCACTGCGCGCGGAGCCTCGACGACGACGACCGGCAGGTCGACACCGGCGGCGGTGAGCCGCTCGGCGCCGGCCGGGTCGGTGAGCACGGCCGCGGCCCCGGCCTCGGCCACCTGGGCCCCGAAGTCGGCACCGTGGGCGCGGGCGCCGGGCAGGGCCGCGTAGAGGTCGCCCGGACGCACCGCGCGCGAGTCGAGCGTGACGCCGGTGACGGCGACGTCGGAGGCGGGGCCGGGGGCACCGAGGAGCGTCGAGACCTCGCGGAGCGGGGTGGGGCGCAGCGAGGTCGGCCGGGGGGAAGCCATCCGGACGACCCTACCGCTTGGGCTGCTTCTTGCCGTCACGCAGCACGTCGGGGTCGGCCAGCGCCTCCTTCGGGTCGACCTCGAGGGTGAGGTGCTGCGCCTTCTTCCCCGTCGGCGGGATCTTCAGCTCCTGGAGGGCGTAGGTCATGACGTCCTTGAAGACCGGTCCGGCGACGTAGCCGCCGAAGAACGGGTAGGTCGGCTTCTGGACGATGACGGCGACGACGATCTGCGGGTCGTCGGCCGGCGCGTACCCGATGAAGCTGGCCGTCTTGCCGCTGTACTTCTTGACCCGGTCGTCGTAGAACTCGGCGGTGCCGGTCTTGCCCGCGATCCGGTAGCCCGGGATCTGGGCCTCCTCGGCCGTGCCGTCGGGGCTGACGACGCCCTCGAGCATCTTGCCGACGTCGGCCGCCGTCTTCTCCGAGACCACCCGGGTGCCCTTGGCCTCCGGCATCTCGGTGCGCGTGCCGTCGGCCGCGGTGACGCTGTCGACGAGGCGGGGCGAGACCCGCACGCCGCCGTTGGCGATGGTCTGGAACACCGACGCGGCCTGGATGGCGGTGACCGAGATGCCCTGCCCGAAGGCGACGGTGGCGCGCTGGGTGCCGCTCCACGTCGACGACTTCGGGAGCAGGCCGCCGGACTCGCCGGGGTAGCCGACCCCCGAGCGCGCGCCCAGCCCGAACTTGTGGAAGTAGCGCTCGAGCGTCGCGGGCTTGAGGGTCTCGGAGACGAGGATCGTCCCGATGTTGCTGGACTCGGCGAGGGTGCCCGCGACCGTGCGGTACTGGGTGGGGTGCTCGTGGGAGTCCTTGAACCGCTGGTCGTACCGGGGCAGGCGGTTGGGGATGACGACCGGGGTCGACGGCGTGACCGTCTTCTCCTCGAGCGCCGCGGCCATCGTCATGATCTTCGCCGTGGAGCCGGGTTCGAAGACGTCGGAGAAGGCCTTGTTGTCGAGCTGGGCCCCCTTCTTGCCGACGTCGGTGTCGGGGTCGAAGGTCGGGTACGAGGCGACGCTCAGCAGGTCACCCTTCTTGGCGTCCATGATGACGACCGTGCCGGCCGTCGCCTTGGTCTCCTTGATCCGCTGCGCGAGGGCGTTCTGGGCGTACCACTGGAGGCTGGAGTTGACGGTGAGCCGCACGTCGCGCCCGTCGACCGCCGGCGTCGTGCTGCTCTGCCCGGCGGGGATGGCGGTGCCGTCCTGGCCGCGCTCGTAGGTCATCGTGCCGGGCGTGCCCTGGAGCTCGTCGTCGACCATCAGCTCGACGCCCCCGCCGGGCTTGCCGTCGTCGGTGACGTACCCGACGAGGGCGGCGCTGGTCGTGCCCTGCGGGTAGGTGCGCTCCGAGCGGGTCTCCCGGCGGTCGCGCGCGATGCCCGGGATGCCGAGCGCGGCGATCTTGTTCCACGTCAGCGGCGTGACGTCCTTGCTGAGGATGCGGTACCTCGAGGTGCCGGTCAGCTCGGTGACGAGCTCGCTCACCGGGGTGCCGAGCAGCGGCGAGAGCTTCTCGGCGGCCTGCTGCACGGCGGCCGGTGCGGTCTCCGGGGCGCAGGTCGACTTCTTCGTCCGGAAGGTGCACACGGCCGTCTGGTCGGCGACGACGACCTCGCGCACGACGCTCGAGGCGAGGACGGTGCCGTCGGCCGAGAGGATCTGGCCGCGCATGGCGGGGATGATCTGCGCGGTCACGCGCTGGCTCTCGGCCTCGGCGGCGACGGCGCTGGCGTCGAGCCCCTGGATGCGGACCAGCTGGGCGCCGAAGATGCTGAGGACGAAGATCGTCGCGACCGTGAGGGCGCGCATCCGGCGCCGCGGGCTCGGGCCCGGGCCGCGGGTGGCGCTGCGCGCGGTGCGACGTCCGCCGCCCGAGCCGGCACGCGAGGTCGAGGCGGTGGCGGGGCGCCGACGCGGCGTGGGCCGGCCCTTGCCCGCGGCCGGCCGGCTCGAGGTCGACGCCCGCCCCGACGCGGCTGCGGTGGCGGGACGCCGGGGGGACGCCGGGCGGGCGCTCCCCCGGGCGGGCGCGGTACGCGGGGTCGTCGTGCCCGGGCGGCGGCCGCGCTCGGTCACCGGACGACCCGACGGCTGGCCCGCGCGGCTGCGCTGCGGCGGCTTCTTCGGTGGGGTCACGGGTGCGGCGTCCTCGCGGGTCGTCAGCGGCTGGGTGCGGTCGAGGCGGGGGCCTTCGCCGTGGGGCGCGCCCCGGACGAGGACTCGGTGACCACGCTAAACGTGTCGTCCTTGCGCGCCTTCTTCGCCACGCCGATGACCTTGCCGTCGGCGAGCCGGAGGAAGGCCGGGGTCTCGGCGGGGACCATCCCGAGGTCGCGCGCCTCCTGCGCGAGCGGCCCCGGGCCGGAGACGGCGTCGAGGGCGTGGCGCAGGTCGTCCTGGGTGTCGGTCAGCTCGTCGGAGCGGTGCTGCAGGTCGCGCATCGTGAACGAGCCCTTGGCCATCGCGGTGTTGAGCACGAGCACGCCGACGAAGCCGGCGAGCACGAGCGCCACGCAGAGCGCGAGGAAGAACCCGTTGCCCTCGGCAGCGGGCGGGGCGACGACGCGCAGGCGGCGCGGCGTCGGGGTCGTGGCGCGGCGCGCCGACGGGCGGACCTGCGGCCGTGCCGTCGCGTGCTGGCTCATGCGGGGGCTCCGTTCGGCGAGAGACGTTCCGCGGCCCGGAGGCGGGCCGAGGCGGACCTGGGGTTGGCGTGCTGCTCGGACTCGGAGGGGACCTCCGCGCCGCGGGTGAGCAGCCGCAGGTAGGGCGCGTGCTCGGGCAGCTCGACGGGCATGCCCGCCGGGGTCCGGCTGCGCGCCCCGCGCGCGAGGGCCTGCTTGGTGATGCGGTCCTCGAGCGAGTGGTAGGAGAGGACGACGAGCCGCCCGCCGGGCGCGAGGGCGCCGACGGCGGCGTCGACGGCGCGCTCCCACACGGCGAGCTCGGCGTTGACCTCGATGCGCAGCGCCTGGAAGGTGCGCTTCGCCGGGTGGCCGCCGGTGCGCTGCGACGCGGCGGGGACCGCGGCGCGCAGCACCTCGACGAGCCGGGCCGAGGTGGTGAAGG
Organism: Phycicoccus sonneratiae; assembly: GCF_016887965.1. Taxonomy (GTDB): domain Bacteria; phylum Actinomycetota; class Actinomycetes; order Actinomycetales; family Dermatophilaceae; genus Phycicoccus; species Phycicoccus sonneratiae. Next base: position 44,507 of record NZ_JAFDVD010000008.1, read on the forward strand.
GCTCCTTCTCGCGCTCGCGGAGGACCGCGGAGGCGATCCGGCCGGCGAATCGCTCCTCCCCGTAGGCCTTGAGGACGTGGGCGAGCTCGCCGTGCGAGTAGGTGTTGAGGACGTCGGCGGCGGTCATCCCCCGCGACTGGTCCATCCGCATGTCGAGCGGGGCGTCGTGGCGGTAGGCGAAGCCGCGGTCCTCCTCGTCGAGCTGGAGCGAGGAGACGCCGAGGTCGAAGAAGATGCCGTTCGCGGTGCCGGGGGCCTCACGGGCGAGGACGTCGGCCACCTCGTCGTAGACGGCGTGGACGGCGGTGAAGCGCTCGCCGAACGGGGCGAGCCGCTCGCTCGCGAGGGCGATCGCCTCCGGGTCGCGGTCGAGGCCGATGACGCGGGCCTGCGGGCACCGGGTGAGGATCGCCTCGGTGTGCCCGCCCATGCCGAGGGTGGCGTCGACGCAGACGCTGCCCGGGGCCTGCAGAGCCGGGGCGAGGAGGTCGACGCAGCGCTCGAGGAGCACGGGGACGTGGCGGTCGCCGGCGTCGCCTCGGGTGCTGGTCATCTCACTCCTTCACGGTCGTCGGTGGGGCGGTGTGGTGCGGGTGCGGGTCGACCCGGCGGCTGGTCCCCATCCGATCCGCGCCCGGCGCGGGGGAAGACGCGTCGGGTGTCGGGTCGGCTGGAGGCCGGCGGTCGGGTCGGTCGGTCGTGCGGGGTGGGGTCCGGGATGTTGGGGTGCTCGGGGCTCAGAGGCCGGGGACCACCTCCTCGGTCCCGGCCGAGTAGGCCGAGTACGCCGGCATGACGGCGTCGAGGTACTCGCTCCAGCGGGCGGTGTCCCAGACCTCGAGGCGGGAGCCGTTGCCGATGACCGTGCACTCCTTGTCGAGCCCGGCGTAGGCGCGCAGCGCGGCGGGGACGGTGACCCGCCCCTGCTTGTCCGGGGTGTCGGGGTGGGCGCTGGCGCGGAAGACGCGGATGAAGTCGCGGACCCCCTTCGTCGAGCCCGACACCGACTGCATCTCCTGGGAGATCCGGTGGAACTCCGAGGTCGGGAAGACGTAGAGGCAGCCCTCCTGGCCGCGGGTGACGACGAGGCCTTCGGCGAGCGCGCCGCGGAACCGGGCCGGGAGGAAGAGCCGCCCCTTGTCGTCGAGCCGGGGCGTGTGGGTGCCGAGGAACTCGTCCACGACGCCACCTCCTCGACCCGTCCGGGGTTCCCTCGACCTCCGGTGCGCTCCACTTTACTCCACCTATGCTCCCCCGAACCACGATTTCGGGAGAATCGTCGTCTGTTTTCCCCTGTTGCTGCAGGTCAGCGCCCGTGGAGCGAAGTGGGGAGAATTGCGCGGTGGGACACTCGCCCGGGAGCTCAGGCCGTCCCCCTCCCGCCGGCGGGGTCACGAGTCCGCGCGGGTGGGGCGCGGTGGGGGCCGGGTGGAGCGACGGCCCCGGGGTGGACGGCGGCGCGATCGTCTCGGCCGTACCCCTCCCCGCGGGCCCCGACGTGATGCACGATGAGGGCACCACTCCGCCCCGCCGCGCGTTGGGGGGGACGAGCCGACGAAGGGACCCCCGTGAGCGACCTCGAGCACGACCCCCGCACGACGACCGACCCGAGCGCGCGCGGAGCCGGCCTCGACCAGGTGCTCCAGGTGTCGAGCCGGCTGGCGACCGCGATGAACTCGGTCATCGAGGGCAAGCAGCCGGTCGTGCGGACGGCCATCACCGTCCTCCTCGCCGAGGGGCACCTGCTCCTCGAGGACGTGCCGGGGGTCGGCAAGACGCTGCTCGCCAAGACCCTGGCCCGCTGCATCGACGCCTCGGTCCGGCGGGTGCAGTTCACCCCCGACCTGCTGCCGAGCGACATCACCGGCGTCTCGGTGTTCAACCAGGACGTCCGCGACTTCGAGTTCCGGCCGGGTGCGATCTTCGCCAACGTCGTCGTCGGCGACGAGATCAACCGCGCCTCGCCGAAGACCCAGTCCGCGCTCCTCGAGTCGATGGAGGAGGGTCAGGTCACGGTCGACGGCACCACGTACGTCCTCCCGCGCCCCTTCCTCGTCATGGCGACGCAGAACCCCATCGAGATGGAGGGCACCTACCCCCTCCCCGAGGCGCAGCGCGACCGCTTCATGGCCCGCATCTCGATGGGCTACCCCTCCGCGCGCTCCGAGCTCGACATGCTCGAGCTGCACGGTGGCGCCTCACCGCTGGAGTCGCTGCAGCCGGTCACCGACGCGGCCACCGTCCAGCAGATGATCGAGGCCGTGCGCACGGTCCACGCCTCCCCCGCGGTGCGCCAGTACATCGTCGACCTCGTCGGCTCGACCCGCTCGAGCTCGGCGCTCCGGCTCGGGGCCTCACCGCGGGCCACGCTGCACCTCCTGCGCGCCAGCCGGGCGCACGCCGCCCTCTCGGGCCGCGACCACGTCCTCCCCGACGACGTGCAGCAGGTCGCGGTCGCCGTCCTCGCCCACCGGCTCATCCCCACGGGCGAGACGCAGATGGCCCGGCGCAGCACGGCCGACGTCCTCGCCGACCTCCTCCAGCGGGTCCGCGTTCCCGCGCCCACCCGCTGAGCCGCTCGTGCAGGTCCTGCGCCGCACGCTGACCACCCGGGGAGCCTCGTTCGCCGGCAGCGGTGTCGTGCTCGTCCTCGCCGGGGTGCTCCTCGGGCAGCACGACGTCACCCGCGTCGGGGTGCTGCTCCTCGCCCTCACCGCGGTCTCGCTCGTCGTCGTCCGCCGGCACGGCCTGCACCTCGAGGTGAGCCGCTCGGTGCTGCCCGGCCGGGTGGCCATCGACCAGCGCTCGGTCGTCACCGTGCGCGTCCGCAACGCCGAGGCGGCGCCGACCCCCGTGCTCATGGCCGAGGAGTCGATCGACTACGCCCTCGGCGACCGCCCCCGCTTCGTCCTGCCCTCGTTGCGCGGCGGGGTGAGCCAGGAGGTGCAGTACACCGTCCGCTCGCACACCCGCGGGGTGCACCACATCGGCCCGCTCCACGTGCGGGTCCGCGACCCGTTCGGGCTCACGCTGCGCACCGCGGCCGTCAGCGGGCACGCCGAGGTGGTCGTCCTCCCCCGTGTCGTGCCGCTCACCGCCGGGCGCTCGCTCGGCAGCGGCATCGGCAGCGAGGGGTCGATCCCGCACATGGTCGCCCTGCACGGCGAGGACGACCAGACGGTGCGCGAGTACCGCGACGGTGACGACCTGCGCCGCATCCACTGGCCCGCCACCGCCCGCACCGGCGACCTCATGGTCCGCCAGGAGGACCGACCGGCCAAGCGCCGGGCCGTCGTCCTCCTCGACACGCGCGCGGAGGGGCACGGCGGGTCCGGCCGCTCGAGCTCGCTCGAGTGGTGCGTCACGACCGCCGCCTCGGTGACGGCGCACCTCGTCGAGGGGGCGCACGCGGTCCACCTGCTCACCGCCGACCCCGCCACCGACACCGGCACCCGTCACGACTCGACGGTCGAGCGGGCCCTCGACACCCTCGCCCGCGTGCGCCTCGGCAGCACCGACGACATGCGCTCGGTGCTCCACGACGCCAGCGCCCTCACCGGTCAGGGCGGCCTCGTCGTCTACGTCGGCGGCCCGCTCGGCGACGACGACGCGCACACGCTCGCGGCGCTGCGCCAGCCGGGGTCGAGCGGGGTGGCGCTCGTCGTCGAGCCGGGGACCTTCGGCGGGTCCCGTTCGAGGCGCCGCGACCCGGGCGCGTCCGACGCCGCCGAGGCCACCACCGCGACCCTGCGGGCCTCCGGGTGGCTCACCACCGTCGTCGACGCCGCCACCGGTCCCGCCGAGGCGTGGAGCGCCGTGGTCTCGAGCGCGCTCGTGGGGGCCCGGTGACCGGCACCCGCCCCGCCGACGCCGCGCTCGCCGCGGTGGCGACCCTCGCCGTCACCCTGCCGCTCACCGAGCTCTTCACCCCCGCCGGGGCCTGGTTCCGGCCCAGCGTGTTCTTCGTCGCCCTCATCGCGGTCTCCGGGGCCGTGCTGCGGACCATGACGACGACGCGCCCCCTCGTCGTCCTCGGGCAGGCCGTCGTCGCGTTCGAGGGCGTCTGCCTCGTCCACGGCTGGGGCCACCTGTGGAAGGGGTTCGTGCCGACCGTCGACACCGTGCACACCCTCGGCATCCTCCTCACCGACGCCTACCGCACGACCACGACCTACACGGCGCCCGCGCCCGCCGACCGCGGCACGACGCTCGCGGTCAGCCTGCTCATCGCGATCACGGCCCTGGCCGTCGACGCCCTCGCCGTCACCTACCGCAGCCCGGCCGTCGCCGGCCTCCCGCTGCTCGCGGCCTTCCTCGCGTCGGCGACGAACACGAGCACGGGCCTCGCGGCCTGGCTCGTCGTCCCGCCCGCGCTCGCCTGGCTGGCGATGGTCGGTCGGCAGGGGGTCGGCTCGCTGCGCACGTGGGGCGGGACGGCGGCCCCCGGCGGGCGCACCGACACCGACCCCGCCGGCTCCTTCGCCACCGTCGGGCGCGTGGTCGGCGTGCTCGCGCTCGCCGCGGCCGTCGTCGTCCCGGGTCTGGTCCCCCACTTCCCGACCACCTTCATCGCCGACGGGCTGGCCCGCAGCGACGACGCGCGCGGCAACGGTGGCACGGTCCGGCTCTCGACGAGCATCGACATCGCCCGCGACCTCTCCGACCGCTCCAGCGACCCCGTCCTCGTCTACCGGACGACCTCCGAGGACCCCGAGCCGCTGCGCGTCGGACTGCTCGACACCTACCGGCGCGGGCGGTGGCAGGCCTCCTCCGACGTCACGTTCGTCCCGCTCGACGGCCGGCTGCCCGGGTCGTCGGCGAGCCCGGACGTCGAGCGGACCACCGAGAAGATCACGGTGTCGTCCTCGTCGGTCGGCCTGCCGCAGGTGGCGATGCCCGCCAACCCGGTCGGCTCACCGTTCCCCACGGGGTCGTGGCGGGTCACCGGGGACGGCCTCGTCGAGCTGACCTCCCGGGTCCCCGAGTACACGGTCGAGTACGAGCAGCTCGCCCCGACGGCGGACCAGTTCGGCCCCACCCCGGGTGGTGCGGCGCCCGACTCGGAGGACCTCGCGCTCGAACCCCGCTCCGAGGAGCGGGTCCGCTCGCTGCTCGACGAGGTCACGGCCGGCGACGACTCGCCGCTCGAGGTCGCCCGCAAGATCCAGGACTACCTGCGCGGGCCGACCTTCACGTACTCGGAGGACCTCGCCGACCAGACCGCCGGCGGCCAGCGCGCCGAGGAACCGCTCGTGCGCTTCCTCGACACCAAGCGGGGCTACTGCGTCCAGTTCGCGAGCGCGATGATCATGCTCTCCCGGGCGGCCGGCATCCCGGCCCGCATGGCCGTGGGCTTCCTGCCCGGCGCCATCGACGGCGACGACCGGGTCGTGCGGGTCAGCGACGCGCACGCCTGGCCAGAGCTGTGGTTCCCCGACCTCGGCTGGATGCGCTTCGAGCCGACCCCGGGCGTCCGCAGCGGCATCGCCCCGGGCTGGACGCGGGAGACCAGCGCCCCCGAGAACAGCGCGGTGCCCGCACCGTCCTCCTCGGCCTCCCCGTCGGCCTCGGCCTCGACCCGCCCCGAGCGCGACGTCACCGCCGACCCGCAGCAGGACGCCGGGGGCGGCAGCACCGGGAGCGGGCTCGTCGACCTCGTCCGCGCGCACGCGGCGACCATCGGCGGCGTCCTCGCCGTGCTGCTGCTCGCGGCGGTCACGCCGTTCGGGGCCTGGCTCGCACGCCGGCGGGCGCGCCGGCGCGCGCGCGACGACGCCGAGCGCATCGAGGCCGAGTGGCAGTCGCTGCTGCTGCGGCTCGGGGACATCGGGATCGTGCCGGGTGACGGGTCCACGCCGCGGCAGGCGTCCCACGAGCTGGGCCGGGCGGCCTACCTCACCCCGGACGAGGACGCCGCGCTCGGGAGGGTCGTCGCGACCCTCGAGCGGGCCCGGTACGCCCGGCCCGGCGCCGACCTGCCCGACGTCGAGGGCGACGCACGCACGGTCTGGCGCGCCGCGCTCGGCCGGCGGCAGCGCCTCGACCGGGTGCGCGCCCTGCTCCTCCCCGAGGAGGGCCGCCGGCACTGGCGCTCGCTCCTGCGGCTGCCGGGTCGCGGTGCGGCGGAGCGCCGCTCCCCCGACGACGAGGACTGACCGGACCAGGTGCTCGGGCACCGGAGACCGACGAGGGGCCCCGGGCGGTGTGCCCGGGGCCCCTCGTCGGTGGTGCGGCGTCGACCTCAGTCGAGGTAGTCGCGCAGCGCCTGGCTGCGGCTCGGGTGGCGCAGCTTGGACATCGTCTTGGACTCGATCTGGCGGATCCGCTCGCGGGTGACGCCGTAGACCTTGCCGATCTCGTCGAGGGTCTTCGGCTGACCGTCGGTGAGGCCGAAGCGCATCGAGACGACACCGGCCTCGCGCTCGGAGAGCGTGTCGAGGACGCTGTGCAGCTGCTCCTGGAGGAGCGTGAAGCTCACGGCGTCGGCCGGGACGACGGCCTCGGAGTCCTCGATGAGGTCACCGAACTCGCTGTCGCCGTCCTCGCCGAGCGGGGTGTGCAGCGAGATCGGCTCGCGGCCGTACTTCTGGACCTCGACGACCTTCTCGGGCGTCATGTCGAGCTCCTTGGCCAGCTCCTCCGGCGTGGGCTCGCGGCCCAGGTCCTGGAGCATCTGGCGCTGGACGCGGGCCAGCTTGTTGATGACCTCGACCATGTGCACCGGGATGCGGATGGTGCGGGCCTGGTCGGCCATCGCGCGGGTGATCGCCTGGCGGATCCACCACGTGGCGTACGTCGAGAACTTGTAGCCCTTGGTGTAGTCGAACTTCTCGACCGCGCGGATGAGGCCGAGGTTGCCCTCCTGGATGAGGTCGAGGAAGAGCATGCCGCGGCCGGTGTAGCGCTTGGCGAGCGAGACGACGAGGCGCAGGTTGGCCTCGAGGAGGTGGTTCTTGGCCTTCTTGCCGTCCTGGGCGATCCACCACAGCTCGCGCTTGAGCTTCATGTCGAGCTTGTCACCGGAGTTGAGCTTCTCCTCGGCGAACAGGCCGGCCTCGATGCGCTTGGCGAGCTCGACCTCCTGCTCGGCGTTGAGGAGGGCGACCTTGCCGATCTGCTTGAGGTAGTCCTTGACCGGGTCCGCGGTGGCGCCGGCGGTGACGACCTGCTGGGCGGGGGCGTCCTCGTCGTCGTTGCTCATGACGAAGCCGCTGTCCTCGCCCTCGCCCTCCTTGGCGGGCGTGGTGCCGGCGGCGTCGTCGGCGACGTCCTCGAGCTCCTCGAGGTCGACGACCTCGGCCGACTCCTCGTCGGACCCGGCGCCGGCGGCCGTCTTCTTCGCCGCGGTCTTGGTCGCGGTCTTGGCGGGCGCGGCCTTCTTCGGGGCGGGCGCGGCCGCCGCGGAGGCGGTCTTGCGGGTGGTGCCACCGGCAGCGGCCTTCTTCGCGGCGGGCGCCGCCGCCTTCTTCGTCGCCGACGTGCTCTTGGTGGCCGCCTTCTTGGCGGGGGCCTTCGTCGCGGTGGCGGTCGCCGACCCCTTCTTGGCCGTGCGCGTGGCGGCCGCGGCGACACCGGTGGTCTCGTCGTGGCGGACCTCGATCCCCTGCTCGCCGAGGGCGCGGAGCACGATGCGACCCCGGCTCGGGCGCACGTCGGCAGCGCGCAGCGCCTCGGCGACCTGCTCGCCGGTGACCGAGCCTCCGGTCCGTCCCTGCCGCACGAGGGTCTGCAGGGCCTGGTGGGAGAACTCGGGGGGCAGAGCGCTCGGTTCGGGGGTCTTGGACACAGGCGACACCGACTACCTTTCGTCGCGGATGACCGCCGGCCGGGGACACGGAAGGTCCGTCGGCTTGCGGTGGTGAGGGTCCGGGGTGGCGTCCCGGCTGATCGGTTCGACCCCGTCCGGCCAGGTGCGCCCTACCATTATAACTTTTCCCAGCGCGATCGAGCACATCAGGAGGCCCGGGGGCCTCCCCACCGGTGCGTCGGTGAGCCGCTCACCGCGGTGCGGGGAGAGCGGAACCGGCTGTGGCTCAGCCCTTGACGGCGAGCACGGCGCACGGCGCGTCGAGGAGGATCCGCTGGGCGTTGGAGCCCAGGATCAGCTTCCCGACGGGGGTGCGACGCCGCAGCCCGATGACGATGAGGTCGGCCGAGGTCTCGTTGGCGACGGCGATGAGGTCCTCGGCGGGCTCGTTGCCGCGGACCAGCTGACGGACCTCGACCTCGGTGCCGTTGGCCTGCATCTCGTCGGTGACGCGCTGGAGCTCCTGCTCGGCGGCCCGGGCCTGCTCGTCGTCGAGGCTGCCGCGGTGCGAGTTGATCACGACGAGCCGACTCTGCCGGCCCTTCGCCTCCTCGACGGCGCGGGCGAGGGCCGCGCGGCCCTCCTTCGTCGGGACGAAGCCAACGACGATCGTCACGGTGTCCTCCTCGGCGGTGCTCGGTCTCGCTCGACCGTACCGCAGTCGGGCCCCCGTTCCGGGGCGAGCACCTCGCGGATCACACGGGGCGTGGCGCGTCCGCGGCCCGCGGGCGACCGGGGCCGGCGGAGCTCACGGTGTCGCCGCGAGGACCTGCTCGACGACCCGTCCCACCCGGTCGGTCTCGACGAGGAAGCCGTCGTGCCCGTGCGGCGAGTCGAGCACCGTGAGACCGGTTCCCGGCCGGACCCGCGCGATCTCCTCGGACAGCCGCAGCGGGTAGAGCCGGTCGGTCGTCACGCCGACGACGTGCAGGAGACCGGGATAGGCCCGCAGCGCCGCGGCCACCCCGCCGCGGTCGCGCCCGACGTCGTGGCTGTTCATCGCCTCGGACAGGACGAGGTAGCTGTTGGGGTCGAAGCGCCGGGCCAGCTTCGTCGCGTGGTGGTCGAGGTAGCTCTCGACGTCGTAGCGGCCGCCACCGCCGAGCGGGTCCTCCCCGTCGCGCGGTCGGCGCCCGAACCGGTCGTCGAGCTCGCCCTCGTGCCGGTAGGTGGTGTGCGCGATCCGGCGGGCGATGCCGAGCCCGGTGAGCGGCGCACGCCCGGTGTCGTAGTAGTCGCCGTCCCGGAAGTCGGGGTCGTGCCGGATGGCGAGGAGCTGAGGCTGGCACCACGCGACCTGGTCGGCCGTCGCCGCCGCGGTGGACGCGAGGACGAGGGCCCGCTCGACCCGGGCCGGGTGGGCCACCGCCCACTCGAGGGCGCGCATCCCCCCCATCGAGCCGCCGAGCACGAGGGCCCAGCGGTCGATGCCGAGGGCGTCCGCGAGCGCGGCCTCCGCGGCGACCTGGTCGCGGATCGTCACGAACGGGAAGCGCCCACCCCAGGGCCGACCGTCGGGGCCCGCGGACGACGGGCCGGTGCTGCCCTGGCAGCCGCCGAGGACGTTCGCGGCGACGACGAACCACCGGTCGGTGTCGAGCGGCGCGCCGGGGCCGACCAGCCCCGGCCACCAGCCGGACGTCGGGTGTCCCGGACCCGCCTCGCCGACGACGTGGCTGTCACCGGTCAGCGCGTGCTCGACGAGGACGGCGTTGTCGCCGGACGGCGAGAGGGTTCCCCACGTCTCGTAGGCGAGCGTGACGTCGGGCAGCACCCCGCCCCGCTCGAGGGGCAGCGGCCCCAGCGTGGCGAACCGGCGGTCACCGACGGGGTCGCCCGGGCGCCACACGGCACCGGTCGACCGGGTCGGGGTGGCAGTCATCGCAGATGGCTCCTCGGGAACTCGCGCTTGCCGGGGCGGGTGCCGCGGCCGGGTCATCACCCGGGGCACCCCACCGCGAGGAGGGTTGCCGCCCAGCAAACCGGGGTTTGGCGCTGGGACTCATGACCTGCCCCGATGGTACCCGCCACCTCGTCGGCGCGGAGGTGCTCGTCCGGTCCTCGAACGCCCCACGGCCTACCCGGCCCGCCGGTCGAGGTCGCCCGCACCGTCGGCCGCCCGCACCGGCCGGACACCGCGCTCGACGAGGGCGGCGAGGAGACGGGCCAGCCGGTACCCGGGTTCGACCCGGAGCGCCCGGTCGAGGGCGGCCCGGGCGAGGGCGCCGTCGCCGTGCGCCCACGCCACCTGGGCGGCGGCGGTGCACACGGCCGCCGCGTCGTCCGGACACGAGTCGGGGACGTCGCGGCAGAGCGCGAGGAGCCGGGCGAGGACCGCGTCCGGGTCGCCCGCACCCGCGCCGCCCGGCTCCCAGGCACCGAGGCCACCCCACCGCGGGAGCCACCGCTCGAGGCGGGCGAGGACGATCGGGTCGAGGACCTCCCGGGGGATGACCCCCGGCGCGAGCCACCCGATGAGGGCGTCGCGGACGTGGACGTCGCGCAGGGCGGCCACCGCCGCGGCGACCGCGGGCGCCGGCACGGGGGCACCCCGGTCGACCGCGTCCCGCCCGAGCACCTGCGCCCAGGCCCGGAGCCCGTCTCGACCGCGGCGACGCGACGCGCCCGGCCCGTCGGCGGCGAGCAGGGCCCCGACGACGGCCGACCGCGCCGGGTCGGGGTGGACCGCCCGGTCGACCGCCGCCCGGTCGGCGAGCGGCGCACGGCCGAGGGCGACGAGGGCCGCGACGGCCGGCACGGCCTCGGGAGAGGGCAGCGGCACCCCGCCCTCCGGGCAGCACGGGCCCGAGCAGGTGGGTGAGTACCGGCGGCCGTCGCGCACGACGAGCACCTCGACCACCTCGACGCCGTCGGACTCGACGTCCTCGAGGAGCGCGAGCAGGAGGGCGGTGGACTCGCCCTCGACGTCCTCGTAGCCGACGAGGTGGACCGGCCCGCGGACCTCGCGCCGCAGCGGACCGGCGAGGGCGGCGACCGTGTCGGGGACGTGCCGCTCGGGCGGGATGTCGACGCGCGCCACGAAGTGGACGCGCCGACCGTCGAGGGCGACCGCGACGACGCTGCGCCGCGGGTGGTAGCCCAGCTGGTAGGGCAGGACCGCGAGGAGCTCCTCGGGGCCGTGGACGCTGACTGTCTCGCTCATCCCCCCACGGTGCGGGCGCCGGGCGACGAGGACCAGTGCCGGCCCGGGCCCTGTGGACGACGGCGCGGACGGGCCCGCCTGTGGACGACGGGGCCGCGCGCCGGGTCAGCGCACGACGTCGGAGGGCACGGTGGGCGGGGCCTGCGGGCCGCGCCCCTGCGCGGTCTCCCACTCGAGGAACTTCTCGGTCTCCTCGACGAGGGTGGTCGCGACCCAGCCGAGGACCATCGCGTCGTCGGCGAGACCGAAGACGCCGAGGGCCGCCTCCGGGAGGAGGTCGACGGGCGAGACGACGTAGGCCGTGCCCGCGGCGATGAGCGCGAGCTTGCCGACCGAGATGCCGGTGTACTCCCCCGAGCGCACCGCCTTGACCATCCGGGGCACGGCGACGGCGCGGTCGCCGAGCGACGGGCCGCCGGCCCGGGTGGCGAGGCGCACGGCCCGGCCGAGCGCTCCGACGTAGGCGAGGGTGCGGGCTCTGGCCACGGTTCTTCCTCCTGGCTCGCGGGGGACTCCCGCTGACTCGACGGACGGGGCGCACGGGAGGTTCCCGCGCCGGGGGTCAGGCGGGGCCGATCTCCCCCGAGACGGCGGGGAACTCGCGCTTGGCGTCGACGGCCACCCGGCGGAGCAGCACGGCGTCGACACCCGCGCCGACGACACCGCCGACGACCGGCACGCCGCGCCCGAAGCGCGACAGCACGCCCTTGCCGGTGCTCGCGACGAGCTTGAAGAAGACGCCCTTCTTGACGACCATCGAGGCGGGTCCGGGCAGGCGCTGCGCGGCGAGGTTGGTCAGCCGGCCGCCCATCGGCGCCGCCAGCTTGGCCTTCTCGAGGAGGTCGTCGGCGTCGGCACCGACGAGGGTGAGCAGGACCGCCGCGCGGATCTGCGGCTGGTCGATGTCGTGGCCGCGGACCCGGGCGATGGCCGCGGTCATCCGGGTGGCGAGCGCGTAGAACGCGACGACGTTGGCGGGCAGCGCGATCGGGAGGGTGACGAACCCGCCGAGGCCGGTGACGAAACCCTCGGCGCCGGCGAGCCGGGTGTGCGAGGCGACGATCGCGGCGACGGCCTTCTCACGGTCACCACCGCTCGCCCGCAGCGCCTTGTCGGCGACCTCGGCGGCCGGGTCGAAGGGACCCTTGCCGTCGATGCCGATGTCGAGGATCTGGTCGACGACCCGCACGGCCTGGCGCCCGAGGACGCCGTCGTCCTCCGGGGCGTCGCCGGCCCGCTCGAGCGCGGTCCGGGTGTCCTGCACGGCGTCCTTGCTGGCGCGGCCTCGGTCGAGCAGTCCCACGGTGTCCTCCCGGTCGGCCGGGGCGGCGCAGGTCGCGACGCTCGTGCTCCGGCTCGAACCATCCTGCCACGCACGGCGGCTGACCTGCGGCGGGGTGCCCGACCACCGCGTGACGGGGGGCGGCCGTACGCTGCGGCCATGCTGTCGGGCGAGGTGGCGGTGCTCGTCGCGGGCACCGGGGGCGTGCGTTCCGCGCTCCTGCACCGCGGCCGCCTCGTCCAGGGGCACGCCGCCGAGGTGGCCGAGCAGGTGGCGGCGGTCGAGGCGGAGCACCGGCCGCGCTGGGTGTGGTGGTCGGCCGGGGACGCCGCCCGGCCGCTGGTCGAGGCCCGCGTCCACCTGGCCCGGGCCTGGGACGTCGCCGAGGCGCACCGGCTCCTGCACGGCGGGTTCGAGGCCTCCCCCGCGCTCTGCTGGGCCGCGGTCCACGGGCTCGCCCGCGACTCGGTCCCCGCACCGCCCGGTGACGACCTCTTCGACCTCGTGGGCGCCGAGGACCTGCCGCCGGACGACGTGCTCGTCGACGCGCGCGGTCACCTCCGGGCCGACCACCTCCGCTGGCTCGAGGACCCCGCCCACCTCGGGGCGTGGGCCGAGGCCGCCCTCACCGTCGCCCACCGTCAGCTGGCGCAGGCCGAGGCGGTCTCGCCCCGGCTCGCGAGCACCGTGACGTCCGAGTCGGCAGCCGCGCTGCTCTGCCTCGAGCTCGAGCGCGACGGCCTGCCTCTCGACCGCGCCCGCACCGAGCAGCTCGTGGCCGAGGCCGCCGGGCCGCGAACCGTCGGCGACGTCGAGACCACCGCCGCCCGACGCGCCCGCGACGAGACCGTCCTGCGCCACGTGCCGGGCCGCGAGTCGACCGACCTGCGGAACCCCGCCCAGGTCAAGGAGATGCTCGCCGCCGTCGGGGTCGACGTGCCGACCACCCGCAAGTGGGTCCTCGAGGCGTACCGCGAGGTGCATCCGGTCGTCGACGCCCTCCTGGCCTGGCGCCGGGACGAGCGGATCGCCACGACCTACGGGTACCGCTGGCTCGACGCCCACGTCGGACCCGACGACCGGTTGCGCGGCCGGTGGACGGCCTGCGACGGGGCGGCCGGACGGATGACCGCCGAGAACGGCCTGCACAACCTCCCGGCGGCCCTGCGCCCCGGCGTGGCCGCCCATCCGGGCCACGTCCTCGTCCGGGCCGACCTCGGGCAGGTCGAGCCGCGGGTCCTCGCGGTCGTCAGCGGCGACACCGCGTTCGCCGCCGCCACCCGCGCCGACGACCTCTACGCGCCGGTCGCGCAGCGGCTGGGCTCGGACCGCGCGGTCGCGAAGATCGCCGTCCTCGCGGCGATGTACGGCCAGCGCAGCGGGGCGGCCGGCGAGGCGCTCAAGGGGCTCGAGGCGGCCTACCCCGTCGCGATGGGCCTGCTCGAGCGCGCGGCCGCGTCGGGGCGGCGCGGCGAGCCGCTGCGCACGTACGGCGGGCGGCTCGTGCCGACGGGGCGCTTCCTCGCCGCGCGGCCGCCCGGCACCGACCCGCAGCTCGACGCGGCCCGAGGACGGTTCGCGCGCAACGCGGTCATCCAGGGCTCGGCCGCCGAGCTGTTCAAGGCCTGGGCGGCCACGGTTCGGGCGTCGGTGCGCGAGCTCGGCGCCTCCGTCGTCCTGTGCTTGCACGACGAGCTGCTGGTCCACGTGCCGGAGGAGGCGGCCGCCGAGGCGGTCCGGCGGGTCGACGGCTCGCTCGAGGCGGCGGCGCGCCGCTGGTCCGGCGGGGCGCCGGTGCGGTTCGTCGCCGACACGTCGGTGGTGCGGCGCTGGTCCGAGGCCAAGGACTGACCCCGCGGGGGGTTCAGGCCTGCGGGTCGTCCTCGTCGTCGGACACCGAGCGCAGGAAGGTCTCGAACTCGGCCCCGAGCTCGTCGGCCGACGGGATCTGCGAGGTCTCGGTGGCGAGCAGGCTCGGCCGCTCCTGACCCTCGACGAAGGCGTCGTACTGCTGCTCGAGGGCGGTGATGACCTGGCGCGCCTCGTCGCTGTTCGCGACCTCGGCGGCGATCGCCTGCTGGTTGACCCGGGCCCGCTCGACGAGCTCGTCGTTCGGCAGGTTGAGGCCGGTGGCGTCGGTGACCGCGTTGAGCGCGGCGAGCGACCCCTCGGCCCACTCGGCGGTGGCGAGGTAGTGGGGAACGTGGACGGCGAAGCCGAGGGCCTGCCGGCCGAGCTCGCCGAGCCGCAGCTCGAGGAGTGCGCCGATCGAGGCCGGGACCTGCACGCGCCCGAACGGCGAGCGGGCCTCGCCGATGAGGGTGTCGTCGGTGGCGTGCGCCGTCATGCCCACGGGACGGGTGTGCGGGACGCCCATCGGGATGCCGTGCGCCGAGACGACGAGCGTGACGCCCAGCCGGTCGGCGAGCTCGCGGACCGCCTCGACGGTGCGCTCCCACTGGTAGTCGGGCTCGGGACCGGTGAGCAGGTAGTACGTCTGCCCGTCGCGGTCGGTGAGCCGGTGCAGGAGCATCGCCGGGTCGTCGTACTCGACCCAGCGGCTGGTGTCGAAGACCATCGCCGGACGACGGCCGCGGTAGTCGAGGAGCTGGTCGACGTCGAAGGACGCGACGACCTCGGGGTCGCCGGTCTCGAGGAGGTGGCTGCCGAGGGTCTCCTGGATCTGCCCGGCGTCGACGAAACCCCCGAGCAGCACGAGGAGCACGCCGGGACGCGAGGCGTCGACGTCGGTCTCGAGGCGGTAGAGGTCTGAGGGGTTCTGCACGGGACAAGCCTTTCACGCTGGTGCTCGTAGGGGGTGAACGTCCCGGCCGCACCCCGGATTCCCGGGCGGACCCGCTCGTCCGTCCCGGCTCCGTCAGGCCCTGGCGACCTCGGCGATGGCCCGGCGCACGCGCTTCTCCGACACCGACCCCTTGGTCCCGAGGGTCTGGGCGAAGAGGCTGACGCGCAGCTCCTCGACCATCCAGCCGATGTCGGTGACCTCGGGCGCGGCCCGCCGCGTGGGGGGCAGCGCCTCGAGGAGGTCGGCGTAGGCGGTCTCGACGGCGTCGACCTGCTCCTGGAGCACGGGCTCGCGGGCGTTGGTCGCGGCCCGCTCGAGGCGGTGCTGCATGGCGCGCAGGTAGCGCTCGAGGTCGGCGAGGCGCGGGACCCCGGTGGCGGCGACGAACCCCGGCCGCACGAGCCCGTCGAGCTGCGCGCGCACGTCGGCGCGGGCGGCGGAGGTCGCGCGGGCGGCCGCACCGCCGGCGAGCGTGTCGAGGGTCCGCCGGACCCCGGCCGCCAGCACGAGCACCCGCTCGACCGCCTCGACGACGCGCAGGACCCGGGCAGCGGCGTGCGCCCGGACGGCGGCGAGGGCGGCCTCGAACGCCTCGGGCGTCCGGACCGGGCCACGCACGTGCTCGCCGACGAGGTCGTCGACGGCGGCGTCGAGGCAGTCCTGGAGCAGCGCGGGCACCGACCCGTGCGGGTTGTCGGCGAGCGCCAGCTTCTGGGTGTTGGTGAGCCGGGCCAGCACCCGCTTCCACGGCGCGGTGGTGTTGAGCAGCAGGAGGCGTCGCACGCCGGCCCGGTGGGCCGCCGCGGCGGACCCGGCGTCCGGGAGCACGCGCAGCGCCACGGTGGTGCCCTCGTCGACGAGGGCGGGGTACCCGAGGACCATCTGCCCGCCGGCGCGACCCTCGAAGGTCTCGGGCACCGTGCCGACCGTCCACGCCGTGAGCCCGGAGCGCTCGAGCGAGGCCCCGGCGCGCGACACGCCCTCGCGCACCGCTCCCCCGGCCCGCTCGCGCAGCGCCTCGAGGTCCTTCCCCGCCGCGACGACCTGCGGGCCCCGCCGCCCCGGCCGCTCGACGGAGAAGGTGACGCGCAGGTGGTCGGGCACCCGTGACCAGTCGAACTCCGACGGCTCGACACGGACACCGGTGCGGGCGAACAGGACCCGGGCGAGCTCGGCCGTGATGGGACCGCGGCCGGGGTCGGCCTCGCGCAGGGCCGCGACGGCGTGGTCGGGCGCCGGGACGAAGTGGCGCCGGGTGGCCTTGGGCAGCGAGCGCAGCAGGGCGACGGCGAGCTCCTCGCGCAGACCCGGCACCTGCCAGTCGAAGCCGTCGGGAGTGAGCCGGTTGAGGACGGCGACGGGGACGTGCACCGTGACGCCGTCGGCGGCCTGACCCGGGGCGAACTGGTACGTCACGTCGAGGTCGAGGTCGCCCTGGTGCCACGAGCGCGGGTAGTCGTCGGCCGAGACCGCCTCGCCGCTCGCGGTCGTGAGGTCGTCCTCGGTGAGGGTGAGCAGGTCGGGCGTGCGCCGTCGCTCACCGCGCCACCAGCGGTCGAAGTGCCGCTCGGTGAGGACGTCGGCCGGGATCCGCTTGTCGTAGAACGCGAACAGCACGTCGTCGTCGACGACGATGTCGCGCCGCCGGGCCCGCTCCTCGAGCTCGGCGACCCGTTCGAGCGTGCGCAGGTTGTCCTTCCAGAACCGGTGCTGCGGGTCCCAGTCGCCCTCGACGAGCGCCGACCGGACGAAGATCTCGCGGGCCGCATCGGGGTCGGTGCGGGCGTACTGGACGGTGCGGTCGGTGACGAGCGGCACCCCGTAGAGGGTGACCCGCTCGGTCGCCACGGCGGCCCCCGCGCTGCGGCTCCACCGCGGCTCGCTGAGGGTCCGGGCGACGACGTGCGCCCCGGCCGCCTCGGCCCACTCGGGCTCGATGGTCGCGACCGTCCGGGCCCAGAGCCGGGAGGTCTCGACGAGCTCGGCGGCCATGACGAACTCCGGCCGCCGGCGGAAGAGGGTCGACCCGGGGGCGATGCCGAACCGTGCCCCGCGGGCGCCGAGGTACTCCCGCTTCACCTCGTCGCGGACCCCGACGTGGGACAGGAGGCCGGCGAGCAGGGCCCGGTGGATCGTGTCCCAGTCGGGGTCGGCGTCGCGCGCGGCCGTCGCCGTGTCGGGGTCGAGGCGGGCCTGCTTCGCGGCCCGGCGCAGCTGGGCGTGCAGGTCCTGCCACTCGCGGATGCGCAGGTAGTGCAGGTACTCGTTCTTGCACATCCGTCGGAACGCGCTGTGCGACAGCTCCTTCTGCTGCCTCTTGAGGTACGTCCAGAGGTTGAGGAGGGCGGCGAAGTCGGAACGCTCGTCCGTGAAGCGGGCGTGCTGCTGGTCGGCCTGGGCCTCCTTGTCGACGGGTCGCTCTCGGGGGTCCTGGATGGACAGTGCCGCGACGAGCACGAGCACCTCGCGCATGCACCCGAGCCGGCCGGCCTCCACGACCATCCGGCCGAGCCGCGGGTCGAGCGGCATCCGGGCGAGCGTGCGCCCGGTGCGGGTCAGCCGGCGCTCCCGCCCCCGGTGCCGACCCGGTCCGCGCTCGTCGGTGGAGAAGGCCCCGAGCTCCTCGAGGAGCCGCACGCCGTCGGCCACCTGGCGGGCGTCCGGCGGGTCGACGAACGGGAAGCGGGTGACGTCGCCGAGCCCGAGCGAGGTCATCTGGAGGATGACCGAGGCGAGCGAGGTGCGCTGGATCTCGGGCTCGGTGAACTCGTCGCGGGCCTCGTGGTCCTCCTCCGAGTACAGCCGGATGCAGACGCCGGGTGCGACGCGGCCGCAGCGGCCGGCACGCTGGGCCGCGCTGGCCCGGCTGACCGGCTCGATGGGCAGCCGCTGGACCTTGGTGCGCTGGCTGTACCGAGAGATGCGCGCGGTGCCGGTGTCGACGACGTAGCCGATGCCGGGCACGGTGAGCGAGGTCTCGGCGACGTTGGTCGCGAGGACGATGCGCCGGCCGCCGGAGCGGCGGAAGACCCGGTGCTGCTCCGCGGCCGAGAGCCGCGCGAAGAGCGGCAGGACCTCGGTACCGGGCAGCTTGCGGGCCGTGAGCGCCTCGGCGGCGTCGCGGATCTCCCGCTCGCCGGAGAAGAAGACGAGGATGTCGGTGGCGTCCGGGCTCGGCGGGGCCTCGGTCCAGAGCTCCTCGACCGCCTCGACGACGCCGGTGACCTGGTCGCGCTCCCCGACGACGTGCTTGCCGTCGGGGTCGAGCTCGACGAGCGGCCGGTAGCGGACCTCGACGGGGAAGGTGCGCCCCGACACCTCGAGCACCGGCACCTCGCGCACCACCTCGCCGCGCTCGTCGGTGGCGAAGTGTCGGGCGAAGCGGTCGGGGTCGATGGTCGCCGAGGTGATGACGACCTTGAGGTCCGGGCGGCGGGGCACGAGCTGCTTGAGGTAGCCGAGGATGAAGTCGATGTTCAGCGACCGCTCGTGCGCCTCGTCGATGATGATCGTGTCGTAGCGCCGCAGCTCGCGGTCGCGCTGCATCTCGTTAAGCAGGATGCCGTCGGTCATCACCTTGACCCGGGTGCGGTCGCTGCTGTGGTCGGAGAAGCGCACCTGGTAGCCGACGAGCCCGCCGAGCTCGTCCTGCACCTCCTCGGCGATCCGCTCGGCGACCGACCGCGCCGCGATGCGCCGGGGCTGGGTGTGCCCGACCTGGCCGGCCACCCCGCGCCCCAGCTCGAGGCACATCTTGGGCAGCTGGGTGGTCTTCCCCGACCCGGTCTCCCCCGCGATGACGACGACCTGGTGGTCGCGGATCGCGGCGAGGATGTCGTCACGCCGCTCGACGACCGGCAGGTGCTCCGGGTAGTGCAGCTCCGCCGCGTCGATCGCGTCGAGGGGGCGGACGGGCATGTCCGACAGGATAGGTCGCGCTCACCACGAGCTCCTCCGAGTTCCCGGCCCGTCGCCGCCCGGCAGGCTGACCGGTGACGCGGGCTCGGGACGCGGGGCCTCGGGGACCACCCGCGGCAGCACCTTCGAGGCGGCCTCGAGCGCGACCCCTCCGGCGTACATCCGCTCGGTGGTCCGCCCTCCGGCCGTCACCAGCTGGAGCTCGGTGTCCACCCGGTGCAGCCGGTGGCGCACCGCCCGCCGGACGGCGTTCCGGACCCCCGTGCCCTGCACCGGGGCCGCCCAGCGGCTCGCGGCCAGCCGCTCGGGGGCGTGCGCGACCGGCCGCCCGAAGCGCTCGGCGGCCGCCGCCACCCGGGCGCGGGCCATCGCGACGACCCCCTGCCGCAACCGTTCCTCGACGGTGAGCGAGCGCGCCACGACCGCGCCGTTCGGGAGGACCGTCGCACCGGACTTCGACGCGAGCCTGAGGCTCTCCCCACTCGCACCGAGCGCCGTGGTCGCGGCGCCGATGCCGACGTCGGTCCAGCTGCCCTCCCCGTAGCCCACGAGGAGCACGCCATCGGCCACGGTGCCCACGCCCTCGCCGACCGTCCCCGCGACCGCGAGCGGACGACAGACCTTGACGGGGGTCATCGCGAGGTACCCGGCGCCGTGACCCACCTCGCTCGCCAGCCGCAGGCCCCGGTAGACCACCGGGTCGCCGATGCCGTCGCGGGCGAGGGCCTCGAGGACCGCGGCGCACCGCGCGTCGGACGCCCGGAGGGCCTCGAGCGCCCCGGCGTGCGCGGCCTCGGCCCGGCCGGCCGACGCGACCTCCTCCTGCTGGGCCTGCCGCACGACGAGCAGCGCCTGCGCCGACTCGTCGAGCCCGGAGTCGAGGAGGGTGACGGCCCGGGTCTCGAGGTGGTCGTACACCTCCCAGGCCTCGCGGTGCACGAGCACGGCCCGCTGCGCCACGGCCTGCTGCTCCTCGAGGACCCCGGCGTGGGCGCGGAGGGGCGCCACCGCCCCGAGGAAGCGCCGGGCGGCGGCGTCGAGGACCCCGGGTGCGGCCCCGATGCGGGCACCGAACGCCTCGCCGGCCGGGCCGTCCCACACCGCGCCGTCGCGCATCCGACCGAGGGTCGCGGCCGTCGCCGCGAGCCGGCGACCGGTGGAGCCGACCGCGTCGGCCACCGCGAGGACGCCGGCCGCCGACCCCGGGACCGGCTCGAGGAGCATCCGGGTCACCACGACGACCCCCCGTCGAGGGCCCGCGAGACCCCGGCCTCGGTGTCGAGGTAGGCCCCACCGGCCTCCGCCGCCGCCACCCCGAGCTCGGCGAGCGACGCGGCCAGCTGCAGCCGGGCGTGCCGCCACCCGCCGAGCAGCTCCTCGACGGCCGGGCCGCTGCGCCCGGGCCCGAGCGCCCACCGGTCGGCCTGCGGGTCACCCATCGCCGCGAGGCCGTCGGCGAGGTCGACGAGGGCCGCCCCCACCTCGAGGACGGTCCGCGCATCGACCCGGAACGACGTCATCCGGCCACGCTAGGCCGATCCGCCGGAGCGCCCTGCGGGTTATCCACAGGGAGCCCGGCGGAGGTCAGCCGGGCCCGGCGAGGGCGTCCCGGTCGGTCCTCTCAGGCCGACGAGCCGACGAGCTCGGGCGAGGTGTCGCCCGCCCCACCGGGCCCCTGCGCCGCGGCGAACCCGGCGTCGAGGTCGGCGAGGATGTCCTCGACGGTCTCGATGCCGACGGCGAGGCGCACGAGCCCCGGCGTGACACCGGCCGCGGCGCGGTCCTCGTCGCCACCCTGGCTGTGGGTGGTCGACGCCGGGTGGATGGCCAGCGAGCGCACGTCGCCGATGTTGGCGACGTGGCTGTGCAGCGACAGCCCCTCGACGAACCGCCGCCCGGCCTCGATGCCCCCGGCGATCTCGAAGGCCAGCACCGCCCCGGCCCCACCGGGCGCGTACTTGTCGGCGAGCGCCTTGCCCGGGCTGCCGTCGAGCGAGGCCCAGCGCACCGACTCGACCTGCGGGTGCGCCTCCAGGTACGCCGCGACCGCGCGGGCGTTGGCCACGTGCCGCTCGACGCGCAGGCTGAGCGTCTCGAGGCCCTGCGCGATGAGGAAGGCGTTGAACGGGCTGATCGCGGCCCCGATGTCGCGGAGCAGCTGGACGCGCGCCTTGAGGACGTAGGACAGGTTGGCGCCGAACGGGCTGCCGACGCCGAGGTCCGGGCCGTAGCGCAGCCCGTGGTAGCTCTCGTCGGGGGTGTTGTAGTTCGGCCACCGCTCCGGGTCGGCCGCGAAGTCGAAGCGCCCGCCGTCGACGATGACGCCGGCGATCGACGTCCCGTGCCCGCCGAGGTACTTCGTCGCCGAGTGGATGACGACGTCGGCGCCCCACTCCAGGGGCCGGATGAGGTACGGCGTCGCGATGGTGTTGTCGACGACGAGCGGCACCCCCACCTCGTGGGCCACCGAGGCGACCCCCTCGATGTCGAGCACCTCGGCCTTCGGGTTGGCGATCGTCTCGCCGAAGAAGGCCTTGGTGTTCGGGCGCACCGCGGCCCGCCAGGCGTCGAGGTCGGTGTGGTCCTCGACGAAGGTGACGTCGACCCCGAGCTTCCTGAAGGTGAACTTCAGCAGGTTCACCGTGCCGCCGTAGAGCGCGGCGCTGGAGACGATGTGGTCGCCGGCCTCGGCGAGGTTGAGCAGCCCGAGCGTCGTCGCGGCCTGCCCGGACGAGACGAGCAGCGCCCCGACGCCGCCCTCGAGCGCCGCGATGCGCTGCTCGACCGCGTCCTGCGTCGGGTTCATGATGCGCGTGTAGATGTTGCCGAACTCCCTGAGCGCGAACAGGTTCTCGGCGTGCGCGGTGTCGTTGAAGACGTAGGACGTCGTCTGGTAGATCGGCAGGGCCCGGGCGCCGGTGGCGCTGTCGGGCGTCTGGCCGGCGTGCACCTGGCGGGTCTCGAAGCCCCACTGGGACGGGTCGGACATGGTCGCTCCTCGCGTGTGGTGCGTCCGACGCAGAGGCCGGGCGCACGCGGACGTGTGCTCGGCGGGGGTACCGGTGGGGTCTCCCGCGCTTGCGCACGGCGGGTGCCGTGCGCCAGGTCCTCACCCGGGGCACCCCACCGCGGAGGAGGGTTGCCGGCCAGCGAGCCGGGGCTTGGCGCTGGCACTCATGACCTGCGCTCAGGATACGCACCCGCCCCCGGCGAGGTCAGCCCCCACCCCGGACCCGTCTCAGCCCGCGAACGCGGCAGGATGGCGCCATGACCTTCCACGCCGACGAGTACAAGGCCGCCGCGAACCGCTACCGCGCCGGGATGCCCTACCGCCGGGTCGGCCGCTCCGGCCTCGACCTGCCCGCCATCTCGCTGGGCCTCTGGCACAACTTCGGCGACGACGTGCCGCTGGAGCGCCAGCAGGCCATCCTCCGCCGCGCCTTCGACCGCGGTGTCACGCACTTCGACCTCGCGAACAACTACGGCCCGCCCTACGGCTCGGCCGAGCGGAACTTCGGCACGCTCTTCGCCCGCGACTTCCGCCCCTACCGCGACGAGCTCGTCATCAGCTCCAAGGCCGGCTACGACATGTGGCCCGGCCCCTACGGGCAGGGCGGCGGCTCGCGGAAGTACGTCACCGCCTCGGCCGACCAGTCGCTGCAGCGCACCGGGCTCGACTACTTCGACATCTTCTACAGCCACCGCTTCGACGAGACGACCCCGCTGGAGGAGACCTGCGGGGCCCTCGACTCCCTCGTGCGCGCCGGCAAGGCGCTGTACGTCGGCATCTCGTCGTACTCCTCGCAGCGCACCCGCGAGGCCGTCGACATCCTCCGCTCGATGGGCACACCGCTGCTCATCCACCAGCCGTCCTACTCGATGCTCAACCGGTGGATCGAGGAGGAGGGGCTGCTCGACGCGCTCGGCGAGACCGGCGTCGGGTGCATCGCCTTCTCACCGCTCGCCCAGGGCATGCTGACCAACAAGTACCTCAAGGGCATTCCCGAGGGTTCGCGTGCGGCACAGGGGAAGTCGCTGGACCCGGCGCTCCTCACCGACTCCGCGCTCAAGCACGTGCGCGCCCTCGACCGGATGGCCAAGCAGCGCAACCAGTCCCTCGCGCAGATGGCCCTCGCCTGGGCGCTGCGCGACCCGCGCGTCACCTCGGTGCTCATCGGCGCGAGCTCGGTCGCGCAGCTCGACGACAGCCTCGACGCGGTGAAGAAGCTGCGCTTCACCAAGGACGAGCTGGCCACGATCGACAAGCACGCGCGCGACGCCGGCATCAACCTGTGGAAGACCTCGAGCGACAAGTGAGTTGGACCGTGGCATGAGCGAGAACTACATCCCCTCCCCCACCGGCTGGGTCCGCGACCAGGTCGAGAAGATCGAGGCCACCGGCGACACCCGCTCGGTGCAGGTCATGGACCGACCGGTCGTCATGCTGACGATGCGCGGCCGGAAGACCGGCGCGACGCGCAAGGTGCCGCTGATGCGCGTCGAGCACGACGGCACCTACGCGGCGGTCGCCAGCAAGGGCGGCGCGCCCGAGCATCCGGTCTGGTACGGCAACCTGCAGGCCGACCCGACCATCACCCTCCAGGACGGCACCGAGTCGTGGACGGCCGTGGCCCGCGAGATCACCGGCGAGGAGCGGGAGCAGTGGTGGGAGCGGTGCGTCGCCGCCTACCCGCCCTACGCGGAGTACCAGGAGAAGACCGACCGGCTCATCCCGGTGCTCCTCCTCGAGCGCGCCGGGGGCTGAGCCCCGGGGTCGGTCAGTCCGCGGTCGGGGCGGTGGTCTCCACCGTCGCCCCGGCCGCGGCCCGCTCGACCCGGCGGAACCACAGGAGGCCGAGCACCGGCAGGACGAGCGGGACGAAGCCGTAGCCCTGCCCGAAGTGCGACCACACCGTCTTGTCCGGGAAGGCCGACGGCACGAGCAGCGAGGCGAGCCCGACGACGACGACCCCGACGAGCTCGACCGCGCACGCGACGATGCCGACCCGCACCCAGGGTCCGCCGCGCGCGAGGCACCACGTCGCGAGGACGTAGACGACGGCGGCGACCGCTGACAGCACGTAGGCGAGCGGTGCCCTCGAGAAGTACTCGCCGATCTGGAGGACCGAGCGACCCGTGGCGGCCAGGGCGAGGACCCCGTAGACGACGACGAGCAGGACCCCGGGGCCACCGAGGGCGCGCCGGTCCGCCGGGGACGACGGGGTGGGGCGGGGCTCAGGCATAGGACATCCAGATCTGGAGCAGGCGGGCGCTCATGACGCCGACGGCGAAGGCCCCCACCGCGATCGACCCCATGGCCCAGCGCGACTTCTCCTTGATCGCGAGGAACGCGGTGCCGGGCGGGATGACGGGCAGGCTGACGAGGTAGGCGACGAAGGTCGCGCGCTCGGCGGAGTCGGTGATGTGCCCCAGCCCGACGAGACCGGTGACGAGCAGGACCACTAGGGCGAGCTCGAGGAGGCCGGCGACGACGAGCAGGCGATCGTCGATGAGCCGGTCGCGGACCGCGTACCAGACCGCGGCGAGGCACAGGAGCACCGAGAGCCCCACGACGACGTACGTCAGCCACGCGATCACCTCGCCATGCTAGACGCGGCCGACGAGCACCTCGTGCGCGGTGGCGGCGCCGCCGAGGGAGGGGTGCCAGACTGCCTCCATGGCAACGGTGCAGCTCGGTGACGTGGAGATCGCCTACGAGGTCGACGGACCGGACGACGGCGTGCCGCTGCTCCTCGTCATGGGCCTCGGCACCCAGCTCGTCGGCTGGCCGGCCGACCTCGTCGAGGGGCTCGTCGAGCGCGGGTTCCGCGTCATCCGGCACGACAACCGCGACGTCGGGCTGTCGAGCTTCACCGACGCCCCGCCCCCGGCCCGCTCGGCCGTCGTCCGCTCCTTCCTCCGACCCGGCTCGGGGGGCGCCGACTACCTGCTCTCGGACATGGCCGAGGACGCCCGCGCCCTGCTCGACCACCTCGACGTCCCCGCGGCCCACGTCGTCGGCGCCTCGATGGGCGGGATGATCGCCCAGCAGCTGACCATCGACCACCCCGAGCGGGTCCTCAGCCTCACCTCGATCATGTCGAACACGGGGTCCCGGCGGCACGGCGGCGTCCACCCGAAGCTCCTGCCGACGATGGCCCTCTCGCTCACCCAGGCCCGCCCCACCGACGAGCAGGAGGCCGTCCGGCTCGGCGTGGAGGGCTGGCGGCTCATCGCCGGACCGCTCTTCGACGAGACCGAGATGACCGAGATGGTGCGGACCGCGGTGCGGCGCAGCGTCAGCCCCATCGGCACCGTGCGCCAGCTGCTCGCCATCCTCGACAGCCCGGACCGGACGCCGGCGCTGCGGCGCGTGGCGGTCCCCACCCTCGTCGTCCACGGCCTCGCCGACCGCCTCGTCGCGCCGAGCGGCGGCATCGCGACGGCCCGGGCCGTGCCGGGGTCGCGGCTGCTGATGTTCCCCGACATGGGGCACGACCTCCCGCGGGCCCGCCGCGGCGAGATCGTCGAGGCCATCGCGCAGAACGCGGCCCGGGCGGCGACCGCCGACATCGCCGGCTGAGCCCCCGGCGTCAGCCGATCGAGGCGGCGACGGCGTCGACGAGCCGGCCGACCTCGTCGTCGGTGACGACGAGCGGTGGGGCGAGCCGGATGGTCGAGCCGTGCGTGTCCTTGGCGAGGACGCCGCGCGCGAGAAGACGTTCGCAGAGCTCGCGACCGGTCGGGCCACCGGGCGAGACGTCGAGCCCGGCCCACAGCCCGCGGACGCGGATCGCGTCGAGCCCGGCGCCGACGAGCGGGCGCAGGCCTTCCTCGAGCACCCGGCCGAGACGCGCGGCGTCGGCCTGGAAGGTGCCCTCCTCGAGCATCGCGACGACCTCGTGGCCGATGGCGGCGGCGAGCGGGTTGCCGCCGAACGTCGAGCCGTGGGAGCCCGGGCTGATGACGCCGAGCACGGCCTGGTCGGCGGCGATCGCGGAGACCGGGTAGAGGCCACCGCCGAGCGCCTTGCCGAGGACGTAGACGTCGGGCACGACGTCCTCGTGGTCGCAGGCGAAGGTGCGCCCGGTGCGGGCGAGCCCGGACTGGATCTCGTCGGCGACCATCAGGGCACCGGCCTCGTCGCAGATGGCCCGGACCTCGCGGAGGTAGCCCTCGGGCGGGATGACGACACCGCCCTCGCCCTGGACCGGCTCGAGGAGCACGGCGACCGTCGTGTCGTCGACCGCGCGGCGCAGCGCGTCGGCGTCGCCGTAGGTGACGGTGCGGAATCCCGGTGTGTAGGGCCCGTACTCGTCGCGCGCGACCTTGTCGTCGGAGAAGCTGACGATCGTCGTGGTGCGTCCGTGGAAGTTGCCCTCCATGACGACGATGCTCGCCTCGCCCTCGGGCACGCCCTTGACCCGGTACCCCCACTTGCGGGCGACCTTGATGGCGGTCTCGACGGCCTCGGCGCCGGTGTTCATCGGCAGGACCATCTCCTTGCCGGTGAGCCGGCAGAGCGACTCGGCGAACGGGCCGAGCTGGTCGTTGAGGAAGGCCCGGCTCGTGAGGGTCAGCCGGTCGAGCTGGGCGTGGGCCCGGGCCAGCAGCCGTGGATGGCCGTGGCCGAAGTTCAGCGCCGAGTAGCCGGCGAGGCAGTCGAGGTAGCGCCGTCCCTCGACGTCGGTGACCCAGGCCCCCTCCCCGTGCTCGAGCACCACCGGCAGCGGGTGGTAGTTGTGGGCGGCGTAGCGCTCGGTGAGGGCGATGTGGGCGCCGGTGTCGAGCACGGTCGGGTCGGGCATCCTCGGGCCTCCTTCTGCCCGCGACCCTACCCAGCGGGTGGGCCGCGGCGTGGGAGGCCCGGGGGTCAGGAGCCGGACGGTCCGAGCAGGAGGTAGCCCTGGGCCGCGAGCGCGATGACGACGGCGACCAGCTTGCCGGTGGGCAGCGTCGTCTCGTAGTGCAGCCGGTCGATGAGGAGGATGCCGACCTGGAGCAGGACGATCCAGCCCATCGTCACGACGGCCAGCTCGGCGTAGCGCAGCGACGAGGCGTAGACCCAGAAGAGGACGACGAACGAGGTGACGCCGCCGGCGAGCGCGACGCCGCTCCCCCGCTCGGCCCACTCCTTGGCGGCGACGGCGCCGAGCAGGTCGAGCCCGGCGAGCGCGCCCATGGCGAGCAGGGCGACGAGCGGCAGCGGCCAGGACTCGGGGACCGACAGCAGCGGCAGCGAGCGGAAGGTGGACACGGCGGGCCTCCCGGGGTGGGCGGGGACGGCGGAGGGGAGCCGTCTCCCGAGGGGAGGCGCGAGGGGTCGGTCCTGATACGTCCGCGCGCGGGTCAGTCGCCGGTCCACACCTCCGCGACCCGCGGGGCGATGCGCCGGCCGTGGGCCCGGGCGGCCTCGAAGGTGGCCGCTCCCCGCGTCATGTCGAGCGGGTTCGCGCCCATGGCCCAGAGGTCCTTGGCGTCGGGGACGACGAGGTGGGTGCGGCTCTGCGGGCGCAGGGCGCGCAGCTGCATCCGGGGCAGGTCGCGCAGGTGCGGCCCGACCGGGTAGGGCGAGAGGACGAGGATTCGGCGGTGGCCGGCCGCGAGGTCGGCGTTGGCGATGCTCCGCAGGCCGCCGTCGACGTACCGGCGGCCGGCCACCTCGACCGCGGGGAAGACACCGGGCACCGCGCAGCTGGCCGCGACGGCCCGCTCGAGCGGGACCTCGCCGCTGCCGTCGAAGACGACGGAGGTGCCGGTCTCGGCGTCGACCGCCGTGACGAGGAGTCGGCCGTGCGGCCACTGCCGGCCGATGAGGCCGAGCCCGACGGTGTCGAGCCACTCCTCCTCGGTGGGGGTCGCGGCCGAGAGCGCGGCCCGCGAGACGAGGGCCCGTCCCTCGCGGGGGTCGCGGGTGCGGGCGACCTGGGCGCGCACGTACCGCCCGGCGTCGGCGGCGCCGAGCCGCCCGTAGCTGGCGAGCGGGGCTCCCTCGCGGATCCGGGCGAAGGCGTCGCCCTCGTCGGTGCCGAGGCGCAGGTGGGCGGCGACCATCGAGCCCGCGGACGTGCCGATCATCGTGTCGGCGTCGCGCACGTCGACGCCCTCGTCGCGCAGGCCGAGGATGATGCCCGCCTCCCACGCGATGCCCGTCGCGCCGCCGCCGGCGAGCACGAGGGCGCGCTCGAGGCCCTCGGCGGGCGGCTGCCAGTCGGCGAATCCGGTGCTCGTCGGGTCGGCGACGCGGCTGCTGCCCTCGATCTCCTGCTCGTCCACGAGCGACATTGTCGGGGGCGCGGGCCCCTCCGGTCACGTCCGGGCGGGGTGAGGGTGCTCACCGGATGGGCGGCGGAGGTCAGCCCCGGGCCGCGAGCGCCGTCCGGACTAGGCGCGGGTGGTCGGTGATGACGCCGTCGACCCCCCAGCCGAGGGCCCGCTCGACGTCGTCGGGGTCGTTGACCGTCCAGACGTTCGTGGCCAGCCCGAGGTCGTGCACGCGCGAGACGAGCTCGGGGGTGATGTTGCCGAGCGCGGGGTTGAGGGCGTCGAGCCAGGTGCTGTCGGCGGCGACCCGCTCCTCGTCGGGCACGCCGTGGTGGACGAGGGCGAGCGGGACCTCGGGCGCGAGGTCGTGGAAGGCCCTCAGCCAGTCGCGGTCGCTCGACTGGACGACGAGCCGGCCGGCGGTCAGGGCCTCGACGAGTCCGGGCAGGGCGCGCAGCGCGGCGGCGAGGTCGTGCTCGATGCCGGGGTGCAGCTGCGGGTCCTTGGCCTCGACGAGCATCCCCGTGTCTACGACCGCCTCCGCCCACTCCTCGAGGGTGGGCACCGGCTCACCCACGAACTCCGGACCGAACCACGACCCGGCGTCGAGGCGGCGGACCTCCTCGAGGGTGAGGTCTCGGACCCACCACGGCTCCCGGTCGGGGAAGTGCTCGCGGACGTCGGTGGTGCGGGCGAGCGACTCGTCGTGCAGCACGACGAGCACGCCGTCGCGCGTGCGTTTGACGTCGGTCTCGACGACGTCGGCTCCGTGCGCCCGCGCGAGCCGGACCGCGGCCAGCGTGTTCTCCGGGGCGTCACCCGCCGAGCCCCGGTGCGCGACGACCGTGACCCGGTGCGCTCGTGGTGTCGCGCTCAGGCGGCATCACCCGCCCCGGACGACACCGCGGCGCCATCCGCCGACGTCCCCACCGCGGCGGATGGCGCCGGGCGGACGGCCTCGATCGGCAGGCTGACCAGCTCGTCGTCGACCCGCACCTGGCAGCGCACCGACCCGACGAGCTCGACCTCGCCGGTCATCCCCGCCCACGGACCCATCGCCACCTCGACGAGGTCGCCGAGCCCGGGCGGCTCGACGGCGGTGACCGGGACCGCGGCCCGCCGCACCTCCGCGAGCTCGGCAGCGTACGAGGGCGGCAGGGTGGCCGGCCCTCCCCGGAAGCTCCAGGTGAACAGGTGCGCGGTGTCGAAGCGGCGCGAGCAGCGCCCGCACGACATCAGCCGGGTGGGCGCCCGGTGCCGCGTGCGCTCGTGACCGGCCGGGCAGCGTCCCACCCAGTCGCCCGGGACCCGCGGCGCGTCGGCGGGGACGCACCGCTCCCCCGTGCAGCCGATGCGGACGGCCGTGGCGCGCCACACCGCGTCGTGCCCGTGCTCGGGACCGACGAGCGCGTGCGCGATCTCGTGGAGCACGGTGTCGCGGACGTCCTCCTCGGAGTGCAGCGCCGTGAGCGGCCCGCTGATGCCGATCTGCCGACGGGCGAACCGGCACACCCCGGCCCGGGTCTTGGCACGGTCGGCGACGAGGGTCCAGCCGTCGAGGCCGTGCTCGCGCATCAGGCGCCGCCCCATCGCCAGGGCCTGCTGCACCTCCACGCCACGCACCTCCTCGCCGTGCCGCCACCGGGACGGGCGACCTGCCGGTCACCCTGTGCGACAACCCTAGGCACGGGGACCGACACGGCGTCCGCGGCACACCGTGCACGCGGCCATGCCTGTGGACGACGACGTCCCGGCCCGCGCCTGTGGACGAGGCACCGACAACCACCGAAGTCGTCCGTCGCTATCGGTCCGATCGGCGCGGAGCGTGCCTACCCTCGGTCGAGGTGCCTGCCGGGAGACGCGCACCCGAGGCGCAACGGAGCGCCGGGACGACGGAAGGGGAAGGGCATGGCCGCCACCACCGACGAGCAGAGGGCACCGGCCGGAGGCCTGCTGTCCCTCCTCGACCGCCACCACACGGTGGCCCCGCAGAGCTACAACCGGTGGCTCATCCCGCCGGCCGCGCTCGCCATCCACCTCTGCATCGGGCAGGCCTACGCGACGAGCGTCTACAAGACCTCGATGGTCGCCCACTTCGACAGCTCGCTGACGGCGGTCGGCATCGTCTTCTCGATCGCCATCGTCATGCTCGGGCTCTCGGCCGCGGTGCTCGGGACGTGGGTCGACCGGGTCGGGCCGCGCAAGGCGATGTTCACGGCGGCGTGCGCGTGGGCCCTCGGCTTCTTCGTCGGGGCGATCGGCATGGCGACGACGCAGCTGTGGCTCGTCTACCTCGGGTACGGAGTCATCGGCGGCATCGGCCTGGGCATCGGCTACATCTCGCCCGTGTCGACGCTCATCAAGTGGTTCCCGGACCGTCCGGGTCTCGCGACCGGCCTGGCCATCATGGGCTTCGGCGGTGGGGCGATGGTCGCCTCGCCCCTCTCGCGCCAGCTGCTGAAGTTCTACGACCCCGAGTACGACCCGTCGGTCGCGTCCTCGCTCGCCAACGGCCACGCCCTGACGATGCTCTTCGTCAGCCTCGGCGTCATCTACTTCCTCATCATGATGATCGGCGTGACGAACGTCCGCGTGCCGGCGCCCGGCTGGACCCCGGCCGGCTTCGACCCGTCGACGCTCTCGGACAAGAGCGAGCTGATCACGGACCGCAGCGTCTCGGCGGCCAACGCCATCAAGACGCCGCAGTTCTGGATGCTGTGGATCGTCCTCTTCTGCAACGTGACTGCGGGCATCGGCATCCTCGAGCAGGCGGCACCGATGATCCAGGACTTCTTCCGCGGCTCCGACGGCAAGTCGTCGGTGGCGGTCGCGGCGGCCGGTGGGTTCGTCGGGCTGCTGTCGCTCTTCAACATGGCCGGTCGGTTCGTGTGGTCGTCGACGTCGGACAAGATCGGGCGCAAGCCGATCTATATGGTCTACCTCGGCGTGGGCATCGTGCTCTACCTGCTTCTCGCGCTTGCCGGTTCGACGGCGACGGCGATCTTCGTGCTCGTCGCGGCGATCATCATCAGCTTCTACGGTGGCGGCTTCGCCACCGTGCCGGCCTACCTGCGCGACCTGTTCGGCACCTTCCAGGTCGGCGCCATCCACGGCCGGCTGCTCACGGCGTGGTCGGCGGCCGGGGTCGCCGGGCCGCTCATCATCAACGGCTTCCTCGACGCCGCCGGTACGCCCGGCAAGCTGACCGCGGCCGACTACCGGCCGGCGTTGTTCACGATGGTCGGGGTGCTGGCGGTGGGCTTCGTCGCGAACCTGCTCGTCAAGCCGGTGGACGCGCGCTTCCACGAGCCCGAGGGCGCGGCGGCGGCTGCGGCGGCCGACTTCGCCGAGGGCGAGTCCGAGGGGTCGGTGGCCCGCGGTGGGTCGGTGCGGGTGTACCTGTCGTGGGGGGTCGTGCTCCTGCTGCTGGCCTACGGCGTGTGGCAGACGCTCGTGACGGCGGCCAAGCTCTTCGCCTGACGCGCGGCTCGTGCGTCCGCCGCGGGCGCGGTTGTCGGTCTCGGACGGGGTTGTTGCCGCGTCCGACGCCGACAACCCCGTCCGCGTCGCGGGTGCACGCCGCCGGCGTCCGAAGAATCCGGGGTGATGGCACCGGTTTCTCCGGTCGGTGGCGGCCCCGGCCGGTCGCACTCGGCCTGACGGCGTCAGCTGGTGTAGAGCCGGGACTTCGCCTCGCGGATGGTCAGGGTGACCGGGGTGCCCTGGAGGTCGACCTCGCCGGGGATGTCGATCCAGCCGCTGCCGCCCACCCGGAACTGTCCGGTGTAGACGATGTCGACCCGCACCTGCTGCTTCCCGGGCTGCGTGTAGGTCTGCACGACGGTGCCGCTCGGGTACGGGCCGCCGAGGTCGGTGGTCGGCCCGATGGTCCGCTCGCCCAGGTGGTAGGTCACCGACTTCAGCCGTGGACGCACCTCGATGCGGTGGCCCAGCAGGCGGGCGGGGTCCGGGTGGTCGACCTCGTCGGGGCCGAAGCCGGAGTCGGGGAAGGTGACCTGGAAGAACGTCGGGAGGTTGACCAGCGTGACGTCCCCCTCGGGCTGGATGTTCACCGTCGGCACCGTGAAGTCGGTGTGGTGAAATGCATCTCGAATCATCGCCATCGTCAGCACGTTCGTTGCCCCGGGAACCAGTTCGGGAAAGCACGTCACGCCTCGGGCACGCCATTGTCCATCGGCACCATCAACGGGGGCGCCCGCCTTGGTCGTCTGCCGCGAGTAGATCGCGACAGCCGGGCCATCTCCAGGGGGCGCGATGCACATGATGGCCGCGCGCCCACAAAGCTCATCTGACCCGGCTCGACCTGGATAGCCGTTGCACGGTGAGACGCTTGCGTACTGGAACCACGGCCCGGTATCGGCACGGCTGAGTCGCTGCGTGTCCCAGGCTCGGAGTGTGCTGGCCGAGACGAAGGAGAGGTCTGTTCCGCTGTCGGTGGCTGTCGAGTCGACGTCGACGGGTGGTGGCTCGGTGGGGTCGGCGTGCGCGGCAACGGTTCCTGCCAGCCAGAGCAGAAGCACGGTCACGAGCAGCCGCTTCACGATGTCCTCTCCACCGCGAACATGAGCCACACGCCCTCTTGCCACTTCAGGCCGATGTTCCTGGGCAGCGTCTTCTCAGGGTCAGTGCGGGTGACAGCCCCGGACTCGTCGAGGATGCGCGTCTGGTTCTGACGCAGGGTCCCCGTGAGGTAGATCTGGCCCTCCGGTGCCCCGGAAATGGCCTGGATGTCAAGCAGTGTGACCGGCGCCTTGTCGTACCGCTGCTTGTTGTCGACTAACCACTTGGCCTGCGTCTCGACGGTCGCGCAGAACTTACAGTCCTTGGCGCTGAACTTTGCGACTAGTCCTGCCTCCGGCTTCGTCCATGCCACGTTGAACTGCTCCATGTAGAACTTCACGAAAGCTTCGGCGCCGGCGTCGGTCTGCTCACGCGCAGCGGCGGGGATCTGCGGACCCGACTCCGTGACCGACGGTGACGGCGACGGACTGGGCGTCGGGCTGGCCGACGAGCTCGACGCCGACGGCGTGGACGTGACGACCGGGTCGTCGGCGGAGTCGCACCCCGCCAGCACCCCGGCGGCGAGCATCGCCACCACCGCCCACCGCACCGTGCCCGCCACGCGTCCCTCTCCCGGGCCACCCCCTCGGCGACCCTGCACGCCCCAAGGTAGCCAAAACCCCCACATCCGCCACCGGGGTTGTCCACAGGCGGCCACCGACGCCCGCCGGTGACACCGACCGGCCACGCACCACCGCGTCCGGCGCGTCAGGCGCGCCCGGCCACCACCGCGTCGGCGTGACGGGCCACCCATCCCATGAGCGGCACGAGGTGGGCACCCAGCTCCTCCCCGAGCGGCGTGAGGCTGTACTCGACGCGCGGCGGGATGACCGGGAAGGCCTCGCGGTGCACGAACCCGTCGGCCTCGAGCGTCCGCAGCGTCTGCGCGAGCATCTTCTCGCTGACCCCCTCCGCCCGCCGCCGCAGCTCGCTCCACCGCTGCGGCCCGTCGGTGAGCGACAGGAGGACGAGCAAGCCCCACTTGCTCGTCACGTGGTCGATGACCACCCGACTCGGGCAGGCCGCCGGGAAGATCCCGTCGGGAAACGCCTGCCGCACCGCGCTGACCTCGTCACTCACCGTCACGTCAGTACCTTACCCAAAAGTGCGTACTACCTCTCGGGAAGCACCACCCCGCCTGCGCGGTTGCCCCGCACGGACACACCGACCACCCCGGACACCCCCGAGAGGAACCACCATGACCATCGTCGTCACCGGAGCCACCGGCCACCTCGGCCACCTCGTCGTCGAGGCGCTGCTGCGTCGCGGCGCCGACCCCGCCCAGGTCGTCGCCACCGGTCGCGACCTCGCGAAGGTCGCCGACCTCGCAGCACGTGGCGTCCGCACCGTCGCCTCCGACTACACCGACCCCGAGTCGCTGCGCGCGGCGTTCGCCGGCGCCGACCGCGTGCTCCTGGTCTCCGGCAACGAGATCGGCCAGCGCCTTCCCCAGCACACCAACGCCGTCGAGGCCGCGAAGGACGCCGGCGTCGACCTCCTCGCGTACACGAGCATCCCGCAGGCCGACACCTCCGGCATGCAGCTGGCCGCCGAGCACCTGGCGACCGAGCAGGTCATCCGCGACTCCGGCCTGCCGTGGGTCTTCCTCCGCAACTCCTGGTACCTCGAGAACTACCTCCCGCAGCTGCCGACCTGGCTCGAGCACGGTGCGATCCTCGGCGCCGCCGGGGACGGACGCGTCAGCGCCGCCACCCGCGCCGACTACGCCGACGCCGCCGCAGCCGTCCTCCTCGACCCCGCCACCACCGGCGGCACGGTCCACGAGCTGGGCGGCAGCAGCGCCTTCACGCTCGCCGAGCTGGCGGCCGCCGTCACGGAGGCCACCGGCACCGACGTCGCCTACCGCGACCTGTCCGAGGCCGACCTCACCGACGCCCTCGCCGACGCCGGCCTCCCGCGCCCGTACGCCGCCGTGCTCGCCGACTCCGACCGCGGCATCGCGCGCGGCGCGCTGGAGGTGACGAGCGGCGACCTCGAGCGCCTCATCGGCCGCCCCCCGACGACGATGGCGCACGCCCTCGCCGACGCCGTCGCGGCAACCCGCGCGGCCTGACCCGACCGAGGAGGAGGATGGCCCGATGACCACGAGCACCCCCCGCATCGCCGTCACGGGAGCGACCGGCGCGGTCGGCGGGATGGTCGCCCGCGACCTCGCCGACCGCGGTGTGCCGCAACGACTCGTCGTGCGCGACCCGTCGCGCGCCCCGCAGCTGCCCGGCGCCGAGGTGGTCGCGGCGACCTACGGCGACGCGGACGCGATGCGCGCCGCGCTCGAGGGGGTCGACGTCCTCCTCCTCGTCTCGGCCTCGGAGTCCGCCGACAGGATGGCCGAGCACCGCTCGGCCGTCGAGGCGGCCTCGGCGGCCGGAGTCGGGCACGTCGTCTACACCTCGTTCCTCGGTGCCGCGGCCGACTGCACCTTCACCCTCGGCCGCGACCACTGGGCGACGGAGGGCCTCGTCCGCGACGCCGGGCTGTCGCACACCTTCCTGCGTGACAGCCTCTACCTCGACTTCCTGCCGCTCATGGTCGGCGAGGACGGCGTCGTGCGCGGGCCCGCCGGGGACGGCCGGCTCGGCGCCGTCGCGCGCGAGGACGTCGCCCGCACGGCCGTTGCCGCGCTCCTCGACCCCGACGCCCACCGGAACCTGACCTACGACCTCACGGGCCCGGAAGCGTTGTCGTTCACCGAGATCGCGGCCACGATCGCCGAGATCACCGGACGACCCGCCACCTTCCACGACGAGACGGTCGAGGAGGCGTACGCGTCCCGCGCGGGCTACGGCGCTCCACCGTGGCAGCTCGACGCCTGGGTGTCGACGTACACGGCGGTGCGCGCCGGGGAACTCGACGTCGTCACCGGCGACGTCGAGCGGGTCACCGGCCGCGCACCGATCTCGTTGCGCGAGCTGCTCGCCCGCACCTGACGTCAGGCCACGCGACCCTTCGGGGCGTTGGCGGCGGTCTGCGCGGGGTCGCGGACGACGACGTCGCCGAGGGCCTCGTCGATGGCCGTCATCGCCGACGCCTCGAGCTTCACCCCGGCGGCCTTGACGTTGCTCTCGACCTGCTCGGGGCGCGAGGCGCCGACGAGCGCCGCCGCCACGTTGTCGTTCTGCAGGACCCAGGCGATGGCCAGCTGCGCCATCGTCAGGCCCGCCTCGTCGGCGATCGGCTGCAGCTTTTGCACCCGCGCGAGGAGGTCGTCGTCCATGAACCGCTTGATCATGTCGGCGCCCCCCTTGTCGTCGGTGGCGCGCGACCCGGCCGGGGGGGCCTCGCCCGGCTTGTACTTGCCGGTGAGGATGCCCTGCGCGATGGGGCTCCAGACGATCTGGCTGACGCCGAGCTCCTCGCACGCCGGCACGACCTCGTCCTCGATGACGCGCCAGAGCATCGAGTACTGCGGCTGGCTCGAGATCAGCTGGATGCCGAGGTCCTTCGCGAGCGCGTGCCCGGCGCGGATCTGGTCGGCGGTCCACTCGGACACCCCGATGTAGAGCGCCTTGCCCTGCCGGACGACGTCGGCGAAGGCCTGCATCGTCTCCTCGAGCGGGGTCTCGGTGTCGTAGCGGTGCGCCTGGTAGAGGTCGACGTAGTCGGTGCGCAGCCGGCCGAGCGAGCCGTGGATGGACTCCATGATGTGCTTGCGGGACAGGCCGGTGTCGTTCTTCCCGCCCGGTCCGGTGGGCCAGTAGACCTTCGTGAAGATCTCGAGGCTCTCGCGCCGCTCGCTGACGAGGGCCTCGCCGAGCACCGACTCGGCCCGGGTGTTGGCGTACACGTCCGCCGTGTCGAAGGTGCTGATGCCCGCGTCGAGCGCGGCCCGCACGCAGGCGGTGGCCGCGTCGTTCTCGACCTGCGAGCCGTGGGTCAGCCAGTTGCCGTAGGTGATCTCGGAGATCTTGAGACCGCTGTTGCCGAGGTATCGGAAGTCCATCCCGCCACCGTAGGCCGGGACCCCGCGCCGACGGTGGCCGGGGTGCGCCCCGACGCGGCTACTTCGACGACGGGGAGACGGTGGTGCCCGCCCCCGATGCCGGGTCGGTCGGCGCCGTCGCGGGCACCGACACGACGGTCCGCACGGGCACGGGGTCCTGGGCCCGCGCGTCCGCGCCCCCACCCGCGCCGACGTACAGGCCCAGGAGGCCGGTGGCGAGCGCGAGCATGATGCCGTGCCCGGTCAGCAGCTGCGGCTTGCTGCCGTAGAAGCCGGCGGGCCCGGGGACGGCCACGCCGTAGTCGTTGCGCCAGAAGCTCCATCCGCGCGGCGCGGCGGGCCAGTCCGGCTCCGGGGTCCAGCCGGGGTCGGGGAACCACCCCTCCGGCATGGGTGGCCAGGTCGGCGGCGCGGTGAACCGCATCGCGGCTACGCGGAGGCGCGGTGGCGAACGGCGCAGACCTCTTCGAGGCGCTCGGCCAGCCCGGGCACGGTGTCGAGCGCCAGCGGGATCATCACCGGGCTGTCGACGCCCTCGGCGCCGAGGCGCACCCCCCGCCCGAAGCGCTCGAGCAGCGAGACGGCGTCCATCGCGAAGTCGGCGCGCAGGATGTCGTCGCGGGTCAGCTCGGCGACCGCGAGGAGGTTGAGGTCGTCCCACGGGCCCGAGCAGGTGGCGCGCAGGGCGTGCACCTTGACCGAGTCCGCGCCGGGCGACGCGGCGAGGGCGCGGCGGGCGGTGGCGACGACGACGGCCGCGACGTGCTGGCGGTAGAGCCGGGCCCGGTGGGCGACCGACGCGCGGCGGATGGTCAGCGACCCGTCCGCGGCGAGGCGCACCTCCTCGGCCGGCAGCACGTGCTCGCCGGAGACGACGACCGCGACCTCGACGCACGCGCCGTGCGTGCCGAGCGCCGTGGCGCGCGACCCGCGGTCGGCGGCGAAGACGCCGTTGACGTACTCGGTGACCGTGCGGGGGTCGTTGGCGCACAGGGCGCTCCACCACTGGTCGATGCGGTGCTCCTCGGCCTGCACGCGCTCCTCGGCGGCCCGGCGGGCGGCGCCGATGTCGGTGAGGGCGCGGCGCTGGGCGACCTTCGCGGCGCGACGACGGTTCGCCATGTCGAACCACGGGACCCCGCGGACGGCGGCCTCGGCGTGCCGGGTGCGGATCGTCGACTCGTCGATCCGCTCGGGGGCCGGGGCGCTCGGGCGCTGGGCCGGCGCGAACCAGGAACGGTGCACGGAGGTGAGGGCGTCCTCGGCGTCGAGGATGGACTCCGCGAGCGCCGCCTTGGCCGCCGACGCGTGGTCGGAGGTCAGTCGGGGCGTCCGCTCGACCGCCGCGAGCTGGGCGCCCGACGACGCGACCCGGGGCGTGAACGTCGCCCGGAACGCGGGGCTCGAAACGCGAATGCTGACACTCGTTGCGGTGTCGACCGTGATGCTCACCTGACTCCTCCGGCTCCTCCCTGCTGCACTACGGAAGTTAGTGACGCGCAACGGCGCTCACGGGTGACTTGACCAACCCTTTACGAAGGTCGGCAACGGCCTTTACCGACACCGTTGTCCCCCTCGTCCGAACGGTCGACGGGCGGTGTCCGGACACCCGATCGCCCGCTCCCGCGGGGTGTGCCGCGACGCGGCGGACCCCTGTCGCCGGGTGCGCCCGACGCGGCACACTGGCCTCGTGCAGGTGCCGTGGGCCGTGGTGCCGGAGAACGTCCGGACGCTGCGCCACTACCCCCGCCGCCAGCTGCCCGGCGACCTGCTCGCCGGCCTGCTCGTCGCGGCCCTCGCAGTGCCCCAGGCCCTCGGGTACGCCGCGGTCGCGGGAGTGCCCGTGCAGGTCGGTCTGTACACGCTGCCGCCGGCCCTGCTCGCCTACGCGCTCTTCGGCACCTCGCGGGTGCTGTTCGTCGGACCGGTCTCGACGGTGTCGGTGCTGTCGGGGTCCATCGTGCGGGCCCTGGCCGGTGGCGACCCCGAGCTCGCCGTGCGGCTCACCTCGGCGCTGGCCCTCACCGCCGGGGTCGTGCTCGTCGTCGCAGGCCTGCTGCGGCTCGGCTGGGTGGCGCAGTTCCTCAGCCAGCCGATCGTCACCGGGTTCGTCGCGGGGCTCGTCGTGCTCATCGTCGTCGGGGAGCTGCCGGCCCTGGCCGGGTTGCCATCGCCCGCCGGCAACCTCGCCGAGCGCCTGCTCACCCTGGTCGGCGGGGTGGCGGACTTCGACGGGTTGACGCTGTCGGTCGGCGCGGGGGCGCTCGTCGTGCTCTTCGGGGGGCAGCGGCTGCTCCCCCGCGTGCCGTGGTCGCTCGTCGTGCTCGTCGCCGGCATCGTCCTGTCGTCCCGCGCCTCGCTCGCCGAGCACAGCGTCCTCGTCGTGGGCGCGGTGCCGGGCGGGCTGCCCGTGCCGTCGCTGCCGCTCGTCGACGTGCGGCTGCTCGGCGGGGTCGTCACCGGGGCGCTGGCCATCGCAGCGGTCGGCATCGCCGAGGGGCTGGCCGCGGTGCGCACCTTCTCGGCCGAGGAGGTCGATGCGCGCACCGACGACCGCGAGCTCGTCGCCCACGGCGCCGCCGACCTCGCCTCCGGGCTGTTCGGGGGGATGGGCGTCGGCGGGTCGCTGTCGAAGACGGCCGCCAACGCGAGCGCCGGCGCGCACACGCAGCTGAGCGGCATCACCTCGGCCGTCGTGACCCTCGCCGTGCTCGTCGCGGCCACCGGGGCGCTGGCCGAGCTGCCGCGCACCGTCCTGTCGGCGATCGTCGTCCACGCGGTGTGGGGCCTGGTGCGCCCGCGGGAGTTCACCCGGTACGCGCGGCTGCGGCGCAACGACGCGGTCGCGGCGCTCGTGGCGCTCGGCGGGGTGCTGGCCCTCGGGCCGCTGGGCGGGCTGCTCCTCGCGGTGGCCCAGTCGGTGCTCGGGCTCGTCTACCGGTCGGTGCAGGTCGACGTCGACGAGATGGGCCGGGTCGCGACGGAGAAGGCGGCGTGGGGGTCGCTGAGGTCGGACCCGACCCGGCGCACGTACCGCGGCGTCCTCGTCCTCCGGCCGAGCGGCCCGTTGTTCTGGGCCAACGCCTCGACCGTGCTCGCCCAGGTCGAACGGGTCGCCCTGGCCCGGGCCGCGGAGGGTGGGCTGCGCGCCGTCGTGCTCGACCTCGAGGCGACGAACCAGATGGACTCGACGACGAGCGACCGGCTCACCCACCTCGTCCACGTGCTGCGGCGGCACGGCGTCGACGTCCACCTCGTGCGGGTGTTCGGTGAGGTCCGCCGGGTGCTCCGGCGGGCCGGCCTGCTCGACGACCTCGGGCCGGGGCACCTGTGGCACTCGATCGCCGCCGGGGTGAAGGCGGCGCGCGCGGCGCCGGAGGGCGAGGACGAGCCCGAGGACGGTGCCGACCCCGACGACGGGAGCTAGCCGGGGGACGAGTCGTCAGCCCGGCGGAGCCGTCGTCGAGGAGGTTCGGGTGAGCTCCGCGGTCGGTGACGGCTGCGGTGCGACGTGCTGCCCCCACTGCGCGCCGGCGGTGCGCGCCCAGTCCTCCCAGGCGCCGGACGACACCGACAGCCATGCCGAGGCCAGCAGGACGAGGGCGGCCGCCCGACGGCGCAGGCGGCGGTGCCGACGCCTGCGTTCGGCCGCGCGACGGGCATCACCGAGCTGGCGGCGGGTGGGTGGCGGAGCGGTGGTCACGGGCCGTCGAGCGGTGGTCACGGGCCGTCGAGTCGGCGGTCGTCGGTGGGGGGCAGATCGGCTCGCGCCGAGGTCGCGACCGATGGCGGCGAGCAGAAGGGGGTCGGTCGTCGTCGACGGGAACTCTGTCCGCACCTGCACCTTGAGCGCCTGGAGCTCGGCCTCCGGGGCGCGGCGCAGGCCGGTGACCCACCGGGCGAGGTGGGGCAGCGGGACGATCCACACACCGCGGACGACGCGCGGTTCACCGAAGCGCCGCGCGTCGCGGCCGACCAGGCAGATGGCTTGGGTCACGCCGTGCCGCAGGCGACCTGCGACGACCCCGGCCATCCACTCCACCCGGGCGAGCTCGCGGGTGCGAGGGCGGTGCGTGCGCTCACCGGTCGCCGACCAGTAGTGCTGGAAGAGGGTTCCGCCGTACTCGGTGACCTGCCCGCTCCAGTTCTTGGCGTCGACGAGGAGGATGCCGGTCGGGCCGACGACGAGGTGGTCGAGGTTCGACTCGGTGACCCCTGGCATGAGCAGTCGGTCGTGGAGGACGAGGTAGTCCGCCGGCAGCGTCGCGAGGGCGGCCGCCACCCGGCGTTCGCCCTCGGCACCGGCCGCCCACGCGGCCGCGGAGTCGTCACCGCGGGCCGCGAGCAGCTGCGCCATCCGCTCGGCGCTGCCCCCCGACTCCCCCATCCGTCCCTCCCGTCGCGTCCACCCCGCGGCGTGACCGTAGCCGGATGCCGTCCTGGTGTCCGGGGAACGAGGAAGTTCGGGACAGCGCGGGGCGAGGTGGGGTGTTCGAGTGCTCTCGGTTGAGTCACATGCTGAAGCAACCGAGAGCACTCCACACACACCCCCTTCGCACCCGGCCGACCCCCTCGCGGGCACGCGCGCGGGCGCCGGCAATGGCCCGGTCGGGCCATTCCCGCCGACCGGAGCGCCGCAGTAGGTTCGGACGTCTCCACGCGCGGGCCGGGGCTCTATGGCCGGCGAATCACCCGGCGCCGTCCGGGCTCCTCGGGTACAGGTCGTCGGCTCCGCGATCCGGCCGGTGACCCCGATGCCGGATCGCGGACACGGAGCCACCGATGAGCGATCGGAGCGTCCCGGGCCTCCCCGACGCCGGCAAGCTGCACCCCTACGACCACCGCGCCGGCGAGGACGACCTCGTCGTCGACGTCATCCGCCCCGGCGACCTCGTCGCCCTCACCGTCACCGTCCGCGGCGCCACGCTCGAGCCGCCGAAGAACCCCCGGGCCAAGGGCGCCCACTCCGTGCTCGTCGCCAGACCGGCCGCCACCCTCGTCGTCGACCTCCCCTTCCAGCACGGTCACGAGGAGGCGTCCTACGAGGCGGCCTCCGCGCCCCAGGTCGACCCGATGCACCCCGACGAGACGTCGACCGAGCCCGTCCCGCAGGTCGTCCTGCCGGCCCACGAGCCGGCGCAGTACCGGCCGGCCCGCGGCAGCCGCCTCGTCTTCGCGCTCCCCGAGGGCGGACGCATCGACTGGACGAGCGCCGGCATCCTCGGCGCCCTCCCCTGGCTCGAGGCCGTCCTGCACCCCCGTGGAGCCGCGCCGGGCAAGCGCCCCCCGCCCTACCAGCTGCCCTCCGGCAAGGTCTTCCTCGACCCGTTCCTCGAGGTCCCGCTGCTCAATGGCCTCTTCGCGGTCCTCAGGGGCGACGACGTCCTCATCACCCGCCGCGGCAGCGCCGGCACCGTCGTCCCCGACGCCGGCACCGTGCGGGGCCTGGCCGCGCTCGCAGCCAACGAGCGGCTCGTCTCCGACTACGCCCGCACCCACTCCGTCCGCCTGGGGCGGGGGATCGACATCGCCGCGGTCGACGGCCGGCTCGTCGGCCTCGTCGGCCGCCGGGACCTCGGCACCGTCTTCCGACGGGGCACCTACAGCCGCCGGGCGACCGGCGACGAGACCGCCATCGAGGCGCCCTTCCGGCTGCAGGTCTCCCCGACGAGCGAGGGCCACTGGGTGCACGCCGCCGAGCCGGTGCCGGCCGAGGACGCCCCCGGCAACGTCGAGCTCTGGCACACCCGGCTCGACACCGGCCACCGCACGCCCGAGGACCTCCTGCGCCCGGGACGCCCGCAGGACAGGGAGTCCCGGGTCGTCCGCGCCGTCTGGGCCCGCGACCGCGACGACCACCCGACCTCGGTGTGGCGCGACCCGTTCGCCGACGACGCCGACACCAAGCCGCTCGGCCCCGACACCATCTCGAGCACGGTCACCCCGACCCGGCCGTTCCTCGGGTCGCTCGACCAGGCCGACCGCCACCGCCTCGTCCGCCAGACCGCGGAGGTCTGGCCGGGCGCGGGCCGCTCGCGCATCGACCCGGTCCCGGTCGGCGCGGACAAGCTGTGGCTCACCGCCCTCGGCGCGTGGCTCGACCTGCACGGCCACTGGGACACCAAGCCCTACTCGGTCGAGGGCATCGCCTCGGTCCTCGCGTGGGACCACATCGCGACGGCCGGCCGCGACCAGTACGTGCGGGTCGTCTACCCCGGCTACCTCTTCCCGCTCGGCCAGCCGACCGTGCGGGTCAAGCTGACGCAGCGCAGCATCCGGCCCCAGGACGACCCGCGCGCCGGCCTCGTCCAGCGCCAGTTCCTCGTCGTCATCGACCCCCACCGTGACCACACGCCGGTGTTCGGGTTCCCGTTCACGAGCTCGCGGCTCTCCCCCGGCGCCACGCCGGCGCTCGACCCGCCCGGCGACGACCCGGTCCCCGGTCTCACCTCCTCGCAGGCGTTCTGGCCGCGTGTCGGCGGCCAGACCTTCGTCTGGAAGGTCGACACCGTCGACCGCGACGGCCGCCCCGGCACCGTCCCCGTCCCGCTCGTCTGGGTCGCCGAGCACGTCAAGGCCTCCGCCGACCTCAAGGCCCTCGAGAAGGGCTACCGCGAGGACTCGCGCCGCGTCATCGACCTCGGTGGTCAGCACGTCGCCTTCGCCCCGGCCGGTGAGGAGGGCGACTCGCGACTCGAGACCCGCTCCCTCCGGATGCTCGGCGCGGCCCGCCAGGGTGGTAGCACGCCCCGGATGTCGACCGCCGACGTCGTCCTGCCCGCGGCGCAGGCCGTCGCCGGCACGGGCGCCACCCGCGTCACGTACTTCCCCGAGTACCGCGCCAAGGGGTTCACGCCGGGCAACGCCGGGCGGGTGTGGGCCTCGACGCTGCTGCCCGGGATGGACACCGCCGCGGAGTACGAGGACGACCTCGGCACCACCGGCGCGACGACCGCGCGCGACGTCCCCCAGGACCTGCCGCGCATCGGGTTCGGCGGGAACCCCGGGGACGTCGGGTCCGACCAGGCGGGCGGCTTCGTCCAGCCGAACCTCACCGTCGCCGGCCTCTCGCAGAGCCGCGGCCCCGTGGGCGACCTCGCGTCGGTGGCGAGCGGGTCGTTCGACCCTGCCGCCTTCCTCGGCGACGCCCTGCCGAAGCTCTTCGGGCTCGTCGAGCTGCTCGACCTGCTGCCCGACGACGGGCCGCTCGCCGAGGCACCGGCCCTGGTTACCGAGGCCCTCGACACGTTCTCGGCCATCGAGAGCGAGGTCCAGCGGGCCGTCGCCACGGCACAGGACGCCGCGAACCAGGCTGCGGCAGTGCGCGACCGAGTACAAGCGGCCGGCGGTGCGGCCCTCGCCGACGCGCAGGCGCTGCTCGACGACGCCGAGGACCTCGCGACCGCCTTCGCCGACCTCCTGGCCTTCGTCGGTGGGCTGCCCGCGGCCCTCGCCGGTCTCGGGTCCGGTGACGTCGACGCCGCCCTCGCGGCCCCGAACGGCCTGAAGGACCGGCTGACCACCGCCTCAGGCGCGGCCCGCGCCCTCGTCCGCGCGCCGCTGCCGCTCTTCGCCCGCAACCGGCTCACCCAGGCCGCCGACGCCCTCGACCGCCTCGCCGCGTCGGCCGACCTGCTCGGCGACGTCCTCGCCGTGCTCCAGGGCATCGACCCCGAGCGCAAGGAGATCAGCTTCCGCTACGAGTGGGGTCCGAAGCTGTCGTCGTGGCCGAAGGGCAGCGCCCCGCTCGTCAAGCTCGAGGAGGACTCGCTCGTCATCGCCCTCGCCGGCACGCTGCGGGCCTCCGGGCCGCCGAGCGTCGAGGTGCTCGCCGAGCTGCGGAACTTCTCGCTCATCCTCT
This sequence comes from Phycicoccus sonneratiae, assembly GCF_016887965.1. Taxonomy (GTDB): domain Bacteria; phylum Actinomycetota; class Actinomycetes; order Actinomycetales; family Dermatophilaceae; genus Phycicoccus; species Phycicoccus sonneratiae. The sequence goes on from NZ_JAFDVD010000008.1 coordinate 89,150, forward strand.
TCGCGTCCGAGCCGCTCGTGACGATCCCGTTCGAGCGGTTGGCCTTCCACGGCGGGACGTCGGGCAAGGCCGAGGTCGACGTCGTCATGGGCGACATCGTCTTCGGCGGCTTCCTGTCCTTCGTCGAGACCATCAAGGACCTCATCCCGCTCGACGGCTTCTCCGACCCGCCGAGCGTCGAGGTCACGCCGGCCGGGCTGACCGCGGGCTTCTCACTGACCCTCCCGAACCTCGCCGTCGGCGTCTTCAACCTGTCGAACATGTCGCTCGGGGCCGACGTCAAGGTGCCGTTCCTCGGCGAGACGATCAGCTTCGGGTTCAACTTCTGCACCCGCGAGCGTCCGTTCGTGCTGTCCGTCGTCTTCCTCGGCGGGGGTGGATGGTTCCTCATCCGCCTCTCCCCCAAGGGTCTCGAGGTGCTCGAGCTCGGGCTGGAGGCCGGCGCCTACCTCGCCGTCGACTTCGGCGTGGCGTCCGGGTCGATCTCCGCGGCCATCGGCATCTACATCCGGCTCGAGGGCGAGAAGGGTTCTCTCACAGGCTACTTCCGGCTGCGGGGCGAGGTCGACGTGCTCGGTCTGATCTCCGCGTCGATCGAGCTCTACATGGAGCTCGTCTACAGCTTCGACACGGGGAAGATGATCGGCCGCGCGCGGATCACCGTCGAGGTCGAGGTCCTCTGCTTCTCGGCGAGCGTGAGCATCGAGGCCGAACGCCAGCTGGCCGGCTCCAACGGCGACCCGAGCCTAAGGGAGGTCGTCATGGAGGACGACGGCAGTGCGCCCGCCTGGGACGACTACCTGCTCGCCTTCGCCACCGAGGAGGTCCCGGCATGAACGCCGAGTGGTTCACCGCCGTCGCGCTGCCGGTGTCCGTCGCCGACGACGCCCCAGCCCACGTTACCGTCTTCGTCGCACCCACCCTGCGACCCGACCACGCGGACGCCGTCCTCGGCGAGTTCGACCTGTTCCGCGACTGGGCCGGGGTCCTCGCGGCAGGCGTCGAGGTCACCCTCGTCGACCAGTCCGGCGAGTTCGCGGCTTCCGTCGACCTCTCCGGCGTCGACCTCACGCTGTGGGAGAGGGCGTTCGGCGACGACGTCCCGGTGCGGGCCAACCACGTGCCCGAGTGGCAGGCTCGCGACTGGCGCACCTTCGCCGCGAAGGACTGCGCCGACATCGCCAAGGCCGTCCACCTGTCGACGCTCGCCGCCGACCCCGTGACGCCGGTCCCCCCGAGCGCCCACCCGCTGCTCCAGGGCGTCGTGGGGATGGCCAACGAGGCGCACGCCATCACCTACGGCGGCCGCGGGACGCACGGCGACCGCGGCAGGCGCTGGCCGACCTACGACGAGTCGAAGCTCACCGACTACCTCGACGAGCGGATGCGGCGTGGGCCACGCGGGGCGTGGACGACCCCGGCCGCCGGCTCGATGCCCACCGACCCCGCCGACTCGGTCGGCACGGTCCTCGAGGCGCTGCACTACGCGCGCCGGTTCTACGAGCGCCCCGAGAGCCAGGCCGAGCACCAGGTGCTGGCCGACCCGCCCGCCAAGGTCGAGCCGCTGGAGCCGCCGACGCCCGAGTTCCACGAGCGCGTGGGCTCGGCCGGCGACCACCCGGCGTTCCTCCGCCGGCTCGGGCTGCTGCTGCCGGTGCGCTCGGATCCTGTGCGCCTCCGTCGCAGCCGGTGGCTCGCGGCGGTCGCCCGGACGCGTGGAGGCGAGGAAGCCTGCCGCTCACCCCGGCTCGCCGTGCGGGCCCTGCGCGACGGCTCCTTCGTGTCGCAGCCCAACCCCGACGACCCGGCCATCTGGTCCGACGGTGCGCTGGTCCTCGGCGACACCGACGTCTTCGACGTGGTCGACGTCGACCCGGACGGCTCCGCCATCAAGGCCGAGCGTTTCCTCACGACCATCCCGCGGCTGGCGCTCACCCAGCTGCAGGAGATGCCGGTGGATGCCGCGTCGCCGGCGCTGCGGGCCACCGGCTTCACGCTGACCCGGCGCCAGCAGGCCGGGCGCAGCCAGGACCAGCTCGATCGGCAGGAGGGCTACCAGTCCGCGCTCGAGGCTCCGACGCCGCCGCAGGACATGCCGCTGCTGCACACCCAGGACGTCACGCGTGGCATGCGGGTCGAGGTGTGGGACAGCGTCTCCCGGGTGTGGCACTCGTTGCACTCCCGACGCTCGACGCTCCTCGTGTCGGGCGAGGAGGTGTACCGCGACGACCCCGGGGAGGGGTTCATCCAGGGGACGAGCGCGACCGAGACTCGCGGCGTCGAGGGCGGGGCCGTGCACGTCCACGAGGCGATGTTCGGCTGGGAGGGCTGGAGCCTGTCGGTGCCCCGGCCCGGCAAGCGGGTCACGCCCGTGTACTCGGACGCGCCCGGCGGCGGCACCCACATCGAGGAGACGGCCGAGCCGACCTCCACCGACCCCACCGGGAAGGAGCCGCACCCCTTCGCCTTCACCCACGAGTACGCACCGGGCACCCTTCCCCGGCTGCGGTACGGCCGCGACTACGCCTTCCGCGCGTGGGGCGTCGACCTCGGCGGCAACGTGCGCCCGCACCACGTCGGCCCGCGGCCGCCGGCCCTCGTCGAGGTGGCCGACGCCGTGGCCCGCATGTCGCCGCTCTCCGACACCGCCCTGTCGCGCCGCCTCAAGGCCGCCGGGGGTGCCGACCTCCCGCGGCTGACCGCGACGCTGGCCACCGCGGTCGAGCCCGCCTCCGCCACAGGGCTGGCCGACCTGCGGGCGCTGCTCCCGGAGGACCCCGAGGCCTCGGTCGTCGGGGAGGTCGTGGCCGGTGGCGCCACGCGCGCACCGGCGGCCGACGAGCTGCTCCTCGACGCCGCCTCCCCCACGCTGCTGCGGACCGTCGTGGCGGGCGCCGCGCTGGGACGTCCGGCGGCCGAGGCCGTCGCCGCGGCCGAGGCCGTCGCCGCGGCCGAGTCCGACGCAGCCCCGCTGCGGGACATCGGCATCCGCGGTGTGGCGACCCGTCGGCTGCTCGCCGAGCCTCCCCCGCCCCCGGCCGGGATGGTCTCCCGGACCGCCGCGGTGGGGGCCGCCTTCCGGCAGGCCGCGGCCGCCGGTGCGGTGGCGCGCAGCACCGTCAGCGACGACCTGCTCGTCAACCGCGACCTGTTCGCCGGCCACCTCGCGGACGTCCTCGGCGTCGGGGCGCCGGGGCTCACCGTCCCCGGTGTGCGCCTGGGCGTCTCGACCGCCACGGCGGCCCGCCCGTTCCTCCGGTGGGACCCCGTCCCGCCGCCGGTCGTCGTGCCCCTCGCGCAGTTCACCGAGGGCGAGTCGCTGCGGGTCGTCGTCGTGCGCTCCGGCGTCGGCCAGGACCCCGACACCCTCGAGGTGACCGTGCAGCCTCCGGATGAGTACGCCGCGTCCGTGGCCGGCACCGCCCCGCTGTACGCCGGGAGCGCGCGGCGGCACCTCGCCCCGCCGAAGACCAGCCAGGTGCAGGCCGAGCTGCACGGCGCCTTCGACGCCGGCATCGACGAGGGGACGCCCGCGGCCCGGCGCCGGATGCTCGCCTGGGCGCTGCGCGAGGGCGGCACCTGGTACGACCGCGAGGTCCCGCACCCCACCGACCCCACCGGAGCCCCGTCGACCCAGGAGGGCGTGCACCTGCTGCCCGAGCCGGTCGGCACCGACCACTACAACCCGCACGACCCGCAGCGCCCGCTCAAGGTGCTGCCCCCGGCCGCGCCCACGGTCCCGGACGAGCTGGTGCTCCAGCCCGGCGACGCCCCCGCACCGGGCCAGTACGTCGTGCACGCCACCGAGGACCTCGACCTGCCGTACCTGCCGGACCCGCTGGCCTCCGGTGTCTCGCTGGCCTTCACGCAGGCCGGGTCCGGGCGGCACGTGGTGTTCCCGTGGGGCGCCGAGCAGGTCACCGCCGGGTACCCCGGCGAGTGGCCCGAGCGCGAGCCGTTCCTGCTCACCCTGTCCGGCGCCCCGCAGCTCGGGGCCTCCATCGACGGGCGGGCGCTCGACGTGCAGCTGCCGGCCGGCGACGTGCAGACCTTCCGGCTCGCGAGCACCCTCCCGGCCGACCGCCTGCCGTGGATGGGCGTCTGGCGCAGCCTCGACGACGCACTGACCGGCAACCCGGACGTGCGCGAGGCGGCATCCGACGGCCTGCTCTGGGCGCTGACGCCCGGCGAGGACGTGCGGCTCGTGCACGCGGTGCCGCGTCCGGTCACCGCACCGCGCCCCACCGTCGTCGCGCCGTTCCGGGCGGCTGGGTCCGTGCTGGCCTCGCTCGTCGGCGGGGTCGAGGTGCACGGCCCGAGCACCGAGAAGCTGACGACCTCCCTCGCCTGGACCGACCTCGTCGACGACGTCACACTCGACGCGCCGGTCGAACGTTCCTCCACCGCAGCGGGTTTCGAGGTCGCTGTCCGGCCGGAGGACCGCATCGTGCCGCTCTGGCTGGCCGACCAGACGCTCCCGTTCCCGGGGTTCGAGGGCGTCGTGCTGCGCAGCACCGTCCATCCGCTGCCGGACACCAGGCACCACGTCGTGCGGTACCGGTTCCGGGCCTCGACCCGGTTCCGCGAGTACTTCCCGGCGGCCCTCCTCGCCGGCGACCCGGCCGACCCGCTCGACGACGGTCAGAGCACGGTGAGCGCCGAGCTCGTCGTGTCCATGCCGTCGACGGTGCGCCCCGACCCGCCGGCCGTGCACTCGGTCCTGCCGCTGTTCCGGTGGGAGGAGACCGAGGAGCCGGAGCAGCCGTTCGGTCGTCGCCGGGTGCGGCGGCCGGGCGTGCGCATCTACCTCGAGCGGCCCTGGAACTCCAGCGGCGACGACGAGCTGCTCGCGGTGCTGCTGGCGGTCGGCGGTGACGACGAGAAGGCGCCGTACCCCCTCCCGGCCCCGAGCGACCCCGAGGCCGACCCGGCCGGCGGCTTCCCGTTCGTGAGCCAGTGGGGGGCGGACCCGATCTGGACGGCGCCCGGGGTGCCGAAGCGACCGGTGACGCTGGCCGAGCTCGACGACGCGCTGTCGGTGCTCGGGTGGGACGACCGGGTCGAGGCCGCCCGACCGGTGCACGCGCCGGTCACCCTGCCGCTCCCGTTGGAGCCCAAGGGTTTTGCGAGCCCGCCGGCCACGGTGCCCGTGGTCGTCGCGGCGTACCGTCCGCAGTACTCGCACGACCGGCACCAGTGGTACGTCGACGTCGCGTTCGACGCGCGGGCGACGTTCTGGCCGTTCGTGCGACTGGCCGTCTCGCGCTACCAGCCGGACTCGGTGGCCGGCGCCCACCTGTCGACGCCGGTGCGGCTCGACCAGGTGCAGCTGGCGCCGGAGCGCACGGTGTCGGTGGCCCGCACCGACTCCACGCACGCCCGGGTCGTCGTCTCCGGTCTGGCTGGGCACCGCGAGTCGGCGTCACGCCAGTACGCGGTCTCGGTGTCGCGCAACCGGACCCTCGTCGCTCGCCTGCAGCGGTACGTGCCGAAGGTCGGCGGCGACCTCGCGTGGTCGAGCGTCGACACGGTCGAGCTCGTCCCCCGTGGGTACGCGAGCCGGGTCGAGGACCTCGTGTGGGTCGGCGAGCTCGAGGCGGACGCGGTGATGGACGTCCGCACACCGGTCGGTGGCGTGAGCGCCGACGGGGCACCGGCCGGCTCGCGGTGGCGCGTCCGGGTCGAGGAGTGGGAGCGCTTCCCCGGCGACCCGCCGCCCCGCGCGGAGATGGCGCGCTTCGGCGAGGGACCGGTGTGGGAGAAGCGGCTCGTCTACGCCGACGACGTCTACCTCTGAGGTCGTTCGCGCCGCTTCTGGTACAGGTGGTGGACGTCACCTCGGCCGAACGGCCAGTTGATCCGGATTCGGTCGTGCGCACCGGAGCCCGCGCGTAACTTCGGAATCGGATCGCGCCCCCCTGCAACCGTGGCGCCGTGCGCGATCACCGTGACTGGCGTGCTGGGGAGTCGTAGGCGCGGTGGCGCCGTGAAAGAAGTCAGCCATGGGCATCTCCATGTCCCCGTGCCGCCGTGCGACCCAGTCCCTCGGCGTGCTCGCTCTCGTCACCTCGCTCGGTCTCGCGACGGCCGGAAGCGCCGCCGCCCGACCCGTGCCCGACCCCTCCTCCTCCATCCGCGTCACCTCGGTGACCGGCACCGTGGTGCGCAAGGCGGTGTCGACGCGGAACACCATCTACTTCGGGGCGGCCGGCGACGTCGACGCCCTCTCCGCCGTGTCCGGGGAGACCGTCAGCCGACACAGCTACGGCAACTTCCAGGGCTCGGTGCCCACCGGCCGGATGATCACGGTCAACGCCTCCGGCATCCCGTGGACCAGCGTCACCGACGCCGTGCCCGGAACCCCGATGTACACCAACATCGTGCGCTGGGCGCAGACCATCAAGGCCCGTCCGGACCGCATCCTCCTCTCGTTCGGGCACGAGCCCGAGGTCGTCAAGAAGGCCGGCCTCGGCACCGCGGCCGAGTACCGCGCCGCCTACCAGCACGTGGTGAGCATCTTCCGCCAGCAGGGCGTCACCAACGTCACGTGGGTCTTCCAGGCGACGGCCTGGGCCTTCCGGGTCGACCCGGCGTCCGCGGGCTCGGCGGCGACGTGGTACCCCGGCGACGCCTACGTCGACGTCGTCGGCGGAGACGCGTACAACTGGAACACCTGCGGGCTCCCGGGCCAGGGCAAGGACGTGCCGCTGAGCACGATCGCGGGCGGCATCCTCGCCTTCGCCAAGGCACACGGCAAGAAGGCATCCCTGCCGGAGTTCGCCGCCACCTCCTCGCCCGGTCGGGCCGCCTGGCTCACCAACGGGTACGCGTGGCTGAAGTCGAACAGCTCGTACTTCGTCGCGTCGTACTACTTCAACCGTCCCCCGACCAACCCGGACAACGCCGACTGCGTGTGGTGGCTCAACACCCCCGCGGAGTACGCGTCGTACACGGCGATCGTCAAGGACACCTGGACCGTGCAGTAGCCGGCTCGGTCAGCGCACCGGCCCACGAGGACCTCGTCGTCCTCGTGGGCCGGTCCGTCGTCGGGGGTTGTGGTGCAGGTCATACGTCGTTGAGCGTTCTACTACTACCAGTCGTACTACGCGTCGTAGTAGTTTGTCCTCGTCAGACCACCACGCCAGCAACCGGGCCGACCACCTCCCGGCCCGCGGAAGGACACGAGACCAATGCGCAGCTCATTCGACAAGCTCATCTCCTGGACCGGCCTCATCGTCGCCGCCGTCCTCCTCGTCGCCGGTGCCCTGCTCACCTGGGCCTCGACGTTCGCCACCTCCACCGTCCACGACCAGCTCGCGGCGCAGCAGATCACGATGCCGGCGGCCGCGGCGCTCACCACGCCCGACATGAAGGCCCACCTCACGCAGTACGCCGGCCAGCCGATGACCACGGGCGACCAGGCCAAGGCCTACGCCGACTACTACATCCAGGCCCACATGGACGAGTCGGCCGAGGGCAAGACCTACTCGCAGGTCTCCGGCGAGTACATGGCCGCCCTCAAGACCGACCCCACCGCGCAGGCCACGCAGGACCTCGGCCAGCTCCGCCAGACGCTGTTCATGGGCACCACGCTGCGCGGCATGCTGCTCAACGCCTACGCCTTCGGCACCATCGGCGCGATCGCGATGTGGGCGGCGATCGCGGCCTTCGTCGGCTCCGCCGTGATGTTCGTCCTCGGCGCCCTCGGCCTGGCCCACGCCCGGCGCGTCACCCCGGTCGAGGCCCCGGCCCTCGAGAAGATCCCCGCGACTGCCTGACCCCTGCGAACCCCTGCACGCAGGATCTCAGGACAGAGGCCCCGGTCGGCACCCGCCGACCGGGGCTCCTTCGTGCCGGTGCCGGCGGGTTGTCCACAGGGCGAGGATGCCGGGGCGCGCCGGCCGCCCCGGTCGGGCAGGCTGGTGCTCCGGGCGAGGGGCGCCCGGACGGGGAGGGGTGGACATGCGAGGTCACGGGTCATTCGCGGCGCTGATGTCGGTGCTGGTCGCGGCTGGATGCGCGAGCGGAGGGGACGGCGCTGCCGGACGGGACGGCTCGGCGTCCCCGACCCCGACCCCCACGCGTGCACCGGTCGTCATGTCGCACGCCGACGCGTTCCAGACGGCCCTGGCCGCGGTGCCTGCCCTCCGCAAGGACTGGACGGGCGCCTCCACCGGCACGGTCAACCGCGTGACGATCTGCGGCGACGACGAGCTGGAGGTACCGGGACTCACCGACGGCATCTACGTCGTCGCCGGCGACGAGCGGACCGAGGACTCCCCCATCACCCGCGACGTCGAACGCCTGCGCTCCGTCGTGGCTGCGATCCCGAAGGGCGCACGCGAGAGGGCGGTTGCCGCGGTCCACGGGCTGGCGTCGTGCACGGACGCAGCCGACGACGAGGTGCCGTCACCCGCCACGATCCTTGACGAGGACGGCGTCGAGGTGGTCGTGCTGCCCATGACCCACCAGCAGGAGAAGAAGCCGCGCACCGTTCACCGGGTGTACGTGGCCGAGGTGGTCGACGGCCTCGCGGTGCTCTGCGTGGCGGAGGGTACGTCGGTCGCGAAGTCGTCGGAGGTGGCCACCGGATGCACCACCCGGGCTCGCGAGTCGGTCGCCGTCATCCGCGGCGACGCCACCGACCGGGGGTCGATCGCCTCGGCGGCTGCCCTGGCGGCTCGCCTCCGACCGGCCAAGGACCAACCAGTGCAGGCGAACTGGTTGCCCGTCGTGACCCCGTGCGTCGGCCTCGAACCCGAGCCGCCGAGGTTCGGCGTCGTCGCGACCAAGCTCGAGACCGGCGAGATGGGGTCGGTGCCGGCGCAGGTACTCGTGCAACCGTTCGAGGACGCCGCGGCAGCGCAGCGCGAGCTGGCTCGCTACCGCGCCCTCGTCGCCACGTGCACCGGCGAGTACGTCTTGTACGAGGCGACGGTGAACACCCCCGAGTACCGCGTCACCCGCCTGCCCCCGGAGGTCACCTCGACGGGCGATGGCGGCGTGCGGTTCCCGAGCTTCTTCGGCGCGGCGAAGAAGCGGACCGGGACCTCCCAGGTCACCGAGGTCTTCGCCGTCGGGCCACACCTCGTCTTCGCCGGCGGTGAGGCCGATGACCTCGAAGCCGCTGCGGACCTCGTGGACAAGGCCGTCGCCGACGTCATCGACCCACGACGTTGACCCGCGTCCTCACCCTCGTCGGTCGCGGCTGACCGGCGACTCGGGAGGAAGCGAGGCCCCGGTCGGCAACCGCCGACCGGGGCTCCTCCATGAGGTCGGTCAGAGCCCAACCTTCTGTGCCGCGTACGTCGCCTGCTTGACCGTGAACTGGTCGCCGTACTCGCTGCTGAGCTGCTCGATGAGACCGTTTCGCGAGAAGCCCTTGAGCTCGAGATAGCTCTGCGCCGCTCGGACGGCCTGCTCGTTCCAGTTGACGTCGAGGTGCTCGACCGCCCAGGTGGCGTCGGCCTTCTTGAAGCCGTCCCCGTACTCCGACGAGAGCTGCTGGATCAGGCCCTTCTTGCTGAAGCCCTTGAGGTCGATGTAGTTCTCAGCACTCCGGAGCGCGTTCGCCTGGCCTGCCGTGGCCTTCGGCTTGGCAGGGGCCGGCTTGACCGTCGCGGTCGCCGAGGGAGCAACCGTCTCGGCCGCCGGTGACGCCTTGGTGGCGGGAGTCGGCTGCGCACTGCTCGTCGTGGCGCTCTTGAGCGCGGACTCCTGGCTCGGTGTCTGGTCGCCACCCGCAGTCAGCGCGGACCCGAGGATGACGAAGCCCGCCAGGCCCGCGGGGATGAGGACCCGCTTCTTCCTGAACCAGGGGCGGGTGGTGCTGACGGCGCCGGCCGCCACGGCAGCGCTTGCGGGCGCGGTGGCCTGCGGCTGCTGGCCCGCGCCGGGAGCGAAGTGCTCCGTCCACGTCTGGCCGTCCCAGTAGCGCTGCTGGCCGTCGGGCTGCGGGTACCAACCGGCGGGGGTGTTCGACATCGATCGTGCTCCTTGGGTGAGAGGTCCCGGAAGCACAGAGGGCACCCCCGGACGCCCGCGACGTGATCCCCCACACGCGAGCAGCCCGACCGTAAGCGCCTGGTCAAGGCGGGCCAAGGTCCGGGACCGAAGGAGGGCCGAACGACCGATGCCCTTCGGTCGAAGGTGCTGGTGGTAGAGGCACTGCCGATGAGTGTGGCTGACGCGCAATGCCTTCCGGCGCAGGCCTGTCAGTGGTCGGCTCTACAGTGGGGTCAGCAGAGGGAGGCAGTGGCGATGTCCACGACGACGGTGCGGGAGCGGGTCGACGCAGGCGCGCCCTGCTCGCCCGCCGCTCGGGTCACGGGCTTCCGGTCCTCGCTGGCCGAGGTCGACGTGGCGGGCCTCACCGACTCCGAGCGGGTCGATCTGATCAGCGAGCTCGAGCGACTCAAGGGTGCTGCGACCGCGGCGCAGGCGCGGGCCACCGAGGCCTTCCGGGTCTCCCGGGAGGAGACCGCACCGCAGGACGCCGCCCGCTCGGTCGGGTCGCAGGTCGCCCTGGCCCGGCGCGAGTCCCCAACCCTGGGTGACCGGTTCGTGGGGCTGTCCCGCGCGCTGGTCCACGAGCTGCCCGCCACCATGGCCGCCCTCACCGACGGCGCGATCGGTGAGCGCCACGCCGTCGAGGTCGCCCGCGAGAGCGCCACCCTCACCCTCGAGCACCGCGCCGAGGTCGACCGGCGCGTCGGCGCCGTCATCGGCCGCCTCTCCCCCAAGGCCGCCGGGCGCGCCGCACGCCGGGTCGCCGCCGAGCTCGACGCCGCCTCCGTCGTGCGCCGGATGGAGACAGCGGTCGCCTCCCGCCGCGTCACCGTCCGTCCGGCCCCGGACGGGATGGCCTGGCTCACCGTGCTGGGGCCGCTGCGCGACGTCGTCGGCGCCTACGCCGCGCTGCGCACTCGCGCCCAGAGCGTCGTCGGCGGGCAGTGTGACGACGAACCGGCCGACGGTCGCGGCCTCGGTGCCGTCGCCGCCGACACCGCGCTGCGGTCGATGGCCGGCCTGGCCCCCGGGCAGGTCCAGCCCGTCGAGGTCCAGCTCGTCATCACCGACCGCGCGCTCCTCGGCACCGGCGACCCCGCCGCCTCGCTCCTGGCACCCGCGCGCATCCCCGGCCACGGGCCGGTCCCGGCACCGGTGGCCCGCGCCTGGGTCCGCGGCGCCGGCGAGGCATCGGTCTGGCTCCGACGGCTCTACACCAGCCCCGACGGGCGCGACCTCGTGGCGATGGACGCCCGCCGCCGCCTCTTCACCGGCCTGCTGCGCCGGATGCTCGTGCTGCGCGACGACACCTGCACCACCCCGTGGTGCGACGCCCCCATCGTCCACGCCGACCACGCCCACCCGGCCCGCGACGGCGGCCCCACCAGCTACCTCAACGGCTCAGGCACCTGCGCCCGCTGCAACCACGCCAAGGAGTCACCCGGCTGGGCCGCCACCGTCGTGCGCGGCTCACCCCGCCAGGTCGAGCTCCACACACCCACCGGCCACACCTACCGGTCGCTCGCCCCACCCCTGCTCGGCTGGGGCACCGACCCGCCACCCGACGACCTCACCCCCGCCTCACCCCTCGAACGACACCTCGCGGCGCTGCTCCACGCCGCCTGACCATCGCCGGGCCCTCGACACACCCGCTCAAGAACCCTGTAACGCTCGGTCCCGGTCCGGACATGGGGGTGGTGTCAGACTCACCCGCGTGGAGGGGGATCCATTGAGCACGCCCGAGGACCGGTTCTCGGCGCTCTTCGACACCACGCACGTCGCCCTGCTCGGGTACGCCGTGCGCCGGGTCGCCGATCCCGCGGACGCCGCGGACGTCGTCGCCGAGACCTACCTCGTCGCATGGCGCCGGCTCGACGACGTGCCCGTTGGCGCCGAGGCCCGGCCGTGGCTGTTCGGCGTCGCCCGACGGGTTCTGGCCAACCACTACCGCGGCGAGCGGCGCCGGATGGCCCTCGCCGACCGGCTGCGCGACTCGCTCCACCAGGTCGTGCCGCCGCCCGAGGTCCGCGAGCCGAGCGTCGTCGAGCGGGCCGTCGAGCGGCTCGGCGCCGACGACCGCGAGCTGCTGCGCCTCCTCGCCTGGGAGGAGCTCGCCCGCGAGGAGATCGCCCTCGCAATGGGACTGTCGCGCGCCACCGTCCGGGTCCGGCTGCACCGGGCTCGTGCACGCCTTCGCCAGGCCATGGTCGAGATCGAGTCCGAGACGGATGCACCTGCCCTGCAACGCATCCCGACATCCGGACATGACTCCCCCAGATGGGCGACCGCCCGTCCCGGCACCGAGGAGAACTCGTGAACGACCTGGAGCTGATGGACGCCCTGCGCACCACGCGCCGGGTCGACGACCCGACGATCGCCACGGTGACCGACCGGCACGCGCTCAGCGCGCTGCGAGAGGGGATCACCATGACCGACCGCCACGCTCCCCCGACCGTCGAGACGCCGCGGAGGGGCCGGCGTCTCGGCCGTCGGGGGCTCACCGCCGGCGCGCTGGGGCTGGTCCTCGCCGGCACCGGGACCGCCTGGGCCGTCACCCACTGGGACCGCGGCCCGACCCTCGACGGGCTCACCTGCGCCCAGTCCGTCACCGTCACCGGAGGATGGGTCGAGGTGTCGGGGTCGGCCACAGGGCGGCCGGTCAGCGGGGACGACGTCGCCGACTGCGCAGCCATCCGGCGCGATGCCGGGCTGCCGGCGCTCGTCGACCCGGTGGGCTTCCAGCTCCTGGGCAGCCGGTTCGTCGTCTCGCGCACCGGGGTACCGGCCGACGTGATGGCCTCGGCGAGCGCGTCCGGGCCGAATGCCGACCGCGCCGCCCGGCTCGCGCTCGACGCGGCCCTGGGTGACTGGGTGGATGGCCCGCGCGGCGGCTGCTTCTCCGCCGCCGACGCCGAGCAATACGCCGACGCGTCGCTGGCCCGGGCCGGGCTGTCGGAGTGGCCGGTCCGGGTCGTCCAGACGCCGAGTGGCGGGGGCGACTCAGGACCGTGCGCCCTGGCCGAGGTCGCGGCGGACGGTCGGTCGGTCGAGGTGACCCCGGATGCCCGCCCGCCGCTGGGGCGCGGCCCGGCCGAGGTCGACGACTCGGTCTTCGACGTCGCCGATGCCCTGCGGACGGGGCTGGACGGCCGGTGCCTCTCGCTCACCGAGGCCGAGGACCTGGCCCGGTCGAGCGTCGGGACGAACGGCCGGGTATCGACCGTGCCCGACGAGCTGCTCGACTGCGCGGACGTCGACCTGGTCGTCGGCGGGTCCATCGAGGTCACCGTCCGCGGCCCGCGGAGCCGCTGACCTGCGGGCCGCGAGGGCACGGCCTCGCTACGGTGAGGCCGTGCCCCCCGCCCGCCGTCGCCCGACCCTCGAGCAGGTCGCCGAGCGCGCCGGCGTGTCGCGGGCCACCGTGTCCCGCGTGGTCAACGGAGCCGCCACGGTGGAGCCGGGGCTGGCCGACCGGGTCCGGCAGGCCGTCGACGAGCTGGGGTACGCCCCCAACCTCGCCGCCCGCTCGCTGATGACCCGCCGCACCGACGCGGTCGCCCTCGTGGCCGTCGAGTCGCCGAACCGGGTCTTCGGCGACCCGTTCTTCGCGGCCGTCACCCGGGGCGCCAGCCAGGAGCTCGGCCGCTCGGGCGTGCACATGGTGCTGTCGATGGTGCAGACCGACGCCGACCTCGAGCGGTTCGCCGGCTTCCTGCGCGGCGGGCACGTCGACGGTGCCCTCGTCATCTCCGAGCACGGCGACCACGACGTCGTCGGGCTCGTCGAGCGGTGCGGCATCGCCGTGGTCGCCGGCGGCCGACCGGTGGCCACTCACCCCGATGCGGCCCACGTCGACCACGACAACCGCGAGGGCGGCCGGCTGGCGGCGCGTCACCTGCTGGCCCGAGGGTGCCGGCACATCGGCACGGTCGCCGGTCCGCAGGACATGACGGCCGGGGTGGACCGGCTCGTGGGGTTCCGCGAGGAGCTGGGATCGGCGTTCGACGGCTCGCTCGTCGAGGTCGGCGACTTCACGACGACCGGTGGCGCGCGGGCGACATCCGCTCTGCTGCAACGTCGCCCAAACCTCGACGGCCTCTTCGTCGCGAACGACCTGATGGCCCTCGGCGCCCTGACCGCGCTGCGCGAGGCCGGACGCCAGGTGCCCGAGGACGTCGCGGTCATCGGGTTCGACGACGCCGACGTCGCGGCGGTGGCCGCTCCCCCGCTGACGACCGTCCGCCAGCGCACCGAGACCCAGGGCCGGCTGATGGCCCAGCTGCTGCTGCACCGGCTCGGCCGGCGGTCGGCCGACCCGCTGCCCGAGCTCGACGCCGCGGAGGCGTCCGGCGCGGTGGTGCTCGGCGTCCAGCTGGTCGTCCGCGACAGCGCCTGAGCGGGAGCCGTGCTCGGCGCTGCCGCGGACCGGTGCAGAGGTCAGGCGCCGTGCGTCACGGGTACTCGCTGACGTAGGCCGGCGTGCCGGTGTTGCTGTTGTCGACCTGGCTGCCGACGTCGTTGACGACGTGTCGGGTCGTGCCGGCGCCGAGGTTGACGGTCAGCAGGTGGTGCAGCCGCACCCCCGGCCGGGTCGGCACCTGGAAGCCGTGCTCGGTGACGATCGACGGGTCGTTCCGGTTGTAGACGTACGACCCGCCGCCCCAGAGCTCGTGGGTGCGCACCTTCGGGGAGACGACGTAGCCGGCGTAGCCGAGGGTGCCGTCGGGCTGGGTCCAGTCGGCCTGCGTGGGCGGGTCGTAGGGAAGCTCGTTCTGGTAGAGGACCGTTCGTCCCCGCTCGCCGTTCCAGATCGTGTTGTGCTGCTGGAAGTGCTCGACGAACAGGCCGGTGGCGGTGACGTCGTCACCGTTGACGACCAGGCCGTTGGTGCCGGTGTTGACGGCCCAGCGCTCGTCGTCGCCGAGGACGCCGCCGGTGAAGTCCTCGACGCCGTGGTCGGCGCGCCAGACCCAGGTGTGGTCGATGAGGACGTGGTCGGCGTCGATCTGCATCGCGACCTTGACCTTGCCGATGTGCGGGCCGCCGACGCGGAAGTAGACGTCGCTGAGGGTCAGCGGGTCCTTCGCGCTCGAGCCGCGACCCGAATGGTGGCCGCCCTTGCCCTTGTCGTGGTCATCGACGTGGAGCAGGTTGCGCGACAGCTTCGTTCCCGCATCGATGGTGACGCCGGCGATGATCGTGCCTGCACCGTCGGCCACCTCGAGCGGCGTCGCACCGCGCACGGCGGTGAGGGTCGCCTGCCCCATCCCGAGGACGACGGTGCCGGGGCGCTTGACCTCGATGCTGCGGTCGACGTCGTAGACGCCCGGCGTCAGGAGGAGATGCTGGCCCTTGGCCAAGGCCTTGTTGATGTCCTTGACCGACTCACCGGGCTTGGCGATGTGGAAGGCGCTGAGCGGCAGCGTCTTCCCGGCGGTCATGCCGTTGGCCCAGCTGCGGCCGCGGGTGTTCGTCTGCGCCGAGGGAACGCGCACGGCCCAGCGGTTGCCGTCCATGAACAAGAATGGCTTCTCGCGGCTGACCGGAGTCGTCTCGAGCGTCGTGTACGGCGGGTGGGGGAAGGTGCTGTCGTCGGGGGCTCCCTCGACACCGGCGAACACCTGGTTCCAGACGCCGTTGCTCCAGCTGCCGACCGTGCTGTTGCGGGTCAGCCACTGCTGCTGCGAGCCGTTGACGACCGTCTCGGCGGAGGTGTCGGCGATGAACCCGCCGCTGGCGTACTGCGGCCCGGCGGTGCAGTAGTCCATCAGGCTGAGCGTGCCGCCCTTGACGGCGACGCGGCGCATCGAGACGGCCTGGCTGACCGCCCAGAAGTTGGCGCTCTGGCGGCAGCCGTCCTGGCCGGTGCCGTTGACGTCGATCGTCAGGTTGCTCAGGGTGCGCCAGAAGTTGTTGAGCGCGATGCAGTTGCTCGTCCCACCGTCCTCGAGGCAGCGGTTGTAGACCTCGATCTTGCCGACGACGTGCACGTCGTCCGGGCTCGCGCCGAGGCCGGCGACCTCGGTGTTGTAGCCGACCTTGATCTGCAGCGGCTCGGTCGCCGTGCCGTAGGTGCCCGGCTTGAAGAGGATGCTCCAGCGGTCGGTGCCCATCTCGGCGTCGGTCTGGGCGCTGCTGATCCGGTCGACGGCGGCCTTGATGTCGGCGGTCGGCATGCTCGGGTCGAGGACGAGGACCCTGCTGCCGAGGTCGATGCCGGCCGGCGGCTTCGGGTGCGCCGGTGCCGCGGCGGCCGGTGCCAGCTGGGCGGCCATCCCGGTGAGGGCGAGCAGCGCGGTCACGGCGCCGGCGACGGCGCGTCGGGTGGCTCGGGTGAGTGTCGCGGTCGGGGGTGAGGTCATGTCGCAGTCCAATCGCGCCGGGGCTCGCTCGCCGGTGAGAGAGCGCTCTCTGCGACGACCCAACCACGGCCCCGCCGCCCCGGCAACCGGAGCCGCGCGGCCTCCGACCGGGGCACCTGCCCGGACCGGCCCGGCCGCGGGCGTGCGAGGCTTTCTCCTCACCATCGAGCGAGAGCGAGGAGCACCGTGGGCGCGCACGGACACCCCGAGGGGCCGACCCTGCCGATGAACCGGATCGCCTGGGCGGTGCTCGTCCCGCTCGCCGTGGCCACCCTCGTCGGCCTCGTCCTGCTGTGGCCGTCGGCCACCCCGCCCACGGCGCAGCCTCCGGCGCCCGAGTTCAAGGGCGTCGTCCTCGCGCTGCAGGGCGAGGAGTGCACCGGCGAGCAGACCGGACCGCCGTCCAGCTGCGGCACCGTCACGGCCCGCATCACGACGCCCGAGGGCGACCGCGAGATCGAGGCGCCACTGTCGAGGAGCCCGTCGGCGCCGGACCTGTCGGTCGGTGACGAGGTGGTCGTCGCGGCATCGGAGAGCCCGGACGGCCCGATCTACGGGGTGGTCGACCACCAGCGCGGGTCCGAGCTCGTCGTCGTGCTCGTGGCCCTCGCGCTCGCCCTCGTGGCCTTCGGGCGCTGGCGCGGGTTCACAGCGCTCGTCGGGCTGGCCATCACGTTCGGCGTGCTGTTCGCGTTCATCGTGCCCGCCGTCATCGCGGGCAGCAGCCCCGTCCTCGTCGCGCTCGTCGGCGCCTCGCTCATCACCCTTACCGTGCTCTACCTGACCCACGGGGTGTCCCTGCCGACGACCGTCGCCGTGCTCGGGACGATGACCGCGCTGGCCTCACGGCGGGCCTGTCCGAGCTGACGGTGGGCCTGTTGCGGCTCACCGGGACCACCGACGACGTCTCGACCGCCGTGGCGACCACCTACGGCATCGACACCCGCGGGCTGCTCGTCGCGAGCATCATCATCGGCTCGGTCGGCGTGCTCGACGACGTCACCGTCACCCAGGCCGCCACCGTCACCGAGATCAGCCGCGCCAACCCGTCATACGGCGTCGGGCAGCTGTTCGGCGGCGCCGCCCGCGTCGGCCGCTCGCACATCGCGTCTGTCGTGAACACGGTCGTCCTCGCTTACGCGGGATCGTCGCTGCCGCTGCTCGTCCTGGTGGTCGCGAACAACGACTCCGTCGTCCAGGTGGCCACGACGCAGCTCATCGCGCAGGAGGTCGTCCGCAGCGCGGTGGCCACCCTCGGCCTCATCGCGGCGGTCCCCCTCACGACGGCGCTGGCCGCCCTCGCGACCCGCCGGGCGGAGTCGGGTGAGAGCCGCCAGCACGCGCCGGCTCCGGCCGCCTGAGCGGTTCCTCCGTCAGCCGATGACGGCGGGGCGCAGGTCCGTGTGGATGAAGTCATCGCCCTTGAAGAGCAGCGTGTCGTCGCTCTCTCGCGCCAGGGCGTAGGCGAAGCAGTCGCCGAAGTTCAGCCGCGCCGGGTGCCCGCTCCCCCTGCCGTAGTCGCGGTAGGTCGCGCGCGCGATGGCGCACTGCTCGGCAGTGACCGGCTCGACGACCAGCCCGAGGCGGGCGACCAGGTCATCCATCCTGCGGGTCGCGACGGGTGACCGGCGGCTGTCGATGACGATGCACGTCTCCAGGAGCGTGGCCGCGGAGATGCGCGGGTGCGCATCTCCGACGAGAGCCGCGACGAAGGCGTCGCGCTCCGGCTCGTCCGTGACGATGGCCACGAGCGCCGAGGTGTCGACGATCACGCGGGCAGCCCGCGCTCGTCGTAGAGATCGAGGTTCCGGATGGCCTCGCGGTCCTCGTCCGTCAACGACCGGTCGATGTCCGCGAGGATCGCGTCGATCCGCCCGCGCCGCGCCGCGTCATCGTCCGGACTCGTCAACATCTCGAGGTAGTGCTCGAGCGCTGCCTCGATGACGCTCGTCTGGGACAGGCCCGTGCGGGATGCCGCCTCGCGCGCGAGCTCGTGCACCCGCGGCTTCTTGATGTTCAGGCTCATGAACCCATTCTACCGTCGGTGGGTAGATGTCTACCCACCTGTGGATAACCTCGCTGGCCGAGCCGGCCGTCCGTGCACTGTGACGAGCGACGAAAGGACTCCTCATGACCGAACCGGTCGAGCTCAACCCCACCGACGACGACCTCGAGAGCACCGCCCTGCTCGCTCTGGCCGACGGCCCGTTGTCGGCCGGCGCCCTGGCCACCCGGATGCGACGTCGCTTCCGCAGCCGCACCATGGATGCCCGTCTCGTCGAGATGCTCGTCCAGCGCAGCCTCCTCCTCGTCGGCCGTCCGGACGGCTCGGTCATCCGGCTCATCGACCTGCTCGAGGGCTCGACGTTCACGGTGCGCGTGGCGCAGGCCGACGGGACACGGCGCGACCTGTGGGTCTCCCTGGCCCTGGCGCCCCTCATCACTTGGATGGACCGCGAGGGCCTCTGCCTCACCTCGGGCGACCCGCTCTCGAGGGGCGCGTTCGGGCACAACACGATCGTCGGGCCCGACGGGTGGCTGCCCTCGATGGCCCCGGGGTCGCTCGTCTCGCTCACCGTGACGCGCGGGCGCATCGAGGTGGCGCCGGTGGAGGACGACGCGCTGCTGCGCTCCGAGGAGGAAGGAGCGGTCCGCCGTGCCCCGAGCCACCACTACCGGACGACGACGTGGTGGACGGAGGACGACCTCGCCGAGCGGCCGTACGACCTGACGGCAGCAGTCGCGAACGCGCTCGTCGAGGATCCCCTCCTGCTCCGGCGACCCACCCGGCCGCTCGACGAGCTCCTGTACATCGCCGTGCGCCAGTGCGAGCAGGACCACCACCTGCGGGACGCCTCCGCGTGGGGTGCCGGCGACTGCGTCAGCTTCGAGATCTCCGGGATGCCCGAGGCGCTGGCCGGCGAGATCGCTCGGCGCGCCCGGCACTACGGGATGTCTGACGACCAGTATCTGATCCTCGCCTTGGGTCACCTCTGCTGGCGCACCCCCTTCGCGGAAGACCTCGGCGACAACGGGTTCGGGTGGGAGCCGGCACCCCATCCTGGCGAGGACGGGCCGGACGAGCCCCGCCGCCTCCGCCCGGTCTGAGCGGGCCGGCCGGCCCTCAGCTGAGGATGCCGTGCCGCGCGTTCCAGGCCTGGGCGCTGGAGTAGGCGTCGACCATCGACCAGATCCACACCACGGGGATGACGACGATCCCGACGAGCACGAACAGCAGGAGGAACCCCACGAAGTAGCTGAGCAGGAACGCCACGCCCTTGCCCGCCTGCCCGTTGATGAACTGACCGAGTCCGGGGAGGAAGAACGACGCGATGACGGCGATGCCGGCGCTCTTGGGCGCCACGCGCGTCGCCGGGGCGTAGCCGTAGGTGCCGGCCACGAGGGGTGCGGGCTGCCCGGGTGGCAGTGGGTAGCTGGTCGGGACCTGCTGCGGCGGTGGGGTCGGCTGGGCCCGCACCACCTCGCCGTGCACGACGGCGCCGCTGCTCGGAGCGGCCGGCTCGGCCCACGCCGCTCCCGTCCACCAACGCTGGGTACCGTCGGGCTGCGGGTACCACCCCGCAGGTGCGCTCTGGCTCATGGCGCTGTCTCCCTCTCCCGGGTCGCGACCCACTGGTCGTGACGCTCGACCCAGGGGGCACGCACCGCGGGATGGACCAGAGCGTGCCCCTCTAGCTCTCGTCCGTCGATGACGACCCCCCGCGAGCGTCCACTTCATCCACCTCAGTCATCCGTTTGGCTGTCGCCACGCGGGCGATTCTTCGTACGCACGGTCCACTCGCAGTGCATCGACCCCTGCCGCGAAGACAACGCCAGATTCCGGGTCTCCTTTCGTGTAGTCAGGCCGCCGTACGAGCAGGCGATTTGGTCGACGAGCGCCCGCGCCGAGGAGGAGCGCGGAGCGCCGACGCCCTCGCTTTGAGCCCGTCGGCAAACGTGGCCGGTGTCACGGACCGCCCGTGAGCGGTCATCCACATCGGTGCGGTCGGGCGGCCCACATCGCCGACGCAGTAATCCGCCGGCTTGCCCGGGTTGCGCTCGCACCCGCGCCCCGGACGCACCCGAATTTCCGCCTGCCCCCACCCGTGAACCACGTGAACTCACCACCGAGAATCGGTCACTGAGCGGGCCGTCCGGGCACTAATAGAGGTCGCGCTGCACAGGATCCCCGAGCGATCGCACTTCAGGGCGGACCGAAATCATTTGCTCACGCAGCGCTAGGAGTTCGTCGGTGCCGATTGTGCCCCGGATTTCAACAACGTTCGTCGACGCGACGCGCGGCCACACCAACACGAACTTGGAAGGGCGCATTTGAGAATCCACCACATGCTGGGTGCAATCGATCAAGCCAACATGCATCTCGAACACAAGACCCCCGATAATCGTCAGAGCGAAGAACGCGCAGCCCCGGGGGCGAGGCAACGCAATGCTACTCGGCGACATCAGGGCTGGATCGAACTTGGCCACGCGCATCATCGTATTAGGTGGCACATACCGTGGAAACTGGGCCAGTCTCGAAATCATTCGCACGGCTAGCTCATCTCCCCACGTGCCCGAATTGTCCGCCAAGGATGAGAAGATAACAACCTTCGCGAACCACCTAGTCAGCGCCAGAAGCGATTCCCCGCAGGGGTCCAAGGTTCCGCTTCTTAGAAGTTCAGTCACGACCGGCCGAGCTGGCTCTTCGATCGCTCTACCCAACCTCGAGTTGCAGACGTGACAAATGCGCATTCTGAATCGGGGCGCCGGGTCCGACAGATGAGGCTTCAGCTCCGACAGAAGCCGGCGGAGCCACATGGGAGTGATGTCTTCAAACGTAAGGTCCTGGGGCAGGCCGCACAATCGACATGGCTTCCGCTCAGTCACAGGGCATCTCCCGCCGCCGCCGTCATACGCACGTCCCTACTAAGCCAGCGAGAAGCAGGTCGGGCCGAACTCGCGCTACGTTACTCACTGCGGAGGACTGACCGCCGGGAGGGGCGGCTTGCTCGGGAGACCCAAGATTCCCCTAAGCGCTGCGGGCTCGAGTGGGGGGTTTCGACGGTGGATCATCATATGGCAGTTCGGGCAGAGCGGAACGAGGTCTCGGATAGGGTCAACTACATACGATGCGCCGGCGAAGCTCGACACCAAGACTCTGTGATGCACATGAATGTAGCCATCCCCAATCTCACCATACTTAGCGAAAGAAACGTCGCACACCCAGCAGCTGCTGCCATAGTGGGCAATGCATTGCATCCGAGCGACAGGGTTTCTTTCGTATTTATTGACAGCAACCCGAACGGACGCTCCTTCAGTGAGAATCTCGCCGCTGTCCTGCGCCTGAAGGTCAAGTCCGACGAGAAATAGAGACAAGGCCGCTCGGGAAGCGATCAGAGTCGCCAGCTTCCGCTCTAGTACCGAGGTACCCGAAGACTTGGCCACACATTCGATCTCGACCGTACGAAACTCAATAGAAGGCAACCTCTCAGGCGCCAAGATCATTTCATCATCCGCATATACCGTGGCGGAAATCGATCCTTGCATGGCGAGTGCCCATTGCTGCTTCCACGCTTGAGGATCGGCACTCACTCCGGTGGCAAAGGAACGCACCAAACGCCCGCTAAAGCGCCCTGGGCGAAGCGTCGCCTCGGACGATCGGTAACCCACCGCCAACAACAAGTCGAACGCATAACCGTCCTCGACTTGGGCGCTGTACCCGATTGCCCAGCCGTGGAAGCCATCGGCGTCCATCATAGCGGGGTTGAGTTCCAGACCGGTTTCGAGTGCGAGATCCCGCGCTACTTCCGCGGCAATCCACGCACTGTCCTCTTGGGCAGGGTCAGTCGTCATCAGGCTCTGCCAAGTCCTTCACCAACTTCTTGAGGTTCCTGCTAACTTCGATCCGAAACTCTTCGAAAGTCTCGTGCGCCTTGACATCCGTGTTATTCATTTCCGCCTGCGCTAGCGCATAGAACAGGTACTCGATCGCCTGAACCATATTGTTGTCGCCGGCATAAGGAAGATAGGCCTTGCGGTACCACTGATGGCCAGTGTTAATGGCCACTTGAATATTCGAACGAGCGAGCCGAGCTTCCCACAGGGCGCCATCGTCGAGACTCGCGTCACGAACCACGTTCAAACCGAGGTCGTCGGCATCCACGGCGATGGCCACGATCCCCGACGCCTTACCCGTGCCGTCGCGCAGGACAACTTGACCTGAATTGTTGACCAGGCTAACCGCGCCATTTGAGTCTGATTCAACCTTCGGCACCGTCAGGTTGCCTTTGAGACGAGCAATCGTCCTTTCTGTTGGCCTCGATGAGTTGGGGGACACGGACGACTCTGCGGTCGTGGCCCTCCCCTTCCTCGACAGACGATCGGCCTCTCGCCGAACAGGGGCGAGCAAATCCTTCAGCAGCGCAATCAGCTGGGGGTCAATGTGCACCCCTGACTTCTTGATTCCAACCCCCATCACTTCGTCGAGCTGCGCGGGGAA
The DNA here is from genome assembly GCF_016887965.1 of Phycicoccus sonneratiae. GTDB lineage: Bacteria > Actinomycetota > Actinomycetes > Actinomycetales > Dermatophilaceae > Phycicoccus > Phycicoccus sonneratiae. The sequence goes on from NZ_JAFDVD010000008.1 coordinate 112,019, forward strand.
CGACAGTTCCACCCGGAGGGTGTTCAAGTGCGTCTCTGTGGCCCCTGTTCCGAGCCAGTCGGGCCCCTCAATCATTCGCTCCTCGCGGTACAGGTATATGCCCTGTCGGTCCAAGCCAATGTTTGCGTAATCGCGGGTCTCGTCTGAGGAGTACTCGTCCTTTCGAGGGAGGATGAAGGCCCTAAGCGAGATGTTGTACTCCTCCATCTCCGCACCTGAGTAGGCGGGGCGCATCTTCAGCGTCTTCTCCAACACGCAGTTCCCGCCGCGACCCTCCAAGAATGGGTCCCACGCTTCAAGGACAACCCCATTAACTGCGATGGACACGTTCCGCGCGCGCTTGTCGTTGGGGTTGAGGTACCTTTGGAACACGAGGCGCAGGTGGTCGCGCAGCTTATCCTCCGTCTTGGAAAGAGCTAGGTCCAAGTTCTTGGCAGGTGCACCCGATGCCGTCTTGAGAAGCTTGTCTACCTTTTGCCATAGCACGACAGTTCCAGCACCGACCTCCTCGTCGGCGATTGCGTGCAACTCTGCCACCGAGTCCTCCCATAGGGCCTCCTCGCCCTCGTCCGCCGGACCCAGGTCAAGGTTCCACTCGCCGGCGCGCACGAGGTCATCCAGATCCCATACGGCAGCGCTCAAGGGTGACGACCCGGCGTTCCGAGACATCACGGTTAGTCGGCGACAGAACCCAGTCGAAGCTGTCTTCAGACCAAGACCGAAGCGCCCAAGGCTCGACCTCGAGGGTCGTTCTGGGGCGCCGTAGCGCATCGCGTCCTTTAGACCGTTCGTAGTCATACCGTGGCCGTCGTCTGCGACTGTCAGGATGATGTCGCGGTCCGTGGTCCAGCCGAGGTAGACGCTGACCCGTGTCGCGTCTGCCGCGATCGAATTGTCAATGAGATCGGCGAGAGCCGCATTGAATGTGTATCCCGTGTCGCGGAGCCCTTCAACCATTCGTCGTGTGTCCGGCGCCACGACGACGTGCTGACGAGAACTCATTTGATAACCTCCACGGCGTTAGTCGACGGCAATGGTCCAGCCACCTCTCAGTACGAGTTTGTCCACGTCGGGAACCACTATCGAGGCATCTTCGGCCCCAACGTCAAGACTTAGATCGCCCGCGTTGTCGCGGGAGAGCTTGAGCTGATCGCCCGGCACCGCTCCCAGTTCTCGCAAGAGACGCGCGATCTGTGTGAGCCGATACTCGGACCTTGTCCCTATCCCCAAGTCCTTGGTGTTATAGAACACAAACCTCGCTGGTCGGAACACCCCGAGCCGCGGCACGCGGATATGCATGTTCGCATCGGGATTGACGGCAGTTGGATTCAGACGAGGAAAGAGTCGGAGAATTCGCGCGTCCTTGGGAATCAGGATCCCCGACTGATGAGTTCGAGAGTGCCCAGTGTCCGTAGCACTCAGCGTCTTGAAGGCACTGACTGATCTGTTCTCTCTGTTCTCCATCAATTCTCCTTTGTTGCCTCTGCAGCAGCGTCCTCAACTGCCCCCGCCACCTCCCGTTTCTCCGAAGAGACTTCCAAAGCCCCCTCCTCGACACTATCTGCATACAAGAGATGCGTCACGAAGACAGTTTGTCGCTGCCCCGTTCGATGCGCCCGCGCCGTGGCTTGGTCGGTTGCCGCCGGGTTCCATTCGGGATTAAAGTGATAGACGTAATTGGCTGCGGTGATATTCAACCCGACTCCCGCAGCGCGCGGATTCATGACCAGCACCGCCGATCCGACAACTGACTCAAAGTGATCAATGACAGCTTGCCGCTCAACCGGGCCCGTCCTTCCGTCCACAGGGGCACACAATTGCACGTGTGGCAGGCCGGCAATCCGCTCGACAAGGCGATCAACCGTCCTTGTGAACGAAGTGAAAATGAGAATCTTCTTTCCCTGTTCTGCGAGACCCCTCACGGTGGACAGGATGTATTCCATTTTGGATGAGGCGTCCACAAGTTCCGGTGCGCGGCTCTCATCACCAACGGCGCAGAATTGTCGCCTCGCCTGTATCGCTGCCAAGCCACCTCCGACGGAGCTAATGGATTCATACATTGCACGCTCCGCTTCGCTCATGTCGAGCGCGACGTGCTCCTCTACCTTGGGTGGCAACTGAGATCCCACGTCAACCACCCTGCGTCGCAACATGACGGGGGCCACCGCCCGGCCCGTGATCACTGCCTCTTGAAGGTCTCGATCCCTCCCTACTACGGCTTCCTGATGCTGTTTCGCAAGTTCTGGGACTACGAACTCGACGATTGACCAGATGTCCGAGAGACCGTTCTCAACCGGCGTACCGGTAATAGCTATGCCGACCCTCTTCGGCAAGGATTTGAGGATCCTCGCCCGACGGCTTTCCGGATTCTTTATTGCCTGAGCCTCGTCAACTATTACCAGGTTCCAGTGGACGTCGACCATGAATATCGAATCGTTGGCCACCACATCGTAGGAGGCGACAACGACATCAAAGTTCTCAAGCGTCCCGCTAACGCCGGCCCTAAGCGGGCCCGCATGCACAAGGACCTTCAATTGTGGCGCAAACCTCGTGAGTTCGCGAAACCAGTTTGTTGTCAGACTAGATGGGCAGACAACCAGAGAAGTCCCATCGCCTTGGCAATCGGCGATCAGGGTAATTGCTTGCAGGGTCTTGCCAAGGCCCATCTCGTCGGCCAGCAGACTGCCTACGCCCATCCTCGCGAGGGTTCGAAGGAAGCCGGATCCCTGTTCTTGGTAGGGAAATAGGGTCGCATTCGCGATCTTCGGGGGGCCAATCTTGGACGCAGCTCGCTCCGCCTCCCGCTGAACATCGATCCTCACCAGATCAACAAAGGCGGGATCGTGGTTAAAGGCGATTGCGGCCCTCTGATACGTCGCGAGGTTCACCGCCCCCAAGGTGACGCCGACTTGTTCGGTCATTTCGAAGAGGCGAGTCACCTCGAGGCCAGGCAGCTCGTGCCAAGCGCTGGCAAGCACGACATGGCTTTGCCCATCCTTGATGGGGGTCGCGCGGCCGCCGAAACTCGCTACAACCTCGAGGGTAAGCGCATCCAGAGAGTCACCCATGGCCCTAATTCGAGGCAGGGCGAGTTTGGCTGAGAGACGTCGTATGGGCGAGGCCGCAAGCTCGTCCGCCGCGAAGGCGGTTCGTACGACGTCAGCAGGCACGCGGTCCACCCGTCGTCCGTCGACGGCAACAAGCTCCGAGCCGGATATGGCCCACCCCATCAGGATCCCATCTGGTCCACTACTAGGTCTGTCTCACCCACAATGAGCTCATCCGCCCTTGGAGTGAGCAGAAACTGCTCCACCGCGACGCAGGTCGCCGCAGTATCCCGCCGAACAGCACACTCCCAGATCGTGACGACTCTCCAGCCGGCGAGCTTCAGGCTAGCAACCTGGCGTACGTCTCGCTCTCGATTGGCAGCAATCTTTCTCTCCCAGAACACGGCTCGCGTCTGGGGCAATCGAAAGAACCTGCAGCCGTCGTGGCCGTGCCAAAAGCATCCATGGACGAATACAACTGCTCGCCACTTGGGCAGCACGATGTCGGGCCGCCCGGGCAGGCTGCTGACGTGAACCCGAAACCGATAGCCGCGCCGATGGAGTGCGCTCCTGACAGCGAGCTCGGGTCTCGTGTCCGTCGACCTGATGCTCGCCATCATTCGACTTCGAGTCGCCGAGTCGACCACATCTGCCATCTGGACAGACTACGGGCGCACGGCCAGCGCCTCGCTAGCTGGCGCGACCCAAGGGGCCATCGCTCTTGCTACCGATTCGATAACCGGCACGACCACACTGTTTCCGAACTGCTTATAGGCACGAGTGTCGCTCACCGGAATTCGGAACGAGTCAGGGAAACCCATGATGCGCGCACATTCCCGCGGGGTCAGCCTTCTGGGGTTGAGACCCGCTCCACGATTCACGAGGATCTCAGAACCATCCTTATAGTACCTTGCCGAGAGCGTTCTAGACACATCATTCGGACCAACGATCCCGTATCCGAACCCGTTGCCTGCGCCCCTGTGTTTCGCGCGATAGTCCTGCAAGTAGGTCCAGAGCCTATCGCTAAGAACATACTTCTCGGCGGCGTTGCCGCGACTATCCGTATATGGCAATTCGACGCCGTCAGTTACCGCGCCGTGTAGGACCTCTCCCATTCGGGGGTATTTCCCATCTAAGTCAACGGCGTTGAGGTCAAAGCGTGTACCTTGCGGAAACGTGTCCTTGTCGAAGCCGACCATCACAATCCGCTTCCGCCCTTGCGGCACGACTTCGCGGGAGTCAAAGACGCGGCTGTGGAACTCGTATCCTAGCTCGCTCTCCAGCCGCTCGCGGATGACCTCGAACGTCCTTCCCTTATCGTGCGACATCAGGTTGCGCACATTCTCGAGCAGGAACGCTCGGGGCCGCTTCTTGTCAATGATGCGGGCAACGTCGAAGAAGAGGGTGCCTTGAGTTGGATCATTAAAGCCGTGGGGTCGACCAAGTGCGTTCTTCTTGGAAACGCCCGCAATACTGAACGGCTGGCAGGGAAAACCTGCCACAAGGACGTCGTGGTCGGGAATATCCGCGGCATCAACCTGGGTGATGTCACCATCAAAGGGATGCTGATCCTGTAGGTCAAAATTCGCTTCATACGTCTTGCGAGCGTACGCATCCCACTCAGATGTGTACAGACACTCCCCACCTGCGCGCTCAAAACCGAGTCGGCACCCGCCGATTCCGGCGAAGAGGTCGATGAAGGTGAACCTTGCGGCCTTCACAATTGGTCCTCAGATCGTTGCAGCGTGGTTGCGGAGCGGATGGGTCGCGTCATAGCGAGCGCAATCAGCGCCCTCTCAGAGAGACACTTCTAAAACACGGGGGCAGTCGCCTTCGTGCCGGCCAAAGCCGAGCCCTAGACACAGTCGACGGTGGGTTAACCGCCCCCCACAGCCTCGATGACGTCAGCTGCAGCCGCTGGTGGAGCCGCAGCCCTCGCAGACGTAGCAGGAGCCGGCAGGACGCATCTTGGTCCCGCAGGTCATGCACATCGGGGCGTCGGCGGCCTTGGAGTTGCCGAACGCCGCCAGGAGGTCGGCCGAGCTGTGGATCTCCGAGGAGACCTCACGAGCCGAGGCCGCACCCGAGCCGGAGGCGACGGTCGCCGCGGAGTCCGCGTCGGCCGAGTGCGTCTCCGCCGCGGCCGGAGCAGAAGCAGCAGCCGGCTCCTCGTGCTTCTTGGACGAGGCGCCGATGCCGACCGAGAGCGACTCGATCTCCTCCTCGAGCTCCTCGTCGGACTCCGCGGACTCCGGCGCGTACGAGCCGGTCTCGAGCTGGCGCGCCCGCTCCTCCGCGGTGTGGATGCCCATGTAGGAGCGCGTGTCGAAGTCGAGGTGGTCCAGGGCCAGCCGGCGGAACACGTAGTCCATGAGCGACTGCGCCATCCGCACGTCCGGGTCGTCGGTCATGCCGGCCGGCTCGAAGCGCATGTTCGTGAACTTCTCGACGAACGTCTCGAGCGGCACGCCGTACTGCAGCGCGACCGAGGTGACGATCGAGAAGGCGTCCATGACGCCGGCGAGCGTGGAGCCCTGCTTGCCGAACTTGAGGAAGACCTCGCCGAGGCGGCCATCGTCGTAGGTGCCGGCCGTGAGGTAGCCCTCGGCCCCGCCCACGGCGAACGACGTGGTCTGGCTCGTACGGCGCTTCGGGAGACGCTCGCGGGTCGGCCGGTAGACGACCTTCTCGACGATCTCCGTCGTGGCAGCAGCCACCGCGGCAGAGGCCTTGTCCGCCGCAGCGTCCTTGGCGGTCGAGCCGCCGTCGGAGAGCGGCTGCCCGACCTTGCAGTTGTCGCGGTAGACCGCGAGCGCCTTGAGGCCGAGCTTCCAGCCCTGGACGTAGACGTCCTGGATCTCCTCGACGGTCGCCGTCTCCGGCAGGTTCACCGTCTTCGAGATGGCACCGGAGAGGAACGGCTGCGTCGCGGCCATCATCCGGACGTGGCCCATCGGGGAGATGGCGCGCGCACCCATCGCGGTGTCGAAGACCTCGTAGTGCTCGGTCTTCAGGCCCGGCGCGTCGATGACGTGGCCCTTGTCGGCGATGTACTCGACGATCGCCTCGACGGTCTCCTCGGTGTAGCCGAGCTTGCGCAGGGCCCGCGGGATCGTGAGGTTGACGATCTGCATCGAGCCGCCACCGACGAGCTTCTTGAACTTCACGAGCGAGAAGTCGGGCTCGATGCCGGTGGTGTCGCAGTCCATCATGAAGCCGATGGTCCCGGTGGGGGCGAGCACCGACGCCTGGGCGTTGCGGTAGCCGTTCTTCTCCCCCAGCTTGACGACGTCGTCCCACGCCTTGGTGGCGACGCGGTGGATGTCCTTGTCCATCGTGCCGAGCGTGCGGACGTCGTCGTTGGCGGCGGCGTGCTTGCGCATGACCCGCTTGTGGGCGTCGGCGTTGCGGGCGTACCCGGCGTACGGGCCGACGACGGCAGCCATCTCGGCGGAGCGCTTGTAGGCGGCACCGGTGAGCAGCGAGGTGATCGACGCGGCCAGCGCCCGGCCACCCTCGGAGTCGTACCCGTGGCCGGTGGCCATGAGCAGCGCGCCGAGGTTGGCGTAGCCGATGCCGAGCTGGCGGTAGTCGCGGGTGGTGATGCCGATCGACTCGGTCGGGAAGTCGGCGAAGCAGATCGAGATGTCCATCGCCGTGATGACGAGCTCGACGACCTTCTGGAAGGTGACGGCGTCGAAGGTGTCGTCGTCCTTGAGGAACTTCAGGAGGTTGAGCGAGGCCAGGTTGCACGAGGAGTTGTCGAGCGACATGTACTCCGAGCACGGGTTGGACGCGGTGATGCGGCCGCTCTCGGGGTTGGTGTGCCAGTCGTTGATCGTGCCGTCGTACTGGATGCCCGGGTCGGCGCACTCCCACGCGGCCTTGGCGATCTTGCCCATGAGCTCGCGGGCGTCGACGGTCTCGATGACCGAGCCGTCCTTGCGCGAGGTGAGCCCGAACTCGGTGCCTTCCTCGACGGCGCGCATGAACGCGTCGTTGACGCGGACCGAGTTGTTGGCGTTCTGGTACTGGACGGAGGTGATGTCCTTGCCGCCGAGGTCCATGTCGAAGCCGGCGTCGCGCAGCGCGCGGATCTTGTCCTCCTCGCGCGCCTTGGTCTCGACGAACTCCTCGATGTCCGGGTGGTCGACGTCGAGGACGACCATCTTCGCCGCGCGGCGGGTGGCGCCACCGGACTTGATGGTGCCCGCGGAGGCGTCGGCGCCGCGCATGAACGAGACCGGGCCGGAGGCGGTGCCGCCGGAGGACAGCAGCTCCTTGGAGGAGCGGATGCGCGAGAGGTTGAGGCCCGCGCCCGAGCCGCCCTTGAAGATGAAGCCCTCCTCCTTGTACCAGTTGAGGATGGAGTCCATGGAGTCGTCGACCGAGAGGATGAAGCAGGCGCTGACCTGCTGCGGGCTCGCGGTGCCGACGTTGAACCAGACCGGCGAGTTGAAGCTGAACACCTGGTGCAGCAGGGCGTAGCTCAGCTCGTGCTCGAAGATCTCGGCGTCCTCGGGGCTGCCGAAGTACCCGTGGTCCTTGCCGGCCTTGACGTAGGTGAGGACGACGCGGTCGATGAGCTGCTTGAGCCCGGTCTCGCGCGCCTCGGTGCCGACGGCCCCGCGGAAGTACTTCGTCGTGACGATGGTGGAGGCGTTGACGCTCCAGAAGTCGGGGAACTCGACCCCGCGCTGCTCGAAGATCGTCTCGCCCGTCTTCCAGTTCTGCTGGACGACGTCGCGCTTCTCCCAGGTCACCTCGTCGTACGGGTGGACGCCCGGCGTGGTGTAGATCCGCTCGATCTTCACCCCCTTGCCCTTGGCGGCCTTGCGGGCACCTGCACGTGCTCCGGCGACATCGGTCATGCCTATCCCTTCCTTCTGCCCCGCTCGTGGGGGCCGTGGTGACCTGGTGGTGCTGTTCTACTGCTGGGGTCCGACAGGCGCTCCGGCCTGCGGTTCCTCCGCGGTCGCCTCTCGTTCGGCGCGCAGGAGGGTGATGGCCGACTCGAAGTCCTCGAGGGAGTCGAAGGCCTGGTAGACCGACGCGAACCGCAGGTACGCGACCTCGTCGAGCTCGCGCAGCGGCTCGAGGACGGCCAGGCCGACCTCGTGGGCGTCGATCTCTGCGGAACCCGCACTGCGGATGGTCTCCTCGACCTTCTGGGCGAGGAGGGCGAGGTCGTCCTCGGTGACCGGGCGGCCCTGGCAGGCCTTGCGGACGCCGACGAGGACCTTGGGCCGGCTGAACGGCTCGGTGGCGCCGGAGCGCTTGACGACGCTCAGGCTCGCGGTCTCGACGGTGGTGAACCGGCGGCCGCACTCCGGGCACTGGCGGCGGCGGCGGATGGCCGCGCCGTCGTCGGTGGTGCGGGAGTCCATGACCCGGGAGTCGGTGTGCCGGCAGAACGGGCAGTGCATGTCCTCGGCACCCTCTCCTGTGGACGAACTGGTGGACTCTCGTGTGAACAACCTGTGGATGACGCTGATTTCGTGTGCACAAGATGTGGACGAACTACAGCGGTGTAACCACTAGATGTTGTGCCCATCATGCATCGCGTGTGACCTGCGACGCAAGAAGGCGCGGCCAAAGATCGTCCGTTCGGCTGTTTGCGCAGGTCAGAGGGGGTGCGGGCGGCCGTGGGTCGGGGCGGCTCGGCGTGTCGCAACACCATTGGTGGGACTCGTGTGACGGGTGAGGCACCAGATCTGGGGGTCGCGGCCGGTCCGTCGTCCCCAGCTGTGGGGACGGGTCGCTCGACGAGCTCGACCCGGCGCCGGGGGGATGCTCCGCTCCCGGCGCCGGGGACGCTCACTCCCCCGGGCAGGCGCTCTGGTGGACCAGGGCGGCGGTGACCATCCAGTGCCAGTCGGTGGCACCCGAGCCGCCGCGCGCGCCGGCCCCGCAGCCGCACTCCCAGTGCCACCGGCCGAGGACGTCGCACGTGACGGCCGGGTGGTGGGTGCGGCGGGCGGTCCGCCGGCGGTTGGTCCTCATGGGCGTCAAGAGGGCCGAACGCGCCTGCTGATACCGAAGGACCTGCGGCCGGATGTCCAAGGTCCCGGATGGGAGCGCTTTCCACGCCTGTGGACTGCACGGATGCCCGCATCGGCCGTTCGGCCATCGGGGGTCCTCCGACCATCCGCACCTTCGGAATCAGTAGTGGCTTTACCGTTCCTTGGTGGCACCGTTGACAACGTCATACCGAAGCAGGGGACACGCTTCTGGGAGGACAGCGTCATGGGATACCACCTCGAGGGGCCGCTCGGCCGCTACACCGTGTGCTCGGCTTCGCCGCGCCGCGACGGCGAGCACGCCCCGTCACCCCTGGTCGACCTCATCCGCGTCGGCGTCAGCGCTCTCTCGCGCCTGCCGCACACGCAGCACACCGGCGGCTCCGGCCGTCGGCACGGCTGAGGTCACGGACGACCCACGCCGCGGGTCCCGTCGGGCGTGGGGGTGCAGGAGCCGAGCCAGCTCCTCGACCCCCTCGACCAGGCGGGGCCCCGGCCGGGCCCACTGCCCGTCGGCGTCCACCGCGTGGGTCGCCACCCTCGCCGGCAGCACCCCCTGCGCGATCAGCGCGTCCGCCTGCTCCCGGGCCCCGGCCCGGTCGAAGCCGCACGGCGCGACGACGACGACCTCCGGCCGAGCCGCCGCGACGTCGTCCCACGTGACCCGGTGCGAGCGGGCGCCGGCCGTGCCGAGCACCGCCTCTCCCCCAGCCGCCTCGACGAGCTCGGGCACCCAGTGCCCCGGCGCGTACGGCGGGTCGGTCCACTCGAGCACGACGACCCGCGGTCGAGGCCGGCCGGCCACCTGCTCGGCGACCCGGCCGAGCCGCTCGCGCAGTGACGTGACGAGCGCCTGCGCCGCCTCGGCCCGACCGACGGCCGCGCCGATGGTGCCGATGGACGCCAGCACCTCCTCGAGCGTGTGCGGGTCGACGGTGACGACCTCGGCCGTGCACCCGAGGTGGGCCAGCGCGGCGTCGACCGTCGCGACGTCGAGGGCGCAGACGGCGCAGAGGTCCTGGGTGACGACGAGGTCGGCGTCGAGGGCCGACAGGGCGCCGGCGTCGAGCCGGTAGAGGTCCTCCCCGCGCGCGACGGCCGCGGTGACGGCATCGTCGATCTCCCGGGGTGAGAGGCCCTCCGGCAGCGTGGTGTTCGAGACGACGGTGCGCATGCGGGCCTCGGCGGGGTGGTCGCACTCGAAGGTCACGCCGACGACGTCGTCGCCCGCACCGACCGCGAAGAGGATCTCGGTGGCGGACGGGACGAGGCTGACGACGCGCACGCCGCGACCCTACGTCGCCCGTCCCCGGGACGGCTCAGCCGGACGGGACGGTGCGCCGCCGGAAGCCGGCCATCCCCGCCGCGACGAGTCCCGCCGCGACGAGCGTCAGCCCGACGACCCCGCCGACGGCCACCGCCCCGACGGGTGGGTCGCCGACGTGCATCGTCGGGGAGAGGTCGAGCAGCCAGCCGGGCATCCGCAGCCCGGGCCCGAGGAGGGCGACGACGGCGACGACGCCGACCACCGCCCAGGCCGCGGGGACGGCTCGCGGGAGCAGGCCGAGCAGCGCGACGGCCACGCCGCCCACGACGAGCACCGCTGGCACGTACGCGAGCCCGCCGACGACGATGGGCCGGACCCCACCGGCGTCGCCGGTCGACCACGCCGTCGCCAGCGCGAGCACGAGCGATGAGCCGCCGAGCAGCACGACGAGCCCCGCCGTGACGACGCCGACGTGGACGCCGAGCCAGCGCAGCCGACCGACCGTGCCCACGAGCTGCGGCTCGAGGCGTCCGTCGGTCTCCTCGCGGCGCAGCGCGCCCAGCGACTGCACGACGTACCCCGTCGCGAGGACGGCGAGGTAGAGCAGGACGACCGAGAGGAAGCCGTCGGCCGGTCGGTCGCCGGGCGCGAGGAGGCGCTCGACGCCGGGGTTGCCGCGGACGGCAGCGACGACGTCGCTCGCGAGCGCGCCCATCACCGCGGCGAGGGCCACCGCCCCGGCCAGCCAGCCGACGAACGACGAGCGGTGCAGTGCGAGGGCCAGACCGACCGGGTGCCGCAGCAGCCGGGACGCCCGCGCCGGCCCGGCGCCTCCCCGCACGAGCGCCGCCCCGAGGTCGCGGCGTCCGGCGACGAGCACGGCGGCACCCGCGAGCGCGGCCGAGACGAGCAGCGGCACGGCGAGCACCCACCACCGGGGCCGGCCGAAGGGGGCGGCCCGCTCCACCCAGGTGAGCGGCGAGAGCCAGGCGAGCCACCAGCCGCGGACGTCGCCGACGCCCCGCACGACGTAGGACGCCGCGAGGACCCCCAGCGAGATGGCGGACACCGTGCGCGCGTGGAGCACCAGCTGCGCGAGCAGGCTTGCGAGGCAGGCGAACACGAGAGCCAGCGCCCCGAGGGAGGCGGCGTGGAGGGTGGCCCGGGCCGGGGGGATGCCGGCGAGCGCCATCCCGCCGGCCGACCCGAGAACGACGAGGACCACGGCGGCGGAGACGACGACGAGGGACGCCGCGACCGGCGCTCGGCGGTCGACGCGGCCGGCGAGCAGCGCCTCGAGACGGCCGCTCTCCTCCTCCCGGCGGGTCATCGCAGCGACGAGCGAGACCCCGAGCAGCGGCAGCGCGAGCGCGGCGACGAAGCCGAACTCGTCCTGGACGACGCCGCCCAGCGTGCCGATGCCCTCGACCCGGCCGTTGACGGCGACGAGCGCGTCGCCGGCGACGGCATCCGCGTACGAGCGCAGCTTCTCCGGGGTGTCGTACAGGCCGGCGACCGACACGGCCGTGCCGACGAGCGACCCGACGACCGCCACGACCCAGACGAGCGCGACCCGCCAGCGGGTGCGCAGCCGGACCCGCACGACGGCGCCGAGACCGGTCATCGCCGATCGGCCGAGTCGGCGTAGGTGCGCAGGAAGAGGGTGTCGAGGCTGGGTGGGTGGACGGTGAGGGTGTGGATGCCCGCCGCGTGCAGCCGGCCGACGACGGCGTCGAGGTGCTCGGCGTCGACGGTGAGCCGGACGTCGGTGCGCCCCTCCCCCGCCGGCTCGGCCTCGACGCCCTCGACGCCGGGCGCGTCCCGCAGGTCCTCGGCCGTGCCGTCGACGACGGCGTGGACGACGGTGCGGGTGTGCCGGCGCAGCTCGGCGAGCGTGCCGGTCGTCACGGTCCGGCCGCGGCGGACGATGCTCACCCGGTCGGCGAGCGCCTCGACCTCGCCGAGCAGGTGGCTCGAGAGCAGGACGGTCGCGCCCTCGGAGCGCCGCTCGCGCACGACGTCCTGGAAGGTCTGCTCCATCAGCGGGTCGAGCCCGGAGGTCGGCTCGTCGAGGACGAGCAGCTCGGAGTCGGCGGCCAGGGCCGCGACGAGCGCGACCTTCTGGCGGTTGCCCTTGGAGTAGTCGCGCGCCCGCTTCGTGGGGTCGAGGTCGAACCGCTCGACGAGGGCGTCGCGGCGCCGGTCGTCGAGACCGCCGCGGACGGCGCCGAGCACGTCGAGGCACTGGCCGCCGGTCAGACCCGGCCAGAGCGAGACGTCGCCGGGGAGGTAGGCGACGCGGGCGTGCAGTCGGGCGGCGTCGCGCCAGGGGTCGCCGCCGAGGAGCCGCACGCCACCGGCGTCGGCCCGGACCAGGCCGAGCAGCACGCGGATGGTCGTCGACTTCCCCGCCCCGTTCGGCCCGAGGAAGCCGTGCACCTCCCCCGGACGGACCGCGAGGTCGAGGCCGTCGAGGGCGCGGACTCCCCCGAAGTGCTTGACCAGGCCCTCGATCCGGATGACGTCGTCGGTACTCACGTCGGGTCTCCTCCCGGGCCGGCGGTGGGTGGGTCGGTGGCCTCCGGCGGTGCGAGGAACGCGCCGTGGAGGTAGACGTCGGTGGCCTCGGCCGTCCAGCGGGCCATCCCCGCGGGGGTCAGCGGGTTCTCGCCGAGGACGGCGCCGAGGTGCGGGGCGAGCAGCACGACCGCGAGGTCGCCGGCGAGGAGGAGGGCGGCGCGGGCCTCGCGGTCGCGGCTCGGGCGCCCGACCCCGGCCTCCTCGAGCCGTTCGACGAGGCCGAGGGTGAGGGTGTGCCAGCGGCGGACGAGCGCGGTCCCCGCGGGGTCGCCGGAGAGGAGCAGCCGGCGCAGGTAGAGCACGAGCGGGGAACCGGCGCGGAACTCGGCGGCGAAGGCCTCCGCGAGCGAGGCCGGCTCGCCGCCCCCGAGCACCTCGGCGAGGTCGCCGCCCTCGAGCCGCGCGAGCATCGCGTCGAAGGCCCCGGCGGCGTGGTCGTCGACCACGGCCCGCAGCCCGTCCTTGCTCCCGAAGTGGTGCAGGACCAGGGCGGGCGACACCCCAGCGGCGGCGGCGATCTCGCGGACGGTCACCGCGTCGGGACCCTTGTCGGCGAAGAGGGCGAGGGCGGTGTCGCGGATCGTCGCCCGGGCGGTGCGGTCCGGGTCCCTCGCCTCCGGTGCTGAACGCATGAACAGCATGCTAAACGCTTGTTCAGTCTGCGTCCAGCCCCCGGTGTCGGGGGCGGGTGCTTCCATGGGGCATGGCCACGCCGCAGTGGGAGACCCATCCCGTCACGCCCAGCCGGTTCGACGACTTCGCCGACGTCGTCAACCCCAACCGGCGCGCCACGCACTGCTGGTGCCTGTCGCACCGGCTGCGCGCCCAGGAGATCGAGGAGCTCGGGCAGGGCAGCCGCGAGGAGGCCGCCCGCCGGCTGTGCGCCCGCAGGAACCCGCCGGGGGTCGTCACCTACCTCGACGGCACGCCCGTCGGCTGGTGCAACGTCGGTGCGCGCTCGGACATCCCGCGGCTCGTCCACAGCACGAAGATCCACCCCGTCGACGACCTGCCGGTGTGGAGCATCATCTGCGTCGTCGTGCGCGGTGGGCACCGGAAGAAGGGGGTCACCCGGCCGCTCATCGAGGGGGCGGTCGAGTACGCCGCGTCACGAGGAGCGCCGGCCGTCGAGGCCTACCCCGTCGACCCCGGCGGGAAGCGGATGGACCTGACGATGGCCTTCGTCGGCACCCGGGCGATGTTCGAGAAGGCGGGGTTCGAGGTCGTCGGGGAGACCGACGCGGTCGCCTCGAAGATGCCGCGGCTCGTCATGCGGCGCATGCTCGGCTGAGTCGCGGGTGCGGTGTGTCGGGGGCTCAGTCGCCGCCGGCCAGCTCGAGGAGCACCGTGCCGACCTTCTGCCCCGAGCCGGCGTACCGGTACGCGTCGACGACGTCGTCGAGGACGTAGGTCCGGTCGAGCACCGGCCGGAAGGCGCCGCTCTCGAGGCGCGACCGGAGGTACTCGGTCATCTCGGCGTCCGCGAACGGCACGGGGAAGACGACGCGTCGGCCCTTCTGCGCGAGGCCGATCGCCGCGAGGGGGACGTTCTGCCCGAGCGGGCCTAGCTCGGAGGACGAGTAGACCCCGCCCGGGGCGAGCAGCGGGCGGCACTGCGCGAAGGTGCTCGTGCCGACCGTGTCGAGGACGGCGTCGAACGGGCCTCCGGCGGCGCTCAGGGGCTCGCGCTGCCAGTCGACGACGCGCTCGGGTCCCAGGCCGGCGACGAGGTCGAGGTGCGCCGTGGGGGCGGTCGCCGTGACGCGCATCCCGGCGTCGACGAGCAGCTGCACGGCCGCCGAGCCGATGGCCCCGGTGGCGCCGTGCACGAGGACGGACTGCCCGGACCGAAGCCCGCAGCGCCGGACGAAGGACCAGGCGTAGTGGCCGCCCTCGGTCGCCGCCGCGGCGCTCGCGAGGTCGACGCCGTCGGGCACCCGGGCGACCATCGCGGACGCCGCGACGAGGGCGAGCTCGGCGTGGGCCCCGAACCGCCCCTCCACGTACGCGAAGACCCGGTCGCCGGGGGCGAAGCGGCCGACGTCGGCGCCGACGGCCTCGACGACGCCGGCGAGCTCGGTGCCGCCGACCGGGTGCCGGGGCCCGCGCCAGCCGGCCACCGAGCGGATGAACCACGGGCTCGCGGTGCGGTAGGCGCAGTCGGTGCGGTTGACGGTGCTCCAGTGGACCCGGACGAGGAGGTCGGCCGGGCCCGGCACGGGGTCCGGGACCTCCTCGACCCGCACGACCTCCGGGGGTCCGTAGCGCGACGTGACGGCGGCCCTCATCCCGCTGAACTTAGTGGGACGAGGGCCGCCGTGGACAGGGCTCCCGGGTCAGGGGTCCGGCCTCAGAGCTCCGGGCCCTTGGCGCGCAGCTTGTCGACCTCGGTCATCGCCTCGCGCAGCTCCCCGAGCCAGGACTCGGCGTGGTCGCCGACGAGCCGGACGCACCAGGCGAGGGCGTCGCTGCGGGAGCGGGCCACACCGGCGTCGACGAGGGTGTCGAGGACCGTGCGCTCGGGCTGGCGCAGGCGGGTCATCACCGGGACGGCGAGGTGGGTGAACAGGGCGGTCGTGTCGCCGACCCGCGCACCCCACGAGACGGTGCGGCCGTAGCGGGCCTGGGCCTCGTCGGCGACGGCCATCCGCTGCTCGCGGGTCTCGGCACGGAAGCGGGAGATCCGGCCCTCGGCCTCGGCGGCGTCGGTGCCGGCCTCGACGCCGGCGAGGGCGCCGACGACGGTGATCTCCTCGCGGTCGACGGTGACGTCGACGTGGTCGAACCAGCCGTCGGGCAGGCGCCCGGCAAACCACTTCGCGGCGTCGTCGGCGTTCGGCAGGTCGCCCTGCTGCCAGCCGCCGGGGCGGCCGGGGCCACGGCCCCGGCGTCCGCCCGGGCCACCGCCGGGGCCGGGACGCATGCCGCGCGGGCCGCGGTGTGGGCCGAAGCCCGCGCGGGGACCGCGGCGTGGGGCGCCGGGGGTGAGGTCGGGGGTGTCGTGTCGCGTTCTCATGGTGTTCTCCTTGCAGGTATTACGTGATTACACCATTGCAGAACGCGGACGTCCAGTGCGCTGTTCCCGAGCCGTGCGGGCCGAGGTGACGGTGGGGGCGCGACGGCGGAGGCGGGGCTCGACGCCGGTCGAGAGAGCGGGGTGACGCGGGCCGGCGGAGCGGTGCTCGGACGCCGGCTGGTGACCAGAGCTGCGGCGCGGGGACCCAGGAAAGGTCGGCCGCCCTCACCCGCCGCGGTCGGAGAGCCACGGATGAGGGCCGGCCTGCGACCCGTGCGACGCGGGACCGCTACCTCCCTGCCGGCGACGGTCCCGCGCCGACTGGCCCCGTCGGGCCCGCCGAAGCGGTCCGGACGGGGAGTGCGACCCGGGGACCCTCTGTGTATCCCCGGGCCGCACGCCTACTCCCCCGGACTGAGGCTCTGGTGCACGAGCGCCGCCGTGAAGGCTCCGTGCCAGCCACCGGAGGGTGCAAACCCGCGGGCGCCGCATCCGCACGACCAGAGCCACCGACCCTGGCCGCCGCACTGGACGACCGGGTGGTGGGTGGCGCGGTAGGAGCTCCGCCGACGGTTCCGCATGCCGGGAAGTCTCGTCGTGGCGCAGGGGCTCGGGAACCTCCCACGCCGCTCCCCGGTCCGGTCAGCGGCCGATCGTGACAGGTCGGTGGATGGGTGCTCGTCCGTTCGGCCGAGGGTCGGCGACGGATGAGGTGCATGGGACGTCAAGGGTCGCCGAACCGCCCTCGGCGACCGCCAGAAACCCACGCTCGGTGGGGCGTCCGACGTGACGGCACCCGCTCCGGGAGAGCCGGGGGTGGACAGCACAGAGGGCGTCGCCTCTCCTGCACGGGAGACGACGCCCTCCGGCGTCCTGAGCCGGGTCGAGGGACTCGGACGGATGGTCCCGCGGCCGCCCTGCACGGCCGCGGGAAGCGTGGGGGTCAGCCCTGGGGGATGACGAGGTGCTGGCCGGCGCTGATGCGCGCGGTGCTCAGCTTGTTGGCGACCTGGATGGCGACGATGCCGTGGTCGACCGACATCCCCGGCAGCTCGGCGGCCGCGATCTCGGACAGCGTCTGCCCCGGCGTGACCGTGATGGTGTGCGCCGGCTCGCCGGCCCCGGCTGCACCCGTGACGCGGATCCCGAGGACGCCGGCGAGGACGGCCGCGGCGAGGACGAGGAGGACGAGCCGCCCGCGGGCGGTGAGGCGCAGGCCGGCCTCGGGCTCAACGCCCTCGCCACCGCCCTCGAGGACGACGAGACGGGGTCGCCGCGGCGCCTCGGGCCGGACGGCGGGGTGCTCCCACGCGATCGCGCTCATCATGTCCTCCATCCCGGCCGCGAGGGCGGCCGTCGAACCGGTGTTCGATAGAACGTCTGTACGAGTTGTAGCACGGATGTTCGAGCCGGACAAGACACGCGTCGAAAGAATGTTTGAATTCTCTGTTCGACGCCCGTACGCTGTCCTCATGCAGGAAAGACTGCACGGCAGCACCGACAAGCCGTCTGACCTGCACAAACACCACCAGGCGGGCCCGCACCCGGGCCTGCCGGCACCGAAGGGGTCGTGATGGCACGTCCGAGGAACGCCGACATCCACGAGATGCCCGACCGCGGCGACGGGGGCGAGCTGACGCACCGTCAGCGCAAGGTCCTCGAGGTCATCCGCAACGCCGTCGACCGGCACGGCTACCCCCCGAGCATGCGCGAGATCGGCGAGGCGGTCGGCCTCACCTCCCCCAGCTCGGTCGCCCACCAGCTCTCCGCGCTCGAGCGCAAGGGCTACCTGCGCCGCGACCCCAACCGCCCGCGCGCCATCGAGGTCGTCTCCCCCGACCGCGAGGGCAGCGGCTACCGGCGCCAGGAGCCGGACGACGTCGACGTCACGGGCATCGGCGACGAGCGCCCCGAGGCCTCCTACGTGCCGGTCCTCGGCCAGATCGCCGCCGGCGTGCCGATCACCGCCGAGGAGGTCGTCGAGGACGTCTTCCCGCTGCCGAAGCAGATCGTCGGCGAGGGCTCGCTCTTCCTCCTCAAGGTCGTCGGCGACTCGATGGTCGACGCCGCCATCTGCGACGGCGACTGGGTCGTCGTGCGCCAGCAGCCGACCGCCGACAACGGCGACATCGTCGCGGCGATGCTCGACAACGAGGCCACCGTCAAGACCTTCAAGCGCCGCGACGGCCACGTCTGGCTCATGCCGCACAACCCGGCCTTCGAGCCGATCGACGGCGACCACGCGACGATCCTCGGCAAGGTCACGGCCGTCCTGCGCCGCGTCTGACGCGGCGCGGCCTCAGTCCTCGACCTCGGCGATGTGCACCACCGCGTCGCCCGAGGTGACGACCGGCGCCTCGGTGCGTCCGACGACGATGCCCGCCCGGTTGGCGTGCACGAGCCGGACCCGCTTGCCGAAGGAGTCGAAGAGGCCGCCGAGCCGCTCCCCCTCGTGCACCCGCTGCCCCAGGGCCACCTCGAGGTGCAGCATCCCCGTGCCGCGCGCCCGCACCCACCCGCTGCGGAACGAGACCGCCGACGGCTCCGGCGGGTCCTCGGCAACCGGGTCGGTCATCCCGAGCGCGGCGAGCACCCTCCGCACCCCGAGGACGCCGGCGTCGACGGCCCAGCGATCCATCCGCCAGGCCTCCCCCGCCTCGTAGAGCAGCACGGTCGCCCCGCGCTCGCGGGCCGCGGCGCGCAGTGACCCGTCGCGCAACCGGGCGTTGAGCATCACCGGTGCGGCGAAGGCCTCGGCCAGCGACCGGGTGCGCGGGTCCTCGAGGTCGGCGCGCACCTGCGGGAGGTTGGTGCGGCGGTCCGAGCCGGTGTGCAGGTCGATGCCGACCTCGCACTGGTCGACGACCTGGGTCATGAAGAGGTGCGCGATGCGTCCGGCGAGCGAGCCGCGGGGCGCGCCGGGGAAGGAGCGGTTGAGGTCACGCCGGTCCGGAAGGTAGCGGTCGCCGTTCATGAACCCGAGGACGTTGACGATCGGCACGGCGATCACGGTGCCGCGCAACGTCTTCGGGTCCAGGCCGGCGAGCACCTGGCGCACCACCTCGACCCCCACCGCCTCGTCGCCGTGGATGGCGGCGTCGACCCAGACCGTCGGCCCCTCCTCGCGGCCGTGGACGACGCGGACCGGCAGGTCGACGTCGGCACCGGTGACGAGCCGCGTGATGGGCAGGGCCAGCGACTGCGAGCGACCCGCACGCACCCGCACGGCGCCGATCTCGAACGACGGCCGCAACCGGGCCATCAGCCGGCGCCCCGGTTGCGGCGGCGCAGGCGCAGCGGCGGACGCCCGCCGAGGTAGCTCGCCCCGGGGTCGACGGCGTAGCCCTGGCGCAGGGCCTCGCGGCCGACGAGCATCCGGAAGCCCATCTCGTCGCGCCGGGCCAGGGTCACCTCGACCGGCAGCGTGCGGCCCATGAGGGTGAGGTCGAGGGCGACGACGTGGCGCTCCTCGGCGTGGCCGGAGGACGAGCGCACCTCGCGGGTGTCGAGGACGGGGCGCTCGACCTCGACGGCGTCCTCGTCGGACCTCTGCCACGGATGGACGCTGAAGCGCACCCACCGCTCGCCGTCGCGCTCGAGCTCCTCGAGGTCGAAGGCGTGGAGGGCCGACGAGCGGGCCCCGGTGTCGAGCTTGGCCTTGACCCACGGAACCCCGATGCCCGGGAGGCTCACCCACTCCCGCCATCCTGCGAGGGTGTAGGAATGGCTGTCCGTCACCGTCCGTCCTCTCCGACCGGGAAACCATGAAGCTCGCGATCCTGTCCCGCGCGCCTCGCTCGTACAGTACGCAGCGCCTGCGCACCGCCGCCCTCGACCGGGGTCACGAGGTCAAGGTCCTCAACACGCTCCGGTTCGGCATCGACCTGTCCGGCGAGGAGCCCGACCTGCAGTTCCGTGGCCGTCCGCTGTCGACGTACGACGCCATCCTGCCGCGAATCGGCAACTCCATCACCTACTTCGGCACCGCCGTCGTGCGGCAGTTCGAGCAGATGGACGTGTACACGCCGAACACCTCGTGGGGCATCGCGAACTCCCGGGACAAGCTGCGCGCCACGCAGATCCTGTCGCGGCACAACATCGGGATGCCGCCGACGACCTTCGTGCGCGACCGGGCCGACGTCATCCCGGCCATCGAGCGGGTCGGCGGGGCGCCGGTCGTCATCAAGCTGCTCGAGGGCACGCAGGGCATCGGGGTGATCCTCGCGCCGACGATCAAGGTGGCCGAGGCAATCATCGAGACGCTGCAGTCGACGAAGCAGAACGTGCTCATCCAGCGGTTCGTCAAGGAGAGCAAGGGCCGCGACATCCGGGCGCTCGTCGTCGGCGACCGGGTGGTCGCGGCGATGCGACGGGTGGCCAAGGGCGACGAGTTCCGGTCCAACGTGCACCGTGGCGGGTCGGTCGAGCCGGTCGAGCTCGACCCGGCCTTCGAGCGCGCCGCGGTGCGCTCCGCGCAGATCATGGGGCTGCGCTTCGCCGGGGTCGACATGCTCGAGGGGATCGACGGGCCGCAGGTGATGGAGGTCAACTCCTCCCCCGGCCTCGAGGGCATCGAGACGGCGACCAAGCTCGACGTCGCGGGCGCCATCATCGACTACGTCGACAACCAGGTCGCCTTCCCCGAGATCGACGTGCGCCAGCGGCTGACGGTCTCGACCGGCTACGGCGTCGCCGAGATCGCCGTGCACGAGGCGTCCGAGCTCGTGGGGAAGTCGTTGGCCGACAGCGGTCTTCGCGAGCGAGACATCACCGCCCTGACCCTGCACCGGGGCACCACCGTCATCCCGAACCCGAACGGGAACCACCTGCTCGAGTCCGGCGACCGGCTGCTGTGCTTCGGCAAGCTCGAGGAGATGCGCTCGATGATCCCGAACCGCCGGCGCCGCTCGCGCAAGGTCAAGAGGCTGCCCAAGGAGCCGATCCACGACCCGCGTCCCGAGTGAGGCTCAGGCGTCCGGGCGCATCCGCTGCCAGAACGCGGTGTCGACCCAGTGGCCGAACTTGTGGCCGACCTCGCGCAGCGTGCCGACCGGCTCGAAGCCCGTGGCCCGGTGCAGCGCCTCGCTGGCCGCGTTCGGCTGCGCGATGACGGCCAGGCAGGTGTGCACGCCGTCGGCGTCGACCCGGGCGAGCAGCTCGTCGTAGAGCCGTCGGCCGAGGCCCTGCCCCCGCGCGTCCTCGGCGAGGTACACCGACACCTCGCGGGTGCCGTCGTAGGCGGCGCGCGGGCGGTACGTGCCGCTGAACGCGTAGCCGTGCACCGCGCCCGCCGCGTCGACGGCGACGAGCACGTGGTCGCCGGGCCGGGTGGACCCGAGCCGCTCGGCGTAGTGGTCGTCGCCGCGGCGCTCGACGTCGAAGGTGGCGACGGTGTGGTCGACGGCGTCGTTGTAGATGCGCGTCATCCCGGGTAGGTCCTGCGGTGTGGCAGAACGGATCTCGAGGTGGTTCACGCGGCGTCCTCACCGGCGAGCAGCCGCTGCAGGGTGGGGGCGAGCGGGGCGTCGACGCGCAGGGTCATGTGCTCGTCGCCCCGGGTGGGTCCGCGGGTGACGGCGACGACGGGGATGCCGCGCCGGGCCGCGTGCCGGACGAAGCGCAGGCCGGACATCACCGCGAGCGAGGAGCCGAGGACGAGCAGCGCCGGTGCGGCGTCGGTGAGGGCGAAGCAGGCCTCGACCCGCTCGCGGGGCACCGAGCCGCCGAAGAAGACGACGTCGGGCTTGAGGGTGTCGGCGCCGCAGACGAGGCAGAGCGGCAGGCGGAAGCCGGCGACGGCGTCGTCGGGCAGGACGACGTCGCCGTCGGGGCGGATCTGGCTGCTCACCCGGGACCCGTCCGGGGCCGCGCCGCGAACCCGCTCCTCGAAGCCGGGGTTGGCCTGCACCATCCGGGCCTGGAGGAGCTCGCGGTCGGTGCGGTCGCCGCAGGTGAGGCAGACGACGTCGGCGAGCGTGCCGTGCAGCTCGGTGACCGAGGGGCTCCCGGCGGCCTGGTGGAGGCCGTCGACGTTCTGGGTGACGATCGGGCCGAGGGTTCCGGTGCGCTGGAGGGCCGCGACCGCCCGGTGCCCGGCGTTGGGCTCGGCGCGGCTGAACCGCTGCCAGCCGACGAACGAGCGCGCCCAGTACGTCCGCCGGTTCTCGGTGGAGGCGCAGAACTCGCCGTGCTGCATGGGCATCACCCGGCGGGTGCCGTCGCGGCCGCGGTAGTCGGGGATGCCGGAGTCGGTGGACATCCCGGCACCGCTGAGGACGAGGGCGCCGGGGTGGTCGCGCAGGAGGGCGGCGAGCCGGCCGACGGCCGCGGGGTCGCGGGTCTCGGCGGGCAGCGTGCGGGTGGCCCACTCGGGGGTGACGCCCACCCGGTCGCGCGCGGCCGGCAGCGCGGGTGGGGTGGCGGCGTCCGGCATGGAGCCAGTATCACCCGGCGCTCGGATGACGCGGTGTTGCGAGGTCGGCGGCGTCGATAACACCGGCTTATAGGATGAGGTCATGATCGACGCCGCCGGACTGCGCGTGATGCGCGCCATCGCCGACGAGGGGAGCTTCACGGCCGCCGCCGCCTCCCTCGGCTACACCCAGCCCGCGATCTCGCAGATGGTCCGCCGGCTCGAGCAGCGCACGGGCACGGTGCTCGTCGAGCGGATCGGGCGCAACGTGCGGCTCACCGAGGCCGGTCTCGTCCTCGCCCGCCACGCCGGGCCGGTGCTCGCCGCGCTCGACGCCGCCGAGGAGGAGGTCGCGGCGATCGCCGGCCTCCGCAGCGGGCGGGTGCGGCTCATGGCCTTCCCGTCGGCGTCGGCCACGCTCGTCCCGCGGGCGCTCTCGCTCGTCAAGCAGCGCTTCCCCGACGTGAGCATCACCTTCACCGAGGCCGAGCCGCCCGAGAGCCTCGCCGCGCTCAAGGCCGGCGAGTGCGACCTGGCGATCGCCTTCGCCTACGAGGGCACCGACGTCGCCCGGGGCGAGGAGGACCTCGACGCGTTCGAGATCACCCCGCTGCTCGACGACGAGGTGCGGCTGGCGGTGCCGCGGCAGCACGCCGTCGCCGAGCAGGGCACGGTGCACCTCGGCGACCTCGCCGCCGACCCGTGGATCGCCGGCTGCCCGCGCTGCCGGGGCCACCTCGTGCAGCTCGCCGACGCTGCGGGGTTCCGGCCGGACGTCGCGTACGAGACCGAGGACTACGTCGCCGTCATGGGCCTGGTCTCCGAGGGGCTCGGCGTCGCGCTCATCCCCGACCTCATCCTGCGCACCGTGCACCACTCCGACGTCGTCGCCCTGCCGATGGAGCCCGCCTCGCGCCGCACCATCACGGCCGTGACGACGCCGGACCTCGGCCGGGTGCCGGCGGTCCGGGCCACGCTCGACGCCCTCATCGAGAGCGCGTCGTCGCAGTCGACGGCGCCGACGACCCGGCTGCCGGAGCCGACCTTCTCGATCTGAGCCCGGGTGCTCACCGGGTGGTGACGACCCGCACCGCTCCCTCGTGCTCGACGAGCGCGACGTCGCCGCGCTGGTCGGTGCGGTAGACCGCGTACCCGAGCCCGCGGAGCAGGGCGAGGTGCTTCGGGGTGGGGTGGCCGTAGTCGTTGTCGCGCCCCACGCTGACCACCCCGACCGGGGCGCGCACCGCCGCCATGAGCCCCTCGTCGAGGTTCGCGCTGCCGTGGTGCGGGGTCTTGACCAGCTCGAAGCCGCGGGCGGCCGCCGAGAGCCCGGGGTCGCGGCGGATCCGGAGCAGGAGGTCGTGGGCGGCCTCGCGCTCGACGTCGCCGAGGAGCAGCGCGTCGACGTCGCCGGTGCGCACGGCGAGGACGACGCTGGCGTTGTTGGGCACCGACCCCTCCCCGATCCGCCGCCACGGGCTCCAGACGACGGCGTCGAGCTCGCCGACCGTCAGGCGGTCGCCGGCGTGCAGCGCGGCGACGGGCACGCCGTGGGCGCGGGCCAGGCGGTCGACGGCCGCCGCGGCGACCTCCGGCTCGCGCACCGGGCAGACGAGGACCTGGCGCACCTCCCGGCCCGGGAAGGCACCGGCGAGGCCGTCGACGTGGTCGGCGTGGAAGTGGGTGAGGACGACGGCGTCGAGGACCTCGACCCCGAGCCGGTCGAGGCAGCCGTCGACGAGCGGCGGGTCGGGCCCGGTGTCGACGAGGACGGCGTGCCCCGGGCCGCTGCGCACGACGACGGCGTCGCCCTGCCCGACGTCGCAGACGACGACCCGCCAGCCGTCCGGCGGCCAGGTGAGCACCCGGGTGGGCAGGAGCAGCGCCCCGACGAGGGCCACCACCCCGAACGCGACGACCGGGTGCCGGCCGACCCCGGCGACGAGGGCCCGCCCGGTGAGGAGGACGGCCACGACGAGCCCGGCGAGCAGCAGCGCGCCGGGCGGGCCGTCGGGCCAGGGCAGCGTGCCGCCCGGCACCTCGGCGAAGACCCGGGCCACGCGCGCGATGACGGTGGTGGGCACCACGCCGACCCAGGCCACGAGCTCGGCGCCGCGCGCCCAGACGGGCGAGACGAGCGCGGCGGACACCCCGGCAACCGTCGCCACCGGCACGAGGGGTGCGGCGAGCAGGTTGGCGAGCACGCCGACGACGCTGACCGACCCCTGGAGCAGCACGACGACCGGCGCCGTCATCGCCTGCGCCGCGACGGGGACGGCGAGCGCCGGCCCGAGCGGGGCGAGCCGCGGCGGCAGCCGGGCCCCGACCGCCTCGCCCCACGGCCGGGTGAAGAGCAGCAGCCCGAGGGTGGCCAGCGTCGAGAGGGCGAAGCCGTACGAGCGGGCCAGCCAGGGGTCGAGGACGAGGACGAGCACGACGGCTCCCCCGAGCACGGGCAGGCCGGCGGACCGACGGGACCGGGAGAGGCCGAGCAGCCCGATGGCACCCATCGCCGCGGCCCGGACCACGCTCGGCTCCGGGCGGGCCAGGACGACGAACCCGGCGAGGGCGAGGCCGGCCAGCCACGGCCGGGCCCGCCGTGGAACGCCGAGCACCGCGCAGAGCCCGAGGACCATCCCGACGACCACCGCCACGTTCGAACCGCTGACGGCCGTCAGGTGGGTCATCCCGGTCGCGAGCATCGCCTCGGTGAGGTCGGGCGGGGTGCGGCTGGTGTCGCCGATGACGAAGCCCGGCAGCAGGCCGCGGGCGTCGGCGGGGGCGTGGTCGACGGCCGCC
The DNA here is from genome assembly GCF_016887965.1 of Phycicoccus sonneratiae. Lineage (GTDB taxonomy): Bacteria > Actinomycetota > Actinomycetes > Actinomycetales > Dermatophilaceae > Phycicoccus > Phycicoccus sonneratiae. The sequence goes on from NZ_JAFDVD010000008.1 coordinate 137,160, forward strand.
CGCAGCCCGGCGCGCAGCCGCTCGGCCCCGCGGGCCACGACCCCCGGCGGCGCGAGCACGCGGACCGGCCCGGTGACGGCGAGCGTGGCCACCCGGTCGTCGGCGGCCTCGAGCGGCCCGAGACGGCCGCGGACGACGACGGTCGAGCGCCACGACGGCCCCGCGAGGTCGGGGCCGCCGGTGAGCAGCACCGGCGCCGACGCCGCGCGCGTGCGGCCCCGACCGGTGAGGGCGTGGACGGTGCCCGTCCGCAGGACGCGGGGGTCGCCGTCGCGCGACGCGACGGCGATCGGGTCGCCGGTGAGGACGACCTCGGCGACGACGACGGCCCGACCGTCGGCGAGCTCGCGGACACCGCCGCGTTCGCGCACCATCCCGTGGGCGACGGCCGCCACCTCGAGCAGCGCGAGGAGCACGACGCACAGGGCCATCGGGCCGCGGAGCGCCGGCAACCACCGTGCGCCACGGCGTCCCGACCGCATCCCTGACCGGGCGGCGAGCCCCACCGCGAGCGTGAGCAGCGCGGCAGCGACCGTCACGAGAACCCTCGTGCCCCAACCGCACCCGAGCGTCGCCGCGGCGAACGCCCAGGCCACGACGGCCGGCGCGAGCAGCCGGAGGTCGCCGGCCTCGGCCGTCGACGGTCCGACCCCCCTCACGGCACGACGAGGGGTCGCAGCTGGGCGAGCACCTTCTCGCCGATGCCGGAGACCTCGGCGAGCTCGTCGACGCTGGTGAACCGCCCGTGCTCGGTGCGCCAGTCGACGATCCGCTGGGCGAGGACCGGCCCGATGCCGGGCAGCCCGTCGAGGGCGGTGACGTCGGCGGTGCTCAGCGACACCGCGGCACCACCCGCCGATGCACCCCCGCCCGACCCTCCTCCCCCGGCGGCGCCCGCCCCACCCGTGACCACCTCGCCGGGCTTCGGGACCCTCACCTGCTCGCCGTCGACGAGCAACCGGGCGAGGTTGAGCGCCGACAGGTCGGCGGCCTTCGTGGCGCCGCCGGCCGCGTCCACGGCGTCGGACACCCGCGAGCCCGGCGGGAGGCGCTGCAGCCCGGGACGGCGGACCTGCCCGACGACGTGGACGACGAGCACGGTCACGGACCCGGCCGGGGTACCGGTCGACGACGAGGGTGACGGCGACGCCGAGGGTCCGTCACCCGGCACCAGCGACGGCGCACCACCGGGCACCCCGACCCCCACGGCCCCCGCGGACACCCCGCTCGGACCGGCGCGTGCTCCGCCACCGGGGGCGACGACGTCGCCGTCGTCGGAGCCCGCCCACGCGACCCGCAGCCCGAGGACGAGCGCGGCGACGACCGCGACGAGCACCACGCCGAGCACCGCCGCCCGGCCGGGCTGCCACCGGGCCCCGGCCAGCGCCGACGGCAGGCGCACCCGCGGCGTCGACGTCCCGGCGTGGCGACTCGTCTCCGGGGCCTGCGGCACCCATCCGTCGGCCGCCCGCCGCGCGACCTCGGCGGGCACGTGGGCCTCGGGACGACCACCCCGCAGCCAGGCCAGGGCCCTCGGGGAGAGGGCGCCGGGGTCGGGTCGCTCGCGCATGGCCCGACGCTAGGCAGCGACCGTCCCGGCCGGACCGGCCCGCCGGCGATCTGTGGACGAGCACCCTCCGACCCCGCCCCTGTGGACGACGCCCCGCCACCGGGCGCCGCCCCGACGTCAGGTCCGGCGCCGGGCCCACCAGGCGACGACGTTGCGCCGGTGCCGCGAGAGGACGAGCAGCGCGAGGACGACGAGCCACGCACCGACGAGCGGCTCGACCCACGGCAGCACCCCGACCAGCCCGAGCACCCCGATGACGACGAGGGCCAGCGTCACGACGACCGAGGCCTCCCCGATGTACCGCACGAGCGCGACCGCCACCCCGAACACGACCACCGCCACGAGCCCGACGAGCGGCACGACGGCGAGGATGGCCCCGAGCGCGCAGGCGACCCCCTTGCCCCCGCGCCCGCGCAGGAACGGGCTGTAGACGTGCCCGAGCACGACGGCCAGCCCGGCGACGAGCGCCGCGAGGAGCCCGACCGAGCGCAGGACGAGCACCGTCGGCAGGTAGGCCTTGGCGACGTCGAGGAGCAGGACGAGGACCCCCCACCTGCGGCCCAGCACCCGGCCGGCGTTGGTCGCGCCGGGGTTGCCCGACCCGGACACCCGCAGGTCGCGGCCGAGCGCGCGGGCGACGAGGGTCGCCGGGTTCACCGCACCGACGAGGAACGAGACGACCGCGACCGCGGCGACCTCGAGGGCCAGGACGAGGACCATCGGCTCAGCCGGCCGGCCTCGGGACGACGGCGACGGCGAGGGTCCCCGGGCCGACGTGGGCACCGACGACGGCCCCGAGCTCGACGACGTCGACGCGCGACCCCGGCAGCCGGCTGCCGAGCCGTTCGGCGAGGCGGTCGGCCCGCTCGCGCGAGTCGAGGTGGTGCACCGCGACGTCGACCGCCGGCGACCCCGCGTCGAGCGCCGCCTCGGCCGCCTCGACGCCGATCTCCTCGATGCGGGCGATGGCCCGGCTCGAGGTGCGCACCCGCTCGAGGGGGACGATCTGCCCGTCCCGCAGCCCGAGGATCGGCTTGATGGCCAGCGCCGACCCGACGAGCGCCCCCGCCCGCCCGATCCGCCCGCCGCGGCGGAGGTACTCGAGGGTGTCGACGTAGAAGACGACCGTGGCGCCGGCGCAGGTCGCCCGCACGAGCTCGGCGACCTCCTCGGTCGACCCGCCGTCCCGCGCGCGCCGCGCGCCCGCGAGGACGGCGTGCCCCATGACCATCCCGAGCGCGCGGGAGTCGACGATGGTGACCGGCACCGGGGAGTCCGCGGCGGCGAGCTCGGCACCGCCGACGGTGCTCGAGAGCTCGCCGGAGATGTGCACCGACACGACCGCGTCGGCCCCCGCGCCGGCGGCCGCCCGGTACGCCTCGAGGAAGGCGGCGGGCGCCGGACGGGAGGTCGAGACGGGGGTGAACGCGTGGAGCGCCGAGGCCACCTCGTCGGCGCCGACGTCGAGTCCCTCGCGGTGCTCGCGCCCGCCGATGACGACGTGCAGCGGCACGACGTGGACCGGGAGCCCCTCGAGCGCGTCGGCCGGCAGGTAGGCGGTCGAGTCGGTGACGAGGGCGGTGCTCACCCCCGCAGGCTAGTGGCCGCGTGCCCCGTCGACCCGCTCTAGTCGTCGCCGCGGGTCGGGACCCCGCCGGAGCAGACGAGCACGATCTCGACCTCGCCCTCGTCCTCGGCGGTGGCGCCTTCGGTGGTCCCGCGCGTGACCGCCTCGTCCTCACGCTCGGAACCGCTGCGCGAGAAGTGGATCTCGACCTTGCGGGACTCGCGCTCGTCCTCGAAGCGCCAGCCGTCGCGCACGGTGATGGACTCGATGCCGATGCGCGAGCCGGTGCACGAGGCGACGACGGTGCCGCCCTCGGTCGTGAAGGACCGCGTGCGCGTCGTCGTGGCCGGAGCGGTGGTCGTCGGCGTCGTCGGACGGGAGGTGCCGCCCCCGGAGGGCGTCGACGGGTCGCTCGGGCTGGTGGGACGGCCGGTGCGCGACGGCGCGGGGTCGTCCGAGGTCGGGGTGCCGGTGGGCGAGGGGTCGTCGTCGGGCTCGGACGGCGAGGCCGACGGGGCGGGCGCCGTCGAGGACGCCCGCGGCCCCGTGGCGACGGTGCGCAGGGCCGAGGCCTGGCCGACCTCGCTGCCGGCCCGGGAGACGACCGCGAAGGTCAGCCCGCCGACGACGGCCACGACCGCGAGCCACCCCAGCACCAGGCCGAGGAGCGCGCCACGACTCCGGTTCATGCGTCCTCTCCCCTGCCTGCTCTAGCGTGACCACTGTGGCACACGTGCTCGTCATCGAGGACGACCCGGCGATCCGGTCCTCCCTCATCCGCTCCCTCGGCGACCGGGGGCACGCCGTGACGAGTGCGCGCACCGGCCTCGACGGCCTCCAGCAGGCGCTCGACGGCGGTCCCGACCTCGTCCTGCTCGACCTCGGCCTGCCCGACGTCGACGGGCACAGCGTCCTCAGCATGCTCCGGGCGGTCCGCGCGACGCCGGTCATCGTCATCACCGCGCGCGACGACGACCCGTCGGTCGTCAAGGCCCTCGACGCCGGTGCCGACGACTACGTCGTCAAGCCCTTCGGCACCGCCCAGCTCGAGGCGCGGATGCGAGCGGTGTTGCGCCGCACCGGATCCGATGGCGCCCAGGAGCCGATGACCGTCGGCGACCTGGTCGTCGACCCGGCGTCGCGCGAGGCGACGCTGCGGGGCGAGGCCCTCGACCTCTCGCGGCGTGAGTTCGACCTGCTCGCCTACCTCGTGCAGCACGTCGGCGAGGTCGTCAGCAAGCGCGACGTGCTCGCGGACGTCTGGAACCAGCCCTACGGCGGCGGCGAGCGCACGGTCGACGTGCACCTGTCCTGGCTGCGCCGCAAGCTCGGCGAGAGCGCTGCTCATCCCGTGTACCTCCACAGCGTCCGGGGGGTGGGAGTGCGGCTCGTCGCCCCGAGCGAGACCGCACCCGGAGCGGCCGACGGATGACCCGGCGCATCGCCTGGCTCGTCGCGGCGACCACCTCGGCGGTCGTCCTGGCCTTCGTCGTGCCGCTGTGCTTCCTGCTGGCCAACCTCGCCTCCGACCGGGCGACGACCCGGGCCCGCGACCAGGCGCAGAGCGTCGCCCGGTTCGCCGCGACGCTCAGCGACCACGAGGTCCTCGAGCGCACCGTCGCCGAGCTGTCGTCGCAGGGGCCGGTCGTGGCGGTCGTCGAGCCGAACGGGTCGCTGCTCGGCGACGCGGCGCCGCTCGACGCCCACACGCTCGCCGCGGTCGAGCGGGCGCGCCGCGACCAGGCGGCCTTCACCGTGCGCCGCGAGGGCGGCCTGGACGCCCTCGTGCCGGTCTCGACGCCGGAGGGCCTCGAGGTGGTCGTCGCGAGCGTCACCGACGACGAGCTGCGGGCCGGGGTGCCGATGGCGTGGCTGACGGTGGGGCTGCTCGGGCTCGGACTCGTCGGGCTGTCGGTGGCCGCCGCCTTCAACCTGGGTCGCCGGGTCAGCGTGCCCGTCACCGCGGTCGCCGCGGTCGCGCACCGGCTGCGCGAGGGCGACGCCTCGGCGCGGGCCGTCCCCGGGGGTCCGCCCGAGACCGCCGAGCTGGGGCGCGCGCTCAACGCCCTCGCCGACCGCATCCACGGGCTCGTCGAGGCCGAGCGCGAGAACGTCGCCGACCTCGGGCACCGGCTGCGCACCCCGGTGACCGCGCTCCGGCTGGACACCGACCTCGTCACCGACGCCGAGGTCGCCGACCGGCTGCGCCAGCACGTCGACCACCTCCAGCGGAGCATCGACGACGTCGTGCGCGAGGCCCGGCGCTCGGTGGCCACCGAGCTGCCCGCCCTCACGGAGCCGGCCGAGGTCGTCACCGCGCGGGTGGACTTCTGGCGACCGCTCGCCGAGGACCAGGACCGCGCCCTCGCGCTCGACGTCGACCGCTCGACGGGACCGGTGGCCCTCACCGAGGACGTGCTCGGCGAGCTGGTCGACACGGTGCTGGACAACGTGTTCGCGCACACGCCCGAGGGCGCGGACATCCGCGTGGGCCTCTCGGCGGAGGACGGCCGGGCCGTGCTCGTCGTCGAGGACGCCGGGCCGGGCATGCCGCTGCCCTGGCGGGGGCGCGGTCACAGCGGTGCGGGGTCGACGGGCCTGGGCCTGGCGATCGTGCACCGGGTCACCGAGCAGGCCGGGGGCACCGTCGAGCTGGGTCGCTCCCCCCTCGGTGGCCTGTGCGTCCGGGTGGCCCTGCCCACCACCGACGCGCGCTGACCGCCGCGGGGGTGCGGCGAACGGGACGACCTCAGTCGTCGTCGTGGTCCCCGCCGTGGTCCTCGTCCTCGTCGTGGTCGTCGTCGTCGCCGTGCTCGTCGTCGTCGCCGTGGTCGTCGTCGTCGGTCACCGGGCCGCTGGTCGGCCCCGTGGTCGGCGCGTGCGTGGAGGGCGGCGCGGTGCGAGCGTTCGAGGAGGTCGTGCGCGTCGTCGAGCCGGTCGAGGCCGGCAGCGTGACGGTCGGGCCCGGCTTGTGCGTGACGCAGATGCCGTGCTCGAGCTTGGCCGGCTTGAGGCAGTCGGCGAGCTTAGTCACGGTCGGCGTCGGCACGGGGGCGAACGTCGGCGCGACCGGGACCGTGGCGGACACCTGGTCCGAGGGAGCGGTCGCGGCGTAGACGCCGCCGGCGAGCACGGCGCCGAGCAGCGTGCCGGTCGCGATCGTCGTCGAGAGTGACACGGGAGGACCTCCGGGCGGGGAACGGGCAGGGAACCCTCATCGTCGGGTGCGGGACGTCAAGCGGGAGTCGTCGCTCCGATAAGCGTGGGTTAAGAACGGGCGCCCCGCGACGACCCATGAGGGTCCCTTAACACGCGGATGACCCCCCCTTGCGAGACCGCCGGTCAGGCTGGGACCCGCGAGTCATCCCTGCCCGCAACCCCACCTGGAGGCTTCGGTGAAACCCCTGCTCAGCCGAGGACAACGCGACCGGTCGCGCGTCCTCCTCACGGTGCTCAGCGGTGCGCTCGCGGCATCGGCGGTCGCGGCGACCGGTGCCGCGACCGCCGCCGTCGCCCGTGAGACCGCCGACGACAACGCCGCCAAGGCCCGCGACAAGGCCGCGCGCGAGGCGCAGACGGCCCGCGAGTACCACGACCAGCTCGTGGCCTGGGCCGCGGCGCACCCCGCCGTCGTCACGAAGGCCCGCAAGACCAAGACCGTCGTCGGACCCAAGGTCGTCGTGCGTGCCTCGGGCGGCGGCTCGGCGCGCGTGGGCGGTGGCTCCTCGTGGTCCTCGGGCGGTTCCTCGTCCGGCGGCTCCTCCTCCGGTGGCGGCTCCTCCTCCGGTGGTGGCGGCTCGAGCGTCCCGGCACCGGCTCCCCCGCCCCCGCCGCCGCCCCCGCCGAGCACCGGCTCATGACGACGGTGGCCGTCCCGGCCGGGGTCCGCCTCCACCCGGAGCACGGTGCCGCGTCGTGGCGAGCCATCGGCACGTACGTCGAGCTGCGGACCTCCCCGGAGGAACTCGAGCGCGCGGTCGAGCTCGTCGCGGCCGTCATCGACGAGGTCGACGAGGGCTGCAGCCGGTTCCGCCTCGACAGCGACCTCTCGCTCGTCAACGCCTCCCTGGGCCGTCCCGTCCTCGTCTCCCCCGTGCTCGTCGGCGCGGTCCGCGTGGCCCTCGAGGCAGCGCACGAGACCGACGGCCTCGTCGACCCCACCCTCGGCACCGTCCTCACCGGCGCCGGCTACGACCGCACCTTCACCCTCGTGCCGGGGGACGACCCGTCGCCCGCGGCCCTGCCGGTGCGGCGCGGGTCCTGGCGCGACGTCGCCGTCGACGACGCGACCGTCAGCGTGCCGGCCGGTGCCGCCCTCGACCTCGGCGCCACGGGCAAGGCCTTCGCCGCCGACCTCGCCGCCCTCACCGTCGTCGAGGAGCTCGGTGTCCCCGTCCTCGTGAGCATCGGCGGCGACGTGCGCGTCGCCGGTCCCGACGACGCCGCCGTGCCGCGCCGGCCGATCCGGCTGGGGCACAGCCTCGCCGACCTCGACGCCGGCGGCGACTCGCTGACGGTCAGCGTGGGGGCCGGCGGCGTCGCCACCTCGAGCGTCTCGGCGCGGCGCTGGCGCCGCGGGGGCCGCCAGTGGCACCACCTCGTCGACCCGCGCACCGGCGGACCCGCGGACGGGCCCTGGCGCACCGTGACCGCGCTGGGCCGCACCGCGGTCGCCGCGAACACGGCGTCGACGGCCGCCGTCGTCCTCGGCGCCGACGCGGAGCGCTGGCTCGCCGACCGCGGGGTCGCGGCCCGGCTCGTCGGCCACGACGGACACGTCGCGACGACCCCCGCGTGGGACGCCGCCGAGACCGAGGAGACCTTGTGACCTCCCCCCTGCTCTGGTACCTCAACCGCGGGAGCGGCATCGTCCTCGTCGTCGTCTTCACGGTGACCGTGGTGATCGGCGTCCTCGCCACCGGCCGGGCGGTCAGCCCGTGGTGGCCGCGGTTCATCACCCAGGGGCTGCACCGCGGCCTCTCGGCGGTCGCCGTCCTCATGCTCCTCGTCCACGCCGTCGTGGCCGTCGTCGACGAGTTCGTCGACATCCGGTGGTGGCAGACCGTCGTCCCCGTCGGCTCGGCGTACGAGCCGTTCTGGCTCGGCCTCGGCACGCTCTCGCTCGACCTCACCGTCGTCGTCGTCGCCACGTCGCTGGCGCGCACCCGGCTGCCGCACCGGCTGTGGTTCCTCGTGCACCTGACGACCTACGCGGCCTGGGCCCTCGGGGTGGTCCACGGGCTCGGCATCGGCACCGACGCCGACCTCGGCTGGTCGCGGCTGATCACCGTCGTGTGCGTGGCCCTCGTCGTGCTCGCCGCCCTGGCCCGGGTCACCGCGGTCCTCCTCGGCCGGCGGCGCCGCGGCTCGAGCGGGCCTCCGGTCCCGGGCCGCGCCGACCGCGACCTGCTCGCGGGCGGAGGTGCCCGGTGAGGACCATCGCCCCGCCGGCCCGCCTCGAGGTGCGCCGCGGCCCGCTCCTGCTCTCCGGCGTCGACGACGGCCCGGGACTCGCCGCCCACCGCGCCCGTTTCGGCGACCTGGCCCGCCTCGACCTCGCCGCGGTGGTCGACCGGGTCGAGGCCGCCTCGGTGCGGGGCCGCGGGGGCGCCGGCTTCCCGCTCGCCCGCAAGCTGCGCACCGTCGCCCGCGGCCGCGGGATGCGCCCCTCGAAGCGACCCGTCGTCGTCGTCAACGCCGCCGAGGGCGAGCCGGCGAGCGCCAAGGACGAGGCGCTGCTCGCCGTCGCGCCGCACCTCGTCCTCGACGGTGCGGCCGTCGCCGCGCGGGCCCTCGGCGCGCGCACGGTGCACGTCGTCACCTCGCTCGACCGCCCGCTCGTCGGGGAGTCGGTGGCGCGTGCCGTCGCCGAGCGCGACGACGGCCTGCGCTGGACCCAGCACGAGGCCGAGGGCCGGTTCGTCGCCGGGCAGGCCCGCGCGGTCCTCGAGCTGATGGCCGGGCGCCCGGGGCTGCCGGTCACCGCCTGGGCCCCCGAGGCCGTCGACGGCCACAAGGGCCGCCCGACCCTGCTCTCCAACGCCGAGTCCTGGGCGCACCTCGGCGCCCTGGCCCAGCGCGGCACCGAGCACTACGCCTCCTTCGGCACCGCGCAGGAGCCCGGGACGATGCTCCTCACCCTCACCCGCCCGCCCGGGCCGGACGGCCGCTTCGACCTCGCCCGCGTCGTCGAGGTCGAGCACGGCGACGGCGCGTGGAGCGTCCTCGACGCCGCCGCGCTCGCCGCCCCGCTGCTCGTCGGTGGCTTCCACGGCGCGTGGGTGCACCCCTCGGCGGTCGCCGGCCTCGTGTGGTCCCAGGACCACCTGCGCTCGGTCGGCGCCTCCCTCGGGGCCGGCGCCCTCGTCTCCCTCGGGGACGGGTCGTGCCCGGTCGCCCGCACCGCGGAGTGGACCGAGTACCTCGCCGCGGAGTCGGCCGGCCGCTGCGGTCCGTGCCGCAACGGCCTGCCCGCCCTCGCCGACGAGGTGCGCGCGCTCGCCCAGCGGGCCGACACCCGGCGGCGCATCGAGCAGCTGACCGGCCTGGTCACCGGGCGGGGCGCGTGCGCGCACCCCGACGGCACGTCGCGGCTGGTCCGCACCCTCCTCACCGCGCTCGGCGACCACGTCGAGGCCCACCTCGACGGCGCCTGCGGGTGCTCGACCCAGCACCGGGTGAGGGTCGCGTGAGCGCCGCACCCCGCGAGGAGACCGGCACGGTCCTGCGCGTCGACTGGCCGGAGTGCCGCGCGCGCGGCCTGTGCGCCGAGCTGCTCCCGGAGCGGATCGTCCTCGACGAGTGGGGCTACCCCGTCGTCCTCGGCCCGGTGCCGGAGGACCAGCTGGCCCTGGCCCGCGAGGCGGTGGCCGCCTGCCCGCGGCGCGCGCTGCACCTCGTCCGCGGCTGACGCCCGCCCGGGGCGCCGCTCACCAGGGCAGCGCGACCTCCGCGACGCGGGCGTCGTCCTCCGGCACCCAGCCGGCGTCGGGGTCCTGCCGGTAGGCGACCCGCGGGCCGTGCGCGGCGAGGTCGGCGACCGCGGCGACGAGCCGGTCGACGTGCTCGCCGGTCGTCGCGAGCCCGGCGCTGGCGCGGACCGCGGTGCTGTGGCGACCGTCCCCGTCCCGGGCCAGGAGGGCGTCGACGAGCGGGTGGGCGCAGAACTTCCCGGCCCGCACCCCGATGCCGTGCTCGGCGCTCAGGGCCGCGGCGACGAGGTGGCTGTCCAGCCCCTCGACCGTGAAGGCGACGACCGGCACCCGGTCGTGGTCGTCGCCGAAGGTCGAGTGGGTGCGGACGCCGGGGACGGCCCGCAGCCCCTCGAGCAGGCGCGTCGTCAGGTGCGCCTCGTGGGCCTCGATGGCGCCCCGGTGCCGGCGGACCGCGGCGCAGGCGGCCGCGAGCGCGACCGCCCCGAGGACGTTGGGGCTGCCGCCCTCGTGGCGGGCCGCACCGGTGGCCCACGTCGTCACCGCCTCCGTCACCGCAGCGCTCGCGCCACCGCCGGCGAGGTACGGGTCGGCGGCGTCGAGCCAGTCGCGGCGGCCGACGAGGGCGCCGGTGCCGAAGGGCGCGTGCAGCTTGTGCCCCGAGAAGGCGACCCAGTCGACGTCGAGCGCCGCGAGGTCGACACGCCGGTGCGCGACGAGCTGCGCCGCGTCGAGGAGCACGCGCGCCCCGTGCCGCCGGGCCACCCGGGCGACCCGCTCGACGGGCCACAGCTCGCCGGTGACGTTCGAGGCGCCGGTGACGACGACGAGGGGCGCAGGGCCGCCGGCCAGGGCGACGAGCGCCGACTCCAGCCGCCCGAGCACCTCCTCCGGCGAGGACGGGACGGGCAGCCGGTGGGTCCGCTCGGCCGGCCAGGGCAGGAGCGACGCGTGGTGCTCGGCGGCGAAGACGACGACCGGCGTCCCGGCCGGCAGGGCGCGGGCGAGGAGGTTCGTCGCGTCGGTCGTCGCGCGCGTGAACACGACGACGTCGTCCGCCCGGGCACCGACGAAGCGCGCCACCTCCTCGCGGGCGGCCTCGTAGTGGGCGCTCGTGACCCGGCTGAGCCATCCCGTGCCGCGGTGCACCGACGAGTAGGTGCGGGTCGCGGTCGCGACCGCCCGCACCACCGACTCGAGCGCCGGCGTCGAGGCGGCGTGGTCGAGCTGGGCGTACTCGACGAAACGGCCGGTGACGAGCGGGACGGGGTCGGGGCGCACGACGTCCGGCAGGCGAGGCGCCAGGGACGGCGGGGCGGGGTGCGTGGTCGTGGCGTGGTGGGTGGACATCGGGGCTCCCGAGGGCCGGAGGACCCTCGGCGTGCACCGGGATCCCGCGCTTGCCGACGTCGCTGCGACGCCGACCAGGTCGTCACCCGGGGCACCCCACCGCGGAGGAGGGTTGCCGGCCAGCGAGCCGGGGCTTGTCACTGGCACTCATGACCTACGCCGACGAGTGTGCGGGCGGCGTCGGGCGGCGCGCACCCCGGGTCCACCACCCGAGACGGCGCCCGCTCAGGCGTCGTCGGCGGCGAAGACCCGGCGGCCGTCGACGAAGGTCTGCAGCACCCGCGTCGCCCCGATCTCCTGCGTCGGCCCGGCGAACGGGTCGCGGTCGAGGACGGCCAGGTCGGCGAGCATCCCCTCGCGGATCGTGCCCGTCTCGTCGAGCCGGTTCACGTACGCCGACCCGGCCGTGTAGGCGGTGAGCGCCGTCCCGAGGTCGATCCGCTGCTCGGGGAGGAACACCGGGTGCTCCGGCTCCCCCTCGCGGTGCGCCTCGGGGATCTGCCGGTTGACGGCCACATGGATCGCCGCGACCGGGTCGGCGGTCGAGACCGCCCAGTCCGAGCCCATCGCGAGGGTCGCGCCCGAGCGGTGGAGGTCGCCGAAGGGGTACTGCCACGACGTGCGCGGCTCACCGAGGAAGGGGATGGTCAGCTCGACCATCTGCGCCTCGAGCGCGGCCCAGAAGGCCTGCATGTTGGCGACGACCCCGAGCTCGCGGAACCGGTGGACGTCGTCGGGGTGGATGACCTGGAGGTGGGCGACGTGGTGGCGCGCGTCGCGCCGGCCGTTAGCGCGCAGCGCCCCCTCGACGGCGTCGAGGCACTCGCGCACCGCCCGGTCGCCGATGGCGTGGAAGTGCAGCTGGAAGCCGGCGGCGTCGAGCTGCACGGCGGCCGGCACCAGCGTCTCGACGGGGACGAACGAGATGCCCGAGTTGTCGGTGTAGCGGCCGTGCCCGTCGCAGTAGGGGTCGAGCATCGCGGCGGTGAAGTTCTCGGGCACGCCGTCCTGCATGATCTTGACGCTCGTGGCCCGGAACCGGTTCGTGGACAGCACCTCCCGGCGCTCGACGATGTCGGGCACCTGCTCGAGGCCGGTGTTGCGGTCCCACCACAGCGCGCCGACCACCCGGGCCGTGAGCCGCCCGGACTCGTCGGCCATCCGGTAGGCCGTCGCCGGGTTCCCGCCGTCGCCGTAGTCGCCGATGATGGCGTCCTGCCAGGCCGTGATGCCGAGCGAGTGCAGGTGCGCCTGCGCGCGCAGCAGCCCCTCGAGCCGCTCCTCGTCGGTCGTCTCCGGCGCGATGGACCCCACGAGCGCCATCGCCCCCTCGTGGAGCGTGCCGGAGGGGTGGCCGTCGGCGTCGCGCTCGATCCGGCCGTCGCGCGGGTCGAGGGTGTCCCGGTCGATGCCCGCGAGCCGCAGGGCCGCGGACGACACCCAGGCGCCGTGCCCGTCGCGGTTCGGCAGGAACGCCGGCCGGTCTCCCACGACCGCGTCGATCGCCGCGGCGGTCGGGGTGCCGCCGGGGAAGGCGGCCATCGACCATCCGGCCCCGAGCACCCACTCCTCGTCGGGGTGCTCGCGCACGTACCGCGCGATCCGCTCGAGGTAGGCGTCGGCGGTCGAGAGCTCGGTGAGGTCGCAGCGCAGCATGTCGACCCCGGCCCACACCGGGTGCACGTGCGCGTCCTGGAAGCCGGGCACGAGCATCCGCCCGGCGAGGTCGACCCGCTCGGTGCGGGAGGTCGCGAGGTCGAGCACCTCGTCGTGCCCGACGGCGACGATGCGCCCGCCGTCGACCGCGACGGCGGTCGGCCGGGCCCGGACCGCCCGGGACGTGAAGACCGGTCCGCCGGAGAAGATGACGTCGACCACTAGCCGCCTCCCATGGTGCGTGCGATGTCGGTGGCCGAGTCGCCGGAGCGCCGGAGCACCCAGGCGACGAGGCCGAGGGCGAGCAGGGTGAGCACGAGCATCACGGTCGAGACGGCGGCGATCTCGGGGCGCAGGCCGGAGCGCAGCGCCGAGAGGACGTAGACCGGCCACGGCGTCGTGCCGGAGACCTGGACGAACGCCGAGACGATCGTGTTGTCGAGACTGAGGGTGAACGACAGCAGGAAGCCGGCGAGCACGGCGGGCATCGCGAGCGGCACGGTGATGCGCCGGAAGGTGCGGCCGGGCGGTGCGTAGAGGTCGCCGGAGGCCTCCTCGAGCGACTCGTCGAGCCCGACGAGCCGGGCGCGCACGATGTAGCTGACGACCGCGGTCGAGAAGAGCGAGTGCCCGACGACGAGCCGGACGATGCCGCCGTTGAACACCGACAGGCCGGCGTCGTTGCCGAGGTAGACCAGCCACGGCAGGAGCGAGACGGCGTCGACGATCTCGGGCGTCACCGACACGAGCAGCAGCAGCCCGATGAACCACCACGTCCAGCGCCCCGGGCGACGGGCCAGGGCGACCCCGGCCATCGTCCCGAGCAGGGTCGCGACGAGCGAGGACAGCACCGCCACCTGGAGCGAGACGACGACGGCGCTGCGGATGGCCGGCCGCTCGGTGAGGGCCCGGAAGGACCCGAAGCCGAAGTGGTCCCAGGCGATGAGCAGCCGGCCCTCGTTGAACGAGTAGACGATGACGACGACGATCGGCGCGAAGAGGAAGGCGAGCACCAGCACGCCGACGACGGTGAGGAGCCGGTCGGTCCACGGCCGCGGCACCCGGTTGCGCGGTGGCGGTCCGTCGGCCCGCACCGGTGCGCCGGCGGGGCGACGCTCGTCGACGGTGCTCACGGGACCTCCTCGAGGACCAGCCGGTGCCGGGCCCGCAGCGGCCGCCCGACGAGCCAGGCCAGCGCGGCGAAGACGCCCACGGTGACGGCGATGACGAGGATGAGCACGACCGCCATCGCCGACCCGAGCGCCCAGTTCTGCGCGGTCTGGAACTGGCTCGCGACGAGCTGGCCGACCATGTTGCCGCGGGCCCCGCCGAGGACCGTGGCCGTCACGTAGTCGCCCATGAGCGGGATGAAGACGAGCACGGTCCCGGCGACGATGCCCGGCCGGGCGAGCGGCAGGGTGACCCGGGTGAAGGTGCGCCAGCGGGTCGCGCCGAGGTCCTTGCTCGCCTCGCGCAGCGGCTCCCCCACCCGGTCGAAGGCGACGAAGAGCGGCAGGATCATCAGCGGCAGGTAGTTGTAGACGACGCCGATGAGCACCGCCGTGCGCGTGTAGAGGATGTCGAGCGGCCCGCTCGTGAGGTGCAGCGACTGGAGCAGCCCGGAGAGCCAGCCCTGCGGCGCGAGGATCACCTGCCAGCCGATCGTCCGCACGAGGAAGTTCGTCCAGTACGGCACCATGACGAGCGCGATGAGCAGGCCGCGCCGCCGCGCCGGGGCCTTGACCGCCATCCAGTAGGCGGCCGGCATCCCGACGAGCAGGCAGAGAGCGGTGCCGGCCACCCCCACCCACAGCGTGTTCCGGAAGGTCGCGAAGAACGTCGAGGAGAAGGTCTCGCGGTAGCGCTCGAGCGAGAGCACGTCGTTGGCGTGCGTGCCGAACAGCCCGGGCTTGTAGCCGAAGCTGAACCACACGATCGTCGCGATCGGGACGACGAAGAACACGACGAGCCACAGCCCGGCCGGCAGGGCCAGCGCGAAGCGCGGGAGGCGCAGCCGCGAGGGCGGCGCCGCGGGGGCGGCCTCAGGCACCCGCCGCCGCCTTGGCCTTGTTCCAGATGTCGACGGTGCGCTGCTGGGCGTCGTTGACCTCGCCGGTCTTCATCGTCGCGATCTGCTCGGGGGTGAAGAAGACCATGTCGAGCATGTCGAGGCCGGCCTTCTTCGCGGCGTCCTCGATGTCCTTGGCGCCGGTGTGGTAGCCGATGTAGTCGACGTTGGCCAGCTGGTTCTCGGGGGTGAGGACGTAGTCGATGAACGCGTGCGCGGCCTCGGGGTGCGGGGCGCCGGCGGCGATCGCCCAGTTGTCCATCCACAGCTCGGTCGTCGGCGAGCCGAGCACCCACTGCCACCGCTCGGGGTCCTTGCTGTTCTGGATGCCGATGCGGGCGTCGCCGTTCCACACCTGCATCAGCCAGTGCGTCCCCTGGGGGATGGCCTGCCCGCCGGGGTAGGAGTCGAAGGCGGCGACGTGCGGGGCGAGCGTCTCGACGACGAACTTCTCGGCGGCGTCGATCTGCGCGGAGTCGGTGGTGTTCCAGTCGATCCCGTTGGCCCAGTAGTAGATCCCGGTGATCTCGGCCGGGTCGTCGAGCACCGAGACCTTGCCGCTCGCCTCCTTCGTCGCGGCGTCGGCGAAGTCGCTCCAGGTCTTCAGCTCGCGGGTGATCTTGGTCTTGTCGTAGACGAACCCGGTGGTGCCCCACGCCTTGCAGATCGAGTAGTTGTTCTCCGGGTCCCACGCCTGCCCGAGGAACTGCGGGTCCATGTGCTGGAGGTTGGTGATGAGCTCCTTGTTGATCGGCGCGAGCAGCCCGTTCTGCACCATCTGCGGGATGAACGCGCCGGTGGGGACGACGATGTCGTAGCCGCCGGTGCCCTTGCCGGCGACGAGCTTGGAGATGAGCTCCTCGTTCGAGCCGAACGAGTCGGTGGTGATCTTCGGCCCCTTGTCCTTCGTGAACGCCTCGAGCACCTCCGGGGCGTCGTAGTCGCCCCACGAGTACATCGAGATCGAGCCCTCGAGCGGCCCGCCGGTCGCGACCTGGCTCGGCGGCGCACCGGTGGGCACGGCGGTGGGGTTGGACGCCCCCGACCCGCTGCCCCCACCGCCGCACGCCGAGAGCACGCCCGCCCCGCCCACGGCCGCGAGGCCGAGGAGGGAGCGGCGGGAGAGCTCGCGGCGGATGCGCGGCACGGCGGAGGTGTGGGCGAGGATGCGCAGCGGCTGCTCGGGGCTGGTCATCGGGGGTCCTCTCCGGAAGGGGTCAGCCGGCCCGCTGGTCGGGGACGGAGGTCGGTGGGGGCGCCGAGTGGGCGCCGTCGTGGGGGAAGACGTGCACGTCGTCGGCGCGCCAGCGGCACCAGCCGGTGTCGCCGACCGCGAGCCGTGGGGACGCCGGGGTGGGCCGGCGCACGAGGAGGGTGTGCCCGTGCCCGGCGTCGACGAGGAACTGCCGGGTCTCGCCCTGGTGGGCGACGCCGATGACGGTGCCGCGCACCGTGTTCTCGCTCGTCCCCGGGGGTTGCTCGGCCACGAGGTCGACGAACTCGGGGCGCACGGCGACCCGGACGCGCTGGCCGGGCCGCACGTCGCTCGGACGGGTGGAGCGCAGCGGCCCGAGGTCGGTGTCGACGGCGCCGTCGTCGCCGGCGCGTCCGTCGAGGAAGTTCTGCTGGCCGACGAAGCCGGCGACGTAGGCCGAGGCCGGGCTGGAGTAGATGGTGTCGGCGTCGCCGAGCTGCTCGACCCGTCCCTCGCGCATGATGGCGATCCGGTCGCTCATCGAGAGCGCCTCGCCCTGGTCGTGCGTGACGAAGACGAAGCTGATGCCGAGCCGGGTCTGGAGCAGCTTGAGCTCGACCTGCATCTCCTCGCGGAGCTGGCGGTCGAGGGCGCCGAGCGGCTCGTCGAGGAGCAGCACGCTCGGGCGGTTGACGAGGGCGCGGGCCAGGGCGACGCGCTGCTGCTGACCACCGGACAGCTGGGCCGGCCGGCGCCCGGCATACCCGCGCATCTGCACCATGTCGAGGGCCTCGGCCACCTTGGTGCGGATGTCGGCCTTCGGCGTGCGCTTCTGCTCGAGGCCGTACGCGACGTTCTCGGCGACCGACATGTGCGGGAAGAGGGCGTAGGCCTGGAAGACGGTGTTGACGTTGCGGCGGTGCGGCGGCACCCCGAGCACGCTCTGCCCGTCGACGAGGACGTCACCGGTGTCGGGGTGCTCGAAGCCGGCGACCATCCGCAGCGTCGTCGTCTTGCCGCAGCCGGACGGCCCGAGGAGGCTGAGGAACTCGCCGCGGCGCACCGTGAGCGTCAGGTCGTCGACGGCGGCGACGTCACCGTAGAACTTGCTGACCCGGGTCAGCACGACGGCATCGGCACCCCCGGCCTGCGGTGCGGCGGTCTCGTCCGGTGTCGTCACGCGTCGGCTCCTCGTGCGGGTTCCGGCGATTCAACCCGACGGAACCACCGGTTCGCAACGGTTGTCCGTGACGATCGTGTTTCGATCCGTGCCAGGGGCCGTGTCGGGCGACGGAATCCGCACCCGACACGGGCCCGTCGTCAGGCCGGGACGACGTTGACGAGCTTCGGCGCGCGGACGATGACCGTGCGCACCCCGTTCTCGAGGCTCGCCTGCACCTTGGGGCTGGCCAGCGCGAGCTCGCGCAGCGCGTCCTCGGTGATGTCGCTCGGCACCTCGAGGCGGTCCTTGACCTTGCCGCGCACCTGGACGACGCACGTGACCGTGTCGTCCACCAGCAGGGCGGGGTCGGCCACCGGGAACGCCTCGTGGGCGAGGGACTCGTTGTGCCCCAACCGCATCCAGAGCTCCTCGGCGATGTGCGGGGCCAGCGGGGCGACCATGAGGACCAGCGCCTCGGCGGCCTCGCGGGGCACGCCGCCCTCGAGCTTGGTCAGCGCGTTGTTCAGCTCGGTGATGCGGGCGATCGCGGTGTTGAAGCCCAGCGCCCCGAAGTCGGTGCGCACGGCGTCGACGGTGCGGTGCAGCACCTTGGCGACCTCGGCGTCCGGAGCGGCGTCGACGACGCGCAGCGCACCGGTCTCCTCGTCGACGACGTTGCGCCACAGCCGCTGGAGGAAGCGCTGCGGCCCGACGACGGCCCGGGTGTCCCACGGCTTGCTCTGCTCCAGCGGGCCGAGGCCCATCTCGTAGAGCCGGAAGGTGTCGGCCCCGTAGGCGGCGTACATGTCGTCCGGGCTGACCATGTTCTTCAGCGACTTGCCGATCTTGCCGAACTCGCGCGCGACCGGCTCGCCCTCGTGGCTGAACGTCGGGTGCCCGTCGTCACCGACGCCCTCGACGACCTCGGAGGCCTCGACGTACTGGCCCCGCGCGTCGGTGTACGCCGGCGCCTGGATGTAGCCCTGGGCGAAGTACGTGCGGAACGGCTCGTCGGAGCTGAGGTGCCCCAGGTCGTGGAGCACCTTGTGCCAGAACCGGGCGTAGAGCAGGTGCAGCACGGCGTGCTCGACGCCGCCGACGTAGAGGTCGACACCGCCCGGGTCGCGGGTGCCGGCGGGGGCGACGGCGACCGGCTCGTCGCGCGGGCCCATCCAGTAGCGCTCGTTGTCGGGGTCGACGACGGCGGCCTCGTTGGCCGGGTCGAGGTAGCGCAGGTAGTACCAGCAGGATCCGGCCCACTGCGGCATGACGTTGGTGTCGCGGCGGAACCGGCGCACGCCCCGGCCGTCGCCGAGGTCGGTCTCGACCTGCACCCAGTCGGCGTCGCGGGCCAGCGGCGGCTCGGGCTCGCTGTCGGCGTCGTCCGGGTCGTACACCTTCGGCGAGTAGTCCGGCACGTCCGGCAGCTCGACGGGCAGCTGGTCCTCCGGAACCCCGTACGCGATGCCGTCCTCGTCGAAGAGGACGGGGAACGGCTCGCCCCAGTAGCGCTGGCGGGCGAAGAGCCAGTCGCGCAGCTTGTAGGTGACCGTCGCCTCGCCGAGGCCCTTGGCCTCGAGCCATGCCGTGATCCGCTCCTTGGCCTCCGCGACGCCCAGACCGTCGAGGTCGACCTCGTCGTTGTGCGAGTTGACCGCCGGGCCGTCGCCGGTGAAGGCGGTCGACTCGTCGTGGTCGGCCGGCGGCTGGACGGTGCGGACGATGGGCAGCTCGAAGGCGGTGGCGAAGTCCCAGTCGCGCTCGTCCTGCGCGGGCACGGCCATGATCGCGCCGGTGCCGTAGCCCATGAGCACGTAGTCGGCGACGAAGACCGGCACGCGGGCGCCGTTGACCGGGTTCGTCGCCCAGCCGCCGGTGAACACGCCGGTCTTGTCCTTGCCCTCGCTCTGCCGCTCGAGGTCGGTCTTCGCGGCGGCCTGCGCGCGGTAGGCCTCGACCGCCTCGCGGGGGGTCTCCGCGCCACCGGTCCAGGCGTCGCGGGTGCCCTCGGGCCAGCCGCCGGCGGGGACGAGAGTGTCGACGAGCGGGTGCTCGGGGGCGAGGACCATGAAGGTCGCGCCGAAGAGGGTGTCGGGCCGGGTCGTGAAGACCTCGATGCCGGCCCCGGGGGTGGCGGCGGTGGCGGCGTCGGCCACCGGGAAGGTCACCCGGGCGCCCTGGCTGCGACCGATCCAGTTGCGCTGCATCGTCTTGACCTTCTCGGGCCAGTCGACGCGGTCGAGGTCGTCGGCCAGCCGGTCGGCGTACTCGGTGATGCGCATGACCCACTGGCGCAGGTTGCGCTTGAACACCGGGAAGTTGCCGCGGTCGGAGCGTCCCTCGTTGGTGACCTCCTCGTTGGCCAGCACCGTGCCGAGGCCCGGGCACCAGTTGACGGTGGCCTCGACGCTCTGCACGAGCCGCTGCGCGTCGAGGATCTCGGCGCGCTCGGTGTGCGACAGGTCGTCCCAGCCGCGGCCGTCGTCGGCGGGCAGGGGTCGGGTGCCGTCGCGGTACTCGGAGACGAGCTCGTCGATGGGGCGGGCGCGACCGGTGCCGCCGTCCTCGCGGGGGGCGTCGGCGTCGTACCAGGAGTTGAAGATCTGGAGGAAGATCCACTGGGTCCAGCGGTAGTACTCCGGGTCGATGGTGCGGATGGCGCGGCGGTCGTCGTGGCCGAGGCCGAGGCGGCGCAGCTGGCGCGCCATGATCGCGATGTTCTCCTCGGTCGTCTTGCGCGGGTGCTGCCCGGTCTGCACGGCGTACTGCTCCGCGGGCAGGCCGAAGGCGTCGTAGCCGAGGCAGTGCAGGACGTTCTTGCCGAGCATCCGCTGGTAGCGCGCGAAGACGTCGGTGGCGATGTAGCCGAGCGGGTGGCCGACGTGGAGGCCGGCGCCGCTCGGGTACGGGAACATGTCGAGGACGAGGAGGTGCCCGCCGGTGTAGCCGGCGACGGCGTCCGGCTCGGCCCAGGGGCCGGCGGGGTTCGGCGCGTGGAAGGTGCCACGCTCCTGCCAACGGTCCTGCCAGGCGACCTCGATCGTCCCGGCCAGCTCGGCGGTGTAGCGGTGCGGGGTCTCGCTCATCTCGTCCTCGTCGTCGTGTTGTCCTGCGGCCATGAAAAAACCCCTCGCACAGGAGGGGTCGCCGCGCGGGCCGGGTGGCCGGCGCGGCTACGCAAGGAGCAGGAGCCTCGGCACGCGCTCAGGGTACCGCAGCGGGCGTGTCGGGCGCCGGGGCGCCCGGTCAGTGCAGCGCGTGGACGACGGCGTGGCCGCGGCCCCGGCCCATCAGCCACCGGTTGACCGGGACGGTGAGGACGAAGGCGAGCGCGAGCGACCCGGCGAGCGAGACCCAGAACAGGACGGTGCCGAGGCCGGCGGTCATCGCTCCGGGGACGAGGACGATCGTCGCGTTGTCGACGACCTCCATGACGAGGATCGACACGGTGTCGGCGGCGAACGCCACGCCGAGGGCCGCCCCGAGGGCGAGGCCGGCGGCACGGACCGAACGGACGGTCAGCGCGTACCCGGTGACGAAGGCGAGCACGACCGAGAGGAGGACGACCGCGCCGATGTCGAGGCCGGCGGCGCTCCCGATGACCATGCCGGCGACCTCGCCGATCGCACAGCCGGTGAGGCAGTGCAGGGTGGCCGACGCGGCGTCGCCCCAGCTCGTCGATCCGTGGGTCCCGTGCTGGTGGGTGGTCATGTGCGGGCCAACGAGATACCCCGGGAGGGTATTCCGGCGAGTGTCAGACGAGCATCCCCGCGACGAGGAGGGCCTGCGCGAGGTGGTAGGTGACGATGACGACCGGTGCCGTCCACGCGCGCTGCTCGACGAAGCGGCCGAGGGCGAGGGCGGTGTCGCTGACCACGAAGAGGCTCGCGCCGAGCCCGACGAGGAGGTGGCCGGTCGCCCACCCGGTGACGGCCATCGCGGCGATGACGGCCATGTAGAAGGCCACCGGCACGGCGAGCGCGGTGCCTCCGTCGGCGTGCGACGCCGGGAGGATCCTCCGCCCCGCGGCGAGTGCAGCGGCGACGACGGCGACCCCGAGCCAGCCGAGCACCGGCCGGTCGAGGCCGAGGGTGACGAAGGCGGCGACCCAGGCGAGGTGCCCGACGAGGAAGGCGGCCAGGCCGCCGAGGAAGCGGGTCTGGCCGTCGTCGAGGAGGACGACGTCACCGACGAGCCCGAGTGCGAGCGAGGCGAGGACGAGCACCCCGGGGGTGGAGGCCGTGGCCCCGAGGGCGACGGCCAGCGCCGCGAGGCCGACCATGACGGCCGGTTTCGCCCACCGCTCGACCGCCGGGCGGCGGGTGACGACGGCCCACCAGTCCGCGCCGGCGATCAGCGTGGTGAGGGCGGCGGCGAGGACCACGGCGGCGGGCACGCGCGCATCCTGCCAGCCGGGCGCCCAGGCCGTCGGCCGACCCGAGGACGAGTAGTGGTGCTCCAGAACTCCATGCCACCCGCAAGCGATCCCGTGCCACCCGCAAGCGATCGCTTGCGACCGACCAGCAATCCCTTGTCGCGAGCAAGGGATTGCTTGTCACCGGCAAGGGCTCGCTTGCCGGGTGCATGGAGTTCTGGAGGACGAGGGTGTGTTGCCGGCTCTCAGGAACGGCCCGGGCACGGTGCCCTGTGGATGACGCCAGCGGAGGTCGCGCACGCCGGGGCACCATCGTCTCGACGCCGGCGGTCCGTCGGCACGCGAAGGGAGGCCCCATGCGCACCGAGAACCCGATGCCGCCGGGTCGCCGGTCGCCCACGTGGCTGCGACGGCGCGGCATCCCCGCCGACGAGGCGGCCGACCACTCCCCGTGGCTCAGGCTGCACGAGCACCTGGCCGTGCGCCACGGCATCCGGGCCGACCTCCCCCGCCGATGGGAGCGTCCGGAGGCACACGACCCGCTCAACCTGCCGGCCCTGCTCCGCCAGGCCAGCGCCCAGGTCGACCGGGACGTGGCCCGCACCGTCGCGCCGCTCGCCCCGGGGCTCACCCCCGAGGGAGTGGATGCCCTGCGCCGCCTCCGCGACAAGCCCTCGGCCGGGGTGCACCTCGCGGAGTACCTCAACCGCTCGGAACCCCAGGTCAGCCGCCTCCTCTCCCGGCTGACCGGGCTCGGGCTGGTCCAGCGTGAACCGGGCTGGCGCGACCTCCGGACGCGCCGGACCGAGCTGACGGAGACCGGCCGCCGGGTGCTCGCCACGGTCGAGGCCGCCCTCGCGGACCGCGCGGGCGAGTGGCGTGAGGGGCTGGACGTCGCCGAGGTCGACGCGCTCGGCCGGCTCCTGCACACCTTCGCCGATGCACCGTTGCGCCGACCCCGCCGCGCCCCGCGGTACGCCCCGCCTCGCCGGTGGTCACCGCAGCTCGAGCACCCCGTCGTCGAGGCGGCCGAAGCGGGTGACGGCCAGGTCGTACGCATAGCTCTGGACGACCCGCCACGGTCGGCGTGACCCTTGACGCGGCAGCAGGTGCTCACCGCGCCGCACGTACCCGGACGTCAGGTCGAGCAGCGGCCGGTCCTCCCCGCCCGAACCGTCCCAGCGCGGCGTCGCCACGGACAGCCCTCGTCGGTCCAGGTGCCGCAACAGGTGGCAGACCCACCGGGCGGTCAGGTCCGCGCGCAACGTCCAGCTGGCGTTCGTGTACCCCACCGAGAGCGCCAGATTGGGAACCCCCGAGAGCATGCACCCCTTGTAGACGTGAGTGGCGGCCAGGTCGACCAGCGACCCGTCGACGACGACCTCCGCTCCCCCGCCGACCTCCAGCCGCAGCCCGGTGGCCGTGACGACGACGTCGGCGGGCAGCACCTCGCCGCCGGACACCCGCACCCCGGACGGCTCGAACCCCTCGACCGTGGCGGTGACCACCGAGGCCGAGCCGTCGGCGAGCACGTCGAGCAGGTCGCCGTCCGGGGCGACGCAGACCCGCTGGTCCCACGGGTCGTACCGGGGGTTGAAGTGCGTGTCCACGGGATACCCCTCGGGCAGCCGCTCCGCGAGCCGTCGCCGGAGCAGGCGCCGCCCGCCCTCCGGCCACCGTCGCAGCGCCCGGTACGAGACCGTCGACAGCGCGACGTTCTTGGCCCGCACGAGCGAGTGCGCCGCCCGCCCCGGCAGCACCCGCCGCAGCCCGTCGGCCACGAGGTCCCGGTTCGGCAGCGCCGCGACGTAGCTCGGCGAGCGCTGGAGCATCGTCACGTGCGCCGCCCCCGCGTCGACCAGCGCCGGCACCAGCGTGATGGCCGTCGCCCCGCTGCCGATGACGACGAACCGCCGCCCGGCGACCTCGAGGTCCTCGGGCCAGTGCTGCGGGTGCACCACCTCGCCGTCGAACGCCTCCTGGCCGGGGAAGTCCACGACGTGACCCGACTCGTACGCGTAGTAGCCGGTCGCCACGTGGACGAAGCGGGCCCGGTGCTCGAGGACCTCCCCCGACTCCGTCCGCGCCGTCACCGTCCAGCGCCGCTCTTCCGACGACCACGCGAGCCGGGTGACCCGCTGCCCGAGGTGCGTGCGCTCGGTGACGCCGTGCTCGTCGGCGGTCTCGCGCACGTAACGCAGGATCTCCTCCGCCGGCGCGATGGAGGTCCGGCCGCGCCACGGACGGAACGGGAACCCGAGCGTGTACATGTCGGAGTCCGACCGGATGCCCGGGTAGCGGAACAGGTCCCACGTGCCTCCGGTCGCCGAGCGCGCCTCGAGGACCGCCCAGGTCAGCTCGGGGCAGTGCATCGCCAGCCGGCAGGCCAGGTCGATGCCCGAGATGCCGGCCCCGACGACGAGCACGTCGACGTCGAGCGGCGGCGGGGCCATCGGGTCGCGGGGCACCGCCACAGGCTATGCCGCGCGCGTCGAGGGTCGCCGCCGAGGGCCGGCCGCGTCAGGAGGCCGTGCGACGATGACGCCATGACCACCCTCTCCGACTTCTCCGCCACCACCCTCACCGGCCAGGAGCGCGACCTCTCCGAGTACGCCGGCGAGGTCGTGCTCGTCGTCAACACCGCGAGCAAGTGCGGCTTCACCCCGCAGCTCGAGGGCCTGGAGTCCCTCTACGAGGAGCTCAAGGACGAGGGCTTCACCGTCCTCGGCTTCCCCTGCAACCAGTTCGGCGGTCAGGAGCCCGGCACCGAGGAGGAGATCGGCGAGTTCTGCCAGATGAACTACGGCGTCACCTTCCCGATGTTCGCCAAGGTCGACGTCAACGGCGACGACGCCCACCCGCTCTTCGAGTGGCTGAAGTCCGAGAAGAAGGGCCTGCTCGGCGGGCGCATCAAGTGGAACTTCACGAAGTTCCTCGTCGGGCGCGACGGGCAGGTCATCGACCGCTACGCCCCGAACACCGAGCCCAAGGACATCACCGACGACGCCCGCGCCGCCCTGGCCGCCGGGGGCACCGACGCCGGATGAGCGCCCTCGCGGCCCTCGTGCCGATCGGCGTCTTCGCCCTCTTCCTCCTCTTCGTCTGGCACCGGCTGGCCGTCGCCCCCCGGTGGGGCCGGCGCTGGGTGCCGTGGACGCTCGCCGTCCTCCTCCTCGCGCTGCTCGCCGCCGCCCTCGAGGGCTTCGACGTCTGGGGCGGTGCGTGGTCCCCCGAGACGATGCGACCCGTCGCGTGGACCGGGCAGGCCTTCCTCGCCACCTGCCTCTACCTCTTCCTCGGGCTCGTGCCGGTGGCCGTGGTCAGCGGCCTCGTCGCCCTCGTGCGCTGGTGGCACGAGCGCGGTCGCGAGGGTCGCCGCCGGTTCAACCGGGTGGCGGCCCCGCTCGTCGCGCTGCTCGCCGTCGGGACCACCGGGTACGGCGCGTGGGAGGCCTCCCACCCGTCGGTCACCCGGTTCGAGGTCTCCTCCCCCGAGCTGCCGGCCGCCTTCGACGGCGCCCGCGTCGCGCTCGTCACCGACATCCACGCCGGCGCCGTGCGCAGCGCCGCCTTCACCCGCGGCGTGGTCGACCTCGTCAACGCCCAGCGACCCGACCTCGTCGTCATCGCCGGCGACCTCGAGGACGGCACCGCCGCCCGCTACGGCCCCGAGCTCGCCCCGCTGCGCGACCTGCGCGCCCCGCTCGGGGTCTTCGCGACGACCGGCAACCACGAGATGTTCCGCGACACCGCCAACTGGGTGCGGGCCTTCGAGGACCTCGGCATCACCGTCCTGAAGAACGAGTCGGTCCCCCTCGGGCGCGGGGGCGAGACGATCACGCTCGCCGGCGTCCACGACATCTCCGGCGACGGCGTCTTCGCCCCCGACCCGGACGCCGCCCTCGCGGGGGTCGACCCCGCCGGGTTCACGCTCTACGCGGCGCACCAGCCACGGCAGGCGCGCGACGTCGAGGGCCGCGGGGTCGACCTCCAGCTCTCCGGGCACACCCACGGCGGCCAGATGTGGCCGCTGAGGTACCTCGTCCCGCTCCAGCAGCCGGTCGTCGACGGGCTGCACGACGTCGGCGACGTCCCGGTGCTCACCTCGCGCGGCATCGGCGCGTGGGGCCCGGCGATCCGGGTGGCCGCACCCCCGGAGCTGCCCGTCGTCACGCTCCGGCGGGGCTGAGCGGGCCGTGGACGAGAGCGGACTCGTCGTCGGCGGCGACGGCCTCGCGCGCCCGGCCTGGGCGGCCACCGACCCGCTGCTGCGCGACTACTACGACACCGAGTGGGGGATGCCCGTCCGCGACGAGCGCGGGGTCTTCGAGCGGCTCTCGCTCGAGGCCTTCCAGTCCGGGCTGTCGTGGGCGACGATCCTCCGCAAGCGGCCGGCGTTCCGGGTGGCGTTCGACGGCTTCGACCCCGAGGCCGTCGCCCGCTACGGCGACACCGACGTCGCGCGCCTGCTCGCCGACGCCGGCATCGTCCGCAACCGGGCCAAGGTGCTCGCGACGGTCACGAACGCCCGCGCCACGCTCGCCCTGCGCGAGGACCCCGACGGCGACCTCGCCGCGTTCGTCTGGTCGTTCCGCCCGGCCGACACCCCGAGGCCCCGCACGCCGGCCGAGGTGCCGACGACCTCGCCTGAGTCGGTCGCCCTGTCGAAGGCGCTGAAGCGCAAGGGGTTCGCCTTCGTCGGGCCCACGACGATGCACGCGCTGATGGAGGCGCTGGGCATCGTCGACACGCACCTGCTCGGTAGCCACCGGCGGGGTACCAGCGGCATCTGGCCCCGCTGAGACCCGCCGTCACGCACGACCGCGGCCCGGTCCCCACAGGGGACCGGGCCGCGGTGCGTCGGAGGTCATGACCTCACTGGTGCAGGTCGAACCGGTCGTTCTCCATGACCTTGACCCACGCGGCGACGAAGTCGTCGACGAACCGCTGCTCACCGTCGGCGCTGCCGTACACCTCGGCGATGGCGCGCAGCTGGGCGTGCGAGCCGAGCACGAGCTCGACGGCCGTGGCCTGCCAGCCGCCCTCGCTGCTGTCGTAGACGTTCGCCGTGTCGCGCGACGTCGACCAGGTGACACCCGGCCGCAGGACGTTGGCAAGGACGTCGTTGGTCAGCTGCCCGGGACGCTCGGTGAGCACGCCGACCGAGGTGCCGCCGTGCGTCACCCCGACGGCCCGCAGGCCGCCCACGAGCGCCACGAGCTGCGGGGCGGTGACTCCCAGCATGAAGGCGCGGTCGAGGAGAAGGCCCTCGGGAGCGATCTTCTCGTCCTCGCGTAGGTAGCCGCGGAAACCATCGGCACGGGGCTCGAGGTACGAGAAGGACTCGACGTCGGTCAGCTCCTGGGTCGCGTCGGTGCGGCCCGGCGTGAAGGGGACGGTCAGCTCGCGACCCGCGGCACGGGCGGCCTGCTCAATGCCCGCCGACCCGCCGAGGACGATGAGGTCCGCGAGCGAGACGGTGCGCCCGCCCCGGCCGTCGAAGTCGGCCTTGACGCGCCCGAGCACCTCGAGGACCGAGGCCAGCTCGGCGGGCTCGTTGGCCTCCCAGGAGCGCTGGGGCTCGAGCGCGATGCGGGCGCCGTTGGCCCCGCCACGCATGTCGGTCCTCCGGAAGCTCGCCGCCGACGACCACGCCGTGCGGACGAGCTGCTGGACCGTGAGGCCGGAGTCGAGGAGCGCCTGCTTGAGCGCGGTGACGTCCTCGTCGGTGAGCTGCTCACCCGACCGCGCCGGCACGGGGTCCTGCCACGGCTGGGCCTCGGGCACCCACGGGCCGAGGAAGCGCTCGACCGGACCCATGTCGCGGTGCAGGAGCTTGTACCAGGCCTTGGCGAAGGCCAGCCGGAACTCCTCGGGGTTCTCGTGGAAGCGCCGCGAGATCTTCTCGTACTCCGGGTCCATCCGCAGCGAGAGGTCGGTCGTCAGCATCGTCGGCGGGCGGCTGAGCGAGCCGTCCTCGGGGTCGGGCACGGTGTTCGCGCCGCCGCCGTCCTTCGGCTGCCACTGGTGGGCGCCGGCCGGGCTCTTGGTCAGCTCCCACTCGAAGCCGAAGAGGTTGTCGAAGAACTTGTTCGACCACTGCGTGGGCGTCTGGGTCCAGGTGACCTCGAGGCCGGAGGTGATGGCGTCGCGGCCCTTGCCGGAGCCGAACTCGCTCTTCCAGCCCAGGCCCATCGAGTGCACCGGGCAGCCCTCGGGCTCGGTGCCGACGAGGTCGGCGTCGCCGGCCCCGTGGGTCTTGCCGAAGGTGTGGCCGCCGGCGATGAGGGCGACGGTCTCCTCGTCGTTCATCGCCATCCGCTTGAAGGTCTCGCGGATGTCGCGCGCCGCCTTGAGCGGGTCGGGCTCGCCGTTGGGGCCCTCGGGGTTGACGTAGATCAGACCCATCTGGACCGCACCGAGCGGGTTCGAGAGCTCGCGCTCGCCGCTGTAGCGCTCGTCGCCGAGCCAGGTGTCCTCGGCGCCCCAGTTGACCTCCTCCGGCTCCCAGACGTCCGGGCGGCCGAAGGCGAACCCGAAGGTCTCGAAGCCCATGTCCTCGAGCGCGACGTTGCCGGCGAGGACGAGCAGGTCGGCCCAGGAGACGGCCTGGCCGTACTTCTGCTTGACCGGCCAGAGCAGGCGGCGGGCCTTGTCGAGGTTGGCGTTGTCCGGCCAGCTGTTGAGCGGGGCGAAGCGCTGCTGCCCACGGCCGCCACCGCCGCGGCCGTCCTCGACCCGGTAGGTGCCGGCGGCGTGCCAGCTCATCCGGATGAAGAGCGGGCCGTAGTGGCCGAAGTCGGCGGGCCACCAGTCCTGGGAGGTGCGCATCACCTGGACGAGGTCGGCCTTGAGGGCGTCGACGTCGAGGCCGGCGAAGGCCTGCGCGTAGTCGAAGGAGCCGCCGAGCGGGTCGGCCTTCTCACTGTTCGTGTGCAGGACCGAGAGGTCGAGCTGGTTGGGCCACCAGTCCTGGTTGGTCCGGGGGCGCGTGCCCTTCGGGGTCGGGGAGTCGATCGCCGGGTTCTCGCTCTCGCTGCCCTCGGCGGTCACTCCGTGCTGCTGGTCGGTCACGTCGGTCCATCTCCTTGTCGGTGCTGCGGTGGGTCGGTGGGCTGGGAGGGTCAGGCGGTGGTGGCCGCGCGGCACTGCGGGCAGCGGCCCCAGTAGACGACCTCGGCCTCGTCGAGCTCGAAGTCGTGGTCGGCGGACGGGTGGAGGCAGGGGGTCTCGCCGACGGCGCAGTCGACGTCGGCCATCGTGCCGCAGCCGCGGCAGACGACGTGGTGGTGGTTGTCGCCGACGCGGGCCTCATAGCGGGTGACCGACCCCGCGGGCTGGATGGCGCGTACGAGCCCGGCGCCGGTGAGGGTGTGCAGCGAGTCGTAGACGGCCTGGTGCGAGACCGACGGCAGGTGGGCGCGGACGGCACGCAGCAGGGTGCCGGTGTCGGCGTGCGGGTGGGCGTGCACCGCCGAGAGGACCTCGAGCCGGGGCCGCGTCACGCGAAGCCCGACGGCGCGCAGCAGCTGCGCGGGGTCCTCGTCTCGAACCATGCCCCCACCCTGTCGTCTTGTCTTGAATCCGTCAAGACAACACCGTTCCGCACCGAGGAACGTCCGAACACGACAAAGGGCCCGGCGAAAAGCGTGCCGAGCGCTGAGTCGTGCGGTGGAGCTGAGGGGACCCGCTTCGCTCCCGAATCCCCTGAGCGGCGCCGGAACGACGGATGGGACCGGCTGCCGCCGGTCCCATCCGTCGTTCCACTGGGTGGAGCTGAGGGGATTCGAACCCCTGACCCCCTCCATGCCATGGAGGTGCGCTACCAACTGCGCTACAGCCCCGAGTGGGTGTCCCCCGAAGGGGCGACGGCGAGTCTACAGACGGCCTGCCGCTCCCCCAAATCGACCTCAGGGCGGCATCGTGGGGTCCGGGGCGGTCAGCCCGGCGGAGGTGTTCCACGTCCGCAGCCGCCACCCCTCGCGCCCCTCGACGAGCTCGCCCCAGCAGCAGTTGCCGAGCGCCCCGAGCACCCGCCACGCCGTCGGCTGGTCGAGCCCCAGCAGCCATCCGACGGCCGCCCGGCCCGCGGCCCCGTGCGTCGAGAGCACGAGGCACTCCCCCGCCCCGAGGTCCTCGAGGTGCTCGGCGACGGCCTCGGCGACGCGCGCGACGACGTCGGCCATCGTCTCGCCGTCACCGCCGCGCGGGACGTCCTCTCCGCGCAGGACGGCGGCCCGCTCCTCCGGCCACCCGGCGAGCACCTCGTCGTTGGTCAGCCCCTGCCATCCCCCGGCGTGGATCTCGCGCAGCCGGGCGTCCTCGACGAGCGGCACGCCCGCGGCCGAGGCCACCGCCTCGCCGGTGCGCCGCGCCCGCTGGAGGTCGGAGGTGACGACCCGCACCGGCCCGAGGGCGGCCACGGCCGGCCCGGCCGCCGCGGCCTGTCGCTCCCCGAGCGCGGAGAGCGGGCTGTCGAGCTGGCCCTGCCAGATGCCGGCGGCGTTGTGGGTGGTCTCGCCGTGGCGCAGGACGACGACGCGGCGCGGGCCGGAGCCCCCGCTCACCGCCCGCCCTGCTCGGTGCCGACGACCCCGAGGTCGACCGCGGGGCAGTCCTTCCAGAGCCGCTCGAGCTCGTAGAACTCGCGCTCCTCGTCGTGCTGGACGTGGACGACGATGTCGCCGAAGTCGATGAGCACCCAGCGCCCCTCGCGCTGGCCCTCGCGGCGCACCGGCTTGGAGCCGAGCGCGCGCAGGACGTCCTCGACCTCGTCGACGATCGAGCCCACCTGGCGCTCGGACTCGGCCGAGACGATGACGAAGACGTCGGTCAGCGCGAGCTGGTCGGAGACGTCGATGCCGCTGATGGTGGTCGCGAGCTTGTCGGACGCGGCGGTGGCCGCGGCCCGGGCGAGCTCGAGGGAACGGTCGGTCGCTGTCACGGTGCTCCTCGGTAGAGGTGGTGCTTGGAGATGTACTGGACGACGCCGTCGGGCACGAGGTACCAGACCGGTTCCCCGGCCCGGACCCGCTCGCGGCAGTCGGTGGACGAGATGGCCATCGCCGGGACCTCCTGGAGGGTGACCCGGTCGGCCGGCAGCCCGAGCTCGCTCAGCTCGTACCCGGGACGGGTGACCCCGACGAAGCGGGCGAGGCCGAACAGCTCGTCGGCGTCCTTCCACGACAGGATCTGGGCCAGGGCGTCGGCGCCGGTGATGAAGAACAGCTCGGCGCCTGGGCGCTGGGCCCGCAGGTCGCGCAGGGTGTCGACGGTGTAGGTGAGGCCCGCGCGGTCGATGTCGACGCGCGAGACGGTGAAGCGCGGGTTGGACGCGGTCGCGACGACGGTCATGAGGTACCGGTGCTCGGCCGGCGAGACCTCGCGCTCCTCCTTCTGCCACGGCTGGCCGGTGGGGACGAAGACGACCTCGTCGAGCCCGAGCAGCGCCTGGACCTCGGAGGCGGCGACGAGGTGGCCGTGGTGGACGGGGTCGAAGGTCCCGCCCATCACCCCTAGGCGCACCGGCCGGTCGCTCAGTGGTGCCCCGGGTGCTCGGGCCAGTGCGCGTCGGCGTGCGGCGCGCCGTCGTCGTGGGGGGCCGGCGGCGGGGCGTACTTGTGGTGGGTCCCGCGGAAGGACCACGTGACGCCGAGCAGGAAGGCGAAGGCCAGCAGCGCGATCACGAGGATGAGCCACGGCGGGATCGGCAGCTCGTGCGCGGCTTCCTCGGCGGCGAGCAGGGTGGCGGTCGTCGACATGTCGCCCAGCGTACCGTCCCCGTTGTCCACGGATTTCGTCCACAGGGCTGTGCACGGAGGGGGTGTCGAGCACCGGCGGCTGTGGACATCCGGGCGCCCCCGCGAGACGTCCGAGGAACTTCGCGGAACCGCTTGTGCCACGCCGTCGGGAGCACTAGAACAGACCCCACGCCCCCTCGGCGGTCGGAGTCCGAAAGGCCTTCTGACGCGGGCCGTCCCGGGGGTGGGTCGTTCGGATAACGGCACTTCGCCCCCTTCCCGGTCCGCCGGGGAGAGGCCGTTCGAACCCTCACGGGGGAGGACGCCGCGCGCGACGGCGCGGGTGCTGCGGCCGACGGCCCGAGTCGAAGCCCGTCCCCCCGGGGGCGGCGCCACCGTCGCGTGGCAGACCTCTGTGCGGCTCGCCGCAGGGACCGACCGGCTCGATCTCGACTGGTGGCCGTGCCGCCGGTGGGGGCCCCCGAATCTCATACTCGGGGGCCCTCCGTCGTTCGGCGCCCGGATCCTCGTCCTCACAGCCGGTCCACGGCCGGTTCACGGCGCAGCACAGGCGCCCGCTCTACCCTTGGGCCATGCCCGCCGCGCCCGTCGACCTCAGCGTCGTCGTCCCCATGTACAACGAGCAGGAGGTCCTCCCCCTGTTCGTCGAGCGGCTGCGCCCGGTCGCCGAGGCCTGGGGGGTCACCTACGAGGTCCTCTGCGTCGACGACGGCTCCACCGACGCCACCCCCGTGCTGCTCCAGCGGCTGCGCCGCGAGTGGGACGCCGTGCGCGTCGTGCGGCTGCGGGCCAACGCCGGGCACCAGGCGGCGATCTCGGCCGGGCTCGCGCGGGCCCGAGGCGCCTACGTCGTCACCATCGACGCCGACCTCCAGGACCCGCCGGAGACCATCGGCGAGATGCTGCACGTCGCGCGCGAGCAGCACGTCGACGTCGTCTACGGCGTCCGCGAGGACCGCTCCAGCGACACCGCCTTCAAGCGGGTCACCGCGCGCGCCTTCTACCGCTCGATCCGCGCCCTGTCCGACGTCGACGCCCACGTCGACGCCGGCGACTTCCGGATGATGTCGCGCGCCACCGTCGACGCCGTCAACTCCCTCCCCGAGTCCAACCGGGTGCTGCGCCTCGTCGTCCCCGCGCTCGGCTTCCCGAGCGCGTCGGCCGGCTACCGCCGGGCACCGCGGGCCGCGGGCGACTCCAAGTACCCGCTCGGCAAGATGCTGCGCCTGTCCATCGACGGCGTCACCGGCTTCTCCATCGCCCCGCTGCGCTTCGCGACGTGGCTCGGCCTGCTCGGTGGCGTCGCCGCCCTCGTCGTGCTCCTCTACGCCGTCGTCGCGATGCTCCTCGGCAACACCCTCCCCGGCTGGACCTCGACCGTCGTCATCGTCTCCGCCGTCGGGGCCGTCCAGCTGCTGGCGCTCGGCATCCTCGGGGAGTACGTCGGGCGCACCTACTCGGCGCTCCAGGCCCGGCCCGCGTACTTCGTGGCGCACGACAGCCTCGAGCTCGAGATGCCCACGCCCGTCACCGACGACGACGCCGACGCGGCGTTCGACCGCGTCGTCTCTCAGACCCGGACCTGACCGTCCCCCTCGACGACCCACTTGGTCGTCGTCAGCTCGGGCAGGGCCATCGGCCCGCGCGCGTGCAGCTTCTGGGTCGAGATGCCGATCTCGGCGCCGAACCCGAACTCGCCGCCGTCGGTGAAGCGCGTGCTCGCGTTGACCATGACGGCCGCCGCGTCGACCTCGGCGGTGAACCGCCGGGCCGCGGCGCGGTCCTCGGTGACGATGGCCTCGGTGTGCCCGGAGCCGAAGCGGCGGATGTGCGCGAGCGCGGCGTCGAGGTCGTCGACGACACCGACCGACATCTCGAGGCCGTGGAACTCGGTGGCGAAGTGCTCGTCGGTGGCGGTGTCGTGCCGGACGCCGGCGGCGTCGGCGCGGGTGCCCGAGGCGGCGTCGGTGTGCAGGGCGACCCCCTCGGCCGACAGGGCGGCGAGGGCCTTGGGGAGGAAGGCGTCGGCGACGTCCCGGTGCACGAGGAGGGACTCGGCGGCGTTGCAGACGCTCGGCCGGTGGGTCTTGGCGTTGACGGCGATGGCGAGGGCCTTGTCGAGGTCCGCGCGGGCGTCGACGTAGACGTGGCAGTTGCCGACGCCGGTCTCGATGACGGGGACGGTCGACCCCGTGACGACGGCCTCGATGAGGTCGGCTCCCCCGCGCGGGATGAGCAGGTCGACGAGGCCGCGGGCGGTCATCAGGGCGTGGACGGCGCCGTGGCCGCCCTCGAGCAGGCCGACGGCGTCGGCGGGAAGGCCGTGCGCCTCGAGAGCACGGCGCAGGACACCGACGAGGGCGCGGTTGGTGTCGGCGGCCGCACTCCCCCCGCGCAGCAGGACGGCGTTGCCGGACTTCAGGCCGAGCGCGGCGGCGTCGACGGTGACGTTGGGCCGGGCCTCGTAGATCATCCCGACGACGCCCATCGGCACCCGGACCTGGCGGATCTGGAGGCCGTTGGCGAGGGTCGAGCCCCGGACCACCTCGCCGACGGGGTCCGGCAGGGCGGCGATGTCGCGGACGGCCGAGGCGACGGCGGCGACGCGCGCGGCGTCGAGGCGCAGGCGGTCCTGGAGGCTCTCGGGCATCCCGTGCTCGCGGCCCCGGGCGAGGTCGCGGGCGTTGGCCTCGACGACCTCGTCCGTGGCGGCGTCGAGGGCGTCGGCGAGGGCGAGCAGGGCGGCGTCCTTCTCGGCCCGGCTGAGCAGGGCGAGCCGGCGGGAGGCGGTGCGGGCGGCCTCGGCGAGGACGCGGACCTGCTCGACGTCGGCGGCGTCGGCGGTGGTGGTGCGCTCGGACATGGGTCAAGGGTAGGCCGGGCCTGCGGGGTCGGCCGCGGGGCTCTCGGCGCGCGGGACGGTGACAGGATGGACCGGTGACGACGATCCTCTCCATCCAGTCCTCCGTCGCGTACGGCCACGTCGGCAACTCCGCGGCGGTCTTCCCGCTCCAGCGACTCGGCGTCGAGGTCTGGCCGGTGCACACCGTCCACTTCTCGAACCACACCGGGTACGGCGCGTGGCGGGGGCCGCTCATGGCGCCGGAGGACGTGCGCGAGGTGGTCACCGGCATCGAGGAGCGCGAGGCCCTCGGCGAGGTCGACGCCGTGCTGTCCGGCTACCAGGGCGGTGAGCAGATCGGCGAGGTGATCCTCGACGCGGTCGCCCGCACCAAGGCCGCGAACCCGTCGGCGATCTACGCCTGCGACCCGGTGATGGGGAACGCGAAGTCCGGATGCTTCGTGCACCCGGCCATCCCGGTCCTGTTGCGCGAGAAGGTCGTTCCGCAGGCCGACCTCATCACGCCCAATCAGTTCGAGCTGGGGTTCCTCACCGGGACCGAGCCGGGTGACCTCGACTCGACGCTGGCCTCCGTCGAGGCGGCGCGGGCGATGGGTCCGTCGACGGTGCTCGTGACGTCGGTGCTGCGCCCGGACCGGCCGGCGGACACCATCGAGATGCTCGCGGCCCACGACGACGGCGCGTGGATGGTCCGGACCCCGCAGCTGCCGCTCAAGGCCAACGGGTCGGGGGACGTGACGGCGGCGCTCTTCACGGCGCACCTGCTCGAGACCGGTGACGCCGGGGTCGCGCTCGGGCGCACGGTGTCGTCGGTGTTCGACCTGCTGCAGACCACGCTCGACTCCGGGCGGCGCGAGCTCCAGCTCGTGCAGAGCCAGACGGCCATCGCCGAGCCGCGGATGCAGTTCGAGGTCGAGCGCCTCCACTGACGCGCCCCGCGCAGCCGGACCTCACGCGTATCGGGTGACCCGATAAGGCTGCGCTGACCCCGGGAACGGTTCCGGGGCACAGCACGGTCGTATCGGGTGACCCGATACGCGTGTGACTCGTGGGGTCAGAGGATGACGAGGTCGTCGCGGTGCACGACCTCGCGCTCGTACTCCGGGCCGAGCTCGCGGGCCAGGTCGCGGGTCGAGCGGCCGAGCAGCCGGGGCAGCACGCCCGAGGAGTAGTTGACGAGCCCGCGCCCGATGACCCGCCCGTCGGCGGCGCAGACGTCGACCGGCTCGCCCGGCCCGAAGGTGCCCTCGACCTCGACGATGCCCGCCGGCAGCAGCGACTTCCGGCGCTCGGTGACGGCCGCGACCGCGCCGTCGTCGATGACCAGCCGGCCGCGCGCGGTCGTCGCGTGCGCCAGCCAGCGCTTGCGCGAGGCCCGCGTGGCCGCCGCGGGCGCGAAGACCGTGCCGACGTCCGCTCCGGCCAGCGCCGCACCGACGTCGGGCAGCCGGGTGAGCAGCGTCGGCACCCCGGCCGCTCCGGCGATGCCCGCGGCCTCGACCTTGGTGACCATCCCGCCGCTGCCGACCGCCGAGCCGGTGCCGCCGATGGTCACCGACTCGAGGTCCTCGGTCGTCGCGACGAACGGCACCCGCCGGGAGCCCGCCTGCGACGGCGGACCGTCGTGGAGCGCGTCGACGTCGGTGAGCAGGACGAGCCCGTCGGCCCCGACGAGGTCGGCGACGAGCGCCGCGAGCCGGTCGTTGTCGCCGAAGCGGATCTCGTGCGTCGCCACGGTGTCGTTCTCGTTGACGATCGGGACGATGCCGAGCTCGAGGAGCCGCTCGAGGGTGCGCCGCGCGTTCGTGTAGTGCGAGCGACGCGTCGTGTCGTCGGCGGTGAGCAGCACCTGCCCGACGGTGAGCCCGTGCCGCGAGAACGCCGCCTGATAGGCCGCGACGAGCGCTCCCTGCCCCACCGAGGCCGCGGCCTGCTGGGTGGCGAGGTCGGTGGGACGGCGCGACAGCCCGAGCGGGCCGATGCCCGCCGCGATGGCGCCCGACGAGACGAGGACGACCTGCCGGCCGGCGACCCGGCGAGCGGCCAGCGCGTCGACGAGCGCGCCCAGCGCACCGACGTCGAGGTGGCCGCCGTCCGCGCTCGTCAGCGACGACGACCCGACCTTGACGACGAGGCGGCGGGCCTCCCCCACGGCATGCCGCAGCGCGGCGGCGGAGGCGGTGGGAGCGGTCGTCATCGGGCTCAGTCCTCGGACTCGGTGTTCGCCCAGTGCCCGGCCCGCCGCTCGGCGGCGAGCTCGTCGCGCGCGGCGGTCTGGGCGTCCTTGCGGGCGTGGAACTCCTCGCGCTTCTCCGAGCGGGTCTTGCGCCCGGACTCCTCGAAGCGCACGTCGCTGCCCCGCGGCCCGGAGAGCAGCTCGGCGCCGGCGGCCATCGTCGGCTCCCAGTCGAAGACGACGGCGTTGTCCTCGGGCCCGATGAGCACGGTCGACCCGGCGACCGCCCCGGCCTTGAGCAGCTCGTCCTCGACCCCGAGGCGGTTGAGCCGGTCGGCGAGGTAGCCGACGGCCTCGTCGTTCGAGAAGTCGGTCTGGCGGACCCAGCGGGTGGGCCGCTCGCCGAGGACGCGGAACAGCTCGCCGTCGGAGGTCCGCTCGCGGCGCACGTGGAAACCGCTGTCGTCGACGGCCTTCGGGCGGATGACGACGCGCGGGCGCTCGACGACCGCGGCCTCGAGCTCGGCCCGGGCCTCGGCGACGTGGCGCGCGAGGGCGAAGGTCAGCTCCTTGAGCCCGAGGTGCGCCACGGCGGAGACCGTGAAGACCTCGAGCCCGCGCTCCTGCAGCATCGGGGTGACCATCTCGGCGAGCTCGCGGGCCTCGGGCACGTCGGCCTTGTTGAGGACGACGATGCGCGTGCGCTCGGACAGCGGGCGGCCGCCGAGGCTGTCGTCGGTGACGTAGGCGGCGAGCTCGGCCTCGATGACGTCGAGGTCGGTCAGCGGGTCGCGGCCGGGCTCGAGGGTGGCGCAGTCGACGACGTGGACGAGCACCGAGCAGCGCTCGACGTGCCGGAGGAACTCCAGGCCCAGGCCCTTGCCCTCGCTGGCACCGGGGATGAGCCCGGGCACGTCGGCGATCGTGAAGCGCGCGCTGCCGGCCGTCACGACCCCGAGGTTCGGGACGAGGGTGGTGAACGGGTAGTCGGCGATCTTCGGCTTGGCCGCCGAGAGCACCGAGACGAGCGAGGACTTGCCGGCCGACGGGAACCCGATGAGCGCGACGTCGGCGAGCGACTTCAGCTCGAGGACGACGTCGAGGTCCTCCCCCGGCTCGCCGAGCAGGGCGAACCCGGGTGCCTTGCGCCGCGCGCTCGCCAGGGCCTTGTTGCCGAGACCGCCGCGGCCGCCGCGGGCGAGCACGACGGAGGCGTCGTGCCCGACGAGGTCGGCGACGACCTCGCCGGTGCCGTCCTTGACGACCGTGCCCTCGGGGACGGGCAGGACGAGGTCGGCACCGTCGGCGCCGTTGCGCTCGTCACCGGCGCCCGGGCGGCCGTTCTCGGCGCGCCGGTGCGGCGTGTGGTGGTAGTCGAGGAGCGTCGTGGCCTGCGGGTCGACGGCGAGGACGACCGAGCCGCCCCGGCCGCCGTTGCCGCCGTCCGGCCCGCCCAGCGGCTTGAACTTCTCGCGCTTGACCGACGCCACGCCGTGCCCGCCGTTGCCGGCGGAGACGTGGAGGACGACGCGGTCGACGAAGGTCGCCATCGAGGGGGGTGCTCCTGACTGGGAGGGGGAACGCGTGAGGGGCGGGCCGGCCGGCCCGCCCCTCACGACGTGGTGCGTGGTGCCGGGCGCGGGCCCGGCGACGTCGTCACTCGGCGGCGACGGCCACCGGGAGGACGTTGACGGTCTTGCGACCGCGCTTGGTGCCGAAGGTCACCGCACCGGGGACGAGCGCGAACAGCGTGTCGTCGCCGCCGCGGCCGACGCCGTCACCGGGGTGGAAGTGGGTACCGCGCTGGCGGACGATGATCTCGCCGGCCTTGACGACCTGGCCGCCGTAGCGCTTGACGCCGAGGTACTGGGCGTTGCTGTCACGACCGTTGCGGGTCGAGGACGCACCCTTCTTGTGTGCCATGTCTGTAGTCCTTAGTCCGTGAGGATCGCGCGGTCAGGCGTCGATCGCGGTGATCTTGACCTGGGTGAGCGGCTGGCGGTGGCCCTGGCGCTTCCGGTAGCCGGTCTTGTTCTTGTACTTGAGGATCGTGATCTTCGGACCCTTGGCGGCCTTGACGACCTCGGCCGTGACCGTGACCTTCGCGAGCTTGCCGGCGTCGCTGGTGACGGTGGCGCCGTCGACGACGAGGAGGGGCTGCAGCTGGATCTTGTCGCCGGCCTCGCCGGACGTCTTGTCGATGAGCAGGACGTCGCCGACGGAGACCTTCTCCTGGCGACCACCCGCGCGCACAATCGCGTACACGTTCGATCTCACTTCCTGTTCGGGCGCGCTCTCTGTG
This sequence comes from Phycicoccus sonneratiae, assembly GCF_016887965.1. Taxonomy (GTDB): domain Bacteria; phylum Actinomycetota; class Actinomycetes; order Actinomycetales; family Dermatophilaceae; genus Phycicoccus; species Phycicoccus sonneratiae. Next base: position 176,137 of record NZ_JAFDVD010000008.1, read on the forward strand.
ACCGGCCGGTCGCGACCCCGTGGACGACACGGGACACCGACGCGGTGGGCGCACCGACTCACCAGAGTACCGGCGGGCGGGGCGGCCCTCCAAATCCTGGAGGCCGCCCCGCCCCGGCGCTCACTCGCCCGTGGTCGGCTCGGCCGGGGCGCTGCTCGTGGCGGTGGACGACGGCGGTCCGGCCGGGGCGACGACGCGGCCGCGCTTGCGGCGCGAGCGGCGGGCCGGGGCCGGCTCCTCGGCGGGCTCGGGCTCGGCGGCGACGGGCGGGGCGGCCACGGGCTCCTCGACGGGCTCGGGGACGGTCGGCGCGACCGCGACGGGCTCGACCGGCTCGACCGGCTCGCCGGGCGCCACCTCGGCGACGACCTCGGCGGCCACCTCCTCGGCGACCTCCGGGCTCTCGCTGTGCTTGAGCGCGGCGGCGTGCGCGGCCGCGGCGATCTGGGCGGCGCTCGGACCGTTGCCCCCGCCCTTGGGGGCCTCGTCGGCCGCGGCGGACGAACCGCCCGAGCCTGCGGACCCGCCGGACGACCCGCGCCCGCGGCCCCGACCGGAGCGGGAGGAGCCGCCGCCGTCACCGGACCCGGAGCCGCCGCCCCGCTCGACCGGCTCGGACTGGACGACGATGCCGCGCCCGCCGCAGTGCTCGCACGGCTCGGAGAAGACCTCGATGAGGCCGGAGCCGACCCGCTTGCGGGTCATCTGCACGAGGCCGAGCGAGGTGACCTCGGCAACCTGGTGCTTCGTGCGGTCGCGCCCGAGGCACTCGAGCAGCCGGCGCACGACGAGGTCGCGGTTGGATTCCAGGACCATGTCGATGAAGTCGATGACGATGATGCCGCCGATGTCGCGCAGCCGGAGCTGGCGGACGATCTCCTCGGCGGCCTCGAGGTTGTTCTTGGTGACCGTCTCCTCGAGGTTGCCCCCGGAGCCGACGAACTTGCCGGTGTTGACGTCGACGACGGTCATCGCCTCGGTGCGGTCGATGACGAGCGAGCCGCCCGAGGGCAGCCAGACCTTGCGGTCCATCGCCTTGCTGATCTGCTCGTCGATGCGGTGGGCCGCGAAGACGTCGTCCTCGGAAGTCCACTTCGTGACGCGGGCGGCGAGGTCGGGGGCGACGTCCTCGACGTACTCGCTGACCTCGCCCCAGGCCTTCTCGCCGGAGACGACGAGCGAGGCGAAGTCCTCGGTGAAGACGTCGCGGATGACGCGGATGGTGAGGTCGGGCTCGCCGTGGAGCAGCGCCGGGGCGCCCCCGCTGCCGGACTTCTTGGCCTTCGCGGAGTCGGCCTTCTTGACGATCCGCTCCCACTGCTTCGTGAGGCGCTCGACGTCGGCCTTGAGCTCGGCCTCCGAGGCCCCCTCGGCGGCGGTGCGCACGATGACGCCGGCGCCGTCGGGCACGACCTCCTTGAGGATGGCCTTGAGGCGGGCGCGCTCGGTGTCGGGGAGCTTGCGCGAGATGCCGGTCATCGAGCCCTCGGGCACGTAGACGACGTACCGGCCGGGCAGGCTGATCTGCGAGGTGAGCCGGGCGCCCTTGTGGCCGATCGGGTCCTTGGTGACCTGGACGAGGACGGTGTCGCCGGACTTCAGCGCGTTCTCGATGCGCTTGGCCTGGTTGACCTCGAGGCCGGCGGCGTCCCAGTTGACCTCGCCGGCGTAGAGCACGGCGTTGCGGCCCTTGCCGATGTCGACGAACGCGGCCTCCATCGAGGGCAGGACGTTCTGGACCCGGCCGAGGTAGACGTTGCCGGCCATCGAGGCGGTGGTCTCGCGCGAGACGTAGTGCTCGACGAGGACGCCGTCCTCGAGGACGCCGATCTGGGTGCGGCCGTCGCGGCCGCGAACGACCATGCTGCGCTCGACGCTCTCGCGGCGGGCGAGGAACTCGGCCTCGGTGATGATCGTGCGGCGCCGGCCGGCCTCGCGGCCCTCGCGGCGGCGCTGCTTCTTGGCCTCGAGGCGGGTCGAGCCCTTGACCGCGGTCGGCTCGTCGCGCTCCGAGCGCGGCTCGCGGACCTTCGTGACGGTGCCGGGCGGGTCGTCGCCCTCGGCGGCACCGGACCCGCTGCGCCGGCGGCGGCGACGGCGGCGGCTCGAGGCCGACTCGCCGTCGGAGTCCTCGTCGTTCTCGGCCGCGCGACCACCGCGGCGACCGCCCGTGGGCTGCTGGTCGCCGGAGTCGTCGGCGGCGTCGCCGTCGGAGCCCTCGGCGCCGCCCTGCTCGTCCTCGCCCTTGCCGCGGCCGCGGCGTCCGCGACCGCCCCGGCGGCGACGGCGGGAGCCGCCGTCGCCCTCGGCGGGCTCGGCCTCGGGGGCGTCGGGGACGGTGGCCTCGGCGGGCGCGTCCTCTGCGGTCTCCTCGACGGCGGGCTCGGCGGCCGGCTCCGGGGTGGCCGGCACCTCGGCGGGGGCCTGGGCCGGCGAGGTCGCGCGCCGGCGGCGCGGGGCGACGGTGGTCTCGGGGGCCTGGAAGAGCAGTCCGAAGGCGGGGCCGGACGCCGGCTGCTCGGCCGTCTCCTCGGACTCCTCCTCCTCGGGGGTCTCGTCCTCGGCGGGCGCGGGGGCCTCCTCGGCGGGGGCCGGGGCGACCGCGGCCTTGGCGGTCTTGCGGCCACCCTTCTTCGCCGGGCGGCGAGGGGCGACCGGCGGCGCGTCGTCGTCGGTGTCGGTGGTGGCCTCGGCCGCGGCGGGCGCCTCGACCGGGGCGTCGGCCTTCTTCTTCGCCGCGCGCTTGCGGGGGGTCTTCGCCGCGGGCGTCGCGTCGTCGGCGGCGCCCTCCTCGGCGGAGGCGGCCACGGCCTTCTTCTTCGTGGCGCGCTTGCGGGTGGACTTCTTCGTGGCGCCGCCCGCGCTCGAGGCGTCGTCACCGGCGGAGGGCGCGGTGTCGACCGGCAGGGTCGGGGCCTCGGCGGCCTGGGGGGTGGTCGGGTCGTTCTCGGAAGCCATGACGGCCCCTTTCGTCACCCGGTGGTCGACGACCACACCGGCGACGCCCGGAGGCGGCTCCTCGCCGACCGCACGGTGTGCGATCGCATCGTGCGGGCGGGTGGCCCACACGGAAGTCAGCTGCTGCCCCGGTGCGGCTCGCGCGGACGGCGCGTCACCGAGCGGGGCCGACGGCCTCCCGGTCGGCGGCCAGTGGATCGGCCACCCCGGCACCTGCCTCGAGCAGCGGGCCCTGCGCGAGCCGGGTCACCAGTGGTGGCTCCGGCGCCGCGAACCCCGTGACTGCGTGGAGGGCGGTCAGGATGTCGTCGGGGCGTACGGCCGGTGTGGTGTGCCGTACGACCATCCGCAGTATCGCACACCCCTCCTGCGGGTCCTCCTCGACGCGCATGGCGAGCACCGGCTCCCGCGTGTCGAAGGTGCGCGGCCCGGACTTGAAGGTGCGGGTGGCCTCGGCCCGCTCGACCGCGAGGAAGGCGGCGACGACCGGCTCGACCTCGGCCGGGGCGCTCCGGCGCAGCCGCAGCTCCCAGTCGCTGCCCTCGAGGCGGTCGGCGAGCGAGCCGGGCCCGGCCTCGACGACCTCGACGACGTCGAGGTCGGTGGGCAGCGCCTCGTCGAGGGCCTCGCGCAGCGCGTCGGGGTCGACCCGCTCGGTGACCCGGATCTCGAAGTACTCGGCCTCGCTCGCCGTGCCCGTGGGAGCGGCGTTCGCGTAGGAGATCAGGGGGTGCGGGTGGAAGCCGGCCGAGAAGGCCATCGGCACGCCGGCCCGGCGCAGCGCCCGCTCGAGCGCGCGCGAGAAGTCCCGGGTCGAGGAGAAGCGCAGCCGGCCGCGCTTGGCGTACCGGATGCGCAGCTTCTGGACCGCGGGGGGCGGCGGGGGTCCCTCGGGGGTGCGCTGGCGGGCCATGACGCACCAGCCTAGGAGGCACCGCGGCCGCGACCGAATCGCGGCGGCGGAGCCGGCCGGCCTCCCGCCGGCCGGGTCAGGCGACGGTGCCGGGCACCGGCCAGGTCCCGAAGCGCTGGGCGATCGTGATCCGGCCGTAGTCGCCGTCGAGCTGGGGTCCCGGGCGGCGGGGGGCGGGCTCGCTGAAGGCGTTCGTCACCGCGGTGCGCAGCGTGTCGTCGGCCGTCGTGAGCGCCGTCTCGGCGGTCTCGCGGGGGGTGACGAACCGCGACTCGACCTCGGTGGCCGACACGTGGAGGGTTCCCAGGACGCACTGGGTCCCGGTCACCTCCGACTCCTGGACGGGCGACTCGGGACCCATGACCGGCGGCGGCGTGAGGAGGGAGTACTGGCTCCCCGGGCCGGTGGAGAGGAAGCCGGGGCTGGTGTGGAACTGGTACGTCAGGTGCTGGGTCAGGGTCGTCGCCAGGGTGCTGACGGACTCGAAGTGCGCCTCACCGGCGGTCTCGAGGGAGGTGCACCCGCGCTTCATGTCGAGGCAGGCCTCGTGCACCGTCGACAGGGCGGTGCGCTGGGGCGGCGCGGCGGCCCGGTACCGCGGCGAGGCGCCGCGGCGCCACGACCCGATGGCGCGCAGGGCCGGCTCGGCCACCGCCGCCTGGGCGTCCGACACGTGGCTCGCCGCCTGGTTCCACTCGCGGGTGCGGTCGCCGACCGTGCCCACCCACCCGCTGTCGTCGAGTCGCCGCTCGATGGTCGTCGCCAGCCCGCGCACGGCGTCGCGCGCCGCGACCACCTCCGAGCGCAGGTCGACGAAGCCGTCGCACCCGTGGTGGTCACCGGCGTACACGTCCCAGTTCGTCACGACGTGGTCGGCCCACAGCCGCAGGTAGGCCACCCGGTCCCTGGCCACCGACACGCTCGCCTGCACCCCGGTCATGCCCACTCCTCCGCGTCCACCCGGCGCGCGGCCGGCTCCCACTCGGCGCCCGTCGGCACGCCCTCGCCCGAGCCGGCAGCCGGGACGGGCCCGGGGACCTCCTCCTCCTGGAGCAGGTCGGGGACGCCGTCCTCGTCCTCGTCCTCGGCGAGGTCGACGACGCCGTCGCCGTCGGTGTCCTCCCAGAGGTCCGGCACGCCGTCCCGGTCGGCGTCCGGCACGGTGGCCGGCGCGCCCTCGACGTCCTGCCAGACGTCGTAGCGGCCGTCGCCGTCGCGGTCCTCGAGCAGGTCGGGGGTGCCGTTGCCGTCGGCGTCCTGGAGGATGTCGGGCGCGCCGTCACCGTCGCGGTCCGCGAAGAGGTCGGGGACGCCGTCGTAGTCACGGTCGCGCCAGATCCGGGGCGTGCCGTCGCGCCCGGTCTCCCAGACGTCGAGCACGCCGTCGCCGTCCTCGTCCTCGAGGACGTCGGGTCGGCCGTCGCCGTCGCGGTCCCGCAGGTAGAGCGGGTCCCGGTCGGGTGCCGGAACGGGCTCGCCGACGAACGTCGGGTTCCCGGCACCGCCTCCTCCTCCGCCACCGCCCGCGGGCTGTTCGGACCCCCCGCCGCCCCCGCTGCCGGCGGAGGTGACCCGGCCGCCGGCGTCGACGTCGGTGCGCGTCGTCCGCACCGTGTTCGCGTCGATGAGGTCGGCGACCGTCCCCGTGGCCGCCGCCGCGTCGCGCAGGAAGTCGCGGACGGCCTCGGCCTGCGTCACGTAGACCGGCTTGACGATCTCCGCGTACACGCCGAAGACCGGGTGCCCGCTGACCTCCCCCGCCGCCAGCGTCCGGGCCTCGCCGAGCCGGGTCTGCGCGCTGCGCCACTGCGCCGCGTCGTGCTCCATGTCCGCGAAGACGATCTCCACGCCGTCCGGCCCACCGCCCACGGTCCCCCGCCCTTCCCTCGATGTCCCGCGCCGACGGTAACCAGCCGGCCGCGGGCGCGACAATGGGGAGCACTGCCCGCACCGTCGCACGAGGGACCCCGTCCCGACCGATCCGACGGCGAGAACGCCGTCCGGAGACGGATCGAGCGGCGAACGGGACTGTCGGCCACGTCATCCGCAGCACTATCGTGCAGCCATGCCTGCGACCGACCGCGCCCGACTCGCCCGACTCCTCGCCGCCGAGCAGGAGCGGTACACCGCCGACCACCCCCGCAGCCGCGAGCTGTTCGAGGCCGGCGGCAACCTCTTCGGCCGGGTCCCGATGACGTGGATGAACAAGTGGAGCGGGGGCTTCCCGCTCTACCTCGACCACGCCCGCGGCAACCGGATCACCGACGTCGACGGCCACACCTACGTCGACTTCGCCCTCGGCGACACCGGCGCGATGGCCGGGCACTCCCCCGTGCCGACGACGACCGCGGTCGCCCGGCGGATGGGCGAGCTCGGCGGTATCACGACGATGCTCCCGAGCGAGGACGCGCAGTGGGTCGGCGAGGAGCTGACCCGGCGCTTCGGGATGCCGCTGTGGAGCTTCACCCTCTCGGCCACCGACGCCAACCGGTGGGCGGTGCGCCTGGCCCGGCTCGCGACCGGCCGCTCGAAGATCCTCGTCTTCGCGTACTGCTATCACGGCTCGGTCGACGAGACCTTCGCGATCCCCGGACCCGACGGCACCACGGTCTCGCGCCCCGGCAACGTCGCGCCGCCGGTGCCCCTCGACCTCACGACCCGCGCCGCGACGTGGAACGACCTGGCCTCGGTCGAGCGCGAGCTGGCGCACGGCGACGTCGCGGCGATCCTCACCGAGCCGGCCCTGACCAACATCGGCATCGTCCTGCCCGAGCCCGGGTTCCTGGAGGGCCTGCGCGAGCTCGCGACCCGCTACGGCGCCCTCCTGATGATCGACGAGACGCACACCTTCTCGGCCGGCTGGGGCGGGGCCACGCGCGAGTGGGCCCTGCAGCCCGACATCTTCGTCATCGGCAAGTCGATCGGCGGCGGCATCCCCTGCGGCGCGTACGGCATCTCGGCCGACGTGGCGGCGGCGGTCACCCGCCACACCGACGCCGGTGACGCCGACATCGTCGACGTCGGCGGGGTCGGCGGCACGCTCGCCGGCAACGCGCTCTCGACCGCGGCGATGCGCGCCACCCTCGACGAGGTGCTCACCGAGGACGCGTTCGCGCACATGACCTCGCTCGCCGAGGCCTTCACCGACGGCGTCCGGGAGACCCTCGAGGCGTTCGACGTGCCGTGGTCGGTCAGCCGGCTCGGGGCGCGCTCGGAGTACCGCTTCGCCCGGCCGGCGCCGCGCACCGGTGAGGAGTCGGCGGCTGCGCACGACGACGACATCGACGCCTGGATGCACCTGGCGATGGTCAACCGCGGCATCCTCATGACGCCGTTCCACAACATGGCGCTCATGTGCCCCGAGACGACCCGCGAGGACGTCGACCGGCACACCGAGGCCTTCCGCGAGGTCGTCGGCGAGCTGTACGGCTGACCCGCGCGCGACGCACGAGGGCCCGGCCGCGGGTGCGGCCGGGCCCTCGCTCTGCCCGGAGGACAGGCCGGACGTCAGTGCCGCCCGGAGGCGGTCGTCAGGTAGCGCGCGGTGGGCGCGCCGACGCCGGTGACGTCGTCCCAGCCACGACCGGTGGTCAGGCTCGAGTCGTCGTCGAAGGTGCGGACGCTGGAGACGAGCCCGTCGTCGGCGTTGAGGCCGTTGACGTAGTCGACCCGGACGTTGCCCCGGTCACCCTCGGGGCGGACGTCGTGGAAGACGCCGCTCGTCCGGCCGAGGCGGTACAGCAGCGGGTTGGCGAACCCGATGCGGCCGCGCGTCTGCTGCACGTCGGCCTGCAGGCCGGCCATGAGCGGCGCCGCGAGGCTCGTCCCGCCGATGCGGTACTCGCCGTAGCGGACTCCCTGACCGAAGCGGGTCGGCGCGTCGAAGACCTGCGTCTCACCGACGAGCATGCCGGTCGTGGGGTCGGCGTCCATCCCGACGTCGGGGACCCCGCGCATCGCACAGCCCGTCCGGGTGCCCTGCTGGTAGAAGGGCTTGGTGAACAGGTCGCTGCACCCGCCGCCGGCCCCGTAGAGGTAGCCGACCGAGGTCCACCGGCCCTTGTCGAGCGTGTACTTGTCCGTGCCCCAGCCGGTCTCGAACGTCCGGCGTCCCGCCTTGTCGATCGCGAGCGCGGTGCCGCCGACGGCGGTCACGTACGGGTCGGCTGCCGGCCAGTCGGGCGAGACGACACCCGTGTTCGCGCCCTCGTCGCCGTCGTCACCCGAGGAGAAGTAGGTGCCGATGCCCTGCACGGCACCCTGGAGGATGACCGACTCGTAGGCCTGGACGAGCGCGTCGTCGATGGTCGGGGTCTTCACGCCGTCGACCACGACGTAGGTGGGCTCGCCCCAGGAGTTGGAGATGACCGAGGCCTTGTTGTCGTGCACGACGCGGGCGATCGAGTTGAGCAGGTCGTCGTCGTAGCAGGAGGCGGCGCCGTAGTAGGCGACCGTGGCGTCGGGAGCCATGCCGTGCACGGCCTCGACGTCGAGGGTCTCCTCACCGAACCAGCCGTTGCCGCCGCACTCCTCGACCTTGGCCGGGTCGTAGGTCGTGTCGTTGGCCTGGGTCAGCTGGCCGCGGCGGAACGCCTTGTCCCCGTGCCGCTTCGCGTAGGTGTTCGCGTCCTCCTGGATGGTCGGGGCGGCGAAGGCGTCGGTGATGGCGACCGTCTCACCCTTGCCCGTGCGGTGCGTGGCGGTGACGCCGTACGCCGAGCGCAGCTGCTTCGGCACGTACCCGCACACCGAGTACGGCAGGTGCTTGCCCTGGAAGGCCGGGTCGGTGCGGTCGACCTTCTGCCCGTAGTAGGCGCCGCAGGTCGTCGAGTTGACGAAGCCGGGCGGCGGGCCGAGGTCGCTCGGCGCGGACGTCGTCGTCGCGGTGGTCCCCCGGTCGCCCTCCTGCTGCGGCCGGGTCCAGTGCGTCACGGTGTCGAGGCCGGTGACGGCCAGCACGTCGGAGGCGAGGGCGTCGGGGACGGTGACGGGGGTCGTCGGCGCCGTGCCGGTGTGGCCGTCGAGGGTGAAGGTCTGCAGCCCGGCGGTGAAGGCCGAGGACAGCGCGGCCGGGCTGCCGGACAGCTGGACAAAGTGGCGGTCGGTCCCCACGGCGTCGACGTGCAGGCCGGCCCCGCGGGCCCAGCTGCCGACGGCCGAGACGGTGGCCGAGGTCGGCGCGAACCGCGCGGCGTACTGCGCGGTGTCGAGGTAGTGCCCGTAGGCGGAGGAGCCGGGGTCCGAGACGGACCGCGCGAGCCGCTCGAGCGCGGCGCCGTCGCGGGGTGCGAGCCACACCTTGACGTGGGCCGTCGCGGTGGCGGCGGCGGAGCGCTGGGACCGGACCTTGGTGGTCCAGGCCGGGGCCCGGCTCACCTCGTGCCGTCCGGTGCCGTGGGGTGCTGCGGCGGCCGCACCGGCGCCGACGGCTCCGGCTCCGGTCGCCGCGAGGACGGCTGCGCCGATGAGCGCCACCGTTCCGCGAGTGGTTCCTGTCACGGGGTACCTCCTGGGGAGACCTGTCGCGGAGCGGTGGCTCCGCGTGCGCAGCCTCACCCCGGGACGGGGCTTCGCACCCTGACGGATGTCACGGGTCGCCCTCCGGCGCAGCGTCGTCCGGCACTTGGTCCTCAGGAGGCCCTCAGCCGGCGGTCACCGGGCGCGCAGCCGACGGGCCGTCTCGACCTGGTCCCACACGGTGACGACGACGACGCCGACCGTCATCGAGACGCGCAGGTCGCGGGCGGCCGTGGTCCAGCCCCCCTCGACGAGGGCCCGCAGGAACCCGTCGTCGAAGAGCCGGTCGGTCTGCAGCAGCCAGAGGAGCAGGCCGCCGACCGCGAGGTCGAGGACCACGCCGACCGCCGCCGTGCGCCACGTCCACCGCCGGGCCCGGTAGGCCACGACGACGAGGACGGCCTGGGCGGCGAAGAGCGCGAGGAGCGTCGGCAGCCACCCCGACCAGAGGTCCGGGTCGAGGACGGGGACGGCCTCCCCGTCGAGGCGCACCGGCGAGCTCGTCTGCTGCCAGACGATCGCCAGCGCGAAGACGACGAGGCTGACGAGCGAGAACACCGTCTCCCCGCGGGAGACCGCGTGGCGCCCACCGGGCGACTCCGGCAGCTGGTCCGGCGTCCAGCCGAGGACGCCCCGCCCCGGCTGGGTGCGCTCGAGGACGGCGAAGACGAGCGTCGTCCAGAAGACGACGTGGACGGCGGTCGTCAGCGCGGCGAGGGCGGAGCCACCGAACGCCGGGCCGACCCCGCTCGTCGCGATGTCGTCGGTGAAGAGGCGCACGACGAGGGTGACGACCCAGACGAGCGGGACGACGACGGCGACGAGCACGGTGACGAGCCGGCGCCACTCGGGGTAGAGCGCCGGGCCGACGAGGTGCAGCGGTCGCCCCGTGTAGCCGGCCGCGAGGCGGATGGGGTCGCCGAGCTCGACGAGCACCTCGCGCTCGGCGTCCTCGCGGCTGGCGGTGGCCCCGGCGTCGAGGCGGGCCTCCACCATGTCCTCGATGGTGCCGCGCAGCTCTCGGTCGACGTCCTCGCGCTGGTCGTCCGCGAGTTCACGGACGGTGGCGGCGACATAGCGGTCGGTGAGGGAGGTCATGGTGTCGTCCTCTCGGTCGTGGTCAGGCGAGGTCGGTGATGGAGGCGTCGAGGGCGCGCCAGTCGGCGCGCAGCGCGGCGAGCACGTCCTCGCCGGCGGTGCTCGTCCGGTAGAACTTGCGCGGGCGCGACTCCTCGGTGTTCCACTCGGCGGTGAGCAGGCCCTGCTTCTCGAGGCGGCGCAGCAGCGGGTAGAGCGTGTTGGCGTCGACCTCGAACCCGGTGCGCGCCAACGACTCCAGCAGTGCGTAGCCGTACCCGGGCGTCCGCAGGCTGGCGAGCGCCGCGACGACGACGGTCCCCCGCCGCAGCTCCTGGAGGTGACCGGCCAGCACGCCGTCGTCGTCCGTCATGACTGACACGATAGTGTGCGTCACACACTATCGTCAACCACACAGGCTCCGGCCGGTGCGACCGGGGACGGGAGGTGGGCGGTCAGTCGCCGTGGCGGGCGCGGATGGCGACGAGCTCGAGGGCGTGGGCGTCGAGGGCGAGGTCCTCGTCGCTCACCGGGGTCCAGGGCGGGGTGGGCACGGCCCGCCGCCGGTCGTCGAGGCCGACGAACACGGTGCGGCAGTAGGTGGTCAGCTCGAGGGCGTCCTCGGCCGAGGTCGGGTCGCCGGAGCGGACGTGCACGCCGACGTGCATCGAGGTGCGGCCGGTGTGCAGCAGCCGGGCCTCGACCTCGACGAGGTGCCCGATGCGCAGCGGCCGGTAGAACCGCACTCCCCCGGTGAAGATCGCGACGTTGCCCGCGCTGCCGGTCCACTGCGTCGCGAGGACGTGGGCGGCCTCGTCGATCCAGCGCATGACGATGCCGCCGTGCACCTTGCCGCCCCAGTTGACGTCGGTGGGCGCGGCGAGGAAGCGCAGCGTGACCCGGGGCGCCGTGCCGGCGTCGGAGTACACCTGCCCGGCCATCGCCGCCTCGACCTCGGCGCGCACGTCGGCCCGGCGCAGCGCCCAGGCCCGGGCGAGCTCATCGGCGGTCGTGCGCGGCACCAGCTCGGGCACGGGGGTGGAGCGGCCCGCGTCGTCGACGGCGACGAAGACGATGAGGCAGCGGGTGGCCGGTTCGAGGGTGCGGGTGCGCGGGCCCCCTGACGCGACGTCGACGCTGATGTGCATCGAGCTCCGGCCGGTGTGGACGACCCGGGCGGTGACCTCGACGAGGTCGCCCACCTCGACCGGACGGGTGAACCGGACGTTGCCGACGTAGGCGGTGACGCAGTACGTGCCGCTCCACCCGGCGGCGGCCGCGTAACCGGCCTTGTCGATCCACTCGAGCACCCGGCCCGCGGACACCGAGCCCGAGTGCCCCGCGTCGGTGGGCGCGGCGAGGAAGCGCAGGGTGATCTCGGCCGGAGGGTGCGCGCGCTCGTCCACGGGCGACATCCTGACAGCCGTGCCCCGTGCGCGTCAGCCGTCGACGACGGGCGGACCGAGGTGCGTCATCGCCTCGTCGACGGTGCGGAAGACCTCGCTCGGTGGCGCGTCGGGGTCCGGGCGCCACTGCGGCAGCTCGTCGGGACCCTCGCTGGGGGCCGTGCTCCCCGGCCCGTACTCGAAGAGCCACCAGAGGCCGTGCCACGGGTCGAGGAAGCGAGCCAGCCGCTGGCCGCCGTGGAACGCGGTGGGCGCCGTGACCACCTCGGCGCCGCGCGCGACCGCCCGCCGGACGACCTCCTCGACGTCGGCGACGTAGACCTGGAGCAGCGCGGGCGTGAAGGCCCACTGCGGCTTGGCGTCGGCGCACATGATCGTGGAGTCGCCGACCCGCACCTCGGCGTGGATGAGCAGGCCGTCGGCGTCGACGCTGTGCGCGGCGAGCGTCTCGCGCCCGTCGAACACCTCCTCGACGAAGGCGATGAACGCGGCGCAGCCCCCGGGGCCGCGGACCGCCGCGAACGGGTTGACGGTGCCGTACCCGGGCGGCAGGTCGGAACCGGTGAGGACGGACGAGGGGTCGATGCTCATCCCCCCAGCGTGCCCTCGACCGCCGACACCGGGCGCCCGGAGGCCGCGAGCGCCCGCAGCCGGCCGACCTGCTCCGGCGTGCCGAAGACGATGAGCGTGGCGCCCGCCTCGAGGACCCGGTCCGCGGGTGGGGACGGCGTGAACGCACCCTTGCGGGGCGCCCGGACCGCGAGCAGCTGGCAGCCGCACGTGCCGGGCACGTCGACCTCGCCGAGGGTGCGACCGACGACGGCGTCGGACTCCCCCAGCCGCACCTGCTCGATGCGCACGTCGAGGTCGTCGTCGTGCATCACCTCGTCGAGGAACTCGGCGACGTCGGCGTGGAGGGCGAACGAGGCCATCCGCCGGCCACCGATGAGCTGCGGGTTGACCGCCCGGGTCGCACCGGCGAGGACGAGCTTGTCCTTGCTGCCGAGCGTGCGGGCCCGGCTGATGATCACGAGGTCCGGGCGCAGGGCCCGCGCCGAGAGCGTGGCGTAGGTCGTCGCGGCGTCGGTGTCGAGGGCGCAGACGAGGGCCCGGGCCCGCTCGATGCCGGCGGCCCGCAGCACGTCGTCGTTCGCGGCGTCACCGTGGACGAAGGGCTCGGTGAGCCCGTCGAGGCGCGTCTCGTCGGTGTCGACGACGACGACCCGGTGGCCGCGGTCGTGGAGGTAGCGCGTCGCCGAGCGACCGACCCGGCCGAAGCCGCAGACGATGACGTGGTCGCGCAGCCGTGCGATGTCGCGTTCCATGCGGCGCCTCCCGAGGTGCTCGCGCAGGTGGCCCTCGGTGACGGCCTCGACGAGGACCCCGAGGTTGTAGAGGACCGTCCCCACCCCGAGGAGGATGAGGACGATCGTGAAGAGCTGGCCGCCCGGGCCGAGGGGACGCACCTCGCGGAAGCCGACCGTAGCCACGGTCGTCACGGTCTGGTACAGCGCGTCGAGGAGCGGGAACCCGAGGGCGGTGTAGCCCACCGTGCCGACGACCGTCACGGCGGCGAGGGCGCTGAGCGCCACCGCGATCCGGCGCAGCGCGTCACGACCCGAGTCGGTGCCGGCGAGGAGGGCCCGGCGCCGGCTGCTCGAGCTCGGCCTGCCCACGACCCCATCGTGGCACCCGGCGCGATGGCCCGTCAGGGGCCGAGCACCGGCGGCGACGTCTCGTCCGTCACGCCTGCTCCCGCCCGCCGGGTCAGTGCGTGTGGGCGGCCTCGGCCATCCGCTCGCGACCGGAACCGAGGACGGTGAGCGGCAGGAGCGTCTTGCCCGTGGGGCCGATCTCGATCTCGGTGTTCATCTGCGGGCACACGCCGCAGTCGAAGCAGGGGGTCCAGCGGCAGTCGTCGACCTCGGTCTCGTCGAGGGCGTCGAGCCAGTCCTGCCAGAGCCACTCCTTGTCGAGCCCGGAGTCGATGTGGTCCCAGGGCAGGACCTCGGACTCCTCGCGCTCACGGGTCGTGTACCAGGCGACGTCGACGCCCTGCGGCGGCAGCTCGCGCTCGGCGGCGGCCATCCACCGCTCGTAGGAGAAGTGCTCCGACCACCCGTCGAAGCGGCCGCCGTCGCGCCACACGGCCTCGATGACCCGGCCGACCCGGCGGTCGCCGCGCGAGAGCAGTCCCTCGACGATGCCGGGCTTGCCGTCGTGGTACCGGAACCCGATGGAGGACCCGTAGCGGCGGTCGGACCGGATGGCCTGCCGCAGCTTGTCGAGCCGGGCGTCGGTCTCCTCGGCACCGAGCTGCGCGGCCCACTGGAACGGAGTGTGCGGCTTGGGCACGAACCCGCCGATCGACACGGTGCAGCGGATGTCGCGGCGCCCGCTGACCTCGCGGCCGGTCTCGATGACCCGCTTGGCGAGCTCGGCGATCTGGAGGACGTCCTCGTCGGTCTCGGTCGGGAGTCCGCACATGAAGTAGAGCTTGACCTGCCGCCAGCCGGCGCCGTACGCGGCCGCGACGGTACGGATGAGGTCGTCCTCGCTGACCATCTTGTTGATGACCTTGCGGATGCGCTCGGAGCCACCCTCGGGGGCGAAGGTGAGCCCGGAGCGGCGGCCGTTGCGGGTCAGCTCGTTGGCGAGGTCGATGTTGAACGCGTCGACGCGCGTGGAGGGCAGCGACAGACCGGTGTTCGTGCCCTCGTACCGATCGGCGAGGCCCTTGGTGACGTCGGCGATCTCCGAGTGGTCGGCGCTGCTCAGCGAGAGCAGGCCCACCTCCTCGAAACCCGTTGCGGCGAGACCGCGCTCGACCATCTCGCCGATGCCGGTGATGGAGCGCTCGCGCACCGGGCGGGTGATCATCCCGGCCTGGCAGAACCGGCAGCCGCGCGTGCAGCCACGGAAGATCTCGACCGACATCCGCTCGTGCACCGACTCGGCGAGCGGCACGAGCGGCTGCTTCGGGTACGGCCAGGCGTCGAGGTCCATGACGGTGTGCTTCGAAACGCGCCACGGCACGCCGGGGGCGTTCGGGGCGACCCGCTGGATGCGACCGTCGGGCAGGTAGGTGACGTCGAAGAACGCCGGCACGTAGACGCCGCCGGTCCGGGCCAGGCGCAGCAGCAGCTCGTGGCGGCCGCCGGGGCGGGCCTCGCGCTTCCAGTCGCCGACGATGTCGGTGATGGCGAGGACGGCCTCCTCGCCGTCGCCCACGACGGCGCAGTCGACGAAGTCGGCGATGGTCTCGGGGTTGAAGGCCGCGTGTCCGCCGGCGACGACCAGCGGATGGCTCTCGTCGCGGTCGCGCGCGTGCAGCGGGATGCCGGCGAGGTCGAGCGCGGTGAGCATGTTCGTGTAGCCGAGCTCGGTGGAGAACGAGAGGCCGAGCAGGTCGAAGTCGCCGACCGGCCGGTGGGCGTCGACGGTGAACTGCGGGACGCCGTGCTCGCGCATCAGCGCCTCGAGGTCGGGCCACACCGCGTAGGTGCGCTCGGCGAGGGCGTCGGGCCGCTCGTTGAGCACTTCGTAGAGGATCATGACGCCCTGGTTCGGCACGCCGACCTCGTAGGCGTCGGGGTACATCAGCGACCAGCGCACCGTCTCGTCGCCGGCGACGTCCCAGGGCTTGACCGTCGAGTTCAGCTCGCCGCCCACGTACTGGATGGGCTTGCTCACCTGCTCGAGCAGCGGCTCGAGGGCGGGGAAGACGGACTGTCCGGGCATCCGTCAAGGGTAGGTGTCGTCCGGCGGGGGCCCAAACCGGCGGTGCCGCGCCCGCCGGGTGGAGTCACGCGACTGCTCTCGGTTGCTCCACCATCGGGAGCAACCGAGAGCACTCGACAACACCCACGTCACCGCCCCTGTCCAGGTCCCCGCAGACGTGCTTGGCTGACGTCCATGAGCGATGACCAGCACGTCGACCTCGTCGTCGTCGGCCTCGGGCCCGGCGGCGAGCACCTCGCGACGGAGGCCGCGCGCGCCGGGATGCGCGTCGTCGGCGTCGACGAGCGCCTCGTCGGCGGCGAGTGCCCGTACTACGGCTGCATCCCGAGCAAGATGATGATCCGGGCGGCCAACTCGCTCGCCGAGGCGCACCGGGTCGGCACCCTCGCCGGCAGCGCCACCGCCACCCCGGACTTCTCGCTCGTCGCCGCGCGCATCCGCGACGAGGCGACCGACGACTGGGACGACGCCGTCGCCGTGAAGCGGCTCGAGGACGCCGGTGTGACCTTCGTCCGCGGCCACGCGCGGCTCGCGGGGCCCGGCGTCGTCGAGGTCGGCGAGCAGCGCTTCGTCGCCGGGACGGGCGTCGTGCTCAACACCGGCACCGCCCCGGCCACTCCCCCGGTCGACGGCCTCGCCGACACCCCGTTCTGGACCAACCGCGAGGCTCTGCGCGCCACCGAGGCGCCGGCCTCGCTCGTCGTCGTCGGCGGGGGCGCCATCGGCGCGGAGCTGGCGCAGGCGTTCTCGCGCTTCGGCACCCGCGTCTCGCTCGTCGAGGTCGCGCCGCGGATCCTCGCCCTCGAGGAGCCCGAGGCCTCCGACGTCGTGGCCCGCGCCTTCGCCGACGACGGCATCCAGGTGCTCGCCGGTGCCTCCATCCGCTCGGTCGCCCACGCCGACGGCCGGTTCAGCGTCGCCGTCACCGACGCCGGGGGCACCGACCTCGACCTCGACGCCGACCGCCTCCTCGTCGCCGCCGGCCGCCGACCCAACCTCGGCGACCTCGGCCTCGAGACCGTCGGCCTCGACCCCTCCACCCGCTCCCTCGACACCGACGAGCGGATGCGCGCCGGCGAGAAGCTCTGGGCGGTCGGCGACATCACCGGCCAGGGCGCCTTCACCCACATGTCGATGTACCAGGCCGGCATCGCCCTGCGCGACCTCACCGGCACCGACGGCCCGTGGGCGAGCTACCACGCGGTCCCGCGCGTCACCTACACCGACCCCGAGGTCGGGTCGGTGGGGATGAGCGAGCAGCAGGCGCGCGACGCCGGCCTCGACGTGCGCACCGGCACCACCGACCTCGCCGCCTCCACCCGCGGCTGGATCCACGGCCCGGGCGGCGCGGGGCTCGTCAAGGTCGTCGAGGACCGCGCCGCCGGGCACCTCGTCGGGGCCACGTCGGTGGGACCCACCGGCGGCGAGGTGCTCTCGATGCTCGCCACCGCCGTCCACGCCCGGGTGCCCACCGCCGTGCTCCGCGAGCAGGTCCTCGCCTACCCGACCTTCCACCGGGCGGTCTCGAGCGCGCTGGCCGACCTCGACGGGTGACCGTGACGCCGGCGGCGGCCCTCGACGCGGCGTTCGCCGCGCAGCCCCGTGAGCGCTTCCTGCCCCCGGAGCGGCGCGCCGCCGCCGGCACCGACGCGCCGCTGGACATCGGCCACGGCCAGACCAGCAGCCAGCCCCGCACGGTCCGCGCGATGCTCGGGCTCCTCGACGTCCGCCCGGGCCACCGGGTCCTCGACGTCGGGTCGGGGTCGGCGTGGACCACCGCCCTGCTCGCCGAGCTGGTCGGCCCGGGCGGCTCGGTCCTCGGCGTGGAGCGCGTGCCCGAGCTCGTCGCCGTCGGCGCACAGCGGCTCGAGGCGTCCGGGGTCCTCCGGGCGACCATCCGGCCGGCGGACCCCGACGTGCTCGGCGCCGCGGCGGACGGCCCGTTCGACCGGATCCTCGTCTCCGCGATGGCGACCCGGATCCCGCGAGAGCTCGTCGACCAGCTCGCGCCCGGTGGCGTGCTCGTCGTCCCCGTGGCCGGCGTGATGACCCGCGTCGAGCGCCCCGGGCGCGCGGGCGCACCCACGGTCACCGAGCACGGCCGGTACCGCTTCGTGCCCCTCGTCGGCGGCTGACGACGTCGCGGGGCGACCCTCAGCCGGCGTAGTGGGCGTCGAGCAGGTCCTTGTACTTGTCGGCGACGACCTTGCGCTTGAGCTTGAGGCTCGGGGTCAGCTCGCCGTCCTCGACCGTGAGGTCGTGCTCGAGGATCGTGAACCTCTTGATCGTCTCCCAGCGGTTCAGCCCGGCGTTCAGCTCGTCGACGTAGCCCTGGACCATCTGGCGGCAGGCGTCGGACGACACGACCTCGGCGTAGGGGCGCCCCTCCATCCCGTTCTGCGCGGCCCAGCCGGCCATCGCGTCGGGGTCGAGGGTGATGAGCGCGGAGACGAAGTTGCGGTCGGCGCCGTGGACGACGAGCTGCGAGGCGTACGGGCACAGGCCCTTGAAGGTCGACTCGATGATCGAGGGGGCCACGTACTTGCCGCCGCTCGTCTTGAAGAGGTCCTTCTTGCGGTCGGTGATCTTCAGGAAGCCACGGTCGTCGAGCTCGCCGATGTCGCCGGTGTGCAGCCACCCCTCGCCGTCGATGGTCTCGGCCGTGGCGTCGGGGTTGTTGTGGTAGCCCTGCATGACGCCGGGACCGCGCAGGAGGATCTCGCCGTCCTCGGCGACCTGCACCTCGGTGCCGGGCAGCGGCCAGCCGACCGTGCCGTAGCGGTAGGCCTTGGTCCGGTTGACGAACGACGCGGCGCTCGTCTCGGTCATCCCGTAGCCCTCGGCGATGAGCATGCCCATGCCGTCGAACCAGCGGGCGACGTCCTGGTTGAGGGCGGCGGAGCCGGAGATGAAGAAGCGGATGTTGCCGCCGAAGCGCTCGCGGATCTTGCTCGCGACGAGCTTGTCGAGGAGGGCGTGCTTGCGCGCCAGCAGCCCGGAGGGGTTCTTGCCCTGCTCGCGCAGGATGCTCACCTCGCGCCCGGTGGCGCTCGCCGCCTTGAAGAGCGTCAGCTTGAGGCCGCCCTCGCCCTCCATCATCATCTGGATCCGCGCGAAGGCCTTCTCGAAGATGCGGGGGGCGGCGCCCATGAAGGTCGGCTTGACGACGGCGAGGTTGTCGACGATCTTGTCGATCCGCCCGTCGATGGCCGTGGCGAACCCGATCTGCAGGGGCAGGGTCAGCAGGTTCTTGCCGAAGACGTGCGCGAGCGGGAGCCACAGGTACTGCACGTCGTCCTCGGTGAGGATGTTGATGGCGTCGGTGGCCGCGCCCTCGTAGGTCCACGCGCTGTGCAGGAGCCGGACGCCCTTGGGACGGCCGGTCGTGCCGGAGGTGTAGATGATCGTCGCCAGCCGGTCGGGGCGGATGGCGTCGATGCGCACGTCGACGGCCTGGGGGTCGCCGGCGAGGTACTCGCGCCCGAGCTGGCGCAGCTGGTCGAAGGTCAGCGTCCAGTCGTCGCCGTCCGGGATCCCCTCCATGAGCACGACGCGGCCGACACCCGGGATGCGGTCGCGGATGCCGCGCAGCTTCTCGAGCTGCTCGGCGTTCTCGGCGAAGACGACCCGCGTGCCGGAGTCGGAGAGGATGAACGCGACGTCGTCGGCGATCGTCGTCGGGTAGATCGTCGTCGTCGCGGCGCCGGCGAGCATGTTCGCGAGGTCCGCGAGGGCCCACTCGTAGCGCGTGCCGGAGGCGATGGCCACCCGGTCCTCGGGCTCGACCCCGAGGGCGACGAGGCCGGCCGCGACCTCGCGGACGACGGCGTCGAGCTCGCGCCAGGTGACGGTGACCCACTCGTCGCCCGACTCGTGGACGACGGCGTGGAGGAAGGCGGGGCGCTCGCCCGAGGCCGCGACGCGGTCGCGGAACAGGTGGGCCACGCTCTGCGCCGGTTCCTCGAGGACGGCGTGGTCGACGGGCTCGTCGGCGGGGGTGTTGATCTGCGGGGTCACCCGGTGCATGGTGCATCGTCCTCGGCATCGGTGGCGTGGTGCCGGAATCCTGTCACACGCCGTGCCCCGAGGGAACGGATCCGGTTACCCGCGGGTCACTTTTCGGTCACCGCCGCGCGGGGCCGGCCCGGGCGGCGTCGACCAGCCCCACCGCCAGCCACGAGGCCAGCATCGAGGAGCCGCCGTAGGAGACGAACGGCAGCGGCAGGCCGGTGACCGGCAGCAGGCCCAGGGTCATCCCGACGTTCTGGACGACCTGCACCGCCAGCCACGTCGCGACCCCGACCCCGACGAGCCGCCCGAAGGCGTCCTCGGCCCGGGCCGCGACGACGAGCACGCGCACGACGAGGACCCCGAGGAGCACGACGAGCCCGGCGGCGCCGACGAAGCCGAGCTCCTCCCCCGCGACCGAGAAGACGAAGTCGTTCAGCTGGTACGGCACGAACCCGCCCTGGGTCCGCGAGCCGTCCATGAAGCCCTGCCCCCACAACCCGCCACCGGCGACGGCCAGCCGCACCTGGCGCACCTGGTACCCGGCCCCCTGGGGATCGGCCGAGGGGTCGGCGAAGGAGGTGAGGCGGGCGCGCTGGTAGTCGCTGAGCAGCGGTGTCGTCAGCGCGAGGACCACCCCGGCGACGACGAGCGCCACCCCGGCCGCCACCCACCGGCGCGGCAGCCCGCCGACGACGACCACCACCGTGCCGGTCGCGGCGAGGACGAGGGCGGTCCCGAGGTCGGGCTGGAGGAGGACGAGCGCCGTCGGCACCCCGAGCACGACGGTCGCGGCGAGCACCTCGCGGCCGCCGGGGTCGCTCCCCCGCTCGAGCCGACCCGCGAGCAGGGCGGCGAGGGCGAGGACGACGCCGGCCTTGGCGAGCTCGGCCGGCTGGAGCGTGAAGCCGGCGACGAGCGGGATCCACGAGCGCGAGCCGTTGACGGTCGTGCCGAGCGGCGTCGGGACGAGGAGCAGGAGGACGACCGCCCCGAGCCAGGCCCACGGGGCGGCGGCCCGCACCCGGCCGCGGCCGGCCCGCGAGACGAGCACAGCGACGGCCAGGCCGACGCCGGCGGTCAGGAGGTGGCGGACGAGGTAGGCCGAGCCCGTCGTGCGCACCGTCGCCGACCACACGAGGAGCGCCCCGACGACCGAGGCCCCGGCCGCCGCGACGAAGAGCCCGACGTCGTGCCGGGCCCAGCCGCTCAGGCGGGAACGATCTTGGTGAGCAGCTCGCGGCACCGCTCGACGTCCCCGGCCATCGCCTCGGTCAGCTGCTCGACGCTCTCGAAGCGCAGCGTCGGGCGGATGTGGTCGACGAACTCGACCATCACGGTCTCGTCGTAGAGGTCGAGGTCGTCGCGGTCGAGGACGTAGGCCTCGACGGTGCGGCGGTCCTCGGTGTCGAAGGTCGGGTTGGTGCCGACGCTCACCGCGGCCGGCATCGTGCGGTCGGGCTCGCCCTCGGCGACGTCGAGGCGGGTCAGCCAGCCGGCGTAGACCCCCTCGGCGGGCACGAGGCCCATCGAGTCGGCGGCGAGGTTGGCCGTGGGGTAGCCCAGGCCGCGCCCGCGGTGGTTGCCGTGGACGACCGTGCCGACGACCCGGTGCGGCCGGCCGAGGATGCGCGCCGCCTCGGCGACCTCGCCGGCCCGCAGCTCGCGGCGCACGACCGTCGAGCTGTACCGCTCTCCGTCGCCGACGTCGTCGAGGGCGATGACCTCGAAGCCGAACTGCTCACCGAGGTCGACGAGCGTGCCGACGTCGCCCGCGTTGCGGTACCCGAAGCGGGTGTCCATCCCGACGACGACGCAGCGGGCGTCGAGGCCGCGGACGAACACCGAGCGGACGAAGTCCTCGGGGGTCTGCTGGGCGAACTCGGTGGTGAAGTCGAGGACGAGCAGGCCGTCGATGCCGGTCTCGGCGATCAGCTCGTCGCGCACGCGGGCCGGGGCGATGAGCTCGGGGGCCCGGTCGGGGTGCAGCACGGCGACGGGGTGCGGGTCGAAGGTGATGGCGACCGCCGGCAGCCCGAGCCGCGCGCCGGCCTCGACGAGGGCGCCGAGCACCGCCTTGTGGCCGCGGTGGACGCCGTCGAAGTTGCCGAGCGTGAGCACGCAGGGGCGCAGGGCCTCGGGCGTGCGGGCAGGGTCGGACCATCGGTGCACGGGGACCACTCTACGAACTCGCGGGGGCGAAGACGACGAGGGACCGCGCGCGCTCGTTCTGCTCGTCGAGGACCGCGACGAGGGAGCCGTCGGGCGCGAACGCGGCGACCGGCGCGGTGCGCCCCGGCGACGCCGACGGGATGCGCTGTCCGTAGCCGAGCGCCCGGGCCTCGTCGGCGGCCAGCGCGCGGGCCGGGAAGGCCGCCCGCGCGGCGTCGGCGAGCGGCAGGGTCGGCATCGGTTCGCCCTGCCGGGCCTCGAGCTCGGCCAGCGGGTGGGCGAGCTCGAGGGTGAAGCCGCCGACCCGGGTGCGCCGCAGGGCGGTGAGGTGCGCGGCGCTGCCGAGGGCGGCTCCGAGGTCGCGGGCCAGGGCGCGCACGTAGGTGCCGGAGGAGACGCTGACCTCGACGTCGACGTCGAGCACCGGGGTGCCCCCGGCGTCCACCGGTCGGAGGGCACCGACCGCGAAGCGGGACACCGTGACCGGGCGCGCGGGCAGCTCGACGTCCTCGCCGGCCCGCACCCGGTGGTAGGCGCGCTCGCCCTTGACCTTGATCGCGCTCACCGCGCTCGGGACCTGCTCGATCTCGCCGGTGAGGGTCGCGACGGCGGCCTCGACGGCTGCCCGGTCGAGCCCTCCTGCGCCGGGCGCCGCGGTGACCTCGCCCTCGGCGTCGTCGGTGACCGTGCCCTGCCCGATGCGGATCGTCGCGGTGTAGTCCTTCCCGGCGCCGACGAGGAAGGTGAGCAGCCTCGTCGCGCGGCCGACCCCGAGGACCAGCACGCCGGTGGCCATCGGGTCGAGCGTGCCGGCGTGGCCGACCTTGCGGGTGGCGCAGAGCCGCCGCGCCCGGGCGACGACGTCGTGGCTGGTCCAGCCGCCGGGCTTGTCGACGACGAGCAGGCCGTCCGGGGTGGGCGCGGCGGGCTCAGCGCTCGCCGGCACCCGGGGCGTCCTCGGCGTCGGCGGCCTCCTCGGCCTCGCGCTCCTTGCGGTAGGGGTCGGCCTCGCCGGCGTAGCGGGCCTCGGCCGCGCTGCGGGCCACCTCGGCGTCGCGCTCGCGCGCCTCCTTGAGCAGGTCCTCGAGGTGGGCGGCGTTCTCGGGGATGGCGTCGGCGATCCACTCGAGCGTCGGGGTGAGCCGGATGCCCAGCTGCTTGCCGACGAACGAGCGCAGCCGACCCTTGTTCGCCTCGAGGAGGCGGGCGGTGGTGGCGCGCTGGTCCTCGTCGCCGAAGACGGTGTAGAAGAGCGAGGCGTGCTGGAGGTCGCCGGTGACGCGGACGTCGGTCACGGTGACGAACCCGAGGTCGGGGTCCTTGACGATGGCCTCGAGGTTCTCGGCGGTCACCGTGCGGATCCGGTCGGCGACCTTGCGGGCACGGGCTTCGTCGGCCACGGCTCCTCCTGGGCTGCGCTGGGCGAGGGCCCCACGGCGGTGGGGCCGTCCAACCCTAGGTCACCGGATGGTGCGACGCGCACGGCACCGGCTGGCTACCATCGACGGCATGAGGACCGCAGGGGTCGGGGTGGTGCGTGGTGCACGCACCCTGCTCGCCCTGCTCGCCGTCCTCGGGGTCTCGGCCGCGGCCCACGAGCTCGGGGGCGGTCACGTGCCCGGGGCGCTGGCCCTCGTCGTCCTCGGTGTCGTCCTCGCGCCCGCCACCTGGCTGGCCCTCGCCCGTCCCCGCGGCCCGCTCGCCCTCCTCACGCTGCTCGCCGGCGCGCAGGTCGTCGTGCACGTCGGCCTGGCGTCGATGGCACCGGGCGTCGGCGCGCGCGCCCCGATGCCCGGGCACGACCACCTGCCCGCCGGCCTCTCCCCCGGCTCCGCGGCGGTCATGCCGGAGATGGGCCACGCCGGTCCCTCGATGCTCCTCCTCCACGTCGTCGCCACCCTCGCCCTCGCCCTCCTGCTGTCGCGGGTCGAGGACGTGCTGTGGCGCGTGGTCTGCGCCCTCCTCCCGCGGGTCGCCGCCGTCGTGCACCGACCCGCCCTCGTGCGCCTCGCCGTGGCCGCCACGGCACCCCGTCCCGCCGGCCGGGCCCCTCGGCCAGTCGGGGGACGGGCGCCACCCGTGGCCCTCGCCCGAGCCTGACCCGTTCACATCCCCCGGGTCGGCTCCGAGCCGGCCCGCGCCGTGTCACGGGCCGGCTCGCCCTCCCGTCAGCGCTGTGAACCCCGGTGGCCCCGAGCCACCCCCAGAACCGTTGGAGACCTCCGATGCACCACACCCTCCCCGCGACTCGCCGGGTCGCCCTCGTCGCGGCCGTCGCCGCCCTCACCCTCGCCGCCGGCGCGTGTGGCTCCTCCGAGTCACCCGCTGCGGACGCCTCGCCGACCGGTGCCGCCCTCGTCGTCGACGACGGCTGGGTCAAGGCCGTCGACGAGACGGCCTCACCGTCGGCCTCCTCCTCCCTGGAGATGGACATGTCCTCCCCCAGCCCGTCCGCGAGCGGGATGGACGGCATGGACGGCATGGACATGTCGATGCCGATGAGCGCGATGTTCGGCACCCTGCGCAACACGACCGACGAGGACATCACCATCGAGGGCGGCAGCACGCCGGCCGCCGAGATGGTCGAGCTGCACGAGACCGTCAAGAACGCCTCCGGCGAGATGCAGATGCAGCCCAAGCAGGGCGGCTTCGTCGTGCCCGCGGGCGGCACCTACGTGCTCAAGCCCGGCGGTGACCACGTGATGCTCATGGGCCTCACCGGTGCCCTGCGCAACGGCGCCGAGGTGAGCGTCACGCTGCGCACCTCCGCGGGTGAGTTCGCCCTCACCGTGCCGGTGCGGGCCTTCTCCGGCGCCGAGGAGACGTACGAGCCCTCGCCGTCCTCGTGACGGACGCCGAGAACGCCCCGGACCGCGCGGCGGCGGGTCCCCGCCGCCGCGCCGTCCTGCTCACCGGGCTCGTCGGCGCCGGGGCCGGAGTGGCCACCGGCGCCGGCGCCGCCCTGGCGCGCGGGCGGGAGGCCCCGCCGGCCGACGACCGGCTCCAGCGGGCCCGGGCGAGCGCCCGGGCGTTCCGCGGCGAGCACCAGGCCGGGATCCTCGAGGCCCCGCCGCCGCACGCCTCCTTCGTCGCCCTCGACCTGCGCGAGGACGCCGACCGCGACGCCGTGCGCCGGCTCCTCACCGTGTGGACCGACGACGTCGAGCGGCTGATGGCCGGGCGCGGGCCGCTCACCGACCTCGAGCCCGAGCTGGCCGCCGTCCCCGCGTCCCTCACCGTCACGGTGGGGGTCGGGCCCCGGGTCGTCGCCCTCGCCGGGGCCGAGAAGCCGTCGTGGCTGGCCCCGCTGCCCGCGTTCCCCGAGATCGATCGGCTCGAGGACGCCTGGTCCGGCGGCGACCTGCTCCTCCAGGTCTGCGCGGACAGCCCGACGACGGTGTCGCACGCCCAGCGCCGGCTCACCGCGGCGGTCGCGGACCTCGCGACCGTGCGGTGGGTGCAGCGCGGGTTCCGGGAGCCGTTCGAGGGACCGGGCCTGCCGATGCGCAACCTGCTCGGGCAGGTCGACGGCACCGTGCAGCCCGACGTCACGGGCCTGGACGCCGGGCTGCTCTGGGTCGGTGACGACGGACCCGCGTGGCTGCGCGGCGGGTCGTCGGTCGTCGTCCGGCGGATCGGGATGAGGCTCGACGCCTGGGATCGCGCCGACCGCCTGTCCCGCGAGAACGCCATCGGACGGCGGCTCGACACCGGGGCGCCGGTCACGGGTGGACGGGTCGACACGGCGGCCGACCTCGAGGCGAAGGACGAGCTCGGCTTCCACGTCGTCGACGACGCGGCCCACCTGCGCCGGGCCCACGCGACCGCGCCCCACGAGCGCTTCCTCCGGCGGCCGTACTCCTACGACGACGGCACCGGCGCCGAGACCCGCGCCGGCCTCGTCTTCGTGGCCTTCCAGGCCGACCCGGTGCGCCAGCTCGTGCCGGTGCAGCGCCGGCTCGCCGAGCTGGACCTGCTCAACCTCTGGACCGTGCCGGTCGGGTCGGCGGTCTTCGCGGTGCTGCCCGGGGCGCGGCCCGGCGAGGTGCTCGGCGAGGCCATGTTCGCCTGATCAGCCCAGCCGGGAGCTGACCCACTCGGCGTCGGTGGTCGCTCGCTCGGCCTCGCAGTCGAGGCCGAGGTCGGCGATCTCGCGCAGGCTCGGTGCCGCGCGGACCAGGTGGGCGAGGTGCACGAGGCGCATCTCGCCCGTGTCATGGCCGGACGCACCGCAGTGCAGGCTCCAGTCCTCCCCGCGCTCCGGGTCAGCCTGCCGAGCCATCCAGAGGATGGCGCTCCCGTCGTCGACGACGTGCGTGCAGGAGAATGCCTTCCGGTCCGGCGGGACGGGGAAGGGCCATGGTGGGTCCTGCTCCAGCCCGGCCGGCAGCGTCATGGGCTCACGCCACGCCGGCGGCTGGAGCTCATCGAGGTCGGCCGGCGCCCCGGGCTGCCAGGCGAACAGCCCCGTGCGCGTGGGCCACACCAGCTGCAGGGCCTCCGGGGCCCGCCGGTGGAACCAGCCCGACCACAGCACAGTCTCCTCCAGCGCCTCGTCGGTGACCTCCGTGAGCACCACGGGCGCCCCGGCCAGGACGTCCTCCAGCACGTCACCGGGACGCAGCCGCCGTCCACGCATCACCCGCTGCGCGACGTCGTTGAGCATCCTGTGCATGAGGCCCGGGTCGAGCCCGGACACGAGCAGCTCGGGGTGCCCGCAGCGGTGTCCGAGCCCGACGGTGTAGGCGAACGGCGGGCCCGCGTCCTCACCGTCGTCCGTGTGGTCGTCGTGATGGGGGTCGTCGCAGCCCACGGCGTCGGACACGAGCAGCACCTGCCATCCGTGCCTGAGCACGGTGTCGATGGTGTGTCGGTCCTGCGCTTCGTAGGCGTCGTCCGGGCGGCAGACATGGCAGTCGCAGCCCGGCGCCGCAGGCAGCGGCCCCATCCAGTGGTCCTCAGGTCCCGGCACGGCCCCTCCTCCGGCGGGTTGTCCCGCGTCGCGGCCAACCTAGCCGGATCGCCCACCGGCCCTGCGCAGTTGTGCACAGGCTCCGCCGTCCCTACCGGTCGAGAGACGAGAACATGCCGTGCACCCGGTCGGGTGCACGGCATGTTCTCGTCGTTCGTCGGGATCAGGCGCGCGGCTTCTCACGCATCTCGTAGGTGGTGATGAGGTCCTCGAGCTGGAGGTCGTTGTAGGACCCGAGGTTGATGCCGCACTCGAAGCCCTCGCGGACCTCGGTGACGTCGTCCTTGAACCGGCGCAGACCGGCCACCTCGACGTTCTCGGCGACGACG
This sequence comes from Phycicoccus sonneratiae, assembly GCF_016887965.1. Lineage (GTDB taxonomy): Bacteria > Actinomycetota > Actinomycetes > Actinomycetales > Dermatophilaceae > Phycicoccus > Phycicoccus sonneratiae. Next base: position 203,230 of record NZ_JAFDVD010000008.1, read on the forward strand.
ACACCCTGACGGGTGATGCGCGCCTTGGTCCCACGCTTGATCTCGCCGCTGCGGACGATGGAGCCGGCGATGTTGCCGAACTTGCTCGAGCGGAAGATCTCGCGGATCTCCGCCGAGCCGAGCTCGACCTCCTCGAACTCCGGCTTGAGCATGCCCTTGAGCGCCTGCTCGATCTCCTCGATCGCCTGGTAGATGACCGGGTAGTACCGGATCTCGACGCCCTCGCGCTCGGCGACCTCGGCGTTCTGGCCCTCGGCCCGCACGTTGAAGCCGATGATGATCGCGTTGGACGCCATCGCCAGGTTGATGTTGTTCAGCGTGATCGCGCCGACGCCGCGGTCGATGATCCGCAGGTCGACCTCGTCGCCCACGTCGATCTGCAGCAGGGCGTCCTCGAGCGCCTCGACCGAACCCGACACGTCACCCTTGAGGATGAGGTTGAGGGTGTCGACCTTGCCCGCCGCGAGGGCCTCGTTGAGGTCCTCGAGCGAGATGCGCTTGCGGGCCTTGGCCAGGCTGGCCTGGCGGTCGGCGGCCTCGCGCTTCTCGGCGATCTGGCGCGCGGTGCGGTCGTCGGGGGCGACGACGAAGGTGTCGCCGGCCCGCGGGACCGAGGACAGACCCAGCACCTGGACCGGACGCGACGGGGTCGCCTCCGCCACGTTCTGGCCGTGCTCGTCGAGCATGGCGCGGACGCGGCCGTGGGCCGAGCCGGCGACGATGGCGTCACCGACGGTCAGCGTGCCGGACTGGATGAGGACGGTGGCCGTCGCACCGCGACCCTTGTCGAGGTTGGCCTCGATCGCGACACCACGGGCGTCACGGTCGGGGTTGGCCCGCAGGTCGAGCGCGGCGTCCGCGGTGAGCAGGACCGCCTCGAGCAGGGAGTCGATGTTCTGCCCCTGCTTCGCGGAGACGTCGACGAACATCGTCTCGCCGCCGTACTCCTCGGCGACGAGGTTGTACTCGGTCAGCTGCTGGCGGATCTTGCTGGGGTTCGCACCCTCGACGTCGATCTTGTTGACCGCGACGACGATCGGCACGTCGGCCGCCTGCATGTGGTTGAGCGCCTCGATGGTCTGCGGCATCACGCCGTCGTCCGCCGCCACCACGAGGATCGCGATGTCGGTGACCTTCGCACCACGGGCCCGCATGGCGGTGAACGCCTCGTGACCCGGGGTGTCGATGAAGGTGATCGGACGGTCGACGCCCTCGTGCTCGCGGTGGATCTGGTACGCACCGATGTGCTGCGTGATGCCACCGGCCTCGCCGCCCGCGACGTCCTCGTTGCGGATGGCGTCGAGCAGACGCGTCTTTCCGTGGTCGACGTGGCCGACGACGGTGACGACCGGAGGACGGGCCTCGAGGTCGTCGTCGTCCTCGGAGTCGACACCGAACTCGAGGTCGATGTCGAAGGAGTCGTAGAGCTCGCGCTCCTCCTCCTCCGGCGAGACCATCCGGATGTCGTAGCCGAGCTCGGTGCCCAGGACCTTGAAGGTGTCCTCGTCCAGGCTCTGGGTCGCCGTGGCCATCTCACCGAGGTGGAACAGCACGGTGACGAGCGACGCCGGGTTGGCGTTGATCTTGTCCGCGAAGTCCGTGAGGGACGCGCCCTGGCGGATCTGGACGACGGTCGAGCCGTCGCCGCGGGGGACGCTGACGCCGCCGATCGACGGAGCCTGCATCTCCTCGAACTCGAGGCGCTTGGCGCGCTTGGACTTGCGGGCCCGGCCCGGACGACCGCCACCGCGGCCGAACGCACCCTGGGTGCTGCCACGACCACCGCGGCCACCGGGACCACCCGGACGACCGCCGAAGCCGCCGCCACCACCGGGGCCACGACCGGCGCCGCCACCGGCACCGGGACGACCGCCACCGCGGGCCGGACGCTCGCCCGGACGCGCGACCGCGCTGCGGTCGGGCATCATGCCCGGGCTCGGGCGCGGACCGCCCGGACGCGGGCCGGCGGCGCCACCGGGGCCACCCGGGCGCGGACCGCCCGGACGGCTCTGCGGACGCGGCATGCCCTGGCTCGGGGCGAAGGGGTTGTTGCCGGGGCGCGGGGCACCCTCGCGGGCGCGACCCATCCCCTGGCTCGAGGCGTACGGGTTGTTGCCCGGACGCGGACCCGCGGGACGCGGGGCCGGTCGGGGCCCACCCGGCGTGGCGCCACCCTCACGCGCGGCCGGAGCCGGTGCGGCCTCGGCGGCCGGCGCCTGGGGCGCCGGGGCGGCGGGAGCCGGAGCGGCGGGGGCGGGCGCCTGCGGAGCGGGGGCGGACGGCGTGGCGGCCGCCGGTGCGGCGGGCGCCTGCGGGGCCGGGGTGGCCGGAGCCGGGGACGCCGGAGCCGGAGCAGCCGGCGCGGCGGCCGGGGCCTGCGCGGCCGGCGCAGCCGGGGCCGGGGCGGCCGGAGCCGCCTTCTTCGCCGGGGCCTTCTTCGCGGGGGCGGGGGCCGCCTCCGCGGGGAACTTCTCGTTGTAGCGCCGGACGACCGGGGCCTCGATCGTCGAGCTGGCGCTCTTGACGTACTCGCCCATCGCGTTGAGGCGCTCGAGGACGACCTTGCTGGTCTCCCCGCGTTCCTTCGCGAGTGCGCTCACACGGACTTTAGACACATCTCTCCTGTCCAGGTCCGTGCCGGGCGGCGCGGACCGTCGTTACAGCTGGGGGGTGCTCATCGCTGAGTACTCATCGGGTGCTCATCGCGTAAAACCCGCTTCCGGTCTTCGTGCTGATCTGTCGGTTCCCCCTGCGCGAGGTCCGCGACCCACCGGACCACCTCGGAGACGTCCGGGCCGGTGCTGGCTCGCAGCGCGCGGCCGAACGCCTTGCGGCGGACGGCGAGGTCGAGGCACGAGACGCTCGGGTGCAGCCAGGCGCCGCGCCCCGGGCGACGGCGCTCGGGGTCGGGGACGACGGCGAGGCCGTGCTCCCCCTGCCCGAGAACCACTCGCAGGAGTGCCGACCGGCTATCCGTCCCACGACACCCGATGCACGTGCGCCCGGGTCCCGCTGGCCGGAGTCCAGTCCGGTCGGTCGCCACCAGTCTACCGCCTATGCGGGCCCGGGCGTGTCGCCGGCACCCTCGGGGGCGGCCTGCGCGGCCTCGGTGTCGGCCCGGATGTCGATGCGCCAGCCGGTGAGCTTGGCGGCGAGCCGGGCGTTCTGGCCTTCGCGGCCGATGGCCAGCGACAGCTGGTAGTCGGGGACGACGACGCGCGCGGCCCGCAGCTGCGGGTCGACGACCTGGACGGCCGTGACGCGGGCCGGCGACAGGGCCGCGGCGATGAACTCGGCCGGGTCCTTGCTCCAGTCGACGATGTCGATCTTCTCGCCCTGGAGCTCGGCCATCACCGCGCGGACGCGGCTGCCCATCGGGCCGATGCACGCGCCCTTGGCGTTGAGCCCCGGCACGGTGGAGTGCACCGCGATCTTCGTCCGGTGGCCGGCCTCGCGGGCCAGGGCGGCGATCTCGACGCTGCCGTCGGCGATCTCGGGCACCTCGAGGGCGAAGAGCTTCTTCACGAGGTTCGGGTGGGTGCGCGACAGCCCGATCTGCGGTCCGCGCAGGCCGCGCTTGACGGACACGACGAAGGTGCGCAGCCGCTGGCCGTGCGGGTAGCTCTCGCCGGGCACCTGCTCGGCGGCGGGGAGGATGCCCTCGACGGTGCCGAAGTCGACGAGGACGTGCTGCGGGTTCGCGCTCTGCTGGACGATGCCGGCGACGATGTCGCCCTCGCGGCCCTTGAAGTCGCCGAGGATGGCGTCGTCCTCGATGTCGCGCATCCGCTGGACGATGACCTGCCGGGCGGTGGCCGCGGCGACGCGCCCGAAGCCGGTGGGCGTGTCGTCGAACTCCGGGCCGACCTCGCGGCGCGGGCGCGCCGGCTCCCCGTCCTCGTCGACCTCGCCCTCGGCGGCCGGCACCTCGACCTCCTCGCGGGCCCAGATGACGACGTGGCCCGACGAGCGGTCGAGCTCGGCGCGGGCGTGCCGGTAGTGGCCGTCGGTGCGCTGGTAGGCGAGGAGCAGGGCCTGCTCGATCGCGGGGACGATGACGTCGAGGGAGATGCCACGCTCCCGCTCCAGCGCGTGCAGGGCGGCGAGGTCGATGTCCACGGGGGTCAGCTCTCCTTCGGGTCGTCGTGCCGCGCGAACTCGACCTGCACGGTGGCGCGGTCGACCTCGGCGTACGGCACGGTGGCGGTGCGGGCGGACGTCTTCTTCGTCGCGGCGACCTCGAGGGTGAGGCCGGCGCGGTCGGCCGCGACGAGGCGGCCGGTGGTCTCGCCGTCGGCGGTACGGACCTCGAGGAGCCGACCGACGTTGCGCTGGAAGTGGCGCGGGAGGGTCAGCGGGCGGCCGACCCCGGGCGAGGACACCTCGAGGGTGTACGGCAGCTCGCCGAGGACGTCGGAGGCGTCGAGGGCCTCGCCGACCGCGCGGGTGGCGTCGGCGACCTCGTCGAGGGAGAGGGGGGCGGTGGGCTCGGTGACGGCGTCGACGTCGCCCAGGTCGCGGTCGAGGAGGACGCGCACGACGCGGCGCTTGCCGGCGGGTGACACGGTGACCTCGTCGAGGACGAGCGCGCTGCCGTCGAGGGCCTCCTCGAGGACGGGGCGCACGCTGTCGGCGGTGGCCATGACCGGTGTCTCCTCTCCCTGTGCAGTTCTCGTCCGGCGCGTGCCGGGCAACCCACTCTAGGCCCCGCGGCGGCTCGCCCGCACCGTGGGATGATGGCGCCCGTGCCGGACCTCGACGCCCGGCGTCCCGGGCGGCGCCTCCTCCTCGCCGGGGTGGGGGCGGCGCTCCTCACCCCGGTCGCCGGCTGTGGCGTGCGGCTCGAGAACGACGCCCCGCGGGTGCCGCTCGTCCCGACGCGCGAACCCCTCCCCGGCGAGGCCGCGCTCCTCGCCCTGACCCTCGACAGCGAGCGGCTCGCCGACCTCGCCGACGCCCTCGGCACCCCGCTGGGCACCGACCTCGCGACGCTGCACCGGCGCCAGCACACCGTGCTCCGGACGACCCTGCTCCGGCGCGGGGTGCCGGCCGCGTCCCTCGGCCCGACGCCGACCCCGTCGCCGACCCGCTCCGGCTCCCCCACACCCTCGCCCTCCCCCTCGACCGGCGCCGCGACCCTCGGCGCGACAGAGGCCGACGCCGCCGCCGGCGCCGCCCGGTTCTCGACGGCGGCCGCCGACCTGCTGCCATCCCTCGCGGCCCTGCACGCCCAGCGCTGGGCGGCCGGCGCCCTCCTCACCGGCTCCGCTCCCCCGCGTCCCGTGGTCTCCGGGCCGCCGGACGGGCTCGAGGTCGGGGACCTCGCCGAGGCCGTCGACGCGGCGGCCTACCTCGCCGAGGTCGGCACCGCCCGCTCGACGGGTGCGCGGCGCGAGCGGGGCGCCGCCACCGTCACCGCCCTGCGGGCCCTGCGCTCGGCCCTCCGCTCCGGCGAGGACGCTCCCCCGGCCGGGCTCGGCCGCCCGCTGCCCTTCCCCGTCCGCAGCGCCGCCGACGTCGACCGGCTGCTCTGGGAGTCGCTCACCGCGCTGCGGGCCGCCCTCGGCGCGGGGCTCGCCGACCTCGTCGCGGCCGACCCCGTGGCCGGGCTCGACGCGGCGACGCGCTGGCTCGGCGGCGTCGAGGTCGAGGCGCACCGCTGGGGCGTGCCGCTCGTGCCGTTCCCCGGGCTGACGTGATCCCGGTCGACCTGCCCGCGGCGTGGGTCGAGCGGGTCTCGGCGTACCCCGCGGACGGCGGCCCGACCGGCGCCGACTGGCTGCGCTCCGTGCCCCGGTTGCTCGAAGAGGCGCTGGCGCGCTGGGACCTCGTCGTCGACGGGCCGCCGCGCACCGGCTGGACCGCCGTCGTCGTGCCGGTCCGTCGCGGTGACGAGCCGCTCGCCCTCAAGGTCACCTGGCCGCACCCCGAGGGCGTGCACGAGGCGCTGGCCCTGCGCACCTGGGACGGCGTCGGCGCGGTCCGGCTCGTCGCGGCCCTGCCGTCCGACGGGCTCCTGCTCCTCGAGCGCCTCGACCCCGACACCGACCTGTCGGAGGTCTGGGTCGACGAGGCCTGCGAGGTCGTCGGCGGGCTGCTGCGACGCCTGCAGGTGCCCGCACCGCCGCCGGTCCCGCGCCTCGCGCCGTACCTCGCGCCGCACCTCGAGCGGATGGAGCGCCGGCCGGCGGTCCCCCGGCGCGTCGTCACGCGCACCCTCGGGCTGGCCCGCGAGCTGCTGTCGGACGACACGCCGGAGGTGCTGCTGCACACCGACCTGCACTACGAGAACGTGCTGCACTCACCGGCGCGCGGGTGGACGGCCATCGACCCCAAGCCCGTTGCCGGCCATCCGGGTTTCGACGTCTGGCCGGTGCTCCGCAACCGGTTCGACGAGCTCGGCTCCGGCGCCGCACTGCGCTGGTCGGTGCGGCACCGGCTCTCCCTCGTGGCCGAGGCGGCCGGTGTGGACGTCGAGGAGGCCCGGGCCTGGACCCTGCTCCGGGCCGGTATCGAGGTCAGCTGGGCCAGCGTCCTCGAGGGCGAGGAGGCGGTGACGGCGTGCATCGCCCTCCACAAGGCCCTCGACGAGTAGCTCACATCCGGGCGGCTCCGTCGCGGATCGCCTCCCGGATGCGGGTGTAGGTCCCGCAGCGGCAGATGTTGCGGATGCCGTCGAGGTCGGCGTCGGTGATCGAACGCCCCTCGGCGCGAACCTTCTTCACCAGGGCGACGGCGGCCATGATCTGGCCCGGCTGGCAGTACCCGCACTGGGCGACGTCGCGCTCGAGCCAGGCCTCCTGCATCGGGTGGAGGTCGGCGTCGACCGTGTCGGGGAGGCCCTCGATGGTCGTCACCTCGTCCTCGGGGCCGAGGTCGGACACCGGCACCGAGCAGGGGTTGAACGCCTTGCCGTTGACGTGCGACGTGCAGGCCTTGCAGACGTTGATGCCGCACCCGTACTTCGGGCCGGTGATCTTCAGGACGTCGCGCAGGACCCAGAGGAGGCGGACGTCGTCCTCGACGTCGACCGTGACGCTCTCGCCGTTGACGCGGAAGGTGTGCTGGGGCATGTCCGGCTCCTCAGGAGGTGTACGACAGGCCGTCGACCGGGGACTCCGGGACGGGCGGGACGAAGGACTTCGGCGTGAACGAGAGCGTCCCGTGGTTGACCGGGAAGCGGGTCGGGACCTTCCCGGTCGCGCGGGCGTAGGCGCAGGCCACGGCCGCGACGGACGCCGCCACCCCGGCCTCGCCGGCCCCGCCGGGCAGCTCCTCGTCGGACGGCATGACGATGCACCGGAACTCCGGGGGGACGTTCCACTGCCGCGTGTAGAAGTAGTTGTCCCAGCTCGCCTCGAGGAAGTGGCCGTCCTCCAGGTGGCTGCTGCTCGTCAGGGCCAGCGCGATGCCGTCGGCGACGCCGCCCATCATCTGGGCCTCGAGACCGCGCGGGTTGACGACGAGCCCGGCGTCGACGGCGATGACCGCCTTCGTGACGCGCGGGCCGGTGACGGCGTCGCGGACCTTCCGGTTCACGGTCTCGGGGCGGGTGTCGAGCTCGACGAGCACGGCCGTCGCGCCTTTGTACTCGGTGTGCACGGCGATGCCCTGCGTCACGCCCTGGGGCAGCGAGCGACCCCAGCCGCCGGCCTTGGCCACCGCCTCGAGGCACCGCTTGGCCTTGGCGTTCTTGAGGAACGACATCCGGAAGGCGTACGGGTCCTTGCCGAGCCGCTTGGCGATCTGGTCGACGGCCAGCTCGTTGGCGCACGCGACGTCCGGGCTGTAGATGTTGCGCATGCTGCCGGTGTTGAACCGGGTGTCGACCTCGTTGAGCAGCTGGGTGACGACGCCGAAGTCGTACGGAAGCTCCTGGGTGAGGGTGAAGATCGACTGCGAGAGACCGAGACCGCCGAGGTTGGCGGGCAGCTCGGCGGCCATCGCGGTCAGCCTCTCCCCCAGCCCGTGCCCGAAGTCGGTGACGACGCTCGTGTGCCGCTGCTCGAAGGTCAGCACCTGGCCGGCGAGCATCGTGGCCCGCACGCGCGAGGTGGCCATCGGGTGCACGCGACCCTGGCGCGGCTCGTCGGCACGGTGCCACATCAGCTTGACCGGCTTGCCCATCGCCTTCGAGATGACCGCCGCCTCGATGGCGGCGTCACCGAACAGCTTGTGCCCGAACGACCCTCCGCCGGTGACGACGTTCACCTCGACCTTCGCGATCGGCAGGCCGACCGCCTTGGCGACGTCGCGCTGGGCGACGAGCGGCGCCTTGAGGCCCGCCCAGACGGTGGCCCGGTCGGAGCGGACGTCGGCGATGGCGCAGTTCGGTTCCAGCGCAGCGCTGCTGCGGAACATGAACTCGACGCGCAGGTCGAGGGTGCCCGCGAGGATCGGCACCTTCGGCACGACCATCGGCAGCTCGGCGCGCCGCAGCTCGGCGAGCACCGACTCGTCGTCCTCGCCGTCGACGGGTCCGCCGGCCCACACGACGTCGAGGGCGCGCACCGCGTCGATGCACTGGCCGAAGGTCTCGGCCCGGACGGCCACACCGGTGTCGACGACGGCGACGTCGGTGACGCCCGGCATGGCTCGCACGGCGGACTCGTTGCGCACGGAGCGTGGCGAGCCGTTGAGCGTCGGCGGCCGGCAGACCATCGTCGGCAGCGCACCCTCGACCTCGAGGTCCATCGTGAACTGCTTGCGCCCGGTCACCGCCGCGAGCGCGTCGTCGCGGTTGCGCGCGGTCCCGATGACCGCGAACTCGCGGCGCGGGGTCAGGGAGACCTCGACCGCGACGTCCTCGGCGCTCGCCGCGAGGGTCGCGAGCTGCCCGTAGGTGAGGCTCGTCCCGGTCGGGCCGGTGACGACCCCGGACTTCGCGCTGAGGGCCGAGACCTGGGCACCGAGCTCGGTCGCGGCCGCCCGCAGGAGTGCACCCTTCGCGGTGGCCGCGGCGACCCGGATCGGCGTGAACATCGACTGCATGGTGTTCGACCCCCCGGTCAGCTGGTTGAACACCAGCTCGGGACGCGCCTTGGCCAGGGTGACCCGCACCTTCTCGACCGGCATCTCCAGCTCCTCGGCGATGAGCATCGCCGCCGCCGTCGTGATGCCCTGCCCGACCTCCATGCGGGGGATCGCGAAGTGCGCGAACCCTTCTGCGTCGAGGTCGATGCGGATGAGCTGCGAGGTCGGCAGGGCCGACTGGGTCTGCAGGTCACCGAGGTCGTACAGCTCCGGGACCTGCGGCGGGCTGGGGACGGCGGCCGCGGCCGGCTCGGCACCGAGCGAGAGGTCGGCGGCGACGGAGAGCGTCCCGCCGGCGAGGACCCACCCGATGAGGCTGCGCCGTCGGACACCGGGCCGACCGGGCGGAGGGGCGTCCTCGTCGAGCGCGAGGGGGCTGGAGTCGCGGGCAGTCGTCATCGGCCTGTCCTTCCCGCGGTCCCGAGCCGGCACGTCGTCGTGCCGCAGGGGGGAATCGGAACCGCGCAGGTACCACGCGTTCGGAGCGACCCGGCCGGGCGGATGGGTCCGGGGCCGGGTCCGGTCCGGACGGCCGACGACCCGCAGGTCAGCAGCGTCCCGGGACCGGCCCGACCAGCACTCAACCTTCAGCGGCCCTCGACCGTTCAAGAAGGTGGGAACATCGTCAGCACGTCAGGAGGGGGAGGGTATGACCCGGGGGGCCGATGAGGAGTTCGCCGACTTCGTTGACGCGACCTCCCCGAGGCTGCTGCGCACGGCCTGGCTGCTGTGCGGCGACCCCGCCCACGCCGAGGACCTCGTCCAAGCCGCCCTCGAACGGGTCTACCTGCGCTGGTCGCGCCTGCGCGACGGCACACCCGAGGCGTACGCCCACCGCACCCTGGTCAACCTGCACATCGATCACGTCCGCAAGCGCCGGCGAGAGCACCTCACCGACACCCTGCCCGACCATGCCGCGCCATCCGCGCCCGGCCCCGAGGACGGCGACTACCTCAGCGCACTCCTGGCCCACCTGCCACAACGCGAACGCCAGGTCGTGGTGCTGCGCCACTACGTCGGCCAGTCCGAGGCCGAGACCGCCCACACCCTCGGGGTCAGCGTGGGCACGGTGAAGTCCTCGGCCTCGCGCGGCCTCGCCCGCCTCCGAGACCTGCACACCCAGGAGAGCTCCCATGCCCGATGACGTCCTGGACCTGCTCGTGCACGCCCCGGAGCCCCCCATGTCCGTCGACGCAGACCGCGTCGTCGCGGGCGCCCGCCGCAGCCGCCGCGGCCGGCGCGTCCTCGTGGGCGCCGCCGCCCTCACCAGCGCAGCGCTCGTCGCCGCCGGGGCCACCCTGCTGCCCGACCTCAGGCCCGGCACCGCCCTGACACCGGCAGGTCCCACGCCACCCCGAGTCGGGCCAGCACCCGTCAGCCCCACCACGACCGAGCCCGCGACCTCCCCGCCCGACGGGGAGCAGGTCTGGGGCACCGCGCAGGTCATGTCCCAGCAGAGAGATCGCAAGGGCAACCGGCCAGTGCTCTACCTGACCCCGGACCGGTGGCTGTGCGTCGGGACGATCGAGGACTCCGGCCAGGTCCACCCGTCCTCGTGCAGGCCGGCGCAGGCCCCCGTCGACGACGCGTTCAGCACCGGACAGGCGTGGAGCCTTCTGGGCAACCTGCCCGCCGGCGTCGAGGCGCGCGAGTACGCGGTCGGCCTCGTCCCCGCCGACATCACCCGCGTCGAGGTCCGCACCGAGGACGGCCCCGCCACCGCCCACCTCGTCCCGGCGCCCGACCCCGACCTCGGCCAGCTGTACTGGGCCGACACCCCCGCCGTCACGGACACCACGGACCCCGCCGGCCGCTCCCGGGTCGCCTACCGCGGCGCTGCCGAGGTCTTCTCCTGCGACTACGACGCGTGCGTCATCGAGCAGGGCACCCCCGCCACCGACGAGCCCGGCTAGACCCGAGGACCCAGCCGTGGAAGGGTCCCCCCTGATGCCGAACCGCCTCGCGGGGTCACAGAGCCCCTACCTCCTCCAGCACGCGGACAACCCCGTCGACTGGTGGGAGTGGGGCGACGAGGCCTTCGCCGAGGCTGCCCGCCGCGACGTGCCGGTCTTCCTCTCGGTCGGCTACGCCGCCTGCCACTGGTGTCACGTCATGGCGCACGAGTCGTTCGAGGACGACGAGGTCGCCCGGGTGCTGGCGCAGGGGTACGTCGCCGTCAAGGTCGACCGCGAGGAGCGGCCGGACGTCGACGCCGTGTACATGGCGGCGACGACCGCACTGACCGGCCAGGGCGGCTGGCCGATGACCTGCCTGCTCACCCCGGGCGGCGACCCGTTCTTCGCCGGCACCTACCTCCCCCGCCAGCACCTGCTCGGCCTGCTCGACAAAGCCTCCCGCGTGTGGCGCGAGCAGCGCGACCAGGTGCTCGCGTCCGGGGCCCACGTGGCCGGCCGGCTCCGCGAGGTCACCGGTCCTCCGGCCCCGGCGGCGGTGCCAGACGAGGTCCTCGACCGCGCCGCCACCCGGCTGCGCACCGACCACGACGACTCCCGCGGCGGCTTCGGGGGCGCCCCGAAGTTCCCGCCGTCGATGGTGCTCGAGTTCCTCCTGCGCCACCACGCCCGCACGGGGTCCGCCGACGCGCTGGCGATGGTCCGCCGCACCTGCACCGCGATGGCGCGCGGCGGGATGTACGACCAGCTCGCGGGCGGCTTCGCCCGCTACTCCGTCGACGCGGCGTGGGTCGTGCCCCACTTCGAGAAGATGCTCTACGACAACGCACTGCTCGTGCGGGTGTACGCCCACCTGTGGCGCGACACCGGCGACCCGTTGGCCCGGCGGGTGGCCGAGGAGAGCGCCGACTTCCTCGTCCGGGACCTCGGGACCCCGGAGGGCGCGTTCGCCTCCGCCCTCGACGCCGACACCGTCGTCGACGGCCACTCGCACGAGGGGCTCACCTACGCCTGGACGCCGGCCCAGCTGGCCGAGGCGCTCGGGCCGCAGGACGGCGCCGCCGCGGCCGCGCTCCTCGGGGTGACGCCCGAGGGGACCTTCGAGCACGGGACCTCGACGCTGCGCCTCCTCGAGGACCCAGACGACCCCGCGTGGTGGGCCGACGTCCGTGGCCGACTCCTGGCCGCCCGGGCGCAGCGCCCGCAGCCCGCCCGCGACGACAAGGTGGTCACGGCGTGGAACGGCCTGGCCGTCGCCGGGCTCGCCGACGCGGGGTCGCTGCTCGGGCGTCCCGACCTCGTCGAGGCGGCGGCCACCGCCGCCGAGCACGTCCTCGCGACCCACGACGTCGAGGGCGTCCTGCGGCGCACCTCGCGCGGCGGGGTGCCCTCGGCCGCCCCGGGCGTGCTCGACGACCACGCCGACCTCGCCGAGGGTCTCCTCGCCCTGCACCGCGCGACCGGCGAGGCGCGCTGGCTCGCCGCGGCCGGCGACCTGCTCGAGCGCGCCCTGGCCCGCTTCGTCGACACCGAGGGCCTCGTCCACGACACGGCCCACGACGCGCCGGCCCTGTTCACGCGCCCCGCCTCCCGCAGCGACAACGCGGAGCCGACGGGCGCCTCGGCGCTCGCGGGCGCGCTGCTCACGTACGCCGCGCTGACGGGGTCGGCGCGCCACCGCGAGGCGGCGGACCGGGCGCTCGCCGCGTGCGGGTCGGTGGCCGCGAGCGAGCCGCGCTTCGCGGGGTGGGCGCTGGCGGTGGCCGAGGCGGCCGTCGCCGGGCCGCTGCAGGTGGCCGTCGTCGGGTCGGGGCCCGGGGCCGAGGAACTGCTGGCCGAGGTGCTCGCCGCGTCGTCGCCGGGGCTGGTCCACGTGGCGGGCGAGCCGGACTCCGCGGGCGTCCCCCTCCTCGCCGACCGCCCGCTCGTCGACGGGTCGCCCGCGGCCTACGTCTGCCGGGGCTTCGTCTGCGACCGGCCGGTGACGACCCCGGAGGACCTCGCGGCGGCCCTGCACCGGGCCTGAGCGGGTCGCGGAGCCGCCCCACGGCGGGGTCTCGGCCACACCGTGGGGCGACGCCCGCGGACGTCGGGAGGCACAGAGGGAAGGCGGCCCACGCTCTCGCGCCGGCCGCCGCCATCCCGGCGTCCGCCGACCCGCCGGCCCCCAGTGGAGGGCGGTCCGGGCCGAGCGGGTGCGCGCCGCGGCGCACGCCCGCCTGGGTCAGGACGACACGTCGCACCCCGGCGGCGGGCCGTGGCACGGCGCGAGGAGGACGCACCGAAGTCGGAGGTGACGGGCAGCCGGCTCGTGGCGGGTCGCGCCCCCGGGTCGGATCCCGTGCGATCGAGTCATGGCACAGCTCTGGTCTACGTGCCGAGTTCCCCTGCTGAAGCCCGGCGGAACGACAGGAGACTAGCAGCGGGGACGGTCCGCGGACAGGGCCCGATCGAGCCCCGCCGCGCGCTGTCGAAGCCGCTGGTCAGCGGCCCTCAGAGGACGACGAGCCGGTACTCCGGGTCACGCTCGGAGAGCATCGCGGCGACCCGCTCGGGGTCCACCCACGCGGCGGTCGCCCACACGTCGGCCCACTGGAGGTCGGGGCCGACGACCGTGGTCGATCCCGGCCGGGTGACGGGGCGGCCGGTGCGGGGGTCGAGGACGTGCCCGCCGCGCGCGGCCGCGCCCGAGGTCGCGACGGCTCCGCGCCGGAGCGTGACGACGTCGGCGACCCTCCCGGACCGGGTGGGGTCCTCGAGCCCGATCCGCCAGACGGGGGCCGTGGCCGAGGGCCCTCGGCCGGCGCCGACGACGACGTCGCCGCCCGCGCCGATGCTGTAGGCCACCTCGGGCACGATGTCGAGGTGCGCGGCCGCCCCGGCGACCGCCCAGCCCTTGACGAGCCCGGTGGGGTCGAAGACGAGCCGCCCGCCCTCCCGCGAGCGCCAGGCCCGGAAGAGTCCGTCGGTGCGCTCCTCGGCCTCCAGGGCGAGCTCGGTGACGTCCGCGACCCAGGCGTGGACCTCCTCGGTCTCGTGGTGCTGGAGTCGGAGCAGGTCGCTGTCGGCGCGCCATGTCGAGAGCACGGCGTCGACGGTGCGCAGGTGCGCGAACACCCTCGCCACGGCGGCCTCGACGTCGGGCCGGGTGGGCTCGACGGCGCGCACGTGGACGCTGACCGCGGTCCCCATCACGTGCTCGACCCAGGCGCGGCGGGCCAGCACCGGCGGCGGCGGGGCGGCCGGTGTCACGGGGATCTCGGCGGTGATCACAGGTTGGCCTGGTCGATGGCGGACTGGAGGGACTGGATGTAGCCGTCGGAGGTGAACGTGGCGCCGGAGACCATGTCGATGTCCGCGCTCTGGGCCCGGACCGCCTCGTCGTTGAGGATCGGCACGGCGTAGGAGTTGATCTCCTGGTCGCGGTGGTCGTTCCACGGCACCTGGGTGACGACGGACTTGGTGATCTTCCCACCGGCGACGGTGATCTCGACCTGGACCGGGCCGTAGCGGGTCTGCACGGCGTCCCCGGTGAAGGTGCCCGAGGACGAGCCGCTGCTCCCGTCGGAGCCGGTGGAGCCGGAGTCGGTGGACGGCGTCGGCGTCGGGGTCGCGGTCGCGCCGGAGTCGTCGGAGCCGTCGGTGCCGGAGTCGGTCGACCCCTGGTCCGTGGCCCCCTGGTCCGACGTTCCCGTGCCGTCGGACCCGGTCGTCCCGGTGTCACCGGTGCCGTTCGCGGCGGCGTCGGCGGTCCCGGTCGCCACGGCCGACGCGCTCCCGCTGTTCGTCGACGTGTGGTAGCTGAAGAGGAGGACCAGGGCCGAGATCGTGCTCAGCAGCCAGGTCGTGATGCGGCGCATGACGGGTGTCCTTCGGGTGGTGGGTCAGTAGGCGAAGCGCTCGAGGTGGACCGCGTCGGGGGCCACGCCGGCCTCGAGCGCGGCGGCGCGCACGGCATCCATCCAGCCGTCGCTGCCGCAGACGTAGACGTCGTGCCGCGCGAGGTCGGGGAGCACCTGGAGGAGGGCCTCGGCGTCGGTGAGGTGGGCGGCCTGCCGAGGCAGCCAGCTCGCGCGGCCGGGGATCCGGTGGCCCTCGACGAGGAGGTAGCGCGCCCCCCGGGCCGCCGCGAGCGAGCGGATCTCGTCGGCGAGCACGGCCTCCTCGGCGGACCGGACGCGGTGGACGACCGTGACGTCGCCGGGTCGCTGCGGCAGCTCCTCGAGGAGGGCCCGCATCGGGGTGATGCCGATGCCGGAGCCCATGAGCAGCACCTTGCGGTGGCCGCGCACGCCGCCGTGCATCCGTCCGTAGGGCCCCTCGACGAGGACCCGGGTGCCGGGGCGCAGGGTCGCGAGGCGGGCCGAGCCGTCGCCGACGTGCGCGGCGGTGAAGCGCAGGGTGAAGCCGTCGGGGGCGGCGGAGACCGAGTACGGGTTGGCGCGCGTCCACCCCGGTCCGTCGAGGAAGCGCCACTGGAGGAACTGGCCGGCCCGCACCGGCAGATGGCGGACGCCGTCGCCACCGACGGTCACGCTCGTGACGCCGGGGCCCTCGGCGCGGACCTCGAGGACGCGGATCGGCGAGCGCAGCGAGCGCACGAGCGGGAGCCCGAGGCGGAAGACGAGGACGGCGGCCACCGTGGTCCCCCACAGGCCCCACCAGAAGACCGTCGCGGCCGTGGAGTCGAGGAAGTCGGCCCCGGTCCACAGCTGGTGCGGCAGGACGAGGCCCGCGCCGAGGTACCCGTAGAGGTGGATGAGGTGCCAGGACTCGTAGCGCAACCGGCGCCGGGCGCGCTTCACGGACGTGACGACGACCATGACGAGCGCGAGCGTGCCGGCCCACGCGAGCAGCATCCCCGGGTAGCTGACGACGAAGTCCCACGTCGTGCCCCAGATGCCGAGCGGGCTCGCCGCCGCGTAGCCGAGGGTGATGAGCAGGACGTGCACCCAGAGCAAGGTGAACGAGGTGAACCCGACGAGGCGGTGGGTGCGGGCCAGCTCGTCCTGCCCCCAGGCCTGCTCGACCCAGGGCACGCGGGCCATGAGGACGACCTGGAGCAGGAGCAGCGCGGACGCGACGAGTCCGGTGAGCCGGCCGGTCGAGGTGAGCAGCCCGGACCACGTCGCGAGCTCCTGGACGCCGCCGTCCTGCACCCAGAGGGCCACGACACCGAGGAGGACGGCCCAACCGGCCGTCCCCGTCGCGTCGCGCCACCAGCGCGGGACCGGCACGAGGGCGCGTCGGGGGCGCCGGCGCCGCCGGTCGGTGCTCGCGAGGACCTCGTCGGGCCGCGCCGTGCTCGTCGTCATGGCTGAACTGTCGGCCCGGACCCTATGCGTCACCTGTGAACGAGGTCGGCGTGGACCGTGAAGCTCCGGGCTCGTCGGCGGGATGTCGTGGAAACGGTTGCGCACTTCCGGCAGGATGCGCCTCGTGAGCGCACCGGTGCCCCCGCCCCCCGCCGTGCCGACGGCGGACCTCGGCGCCGAGCGCGCCGAGATGCTCCGGGCCCGGGTCGAGCGCTGGTGGCCCGACCTGCACGGCGCGCTGTCGGCCCTCTACGGCGCCGAGCGCGCCGACCGCACCGGCGCCGAGCTCGTCGGCCTGGCGGCCCGCGCCTTCGCCCGCCGTCCCGACCGGCTGCACCGCCGCGACCTCGACCGGATGCTGCGCCCCGACTGGCTCCAGGAGCCGGCGATGGTCGGCTACGCCGCCTACACCGAGCGCTTCGCCGAGGACCTCCACGGCGTCGGGCAGCGCCTCGACTACCTCGAGGAGCTCGGGGTCACCTACCTCCACCTCATGCCCCTGCTCCGGCCGCGCGACGGCGACAACGACGGGGGCTACGCGGTCGCCGACTACCGGCAGGTGCGCCCCGACCTCGGGACGATGGCCGACCTCACCGCCCTCGCCGACTCCCTCCACGAGCGAGGGATGAGCCTCGTCCTCGACCTCGTGCTCAACCACGTCGCGCGCGAGCACGAGTGGGCGCGGCGGGCGCGCGAGGGCACGCTCCGGTACCGGTCGTACTTCCACATCTTCCCCGACCGGCGGCTGCCGGACGCCTACGAGCGGACCCTGCCCGAGGTCTTCCCCGACTTCGCGCCCGGCAACTTCACGTGGGACGAGGACCTGCGGGGCTGGGTCTGGACGACCTTCAACGAGTGGCAGTGGGACGTCAACTGGGGCAACCCCGACGTGCTCACCGAGTACGCGCAGATCGTCCTCGACCTCGCGAACAGGGGCGTCGACGTGCTGCGGCTCGACGCCATCGCGTTCATGTGGAAGCGTCTCGGCACCGACTGCCAGGGCCAACCCGAGGTGCACGCCATCACCCAGGCGCTGCGAGCCGTCACCCGGATGGCTTGTCCCGCAGTGGCGTTCAAGGCCGAGGCCATCGTCGCCCCCACCAAGCTCCTCGCCTACCTCGGGCAGGGCGAGCACACCGGCAAGGTCAGCGACCTCGCGTACCACAACAGCCTCATGGTGCAGGTCTGGTCGATGCTCGCCGCCCGCGACGTCCGGCTCGCGGCGCACGCGCTCGGGTCGCTGCCGCCGAAGCCGGCGTCGGCCACCTGGCTCACCTACCTGCGCTGCCACGACGACATCGGGTGGGCGGTCATGGACGAGGACGCCGCGGCGGTCGGGGTCACCGGCCCGGGGCACCGGCACTTCCTCGCCGACTGGTACTCGGGCGACTTCTGGGGCTCGTCGGCGCGCGGGCTGGTCTTCCAGTTCAACCCCGACACCGGCGACCGTCGCACCTCGGGCACGGCGGCCTCGCTCGTCGGGCTCGAGGCCGCCGAGACGCCGGAGGAGGTCGACGAGGCGGCGGCGGCGCTGCGGCTCGCGCACGCGGTGGTCCTCGGCTGGGGCGGCATCCCGGTGCTGTGGAGCGGCGACGAGCTCGGCCAGCCGAACGACCCGGCGTGGGCGGAGGAGCCCGGGCACGAGGACGACAACCGCTGGGCCCACCGGCCCCGGCTCGACTGGTCGCGCGCGGCCGCGCGGCACGACCCCTCGACCGTGGCCGGCCGGGTCTTCGGTGACCTCGTGGCCCTCGTGCGGGCCCGGGCGTCGTTGCCGCACCTCCACGCGTCGGTCGAGACCCGCATCGGGCCGGTCGACGACCCCGGCGTGCTCGTGACGCTGCGCGACCACCCCCTGGGCCGGATGGCGGGCGTCTACAACGTCACGCCCGAGCCGCGGGTCTGGCCCGGGTGGCGGGTGCACGAGCTCGGGCTCGCCGACGCGGTCGACGCCGTCACCGGGTCGCCGCTGCCGTGGGGTCCGGACGGCGACGTCCACCTCCCCCCGTACGCCGCCCTCTGGCTCACGACCCCCACCCGCTGACCCCCGCCCGCCACCACTTTCCCTCCGGCTGCCGGAACCTTCGGCGACCGGTCGGTTGCAACCGGCCGGTCGGCGAAGGTTCCGGCAGGACGGCAGGTGCTCGCGGCGTCGCAGTCACCAGAGGCCGAGGACGTCGCCCCCGATCCGGACCGTGAAGGCACCGACGACGACGACGAACACCGCCCGCACGAACCGGCTCCCCCGCGCCACGGCCGTCCGGGCCCCGACGTACCCGCCGAGCAGGTTCGTCACCGCCATGACCGCCCCGACCGCCCAGACGACGTGCCCACCGGGCGCGAAGACCGTCAGCGCCCCGAGGTTCGTCGCGAGGTTCGTGATCTTCGCCTTCGCGCTCGCCTCGAGGAACGCGTACCCGAGCAGCCCGACGAGCGCGAAGACGAGGAACGACCCCGTCCCCGGCCCGAGCGCCCCGTCGTACACCCCGATGACGAACCCCGTGAGCACCGCGGCCGTCGTGTGCTTCCCGCCCGACCAGCGCAGCCGGGTCAGCTCCCCCACCGACGGCTTGAGCAGCGTGTACGCCCCGACGACGACGAGCATGACGAGGATGACCGGGTTGAACAACGCCTTCGGGATGTGCAGCCCGACGAGCGCTCCCCCGATGGCCCCGACGTAGGCGACGGCCGCCATCGGCAGCGCCGTCCGCAGGTCCGGCCGCACCCGCCGGTAGTAGGTGACCGATGCCGTCGCGGTCCCCCACACCGAGCCGAACTTGTTCGTCGCGAGCACCTGGGCCGGGGTCGCGCCCGGCAGGCCCAGCAGCAGCGCGGGCAGCTGCACGAGCCCTCCCCCGCCGACGACCGCGTCGACCCACCCCGCGACGAACCCGGCCAGCCCGAGGAGGAGGACCACCTCGGTCGAGACGTCAGCCACGGGCGTCGGCCAGCCACCCGTCGACGATGGCGAGGACGTCGAGCAGCTCGTGCGCCCGGGCGTCCGGCACCGCGGTGACCTCGACCTTCTGGTTCTCCGGCAGCACCGAGTGCGGCACCCACACCGCCCTCATGCCGACCTGCTGCGGCCCGTGCACGTCCTCGAACATCCGGTCGCCGACGTACACGGCCGCCTCCGGGGCGACCCCCAGCGCGGCGCAGATGGCCCGGAAGGCCTCCGGGTGCGGCTTCACGTGGTCGATCTCGCTCGAGTAGAGGTCGGCGTCGATGAGGTCGAGGACACCGTCGCGCGCGAAGATCTCACGGTGGTAGTCGCGCGACCAGATGGTGTTCGACAGGACGCCGATGCGAAGACCCCTCTCGCGCAGCCCTTCCCACAGCGGACGCACCTGCGGGTCGGTGTGCGTGTGCGGCTCCCAGAAGCGCCGGTACGCCGCCAGCGCCAGGTGGTGCCGGTCGTGCTCGGCGTCGACGCCGGCCGCGTCGAGGATGTCGCCGAGGGCCGCCGACGAGTGCTCGTCCCGCCCGCGCCGCCACGCCGCCGCCTCGACCGCGAGGATGCGGTCGGCGAGCCGGTGCGCCTCGTCGAGGTCGGCCTGCGACACCTCCGGCGAGCCGACCGGCACCCCGTGCACCTCACGGGCGAACACCCGCCACTGCTCGGGCAGGTCGACGTCGTGCCAGGGCGTCAGCGTGCCGCCCCAGTCGAAGACGACCGCCTCCAGCGGCCGGCTCACGCGCGACCGATCTCGGCGAGCACCTCGCGCACCGCGTCGGCGGTGGCGACCTCGCGCCGCTCGCCGGAGCGACGGTCCTTGACCTCGATGGTGCCGTCGGCCAGCCCGCGCCCGACGACGACGATCGTCGGGACCCCGACGAGCTCGGCGTCCTTGAACTTGACTCCGGGAGAAGCCTGTCGGCGGTCGTCGAAGAGCACCTCGACACCCTCGGCCTCGAGCGAGCGGGTCAGCTCCTCGGCGAAGGTGAACACGGCGTCGTCCTTGCCGGTGGCGACGACGTGCACGTCGGCCGGAGCCAGCGCGCGCGGCCAGACGAGCCCCAGCTCGTCGTGGTTGCCCTCGGCGACGCACGCGACGGCGCGCGAGACCCCGACGCCGTAGGAGCCCATCGTCACGGTGCGCAGCTTGCCGTTCTCGTCGAGCACCTTGAGGTCGAGCGCCTCCGCGAACCGCGTGCCGAGCTGGAAGATGTGCCCCATCTCGATGCCGCGCGCCGACTCCAGGCCGTGCCCGCACGAGGGGCAGGCGTCGCCGTCACGGACCTCGGCGGCCTCGATGGTGCCGTCGGCGGTGAAGTCGCGACCGACGACGAGGTCGAGGACGTGGCGTCCGCTCTCGTCGGCGCCGGTGACCCACGCCGTGCCCTCGGAGACCCGCGGGTCGAGGAGGTAGCGGATGCCCGTGCTCTGCTCGAGACCCAGCGCGCCCGGACCGATGTAGCCCTTGGCCAGCGTCGGGTACCGCGCGAAGTCCTTCTCCTCGAACGCCTCGACGGTCGCCGGCTCGACGTTGGCTCCGAGCCGCTTCTCGTCGACCTCGCGGTCACCGGGCAGGCCGATGGCCAGCGGCTCGCGGGTGCCGTCGGGGTGCACGAGCATGACGACGACGTTCTTCAGGGTGTCGGCAGCGGTCCACGAGCGGCCGTCCGAGCGCGGGAACGCCGACTCGAGGTGGGCGACGAGGGTGTCGATGGTCGGGGTGTCGGGGGTGTCCTCGACGTGCGCCGCGGGCAGCCCGGAGGCGTCGACGGCGTCCGGCACCGGCACGCGCACCGCCTCGACGTTCGCCGCGTACCCGCAGTTCGGGCACCGGACGTAGGTGTCCTCCCCGTTCTCGGCGGTCGCGAGGAACTCCTCGGACTTCGAGCCGCCCATCGCCCCGGCCATCGCCTGGACGATGACGTAGTGGAAGCCGAGCCGCTCGAAGATGCGGACGTAGGCGTCTCGGTGCAGCTGGTAGCTCTTGTCGAGCCCGGCCTCGTCGAGGTCGAAGGAGTAGCTGTCCTTCATGACGAACTCGCGACCGCGCAGGATGCCGGCCCGCGGCCGGGACTCGTCGCGGTACTTCGTCTGGATCTGGTAGATCGACAGCGGGAGGTCCTTGTACGACGAGTACAGGTCCTTGACGGCGAGGGTGAACATCTCCTCGTGCGTGGGGCCGAGGAGGTAGTCATCGCCCTTGCGGTCCTGCAGCCGGAAGATGTTCTCGCCGTACTCGGTCCAGCGGCCGGACGCCTCGTAGGGCTCGCGCGGCAGCAGCGCCGGGAAGAGCAGCTCCTGGGAGCCGATCGCGTCCATCTCCTCGCGGACGATCGCCTCGACGCGGCGCAGCACCCTGAGCCCGAGCGGCAGCCAGGTGTAGATGCCCGGGCTCACCCGGCGGATGTACCCGGCCCGCACGAGGAGCTGGTGGCTCGGGACCTCCGCGTCCGCCGGGTTCTCGCGAAGGGTTCGCAGGAACAGGGACGACATGCGCATGGCCACGGGAGGGCTCCTGGGGTCGGTGGTCGGGTGGATCGGCCCGGCAAGGATATCCGCGCGCCCCGGGCCCCCGTCGCCCGGATTCCCGGGCACCGCGGCCTCCCCCCTCAGACGACCTGCTCGTAGCGCGCGCGCAACCCCGCGTCGGCGAACCCGAGGCGGAGGTACAGCCCGTGGGCCGGGTTGTCGACGTTGACGGCCAACCAGGCGGCCTCGCAGCCGGCCTTGCGCAGCGCCCGCAGCGAGCGCGCGACCAGGTGGGCGCCGAGCGCGCGCCCCCGCCACGCCGGCACGACGCCGACCTGGTCGACCCAGCAGTCGGTGAGCGTCACGAAGCCCGCCGGCGCGCCGTCCCCGTCGACCACGACGCGCGAGCGCTCGGGACGGAACCCCGGCTCGTCGGCGACGTCGTGCACCCACTCCTCGAGCGGGGTGTCCGGGAACCCCGGTCGCTCGGCGAAGGACTCGCGGTAGGCCCGGTGGAACAGCGGGGCGGTCTCGTCGTCCCACGGCAGGGACCGCAGCACCACCGGGCGCCGGATGCGGGGGACGTCGAGGAGGTCGTGGCGCATGACGTGCTCGGCGAAGGTGCGCACCAGACCGAGGCGGTGGAGGAAGGGCTCGGTCTCGGGCGACGTGGTCTCGACCGAGACCCGGAGCAGCCGCCCCCCGGAGTGCTCGGCGCACCACGCGGCGAGCTCGGCGCCGAGCCCGCTGCGCCGCGCCGAGGGTCGGACCAGCCCGGCCGCCCCGGGGCGGCCGGTGCGGTCCCGGGTGACGCCGGCCGCGGCGACGAGGTCGCCGGTCTCGTCGCGTCCCCCGATGCCGACCCCGGCGAGGAAGTACCGGCGCAGCATCGGCTCGTCGGCGAGGAGCGGGAGGCCCCCGTCGGCGTGCAGGCAGGCCAGGGCGAGCTCGCGCAGCGCGGGGAGGTCGTCCTCGGAGAGGGGCGCCCAGGCGACCTGGGACACGTCAGCGGCCGCCGGCCATCAGAGCAGCACCGTCGCGAAGGCCCCGACCTCGCGGAAGCCGAGCCGCTCGTAGGTGGCGCGGGCGGCGGTGTTGAAGTCGTTGACGTACAGGGAGACGAGGGGGGCGGGACCGAGCATCACCTGCTCGACGACGGCGGCGAGCATCGGCACGGCGAGGCCCTGCCCGCGCAGCCGCGGGGCGACCCACACGCCCTGCAGCTGGGCGCAGCCGAGGGCCAGGCTGCCGATGTCGGTCTTGAAGACGACCTCGCCGTCCTCGACGACGACGTAGGTGTGCCCGCGCGAGACGAGGGCGGCGAGCGAGGCGCGGTAGCCGCGGTTGGACCCGGTGTAGGGCCGGTAGCCGATCTCGGCGGTGAACATGTGCTCGGCGGCCGGGAGGACGAGGTCGACCTCGTCCGGGCGCGCGGGACGCACCCGCGGGTCGAGCGGGATGCCGAGCGCGGACGGCGGCTCGTGCGCGACGAGCAGGGGCTGGTGGCTGCGGACGGCCCGGGCCGAGCCCCACGTCGGCTCGAGGTGCGACCACAACCCCTCGACCTCGTCGCGGGGGCCGAAGACCGAGGCGGCCCGGCCGCGCCAGCGCCGCAGCCGCTCGGCGAAGTGCGGCTGGTCGGCCGCTGACGTGCCGACCGGGACGACGTTCGCACTGGCCCAGCACAGCGAGCGCAGGGCTCCGTCCTCGCGGGCGCCGAGCACCGAGCCGAGCGAGCCGGTCCGGGCCCCCTCGAGGATGCGCGCGGCGACGAAGACGCCCCGCGGCAGGTCGCGGGCGCACACCTCGAGGGCGGCGTCACGGTCGGCGAGCGACAGTGGCCGGACCGGGGAGCGTGTGCGCAGCACGGGTACAGCGTAGGGCGCGCGAGCCCGGCGCCCGGGGCCAACGCCCCGGACGCCGGGCCTCCCACCCTCCGTGGGTCCTCTCACCCCGTGCTCGCGAAGCCCTCCGTCCGCCCCGCGAGCGCCCGGACGGGGGTCGTGGCCGGCCGCGTCGCCGCAGCCCCGCGCCAACGCCTCGTCACCTCGCCGAGGGCCCAGCCCATCGGCACCGTCGCCACCGTGAGGACCACCAGCCCGGCCAGCTGCGTGGGCGTCGGGGCCGTCGGGACGGAGCCCGGGTCGGGAAGCGTCGCGAGCACGGGACTGGCCGCCGCGAGGACGGCTCCCACGACGCGGGCCCGGCGTCCCCCGCGCAGGACGAGCGCGAAGCCGACGACGGACGGCACGAGCAGGGCCCCCGGACCGGCGAAGAGCAGCAGCGCCGGCAGCAGCGCGAGCCGCCACCAGCCGGACCGACCTCCGACCCGGGCGGCGTGGACGACGCCGCTGAGGGCGCCGGCGACGGTCCCCGCCCCGAGGATGGTCAGCGTCCCCGCCCAGCTGAACTCCGGTGTCGTCGTGAGGAGCCGCATGAAGCCGCGCGCGACGACCGCCCAGACGAGGCCGCCACCGGCGCCGGCGGCCAGGGCACGCAGGAGGTCCATCACCACACCTCCGGCAGGTCGGCGAGCCGCGAGGGCACGCCCGAGGAGGCGCCGGGTCCCCGGACGAGGACCGAGCGCGTCCCGGGGACCGGTACGAGCGGCACGGAGGTCGTGGCCGCGGCCCGCCCGGCCCGCAGCGTGATGTCGAGCCACAGCGCGGGTGCGTCGCCTGCCGCGCGCCGGGGGAACACGCCGTCGGCGCCGGGGAGGACGCCGCGCACCCGCAGCACCGCGTGGCTGCGCGACCCGGTCGCGACCGGCCCGTGCGCCACCCGGGCGGTGTCCGCCGGCGCGGCCGTCCGCGGCGAGGCGGCGGCCGACGCCGTGACGGGCACCAGCAGCGGTGCCACCATGGCCAGGACGGTGAGCAGTCGACGGGAGCCGGTCATGGCCTTCCTTCCTGGTCGCGACCGCGAGGAGGCGGTCACGAGGAAGACGCCTGCCGTGGGCCCGCCGGGTGACCCGACCGGGCCGACGGGATCGCCGAAGATCCGGGGCCCGCTTCGTCAGGTCCGCGTGTCACCCGGTCGCCGGCCTCGTGCGTCCGTAGGCGTGATGGAGGTCGTGTCGGACACGAGGGAGGGCAGGTCCGCGGCGCGGGCGGCGGACCTGCCCGACCTCGCGGCGCTCTTCGACGCCGAGGCGATGTCCCTCACCCGGCTGGCGCGGTTCTACGTCGACGACCGGACGGCCGCCGAGGACCTCGTCCAGGAGGCGTTCATCCGGTTCGCCCGCACGCGGGGACGGCTGCGCGACCCCGAGCGGGCGCCGGCCTACCTGCGCTCGATCGTCGTCAACCTCGCCCGCGACCACAACCGTCGGGGCCTGGTCTCCCTCCGGCACCGGCCCCCCGCCGTTCCCGACGCGCCGTCGGCCGCCGAGACCGCCGAGGAGCGCGCCGAGCGGGCCCAGGTCATCGCCGCGCTGCGGACCCTGCCCCGCCGCCAGCGCGACTGCGTCACGCTGCGCTACTTCCACGACCTCGGGGTCGCCGAGATCGCCGCGACCCTCGGCGTCTCGGCCAACACCGTCAAGACCCACCTGCAGCGAGGGCTCGACGCCCTCGCGACCACCCTGGAGGAGCTGCGATGACCGACCTCGAGGACCGGCTGAGCCACGCGCTGCGCGACGCGCCGACGACGCCCTCCGCGGACCTCTTCGAGCGCGTCGTCGACGGCATCGACGCCGACCGGCGCCGCCGGCGGACGCTCGCGGGCGTCGCGCTCGGAACCGTCGTCCTCACCGCGGCGGTCACCACCGCCGTCCTCGCCCTCACCCCCCGACACCCGGACGGAGACCTCGCCATGCCCTGGTGGATCCTCGAAGTGGCCACGACCCTCGCCCTGCTCGCCCTCGCGGTGTGGCTCGGCCCGTTCATCAAGCGCTTCGGGAGGGCCTACGCGGCCGACGTCTTCCACGACAACCCGATGACCGGCAAGAGCTACATCGTGCTCACCGACATCGTGTACTACCTGATCTTCGCCGCGTACATCCTCTTCTCGGTGCAGGTGGCACCCCCGCCCGACTGGGGCAGCCAGGTGACGCGGACGGTGACCGCGCCCCAGGTGACCTACGAGCTCGAGCGCATCGGCGGGATCCTCCTCGTCATCGGGATCCTGCACGGCGTCAACATCGTGCTCATGCCCGTCCTCGGCCGGCTGTTCTCGCTCAACCGGTCGCTGTCGGGGTCCCCCCGCCGCGAGCTCCACGACGGGTGAGCACCGGAGCGGCGAGGTCGGCGTTGTCGAGCACCCACGTGGCCCGGGTCGCCGGGTCGGCCTCGGCGAGGTAGAGGCGCTGCCCGCCGACGTACCGCGCGTTGACGGAGGACCCGGGGTCCGAGCGCTCGGCGTCGAGCGGACCGAACCGGGCGTTCCCCCGCGGGACGGAGACCTCGAACGGGACGTCGACGAACACCGAGGCGTCCCAGAGGTCGGCCGGCCCCGGCCGGTGGAGGAAGATCCCGTCGAGGAGCAGCAGGCCCTCCGGACCCGCCGGGCCGGCCTCGACGTCGACGGCCGCGTCGGTCCCGACGTCGTGGACGGCGGGTCGGAAGGGGCGCCCGGCGCGGAACGGGTCGACCAGGTGCTCGCGCAGCGCCGTGAGGTCGTAGGAGTCGCGGTAGAACGACTCGGCCGTCCGGCCGCGGGCGTACCGCTGGTCGCGAGGCCGGTGGAACCCGTCGACGCCGGCCCGGTGCACCTCGCGCCGGGTGGCCAGCAGGAGGGCCAGCTCGCGGGCCAGCACGGTCTTGCCGGCCCCGTCCACCCCGTCGACGGCCACGACCGCCCGCTCTCCCGGCCGCACGGCGAGCAGGAGGTCGGCCAGCCGGCCGAGCACCTCCGCGCGCCGACCGGTCGGCGACGGCGGGTCGAACGCGTCGAGGCGGCCGGTGGTCACCGCCTCAGGAGACGGTGACCGTGGGAGCACCCGCCGACTCGTCGTCGACCGGCTCGCCCATCTCCTCGGCGATGCGCATGGCCTCCTCGATGAGCGTCTCGACGATCTGGCTCTCGGGGACGGTCTTGATGACCTCGCCCTTGACGAAGATCTGGCCCTTGCCGTTACCGGACGCGACCCCGAGGTCGGCCTCGCGGGCCTCGCCCGGGCCGTTGACGACGCAGCCCATGACGGCGACGCGCAACGGGACGGTCATCCCCTCGAGCCCGGCGGTCACCTCGTCGGCGAGCGTGTAGACGTCGACCTGGGCGCGGCCGCACGAGGGGCACGAGACGATCTCGAGCTTGCGCGGGCGCAGGTTGAGCGACTGGAGGATCTGGATACCGACCTTGACCTCCTCGACCGGCGGGGCCGAGAGGGAGACGCGGATGGTGTCGCCGATGCCCTGCGAGAGCAGCGCCCCGAAGGCGGTCGCCGACTTGATCGTGCCCTGGAACGCCGGCCCGGCCTCGGTGACCCCGAGGTGCAGCGGCCAGTCGCCGCGCTCGGCGAGCAGCTGGTAGGCGCGCACCATGACGACGGGGTCGTTGTGCTTCACCGAGATCTTGAAGTCGTGGAAGTCGTGCTCCTCGAAGAGGCTCGCCTCCCAGACGGCCGACTCGACGAGCGCCTCGGCGGTCGGCTTGCCGTACTTCTCGAGCAGCCGCTTGTCGAGCGAGCCGGCGTTGACCCCGATGCGGATCGAGACGCCGGCCTCCTTGGCGCGGCGGGCGATCTCACCGACCTGGTCGTCGAACTGCCGGATGTTCCCCGGGTTGACGCGCACGGCCGCGCACCCGGCGTCGATCGCCGCGTAGACGTACTTCGGCTGGAAGTGGATGTCGGCGATGACCGGGATCTGGCTCTTCTGCGCGATGGCCGGCAGCGCCTCGGCGTCGTCCTGGCTCGGGCACGCGACGCGGACGATGTCGCAGCCGGCGGCGGTGAGCTCGGCGATCTGCTGGAGCGTGGCGTTGATGTCGGTCGTCGGCGTCGTCGTCATCGACTGCACCGACACCGGCGCGTCGCCGCCGACCTCGACCTTGCCGACCCGGATCTTGCGGCTCTGCCGGCGCGGGGCGATGACGGGGGGCGGGGCGGCGGGCATCCCGAGGGAGACGGACATGCCCCCCAGCCTACGGCGCGCGGCTGGGTGTTCCCTGCACGGGGACCGGGGTCAGCCGCCGAGGTCCACCGGGTTGACGAGGTCGGCGTAGATGAGCAGCGCGGACATCCCGATGAGCACGACGGCCACCGAGTACGCGAGCGGCAGGGCCTTCGCCACGTCGACGAACCCGGGGTCGGGACGGCCCCGCAGGCGGGCCCACTGGCGCTTGGTCCCCTCCCACAGCGCGCCGGCGACATGACCGCCGTCGAGCGGCAGCAGCGGGACGAGGTTGAAGACGAAGAGCATGATGTTCAGCCCCGCGAGCAGCGCGAGGAGGGTCCACAGCTTGTCGCCGAGGCCCTTGCCGAAGATCGCGTCGTACTTGCCCGACCCGACGTCGCCGGCGACCCGTCCGACGCCGACGACCGACATCGGGCTGTCGACCTCGCGCTCGGCCCCGCCGAAGGCCGCGTCCCACACCCCGCTCATCCGCTGGGGGATGTGCGCGAGCGCCGAGGCGGTCTGGGTCGTGTAGCCCCAGACGATGCCCGGCACGGCGGTGAGCGGCTGGCGCTCGTAGGCCATCGGCTGGCGGCTCGTGACCCCGAGGAACCCGGCCTCGGTCGTCTCGGGGGTGCCGTCGGCGCGCACGACGGGGTTGCCCGCGTCGTCGAGGACCTGGACCGTGTTGCGGATGGGCGTCACCGAGAGCGTGAGGCGCTGCCCGTCGCGCTCGACGACGACGGGCACCGCGGTGCCGGCCTCGGGCCGGATGAGGGCGCCGACGTCGCGGATGTCGTCGACCGGCGTCCCCGCGATCGAGACGAAGCGGTCACCGGGCAGGATGCCGGCGGCGAGCGCCGGGGTCGGCGCGCGGCCGGCGCACGAGGTGGTCGCGGCGGCGTCCGTGGCGGGGACGACGCACTGGGCGACGGAGGCGACCTCGGCCCCC
The DNA here is from genome assembly GCF_016887965.1 of Phycicoccus sonneratiae. Taxonomy (GTDB): domain Bacteria; phylum Actinomycetota; class Actinomycetes; order Actinomycetales; family Dermatophilaceae; genus Phycicoccus; species Phycicoccus sonneratiae. Next base: position 231,924 of record NZ_JAFDVD010000008.1, read on the forward strand.
TTCTGCGGCGCCTGGAGCCCGTGCACGGTGACGAGGATGGTCAGGAGGACGACCCCGATGAGCAGGTTCATCAGCGGCCCGCCGAGCATGACGAGGACCTTCTTCGGCACCGAGAGCCGGTAGAAGACGCGGTCCTCGTCGCCGGGGCGGACCTCCTCGAGGCTGGCCGCCCGGGCCTCGTCCATCAGCTGGCTGAACCGGCCGGTGCTCGAGGCGCGCAGCTTCCCGTCGTCGCCGGGCCGCGGCGGGAACATCCCGATCATCCGGATGTAGCCGCCGAGCGGGATGGCCTTGACGCCGTACTCGGTCTCGCCGCGACGGCGTGACCAGACGGTCGGGCCGAAGCCGACCATGTACTGGGTGACGCGCACCCCGAACCGCTTGGCCGGGACGAGGTGCCCGACCTCGTGCAGCGCGATCGAGAGCGCCACGCCGAGCGCCATGAAGAGCACGCCGAGCACGAACGCGACGGTCGTCACCGGCGGCCTCCTTGGGTCTGGTCGGTCGGTGCGCCCCCGAGCAGCTCGCGGGCGCGCTCCCGTGCCCACCGGTCGGCGGCGAGCACCGACTCAACGCTCGAGGCGTCGAGTTCGCTCCCATTGTGCGCCTGCTCGTCGTGGTGCGCCTCCACGACGCGTTCCACGGTGTCGACGATGTCGAGGAAGCCGATGGCCCCGTCGTGGAAGGCGTCGACGCACACCTCGTTCGCCGCGTTGTAGACCGCCGGGAAGGTGCCGCCGGCCTCCCCCACCCGCCGGGCGAGCCGCACGGCGGGGAACGCGTCGTCGTCGAGGGGGTGGAACTCCCAGGACTGGGCGAGTGACCAGTCGCACGGGACGTCGACGTCCTCGAGCCGTTCTGGCCAGGACAGGCCGAGGGCGATCGGCACGAGCATCCGCGGCGGGCCGAGCTGGGCGATGGTCGAGCCGTCGTGGAACTCGACCATCGAGTGGATCTGCTGCTGCGGGTGGACGACGACGTCGATCCGGTCGAACGGCACGTCGAAGAGCAGGTGCGCCTCGATGACCTCGAGGCCCTTGTTGACGAGCGTCGCGGAGTTCGTCGTGATGACCCGGCCCATCGAGAAGTTCGGGTGGGCGAGGGCCTGCTCGGGCGTGACGTCGGTGAGCTCGGCCCGGCTGCGGCCGCGGAACGGCCCACCGCTGGCGGTGACGACGAGCCGGCGGACCTCCTCGGCCCGGCCGCCACGCAGCGACTGGGCGATGGCGCTGTGCTCGGAGTCGACGGGCACGATCTGCCCCGGCGCGGCGGCGTCCTTGACGAGCGGGCCGCCGACGATGAGCGACTCCTTGTTGGCCAGCGCGAGCACGGACCCGGCACCGAGCGCGGCAAGGGTGGGGCGCAAGCCGATCGAGCCGGTGATGCCGTTGAGCACGACGTCGGCCCCGCACCCGGCGGCCGTCGTCGCGGCCTCGTCGCCGACGACCACCTCGGGCCGGTACGACGGGTCGCCGGACGCGGCGGCGACGGCCTCGCGCAGCTCGTCGGCGCTCCCCCGCGCGGCGGCGACGAGGGGGGCGCGGGTGGCCGCCGCCTGCTCGGCGAGCAGAGCGGTGTTGCCCCCGGCCGAGAGCGCGACGACGCGGAAGCGGTCGGGGTGGGCGGCGACGACCTCGAGGGCCTGGGTGCCGATCGAGCCGGTGGAGCCGAGGACGGCGACGGTGCGGACGCTCACGCCGGCCATCCTGCCGCACCCGGCCGGCGGCCCCGACGCGGCCCGGACCCGCTCAGGAGGTGAACACCCGCTCCTCGATGAGGCGTTCGGCGACCACCCGGGCCTTCGGCACGTAGCGGCCGTGCTCGAAGTCCTTCTGCACCTCGAGCTCGACCTGGCCGCCGCCGAAGCGGTTCTTCTCGACCGAGATGACGACCCAGCGCCGGAAGACCTTGGCGGCGTTGAGGTCGTAGGTGAGGTGCTCGCGGGCGACGATGTTCTCCTTGGTCTGGAGGATGAGCACGATGTCGGCCTCGTAGGCGAGGGCGCTCGAGCCGCGCAGGTCGCGGGTGCGCATCCGATGCCCGGCCCCGAGGCTCTCGCGGTCGGCCGCGGAGATGGCGACGACGGGGCACTCGAGCTCCATCGCGAGCTCCTTGAGCGTCTCGGTGACGAAGGTGACGCGCGTCGTCTCGTCCGAGGTCCCCTCGATGCCGTCGACCGGGATCTTCTGGAGGTAGTCGACGAGGACGATCGGCGGCTCGCCCGTCTCGTCGGCGACGGCCGCGACGGTGCTCGCGATCTGCCCGATCGTCGTCATCCGGTTGCCCTCGACGATGTGCAGCCGGTCGGAGTAGGCCTCGATGGTCATCAGCGCGTCGACGCCGTACGGCAGGGCGCGCATCGCGGAGCCGAGGCCGCGGCGGTCGGGGTCCTCGGCCTCGAGCACGGCCCGGAACTGGCGGACGTCCGCGGCGGGGTTCATCGGGTCGTCGAGCCGGTCGGCGGCCGTCGCGGCCTCGAGACCGAGGAGGCGCTGGATGAGCGAAGCGGCCGTCAGCTCGAAGGAGAAGACGACGGCGTGCCGGCCCGCGACGACCGCGTTGCGCATCAGCTGCATCGCGAAGGTCGTCTTGCCGGCGCCCTCGGTGCCGGCGAGGAGGACGAGCTCGCCGGAGCGCAGACCGCCCCCGAAGGTCGTGTCGAGCAGGTCGAAGCCGGTCGGCCAGACCCGCGCACCGGGACGCGCGCCCATGCGCAGCGCCTCGTCGGTGTCGTCGAGGAAGGAACGCACGGACCGGTGACGGTCCGGGCGCTCGGAGTGGCGGGCCCGGCTCATGGGGTCAGTGCACCACTCGCGCCCCACCCGCCGCACGCCGCCGGGCCAGATCCTGTCCCTTCGGCCGACCCGTCCCCGTGTCAGAGGGACGGCGGATGCCGCCCTGACACCGCCGCTGCAGCCGCCGCGCAGCTGCGCTGTCATCGTGCACCGTCCCCATCCTCACGGGGAGGACGCGGACGCCGGCCGATGACGTGGATACATCCGCGTCATCGGCCGGTTTCCCCGGCATCACCGTGACGACTCGGACATTCGCGCTGGTCGGCCTGCGCGGTCGACGGCTGCCCGGCGGGCCCGGCAGCAGGGACGTCCGGTCAGAGCGCGATGCCGACGTACTTGACCTCGAGGTACTCCTCGATGCCCTCGAAGCCCCCCTCGCGCCCGTACCCGGACTGCTTGACGCCGCCGAAGGGGGCCGCGGGGTTCGAGACGATGCCGGTGTTCACGCCGACCATCCCGAACTCGAGGGCCTCGGAGACCCTCAGCACCCGGGCGTTGTCGCGCGTGAAGACGTAGCCGACGAGCCCGTACTCGGTGGAGTTGGCGCGCGTGACGGCCTCCTCCTCGGTGGCGAAGGTGCACACCGGAGCCACCGGGCCGAAGATCTCCTCGGTGAGGCAGCGGGCCCCCTCCGGCACGTCGGTGAGGACGGTCGGCGCGTAGAAGTTGCCGCGCCCGGCCACCGGAGCGCCACCGGTGAGGACCGTGGCCCCGCGGCCCACCGCGTCCTCGACGAGCTCGTGGACGCCCTGGCGGGCCTTCGGGGTGATGAGCGGCCCGACGTCGACACCCTTCTTGGTGCCCTTGCCGACGGTCAGCGCCCCCATCCGGGCGGCGAGCTTGCCCGAGAACTCCTCGGCGACGGACTCGTGGACGAAGAACCGGTTGGCCGCCGTGCACGCCTCGCCGATGTTGCGCATCTTCGCGAGCATCGCGCCCTCGACGGCGGCGTCGACGTCGGCGTCCTCGAAGACGATGAACGGCGCGTTTCCGCCGAGCTCCATCGACAGCCGCAGGAGCTGCTCGGCGGACTGCTCGACGAGCTTCTTGCCCACCGCGGTCGAGCCGGTGAAGGTCAGCTTGCGCAGCCGCGGGTCGCGGATGACCGGCTCGCAGACGGCGCCCGAGTGGGTCGTCGTCACGACGTTGAGGACGCCGTCGGGCAGGCCGCACTCCTGGAGCACCTGGGCGAGCAGGAGCATCGTCAGCGGGGTCTCGTGCGCCGGCTTGACGACCATCGTGCAGCCGGCGGCGATGGCCGGGCCGATCTTGCGGGTGCCCATGGCCAGCGGGAAGTTCCAGGGCGTGATCATCAGCGTGGGGCCGACCGGCTGGGCCATCGTCACGAGCCGCGATGCCCCGTTCGGGGCCACCGAGTAGCGTCCGTGCACGCGCACCGCCTCCTCGGAGAACCACCGGAAGAACTCGGCGCCGTAGGTGACCTCGCCCCTGGCCTCGGCGAGCGTCTTGCCCATCTCGAGGGTCATGAGCATCGCGAACTCGTCGGCGCGGGCCGTGACCGTCTCGAAGGCCCGCCGGAGGATCTCGGCGCGGTCGCGCGGTGCCGTGGCCGCCCACGAGGCGCGGGCGGCGTCGGCGGCCGCGAGGGCGGCCAGTCCGTCCTCGGGCGTGCCGTCGGCGCACGTGGTGAGCGTGGCGCCGGTGGCCGGGTCGTGGACGTCGAAGCGCTCACCGCCGCTCGCCTCCCGCCACGAGCCGCCGACGAGGATCCCCGACGGGAGGGAGTCGATGAGTGCCTTCTGGGTGATGGCCATGGGCCGATCCTTTCGCACGAACGGGGTCAGCGGTCCTCGAGGCCCCAGGGCGAGCCGTAGCCGGCGGGCTTAGGGGCGGCGAGCAGGTCGAGGAAGGGGACGGCGTCGAAGGCCTCGGGCCCGAGCACCCCGACCCCCGACCACGCCCCGGTCGCGAGCAGCTCGAGGGCGACGACCGGGTTGACCGCCGTCTGCCAGACGACGCACTGGGCCTCGTACTCGCGCATCGTGTCGGCGTTGTCGGACACGTGGTAGAGGTACGTGCGCCGCGGCTGCCCGTCCTTGCCGGTCCCGGTGACCCACAGGCCGGCACACGTCTTCCCCTCCATCCGCGGACCGATGGTCTGCGGGTCGGGCAGCACGGCGGCGACGACGTCGCGCGGGCTGACCTCGACGCCCTTGACGGTGACCGGCTCCGTCGAGTCGAGGCCGAGGGTGTGCAGCGTCCGGAGGATGGTGATCATCTCCTCGCCGAGCCCGTACTTGAAGGTGACCTTCCGCGCGTCGACCCAGCGCGGCATGAGGAGCACCTCCTCGTGCTCGACGTGCACGCACTCGACCGGGCCGATGCCCTCCGGGAAGTCGAACACCTCGGGCTCGCTGAACGCCGGGAGGGTGTACCAGCCGCCGTCGGGCTCGTCGGCCCGCGCCTTCTCCCAGACGACCGGCGGGTTGAGGCACTCCTCGATGATCGTCCACATCGAGAACCCGGGAGCGAACACCTCGTTGCCGTCGTCGTCGCGGATGACCAGGTTGGCGCCGTCGCGCGTGCCGAGCTCGTCGATCTCGGAGAACAGGTGGTCGGCGGCGTACCGGGCGAAGACGTCGGACAGGCCCGGCTCGACGCCGATGCCGACGAGCGCGAGCCGACCGTCGGCCTCCCACTCCCCCGCCTGCGCGAACTGCTCGTCGCCGAGCTTGACCCCGACCTTGGCGTACGGCTCGTCGGGGTGGCGGCGGGACAGGCTCATCGCCATGTCGAGGTAGTCGGCCCCGGCCGCCCGCGCGCCCTCGAAGATGGGGACGACGAACCGCGGGTCGACGGCGTTGAACACGTGCGTGGCCGACACCTCGCGGGCCAGCGCCGTGACGGCGTCGGCGTCCGAGGCGTCGACCTGCGCCGCCGAGAACCGTTCGCCCCCACCGCCGCGGGCCGACACCGCGGCGACGGTGCGCTCGGCCCGGGAGACGTCGTGGTCGGCGACGACCCACGCCTCGAAGAAGTCTCGCTCGGCGGCGATGCGGGCCGCGGCGTCGCCGACGCCCCCCGCACCGATCATGAGGACGCGCACGGTGACCTTTCCTGTGTCGTGCCGGGGGTGCCCCCGGCGGCTACTTGCTGCTGCGGCGGGCGTTGCCCACGAGCTGGCCGACGATGACCAGCGTGAGGGCGATGACGAACATCGAGAAGCCGATGACGTTGGCCTGGGCGGGGATCCCGCGCAGGTAGGAGACGTAGACGAACTTCGGGAAGGTCGTCTCGTTGCCGGAGACGAAGTTCGTGATGATGAAGTCGTCGAACGAGAGCGAGAACGCGAGCAGCGCCGCCCCGACGATGCCCGGGAGGACGAGCGGGAAGGTGACCCGCCAGAACGTCGCGGACGGACCCGCGTAGAGGTCCTGGGCGGCCTCCTCGATGCGCGGGTCGAGGCTCTGGAGACGGGCCTTGACCGTGACGACGACGAAGCTGACGCAGAACATGATGTGCGCGATGGTGATCGTCCAGAAGCCGAGGCCGAGGCCGACCCGCGAGAAGCCCTGGACGAAGATCGTCAGCAGGCTGGCGCCGAGGACGATCTCGGGGGTCGCCATCGGCACGAAGACGAGCACGTTGCTCGCCGACCGGCCGACGAAGCGGTGCCGCACGAGGGCGAAGGCCAGCAGCGTGCCGAGGACGGTCGCCACGAGGGTGGCGATGACCCCGATCTCGAGGGAGGTGACGAGGGCGTCGCAGACCCCCGGTGCACCGCAGGGGTCCTGCCAGTGCTTGAGCGTGGGGCTGCCCTGCGGGTTCCAGACGATGTTCGACTTCCGGTAGTTGTTGAACGAGAAGACGAACGTGTAGGCGACCGGGAGGAACAGGTAGAGGAGCACGAGCACCGCGACGATGATCGCGAAGCGGTTCTGCAGACGGCGGATCACAGCAGCTCCTCCGTCCCGAAGCGGCGCACGTAGACGAAGACCATGGCGAGGATCAGCGCCATGAGGGTGAACGACAGGGCCGCCGCCACGGGGAAGCCGCCGAGCACCCGGAAGAACTGGCTCTCGATGACGTTGCCGACCATCTTCGTGTTGTCGGCGCCGAGGAGGTCGGCGTTGACGTAGTCGCCGGCCGCCGGGATGAAGGTCAGCAGCGTCCCGGCGATGACACCGGGCATCGACATCGGCAGGGTGACCGTGCGGAAGGTCGTGAACCCGTTGGCGTACAGGTCACCGCCGGCCTCGATGACCCGGTGGTCGGCCCGTTCGAGGGAGGCGTAGATCGGGAGCACCATGAACGGCAGGAAGTTGTACGTGAGGCCGGCGACGACCGCCGCCCACGTCTCGGTGATGTGGCCGCCCGGCAGCAGGTGCAGCGCGTTGAGCGTGCTCGCCACCGGCCCCTCGTCGGCGAGGATCTGCCGCCAGGCCACGGTGCGGAGGATGAACGAGGTGAAGAACGGCGCGATGACCGCGATGAGCATGACGTTGCGCCAGCGGCCCGCCTTGAACGCCATCGCGTAGGCCAGCGGGTAGGCGAGGCAGAAGGCGAAGAAGGTCGCCAGGCCGGCGAAGAGCAGCGAGCGCCCGAACTGCGGGGCGAAGTCGGTGAGCGCCCGCAGGTAGTTCGAGAAGTTGACGTCGCGGTAGTAGTAGCCCGGGTACCCCGGGAACTGCGACTGCAGGCTGACCGTGAACAGCTGGAGCAGCGGGATGACGAAGAAGACGAAGAGCCAGAGCGCGCCGGGGAGCAGGAGGAGGTAGGGCAGCCAGCTGCGTCCCGCGCGCTCCTGGGCGGGCGCGGGGTCGGTGGGTCCACCTCCCCCGGCCTGCCCGACGTGGGCGAGGGCGCTCACGCCGTGGCCTCCTCGGCCGCCCTGGCCTCCGCCTCGTCGGCGGCGACCGTGAAGGCGTGGGCCGGGTCCCACGAGATCCACACGTCGTCACCGGGGCGCAGGTCGATCGGGTCGACGTCGAGGTTCTGCTCGTAGCAGCTCCAGACCGTGCCGCTCGGCAGCCGCACGAGGTACTCGGTGGCGACGCCGGTGAAGGAGACGTCGAGGACGGTGCCCTTGACGTCGTCGCCGCCGCCCTCGGGGGCCGAGCGCAGCACGCGGACCTTCTCGGGCCGGACGCCGAACATCACGGTGCCGTCCTTCGCATTGGCCCGGGCGAGCGGCACCTTGACCTTCGTGCCCTGCACCTCGGCGACGAGGTTGTCGCCGTCGCGGTCGACGACCTGTCCCACACCGAGGTTGGAGCGGCCGACGAAGTTCGCGACGAACGACGTGAGCGGCAGGTCGTACATGTCGGCGGGCCGGCCCATCTGCTCGATCCGCCCGTGGTTCATGACGGCGACCGTGTCGGCCATCGTCATGGCCTCCTCCTGGTCGTGCGTCACGTGGATGAACGTGAGCCCGACCTCGGTCTGGATCCGCTTGAGCTCGACCTGCAGCTGGCGCCGCAGCTTGAGGTCGAGGGCGCCGAGGGGTTCGTCGAGGAGGAGCACCTCGGGACGGTTGACGAGGGCGCGCGCCAGGGCCACGCGCTGCTGCTGCCCGCCCGAGAGCTGGGCCGGCTTGCGCGACGCGAGGTGGTCGACCTGGACCAGCTGGAGGGTCTCGTCGGCGAGGGTCATCGCGTTCCTGTCGCCCCGCCGCTTGGGACCGAACGCGACGTTGTCGCGGATCGTCAGGTGCGGGAAGAGCGCGTAGCTCTGGAACACGGTGTTGACGGGACGCTCGTACGGACGGCTGCCCGTGAGGTCGGTCTCGCCGATGAAGATGTTTCCCGCGGAGGGCTGTTCGAGCCCCGCCACCATCCGCAGCGTCGTCGTCTTGCCACAGCCGGACGGGCCGAGCAGTGCGAAGAACGAGCCGCGCGGGACGACGAGGTCGAGGTCGTCGACGGCCGTGAAGTCGCCGAAGGACTTGGTGACCGACTCGAGGCGCAGGTCGCCCTTCGCCTCGCGGAAACCGCTGCTGCGTGCCATCAGTTGCCCTGCACCTTCTGCCAGATGGCGCTGTAGGCCTGGTCGTCCTCGGGAGAGAGCGCCGGGAAGCCCTGGATGTTGTTGTCCTTGATGTAGTCGGCGCTCGGGAAGATGAACGGGCTCTGCGCCAGCTCGGGGTCGCTCTTCGCGAGCTCCTCCTGGGCCCCCTGGACCGGGCAGACGTAGTTGACCCACGCCGCGACCTCCGCGGCGACCGCCGGGTCGTAGTAGTAGTTCATCAGCGCCATCGCGTTCTTCCGGTGCGTCGACGTGATGGGAACCATCATGTTGTCGCTCCACAGCGTGCCGCCGGACTCGGGGATCACGAACTGCCAGTTGTCGTTCCCGGTCTCGGCCCGCAGCACGAAGAGGTCGCCGCTCCAGACGATGCCGGCGAGCGCGTTGCCCGACTTGAGGTCCTCGAGGTAGCTGTTGCCCTTGATCCGGCGGATGTAGCCCTCGGACATCTTCTGCTCGATGACGGCCACGGCCTTCTCGAACTCGGTGCGCCCCCACCCGCCGGTGATGTCGACGCCCTGGCTCTGCATGACGATGGCGACCGTGTCGCGGAACTCGGAGAGGACGACGATGCGGCCCTTGAGCTCGGGGGTCCACAGGTCGTCGAGGCTCTTGAGCTCCTTGCCGACCTTCGACTTGTCGTAGCCGATGCCCGCGAAGCCGGACTGCCAGGTGAGCGAGTTGGTGCGGCCCGGGTCGAAGCTGACGTCCTTGAGGCTGTCGAGGAGGTTGGAGGCGTTGGGCATCCGGATGATCTCGAGCGGCTGGCAGAGCTGCTCGCGGACCACCCGGTTGGCCATCCAGTCGGTGAAGACGAAGATGTCGGCCCCGACGTCCTGCTTGGCCCGCAGCTGCGGGGCGATCTTGTTGAAGTACGAGTCGTTGTCCTCGATGTCCTCCGAGTACGTGGCGCGGATGCCGGAGTCCTTGATGAACGCCTCGAGGGTGGGGTACTTCTTCGTGTCCTCGTCGTAGTCGAGGTAGGCCGTCCAGTTCGACCACCGCACGACCTTGTCGGTGCCGGAGACGTCGGTGGGCAGCTCGAGCGCCGCGGCGCCGCCGGCGGGCGGGGTCGGGGGCGCGCAGGCGCTCAGGGCTGCGGCGACTCCGCCGAGGGCGGTGCCCCCGAGGAGCGAGCGGCGGGAGAGCTGGGAGCCGCGGGCCGCGCGCACGAGGCCGCGGACGGCGGGGTCGGCGGGGGGACGCCGTCGAAAGGGTGCCATCTGGGTCCTCAGCTCTCGATGTTCGCCATGACGTGCTTGATGCGCGTGTAGTCCTCGAACCCGTACATCGACAGGTCCTTGCCGTAGCCGGACTTCTTGTAGCCGCCGTGCGGCATCTCGGCGACGAGCGGGATGTGGGTGTTGATCCACACGCACCCGAAGTCGAGGGCCTTGCTCATCCGCATCGCGCGGCCGAAGTCCTTGGTCCACACCGAGGAGGCGAGGCCGTAGTCGACCCCGTTGGCCCACGCGACCGCCTCGGCCTCGTCGGTGAAGCGCTGGACGGTGATGACCGGCCCGAAGATCTCGTTCTGCACCGCCTCGTCGTCCTGGCGCAGGCCGGAGAGCACGGTCGGCTCGAGGAAGAACCCGTCGCCGAGGGCGGCGACCCGGTTGCCGCCGGCCGAGACCGTGGCGTGCGAGGGCAGTCGCTCGATGAACCCCGAGACCCGCTCGAGCTGGTTCGCGTTGTTGACCGGCCCGAAGAGCGCGTCCTCGTCGTCGGGCAGACCGACCGGGGCCGAGCCCTTGGCGTACTCGGCGAGCGCGGCGACGAAGTCGTCGTGGATGCCCGGGGCCGCCAGCACGCGGGTCGCGGCCGTGCAGTCCTGACCCGCGTTGAAGTAGCCGGCGATGGCGATGCCCTCGACCGCGGCCTCGAGGTCGGCGTCGTCGAACACGACGACCGGGGCCTTGCCGCCGAGCTCGAGGTGCACGCGCTTGACCTGGGGCGCCGCGCTGGCGGCGACCTCGGCCCCGGCCCGGACCGACCCGGTGATGGCGACGAGCGAGGGGGTGGGGTGCTCGACGACGAGCCGGCCGGTGTCGCGGTCGCCGGTGACGACGTTGAGCGTGCCGGCGGGGAGGAACTCCGAGGCGATCTCGGCGAGCAGGAGGGTGGACTCGGGGGTGGTGTCGCTCGGCTTGAGGACGACGGCGTTGCCGGCCGCGAGGGCCGGGGCGATCTTCCACACCGCCATGAGCAGCGGGTAGTTCCACGGAGTGACCTGACCGACCACGCCGATCGGCTCGCGGCGGACCCACGAGGTGTGGCCCTTCATGTACTCGGCGGACGCCCGGCCCTCGAGGACCCGGGCCGCACCGGCGAAGAACCGCAGCTGGTCGACCATCGGCGGGATCTCCTCGCTCGCGGTGAGCGCCTTGATCTTGCCGGTGTTCTGCGACTCGAGGGCGATGATCTCCTCGGCCCGGGACTCGAGGGCGTCGGCGATCTTGAGGAGCGCCTGCTGGCGCTCGCTCGGCGTCGTGGCGCCCCACTCGCCGGCGAAGGCCCGGGACGCGGCCGCGTAGGCGGCGTCGACGTCCTCGGCCGTGCTCACCGGGGCCTGGGCGACCACCCGCCCGGTCGACGGGTCGACGACGTCGGTCGTCGCGTCGGTGCTGGCGTCGACGTGCGCTCCGTCGACGAAGTTGCGCAGGACACGGGGGGTGCTCATCTGGGTGCTCCCGGGAGTCGGTGGCGTGGCGGCGGGGTCGTGCGGGCACAGTAGTACGCGGAACCGCGAAATCACTAGGGTCCGTCTGGATTCGCAGGGGAAAGTCACCGACAGATGTCCTCGATGTTGCGGAATCCGCGCCCGGTTACTTGCGTCGGCCCCCGCCACCGGCCACGATGGGCCCCGTGACTTCACGCCAGCACCGGGACCGGTCGCCCGAGATCCGTCTCGACGACGTGGCCAAGCGGATCATCGAGCTGCTCCAGGAGGACGGCCGCCAGTCCTACGCCGCCATCGCCAAGGCCGTCGGGCTCTCCGAGGCCGCGGTGCGCCAGCGGGTGCAGCGGCTGCTCGACGCCGAGGTCATGCAGATCGTCGCCGTCACCGACCCGCTCCAGGTCGGCTTCCGCCGTCAGGCGATGATCGGCGTGCGCGCGTCCGGCAACCTCATCGACCTCGGCGAGGCGCTCTCGGCGATGCCCGAGGTCGACTACGTCGTCACCACCGCGGGCTCCTTCGACGTGCTCGTCGAGGTGGTCTGCGAGGACGACGACCACCTCCTCGAGCTGCTGACCCAGCGCATCCGGCCGCTGCCGGGCGTCACGAGCACCGAGACCTTCGTCTACCTCAAGCTCAACAAGCAGCACTACAACTGGGGCACGCGGTGAGCATCCACCCGAACGACGTCTGGGAGCCGAGCTCGGACCGGCACACGGCCACCGGGAAGCTGTACTCCGACGCCGCCCGCGACCACCTGTGGATGCACTTCACCCGCCACTCGGTGTTCGAGGAGCGCGGCGACGGCGGCCTCGGCCACAGCGTCCCGATCATCACCCGCGGCGAGGGCTGGCGGATCTGGGACGACCGGGGCAACGAGTACATCGACGGCCTCGCGGGCCTGTTCGTCAACAACGTCGGGCACGGCCGCACCGAGATCGCCGAGGCGATGGCCAAGCAGGCCTCCGAGCTGGCCTTCTTCCCGCTGTGGTCCTACGCCCACCCCCGGGCCATCGAGCTCGCCGAGCGGCTGGCGCACCACGCCCCCGGCGACCTCAACCGGGTCTTCTTCACGACCGGCGGCGGCGAGGCCGTCGAGACGGCGTGGAAGCTGGCCAAGCAGTACTTCAAGCTCGTCGGCAAGCCGACGAAGCACAAGGTCATCTCGCGTTCGGTCGCCTACCACGGCACGCCGCAGGGCGCGCTGTCCATCACCGGCATCCCCGACGCGAAGCTGCCGTTCGAGCCGCTCGTCCCCGGCGGCCACAAGGTGCCGAACACCAACCTCTACCGTGCGCCCGAGCACCTGCGCGAGGACGAGAAGGCCTTCGGGCGCTGGGCCGCCGACCGCATCGCCGAGGCCATCGAGTTCGAGGGCCCCGACTCCGTCGCGGCGGTCTTCCTCGAGCCGGTGCAGAACTCCGGCGGCTGCTTCCCGCCCCCGCCCGGCTACTTCGACCGGGTCCGCGAGATCTGCGACGAGTACGACGTCCTCCTCGTCTCCGACGAGACGATCTGCGCGTTCGGCCGGATCGGCTCGATGTTCGCCTGCCAGGACTTCGGCTACCAGCCGGACATCATCACGACGGCCAAGGGCATCACCTCCGGCTACGCGCCGCTCGGGCTGATGATCGCCAGCGACCGGCTGTTCGAGCCGTTCCGCAGCGGGACGACGTACTTCCCGCACGGGTACACGTGGGGCGGGCACCCGGTGTCGTGCGCGGCGGCGATGGCCAACCTCGACATCTTCGACCGCGAGGGCCTCAACGACCACGTCAAGCAGAACGCCCCGGTCTTCCGGTCGACCCTCGAGCGCCTGCTCGACCTGCCGCTCGTCGGCGACGTCCGCGGCGCCGGGTTCTTCTACGGCATCGAGCTCGTCAAGGACAAGGCGACCCGCGAGACCTTCGACGACGACGAGGCCGAGCGCCTGCTGCGCGGGTTCCTCTCCAAGGCCCTCTTCGACGCGGGCCTGTACTGCCGCGCCGACGACCGCGGCGACCCCGTCGTCCAGCTCGCTCCCCCGCTGACGATGGGGCCCGCCGAGTTCGACGAGATCGAGCGCCGGCTGCGCGGCGTGCTCACCGAGGCGGAGAACCACCTCTGAGCGCCGGGCCCGCCACCGGTACGCCGCCGCTCTGGTGGGACACCCGGGCGGCGGACGCGGTGCTGCCCCCCGACTCCGGGGCCGACCTGCCGCTGCGGGCCGACGTCGTCGTCGTCGGCGGCGGCTTCACCGGCCTGTGGACGGCCTACTACCTGCTCTGCGCGGAGCCGTCGCTCGACGTGCTCGTCCTCGAGGCGCGCCACGTCGGGTTCGGCGCCAGCGGGCGCAACGGCGGCTGGGTGTCGGCCCTGTGGCCGGTCGCGCCGGACGCGATCGCCGCGCGGCACGGGCGGGCGGCCGCCCTCGCCCACCTCGCCGCCCTCCGGGACACCGTCGACGAGGTCGGGCGGGTCGACGCCGCGGAGGACCTCGGCTCGGGGTTCACCAAGGGCGGGACGCTCGTCGTCGCCCGCACCCCGGCCCAGGAGGAGCGGGCGCGGGCCGAGGCCGAGCACGGAGCGTCCTGGGGCGACGGCACGGTCTGGCTGGGCCCGGAGGAGGCCCGCGAGCGCCTGGCCACCGGACCGGTCCGCGGGGCGACGGCCAACCCGCACTGCGCGCGCGTGCAGCCGCGCGACCTCGTCGACGGCCTGGCCGCCGCCGTCCGGCGCCGCGGTGGCCGGGTCGTCGAGGACACCCCGGTCGGTCGGGCGGGGGACGGTGTCGTCGTCCTCGCGGACGGACGGCGCCTCAGCGCCGGGGCGGTCGTCCTGGCCACCGAGGGATGGACCCCGCGGCTGCCGGGCCACGAGCGCGCGGTCGTGCCCGTCTACTCGCTCATGGTGGCCACCGACGTGCTGCCCGAGGAGCAGTGGGAGCGCATCGGCCTCGCGCGGCGCGAGGTCTTCGCCGACCACGGGCACCTCGTCATCTACGGCCAGCGCACCGTCGACGACCGGATCGCGTTCGGGGGCAGGGGTGCTCCGTACCACTTGGGCTCGACCATCCGCCCGGAGTTCGACCACGAGGAGCGGGTCTTCGCGTCCCTGCGTCGGACCCTCACCGCGCTCGTGCCGGCCCTCGAGGGGGTCTCCTTCACGCACGCCTGGGGTGGTCCGCTCGGCATCGCCCGCGACTGGCACCCCACCGTCACGTGGGACCCCACGACCCGCACCGGCCGGGCGGGCGGCTACGTCGGCGACGGCGTGGCGGCGACCAACCTCGCGGGGCGGACGCTGGCCGACCTCGTGCTCGGCCGGTCCTCCGACCTCGTCGGGCTGCCGTGGGTCGGGCACCGGTCACCGTCGTGGGAGCCCGAGCCGCTGCGCTGGCTCGGGGTGAACGCCGGTCTGCGGCTGGCCCACGCCGCGGACGCCGAGGAGGCCCGCACCGGCCGGCCGAGCCGCCTCGCCGGTCTCCTCGGCCGACTCACCGGCGGCCACTGACCGCGCCGGGCGGCCACCCTCCGCGACGACGGAGGGACCCCGGCCCTCGGGCCGAGGTCCCTCGTGGCGGTGATCCGGGGTCAGGCGACGGCCGGGGTGGCACCGGTCGCGGCCAGCTCCGGCACGTCGTCGGCCTCGGGCCCGGTCGCGGCGTCCCGGGCCCGCCGCGGCCGCGCGAGGCCGAGCGCGACGAGGAGCGCCAGCGAGGCGAAGGCCGCCGAGGTGAGGAAGGCCTCCCGTGCGCCCGGCGTGAACGCGTCCGGGACGGCCCCGGCCGCGTAGACCGACACGATGGCGGCCACGCCGACGGCACTGCCCAGCTGCTGGAACGTCTGGAGCATCCCGGACGCGGCACCCGCGTCCTGCGGCTCGACGCCCGCGAGGGCCGTCATCGTCACCGGCATGAAGACCAGCCCGGCCGACAGGCCGTTGACGAGCAGCGCGCCGAACGCCGTGGTCCAGTAGGTGCTCTGCTCTGACACCCCGCTCATCCAGACGAAGCTGACGAGCAGCCCGAGCACGCCGACCACCATGAGCGGCGCGGCACCGAAGCGGCCGACGAGGCGCGGCGTCAGCCGCGACATCCCGAAGATGCCGAGGCTGAGCGGGAGGAAGGCCAGCCCCGAGGCCATCGGGCCGAAGCCGAGGGTGCGCTGCAGGAACTGCACGACGAGGAAGAACATCGACAGCTGGCCCCCGACGACCAGCGCCATGACGGCGAGGCTGCCGAGGCGACGCCGACTGCGCAGGAGGTGCAGGCGCAGCATCGGCTCGGCGACCCGGGTCTCGACGACGGCGAGCGCGCCGAGCAGGACCAACCCGAGGGCGGCGGTGCCGAGCGTGCGGTCGGAGGACCAGCCGTAGGTGGGCGTCTCGATGAGCGCGTAGACGAGGGCGACGGCACCGCTCGTGGCGAGCACCGCCCCGAGGACGTCGAACCGGCCGCGGACCCGCGGGGTCTCCTCGACGAAGCGCGGCGCGAGCAGCAGGACCGCGAGGCCGATGGGGACGTTGATCCACAGGGTCCAGCGCCACGAGCCGAGGTCGGTGAGCAGGCCGCCGAGCAGCAGCCCGATGGACGCACCGCCCGAGGACACGGCGCCGAAGAGGGCGTAGCCGCGACGGCGAGCCTCCTCGTCCGGGGCGCTGGTGGTGAGCAGCGCGAGCACGCCGGGGGCGGCGAGCGCCGCGCCGACGCCCTGGGCGGCGCGGGCCGCGACGAGCGCGCCGGCCGTGGGTGCGAGGCCGCCGACGAAGGAGGCGATTGTGAAGAGGGCCAGGCCCACCTGGAAGGTGCGCAGCCGGCCGAGGACGTCGCCGAGCCGGCCGCCGAGGAGCAGCAGGCCGCCGAAGGCGAGGGTGTAGCCGTTGAGGACCCACGAGAGGGTCGCCGGGCCGAAGCCCAGGTCCGTGGCGATGCGCGGCAGCGCCACGTTCACCACGGTCGCGTCGAGCACGAGCATGAGCTGCGCGACGAGGACGATGAGGACCCCGGTCCGCGCCCGTCGCGCGGAGGTCTGGGAGTCAGGCAAAGGAGTGCCCCTGTTCTGGCCCGGGTGGGCCGTCGTACACTAGACGGAGAAGTTCTCCGCTTGGCTTCACCAGCATACGGAGACTGTCTCCGCTTTGGCAAGGAGGAACCGTGCGCGCCGATGCGCAGAGGAACCGCGACCGGATCGTGGAGGTCGCCCGCGAGGTGTTCCGGGAGCAGGGCTACGACGCCTCGCTCGACGAGATCGCCCGCCGGGCCGAGGTGGGACCGGGCACGCTCTACCGGCACTTCCCGCGCCGCGAGAACCTCGTCGATGCGGTGATGCAGGCCTGGGTCGACCGTGTCGACGCCGCCGCCGACGTGGCGCTGTCCCGCACCGGGCCCCCCCGCGAGCGGCTCCTCGCCTGGTTCGAGGACTACGTCGGGCTCATCACGCTGCACCGGGGCGGCGCCGTCAAGCTGACCTCCGCGCTCGGCGACGAGACCTCCCCCATCCGCACCAAGTGCCGCGTCCTCACCTCGGCGATGGGGCGGGTGCTGGACAGCGAGCGACCCGCCCTCCGCGAGGGTGTCGACGACGTCCAGGTCTGCCGGCTCGTCGGCGGCGTCGCCACGGTCGCCGACTCCGGCGGCCTCGCGGCGGACCAGGTCCGCCCGATGCTCGGGGTGGTCGTCGACGGCGTCCTGGCCCTCGAGCGGGCGGGGGCCGTCCCCACCCCCTGACGGACTAGGTTCGCGGCATGCGCGAGATCGAGACCCTGGCCGCCCTCGACGCGGCGCTCGCGGCCGGTGGCTCGCTACGCGGCCTGCGCCTCCAGGACCTCGACCTCACCGGCCGGGTCGACCGGCTGCTGGAGCGCGACGACGTCGAGGGCCTCGTCGTCCTCGGTGGCCGGCTGCCCGACGGGCTCGGCGAGCACCTGCGCCGGCACGGCGCGCTCGTCTTCCCCACCGACCCGCACGCCCCGGTCGACCCCTACCGCGCGAGCCTCTACTCCCCCGACGAGCTGTACGCCGGGCTGCGCGAGGCCGGGTACGAGGCCACCCCGGACGCCCGCGCGTACCGCTGGTCCCGGGACGCCGGTGTGGGTCACGACGTCTTCGTCACCCTGCTCCGCGCGGTCCACGACGACTCCATCGGCGACGCCCTGACCGACCTCCTCGACGGGCACCCCGTCGTCGGCGTCATGGGCGGGCACGCCCTCGCGCGCACCGACCCCGCCTTCGCCCGGGCCGCGGCGCTCGGCCACGCGCTGGCCCGCAACGGCCTGGTCGTCGCGACCGGCGGCGGGCCGGGGGCGATGGAGGCCGCCAACCTCGGGGCCCTCGCCCCGACGAGCGAGGCGCTCGCCGACGCCGTCGAGGCCCTGCACGCGGTGCCGTCCTTCCACCCCGACGTGCGCGCCTGGGCCGCCCTCGCCCTCGAGGTCCGCGAGCGCCTCGGCTCCCTCGGGCCCCCGACCGGCGGTCGCCCGCACAGCATCGGCATCCCCACGTGGTTCTACGGCCACGAGCCGCCCAACGTCTTCTGCGACGGCATCGCGAAGTTCTTCTCCAACGCCATCCGCGAGGACGGGCTGCTCGCGCGGTGCACCGCCGGGGTCGTCGTCCTCGAGGGCGCCGCGGGCACGGTGCAGGAGGTCTTCCAGGCCGCGACCCGGCTGTACTACGCGACCGAGCCCGGCGACGGCACCCCGCTCCCCCGGCTGGTCCTCGTCGGCCGGAGGCACTGGACCGAGACGGTCCCGGTCTGGCCGGCCCTCGCCGCGCTCGGGGCGGGCCGCGAGATGGCCGGGCGCATCCACCTCGTCGACGACGTCACCGAGGCCGCCGGCGTCCTCACGACCGGGGCGCCACAGGAGCCGGCTCGTCGCGGCCCGGCAGCACCATGAGGGTCGCCGTGACGACGAACCCGAAGGGCACGAGCAGGAAGAGCTGCCACCACGGGCTCTGACCCGCGTCGCGCAGGCGGCGGGTGCCCGCGGCGAGGAGCGGGACGAGGCAGAGGACCCCGACGAACGCCCCGAGCCGGTCGTCGAGGGCCGCCGGCGCGCCGACGACGACGACCGCGGCGAGGACGAGGAACCAGTACTCGGAGCGGCTGGCCCGCCCCTCGAACGAGGACCAGCCCCGCGCACCGAGGCGCAGGGCCTCGGCGAACGTCACCTCGGGTGCGGGTGCACCGGCCGCCTCGCCGGGGGCCGCGTCGGCCAGGACCTCGGGCTCGACGCCCAGCGCCGCGGCGAGGGCCGCCGTCGTGGCCCGGCCGGCCGGGCGCCCGCCCTCCACCCGCTGGACGGTGCGCACGCTGACGCCGCTGGCGTCGGCCAGCTCCTCCTGGCTCCAGCCGCGGCGGACCCGCTCCTCACGAAGGCTCACGCCGCCAGTCTGGCCGAGGCAGGGCCGCCACCACCACGACACGGGGCCGCCACCTGCCCGACGGACGAGGGCGCCGGCCCGTCAGGGACGCGTCAGCAGGACGATGCCGAGGCACATCTCGTCGGTCGTGCCCTCGCCCCAGACGACGTAGCGCTCGCGCTGCCCGGCGAAGGCCGGCAGCCGGTCGCGCAGCGACTGGTCGTGGCGGCAGGTGACGGTGATGGTGTCACCCGCGGCGACCCGCACCGGCTTCTCCAGGGGGATGCTCCCCTGGTCGTCGAAGTCGTAGTTCGCCACGTCGAGCACCCGCTGGGCCGTCGTCGAGCCCTTGTCGACGTCGACGGTGATGGCCCGGCCGAGCAGGTGCATGTGGCCGGCGACGGCACGGATGGTGCCGGGCTCGCGGACCGTGCGCGAACAGCTCTGCACCGGACCCGGGACCACGGGGCCGCACAGCCAGTGCAGCATGTCGGCGGTGGCCGGTCGCTCGTCGAAGCGTCGCGACACGTCGGCGACCGACACCGCCCGGCTGCAGGTGCCGGCCGTGCGGTTGTCGCGGCAGGGCAGCTCGACCGGGGCGGGCAGCAGCATCGTGTCGAGCGCCTTCTTCGGGCTGCCCTCGGCCTCGGACAGGCGCAGCCGCACGGTGCTGCGGTCGGTGCCCGAGCCGGCGAGCAGGTTGTAGTGCATCTGGACGACGAGGCGGCTGCCGGCCTCGAGCGGGATGCCGATGTCCTTCGCCATCACCCGCTCGCCCCCTCCGGGCGCCCAGGCCCCCACCCAGTCGGCGTCGTCGAGGTCGACCCCGACGCCCTGGATCCCGCTGCCGCCGAAGCAGGTCCAGCCGTCGCCGGGCTCGGCGGCG
Source organism: Phycicoccus sonneratiae (assembly GCF_016887965.1). Lineage (GTDB taxonomy): Bacteria > Actinomycetota > Actinomycetes > Actinomycetales > Dermatophilaceae > Phycicoccus > Phycicoccus sonneratiae. Next base: position 251,609 of record NZ_JAFDVD010000008.1, read on the forward strand.
TCGAGGCGCTCCGCCTCGCCGACGTCCTTCGGGGCGACGCGGGAGACGATGACGTGGTGCACGAGCGCCGCGTTGTCCGGGCGGATGTCGACGCCGCTGACCAGCTGGTCGGTGGTGAGCCCGGGGTCGACGAGGAAGCAGCGGTAGTCGTCGGTGCCCTTCGGCGTGGGGGCCTTCGGGGTGTAGGCGGACGGGAGCCGGACCTCGACGAAGCGCTCCCCGGCGCGGAGCGGGACGTCGGCCTTCGTCGGTGTCGCCGACGGCGTGGCGGCGGCCGCGTCGTGCGCCGCGTCGTGCGAGCTCTTGTCCTGCAGGCTCGCCGGGAGGTCGGCCGAGGACGCGCAGCCGCCGAGGGCCGTGGCGAGGACCACGGCGCATCCCAGCAGGCGACGTCGCATGTGCGGAGCGTAGCCCGGCGGGTCGGTGCCGGTCAGCCGGTGCGCGCCGGTCGGGTCAGGCGGTCGAGGCGGCGAGCTGGCCGCAGGCACCGTCGATCTCCGAGCCGCGGGTGTCGCGCACGGTCGTGGGGATGCCGTGCGCGCGCAGCCGCTCGACGAACTGCTGCTCCACCCCGCGGCGCGAGGCCGTCCACTTCGACCCCGGCGTGGGGTTGAGCGGGATCGGGTTGACGTGCACCCACCCCCGTCCGCGCGCGGCGAGCTTCTCGCCGAGCAGGTCGGCACGCCAGGCCTGGTCGTTGATGTCGCGGATCAGGGCGTACTCGATGCTCACCCGGCGCCCGGTCGCCTCGTAGTACCGGTACGCGGCGTCGATGGCCTCGTCGACCTTCCACCGCGTGTTGATGGGCACGAGCTCGTCGCGCAGCTCGTCGTCCGGGGCGTGGAGCGAGAGGGCGAGGGTGACCGGGATGCCCTCGGCCGCGAGCCGGTCGATGCCGGGGACGAGCCCGACCGACGACATCGTGATGCCGCGGGCCGAGATGCCGAGCCCCGACGGCGGCGCCTCGGTGAGCCGGCGGATGGCGCCGATCGCCGCCTTGTAGTTGGCCAGCGCCTCCCCCATCCCCATGAAGACGACGTTGCTGACGCGGGTGGGACCCGACGGCTCGGCGGAGTCGTCGGCCTCCTCGCCGAGGCCGGCGCCGGCGGTGGGCGCACCGATCTCGGGGAGGCCGCCGTGGCGGAGCAGCCGGGCGGCGGCGACGACCTGCTCGACGATCTCGCCGGCCGACATGTTGCGGGTCAGGCCCTCCTGCCCGGTGGCGCAGAACGGGCAGTTCATCCCGCAGCCGGCCTGGCTGGAGATGCAGACGGTGACCCGGTGGGGGTAGCGCATGAGGACAGACTCGACGAGCGCGCCGTCGAAGAGCCGCCACACCTGCTTGACCGTGGCGCCCTCGTCGGCGGTGATCGAGCGCACCGGGGTGAGCAGCGGCGGGAGGAGGTCGCGGACGAGGTCGTCGCGCACCGCCTTCGGCAGGTCGGTCATCTCCTCCGGGGCGTCGACGAGCCGCTCGAAGTAGTGGGTCGAGAGCTGGTTGGCCCGGAAGGCCGGGTGGCCGAGGGCGGCCACCGCCTCGCGGCGCTCCTCGACGGACAGGTCGGCCAGGTGGCGCGGCGGCTTGCCCCGGCGCGGGGCGACCATCGTCAGCTGGCCGGGGACGGGGCGGGTCGAGGGCTCGGGCGCATCGGACATGACCGCACGATTGTCGCAGGTCGTCGAGCGGCTCCCGCCCGCCGGACCCCGCCACCCGGCCCGGCCCCCTACACCGGCCCGGCCGGCGCGCGGCCCCACGGCACACCACCCTGTCCGTTCGGTGGATTCCGCCGATCGGCCACGCGGACGAGCCCGGTGGCTTTACCCTTCCTTTAACTTCGCTCCGCAGGGGGAGCGAAGATGCAGGGAAAGGCACGGCCATGGGCCTGTTCGATCGCTGGCGCGCGCCCGCAGGGGGTTCCGCCCAGTCCACCACCACCTCGCCGACCGTCCGTCGTCCGCTCCTCCCGGTGCCCGACGTCGACGCCGACGGCCCGTCGCTCGACGAGGCGGTGCGCGCCCACCTCGAGCGGCTCACCGCCGCGGCCGAGACCGACGTCGACGCGCTGACCACCGAGCAGTTCGACGCCGCGCTCACCTCGCGCCTCGTCGCCCGCGACCGCGTGCACGGCACCGGCCTCGGCTTCTCGTACGCGGTGCCGTTCACCGAGCACATCGACGAGGTCCTCACCCTCGACCTCCCGACGACGGTCGTCACCCTCCCCGACTCGCGGATCGCCGCGACCCGGCGCCAGGTCTCGACGCTCCTGGAGATCGGGCGCAGCAACCTCGTGCGCGAGATGGAGCGCGCCGACGTCGAGGTCGTCCGGCTCGGCTCCGGGCGCCGCTCGGTCACCGCGCTCGTCGGCGACTCGGCCTACACCGCCTCGTTCGCCCGCTTCCTCCTCGACGCCGTCGACCTGTGGCTGCCGGGCGCCGACCTCCACGGCGGGCTCGTCTTCGCGATGCCGCACCGCCACGCGCTCGTGCTCCAGACCTGCGCGACGCAGGCCGAGACGCGGCTCGCGCTCGACCTCGTGCCCTCGCTCGCCGCGGAGATGTTCGACGACGGCACCGGGCCGGTCTCGCCGCACGTCTACCACTGGTACCACCGCGAGATCACCTGCCTCACCGAGGAGCAGGCCGACGGCTCGCTCGAGGTGCGCCCGACCCCGCTCGTCGAGGGGATGCTCGGCCGCGGGGGCCGCCGGGCCAGCTGAAGCCGCCCGGGCCCGGTGCCGCGAACCCACCGGGCCCGGGTCGCTCCTCCGTGCCGCCGGCTCAGCCGCCGGGGACGAACCAGAGGAGCAGCGCCCAGGCCACGGGTGCGACGACGACGAGCGAGTCGAGGCGGTCCATGAGGCCGCCGTGGCCGGGCAGCAGCGTGCCCATGTCCTTGATGCCGAGGTCGCGCTTGATGCTCGACTCGATGAGGTCGCCCGTGGTCGCCGCCCCCGCGGCCACGGCACCGAGCACGGCCCCGGCCCACCAGGCGCCGTCGAGGAGCAGCGGCAGCGCCACGGCGCCGACGACCGCGCAGGTGAGCACCGAGCCGGCGAAGCCCTCCCACGACTTCTTCGGGCTGAGCGACGGGGCCATCGGGTGCTTCCCGAACACGACACCGACGGCGTAGCCGCCGATGTCGGAGAAGACCGTGACGAGCACGAACGTGATGATCCGCTGCCGCCCGTCGTCCGGCGAGGCGAGCATCAGCGACGCGAAGCCCCCGAGGAAGACGGGGTAGAACACGACGAGGGCGGACGCCGCGAGGTCGCGTGCCGCCCCCGCGAGGCCGTCGGCCACCCGCCACACGAGCATCCCGACGACGGTGAGCCCGAAGGTGACGACGAGCGCCTCGGCACCGCGCAGGTAGGCAGCGGCGATCATCCCGACGGCGCCGAGCACGAGCGGCACGAGCGGCACGCGGATGCCCCTGGTCGCCACCGCGCGGCGGACCTCCCACGCCCCGAGCACCATCGCCGCGATGACGACGACGAGGAAGGCGCGCGCGTCGAGGACGAGGGTGGCGATGACGACCGCGCCGAGGAGCAGCCCGACGCCGATCGCCGCCCGCAGGTCGCGCCCGGCCCGCGGGGTGCGGCGGGGCGCCTCCTCGGGTGCGGCGTCGGAGTCGGCCGCGACGTCGGCGTCGGCCGGGACGTCGGTGTCGGGGTCGGGAGCGGGCGGGGCGTCGGGCATCGTCGGGTCAGACCTCGAGGAGCTCGGCTTCCTTGTGCTTGAGCAGGTCGTCGACCTGGTCGACGTGCCGCTTGGTGACCGCCTCGAGCTCCTTCTCGGCCCGGGTGCCCTCGTCCTCCCCGACCTCACCGTCCTTGACGAGCTTCTCGAGGCTCGTCTTGGCGCTGCGGCGGACGTTGCGGATGGAGACGCGCGCCTCCTCGGCCTCGGTGTGCGCCATCTTCACGTACTCGCGACGGCGCTCCTCGGTGAGCAGCGGCATGGTGCAGCGGATGATGTTGCCGTCGTTGCTCGGGTTGACGCCGAGGTCGGCCTGCTGGATGGCCTTCTCGATGGCGTGCATCGAGCCCTTGTCGAACGGGCTGATGATGATGGTGCGGGCCTCGGGGGTCTGGAACGACGCGAGCTGCTGGAGCGGGGTCGGGGCGCCGTAGTAGTCGACCATGACCTTCTGGAACATGCCCGGGTGCGCCCGGCCGGTGCGGATGCCGGCGAAGTTCTCCTTGGCGACCTCGACGGCCTTCTCCATCTTCTCCTCGGCCTCGAACAAGGTCTCGTCGATCATCGGGGTCGTTCTCCTTCGGTCGGCGGCGCCGGCGCGGCGCTGCGGGTCCAGTGTGTCAGGCGGGCTCGGGGAGAGCGGCTCAGCCGGCCGACACGAGCGTGCCGATCGGCTCGCCGCGCAGCGCCCGGGTGACGTTGCCGTCGCCCTCCATGCCGAAGACGACCATCGGGAGCCGGTTGTCCATGCAGAGGCTGAACGCCGCGGCGTCGACCACCTTGAGGCCGGTGCGCAGGGCCTCCTCGAAGGTGACCTTGTCGAGCTTGCGGGCGTCGGGGTTGGTGCGCGGGTCGGCGTCGTAGACGCCGTCGACGCCGTTCTTGCTCATGAGGACCGCGTCGCACTGGCACTCGAGGGCGCGCTGGGCGCTGACGGTGTCGGTGGAGAAGTACGGCATCCCCGCGCCGGCGCCGAAGATGACGACGCGCCCCTTCTCGAGGTGGCGGATCGCGCGGCGCGGGATGTACGGCTCGGCGACCTGGCCCATCGTGATCGCGCTCTGGACGCGGGTGTCGACACCCTCCTTCTCGAGGAAGTCCTGGAGCGCGAGGCAGTTCATGACGGTGCCGAGCATCCCGATGTAGTCGGCGCGGGCGCGGTCCATGCCCTTCTGCTGCAGCTCGGCGCCGCGGAAGAAGTTGCCGCCGCCGACGACGATGGCGACCTCGATGCCCTCGCGCACGGCCTCGGCGATCTGGCGGGCGATGCCGCGCACGACGTCGGGGTCGACACCGACGCGTCCGCCGCCGAAGACCTCGCCGGAGAGCTTGAGCAGCACCCGGCGGGCGCGGCCCGGGGTCGCGGTGGCGGCCGGGGCCTCGGTGGTGGCAGGCGTGGTCACGGGGCCTCCTCGGCGGGTGGTGCACAGCGGTCACCCGATCCTTTCACAGAGGTGCGGCGGGACCGAACCCGCGAGGCGGGGCCGCGCCCCGGGCGCGGCCCGCCCCGGCTGCGACTTCTCGCAGGACGAGTTCCCGGCGGCGCGACCGGACCCTAGGATCCGATCGCGGCACGGCGGACGAACGCCGGCCCGGAGCGTGAGGGGTTGCCGTGCGGGGTCGACGGTGGATGTCGGTGGTGGCGGCCGTGGTGGTCGCGGGGTCGGGGGTGGCCGTGGCGCCGGGCGCGGCGACAGCGCGTGGCGGTGCGCCGACGGCGGCGGCCGGCGACTCCGTGCCCGGGGGGTACCACGCGGTCCCGGCGGCCCGCCTGCTCGACACGAGGAACGGCACCGGCGCCCCCGCCGGCCTCCGGGCCGCGGGGTCGACGACGAGCCTCGGGGTGCTCGGCGCCCACGGGGTCCCGGCGACCGGGGTGTCCGCCGTCCTCGTCACGGTGGTCGCCACGGGGACCACGGGCACCGGGTACCTCACGACGTTCCCGCACGGTTCGGCGGCGCCGCAGGCCTCGACGCTCAACTGGACCGCGGGCCGCACGGTGAGCAACACCGCCCTCGTGCGGGTCGGTGCCGGTGGCGCCGTCGACCTGCGGGTCAGCGGGACGGCCACCCACCTCGTCGCCGACGTCGTCGGGTGGGTCGAGGACGCCGCGGGCAGCCCGGGTCCGGGTGGCATCACCCCCCTGACGCCGAGCCGCGTGCTCGACACCCGCAGCGGGGTCGGCGCACCGGCTCGTCCCGTCCCGGGCGGCAGCGTGCTGGGGCTCGCGGTCGCCGGGCGCGGCGGTGTGCCCGCGACCGGGGCCGGCGCCGTCGTCCTCAACGTCACCGTCGCCGGGGCGAGCGCCGGCGGGCACGTGACGGTCTCCCCCACCGATCCCGGGCCCGGAGGGACGTCGAGCCTCAACTACGCGACCGGCGAGACGGTGGCCAACCTCGTGACCGTCGGGCTCGGACCCGACGGCGGCGTCGACCTGCGGGTCACCTCGCCGGGGACCGTCCGGCTCGTGGCCGACGTCGTCGGCTGGGTCGCGCAGGGAGCGCCGGCCGGCCCCCTCGGCGTCACCCCGGTGACTCCCACCCGCCTCCTCGACACCCGTGAACCCGCGGGCGGAGGTGCCGTGCTCGGCGGCTCCCGGCGCACGGTGCAGGTGACCGGCCGGGGCGGGGTCCCGACCACGGGCGCGGGCGCGGGCCTGCTCAACGTCACCGTGTCCGACGCGACGTACACGGGTCACCTGACGGTCGTCGCGTCCGGCGCCGGGGTGCCGGCGTCCTCGACCCTGAACTTCGAGAAGGGCCGCACGAAGGCCTCCTTCGCGGTCGGGCTGCTCCCCTCCTCGGGGCGGGTCGACGTCGTCGCCTCGTCCGGGGGCACGCTGCGGCTCGTCGTCGACGTCGTCGGCTGGGTCGAGGGTCCGCCCGCCGACGTGGCCGCACCCACCGTGCCGACGCCCGTCTCCGCGACCGTGAGCGGCACGTCCGTCACCGTCGGGTGGACCCCGCCGGCGGATGAGGACCCGCTGACCTACCGCGTCGACCGGATCGTCAACGAGGGGCCGCCCTGGCAGAAGGTGGTCCGGAGCACCGTGGGGACGACCTCCGGCACCTCCGTCGTCGACACCGGTGCCCCGCCCGGCCTGGCCCTCCGGTACGAGGTCGTGGCCGTGGACCCGTGGCACAACGCGGGTCCGGCCGGCAGCAGTCCCTCGCGCACCGTCCCGCTCACCGTCGGCACCCCCGAGGTGGTGGCCCCGGTGACCGGAGGCCTGCTCGACGTCGACTGCCCCACCGCCACCTGGTGCGTCGCCCTCGAGCGGGACGGCGCGGTGCGCACGTGGAACGGCACGGCGTGGTCGGGCCGTACCCAGCTGCTGCCGCGCAGGGCCGACGGTGACCCCTTCGCGGGCCTCGCGCACGTGTCGTGCGCCGACCCGACGTTCTGCGTCGCCACCCGCAACGACGACCCCTCGGTCATGGTCTGGCGGGCGGGCTCGTGGACCCGTGTCGACCTCGGCGACCGGGGTGCGTCGGCGGTCTCGTGCCCCACGACGACGCGCTGCCGCCTCCTCGGCGCGCCGATGACGGCGTTCGGTACCCCCGACACCGTCCTCGAGTTCGACGGCGAGCGCGTGCTCGGCCGGACCACGCTGCCCACCGGCGTCGAGTGGCGCGCCCTGTCGTGCGGGTCCACGACCTCGTGCGCCGTCACCGGCATCACCCCGTCCGTGCCGTACACGTCCTACGCCGCGGTGCTGAACGGCAGCACCTGGACCCGGACCCGACTCGGGACCGGGCCCGAGGAGGTCCACGACGTCTCGTGTCCCGCCGCCGCCTCCTGTGTCGCCGTCAGCGACGGGCACGCCTTCTGGGTGCTCGGGTCCGGCGGGTGGTCGGCCCGGACCAGCTCGGTCCTGGGCTCGAGCTGGCACGGTGCCGTGCTCGACTGCACGTCGAGCCGCTGGTGCCTGAGCAGCGACTGGAACGGGTCGTCCGCACGGTTCGACGGATCCACCTGGCGTGCGGTCACGGGCGGTGTCGACCCACCCCGGGGACGAGCCCTCGCGATGTCCTGCGCCTCGACGACGGCCTGCGTGCGGGTCTACCCCGAGGGCACGGTGCGCTGGTTCCGCGGCTCGACGTGGTCCTCGACGACGGCCGTGGCCCCCGCCGCCGGCCCCGTCGTCACGCTGTCGTGCTCGTCGGCGACCGCGTGCGTGGGGCTGGACGCGGACGGGTCGGTCCGCGCGTGGAACGGGTCCACCTGGGGCACACCCCGCCCGCTCGCCGTGAACCTCGTCGAGTGCCCCAGCGACGACTGGTGCCTGGCCGGCGGCACCGACGCCGTCAGCGAGAGCCGCTACCTGGTCCGGACGGGGGACACGTGGTCGGCTGCTGCACCCTCGCCCATCCAGCTGGCCGCCCTGTCCTGCCCCGTCAAGGGGTGGTGCATGGCGCGCGACGCCTACGGGACGACGTCGGTCTTCTCGGGTGCTCGGTGGTCGACGCCGGTCCGCCACACCGGAGCGGCCGCCGAGGCCGGGATGCTGGCATGCTCCGGTCCCCGGTTCTGCGTCCTCGTCGCCGACCGCACCCAGCGGACGTGGGACGGGACCCGCTGGTCCGCCGCCACGGCCACGACGATGGTTCGCCCCTACAACCTCGACTGCACCGCCGACGACTGGTGCCTCGTCCTCGAGCAGTCCGGCCGCTACTGGCAGCGCACCCGGACCTCCTCGTGGACCGGGGCCACGTCCGGGGTGGGCACCCAGTCGGACCTCTCCTGCACGAGCCGCGCCTTCTGCCTCGCCGTCGGGGGTTTCACCGGCGGCATGGGGTACTCGGTCTGGGGCGGGGTGATGCAGGACGTTCGCTCGACCACCGACGTGCCCGGGCAGCCGGGCGTGTGGGGAGCCACCACCTCGTGCTGGGCGCCCGGCCAGTGCTTCGTCGCCGAGGGGCCGCGCATCATCCGGGTGTCCGCCGGCTGACCGGTCCCCCTGCGCGGGCCGGGCACCCGGCGGCACCACCGGGGTGCCACGATGGCGCCGTGGACGAGCGCGAGGTGCTGACCTGGGAGCTGTTCGACGAGGCCGTCTGGTCGCTGGCCGAGGAGGTGGCGGCCGAGGGCGTGCCCGACATGATCCTGTCGATCGCGCGGGGCGGCCTGCTCATCGGCGGCGCGCTGGGGTACGCGCTGGGGGTGAAGAACACGTACACGATGAACGTCGAGTTCTACACCGGCGTCGACGAGCGCCTCGAGGTACCGCGCATCCTCCCGCCGGCCCCCGACTTCGTCGACCTCCACGACGCGACGGTGCTCGTGGCCGACGACGTCGCCGACACCGGGCTCACCCTGCGCTCGGTGCAGGAGTTCTGCGCCGGCAAGGTCGGCCGGGTGCGCACCGCGACGATCTACGCCAAGCCCCGCTCGGTGGTCCGCCCCGACCACGTCTGGCGCGACACCGACCGGTGGATCACCTTCCCGTGGAGCGACCGCCCGCCGGTCACCGGCCGCGGCGTGCAGGACGCCTGAGGCCGCGCCGTGTGGCCCGTCACCGCGTCACGCACCGTCTACGCCAACCCGTGGATCGAGGTCGTCGAGGACGACGTGGTCCGACCGGACGGCAGCGCCGGGGTCTACGGCGTCGTCCGGCTGCGCCATCCGGCGGTCTTCGTCGTCGCCCTCACGGCGCAGGACGAGGTCGTCCTCGTCACGGTCGACCGGCACACCACCGGGCCGTCGGTCGAGGTGCCCGCCGGCGGGTCCGACGGCCCGGACACCCTCGCCGGGGCGCAGCGCGAGCTCGCCGAGGAGACCGGGCTGCAGGCCGAGCACTGGCGCGAGGTCGGGCGGATGAACGCGCTCAACGGGGTGTGCGTCGCGCCCGAGGTCGTCTACCTCGCGACGGGCCTCTCCCCCGTCGCGGGGGCGGAGCAGGAGGTCGAGGGGATCAGCGCGGTGCGCGCGGTCCCGTGGACCGCGGTGTTGGCGATGGTCGCCGACGGGCGGATCCACGACGGTGAGACGGTCGCGGCGCTGATGTACGCCGCCGTGGCCCTCGGCCGCGTGTCCTGACGGCGGCCGAACCGGTCAGGGCCAGAAGCCGCCGTTGCGGAGCATGAACTCGGTCTCGGTGTCGCGGCCGCCCCGCGGGTCGCGGGCGGGCTCGACCTCCTGGGCCGTGGACATCTCCTCCGGCCGGACGCGGGGCAGGTCGACGTGCACCCGCCGCTCGAGGTCGTGCCGGTCGGTCTGCCGCGCTGGTCCCATGGTGGCCTCCCTGGGTCCATGGTGCCACGGTGGGCGACGACGGCTCCGGGTGTCGGGGCCCGCGCGTAGCGTCGCCGCATGGGTACCGAGGGGCACGCCGAGACCGTCCGCCGCTACTGGGCCGCCGCCGAGGCGCGCGACTGGAAGGCCTTCGCGGCCACCCTCTCCCCCGACGTCGTCTACCGCTGCCCCCAGACGCGTGAGGTGGTCCGCGGCCGCGAGGCGTACCTCCGGTTCAACCGCGAGTTCCCGGGCGACTGGCACCTCGTCGTCGACCGCGTCCTCGTCGACGACGGCGGGGCGATGAGCCGCACGACCTTCACGGTCGGGGGCGAGACGATGACCGGCCTGTGCCTCTTCACGATGGACGCCGACGGCCTCGTGGCCGGGGTCGAGGACTGGTGGCCCGAGCCGTACGAGCGGCCCGCCGAGCGCGCCCACCTCTCCGAGCTCGAGACCTGAGCGACGCGACCACCCGAAACCGTCGACGGCCGGCCCCGCCGTGCCATACGCTTCGCTCGCCCCGCAGCGCCGGGGGTGCGACGAGGCCAGGGGGTCACAGCTCATGCGTGCACGACGGTGGGTCCGGACGGTCGGGGCGGCGCTGGCCTCCCTCGCCCTCGTGACGGGCGCCGCCGCGCCCCTGACGTCGGCCGCAGCGGTCCCCCCGTCCGCGGTCCGCGCGGCCACCGAGGACGCGTCCACACCCGGGGCGCTCCACGCCGTCCGGCCGCAGCGCGTCCTCGACACCCGCAGCGGGTTCGGCGCGCCGGCCGGCCCTCGGGCGGGCGGGTCGACGACGGTCGTCCCCGTCGCCGGCCGCGCCGGCGTCCCCTCGGCCGACGTCGCGGCCGTCACGCTGCACGTCACCGTGGCCGACGCCACCGGCAACGGCCACGTCACCGTCTTCCCCTCGGGCACACCGCTGCCCACCGCCTCCACCCTCAACGTGTGGGCCGGCGACGTCGTCACCAACCTCACGACCGTCCCCCTCGGTGCCGACGGCACGGTCAGCCTGCGCTACACCGGGTCCGGCACCGTCCGCCTCGTCGCGGACGTCTCCGGGTGGGTCTCGGCCGGCGACCCCGTCGACCCCGGGATGACCGTGGCGCAGGCCCCCGCCCGGCTGCTCGACACGCGCACGGGCCTCGGCGCACCGGTCGGCGCCGTCCCCGCCGGCGGCCTCACCCGGCTGCAGGTCACCGGCCGGGCGGGTGTCCCGGCCGACGTCGGGGGCGTCACCCTCAACGTCACGGTCGTCGACCCGAGCGCCGGTGGCTGGCTCGCCGTCACACCGGTCGACCCGGGAGCGGGGCGCGCGAGCACCTCCTCGGTGAACTTCGTCGCGGGACGCACCATCGCCAACGCCGTGACGACCGCCCTGTCCCCCACGGGCACGGTCGACCTCCGCCTCTCCCCCGGCGCCTCCGCCCACGTCGTCGTCGACGTCGTGGCGCACACCGTCGCCGGCACCCCGGCGCTGCCCGGAGCGCTCGCCCCGAAGGCGCCCCAGCGCCTCCTCGACACCCGGCGCGACGGCGGCATCGTCGAGCCCGGGGACACCCGCACCGTGTGGGCGGGCGGCGGGGCGGTCCTCAACGTCACCGCGGTCGGCGCGGCGCGGGCCGGGCACGTGGTCGTCTCGGCCGAGGGCACCGGCACCCCCAACGTCTCGCAGCTCACGGTGCCGGTCGGCACCGCCCGGGCGGCCCTCGTCGTCGTGCCGTCGGGCGCCGACGGGAGCATCCGGCTCACCGTGTCGTCGGCGTCGTCGGTGCACCTCGTCGTCGACCAGGTCGCCTCGCTCGTCGACCAGTTCCTCGTCGGCAGCCTGCCCGACCCGCCGTCGGGCCTCACCGCCACGGTCGGGCCCTCGGGGGTCGCGCTCAGCTGGCCGTCGAGCCCGGGCGCCCGCAGCTACGAGGTCCGCCGGCTCCCCGACGCCGCGACCGGCCTGCGCACGCCCTACCGTGGCGCCCTCGTCGCCTCGGGGGTCGCCCTCTCGGCGACGGACACCACGGCCGCCCCCGGCGCCTCGTACACCTACGCCGTCTTCGCGCTCGACGCGGCCGGCGACGCCTCGGAGGCGGCGCAGGCGGTCGCCGAGACCACGCCCCTGCGCTGGAGCTCGGCCACGGTCAGCCCCTTCACCGGCACCCCCGTCGACGTCTCGTGCCCGACGACGACGTGGTGCCTGGCGGTCGGGCAGTGGGGCCACTCGTGGGTGTGGTCCGGCGGCAGCTGGAGCGCCTCGGGCAGCCTGCCTCCCGGCCAGCCGGGCGCGCTGCAGTTCCGGGCCGTCTCCTGCGCCACCACGACCTCGTGCACGGCCGCGCTCTACACCCAGCAGGTCGCCACCTGGAGCGCCGGCGCCTGGACGGTGACCGACCTCCCGTACGGCGTCACCGACGTCTCCTGCTGGGCGGCCACGGCCTGCGGCCTGACCACCGACGCCGGGTCCGACTCCGGTCCCGAGCTGCTGCGCTGGCAGGACGGGGCGATCGCCTCGACCGTCAGCGTCCCGTCGCGGGCCGGGGCCACCGAGCTGTCCTGCCCCACCTCGACCTGCCACTTCCTCACCCAGCGAGGCGGCGGCGTCTACGTCCACCGAGCCGTCGGGTCCACCGTCACGACGACGAAGCTGGCGACCGACTACCAGGGCGAGCTGTCGTGCGCCACGGCGTCGTTCTGCATGTTCCTCGGCAGCGACGGTTTCCGCGTCGGGTCGGGCACCTCGTGGTCGGCCCGCGCGCGGGCCGAGGACGTCCACGGCTTCAACCTCTTCTCGCTCATGGACCTGTCCTGCCCGACGACGACGACCTGCCTCGCGGTCGGCGCGCTCGGTGGCCCGACCGACGCCAACGCCCTGCGCTGGAACGGCCACACGTGGACGGCGTACGGCCTGGGCACGGGCATGAACACCGAGCGCTCGCTCGACTGCGCGTCCTCGTCGTCGTGCGTCGTCGTCGACCTGCGCGGCCGGTACACCCGCTTCACCGGGTCGGCGTTCACGTCCCGCTCGACCTTCGCCAACTCCACGGGCGGCTTCACCGGGCTCGACTGCACCGGCGTCTCGGCGTGCGTCGCCACCGACTCCTACGGCAACGTCCTCCAGTGGTCGGGCGGCGCGAGCTGGCCGCGCGCGGTGCTGTCCGAGGGACCCTCGTTCCTCGACTGCGCGGGCACCACGTGCATGACCACCGACCCCTCGGAGGCCGACTGGCGGGTCCGTCGCTCGGGCACCTGGGGCCCGCGGGTGCTCGACCGCGTGTACGGCGCCTACGGCCAGGTGGTCTGCTCGTCGTCCACGTCGTGCTTCCTCCTGTACTCCGACACGGTGCGCCGGTGGACCGGCTCGTCGTGGGGTGAGCCGGGCTCGCTCGGTCGCGACCTCGGCGGGACGATCGCCGTCGACTGCCCGTCGTCGACGTTCTGCCTCGCGGTCGGTGAGGGTGGGCGCAGCGCCACGTGGAACGGCAGCCGGTGGTCGGGTCGCAGCACCGCCCCGATCGACGTGCAGGCCGACGCCGCCCTCGACTGCACGAGCGCGTCCTTCTGCCTGCTGTCGAGCGGCCAGCAGTCGGCCGTGTGGTCGGGTGCGGGATGGCGCCCGCCGGTGGCCACCCCCGGGTACGTCAGCGGGGTCGGCTGCCAGTCGCCGACGCGCTGCTTTGCCACTTCGTGGGACCACCTCGTCGCCTGGGACGGCACCCAGTGGGCGCGCACGTCGATGCTCGTCGGCGACGAGTGGTTCGGCAACACCCAGATCCGCTGCGTCGGGACGGCCCAGTGCGTCGTCGCGTCGGGGACGCGCACCTGGTGGACCTCCTGACCCGCCCGGCCGCCGGCCGACACCCCTGACACGGACGCACGCCGCCCCCGGGAGGTCCCGGGGGCGGCGTGCGTGGTGGCGCTGCGGACAGCGCGGCGGCTCAGCTGCCGACGCGGAAGCGCGCGAAGCCGGTGGCGGTGGCGCCGGCCTCGTCGAGCACCTTGGCGACGGTCTTCTTCGGCTCCTTGGCGAATGGCTGCTCGAGGAGCACCTGCTCCTTGAAGAACCCGTTGACCCGGCCCTCGACGATCTTCGGGAGGGCGGCCTCGGGCTTGCCCTCCTCCTTCGCGGTGGCCTCGGCGACGCGACGCTCGTTCTCGACCGTCTCGGCGTCGATGTCGTCGCGGGTGAGCACGCTCGGGCTGAACGCGGCGACGTGCATCGCGACGTCGCGGGCGGTCTGCTCGTCGCCACCGGCGGTCGAGACGAGGACACCGATCTGCGCGGGCAGGTCGGGGCTCGTCTTGTGCAGGTAGGAGACGACGTTCTCGCCCTCGAGGCGGGCGACCCGCTTGACCTCGATCTTCTCGCCGATGGTGGCGTTCGCCTCGTCGAGCAGCTCCTTGACCGACTTGCCGTCGGACAGGGTGGAGTCGAGGAGCGCGTCGGCGTCGGCGGCCTTGGTGGCCACGGCCTGCTCGAGCACCTGGTCGGCGAGGGCGCCGAAGCGCTCACCCTTGGCGACGAAGTCGGTCTCGCAGAGGACCTCGACGAGGGTGCCCTCGCCGGCGCCCGCACGGGCGGCGACGAGACCGTTGGAGGTCGTGCGCCCCTCGCGCTTGGTGACGCCCTTCTGGCCCTTGACGCGCAGGATCTCCTCGGCCTTGGCCATGTCGCCGTCGGCCTCGTCGAGGGCCTTCTTGACGTCCATCATGCCGGCCGCGGTCTTCTCGCGGAGCGCCTTGATGTCAGCGGCGGTGTAGTTCGCCATGGTGTCCTAACTCGCTCGGTTTCGTGGGGGGGAAGAGGACGGCGGGGGCGGGCCCGGGGGCCCGCCCCCGCCGATCGGGACCTCAGGACTGCTCGGCGGTGGCCTTGTCGGCGTCGGCGTCGGCGTCGGCGGTCTCGGTGGCGGCCTCGGCGGCCGGCGCCTCCTCGGCGGCCGGAGCCTCGGCGGCTGCGTCCGCGGCCTCGGGGGCGTCCGCGGCAGCGGTCTCGCCGGCCTCGGGCGCGGTGGCCTCGGCGGCCTGGTCGGCATCACCGGCGAGGAGCTCGCGCTCCCAGTCGGCGAGGGGCTCCTCGGTGGAGCCCTCGCCCGCGGCGGCCTGGCCACCGGAGCGGCTGATGAGGCCCTCGGCGACGGCGTCGGCGATGACGCGGGTCAGGAGCGTGACCGAGCGGATGGCGTCGTCGTTGCCAGGGATCTTGTAGTCGACCTCGTCGGGGTCGCAGTTGGTGTCGAGGATCGCGATGACCGGCAGGCCGAGCTTGCGGGCCTCGTCGACGGCCAGGTGCTCCTTCTTGGTGTCGACGATCCAGACCGCCGAGGGGACCTTGGACATCGAGCGGATGCCGCCGAGGGTCTTCTCGAGCTTGTCCTTCTCGCGCTTCATCATGAGGAGCTCCTTCTTCGTGCGGCCCGAGCCGGCCACGTCGTCGAAGTTGATCTCCTCGAGCTCCTTGAGGCGCGTGAGGCGCTTGGAGATCGTCTGGAAGTTGGTGAGCATGCCACCGAGCCAGCGGTGGTTGACGTACGGCATGCCGACGCGCGTCGCCTGCTCGGCGATGGGCTCCTGGGCCTGGCGCTTGGTGCCGACGAAGAGGATGGTGCCGCCGTGGGCGACGGTCTCCTTGACGAACTCGAACGCGTTGTTGATGTACGTCACCGACTGCTGCAGGTCGATGATGTAGATCCCGTTGCGCTCGGTCATGATGAAGCGCTTCATCTTCGGGTTCCAGCGACGGGTCTGGTGCCCGAAGTGGACGCCGCTCTCGAGGAGCTGGCGCATGGTGACGACGGCCATCGTCGTTCTCCTTGATCTGTGGTTGTCAGTTGCGTCGGTGGTGCCCGAGCCCGTGAGGGTGGACCCACCTGCCTGGCGCCGCGACGCACCCCGGACGACCGTGACCCCAGGGGGCCGGGTCGTCACTGCCGTGGTGCGCCCCTGCTCGGTGGACGAGCCTCGTCGCAGGGAGAGTGACGCGCGAGATGTGGCACCCGTGTGCGAGCACACGGAGGCCGTCGGACATCGTACGTCTCAGGGGGCCGGTTGCGGAAATCGGCGAGGACGTCCGGCGGGCGCGCACACCCCCGCGCGCCGGTCGGCGGGCGGGGGTAGCGTCTCGACCTCGTGAGCCGGATCCTCGACGCCATCGCCCCGCCGCGGATGGGCACGGCGTTCCGGTGGAACCTCGCCTCCTCGTGGGTGGGCCAGGTCGGTGACGGCATCGCCCTCGCGGCCGGCCCGCTGCTCGTGGCCAGCCAGACCCGCTCCCCCGTCCTCATCGCCGCCGCCGCGGTCGTCCAGCGGCTGCCCGGGCTCGTCGTCGGTCTCTACGCCGGCGCGGTCGCGGACCGGGTCGACCGGCGGCGGGTCGTCATCGCCGCCAACGTCGCCCGCGTCGTCGTCCTCGCCGTGCTCGTGGCCACCCTGCTCACCGGGGTGCTGTCGATCGGGCTCCTCCTCGGGCTGCTGCTGCTCGTCGGCACCGCGGAGGTCTTCGCCGACACCGGCTGGCGGGCCATCCTCCCGATGATCGTCGCGCCCGCCGACCTCGGCCTCGCCAACGCGCGTCAGATGTCGGGCTTCCTCGTCGCGAACCAGCTCGTCGGGCCGGCCGTCGGCGCGGCGCTGTTCGCCCTCGGCTCGGCGGTGCCGTTCGGGGTGCAGACGCTGTCGCTGCTGCTCGCGGTGGGGCTCTTCGCACGGGTCCGCCTGCCGCGGATGGAGCGCGAGCGGCCGGACCAGCACGTGGGGCGCGACATCGTTGACGGCCTACGGTGGATCGCGCACAACGCCCCGGTCCGCACGCTGACCGTCGTCATCCTCGTCTTCAACATCACGTGGGGTGCGCCGTGGGGCGTCCTCGTCTACTGGGCCCAGGAGCGGCTCGGGGTCGACTCGATCGGCTTCGGCCTGCTGACGACGGCCTCCGCGGTCGGCGGCATCGCCTCGGTCCTCTCGTACGGGTGGCTGGAGCGGCGGATCCCTCTCGCCGCGCTCATGAAGGCCTGCCTGCTCCTCGAGGTCGTCACCCACCTCGCCCTCGCGCTGACGACCGTGTGGGTCCTCGCGGTGGCCATCATGGTCGTCTTCGGGGCCTACGCGTTCGTCTGGGGCTCGCTCTCCTCGGCGGTGCGCCAGCGCGCGACGCCGCAGGAGTACCAGGGCCGGGTCGGGTCGGTCTACTGGGTGGGGTTGGTCGGCGGTCTGCTCGTCGGGCAGTTCCTCGGCGGCGTCATCGCCGAACGGTTCGGCCCGGCGGCGCCGTTCTGGTTCGCCTTCGTCGGGTCCGGGGTCACGCTGCTGCTCGTGTGGCGCCAGCTCGACCACATCGCCCACGCCGACGCGGTGGAGGGGCCGGAGGACGAGCCCTCGCCCGCGTAGCCTGCGAGCCATGCCCTCGATCCCCGGCCACCCCGCGCTGACCGAGTTCGGGACGACGATCTTCGCGACGATGACGCAGCTGGCGCTCGAGAAGGACGCCGTCAACCTCGGTCAGGGGTTCCCGGACACCGACGGACCCCGCGAGGTGCTCGACGCCGCGGTCGAGGCGATCCGCTCCGGGCGCAACCAGTACCCGCCGGGGCCGGGGGTCCCCGAGCTGCGGGACGCGGTCGCCGCGCACCAGGAGCGGTTCTACGGGCTGCGGGTCGACCCCGCCCGCGAGGTGCTCGTGACGGTCGGGGCGACCGAGGCCATCGCGGCCGTCGTGCTGGCGCTCGTCCGGCCGGGCGACGAGGTCGTGACGTTCGAGCCGTACTACGACAGCTACGCGGCGACGATCGCGCTGGCCGGCGGGGTGCGGCGCACCTCCCTCCTGCGGTTCCCGGACTTCAGGGTCGACGAGGCATCGCTGCGCGCGGCGTTCTCCGAGCGCACGCGGCTGGTCCTCCTCAACACCCCGCACAACCCGACGGGGAAGGTCTTCAGCCGCGAGGAGCTCGAGCTCGTCGCCGCGCTCGCCCGCGAGCACGACGCGTGGGTGGTCACCGACGAGGTGTACGAGCACCTGACCTTCGACGGGCGGCCGCACGTGCCGATGGCGTCGCTGCCGGGGATGGCGGAGCGGACGCTCGCGATCTCCTCGGGCGGCAAGACGTTCGCGACGACGGGGTGGAAGGTCGGGTGGGTGACCGGCGCGGCCGAGGCGGTGGCGGCGGTGCGCGGGGTCAAGCAGTACCTGACCTTTGTCGGCTCGGGGCCGTTCCAGCCGGCGATCGCGGTGGGGCTCGGGCTGCCGGACGCGGTGTTCACCGGTCTCGCGACCTCGATGGCCGGCAAGCGCGACCGGCTCGTGGCGGGGCTGCGGGCGGCCGGGTTCGCGGTGCCGGTCCCCGAGGGCGGCTACTTCGTCCTCGCCGACGCCGCGCCGCTCGGGGTGGTCGATGCCGAGACGTTCTGCCTCGAGCTGCCGGACCGGGCCGGGGTCGTCGGGGTGCCGGCGTCCGCGTTCCACGACGACCTGGAGGCGTCCCGGTCCCTCGTGCGGTTCGCCTTCTGCAAGCGCGACGAGGTCCTCGACGAGGCGTGCCGGCGCCTCGAGGCGCTGCGCGCGGGCTGACCGCCCGGTCGTCGGGCGCCGGCTCGTTCGTCCACAGGGGGCCCCGGGTTCGACGCCGTCCACAGGCGCCGGGTCGGGGGTCGCGGCCCGACCGGCCGAGCGGCGAGGGTCGGGGCATGACCGGGCCCCGTCTCCTCCCCGCCCTGGCCGCCCTGGCCGCCGTCGGGCTCGCCGGCCCCTGGGTCGCGCTCGACGCGAGGGGCTCCGGGGGCGGGCTCCTGCTCGCCGGCCCGGCGGCCCCGTCGGCTGCGGCGCCCCGGGCCGGGCCAGGGTGGTCCCGCCCGCCGCCCTCCCCCGCGGCGCGCTGGCGCTGGCCGCTGGCGCCGGTGCCCCGGGTGGTCCGGCCCTTCGACGCCCCGCTGTCGTCGTGGGGTCGTGGTCACCGCGGCCTCGATCTCGCGGCCGCACCGGGCGCGGTCGTGCGCGCGGTCGAGGCCGGGACGGTGACGCACGCGGGCGTGGTCGCCGGGCGCGGCACCGTCACCGTCACGCACTCCGACGGGCTGCGCAGCACCTACGAGCCGGTCGCGGCGTCCGTCGGCGCCGGCACCGCGGTCGCGGCGGGGGACGTGCTCGGCACCCTCGAGCGGTCGGCCGGCTCGCACTGCGGGTCGGCGGCCTGCCTCCACCTCGGGGCCCGGCGCGGGGTCGGCTACCTCGACCCGCTCCCGCTGCTCACCGGTGGTGGGAGGGTCCGGCTGCTCCCGACGGGACCCGGGCCGTGAGGTGGTGCTCGCACCGGGACCGAGGGCGCGCTCCTCCGGCCGGGCCCGCGCTCCGGGTCAGCCGAGCAGCGGGCCGCCGCCGTGCGGGGAGTGGAGCAGGACGGCCGCCGCGTGCTGCGCGGTGGTCGTGTCGGCCGAGGCCGTCGCGTGCGGCCGCAGGACCCACCACGCCGCCGCCACGACGACGAGCAGGACGATGGCCGCGACGAGCGCGCGACGACGGCGGGCGGTGCGGGCGCGCTCGGCCCGGCGGGCCGCCGCGCGGGTCTCGGCGCGGCTCAGGGGCGCGTCGTGGCCCTGGGCCCGCTCGGGGCGCTCGGGCACGTCGGCCTGCTGGGCCCCGTCGCCCTGCTCGGCCTCGGCGGCGAGCAGGGCCGCGGCGAAGGTCTCGGCAGGAGTACCCGAGACGTGGGGTGCGGGGTCTTCGGCGGGGGCCGGCGCGGCGGAGCGACCCGTTCGGCGCGAGGACCGGCCGCTGCCGCGGCCGGAGGCCCGGTGTCGGTCTCCGCGGCGGGGCGCGGGGTCCTCGGCCGGCGGCTCCGGCGCGGCCGGGGCGGCCGGGGTCGCGAGCGTGTCCGCGTCCGGCTCGGGGTCCATCTCCGCCGCGGCGGTGTCGGCCTCGTCGTCCTCGGCCAGCTCGCCCTCGTCCCACCACGACCGTCGGTGCGGCGCCTCGGGGGCAGGCCGGTTCTCGGTGTCGTCCACGGGGGTCGTCGCCTCGTGGTCCGTGGCCGCGGTGGCCTCGTCGACGGTCACCGGCCAGGCCTCGAAGACGGGCTCGTCGTCCACCGGCTCGCCGTCGGCCACCGGCTCGGCGGGCCAGGCGCGGAACCCGGGGTCGTCCTCCGCCTCGACCTCGGCGACGGTGTCGACGGTCCAGGACGGGTCGTCGGCGAGCACCGAGGACGCGGCAGGACGCGCCGCCTCCGGCTCGTCGTCGTCGGCGGTCGGCGCATCGGTCGCGAGCGCGTCGTCCCACCAGGAGGACCCGCTCGGCGCCTCGTCGGCCGGCGACTCGTCCTCGACTACGACCTCGGCAGACACGTCGTCGGCGAGCGCCACCTCGTCGACCGGCGACTCGTCCTCGACCACGACCTCGGCAGACACGTCGTCGGCGAGCGCCACCTCGTCGTGCGGCGCCTCGTCCTCGACCACGACCTCGGCAAGGACCTCGTCGGCGGGCACCGGCTCGAGGTTGTAGGGCCGGGGGTCCGGCGCCGGCGCGCTGTGCGCCTCGGTGGGCGCGGCCGACGGCTGGGCGTTGATGAGGTCCGCGAGGCTCGGGTGCGCCGGCGAGGGCGCCACCGGAGCGACGACCTCCTCCGGCGCCTGGTGCCGGCGACGGCCGAGGAGGCGTCCGCGGCCGCGCGCTCGAGGCTCGGGGGTGTCGTCCTCGAGCTCGGCCGGGACGTGCAGCTCGGCCGGCCCCTTGGGCTCGACGTAGAGCCGACGGACCTCGGAGATCCACTCGGAGTAGCGCGCGTCCGCGGCCGGGTCGCCGCCGCCGTCGTGGGGGTCAGGCACGGGGGTGGGCCTGGGCGAAGGACCGCTTGAGGCGGTCGACGGAGACGTGGGTGTAGATCTGGGTCGTCGCGAGCGACGCGTGGCCGAGCAGCTCCTGGACCATGCGCAGGTCGGCTCCCCCCTCGAGGAGGTGCGTGGCGGCGCTGTGCCGCAACCCGTGCGGGCCGAGGTCGGGGGCGTCGGGGACGTGCGCGAGCAGCCGGTGGACGGCCTCGCGCACCTGGCGGGGGTCGACCCGCCGGCCGCGGCGGCCGAGCAGCAGGGCCGGGCCGCTGCCGGCCGTGGCGAGGGCCGGACGCCCGCGGGCCAGCCACTCGAGGACGGCCTCGCGCGCCGGGACGCCGAAAGGAACGCGCCGCTCCTTGTCGCCCTTGCCGACGACGCGCAGCACGCGCTGGTCGAGGTCGACGTCGTCGACGTCGAGCCCGGCGAGCTCACCGACGCGGATGCCGGTGCCGTAGAGAAGCTCGAGAGCCGCGCGGTCGCGCAGGTGGACGGGGTCGTCGTCGTCCGCGGCGAGTGCGGCGACGTCGAGGAGCGAGGCGGCCGAGCGCTGCGCGAGGACCGGCGGCAGGGTGCGCCGGCGCTTCGGGGCGGCGAGCCGCAGCGACGGGTCGTGCTCGACCCGGCCGGTGCGCTCGCACCACCGGAAGAAGGTGCGGAGGGAGGCCGAGGTCCGGGCCACCGTGGAGCGGGCCGCGCCGCCGCGCGCCACCGCGCCCAGCCACCCGCGCAGGTCGGCGAGGGTGACGGCCCGCAGTGCCGCGTCGTCGTCGGCCCCGACCTCGTCGAGGAACGCGCCCACGTCGCGCGTGTAGGCACGCACGGTGTTCTCGGAGCGGCCGCGCTCGGAACGCAGGTGGCGTTCGAAGGCGGACAGCACCTCATGGCGGACGACGGTCACCACGACACCGTCGCACCGCGCCGTGCGGGACGCAACGAGAACCGCCGCAGGAATGGCCGTTCGTCCATGTCGGTGCCGACGGTGTTCCCGCAGGTCGGGGCAGCCGCCGGCCGACCCCGCAGGCCGGCTCGGCGTCGGCGCCGGGTCAGGTCGCCGGCCCGCCCCGGCCGAGGGCGCCCACGGGGGTCTTGCGCCAGCGGCCGGCCTCGACGTCGACCAGGCCCATCGCCTCGAGGACGGCCAACGCGGTCGGGACACGGGAGGGGTCGGTGCCCGCGAGGACGGCCAGCCGCTCGGGGGTCGCCCGGCGCCGCACCGGGGCCGCGGCCCAGACCGCGTACTCGACGGGGTCGAGGGCGTCGGTGGGCAGCGGAGGGGCCGCCCGGCGGGGTCCGAGCTCGTCGCCGATCCGGGCGGCGAGCTCGGCGGCGTCGGAGGCGTCGGTGACGAGGACCGCGTCCGTCTCGCGGACCAGCTCGTGGCACCCGGCCGACGTCGCGCTCGTGACCGGCCCCGGGACGGCGCCCACCGGCAGGTGGTGGTCGCGGGCCTCCCGGGCCGTCGACAGCGACCCGGACCGCAGCCCGGCCTCGACGACGACCGTCGCCCGGCCGAGCAGGGCGATGATCCGGTTGCGCGCGAGGAAGCGGCCGCGCATCGGGTCCGACCCCGGCGGCACCTCGCTGACGACGGCACCGGCCACGGCGACGGCGTCGATGAGCCGCTCGTGGGCACGGGGGTAGGGGACGTCGACACCGCACGCGAGGACGGCCACGGTCGAGCCCTCGGCGGCGAGCGCACCCCGGTGGGCGGCGGCGTCGATGCCGAACGCGGCCCCGCTGACGACGGTCCAGCCGCGGGCGGCGAGGCCCTCGCCGATCTCGGCGGCCACGCGCAGCCCGTAGTGGGTCGCCGCCCGCGACCCGACGACGGACACCGCACGCTCCGAGAGACGCGCGAGGTCGGGGTCGCCGCGCACGAAGAGGCAGTACGGCGGGTGGCGGTGCCGGTCGAGCGCGTCGGGCCACTCCGGGTCGCCGGGGACGAGCACGCGTGCGCCGCACGCGCGGACCCGCCGGGCGATCTCCTCGAGGTCGAAGCCCTCGAGGCGCACGTAGAGCTCGGGTGAGCCGGCGCGCCGCTCGCGGACGGCGGCCAGCGCCTCGGCTCCCCCGACCGCCGCGAGCGAGCGCACGATGCGTCCGTTCCCCGGCTCGACGAGCGCGGACAGCCCGACCCGGGCCCAGCGGTCGTCGCGCTCGAGCGGGGGCACGCGGGCGCTCACGCCGCCACCACGCCCTCGGACCGCCGCAGGGTCAGGGCGGTGGCGACGTCGTCGCGCGAGGGGACGGTACGACCCCCGAGGTCGGCCGCGGACCACGCCACCCGCAGCACCCGGTCGTAGCCGCGGAGCGTGAGCCGGCCGGCGTCGAGGGCGTGGTCGACCGCGACGGTGACGGCCGCGGGCAGCCGGTATGGCGGGCGGCGCAGCACGTGGCCCGGGACGAGCCCGTTGACCGCCCAGCCACCCGCGGACCACCGGTCGGCCTGGGCGGCCCGGGCGGTGAGGACCCGGGCCGCGACCGCGGCACTCGGTTCGCCGGCCTCCTCGGCGAAGGCGGCCCGCCGCACCGGGGGCACGTGGACCCGCAGGTCGACCCGGTCGAGCAGCGGACCCGAGAGCTTGCCGAGGTAGCCGCGGACGGCCCGCGGCTCGCAGGTGCACTCGACCCCCTTGCCGAAGGCCATCCCGCACGGGCAGGGGTTGGCCGCGAGGACGAGGAGGAAGCGCGCCGGGTAGCGCACGACCTGCCGCGAGCGGCCGATGACCACCTCGCCGGACTCGAGCGGCTGGCGCAGCGCCTGGAGCACCGAGCTGCGGAACTCGGGGGCCTCGTCGAGGAAGAGGACGCCGTGGTGGGCCTGCGACACCGAGCCGGGCAGCACCGTGGAGGATCCGCCGCCGGCGAGGGCGGCGAGCGAGGTGGAGTGGTGCGGGGCGACGAAGGGCGGCGTGCGCTCGAGCACGGCGACCTCGCCGACCGGGGCGACGAGCGAGCGGACCGCGTGCACCTCGAGGGCCTCCTCGCGACTCAGCGGCGGTAGGACGGTGACGAGGCGCTCGGCGAGCATCGTCTTCCCGACCCCGGGCGGCCCGGTCATGAGGACGTGGTGCGCCCCGGTGGCCGCGAGCTCGAGGGCGGCCCGGGCCTCCGGCTGCCCGACGACGTCGGCGAGGTCGACCCCCGGGACCGTCGGCCCGACCCGCCCCGGCTGCCGCGGCGCCACCGGCAGCGCCACCCCCTCCGCGGCCTCCCGGTACCAGCGGACGACCTCGGCGAGCGAGGTGGCCCCGTGCACCGTGACTCCGGGGACGAGCTGGGCCTCGGCGACGTTCTCGCCGGGCACGACGACGTGCCGCACCCCACGGCGGGCGGCCTCGAGGACCGCCGGGAGCACGCCGCGCACTCCGCGGAGCCGACCGTCGAGCGCCAGCTCGCCGAGGTGGACGACGTCCTGCACCTCGTCGCGGCCGAGGACCCCGGCCGCGGCGAGCACGGCCACGGCGATGCCGAGGTCGAACCCCGACCCCCGCTTGGGGATGGAGGCCGGCGAGAGGTTGACCGTGACCCGGTGCGGAGGCACGGGGACCTCGCAGCTCGCGGCCGCCGAGCGCACCCGGTCGGGGGCCTGGCCGCAGGCGGTGTCGGGGAGCCCGCCGACGGTGAAGCACGGCAGCCCCTGCCCGATGTGCGCCTCGACGTCGACGAGCGTGCCCACGAGGCCGGTGAGGGCGACCGCGCGGGTGCGCCCGAGCCCGAACGTCACGACCCGACCCCGACGACGTGCCGGACCTCCGGCGGGGCGCCGCGACGACAGAGGACGCCGACGACGTCGATGCGCAGGCCGCCCGGGTGCCCGCCACGGTCGCGGACGTAGGCGGCGGCGAGCCGGCGCAGCCGCATCGCCTTGGCGACCGTGACCGCCTCGACGGGCTCGCCGAAGCCGGTGCCCGAGCGCGTCTTCACCTCGCAGACGACGAGGCAGCCGGCGTCGAGGGCGACGATGTCGACCTCACCGTGCTCGCACCGCCAGTTGCGCTCGAGCACCTGCATCCCCCGCTCGCGCAGGTAGCGCGCCGCGAGGTCCTCGCCGTAGCGGCCGAGGCCGGCGCGCGGGCCGGGCGGCCGGCCTCCCGTCGTCGTGTCCATGCCCCGAGCCAACCGGCCGGACCCCTCCCGGCGGCACCCCCGCGAGGGCATCTGTGGACGACGGCCCGCGAGGCCCCGCCTGTGGACGACGGGGGGCCGACCACCGCCCGAACCCCCCGACCGGGTCGTCCCGCCGCGCGGGCGACCGTGCGAGAGTCGACGGACCAGCCCCGACCGCACGCCGACCCCGAGGAGCCCCCAGGATGAGCGCCTACCGCGTCGTCGACCCCGCGACGAACGAGCAGGTCGCCGAGTACCCCACGGCGACCGATGCCGAGGTCGAGGCCGTCCTCGCCCGGGCCCACGCGGCCCACCGCACCTGGCGCGCCACCCTCCTCGCCGAGCGGGCCGCCGTCGTCCGCCGCGCCGGCGAGCTCTTCGCCGAGCGGCGCGAGACCCTCGCCGCCGCCGTCACCCGCGAGATGGGCAAGCGCACCCGCGAGGCCCTCGGCGAGCTCGGGCTCGTCGCCGACATCTGCGCCTACTACGCCGAGGACGGCCCGGCGATGCTCGCCGACGAGGTGTTCACCCCGCGCCACGGCGGACGCGCGACCCTGCGCCACGAGCCGATCGGGGTGCTCCTCGGGGTGATGCCGTGGAACTTCCCCCACTACCAGGCCGTCCGGCTCGCCGCCCCCAACCTCCTCGCCGGCAACACCGTGCTCGTCAAGCCCGCGCCCCAGTGCCCCGGATCGGCCCTCGCGGCGGCCGAGGTCTGGCGCGACGCCGGCCTCCCCGAGGGCGCGTACGAGGTCCTCCTCGCCACCGACGACCAGGTCGCCGCCGCCGTCGCCGACCCCCGGGTCGCCGGCGTCTCGGTCACCGGCAGCGAGCGGGCCGGCTCGGCCGTCGCGGCCGAGGCCGGGCGCCACCTCAAGAAGGTCGTCCTCGAGCTCGGCGGCTCCGACCCGTTCATCGTCCTCGACGACGCCGACCTCGAGCGCACCGTCAAGCACGCCGTCAACGCCCGGATGCAGAACTGCGGGCAGGCCTGCAACGCCGGCAAGCGCTTCCTCGTCGTCGACGCCGTCCACGACGCCTTCCTCGAGCGGTTCGCCGCGGCGCTGGCCGCCCTCTCCCCCGGCGACCCCGCGGACCCCGCGACCACCCTCGCCCCGCTCTCGTCCGAGGCCGCCGCCGAGCGCCTCGTCGAGCAGGTGCGCGACGCCCTCGACCACGGTGCCACGGCCGTCGTCGGCGGCGCCGAGCGACCCGACCGACCCGGGGCCTGGGTCACCCCGACCGTGCTCACCGGGGTCACGGAGGGGATGCGCGCCTTCGACGAGGAGCTCTTCGGACCGGTCGCCGTCGTGCACCGGGTCGCCGACGCCGACGAGGCGGTGGCCGTCGCGAACGCCTCGCCGTTCGGGCTCGGTGGCGCCGTCTTCGGCAGCGACCCCGACGCCACCGCCGACGTCGCCGCCCGGCTCGAGACCGGGATGGTGTGGGTCAACGCGATGCAGGGATCGATGGCCGACCTGCCGTTCGGCGGGACGAAGCGCTCGGGCACCGGCCGCGAGCTCGGGACGCTCGGCATCCGCGAGTTCGTCAACACCAAGCTCGTCCACGAGCCCGGCGCCCGCTGAGCCGGGACGCTCGCCGGCACACCCTCAGCGGGTCAGAACTCGCCCTTCGGCAGCTCGAGCTCGGACTTGGCGAGCTCCTCGACGTTGACGTCCTTGAACGTCACGACCCGGACGGTCTTGGCGAACCGCGCCGGCCGGTAGATGTCCCAGACCCAGGCGTCGTGCATCGTCACGTCGAAGAACACCTCGCCGCCGTCGCTGCGGACCTTCACGTCGACCGAGTTGCAGAGGTAGAACCGGCGCTCGGTCTCGACGACGTGGCTGAAGAGGCCGACGACGTCGCGGTACTCGCGGTACAGCGCGAGCTCGGCCTCGGACTCGTACTTCTCGAGGTCCTCCGAGCTCATCGCTCCCCCACGCTCGTCAGGTCGGTCACGGTCGTCTCGGCGGTCTCGGGCACCGGCCCATCATCGTCCATCGTGCCGGGCAGCCGCCACGAGCGCCGGTGCCACACCGACGGTCCGCGGACGCGCAGGGCGTCCATGTGCTCGGGTGCCGCGTATCCCTTGTTGCCGACCCAGTCGTAGACGGCGTGCTCCTCGTGGCCGCCGAGCTCGACCATGATGCGGTCACGGGTCACCTTCGCGAGCACCGACGCCGCCGCGACCGACGAGCACTTGAGGTCGGCCTTGATCATCGTGGTCACCGGCGGGGTCGTCACGGCCGACTCGTGCGCGAAGGCGAGCAGACCGACGTCCTCGGGCGCGGTGAGCCAGTCGTGGTTGCCGTCGAGGATGACGAGGTCGGGCCGGACCCCGCACGCCGCGAGGGCCCGCGTCCCCGCGAGCCGGAGCGCGGCGATGATGCCGATGTCGTCGATCTCGGCGGCGCTGGCGTGGCCGACGGCGTGGCAGAGGGCCCAGCGCTCGATGCGCGGCACCATCGCCTCGCGGGCGTGCGGCTGGAGCAGCTTGGAGTCGCGGACCCCTTGCGGCGCGCTGCGACAGGTCTCGTCGATGAGGACGACCCCGACCGTCACCGGCCCGGCGAGCGCACCGCGACCGACCTCGTCCATCCCCGCGAGCACCCGGTGGCCGTCGCGCTGGAGGGCGCGCTCGACCCGCAGGGTCGGGCGCTTCGAGCGGGGCGCCGGGCTCACTTCGCCGGCGGGCGCGCGGGCACGCCCGAGAAAGTGTCGGGGTGGTCCGAGAGCCACCCGAAGCGGGAGAACGGCCAGACGACCGCCACGGCCCGTCCGGTGATCCGCGCGATCGGGACCGACCCGTCGCTGCCGTCGCCGGCGTCGTCGTGGAAGCGCGAGTCCTCGCTGTCGGAGCGGTGGTCGCCCATGACCCACACCCGGCCGGTCGGCACGGTGATGTCGAACGTCACCGAGCTCGCCTGGTCGCCGGGCTTGAGGTACGGCTCGGTGAGCGGGGTGCCGTTGACGCTGAGGCGGCGCTGGGCGTCGCAGCAGACGACGTGGTCGCCGGGCAGGCCGACGACCCGCTTGATGAGGTGGTCCTCGGACTCGCTCGGGAGCAGGCCGACGAAGACGAGCGCCTCGTGGACGGCGCCGGAGACCCCGGTGCGCGGGGTCGGGGGCACCTCGCCGAGCCAGCCGCCCGGGTCCTCGAAGACGACGACGTCGCCGCGCTTGAGGTCGAACGGGCCTGGGGTCAGCTTCGAGACGACGACCCGGTCGCCGACGAGGAGGGTGTCCTCCATCGACCCCGAGGGGATGAAGAAGGCCTGCAGGAGCCAGGTCTTGACGACGAAGGAGAGCACCATCGCCATGACGAGGACGAGGGCGATCTCCTTGACCGCGCCGACGAGCAGGCTCCCCGCCGACCGCCCGGGCCGCGGGCCCTCCACCGCGGGCTCCTCGGTGCCCTCCGGCTCGCTGCCGTGGGTGCGCTCGGGGGCGCTCACGGCGCGACCGGGGCGCTGGACGTGCTCACCGGGCCGAGCCGGTCGAGCGGCCAGAACCGCCAGACGACCGTGCCGACGACGTGCGCGCCGGTGCCGACGAGGTCGGTGGAGGGGGTGAGGCGCAGGGCGCCGTCGTCGTCGACGAGCGCGACGTCACCCGCCTCGGCCCGGCGGTCGGTCTTGAGGACGAGCACGCGGTCTCCTGGCTCGAAGGTCGGCGCGTTCGCGGCCGACGGGACGTGGTACGACTCGACGAGCAACCCCCGCACGAGTGCTGCCGTGATGACCCCCACGGCGAGGACGACGAGCGGCCCGGGACGCCGCGACCCGGTGGCCGCCACGGGGGCGGGCACCGGGTCGGTGGCGGGTCGGGCACTCACTCCGTCGAGGGTAGTCCCCCGTGCCGGACGGGGCGCCCGGGTGGCCGGCAGGCCTCTCAGGCGTTCGCCGGGGTGTCGCGCTTCTCGCGGATCTTGGCGGCCTTGCCGCGCAGGTCGCGCAGGTAGTAGAGCTTGGCGCGGCGGACGTCGCCGCGGGTGACGACCTCGATCTTGTCGACGATCGGGGTGTGGAGCGGGAAAGTGCGCTCGACGCCGACGCCGAAGGAGACCTTGCGGACCGTGAAGGTCTCGCCGATGCCCCCACCGTGGCGGCGGATGACGACGCCCTGGAAGACCTGGATGCGCGAGCGCGTGCCCTCGACGACCTTGACGTGGACCTTGACGGTGTCGCCGGCGCGGAAGGCCGGGATGTCGCTCTTGAGCGACGCGCGGTCGATCTCGTCGAAACGCTGCATGGTGGTTCCATTTCTCGCGGGCTGCCACAGGTCATCCGCGGTTCTCGGGTGCTGCACGGGGTTCGTCGCGTCCCTCCGGGCCTCATGCCGTGGTCGGACCGGGGTCCGGGGCACTCCCCCTGTGGCGGGGGCCGTTCGTCGGGTGGACGCAGCGCCCCAGTCTGCCAGAGGGGCGCGGCCCGGCGAAATCGACCGGGCGCCCCGGCCCTAGGCTGCGCCCGTGACGATCGACCCCGGGCTGCCCGTCGCCCTCGCGGTGGTGCTGCTGCTCGGCGTCACGGTCGCGATGTACCTCCTCGGGAGGTTGCCCCGCCCCGCCTCCCCCGTGCTCTCGATGGCCCGCGCGATCGGCCAGCTCGGCCTCGCCGCGCTCGTCATCACCACCGTCGTGCGCTCGCTCGCGCTCTCGGTGCTCCTGCTCTGCGTGATGTTCACGATCGCGGTCGTCACCACCGTCCGCCGCGTCGAGGCGCCCGCCGCCTGGCCGTGGGCGACCCTGGCGATGCTCGCCGGCCTGCTGCCGGTCGTCCTCGTCGTGCTGGCGACCCGCACGGTGCCGCCGACCGGGCTGGCCCTCGTGCCGGTCGTCGGCATCATCGCCGGCAACACGATGAACGGGCACACCCTGACCTGCCGGCGCGCGTTCGCGGCGCTGCGCGAGGAGCACGGCCAGTACGAGGCGGCGCTCTCGCTCGGGCTGACCCGGTCCCAGGCGGTCGCCGAGGTCGTGCACCGGCGGGTGCCCGAGGCCCTGGTCCCGGGCCTGGACCAGGTGCGCACGGCCGGCGTCGTCACCCTTCCGGGCGCCTTCATCGGGGTGCTGCTCGGCGGCGGCACGCCGGCCCAGGCCGCGGCCGCGCAGGTGCTCGTCCTCGTCGGCATCATGGCCGCGCAGACGACGACGGCCGTCGTGGCCGAGCGCCTCATCGGCCGGGCCCTGCTGCTGCCCGACGACC
Source organism: Phycicoccus sonneratiae (assembly GCF_016887965.1). Taxonomy (GTDB): domain Bacteria; phylum Actinomycetota; class Actinomycetes; order Actinomycetales; family Dermatophilaceae; genus Phycicoccus; species Phycicoccus sonneratiae. The sequence continues at coordinate 281,671 of NZ_JAFDVD010000008.1, forward strand.
TCCGTGCCTCCCTGCGGCCCTGAGGGTCAGCGACGGGGCTTCGTGAGGTCGACGGTGCCGGGGAAGGCACCCTCGCCCGGCACCAGCCGGTAGCCGGCCCGCCTGTACCGGCGGATGTTCGCTTCACTGACCCGGCCGGTGTTGATCCACAACGTCGAGACCGACTGCGGCGCACCGGCTTCCCCCAGCTCCAGCAGCGCACGGCCGAGGCCCCGCCCCTGGAGGTCGGCGGCCACCATCAGCCGTCCGGTCTCCCACACCGACGCGTCGTCGGGGCGCACACGTCCGCGGACCGACCCTACGAGCCGACCCGAGCCGTCCGTGGACGGCACGCGCGCCACCCACGTGGTCCACTCCCCCAGCCCGCGCACGACGTCCTCGAGCGCCTCCTCGAGGGGTGGGATGTGCCACGAGCCGGAGATGCGCCCCTCCTGCATCCAGCAGGCTCGCTGGAGGACGAGCAGCTCGGCGGCGTCGGCGGGGACGGCGACCCGCACGTCGAGGTCGTCGAGTCCGGCGACCGTGGCCGACGCGGCCGCGAGGTCGGGGCGGCGGGCTGCGGTGCGGGCCACCCGCTGCTCGTGCCGCCACGCGGCGATGGCGGCGTGGTCGCCGGAGAGCAGCACGGGCGGCACCTCGCGCACGGTGCCGGAGTCGTCCCACGACGCCGGGCGGGTGTAGACGGGGTACTCGAGCAGGCCGCCCTCGTGCGACTCCTCGACCAGCGACTCGGCGTTGCCGACGACGCCGGGCAGCAGCCGCCCGACGGCCTCCACCATCGCGAGCACCGCGACCTCACCGCCGTTGAGCACGTAGTCGCCGAGCGAGACGACGGTGAGCGGCATCCGCTCGGCGGCGTGGTCGTAGACCCGTTCGTCGAGGCCCTCGTAGCGGCCGCACGCGAAGGCCAGCCACGGCTCGGCGGCCAGCGCGTGGGCCATCGCCTGGGTGAACGGCACCCCGCCCGGGCCGGGGACGAGCAGGTGCGGCACCGGGGCATCGTCGGTGGTCCCGTCCTGCACCACGTGGTCGAGGGCGGCGGCCCAGGGTTCGGGCTTCATGACCATCCCGGCCCCGCCGCCGAACGGGCTGTCGTCGACCGTGCGGTGCCGGTCGGTCGTGAAGTCGCGCAGGTCGTGGACGTGGAGGTCGAGCAGGCCGTCGCGGCGGGCCTTGCCGATGAGCGAGAGGTCGAGCGGCGCGAGGTACCCGGGGAAGATCGAGACGACGTCGAGGCGCATGCTCAGGCCTCGAGGTCGAAGAGACCGTCCGGGGCGTCGACGACCACGCGGCCGCCGGCGACGTCGACCTCCGGCACGAGCGCGGCGACGAACGGCACCTCGCCCTCCCGGCCGTCGTCGAGCCGGACGGCGAGCCGGTCCTGGGCGGACCCGAGCACCAGCCGCACGACCTCGCCGACCCGGCGACCGGACGGGTCGTGCACGGCGAGCCCGACGAGGTCGTCCTCGGCGTAGGTCTCGCCGTCGTCCTCGGCGACGGGCGGGGCGTCGGCGTCGAGGACGAGCCGGGTGCCGCGCAGCCCCTCGGCGCCCGTGCGGTCGGGGACCTCCTCGAAGCCGACGAGCCAGATGCCGCGGTGCACGCGGGTCGAGCGGACGGTGAGGGTGCGGGGCACGCCGGAGCCCGACGTGGCCTCGGTGTCGAGGACCGCCCCCACCGCCAGCCGGCGCTCCGGCTCGTCGGTGTGCAGCTGCACGGTCACCTCGCCGCGCAGGCCGTGCGGCTTGCCGATGCGGGCGACGACGGTGGACTCGCTCACGCGGACATCCTCTCGGAGAACGGCCGACGGCGGGGCACCCCGTGAGTGGGGGCCCCGCCGTCGGATGCGGTGCGGGTCAGCGGACCCGGTCGGTGTCGACGATGTCGATGCGGACCTGGCGACCACCGGCGAGGGCACCCATGACGGTGCGCAGCGCGCTGGCCGTGCGGCCCGAGCGGCCGATGACGCGACCGAGGTCGTCGGGGTGCACGCGCACCTCGAGGATCTCGCCGCGCCGCAGCTCCTTGCGACGGACCTGGACCTCGTCCTTGTGGTCGACGATGCCGGTGACGAGGTGCTCGAGAGCCTCCTCGAGCACGGTCAGGCCTTGTCGGCGTCGGCGTCGACGGACTCCGCAGCAGCCTCACCGGAGTCGGTGTCGGCGGCGACGGGCGCCTCGTCGGCGGCGGCGTCGGCCGCGGGGGCCTCCTCGGCCGGGGCCTCGGCGACCTCGGGCTCGGCCTTCTTGGCGGCGGCCTTCTTGCGCGGCGTCGTGGCGGCGGAGCCGTCCTCGGCGGTCTTGCCGGCGGCGGCGACGGCGGCCTCGTAGAGCTCCTTCTTGCTCTTCTTCGGCTCGGCGACCTTGAGGGTGCCCTCGGCACCCGGCTCGCCCGTGAACTTCTGCCAGTCGCCGGTGATCTTCAGGAGGGCGGCGACGGCCTCGGTCGGCTGCGCGCCGTTGCCGAGCCAGTACTGGGCCCGCTCGCTGTCGATCTGGATGACCGAGGGCTCCTCGGTGGGGTGGTACTTGCCGATCTCCTCGATCGCCCGGCCGTCCCGCTTGGTGCGGGAGTCCATGACGACGACGCGGTAGAACGGAGCGCGGATCTTGCCCATGCGCTTGAGGCGGATCTTGACGGCCACGGTGGTGGTCTCCTGTGCATTGTGAGCGCGGCGAGACCGCGCACGGATCGCGCGGGGAGCCGACATCTCGGTGTGTAGGCGTCCGGTCCGGTGCTCCGCGGGGAGCGGGCCCGGACGGGTACAGCGCTCGATTCTGCCAGAGGGGCCGGGCCGTGGACGAATCGCCCCGATCAGCGGTAGGGGTCGGTGACCTCGCGCAGGGCCTCGAGCGCGTCGCGCAGGCCGGCCATCCGCTCCGGCCCGAGGTGCTCGGCCCACTCCGTCTCGATGCGCTCCTCCTCGGCCCGCGCGACCGGCAGGAGCGCATGGGCGTGCCCGGTGAGCCGCACGAGGCGGGCCCGCCCGTCGCCCGGGTCGCGGACCCGCTCGACGTAGCCGGCGCGCTCGAGCTTGTCGACCAGCGCGGTGGCCGTCTGCTTGGCGACCTGGGCACGGTCGGCGAGCACGCTCAGCCGGGTGCCGTCCTCGTCGATACCCATGAGCAGGCGCGCCTGGGCGATCGTGACCTCGTCGTGGCCGGCCGCGTGGATGGCCCCGAGAACGCGGGAGACGGCGGCCCGCGAGGCGATGAACATCATCAGGCTGGTCGGCAGCTCGTCGGCCATCGGCCCTCTTCATATGGTTCGCTGATAGGACTATATTGGTTCGTTAATAGGACCATTCTAGCCACGGAGGACCCGTGCGCCCGCTGACCGCGCTCGAGACCGACGCCCTGTGGGCGGGTGTCGACGACCAGCGCACGCGGACCGCCGACCTCCTCGAGGGCCTCATGCCCGCGCAGTGGGACCATCCCTCCCTGTGCGACGGATGGACGGTGCGCCACGTCGCGGCCCACCTGACCCTCCAGGAACAGGGCCTCGGTGATCTCCTGGGCTTCGTCGGCCGGCACCCGCGGATGTGGCGCCACCCCGGCCTCAACGGGACCATCCGCTCGTCGGCTGACGTCGTCGCCGCCGTCACCACCGACGACGAGATCGTCCGGCGCATCCGGGCGGGGGTCGGCCGCCACCGGCACAACGCCTTCGTCACGCCGCTCGAGACGCTGACCGACGCGCTCGTCCACGGCCAGGACATCGCCGTGCCGCTCGGGCTCCCGCTCCAGATGCGTCCGGGCCCGAGCGCCCTCGCGGCGACCCGCCGCTGGGACACGCGCCGATCGTGGCTGGCGACGGTCAACCGCCGCCTGCCGCTCGACGGATACTCCTTCTGCGCCACCGACGCCGACTGGCTCCGCGGCGAGGGGCCCGAAGTCGTCGGTCCCGTCGGCGCGATCCTCCTCCTGATCACCGGCCGGCCGGCGGCCCTGGACCGGCTCGAGGGGCCCGGCGCCGTCGCACTGCGAACACGGCTGGGCCACAGGGCGACTCCCCGGCCCAGGGGATGACGTGCACATCGACCTGCGGACGACGGCGACCCCGGAGCTGGTGCGCCGTGCGTTCACGGACTTCACCGACCGGCGGCTGCGCACGTGGCACCGCACCCTCGACCCGGCCACCTACGAGCTGCGGGGCCTCGGCCCGGACTGGGCCGAGGCGCGCGAGGGCAGCCGGCACTCGCCCGTCTGGGTCGTCTGCCGCTACGACTGGTCCCACCCCGACGTCGTGAGCTGGGTCTTCACCGAGACGAGCTACGGCGGCGGCGGTGACGGCTGGGTCCGGGCCACACCCGACGCGGGCGGCGGCAGCCGTGTGCGCGCCGAGTGGACCTCGACCGACGTCCGGCGCCAGCACCTCGTCCTCCTGGCCGTGCACCGCACGCCGGTGCACCGGATGATCCAGCGGCAGTGGGCACCGACGCTCGACGAGTACGCAGCAGCCGAGGCCTGAGCGCGGCACGTCCGGGGCGGTCAGCGGCTCTGCCAGGCCTCCGGCGGCTCCGCGAGGGCGCGCACGTGCGCCGGCAGGTCGCCGGCGAGCACGTCGGCGAGGGTGGTCTCGTCGAGGATGTCGCGCAGCGCGGCGCGCGCGGCCACCCACACCGTCGCGAGGTGCTGCGCCGCTCCGTCGTAGTGCGTCTCGTGCGGGCGCTGCCCCCGCACCTCGGCGAGCGGCCCGTCGACGGTCCGCAGCACCGACCCGAGCGTGACGTCGTGCGGGTCGCGCGCGAGGAGGTAGCCCCCACGGCTCCCCCGGCGGCTCGTGACGAAGCCGGCCCGCCGGAGGTCGCCGAGGATCGCCTCGAGGAACTTGGCCGGCACGCCGGCCCGGCGGGCCAGCTCGTCGGCGGGGTGGGCGACGTCACCGTCGGCGTCCTCGGCGAGCACGAGGAGGGCGCGGACGGCGTAGTCGGCGCGGGCGGAGATGTCCACGTCCGCATCCTGCCACCGAGCCCGCCGCGACGAGTTCGCGGGAACCGCTTGCGCACCGCACCGGCCATCCCTATATTTCCTAGTTGTCCACTAGGTTTTATCTACTCGCAGGGGGTCGCCATGCGGCGTCTCGTTCTCCTCGCCCTCGTCGGTCTGGGTGCCCAGCTCGTCGACGGTTCGCTCGGCATGGCCTACGGCGTCACGTCGACGACACTGCTGCTCGCCATCGGCACCAACCCCGCGGCCGCCTCGGCCACGGTGCACCTCGCCGAGATCGGCACCACGCTGGCCTCCGGGGCCTCGCACTGGAAGTTCGGCAACGTCGACTGGAAGGTCGTGCTCCGCATCGGCATCCCGGGAGCGGTCGGCGCCTTCGCCGGGGCCACCTTCCTCTCGAGCCTCGACACCTCGGTCGCCGCTCCGCTGATGTCGCTCATCCTCCTCGCGCTCGGCGCCTACGTCCTCGTCCGCTTCACCGTCAAGGGCCTGCGCCGCGACCGCCTCGGCCACCCGCTGCGCAGCACCTTCCTCGCCCCGCTCGGGCTCGTCGCCGGCTTCGTCGACTCCACCGGCGGTGGCGGCTGGGGCCCGGTCGGCACGCCGGCCATCCTCGCGAGCGGGCGCCTCGAGCCCCGCAAGGTCGTCGGCTCGATCGACACGAGCGAGTTCCTCGTCTCGGTCGCCGCGAGCCTGGGCTTCCTCCTCGCCCTCGGGTCGGAGGACATCGACTTCGCGTGGGTGGGCGCCCTGCTCGTCGGCGGGCTCATCGCGGCACCCATCGCCGCGTGGCTGGTCCGGCACGTCCCGCCGCGGGTCCTCGGCTCGGCCGTCGGCGGCATCATCGTCCTGACGAACACCCGGACGATCCTCAAGAGCGACTGGGTCGACGCCTCCGAGGGCACCCGCTGGGTCGTCTACGGCGTCCTCTACGCGGTGTGGGCCGCGGCCGTCGCGTGGTCGGTGCGCGCGCACCGGGCCGAGCAGGCCGCGCTCGACACCGAGATCGCCGAGCTCGAGGAGTCCGGCGCCGGCAAGCCCGCCTGACCCGGCAGCAGGGCCGGGGCTCAGGAACCGGGGACGACGGACCCGCGGAGCACGACGGCAGCGGGGTGCGAGAGCGCCCGCACGTCGACCCGCGGGTCCGTCGTGTACACGACGAGGTCGGCCGGCGCGCCCTCGGTGAGCGCCGGGCGGCCGAGCCAGGCCCGGGCCCCCCACGTCGCGGCGTCGAGGGCCTCGACGGGTGAGAAGCCGCAGCGGGTGAGCCGCTCGACCTCCTGCCCGACGAGGCCGTGCGGCAGCGACCCCCCGGCGTCGGTGCCGACGTAGACCGGGATGCCGGCGTCGCGCGCCGCGGCGACGGTCTCGTAGCGGCGCGCGTGCAGGTCGAGCATGTGCCGGTGGTACTCGGGGAACTTCTGGCGGGCCGGCTCGGCGATCTGCGGGAAGGTGTCGATGTTGACGAGCGTCGGCACGATGGCGATGCCCTGCCGGGCGAAGGCCTCGATGCTCTCGGGCACCAGGCCGGTCGCGTGCTCGATGCAGTCGGTGCCGGCGGCGGCGAAGTCGTGGAGGCTCTGCTCGCCGAAGCAGTGGGCGGTCACCCGTGCCCCCTCCTCGTGCGCCGCGGTGACGGCCTGCGCCAGCACCTCGGCGGGCCAGCACGGCGTGAGGTCGCCGGCGTCGCGGTCGATCCAGTCGCCGACCAGCTTGACCCATCCGTCCCCGGCGCGGGCCTCGAGCCGGACCCGCTCGACGAGGCCCTCCGGCTCGACCTCCCACGCGAAGTTCCGGATGTAGCGCCGGGTGCGGGCGATGTGCCGGCCGGCCCGGATGATGCGCGGCAGGTCGCCACGGTCGTCGACCCACCGGGTGTCGCTGGGCGACCCGGCGTCGCGGATGAGCAGGGTGCCGGCGTCGCGGTCGGTGCGCGCCTGCTCCTCCGCGGTGGCGGCGTCGGTGGCGCCGGTGGCGACCAGCCCGACGTGGCAGTGGGCGTCGACGAGGCCGGGCAGCACCCAGCCGTCGAGCGTGGTGACGTCGTGGTCACCGACCGGCCGGGTGAAGGTCACCGTGCCGTCCAGCACCCAGGCCTCGGGCACCTCCTCGTCGCGGCCGACGAGGACGGGACCCGTGAGGTGCAGCACCGACGCCATGGCCCGACCCTAGCGAGGTGCGTCCGACGCCTCCGCCGTTGACGTGAGAGAACTCTCTCGATACGGTCCTCTCAGATCAGGAAGGAGGCCGCGATGGCCAACCCGTACGGCGACCTCGAGCTCGACGCCCGGGGCATGCGCGCCCTCGCCCACCCAGTGCGCGTGCGCCTCCTCGGCGAGCTCCAGCGGCACGGACCGTCCACCGCCACCCGCCTCTCCCCGCTCGTCGGGGCCACGCCCTCGGTGACCAGCTGGCACCTGCGCCACCTCGCCGAGCACGGGATGGTGCGCGACGCCCCGGCGCAGGGGTCCGGTCGCGAGCGGTGGTGGGAGGCGGTGAGCCGCGGCTACCGGCTGACCACCGAGGGGCCGGGCGCGCTCGAGGCCGGGCGGGCGCTGGCGGGCATCATCGAGGAGGTCGAGGGCGACGTCGTCGGCGACTGGCACCGCGACGTCGAGCCGACCCTCCCCCGCGAGTGGCTCGAGGTCGCCGGGCGCTCCAGCACCCGTGTGCTCGTCACCCGCGAGGAGCTGCTCGCGCTCGACGCGGCGTGGGAGCAGCTCGTCGCCCCGTACGTCCTGCGCAAGGACGACCCCTCCTCGGCGCCCGAGGGCGCCCGGCTCGTCCACGTGCTCCAGCACCTGCTGCCCGGGGCGCCGCTCGATGGCTGAGCCGGTCCTCGCCGATCCCCCGGCGCGCGCCCTGTGGCGCGGGCGGCGGTTCGCGACGGCCTGGGGCGCCCAGACCGTCTCCGAGCTCGGAGACCGCGTGTCCGAGCTCGCCCTGCCCCTCGTCGCCGTCACCGTCCTCGACGAGAGCGCGTCCCGGGTCGCGCTGCTCACCGCCGTCGTCTGGCTGCCCAACCTGCTCGCCCTGCTCGTCGGCACCTGGGTCGACCGCCGGCCGCGGCCCCGCATGCTGCTCGTCAACGCCGACCTCGCCCGGGCCGTCGTCGTGCTCACCGTGCCGCTCGCCGCCGTGCTCGGCGGCCTGACCTTCGCGCACCTGCTCGCCGTCGCGCTGCTCCTCGGGGCGTGGTCGACCCTCTTCCGGTCCGCGTGGCAGCCCTTCTTCGTCGCCCTCGTGCCGCGCGAGCGCTACGTCGAGGCCAACGGCCTGTTCAGCGCGACCCGGTCGGGGTCGTTCATCGCCGGCCCCGCCCTCGGCGGCGGGCTCGTCCAGCTGCTCACCGCGCCGTACGCGCTCGTCGTCGACGGCCTCTCGTTCCTCGCCTCGGCCTCGCTGCTGCGGGCGGCCGACGTCCCCGACCGCACCCCGGCGCCGGACGACGGGTCCTCGCTGCGGCGCCGGCTCGCCGACGGGATGCGGCACGTGTGGCGCGACCCGTTCCTCGCCCCGCTGCTGCGCTGCGTGTCGTGGATCAACCTCTTCACCTTCGTCGTCCAGGCCCTGCTCGTCGTCTTCGCGAGCCGCGAGCTCGGGCTGTCGGCGGGCACCATCGGCCTCGCCCTCGGCATCGGAGCGGCCGGCGGCCTGCTCGGCGCGGTCGTCGCGGGCCGGTTCGCGCGTCGGGTCGGCATCGGGCGGACGGCGGTGGTCGGCGCACTGCTCTTCACCCTCCCGACGGTCGCCCTGCCGTTCGCGCACGGGCCGGAGCTGGCGAAGGTCGCGGTGCTCACCGCCGTCGAGGCGGTCACCGGGTTCGGGGTGATGCTCTTCGACGTCAACGTCAACGCGGTGATGGTCGCCTCGATCCCCGACGCCGTCCGGGCCCGGGTGCAGGGCGCGTTCACGACCGTCAACTACGGGGTGCGGCCCCTCGGTGCGGCGCTCGGCGGCCTGCTGGCCGGCCTCGTGGGGACGGGGCCGGCCCTCGCGCTCGGCGGCGGGCTCGCCGCCCTGGCGGTGCTGTGGCTCGTCGGCAGCCCGGTCCTCGCCGTCCACGGCCTCGAGGACGTCCCGGACCCGGACGCCGCCGAATGCGAATGATCGACCCCCGGACGCGGCGTCCAGTCTTCGTCGCAGCTACGCCGCGTCCGGTCGAGAGGCCGCGGCCCGGGCCAGATACCGCTCGGGGTCCTCTCGACAGTGCTGGGAGACCAGGAGGCGGGAGGGCCCGACCCAGCTCAGCCAGGGGCCGTCTACGGGCAGGACCGCGACGGACAGGGGCCGGCCGGGGTCCCCGCCCGATGGCTCACCGGCCAGGCGCTGCTCGACCCCGGTCCCCCGGGGCAGGATCTCATCACGGAACCGGGTGCGCCAGGACGTCGTCCAGGCGCCCACCCGGGCGGAGTCGTCGTCCAGGAGGGCGGCGAACACCGGAGGGCACCTCGACCCCGGCGCCGGCCGGCCGGGCCGGTCCAGCAACCGCGGGTCCGCGGCGTCGAGCCCCACCAGCCAGGTCCACCACGCCGACCACACGGGAGCGAGCTCGGCGCCACCGAGGGCTTCGTCCCTCGCGAGGCCCAGGGCCGGAGGCGGGTCGGTGACCTCGAGACCCCAGTGGTCACGCACGTACAGGGCGCGCAGGAGGTGGACGGGCATCTCCATGGCGTACGCCCCGGTACTGCCCGCGCGCGGACGGAACCGGCGGCGCAGGGCCTCGCGAGCTGTCATGGGTCACCTCACCAAGGGCGCCGGTGCCCGCCCTGGCCGGCGGGTCGTATCAGTTGATGTACTCACCGTCGGTGGGCTGGAGCAGTGTGCACGACGCCCCCCAGAACAACGTGACCGTGCCCCCCAGCGTCGCGTAGAGGTACCCGGAACCGGTCGTCCGCTCGCCGCTGGTGTGGCTGTAGGACGTGGAGGCCATGAATCCGCTGTCACTGAAGCCCCCCGGGCCACGTGCACCCGAGTACCCCACGGCCAGGTTACGCGAGACCACGATTCCCTTGCTGGATGAGAAGCCGTAGCGGAACCTCGCCGTCGACGACGTCCAGTTCGGGTCCTCGATGTAGATGAAGGATGAGCCGCAGTTGCCGTAGACGGTGTTCTGCGGCGTGACGTCGCCGGACGTGCGGCCGGCAGCGGGGCAATAGGCATGGTCGACTGCGTACTTGCGCACCTGTCCGCGAAGGGCGCCGCAATCGAGGTACATCGGCGCCTCGACGACGCCCACACCGACCGGGGTGGCGGCGTCAGGGGTCGCCGCAGCGGCGGAGGGAACCACTATCGCCAGCAGCAAGGTGGTCGCACCCAGCGCGGCGCGAATGACATGAAGAACGTGGACACCGCTCATGAGTACTCCTCGGCCCCGCCGTGTGTCTGCTCGGGATCGTAGGCCGGTCGACGAACGGAGGCAAGAGTCGGTCCCCACCCCTGACGAGCGTGCACTCCCCGTCAGGATGCTCGACGAGGGGACGCCGCCACGACGCGGCGCAGGGTCTCGACGACGACGGCCGGCTGGTCGGTGTGCACCCAGTGCGCCGCGCCCCTGACCGTGACCAGCCGGGTGCGCGGGAACAGGGCCCGCATGTCGGCGACGTCGGCGTCGCGCACGTACTCGGACTCGCCGCCGACCAGCCAGACCACCGGCCCCTCCCACGGGTCGGCCTGCAGCGCAGGGAAGTCCGCGATGTCGGAGTCAGCGCCCCGCTCGGCGTCGGCCGCGATGAGCGCGAGGTTGGCCTGCCACGACCACTCGGTCCCGGAGCGCCGCAGGTTCTGCAGCAGGAAGGCCTTGACGCCGGGGTCGGGCTCGGCGAAGCGGGCCTCGGCGTCGGCCCGGCTCGTCAGGTCGGCCAGCGGCAGGGCGAGCATCTCGTCGATGTAGCCCCGGAAGCGGTCGAGGTCGCCGTAGTCCTTCGGGGCGATGTCGACGACGACGAGGCTCGCGACGAGCTCGGGGTGGGCGAGCGTGAGGACCATCGACACCTTGCCGCCGAGGCTGTGGCCGACGACGACCCACCGCTCCCCCGGTGCGACCGCCGCGAGCGTGTCGGCGACCGCCGAGGCGTAGGCCTCGTAGGAGAAGGCCTCCGACCACGGCGAGCGGCCGTGGTCGGGCAGGTCGACGAGCAGGCAGCGCGCGCCGGTGCCGTCCGGTCCGGCGAGGGCCTTGGCGACCTGGGTCCAGTTGCGGCCCTGCCCGAACAGGCCGTGCAGGAAGGCGACCCGCGGCCCGTCCGTGCCGACCGACAGGGTGTTGAGCCCGCCCGGGGCGCTCGCGGTCACTTCCCGAGGAACTTCTCGAAGCCCTTCGGCAGCTGGGACGGGTCGAAGTCCGCGGGGTCGGCGCCCGGCGCCGAGCCGAAGCTCGACCCGCCCGCCGGCCGCTCGGACGCCCGCTGCGCCGCGGCCCGCTCCTCGGCGGCCCGCTTCGCCGGGTTGCCCGACTTCGACTTCTTGCGCTGCGGCGCCTGCTGGCGCCCGCGCTTGCCCGGCCCCGCACCCATCCCCGGCATCCCGGGCATCCCGGGCATCCCGCCCTTGGCCATCTGCTTCATCATCTTCTGCGCCTCGCCGAAGCGCTCGAGGAGCTGGTTGACCTCGGAGGTCGAGGCCCCCGAGCCCTTGGCGATGCGGGCGCGGCGTGAGCCGTTGATCTGCTTGGGGTGGTTGCGCTCGAACGGGGTCATCGAGCGGACCATCGCCTCGACGCGGTCGAACTCGCGCTCGTCGAAGGCGTCGAGCTGGGCCTTCATCTGGCCCATCCCCGGCATCATCCCGAGGACCGACTTCAGCGAGCCCATCTTCTTGATGGCCGCCATCTGCTGGAGGAAGTCGTCGAAGGTGAAGTCCTCGGCCGCGAGGAACTTGCGCTCCATCTCGGCGGCCTGCGCACGGTCGAATGCCTTCTCGGCCTGCTCGATGAGGGTGAGCACGTCGCCCATGTCGAGGATGCGCGAGGCCATCCGGTCGGGGTGGAAGACCTCGAAGTCCTTCACGCCCTCGCCCGTGGAGGCGAACATGATCGGCCGGCCGGTGACCTCGGCGACCGAGAGCGCCGCACCACCGCGGGCGTCGCCGTCGAGCTTGGAGAGGACGACGCCGGTGAAGTCGACGCCCTCGAGGAAGGCCTCGGCCGTCTCGACGGCGGCCTGGCCGATCATCGCGTCGATGACGAAGAGGACCTCGTCGGGCGTGATGGCCGCGCGGATGTCGGCGGCCTGCTGCATGAGGTTCTCGTCGACGGCGAGCCGGCCGGCGGTGTCGACGATGACGACGTCGTGCTGCTTGGCCCGGGCCTCGGCGATGCCGTTGCGCGACACGGCGACCGGGTCGCCGTGCGAGCGCGTGCCCTCGATGTCGGCGCCGACCGCGTCGTGGCCGGCGATGTTGCCGCGCTCGGGGGCGAAGACCGGCACGCCGGCCCGCTGGCCGACGACCTCGAGCTGGGTGACCGCGTTCGGGCGCTGGAGGTCGGCCGCGACGAGCATCGGGGTGTGGCCCTGCTCCTTGAGCCAGAAGGCCAGCTTGCCGGCGAGGGTCGTCTTGCCCGAGCCCTGGAGGCCGGCGAGCATGATGACGGTCGGCGGCTGCTTGGCGAACCGCAGCCCCCGGGTCTCCCCGCCGAGGATGGTGACGAGCTCGTCGTTGACGATCTTGACGACCTGCTGCGCGGGGTTGAGCGCCTCGCTGACCTCCGCCCCGAGGGCCCGCTCGCGGACGTTGTGGGTGAACGTCTTGACGACGGGCAGCGCGACGTCGGCGTCGAGCAGCGCCAGCCGGATGTCGCGGACCGTCTTGTTGACGTCGGACTCGCTGAGGCGGCCCTTGGTCCGCAGGTTGCGGAAGGTCTCGGTCAGCCGGTCGGACAGGGAGTTGAACACCGGGACAGCCTAACGACTGACGACGGGGCCTCAGGACGGGCCGACGCCGTCGCAGGTGTCGATGACGAGGCTGACCGCCTGCGCGACCCGGGCCGGCGGCAGCGGCAGCCCGTCGGCGCCGGTGAGGTAGAAGGTGTCGAGGGTCTGGCCCGCGTAGGTCGCGATGTGGGCCGAACGCACCGACACGCCCGCCCCGGCGAGCGCCGCGCCGAGCTCGTGGAGCAGCCCCGGGCGGTCCTGGGCGCGCACCTCGAGGACCGTCGCCTCGGTACTGGCGCCCGGGACGACGAGGGCGCGCGACTGCCCCGGCGACCCGATGCCCGAGGACCCCGACGGCCGCGGCAGGTGCGCCCGTCGGCGGTCGAGGGTCTGGAGCGGGCCGCGGTCGCCGCGCCCCAGCCGGGCCAGGCCGCGGACGATGCGCTCGGGGTCGGGCACCGCGCCGGACGGTGACTCGACGTGCCACTCGTCGATGGCGACGCCGTCGACGGTGCGCAGGATCGCGGTGCGCACGGTGTGGCCCTCGGCGGCGAGCAGCCCCGCGGTGTCGGCGAACAGCCCGACCCGGTCGACGTCGACGATGTCCAGCCGGTGCGACCCGCCGCCGGACACGACGTGGACCTGGGGGCGTCCGGCACGCACCGCCGCGGCGACGTCCGGGTCGACCCGCCGGACGCCGGTCTCCTCCCCCGCGGCCGCGTCGTCGGGCCCGGCCTGCGGCGCGTCGAGGCGCGCCCGCACCGCCACGGCGAGCTGCTCGAGCAGGGTGGCCCGCCAGTCGGTCCACGCCAGCGGCCCGGCCGCCGAGGCGTCGGCCTCGGTGAGCGCGAGGAGGATCTCGAAGACCTCCCGGTCGCCGTCGACCGCCGCGACCGCGGCGTCGACGGTCGCGGGGTCCTCGTGGTCACGCCGGGTGGCGAGCTCGATGAGGGTGAGGTGCTCGCGCACGAGGGTGACGAGCACGTCGACGTCGCGCGGCGGGAAGTCCCAGCGCGTCGCGACGGTACGGGTGGCCTCGGCACCGGTGACGGAGTGGTCGTGGCTGCCGCGGACCTTGCCGATGTCGTGGAGCAGCGCGCCGACGAGGAGGAGGTCCGGGCGGGAGGTGCGCCGGACGAGCCCGGCCGCGCGCACGACGGTCTCGACGAGGTGCCGGTCGACGGTGTGCCGGTGCACGGCGTTGCGCTGCGGGCGGGAGCGCACGGCCGCCCACTCGGGCAGCCACTGCTCGATGATCCCGACCTGGTCGAGCCCCTCCCAGACGGTGACGAGCCCCGGTCCGGAGGCGAGCAGGTCACCGAGCAGGTCGCGGCCGTACTGGGGCCACGGGGTCGGCAGGGCCGGGACGGCGGCCGCGAGGTTCTCGAGGGTCACCGGCGCGATCGGCAGGCCGGCCCGGGACGCGACGACCGCAGCCCGCAGGGCCATCCCGTCGTCGGTCTCGGCGAGCCGGGCCGACCCGAGGACGACCTCCCCGTCGCTCGCGAACAGGCCGTGCCCGAGCGGGGTCATCTGGGGGCGGCGCGGGCCGACGCGCAGGGTCCGGGCCCGCTGCGACTGCCCGGCTCGCCGCACCGTGCCGTCGAGCGAGTAGGCGATCAGCCGGCCGGCGTCGGACACGGCGGTCAGCAGGTCGTCGGCGTCCGGGTGTCCGAGGAGCGCCGCGACGGCGTCGTGGTCCTCGCGGCCCAGCCGGTCGCGACCACGGCCGGTGACGACGTGGACGGCGTCGCGCACGTCGAGGAGCAGCTCGTGGGCCGCGTCGACCCCGCCGTGCGGTCGGTCGGCGAGCCACGCCTCGGCGAGCGCGAGGAGGACGGTCATGTCGCGGAGGCCGCCGTGGGCCTCCTTGAGCTCGGGCTCGATGGACTGCGCGAGGTCACCCTGGCGCGCGTACCGCGTCGCGAGGGCCTCGACGAGCTGCGGGAGGCGCTTGCGCGCGTTGCCCCGCCAGTCGTGGGCGACCGTGGAGCGGGCGGCCGCGACGAGCTCCTCGTCGCCCGCGAGCGCGGTGAGGTCGAGCAGCCCGACGGCCGCGGTGAGGTCGCCCGCCGCCACCTGGCGGCACTGGGTGACCGTGCGGACGCTGTGGTCGAGGCGGACCCCGGCGTCCCAGATGGGGTACCAGACGCGGTCGGCGAGGGCGGTCAGCTCCTTGGCCGGCAGCGAGCGCTCCGAGTGGAGCAGGACGAGGTCGTAGTCCGAGAGCGGGCCGGCGTCACCGCGCCCCAGGCTCCCGACGGCCGCGAGGGCCACCCCCTCGATGCGCGCCCCACCCGTCGCGGACCGCCACACCTCGGCGAGCCACTCGCGGTTGAAGGCCGACAGGGCCGCCCGGCGCGCCCGGCCGGCACCGGCGACGTGGAAGTCGCGGGTGCCGGCCAGGTCGAGCCTCCGGGAGCCGATGTCGCTCGAGGAGGTGGCCATCGCTCAGATCGCCTCCACGCCGCGTTCGCCGGTGCGGACCCGGGCGACCTCCTCGACGGGGGTCACCCACACTTTGCCGTCGCCGATCCGCCCGGTCTGCGCGGCCTTGAGGACGACGTCGACGACCGAGGTGGCGTCCATGTCGTCGACGAGGACCTCGAGGCGGGTCTTCGGCACGAAGTCGACGGTGTACTCGGCGCCGCGGTAGACCTCGCTGTGGCCGCGCTGGCGGCCGTAGCCCTGCGCCTCGCTGATGGTCATGCCCTGGATGCCGAAGGCCTCGAGGGCCTCCTTCACCTCGTCGAGCTGGTGCGGCTTGATGATGGCGGTGACGAGCTTCATCACTTGGCTCCTTCGAGGTCGAGGCTCTCCGCGCTCGGGCGGCTCGGCGTGGGCGCGGCGGCGGTGGTCATCCGACCACCCCGGCCGGCCAGCTCGTACGCGGACTCGCCGTGCTCGTTGTAGTCGATGCCCTCGACCTCCTCGTCCTCCGACACCCGCCACCCGATGGTGAACTTGATGGCGTAGGCGATGATCGCGGTGAAGACGCCGGTCCAGACCATCGTGAAGAGCGCGGCACCGGTCTGGTTGATCAGCGACTCGAAGCCGCCGCCGTAGAACAGGCCGTTGACCCCGCCGGGGGCGACGTCGGTCGAGAAGAACCCGATGAGGATGGTGCCGAGCAGGCCGCCGACGAGGTGCACGCCGACGACGTCGAGCGAGTCGTCGAGGCCGAACTTGAACTTCAGCCCGACCGCCCAGGCGCAGACCGCGCCGGTGATCGCGCCGATGGCGATGGCGCCGGCGAGGCCGACCGCACCACAGGCCGGGGTGATGGCGACGAGGCCCGCGACGATGCCGGACGCGGCGCCGAGCGAGGTGGCCTTGCCGTGCATGAGCCGCTCGACGAGCAGCCAGCCGAGCATCGCGGCGCAGGTCGCGAGGGTCGTGTTCATGAAGGTGAACCCGGTCTCGGACATGAACTGCGCGGTGCTCGCCTCGGCGGTGTCACCGGCGAGGACGACCGAGCCGACGTTGAAGCCGTACCAGCCGAACCACAGCAGGCCCGCGCCCGCCATCGTCAGGGTGAGGTTGTGCGGCTTCATCGGCTCCTTGGGCCAGTTCCTGCGCCGACCGATGATCAGCGCGAGGACGCCGCCCGCGATGCCGGCGTTGATGTGGACGACCGTGCCGCCCGCGTAGTCCTGCTGCGAGAGGTGGCTGTAGATGAACCCACCGCCCCAGGTGTTGTGGGCGATCGGGAAGTAGCAGAGGGTCAGCCACAGCGGCACGAAGACCATCCACGACGAGAACTTCACGCGGTCGGCGATCGCGCCCGAGATGAGCGCGGCGGTGATCGTCGCGAAGGTCAGCTGGAACAGGACCCCGACGTACGGGCTGCCCGTGCCGTCGGCGGTGCTGTGCCACGAGACGCCGGAGAGGCCGAACATCTCGAACGGGTTGCCGATGAGCTGTCCGTTGCCCGCGCCGCCCCAGCCCATCGACCAGCCCCAGAGGACGAAGACGATCGCGCCGATGCCGAAGGCCCCGTAGGACATCATCATCATGTTGAGGACCGACCGCGAGCGGGTCATGCCTCCGTAGAAGAGCGCCAGCGCCGGCACGGTCATCATCAGCACGAGGGCTGTCGCGACCAGCATGAAGGCGTAGTAGCCGTCCAAGGATCCTCCAGTGTTCGATGCTCCTGGACGGGCGACCGGGCAGCTCACCCGGGTCGAGAGACCCGTCCGCGTACCCGAGACAGCGTCGGCGGCCGAGGTTTCACCGCCCGCCGTGTCGTGTTTCGTCGACGTTTCGGCTCCGGCCCCCCGGTAAGCATCGCGTTTCGGGTCCGGGGAGGTCCCGCATCGTGAGACCGCGGCGGCGTGGAGGGCGCCGGCGGTCGTCCGCCGTCAGTCGAGGACGGCGTCGACGAAGGCCTCGGGGTCGAACGGCGCGAGGTCGTCCGGACCCTCGCCGAGGCCGACGAGCTTGACCGGCACGCCGAGGGCCCGCTGCACGGCGACGACGATGCCGCCCTTCGCGGTGCCGTCGAGCTTCGTGAGGACGATGCCGGTGATGCCGACGACCTCGGAGAACACCTCGGCCTGGCGCATGCCGTTCTGGCCGGTCGTGGCGTCGAGGACGAGGAGCACCTCGTCGACGGGGCTCTGCTTCTCGATGACCCGCTTGACCTTGCCGAGCTCGTCCATGAGGCCGGCCTTGTTCTGGAGGCGGCCCGCGGTGTCGACGAGCACGACGTCGGCCTCGAGCTCGGCGGCGGCCTTCACGGCGTCGAAGGCGACGGAGGCGGGGTCGGCGCCGTCGCGGTCGGAGCGCACGGTCGGGACGCCGACCCGTCCGCCCCACGTCTCCAGCTGGTCGGCGGCGGCGGCGCGGAAGGTGTCGGCGGCCCCGAGGACGACGTCCTTGTCCTCGGCGACGAGGACGCGGGCCAGCTTGCCGACCGTCGTCGTCTTGCCGGTGCCGTTGACGCCGACGACGAGGATGCACGCCGGTCGGTCGCCGACCCGCTCGTCGGCGAGCGAGCGGTCCATCGACGGGTCGACGAGGGCGAGCAGCTCCTCGCGGAGCATCGTGCGCACGGCGGCCTCGTCGGTGGTGCCCTCGACGGCGACGCGGGTGCGCAGCCGCTCGACGAGCTCGGTGCTCGCCTGCACCCCGAGGTCGGCGCCGAGGAGGGTGTCCTCGACCTCCTCCCACGCGGCGTCGTCGAGCGAGCCGCGCGACAGCAGGGCGAGCAGCCCCTTGCCGAGGGCGGTGTTGGAGCGGGCCAGCCGGGCGCGCAACCGCCGCAGCCGGCCGGCCGGCGCCTCGGGGGTCTCGACGGTGGGGGTCGGCGCGGGGGCCGGGAGGACCTCGGGCTCGTCCTCGACGACCTCGCCGGGGTGCTCGATGGTGCCGATCGCCCCGTCGGGCGCGAGGTCGGCGTCGGACGGACCGGGAGCCCCGGGGACCTGCGGCGCCCCGAGCTCGCGCTCGTCGGCGCCCCCGCGTCCGCGGAGGAGACCGAGGACGACGCCGCCGACGACGACGAGCACGGCGACGGCGATGCCGACGTAGACCCACAACGAATCGCTCACGGCGCCATCCTGTCAAGGGCGCGGCGTCGACCCAAACCGGACGACCTCAGAAGATGCGCACCCGCTCGTCCTCGGGCACCCACAGCCCGTCCCCCGGCCCGGTGCCGAAGGCCTCGTGGAACTCGTCGAGGTTGCGGACGGCGTTGGCCCGCAGGTCCATCGGGCTGTGCGGGTCGATGGCGAGCAGGCGCTCGGCCTCGGCCCGGCGCGACTTGCCCCGCCAGATCTGCGCCCAGCCGAGGAAGAAGCGCTGGTCGCCGGTGAAGCCGTCGAGCTCGGCGGCGGGCTCGTCGCCGAGGGCGATGCGGTAGGCGGAGTAGCCGATGGTCAGGCCGCCGAGGTCGCCGATGTTCTCGCCGACGGTCAGGGCCCCGTTGACCTTCTGGCCGGGGGCGTCGCGGGTCTCGAGGAGCGAGTACTGCCCGACGAGCGCGTCGGCGAGGGCCTGGAAGCGCTCGCGGTCGCTCGCGGTCCACCAGTCGCGCAGCTCGCCGCGCCCGTCGAACTGCGAGCCCTGGTCGTCGAAGCCGTGGCCGATCTCGTGACCGATGACCGCGCCGATGCCGCCGTAGTTGGCGGCGTCGTCGGCGTCGACGTCGAAGAAGGGCGGCTGGAGGATCGCCGCGGGGAAGACGATCTCGTTCATCCCGGGGTTGTAGTAGGCGTTGACGGTCTGCGGGGTCATGAACCACTCGGTGCGGTCGACGGGGCCGCCGAGCTTGGCGAGGTTGCGCTCGACCTCGAAGGCCGCGGCCCGCCGCACGTTGCCGAGCAGGTCGCCCGCGCGCACCTCGAGGGTCGAGTAGTCGCGCCAGCGGTCCGGGTAGCCGATCTTCGGGGTGAACGCCCCGAGCTTCTCGAGCGCCTCGGCGCGGGTGGAGGCCCCCATCCACGGGACCTCGGAGAGGCTGCGTCGGAAGGCCTCGACGAGGTGGCCGACGAGCTCGAGCATCCGCTCCTTGGCGTGCGGCGGGAAGTGCCGCTCGACGTAGAGCTGGCCCACCGCCTCGCCGAGGGCGTCCTCGACGAGGGTGACGGCGCGCTTCCAGCGGTCGCGCAGCTTCGGGACGCCGGAGAGCGTGCGACCGAAGAAGTCGAAGTTCTCCTCGACGAAGGGCGCCGACAGGTACGGCGCGTGCGCGTGGACGACGTGCCACGCGAGCCAGTCGCGCCACACCTCGATGCCGACCTCGGTGAGCGCCTCGCCGAGGGCCGTGACGAACGACGGCTGGCGGACGACGACGGCCCGGAAGGCGTGCGCGGGGGCGCCGAGGCCCTCGAGGAAGGCCGTCCAGTCGAGCGCCGGCGCGAGCGCGTCGAGACCGGGCCGGTCGAGGAGGGTGTACGTGCGCACCGGGTCGCGGTTGCTCACCTTGTCCCAGTGGGCGGCGGCGAGCCGGGTCTCGAGGTCGACGACCCGCGCGGCGGCGGCCTGCGCGCCGGGGTGCGCGACGAGCTCGAGCATCCGGGCCACGTGCGGGACGTAGGCGGCCCGCGTGTCGGCGTGCTGCGGCTCGCGGTAGTACGACTCGTCGGGCAGGCCGAGCCCGGCCTGCTCGAGGTAGACGACGTAGCGGTCGGGGTCGCGGTCGTCGGTGTTGACGAACGGGATGACCGGGCCCATGACGCCGTCGCGGCCGAGCTCGCCGAGCAGGCGCATGAGGCCGGAGGCGTCGCGGACGCCCGCGACCCGCTCGAGGTCGGCGAGCACGGGGCCGGCGCCGAGGGCGTCGACGGCGGCCTCGTCCATGAAGCTCGAGTAGAGGTCACCGACCTTCGCGGCGACGCTGCCCGGGGCGGGCGACCCCGCCGCGACCTCCTCGATGATCGTCCGGACGTGCTCCTCGGCGGCCTCGCGGAGCGTGTCGAAGGTGCCGTACCGGCCGCGGTCGTCGGGGATCTCGGTGTGCGCCACCCACCCGCCGTTGGCGAAGGCGAACAGGTCGTCCTGGGGGCGGACCGTCTCGTCGACGGAGGCGGTGTCGATGCCGGACCTCATCCGGTGGCTCCTTCTCGCTCGGGTGGCCTCATTCGACCACACCGCGCCGACGGGAGGTGGGCCCCCGGCGGGTCAGGCGGAGAGGCGCTCGCGCTCGGGGACCTCGACCGGTGCGGCGGCGTCGGAGCCGGGGGCGACCCGCTCGCGCAGCGTCTCGAGGGTGGCGTGGCCGCGCCGGGTGAGGACCCGGCGACCCGCCCGGCGCGCCGGCACCGCCACCACCCCGACGACGGCCACGGCCAGGGCGGTGATGAGCAGGAGCGAGAGCACGACGGCGACCATGCCCCCAGTCTCCCGAGCCCTCCGGCGCGTCACCAAATCGACACCTGTGACGGGACCGGACTAGGGTGACGCGCGTGACCGACGCCGGTGCCGTGCCCGACCGGCCGACCCCCCGCCGCCGACGTCGCCTGCCGTGGTTTACCGAGGTGCTCGTCGCCCTCGTCGCGGTGGCCCTGGTCCAGGCCTTCCTCGTCAAGCCCTTCGGCGTCCCGTCGCAGTCGATGGAGAACACCCTCCACATCGGCGACCGGATCCTCGTCAACCGCCTCGACCACGACGTCGACCGCGGTGACGTCGTCGTCTTCGGCCACGGCAGCTCGTGGCAGGAGAAGCGGCTGCCGCCGGCGTCCAACCCCGTGACGCGGGCCGCGCGCTGGGTCGGCGACCTCACGGGCATCGGCCCGAGCAACACCTCGTACACCGTCAAGCGGGTCGTCGGCCTGCCCGGCGAGCGCGTCGCGTGCTGCAGCACCGACGGGCGGGTCACCGTCGACGACCGGCCCCTCGACGAGCCCTACGTCCTCGAGGACCTGCCCTTCGTCGCCGGCTCGCTCGACTGCTCCAGCACCCCCCGCTCGACCCGCTGCTTCCCCGAGATCACCGTGCCGCGAGAGAACCTCCTCGTCCTCGGCGACCACCGCTCGCAGTCCGCGGACTCGGTCATCGGGTGCCGGGGCGCGACCGAGGGCGGCGAGTGCGCGCGGTTCGTGCCCCTGACGCGGGTCGTCGGCCCGGTCGTCCTGCGGTTCTGGCCGCCGGGCGACGTCGGCGGCATCCGCCACTGACCCCCGGGCGTCCGCGCTCCCCGGCTCCGCTCTCCGCGAACAGGCCTTCCGCAGAACCGGTCCCGCGTGGTCGGGTGGCCGGATGAAGCTCCTCGTGCTCGGCGGCACCGCCTTCCTCGGCCGGGAGGTCGCCCGCGCCGGGCTGGCCGCCGGTCACGACGTCACGTGCGTGGCGCGCGGCACCTCGGGCGAGGTCGCCGCGGGCGCGCGCCTCGTCGTGGCCGACCGCGCGGCCGACGGGCTCGGCGGGGTCGAGGAGGAGCGGTGGGACGCCGTCGTCGACGTCGCACGCGACCCCGGGCAGGTCCGCCGCGCGGTCGCGGCGCTGCGGGGCCGGGTGGGGCACTGGGGGTTCGTCTCCACCGGCAACGTCTACGCCGACCACTCGGTGCGCGAGGCCGACGAGTCCACTCCCCTGCTCGACCCGCTCGAGGAGGGCGGCGAGGAGCCCGACGAGTACGGCGGCAAGAAGGTCGCCTGCGAGCGCCACGTCCTCGACGGCGTCGGCGCCGACCGCGTGCTCGTCGCCCGGGCCGGCCTGCTCGGCGGGCCCGGCGACACGTCCGGGCGCACCGGCTGGTGGCCGTGGCGGTTCGCCCACCCGGCCTCCCCCGGAGAGGTACTGGTCCCCGATGCGCTCGAGGACCCGGCGCAGGTCCTCGACGCCCGCGACCTCGCGGCGTGGCTCGTCCGCTCCGGCGAGTCCGGAACGGCCGGTGTCGTCGACGCCGTGGGACCGACGACGACGCTCGGGGGCGTGCTGGCGGCCGCACGCGAGGCGGCCGGGTCCCCCGCCGTCGAGGCCGTGGCCGCGGACCCCACCTGGCTCACCGAGCAGGACGTCGGGGCCTGGATGGGCCCGCGCTCGCTGCCGCTGTGGCTGCCCTACCCCGAGTATGCGGGGTTCGCCGCCCGCACCGGGGAGGCCGCGCGGGGGCTCGGGCTCACGACCCGCCCGCTCGTCGACACGCTGCGCGACGTCCTCGCCTGGGAGGAGGAGCGTCCGGCCGACCAGCCGCGGCGCACCGGGCTCGGAGACGACGACGAGCGCACGCTGCTCGCCGCCTGGCACACCCGCTGAGGCGCCCCGCGGTCAGGCGGAGGCGGCGACGTCGCGGATGCGCTGGCTGACGACCGTCGTCACGCCGTCACCGCGCATCGAGACGCCGTAGAGGGCGTCCGCGACCTCCATCGTCCGCTTCTGGTGCGTGATGACGATGAGCTGGCTGGAGTCGCGCAGCTCTTCGAAGAGGGTGATGAGCCGGCCGAGGTTGGTGTCGTCGAGGGCGGCCTCGACCTCGTCCATGATGTAGAAGGGGCTCGGCCGGGCCTTGAAGATGGCCACGAGCAGCGCCACGGCCACGAGCGAGCGCTCGCCACCGGAGAGCAGCGAGAGCCGCTTGACCTTCTTGCCCGGCGGCCGCGCCTCGACCTCGATGCCGGTCGTCAGCATGTTGTCGGGGTCGGTGAGCACGAGGCGGCCCTCGCCGCCGGGGAACAGCCGGCCGAAGACCCGCTCGAACTGCGCCTCGGTGTCGTGGAAGGCCTCGGTGAAGACCTGCTCGACCCGCTCGTCGACCTCGCGGACGATGTCGAGCAGGTCGCGCTTGGAGCGCTTGAGGTCCTCGAGCTGGGTCGTGAGGAAGGTGTGCCGCTCCTCGAGCGCCGCGAACTCCTCGAGGGCGAGCGGGTTGACCCGCCCGAGGGCGGACAGCGCGCGCTCGGCCTTGCGCAGCCGCTTCTCCTGCTCCTCGCGGACGTACGGCACCGGCTCGGGCGTGGCGTCGGGGTCGTCGTCCGGCCCCGCGACGTGCGGCACCTCGCGGTGCGGGCCGAACTCCTCGACGAGCACCTCGGGGTCGATGCCCAGCTCCTCGACGGCCTTGGCCTGCAGCTGCTCGATGCGGGCCAGCTGGCGGGCGCGGGCCATCTCGTCGCGGTGCGCGGCGTCGGTGAGGTCGCGCAGCTCGTCCTGGACGCCGGCGAGCTCCTGGCGCAGACCGGAGGCGACCCGGTCGCGCTCGACCCGCTCGGCCTCGGCGGCGTCGCGCAGGGTCGCCGCACGGGTCAGGGCCCGGGCGACGCTGTCGACCGCCCACGCG
The DNA here is from genome assembly GCF_016887965.1 of Phycicoccus sonneratiae. Taxonomy (GTDB): domain Bacteria; phylum Actinomycetota; class Actinomycetes; order Actinomycetales; family Dermatophilaceae; genus Phycicoccus; species Phycicoccus sonneratiae. The sequence goes on from NZ_JAFDVD010000008.1 coordinate 305,211, forward strand.
GCGGCCTCGTGGACGGCGGCCGCGACCTCGGCCTCGCGGCGGCGCTTCTCGCGGCGCTCGCGCAGCCGCTCGCGCGCGGCGATCTCGTTGCGGGCCGCACCCTCGAGCGAGTCGGCGCGACCCTTGAGCGCCCGGGCCCGCTCCTCCTTGGTGCGCAGGGCGAGCCGGACCTCGGTCTCCCCGGTGCGCGCCCGGCTGGCCTCGAGCTCGAGGCGGTCGCGCTCGTCGGTGGAGGGGTCGGCGTCCTCCTCGACCGGCTCGGCCTCGGCCTCGGCGAGCCGGGTGGTCAGGGCCTCGAGCTCGGTGCGGTCGGCCTCGAGCCGCTCGGTGGCCGCGGCGATGGCGGCCTCCGCGCGCTCGGCCTCGGCGCCGGCGGTGCGCATCGAGGCCCCGAGGGTGCCGAGGCGCTCGGCGATCGCGGCCATCCGGGCGTCGGACTCGTGGAGGGCCTCGAGGGCGGAGTCGACCTCGGTGCCCATCGTCGCCGCCTTCTCACGAGCGGCGGTGAGCGAGAACCGGGTCCGCTCGGCGCGGGCCGAGGCCTCGCCGAGCGCGGTGCGGGTCTCGTCGACGGCCGCCTGCACCTCGAGGAGGCTCTCGCCGGCGCTGCTGCCGCCACGGGCCCAGCCGGGGCCGAAGACGTCGCCGTCGGCGGTGACCGCGGTGACGCCGGGGTGGCGCGAGACGAGGGCGACGGCGTGGCCGGCGGTGGGCACGAGGGCCACCCGCTCGAGGAGCTGCTCGACGGCCGGCGCGACGGCGGCCTCGGCGCGCACGACGTCGCGGGCCCAGACGGCCTCGCCGCCGAGGTCGGGCCAGGAACCGGGGTCGCTCGGGCTGGCGGTCTCGCCGACGAGGAGGGCGGCGCGCCCACCGTCGGCCTCGCGCAGGCTCGCGAGCGCGGCGGCGGCGGAGTCGGCCGACCCGACGGCCAGCGCCTCCGACGCCCAGCCGAGGGCGGCGGCGACGGCCGCCTCGTGGCCGCCGCTGACGTGCAGCAGGGCGGTGACGGTGCCGAGGATCGCGTGCTCGTCGTCGGCCGCCTCGAGGAGCGTGGCCGCGCCGTCCTTGCGGCGCAGGCTCATCTCGAGCGCCTCGAGCCGGGCCTGGCTGGACGCCCGGTCGCGCTCGGCCGCCCGCTCGGCGGCGAGGAGCTGCTCGATCTCGCCCTCGACGGCGGCCAGCCGTTCGGCGGCCGCCTCGTAGGTGGTGTCGAGGCCCTCCTCGCCCTCCTCGTCGTGGGCGATGCCGCCCTCGAGCCGGGCGAACTCGCGCTCGGCCTCGGTGGCTCGCTCGCGGGCCTCGGTGACGAGACCCTGGAGCCGGCCGATCTCGGCCTCGGCGGCCTCGATCCGGCTGCGACGGGCCCCGACCTGTCCGGCGAGCTTGGCCAGGCCCTCGCGGCGGTCGGCGGCGGCGCGAGCGAGGCGGGCGAGGCGCTGCTGCTCGGCGGCGAACGCGGCCTCGGCGGCCTCGCGGGCCGACACGGCCTCGGCGAGCCCCTCGGTGGTCTCCTCGATCTCGGCGAGGAGCACGCCCTCGGCCTCGCGGGCCTGCGCGGCCTGGGCGCGCAGCTCCTCGGGGTCGCGGCCGGAGGTGGTCTCGTGCTCCTCGTCCTGGGAGAGCAGGCGCACCCGCTCGGCGGCGACCGAGCCGGTGGACTCGAGGCGGTCGCGCAGGCTCTGGAGGCGCACGACGCGCTCCTGGGCCCGGCCGAGCTCGGGGGCGGCGTCGGCGGCCATCCGCTCGACCTCCGAGAGCCGGCCGCGGACGGTGGCCAGGGCGTCCTCGACGGCGGTGCGGCGCTCGAGGAGCGCGGTCTCGTCGGCGACCTCCTGCTCGACGATGCCCGTCAGCTGGACGAGGTCGTCGGCGAGCAGGCGCAGCCGGGCGTCGCGGACGTCGGCCTGCACGACGGCGGCGCGGCGCGCGGCCTCGGCCTGGCGGCCGAGCGGGCCGAGCTGGCGCCGGATCTCGCCGGTGAGGTCCTGGACGCGGGTGAGGTTGCCCTCCATCTGCTCGAGCTTGCGCAGCCCCCGCTCCTTGCGGCGCCGGTGCTTGAGGACGCCCGCGGCCTCCTCGATGAAGCCGCGCCGCTCCTCGGGGGTCGCGCGCAGCACGGTGTCGAGCTGGCCCTGGCCGACGATGACGTGCATCTCGCGGCCGAGCCCCGAGTCGGAGAGCAGCTCCTGGACGTCGAGGAGGCGGCAGGACGTGCCGTTGATGGCGTACTCGGAGCCGCCACCGCGGAACATCGTCCGGGTGATCGTCACCTCGGTGTAGTCGATGGGCAGGGCGCCGTCGGTGTTGTCGATCGTCAGGCTGACCTCGGCCCGCCCGAGCGGCGGGCGACCGGCGGTGCCGGCGAAGATGACGTCCTCCATCTTGCCGCCGCGCAGGCTCTTGGCACCCTGCTCGCCCATGACCCAGGCGAGGGCGTCGACGACGTTGGACTTGCCGGAGCCGTTCGGGCCGACGACGCAGGTGATGCCCGGCTCGAGGCGCATCGTCGTCGCCGAGGCGAAGGACTTGAACCCCTTGAGGGTCAGCGTCTTGAGGTACATGCGGGCGGTCGTCGTCTCTCGTCGGTGGGCGGCCGGACCGGGGTCCGGGTCGCGGGCGATGCTACCGGGGCGCGCGGGAGGCGGCGGGACGTGCCGCTGCCCCGGTGGTGCCTGTGGCCCGTGGTGCTCGTGGGACCCGTGGGGGTCAGGAGCCGCCCGCGAGGTGCTCGTGGTGGTGGATGACCTCGGCGATGATGAAGTTCAGGAAGGCCTCGGCGAACTGCGGGTCGAGGCCGGAGTCGTCGGCGAGCGCCCGCAGCCGCGCGACCTGGGCCTCCTCGCGACCGGGGTCGGCGGCGGGCATCCCCACGGCGGCCTTGAGCTCGCCGACCGCCTGGGTGCACTTGAACCGCTCGGCGAGCAGGTGGACGAGGGCGGCGTCGATGTTGTCGATGCTCGAGCGCAGCCGCGCGAGGTCCGGGGGGATGTCGCTCACCCGCCCATCGTAGGAAGCCCACTCGCCCGCACCCCAGCGCGTCCCACTTCCCGAGCCTCGCCACCATCGAGATCGCGCGACATGCGGACATCGGCACTCCATGCTCCGCATGTCGCGCGACGTCGACCCGTCAGCGCTCGCGGAAGCCGGTCTCGCCCTTCGGCTCGGACCACAGTGGCGCCGAGACCGACGTGACCCGGCCCGGCCGCCCCGCACCGGACGGCTCGTCCCGCAGCAGGGCGTGCAGCGCCTCGATGTCCGGCCGCGGCCCCTCCGCGGCCACCTCCACGCGGCCGTCGGCGGTGTTGCGTGCCCAGCCGGCCAGCCCGAGCTCGAGGGCCCGGGCCCGGGTCCACCAGCGGAACCCGACGCCCTGCACCTGCCCCCGCACGAAGACCGTCGCCCGCTCGTCGTCGCCGACCTGTTCGTCCGCACCCATGCCGTCGATCCTAGGAACCCCACGGCCCCGCCCCACCGCGCGCCTCCGTCACCCTGTCACCACGCGTCACTACCGTTGCGTCATGGAGTCGCTCCGGCCCGAGGGGAGCGGTGGGGTCGCCACCGAACCGCGCCCCGCCGCGCCGACCGCCCGCCCCTCCCGACGCCTCCCGGGGCTCGACGGCCTGCGGGCCCTCGCGGTCCTCGCGGTCATCGCCTTCCACCTCGACCCGCGCTGGCTCCCCGGCGGCTTCCTCGGGGTCGACGTCTTCTTCGTCATCTCCGGGTTCCTCATCACGACGCTGCTGCTGCGCGAGCGGGCCGAGACCGGGTCCGTCGACCTGCGCGCCTTCTGGACCCGCCGCGCCCGCCGGCTGCTGCCCGCGCTGCTGCTCGTCGTCCCGTCGGCGGTCCTCCTCGCCCGGCTCACCGAGAGCGACCTGCTCGTCGGCATCGGGCGGCAGGTCCTCGGTGCCCTGACCTTCACCTCGAACTGGCTCGAGGTCGGGGCCGGCACCGACTACTTCGCCTCGACCTCCCCCACCCTGCTCGCCAACCTCTGGAGCCTGGCCGTCGAGGAGCAGTTCTACCTCCTGTGGCCGCTCGCGCTCCTCCTGCTGGTCCGGGTCGTCCGCCGCCCCGAGGCGCGCGCCGGCGCGGCCCTCGCGCTGGCCCTCGGGTCCTCGCTCCTCATGGCCCTGCGGCTCGACCCCGAACACCCGACCCGCGTCTACTACGGCACCGACACCCACGCCACCGGCCTGATGGTCGGCGCGGCCCTCGCGCTCGCCCTCGCCGCTCCGCACCGGGCCTGGACGCGCACCGCCTTCTGGGAGAGGCACCGTCGGGCGGTCGGCGCCGTGGCGCTGGTCGTGCTCGGCAGCCTGCTCGTCCTCGCCGACGAGCGCTCCCCCGTCACCTTCCGCGGCGGCATCCTCCTCGCCTCGGTCGCGACGGCCGCGCTGGTCCTCGTCGTCGTCGAGCGCCCCGGCCGGCTGCGCGCCCTCCTCGACCTGCCGGCCGCCCGCTGGGTCGGCTCACGCTCCTACGGCCTCTACCTGTGGCACTGGCCGGTCGTCCTCGTCGTCGGCCAGGACCTGCCGGTCGCGCCCGGCGGCCTCGACTACGTCCTCACCCGCGGCTGGGCCCTGCTCGTCACCGTCGCCGCGGCCGACCTCTCGTACCGGTTCGTCGAGACCCCGGTCCGCCGGCTCGGGTTCGGTGGCGCGCTGGCGGCCGGGGCCCGCCGGCTCCGCCGCGCCGGCACCCGTCGCGCCAGGGTCGCGATCGGCGTGCTCGTCACCGCCTCGGTCGCCACCGCGGTCGTCCTCGTCACGGCCCCCGAACGCACCGCCACCGAGGAGCTCATCGAGGCCAACGAGGCGGCCCTCGCGCGGCAGGCCGCCGCCACGGCCACCCCCACGCCGAGCGCCACCCCGACCCCGTCGGCCGGCGCGGCGACGAAGCCCGCGAAGGCCTCGACCACGCGCGCGTCGTGGACCATGCCCGCGGGCTCGGAGATCGACGCCTTCGGCGACTCGATGCTCGTCGGGGCCAAGCAGGCGATGGAGTACTACTTCCCGAAGATCCGCCTCGACGCCCGCTCCAACCGCCGGTGGAGCGAGGCGCCGGCGCTCGTGAAGCGCCGCGGCGACGGCCTGCGGCGCGCCGTCGTCCTCGCCTTCGGCACGAACTTCGGCACCGACGCCCGGGCCATCGACCGCACCCTCGACGCCGTCGGCCCCGACCGGATGGTCGTCGTCCTCACCGTCCACGGCCGGTACGCGCGCGCCGAGACCGACAACGACCAGCTGCGGGCCGCCGTCGCGGGCCGGGCCAACGTCGTCGTCGCCGACTGGGACGCCGCGCTCGCCGACACCAGCGGGATGCTGCAGTCCGACGGCATCCACCCGAGCATCAAGGGCGCGCACCTCTACAGCGCGACGGTCCGCTCCGCCCTCGCCGCCCTCTCCGAGCGGCGCACCGGCACCCCGGTCAGGCTCGAGCCGATCCCGCTGCCCTGACCCGCCGGGGCCGCGGCTGGCAGCGCGGGCACGAGAACGACGAGCGGTTCATGAACTGCTCACGCCGGATGGGGGTCCCGCAGCGCCGGCAGGGCCGGCCCTCCTGCCCGTACGCGGCGAGCGACCGGTCGAAGTACCCCGAGGCCCCGTTGACGTTGACGTAGAGCGCGTCGAAGCTCGTGCCCCCCTCGCCGAGCGCCTCGCGCATCACCTCCGTGGCGTGGTCGAGCAGCGTCCCCAGCCGCGGCTTCGTGAGCGCCGACGCCGGCCGCTCGCCGTGCACCTGCGCGCGCCAGAGCGCCTCGTCCGCGTAGATGTTGCCGATGCCGGAGACGACGGTCTGGTCGAGGAGGACCCGCTTGACGGCCGAGTCCTTGCCCTTCATCCGGCGCACGACGGCTGCCCGGTCGTAGGCGTCCTCGAGCGGGTCCGGGGCGATGTGGGCGATGGTCAGCGGCACGCCGTCGTGACCGAGGTCGGTGAGGGCCAGGCCGCCGAAGGTGCGCTGGTCGACGAAGCGCAGCTCGGGGCCGCCGCCCTCGAACGAGAACCGGGCGTGGAGGTGCTTCTCGTCGGGCAGCGCGGGGTCCTCGACGAGCAGCTGGCCGCTCATCCCGAGGTGGAGGATGAGCCCGACGCCGTCCTCGAGGTCCCACCACAGGTACTTGCCGCGGCGCCGGACGGCGGCGACCCGGCGCCCGGCCAGGCGCGACGCGAGGTCCTCGGGGCCGGCGACGTGGCGACGCGCGACGCGGTGGCCGCGCAGCTCGACGCCGACCAGCCGGCGGCCCTCGACGTGCGTGGCGAGGCCCCGCCGGACGACCTCGACCTCGGGGAGCTCAGGCACCGTCGGCGGTGGCGCTCTCGTGGGCGTCGCGGATGGCCGTCCAGGCGTGCGCGGCGGCCTCCTGCTCGGCGACCTTCTTCGTGCGCCCGGTCCCCCGACCCAGCACCGTGCCCCCGATGACGACCTCGGCCTCGAACGACTTCGCGTGCTCGGGACCGTCCTCGGAGACGAGGTACTCGGGCGAGCCGAGCCCGTGCCGCGAGCTGATCTCCTGGAGGCTGGTCTTCCAGTCCAGGCCGGCCCCGAGGGTGGCCGACTGGGCGAGGAGCGGGTCGACGAGGCTGTGCACGAGCTCGCCGGCGGCCTCGATGCCGGCGCACTGGTAGACCGCCCCGATGACCGCCTCGACGGTGTCGGCGAGGATCGAGTCCTTGTCGCGCCCCCCGGTGCTCTCCTCGCCCCGGCCGAGGAAGACGAAGTCGCCGAGCCCGAGCGTGCGCCCGACGTCGGCGAGGGCCCGCATGTTGACGACGGCCGCTCGCAGCTTGGCGAGCTGGCCCTCGGTCTCGTCGGGGTTGGTGTCGTAGAGGGTCGTCGTGACGACGAGCCCGAGCACCGAGTCGCCGAGGAACTCGAGGCGCTCGTTGTGCGGCAGCCCGCCCATCTCGTACGCGTACGAGCGGTGCGTCAGGGCACGCCGGACCAGCGCCTCGTCGACGTCGACACCGGTGACCTCCGACAGGTGGTCGACCAGCTCGGTGACGGGACGCAGCGGCGTGAGCGATCCGGCCGCGGCCGGGCCCTTGCCCATGGGGCCGGGGTCAGCCCTGGTGCTCGGTGCGCTCGGCCGCGCCGAAGTGGCGGCCCTTGTAGGTGCCGCAGGACGGGCACGCCATGTGCGGCTGCGTCGGCGCCTTGCACTGCGGGCAGGTGGTCGTGGCGACCACCGTCGCCTTCCAGTTGGCGCGGCGCGAGCGGGTGTTGGAGCGCGACATCTTCCGCTTCGGAACGGCCACGTCAGGTCCTCTTCTCTGTCGTCGTGGACGGGTCCTCGGCCAGGGCCGAGAGCGCCGCCCATCGGGGGTCGATCTGGTCGTGCTGGTGCCCCGGGTCCTCCGCGAGCGGCTGGCCGCACACGGAGCACAGGCCGGGGCAGTCCGGCCGGCACACCGGCTGGAACGGCAGCGCAGGCACCACCGTGTCCCGGAGCACCGGCTCGAGGTCGATGTAGCCGTCCTCGATCTGCTGCTCCTCGTCGGCGTCCTCGTCCCCCACCTCCTGGTGGTGGACGTGTCGATCGGCGTGAACGAACAGCTCCTGGAAGGTCCCGTCGACCGCTTCGGTGACGGGGTCCAGGCACCGCACGCAGGCGCCGGTCGCCGTGCCGGTGACCGAACCGGTGACGAGGACGCCCTCGACGACGGACTCCATCCGCAGCGCGAGGTGCAGCGGGCTGCCCTCCTCGACGCGGATGACGTCGGTGCCGAGGTCGCTCGGCGCCCCTGCCTCCCGCTCGAGCTCGTGCATCGTCCCCGGCCGACGGCCCACGAGCTTGGTGTCGAGCACCAACGGGGACCGGGGGTCGAGTCGAGACATGGCTTTCACGGGTGGTCGGGACTGGTTCGGGTCACGCCGCACGGACGCAGACCGAGGAGCAAGGCTACCGGCCCGCGGCCACCTGCCCAAACCGGCGCGACCGGAGGGCCGTCAGCCCGCGTCGCGCGGGCCCAGTGCGGAGGTCAGCGCCTGCGCCACGGCCGGGGCCAGCGTGCGGGCGTAGGTGGCGGTGAGGTGGTCACCGGGACGGTGCACGGCGACGTGCCCGATGACCACCGGGCAGCGTCCTCCGGGGCAGATCCGCTCGGTGAGGTCGAGCAGCCGCACGCCCTCCCCCGCGACGGCGGCGGCCCGGCGCTGCACCGGCAGGCCGCTGCCCGCGACGCCCGGCGCGGCGTCGAACGTGCAGGCCTCGAGGTCGCGGGGGTGGCGGGCGGCACAGACGTCGAGGTCGTCCGGGGAGAGCGGGCTGTCGCCGACGACGACCACGGGCGAGCCCGCGGTGGCGAGCGCGGACCAGCGGCGGGCGTAGCCGTCGACGAGCAGGTCGGCGTCGGCGCGCCGGCCGTCCCAGGCCCCGCGTGCCACCCCGGAGGTGACGACGAGGTCCGGCGGGTCCTCGGCGAGGGCGCTCACGACGGCGGCGTTCCAGGCGTCGCACTCGGGGTAGGCCGACCCCGGCGCGGCCGCGGGGGCGTCGGCGAAGGCGCAGGCCGACTTGCCGTACGTGACGATGCGCCACCCCTGCTCGCCGGCCCGGGCCTGCAGGGCCGGCAGCCACTGCATCGCCTTGGAGTCGCCGACGAGGGCGATCGTCGTGGGGCCCTGCGGGTCGCCGAAGGTGCACCGGACCGGCTCGGTGGCCGCGGCGTCGACCTGGCAGCGGTCGACGTCGGCGGCCGGGCGGTCCTCCCCGGCTCGCAGCGGGTCGGGGACCACCCAGCCGGGGTCGCCGGCGTCGGCGACGGCGCGGCCGGGCACGACGGTGCCGGCCCCGAGGTCACCGTCGGCGGGCATCCGGCCACCGGGCGGCGTCGTGACGAACGGGGTGCGCACCGGGAGCAGCGGGAGCGCGGCGAGCACCCCGACCGACGACAGCGCCAGCCCGGCGGCGAGCAGCGCGCGGGGACGGGTCCGCAGCCACGGCCCGTGGTGCAGGGGCTGCTCGACGAAGCGCCACGACACCCACGCCGGCCACACCGACGCGGCGGCGAGGGCGACCTTGGCCCACCCCGCGAGCGGGTCGCCGGTGAGCCACTCGGCGCTCCAGTCGCCGAGGACGAGGACCGGCCAGTGCCAGAGGTAGATCGAGTACGAGAGCCCGCCGATGCGGACCATCGGGCGGGTGCCGAGCAGCCGGACCGGCCCGTGCGGCGACCCGTGCCATCCGGACCAGAGCACGAGGGCGGTCGGCAGGGTCGGCAGCAGGGCCCAGGCCCCGGGCCAGTCGACGTCGGTGGGCAGCCGCACCGCGACGACGACGAGCGCGACGAGCCCGGCCCAGCCGAGCGCGACCGACGCCGGCGACGGCTCGGCCGGCCGCTCGCGCCCGGTGAGCCAGACCGCGAGCAGGGCCCCGACCCCGAGCTCCCAGACCCGGGTCGTCGTCACGAAGAAGGCCGGAGCCGGCGAGGAGTGCGAGTACCCCACCGACCAGAGGAAGGACGCGCCGACGAGGACCCCGAGGGCCAGCCCGACGGTGCGCCGGTCCGGGGTGCGCCCGAGCCGGCGCAGCACGAACGCCAGCGCGACGAGGAGGAGCGGCCAGACGACGTAGAACTGCTCCTCGACCGACAGGCTCCAGAAGTGCTGGACCGGTGACGGGCGGGCGTCGGAGGCGAGGTAGTCGACCTCCCGGCCCGCGAGCACCCAGTTGACGACGTACGTCGCGGCGCCGATGACGTCGTGCCCGACCGAGCGCAGCCGCAGCCCCGGGACGACCAGCCACGAGAAGAACGACGTGACGACGAGGACGAGCACCGCCGCGGGCAGCAGCCGCCGGATGCGCCGCCCGAGGAAGCGCGGCCACGAGACGGTGCCGGTGCGGTCGAGCTCGGCGACGAGCAGGCCGGTGATGAGGAACCCGGAGATGACGAAGAAGATGTCGACGCCGACGAAGCCGGCGTGCACCGGGAGGCCGGCGTGGTAGAGCAGCACGCTGAGGACCGCGACGGCGCGCAGCCCCTCGATGTCGGGCCGAAACCCCCGGCGCGGCGGCTCGGCGGACCCGTCGCCGGGCGCCCCGGCGCCGGGCGCCCCGGCGGCGCGCGCCGGCGCGAGCTCAGCGACCGTCACGCAGCCGGGCGACGAGGGCGTCACGGACCTCGACGGGGACGAGCCCGTCGACGTCGCCGCCGTACCGGACGACCTCCTTGACGAGCGAGCTCGACACGTGGGCCAGCGACGGCTCGCCCGGCAGGAACACGGTCTCGACCCCGGTGAGGTGCCGGTTCATCAGCGCCATCGGCAGCTCGTACGCGAAGTCGGTGTCGCCGCGCAGGCCCTTGACGACGACGTCGGCCCCGACCTCGCGGCAGACGTCGACGAGCAGCCGCCCGCCGAACGCCTCGACCCGCACCCGGTCGGCCAGGCCGGCGGCCGCCACGGCGTGCTCGACGAGGGCGACCCGCTCCTCCGGGGTGAAGGTGCCGGCCTTGGCCGGGTTGTGGAGGACCGCGACGACGACCTCGTCGTGCAGGGCCGCGGCGCGCGCGACGACGTCGAGGTGCCCGTGGGTCACCGGGTCGTAGGAGCCGGGGCAGACCGCCCGGCGCACGCGCTCGCTCACGCGCGCCAACCTAGCAAGGGGGCGGCCGGGTCAGTCGCGCTTGGCGGCGTCCTCGACCTCCTCGGCCTCCTCCTTGGCCTCGTCCTTGATCCGCTCGGCCTCCTCGCGCGCCCCCTCGGGCGCCAGGGTGCCCTCGTCGACCGCCTCGTCGAGCAGCGCGGCGACCTGCTCCTCCGAGGCGCACCCCTGCTCGAGGAGCTGGTTGCGGCGGGTCAGCCAGTCGATGCCGAGCCGCTCGCGCACCTCGAGGTCGACCTCCTCGCGGGCCGGGTTGAGGATGGTCTGCTCCTCCTCGTTCGAGTGGTGGTTGACGACCGTCGCGAGGTCCTCGAGGGCGTCGTCGTACTTGTCGGTGTCGGTGCCCTTCGCCCGGAGGAAGGCGAGCAGGGCCTCGATGATCTCGGCGTGCTCCTCCTCGCCGTGCTCGGCCTCGTGCGCGGTGATGTCGGCGGCCTTCCGGCGCAGGGTCGGGTAGACCGTCTCCTCCTCGGCCGTCGCGTGCGCCACGAGCACCTCGGCGAGCGCCTGTCGGGCGGCCGCCCGGTCCGTGTCGGTGCGCCGGGCCTCGCGCAGCAGGTCCTCGAACAGCCGGTGGTCCTCGAGGATGCGCTCGAGGACGTCGCCGCTGACCGGCCGGGGGATCTCGTAGTCGCTCATCCCCCGATCCTGTCAGAGCAGCGCGCCGACCTGCGGGGACGGCGTCGTCGGTTCGACGGGCTCAGCCGCGGACCGCGAACCAGACGGTCGTCTCGCCGTAGCGCCGGGCCCTGCCGTCGCGCTCCAGGCCGTCGGGCCACACGGGTTCCGGTGAGCGCGAAGACCGTTCGACGACAACGAGCCCGTCGGGCGCGAGCCGGCCGTGCACCAGCCGCTCGAGGACGGCGGCCAGCGCCCCCTCGCCGACGTCGTACGGCGGGTCGACGAGGACGAGGTCGACGGCCTCGTCGGGGCCCGGCTCGCCCGAGAGCGCGGCGGCGACGGTGGAGGCGCGCACCCGCACGCCCTCCAGACCGAGCGCCCGGACGTTGGCCGTGATGGTCGCCGCCGCCCGCCGGTCCGACTCGACGAGCACGGCCGACCGGGCTCCCCGGCTGACCGCCTCGAGCCCGAGCGCCCCCGAGCCGGCGTAGAGGTCGAGGACCCGCGCCCCACGCACGGCGTCGCGGGCCTCGAGGGCAGAGAAGAGGGCCTCGCGCACCCGGTCGCTCGTCGGGCGGGTGCCCGAGCCGGGGGGCGTGCGCAGCGTCCGCCCTCCGTGCGTGCCGGCGATGATGCGGGTCATCCGCGCTCCAGGTAGGCCGCCTGCTCGGCGTCGACCCGCGCCCGGACGGCCTCGGCGAGCACCGGGTGGCCGGCGAGCGCGGGGTCGGCCTCGACGAGCGCGAAGGCGTCCTCACGCGCGGCCTCGATGACGTCCTCGTGCTCGAGGATGTGGAGGAACTCCAGCTGCGTGCGCCGGCCGTGCTGGGCGGCCCCGAGGATGTCGCCCTCGCGGCGCTGGGAGAGGTCGAGGCGGGCCAGCTCGAAGCCGTCGGTCGTGGCGGCGACGGCGTTCAGGCGGGTCAGCGCGGCCTCCGCGTCGGTGCCCGTGACGAGGAGGCAGAGGCCGGGGAACCCGCCACGACCGATGCGCCCGCGCAGCTGGTGCAGCTGGCTGACGCCGAAGCGGTCGGCGTCCATGACGACCATGACGCTGGCGTTCGGCACGTCGACCCCGACCTCGACGACGGTCGTCGAGACGAGGACGTCGGTCTCGCCGCGCTGGAACCGGCCCATGACGGCGTCCTTCTCGTCGGTCGGCATCCGGCCGTGCAGCACCTCGACGGAAAGCCCTGCGAGAGAGGGTTCCTCGGCGAGGTCGGCGACCACGGCGGTGACGCTCTTGAGGGGACGCGGGGGCGGCGCGGCCTCGTCGTCGCCGTCGGGCGGGGCCTCGGTGGTGATGACCGACCCCTCGTCGGGGGCGTCGTCGTCGCCGATCCGCGGGCACACGACGTAGGCCTGCCGACCCGCCCGCACCTCCTCGCCGACCCGGGCCCACGTGCGCTCCATCCACCCCGGCTTGTCCTCCGGCACGACGTGCGTGGTGATGGGCGCCCGACCGGCCGGCAGCTCGCGCAGCGTCGAGGTCTCGAGGTCGCCGAAGACCGTCATCGCGACGGTGCGCGGGATGGGCGTGGCGGTCATGACGAGCACGTGGGGAGGGGTGGACCCCTTGCCGCGCAAGGCATCCCGCTGCTCGACCCCGAAGCGGTGCTGCTCGTCGACGACGACGAGGGCGAGGTCGAGGAAGTCGACGTGCTCCTGGAGCAGGGCGTGGGTGCCGACGACGATGCCCGCGTCGCCGCTGACGACGTCGAGGAGGGCCTTGCGCCGCTCGGCGGTGGACTGGCCGCCGGTGAGGAGGGCGACGCGCGTCCCCTTCTCGGCGCCGCCCAGCATCCCGTCCTCCGCGAGGTCGCCGAGCATCCGGGTGATGGTGCGGTGGTGCTGCCCGGCCAGCACCTCGGTGGGGGCGAGCAGCGCCGCCTGCCCGCCGGAGTCGACGGCCTGGAGCATCGCCCGCAGCGCGACGACCGTCTTGCCGGAGCCGACCTCGCCCTGGAGCAGCCGGTGCATCGGCACCTCGCGGGCCATCTCGGCCGCGACGGTCTCGCCGACCTCGCGCTGGCCGTCGGTGAGCGAGAACGGGAGTCGCTCGTCGAAGGCGGCGAGCAGGCCGTCGGTGCGCCCGGCCCGGGCACGGGTGGCGGTGCCGGAGGAGGCCCGCCGCCGCTGGGCGAGGGTGGTCTGGAGGACGAACGCCTCCTCGTAGCGCAGTCGCTCCTGGGCGGCCGCCACCTGGGCCATCGTGTCCGGGCCGTGGATGCCGCGGAGTGCGTCGGTGCGGGACAGGAGGTTCCGCCGGGCGCGCACCTCCTCGGGGACCGCGTCGGGCACGTCGTCGAGGACGTCGAGGACGCGGCGCACCGACTCGGTGACCGTCCAGGTGTGGAGGTTGCCGACGGCCCGGTAGATCGGGATGAGGTCGCGCCGGTGGCCGGCGTCGAAGTCGTCGAGCATCGTGTAGCCGGGGTGGGTCAGCTGGTTGCGCCCCCGGTACGTGCCGACGGTGCCGGCGAAGATGCCCCGGGCGCCGGGGACGAGGGCCCGCTCGTGCCCCCAGGCCTTGAAGAACGTGATGTCGAGGTCGTTGCGGCCGTCGGTGATGACGACCTCGAGCATCGTGCCGCGGCGCTTCTGCATCGGGCGGGTGTGCGCGGCCTTGACCTCGGCCACGCCGACGAGGAACTCGCCCGGCACGACCGACCCGAGGTCGGCCTCGCGGGTGCGGTAGCGGCGCGGCCAGAACGCGAGGAGGTCGCCGACCGTGTGGATGTCTCGGTGCTTGGCGAACTTGTCCGCGGCGGCGGCGATGATCGGCTTGAGCCGGCTGGCCTCGGTCGCCACGTCACTCCACCCCGATGAGCAGCGGGTAGACGGGCTGGCCGCCGTCGATGACGACCACCTCGACCTCGGGGCGCTCGCGGGCCAGCGCCGCGGCGGTGCGCTCGGCGAGCCCGGCCTCGGCGTCCTCGCCGGTGACGAGGGTGACGAGCTCACCGCCGGCCGAGAGCAGCCGCTCGAGGACGTCGCGCGCGGAGTCGGCGAGGTCGGAGCCGAGGAAGGCGACGTCGCCGTCGACGATGCCGAGGACGTCGCCCGGGTGGCAGACGCCGGCCCAGGTGAGCGCCTCCTTCGTCGCGACGGTCACCGCACCGTGCCGCGTCGAGACCGCGGCACCGGTCATCGCGACGACGTTGGCGTGCACCGAGCGCTCGGGGTCGAGGACGGCGAGCGCCGCGAGGGCCTGGACCGTCGTGCGCGCGGGGACGACGTGCACCTCGAGGCCGTCGCCGGCCGCCGCCTCCGACGCGACCTCGGCCGCCATGAGGCCGTCGGGGTCGGCGGGGAGGACGACGACGGCCGAGGCGCCGGTGCGCCGGGCAGCGTCGAGCAGCTGGCTCGCCGAGATCCGGCGCCCGGGGCCGAAGGGCACCGAGACCGCCCCGGCCTCCTCGAGGAGCGTGGCGACGCCGGGGCCGGCCGCTCCGGCGACGACGCCCACGGGCACGACCTCCTCGCGGGCCGCGACCTGGCTCGGGAGGTGCGTGATGCGGATGCGCTCGGGCCGGCCCGCCGCGATCCCGGCCTCGACCGCGGCGCCGGCGTCGTCGACGTGCGCGTGGACGTTCCACAGGTCGGGTCCACCGACGACGAGGAGCGAGTCGCCGAGCCGGTCGAGGGCGGTGGTCAGCGTCCGCACCGCGGCGGCGTCGGTGTCGGTGAGGAGGTACATCACCTCGAAGGCCGGGCCGTCGGGACCGGCGTCGTCGGACGACCCCGCGTCCGCGACCGGGCCCGCGGCCGCGTGCCACTCGGGACGGCCGAGGTCCTCGGCGGTCGTGAGCAGCCGGTCGTCGGCCGACCAGGCCCCGGTGACGACCCGGTGCAGCGCCTCGAGGAGGAGGACGCACCCCGCTCCCCCGGCGTCGACGACCCCGGCGCGGGCGAGGGCGGGCAGCTGCTCTGGCGTGCGTGCGAGGGCCTCGGTGGCCGCCTCGACCGCGGCGGCCGAGACCTCGGACATCGACCCGCCCGCGTCACCGGCCCGGCGGGCGGCGGCCGCCGCGGCGTCGGCGACGGTGAGCATCGTCCCCTCCTGCGGGTGCGCGACGCTGGCCCGGGCCTTGGCGGCGCCGCGTTCGAGGCACTCGACGAGCAGGGCGGTGTCGACCTGGGCGGCTTCGCGCTCGACGACGACGTCGCACAGCCCGCCGACGACCTGGCTGAGGATGACCCCGGAGTTGCCGCGCGCCGACATGAGGACCGCCCGGCGCAGCGTGCGGCACTCCTCGACGAGGTCGGCGGTGCCGAGCACCCCGCGGGCACCGTGCGTGGCGACGACGTCGTCGATCGCGCCGTCGAGGGTGAGGTAGAGGTTGGTGCCGGTGTCGCCGTCGGGCACCGGGAAGACGTTGAGCTCGTCGATCTCGGTGCGGCGCGCGGCGAGGGCGGCCCGGGTGAGGAGGGCCCAGTGCCGGGCGTCGTCGGCGGTGAACACGTCGGGCACGGGCTCAGGGTAACGGGGTGCCCCGTCGCCGGCCCGGAGGCCGTTTTGGTCCGGCGGGTGGGGCTCGGCTACGCTTGTCCGGTTGCGCATGCGCCCGTGAGTGCTGCGCCGACGACCACTGACCAGTACTGCATCAGGAGATCTCCCGTGGCTGCCACCTGCGACGTCTGCGGCAAGGGCCCCGGTTTCGGGCACAACATCTCGCACTCGCACCGCCGCACCAAGCGCCGCTGGAACCCGAACATCCAGCGGGTCAAGGCTCTGGTGGGCGACGCGGGTGTGACCCCGAAGCGGCTCAACGTCTGCACCTCGTGCCTCAAGGCCGGCAAGGTCAAGCGCTGACCCGGCACTGACGCACCCCGGAACGGGCGGCCTCCCTCGTGGAGGCCGCCCGTTCCGTGTGTCCGGGGAGCGCTCAGGGGCCGGCGAAGTGGTCCCACCCCCGGGCGTCCGGGACGACGCCGTCGACGGTGACCCGCGGCCCCGCCGGCCCGACCTCGCCGACCCGCCCGACGACGACCCAGGGCTCCCCCGGTAGCGCCGCGAGGTCCGTCCCTGCCGGGAAGCAGCCGACGAGCGAGTGCTCCTCGCCGCCGGCGAGCACCTGGTGCAGCGCCTCGGTCGTGCCGAGCGCGGCGGTGAGCGGGCCGTCGGCGAACCGGTCGCGCAGCACCCGGCCGTCGAGGTCGACCGCCACCCCGCTGGCCCGGGCCACCCGCCCGAGGTCGGTGACCAGACCGTCCGAGACGTCGACGAGAGCGCTGGCGCCGGCGTCCGAGGCCACCGGGCCGGACTCCCACGGCGGGCGCGGCGCGAGGTGGGCCCGGACGAGCTCGTCGGCCCCCGGCAGCGCCCCGGCGAGCAGCCGCACCAGCCCGCCCCCGGACCGGCCGAGCGAGCCGCACACCGCGACGACGTCGCCCGCCCGCGCCCCGGACCGCAGCACCGGGCGGCGGCCGCGCAGGTCGCCGAGCGCCGTGACGGTGACGACGACGACGCCCGCCGGCCCCGACGACAGGTCGCCGCCGACGACCGGCGCGCCGGCGTCGGCAGCGGTCGCGGCGATGCCCCGGGCCAGGTCGAGCGCCCACGACACCTCCGTGTCGGGGTCGGCGACGAGCGAGACGAGCAGGCCGGTCGGCACGGCGCCCATCGCCGCGACGTCGGCGAGGTTCTGGACCGTGACCTTGACCCCGACGTCGTGTCCGCTCGACCACTCGTCGCGCCAGTCGCGGCCCCGGACCATCCCGTCGGTCGTCGCGACGACCGAGCCGCCGGGGGCCGCGAGGACGGCGGCGTCGTCGCCCGGACCCACCGGCACGGCCTGCGGCGAGCGGGGCACCGCGTCCTCGTAGAGCGGGAACAGCCGCGCGAGCAGGGCCGACTCGTCGAGGTCGCGCAGGCGTTCCATCGCTGTTCCTCCCTGGGCTTCCCCGCGGTGACGTCCGGACCACCGGCACGGTAGCGTCTGCGGTGCGTCCCGCCCGACAGGGCAGGGTGCCCGGCGGAGTCACCGACGACCCGCCGACCCGACGAGAGTGGAGCTGCAGTGGTCCAGGCCTACATCCTGATCCAGACCGACGTCGGTCGCGCCGCGGCCGTGGCCGCGACGATCGCCGAGATCGAGGGCGTGGTCCTCGCCGAGGACGTCACCGGCCCCTACGACGTGATCGCGCGCGTCGAGGCCGACACCGTCGACGAGCTCGGCAAGCTCGTGATCTCGCGGATCCAGGACACCGACGGCATCACCCGGACGCTCACGTGCACGGTGGTCCACGTCTGACCCCGCACCGACTCCGCCCGACGGCGGCAGCGCTCGGCGTTGCCGCCGTCGTGCTGTCGGGGTGCTCCTCCGCGGTCGACGTCTCCGTCCCCGGCGGCGCCGGCGCCCCGGCCTGCGCGTCCGCCGCGTGGCCCACGACGGTCAGCGGGATGGACCGCCGCGACACCGACCCTGCCGACCCGGCCGTCGCGGCCTGGGGCGACCCGGCCGTCGTCGCGCGCTGCGGGGTCGCCGCGCCCGGTCCCACCGACACCGAGTGCGTCGAGGTCGACGGCGTCGGCTGGATCCCCGAGGCGCTCTCGGACGGCACCCGCTTCACGTCGTTCGGCACCGAGCCGGCCGTCGAGGTGCTCGTGCCCGGCGACTACGACCCGGCCCCCCTGCTCCTCCCCGCCTTCGACGCCGTCGCGAAGGCCTTGCCGCGCAACGGCCTCGAGTGCCGCTGAGACCGCCTCCCGGGACGTACTGACAGGCAGAGTGCCCCACGGCCGGGCGCCCGCTCGCACGCTGCGTCCCCGCACCCGCCGCTCTGCCTCTCGGTCCGCCCGCCGCGTCAGTGCCCGGACGGCGGCGGAGTGGGCGGTCGGCCGCAGTAGGAGATCTCCCGCCCCGCCCTCATCGCGGCATCGCGCTCGGCGCCAGGCATCCGTCCCGACGTCCTCCACGAAGATCGACGGTAGTCGGTCAGCGCAGGCCGGTGCGGCGCTCCAGCGCGAGCGCGACGAGCTCGTCGATGAGCTGCGGGTAGCTGACGCCGGTCGCGGCCCACATCCGCGGGTACATCGAGCTGGGCGTGAACCCCGGCATCGTGTTCACCTCGTTGACGAGGACCTCGCCCTCCCCGGTGAGGAAGAAGTCGACGCGCGCCAGCCCCTCGCACCCGGCGGCCTCGAACGCGACGACGGCCATCTCGCGGATGCGCTCGGCGACCTGCGTCGGCACGTCGGCCGGCGTCTCGAGCCGGATGTCGTCCGCGGCGAGGTACTTGGCCTCGAAGTCGTAGAACTCGTGGTTCTGGACGACGACGCACTCGCCGAGCTCGCTCGTCCGGGGGGCGTCGGTGCCGTGGCCCTCGAGCACGCCGCACTCGATCTCACGCCCCACGATGCCCTGCTCGACGACGACCTTGGGGTCGTGCTCGCGGGCCGTCTCGATCGCGGCCTCGAGCCCCTCCATCGACGAGACCTTGGTGATGCCCATGCTCGACCCGGCGCGGGCCGGCTTGACGAAGACGGGGAAGGTCAGTGCGCCGACGGCGTCCATCGCGGCGGCCCGGTCGCGGCGCCACTCGCGGTCGGTGACGACGACGTACGGCCCGACCGGCAGCCCGGCGGCGGCCAGCACGGTCTTCATCATCGCCTTGTCCATCATCACCGCCGACGCGGTGACGCCGGAGCCGACGTACCGGACGTCGGCGAGGTCGAGCAGGCCCTGGATGGTGCCGTCCTCGCCGAACGGGCCGTGGAGGAGCGGGAAGACGACGTCGACCTCGCCGAGGGTCCGCGGCGGCTGCCCGGCCTCGTGGACGACGAGGGTGCGGTCGGTGGCCGACGTCGGGACGATGACGCTCGCCGACCCGCCGTCGACCTCGGGGACGTGCCCGGGCGCGAGGCGCAGCGGCTCGGGGTCGTCGGCGGCGAGCACCCAGTGCCCGTCCTTGGCGATGCCCACGGGGACGACGTCGTAGCGGTCACGGTCGAGGGCCTCGAGGACGCTCGCCGCGGTCGCGCACGAGACGGCGTGCTCCGACGAGCGGCCCCCGAACACGAGGGCGACGCGGATCCGGTCGGCGGGGTGATCGGTCATCGCACGCGACTCTAGCCGCCCCTAGGGTGGGCCCCGTGACCGACGGCCCCTCCCCCGGCTCCGACGACCTCGCGCCCGCGACGCGCCTCGTGGCGCTCGGGCGCGAACCGGCGTCTCCCGGCGCCCAGGTCGGCGCGCCCCTCGTCCTCACCTCCACCTACCACGCGGACGGTGCAGTGTCCTACGGCCGCGGCGGCAACCCGACGTGGTCGGCCCTCGAGGCGGCGCTCGGCGACCTCGAGGGCGGTGACGCGCTCGTCCTCTCCTCGGGGATGGCCGCCGTCGCCGCGGCCTTCTCCCTCCTGCCCCACGGCGGCACGGTCGTCGTGCCCGACGCCGCCTACAACGGCGTGATGGCCACCGTCGGCGACCTCGAGGCGGCCGGGGCCGCCGACGTGCGGCGCGTCGACCTCACCGACACCGCGGCCGTCGTCGCGGCGCTGCCCGGAGCCGACCTGCTCTGGCTCGAGTCGCCGACCAACCCGCTGCTCGAGGTGGCCGACCTGCCCGCCCTCACCGCCGCGGCCCGCGAGCACGGCGTCCTCAGCGTCGTCGACAACACCTTCGCCACCCCGCTGCTCCAGCGACCGCTCGCGGACGGGGCCGACGTCGTCGTCCACTCGGTCACCAAGTACCTCGCCGGCCACAGCGACGTCCTCCTCGGCGCCGTCGTCACCGGCCGCACCGACCCGGGCCGGGCGCTCCACGACCGCCTGTACCGGCACCGGCAGCTGCACGGTGGCATCCCCGGTCCGATGGAGGCCTGGCTCGCGCTGCGCGGGATGCGCACGCTGCACCTGCGCCTGGAGCGCGCCTGCGCGAACGCCGCCGAGCTCGCCGGCCGGCTCGCGGAGCACCCGGCCGTCCACCGGGTCCGCTACCCGGGGTTCGGGGCGATCGTCGCCATCGAGGTCGCCGGCGGTGCCGAGGGGGCCGAGCGGGTGGCCGCGGCGACGCGGGTCTGGGTGCACGCGACGAGCCTCGGCGGGGTCGAGAGCCTCCTCGAGCGACGCCGCCGCCAGCCGAACGAGCCGGCGAAGGTGCCCGAGGACCTGCTGCGCCTCTCGGTCGGCGTCGAGGACGTCGAGGACCTCTGGCGCGACCTGTCCTCGGCCCTCAGTCGGTCTCGGCCTTCCGCGGACGGCTGAGCAGCGCGGCCACGACCTCCTGGGCCGTGCGCCCGTGCCGGATCATCGCGTCGACCTGCTCGATGATCGGCACGTCGACGCCGTGGGCCCGGGAGAGGTCGAGGATCGAGGTGCACGACTTGACGCCCTCGGCCGTCTGCTTCGTCACGGCGACCACCTCGTCGACCGACATCCCCTGGCCGAGCCGCACCCCGAAGGAGTGGTTGCGCGACAACGGCGACATGCACGTGGCGATGAGGTCGCCGACGCCCGCGAGCCCGGCGAAGGTGACGGCGTCGCCGCCCACCGCCGTGCCGAGGCGCATCGTCTCGGCGAGCCCGCGGGTGATGATCGAGGCCTTGGAGTTGTCGCCCATCCCGAGGCCCTCGGCCATCCCGACGGCGAGGGCGATGACGTTCTTCACCGCGCCGGCGATCTCGGTACCGACGACGTCGGTGCCGGTGTACGGGCGGAAGTACGGTGCGGCACAGGCGGCGGCGACCCGCTCGGCCATGTGCTCGCTGCGGGAGGCCACCACCGACGCCGCGGGCTGCTTGGCCGCGATCTCGCGCGCGAGGTTGGGCCCGGAGACCACGACGACCCGCTCGTCGTCGACCCCGCCGACCTCGGCGATGACCTCCGACATCCGCTTCGTCGTGCCGAGCTCGACACCCTTCATGAGCGAGACGACGGCGGCATCGCCCGGAAGCACCGAGCCCCAGGCGCCGAGGTTGTCGCGCAAGGTCTGCGACGGCACGGCGAGGACGACGACGTCGGCGCCGTCGGCCGCCTCGGCGGGGTCGGTCGTCGCCCGGACGGTCGCGGGCAGCCGCAGCTCGGGGAGGTAGTCCTCGTTGACCCCGGCGTTGACCTGGGCCACGACCTCCTCGCGCCGGCCCCACATCGTGACGGGGGTGCCGGCGTCGGCGAGGACCGCCGCGAAGGCGGTCCCCCAGCTGCCGGTTCCGTAGACGGCGGCGCGGCTCACGAGGCCTCCTCGAGGGGTCGGGGTCGGCCGGTGGGCGTGACGCCGGCCCGGCGGGGGTCGAAGCGGACGGTCGGGGCGCGCTCGCCGCGCAGCACCTCGAGCTCGGCGGTGATGGCCGCCATGATGCGCGCGGTGGCCTCGGCGAGGACCTCGGTCGTGACCGGGAGGCCGTGGAGGTCCTCGAGGTCGACCGGCGCCCCGGCCCGGACGTGCATGACCTTGCGCGGGAACGGTCGTGGCCGCTTCGCGTACGGCGGGAGCAGCTGCTCGGGTCCCCAGACGGCGACGGGCACGACGGGGCACCGGGTCTCGAGGGCCACCCGGGCCGCTCCGGTCTTGCCGCGCATCGGCCAGAGGTCGGGGTCGCGGGTCAGCGTCCCCTCCGGGTAGATGGCGACGCACTTGTCGGCCCGCACGGCCTCGACGGCGGCGCGGTAGGCGTCGGCGGCCCGGCCGGACTCGCGGTACACCGGGATCTGGTCGGCCGAACGCAGCACCGCGCCGACGAACGGCACCCGGAAGACCTCGTTCTTGCCGAGGAAGCGCGGCGAGCGGCCGTGGTCGACGAGGAAGTGCGCGAAGGCGAGCGGGTCGACGTGCGAGACGTGGTTCGGGCAGACGACCCAGCCACCCTCGGTCGGCAGGTGCTCGGCGCCGGACCAGTCCCGGCGGGTCAGGACCCGGAAGAGCGGACGGAGCACGGCGATGGCGAACCGGTAGCCGAAGGGACGGGAGTTGTCCGTGGGGGTGCTCACCTGGGGCCTTCCGTGCGGGGGGTCACCGCATTCTGGTCCGCGGTCGGGGTGATGTCGAGCGTGCCACGTCGGCCTGTCAGGATCGGGGGGTGGGCACTCCCCCCGACCACGCGCTCGTCGTCCCCGTCAAGGGCGGCCCGCTCGCCAAGTCGCGCCTCGACCTGCCCGAGGGGACCCGGCGGGCGTTCGCCGAGGCCTTCGCCCGCGACACCCTCGCGGCCGCGGCCACCGCCCTCCCGGACGCCGTCGTGCTCGTCGTGACGTCCGACCGCGGAGTCCGCCTCGGGGTCACGGCCGACGGGTTCCGGGTCGTCGACGATCCCGGCGAGGGGCTCGACCCCGCCGTCGCCGCCGGGTTCGCGGCCGCGGTGGCCCTCGGCGCCGGGACCGTCGGCGTCCTGCTCGCCGACCACCCGGCCCTGCGCCCCGAGGAGCTGCTCACGGCGCTCGCCGCCGCGCGCGGCCGGGGGCCGGTGGTCGTCCCGGACGCCGACGGCACGGGCACCGCCCTGCTGGTCCTGCCGCTCGTCGACCCCGCCGGCCGACCGTGCACCGTCCCGCCGACCCGGTTCGGCCCGGGCAGCGCCGCGGCGCACGAGGGGTTGGGGTGGGAGCGGGTCGAGGTGGACGCCCCGGGGCTGCGCGGCGACGTCGACGACGCGGCATCGTTCGCGGAAGCCATCGCGGCCGGGGTCGGCCCGCACACGCGTGCGGCCCTCGCCCGCGCTACCCTGCCGGGCGTGCAGGCGACGATCCACCGGATCCCGGGAGACGAGGGCGGCAGCGCCCTGCTCGACGACGGTCGCGAGGTGGCGGTACCCCTGGCCGCGCTCGTCGACAGCGGCCTGCTGCACCTGCGGGTCGGCCAGCGCGTGAGCCTCGAGCTCGACGACGCCGAGGCCGCCGCGACCCGCGTGTGGATCGTCGGGATCGGGCCGGGCGAGACCATCCGCTGAGGGACGGCCCCGCCCGGCCGACCTCGTCAGCGCTTGGCGGCCTTCTTGGCCGGCGCCTTCTTCGCGGGAGCCTTCTTGGCCGGCGCCTTCTTCGCGGCGGTCTTGGCGGGGGCCTTCTTCGCCGGCGCCTTCTTCGCCGCCGTCTTCGCCGGCGCGGCCTTCGTGGCCGTCTTCTTCGCCGCGGTCTTGGCGGGAGCCTTCTTCGCCGGCGCCTTCTTCGCCGCCGTCTTTGCCGGCGCGGCCTTCGTGGCCGTCTTCTTCGCCGCGGTCTTGGCGGGGGCCTTCTTCGCCGCGGCCTTCTTCGCCGGTGCCGCCTTCGTGGCCGCCTTCTTCGCCGTGGTCTTCTTCGCCGCGGCCTTCTTGGCCGGGGCGGCGGCCGCGGTGGTCGAGCCCGCGCTCGCCCGGCCGGTGGCCGGCGCGGCCTTGGGCAGCGTGCTCGGCTTCTTCGTGAAGGCCTTGAACGCGGTCCCGGGACGGAAGCGCGGCGACTTGCTCTTGGGGATGCGCACCGAGGTGCCGGTGTGCGGGTTGCGACCGGTGCGGGCGGCCCGCTCGGCGCGGTCGAAGGTGCCGAAGCCGGTGATCGCCACCTTGCCGCCGCGGACCACCTCCCGGACGATCGTGTCGAGGACGGTCTCGAGCGCGTCGTTCGCGGCCTTGCGGCTCCCGAGCGTCTTCTCGAGCTCCTTGATGAGGTCTGCCTTGTTCACGTGGTTCCTCCATGGATGGGGCGTCGGCCGGACGCGCCGACGATGTTGACGTGACGGGTCGGGAGCACCGACCTCGTCACCGACGGTATGCCTGTGTGACAGGCACGTCCACAACTCTCTCGGCGTGTTCCGGTTGCGCGACAGACGGTTTGGCCGACCGGGTCGTCACATCCGCCCCATCAGCACCATGGCCGCGCCGGAGTCCGTCGGGGTCCGGAGACCTTCAGGAACCACCGAAAGGGTTCTCCGGCAACGATTTCGCTCAGGCGGTGACGGTCGGCTTCCACGCGGGACGGGACGCCTCGTAGACCGTGATGTCCGACTCGTGCCGCAGCGAGAGGCTGATGTCGTCGAGCCCCTCGAGGAGGCGCCAGCGCGTGTAGTCGTCGACCTCGAAGGACGCCACGAGGTCCCCGGCGGTGACGGTGCGCGACTCGAGGTCGACCGTCACCGACGTCCCGGGCTCGTTCTCGAGGAGCTTCCAGAGCAGCTCGACGTCGTCCTGGCTGCACTGCGCGGTGAGCAGGCCCTGCTTGCCGCTGTTCCCGCGGAAGATGTCGGCGAAGCGCGAGGAGATCACCACGCGGAAGCCGTAGTTCATCAGCGCCCAGACGGCGTGCTCGCGCGAGGAGCCGGTGCCGAAGTCGGGGCCGGCGACGAGCACCGAGCCGGCGGCGAAGGTCGGGTCGTTGAGGACGAAGGTCTCGTCGTTGCGCCACGCGGCGAACAGCCCGTCCTCGAAGCCGGAACGCGTCACCCGCTTGAGGTAGACGGCCGGGATGATCTGGTCGGTGTCGACGTTGCTGCGGCGCAGCGGGACCCCGATGCCGGTGTGGGTCGTGAACTTCTCCATCAGACGGTCTCCTCCACACGGACGGGCTCGAGGTCGGCCGGGCTGGAGAGCGTGCCGCGCACCGCCGTCGCGGCGGCGACGAGCGGGCTGACGAGGTGCGTGCGCCCGCCCTTGCCCTGGCGGCCCTCGAAGTTGCGGTTCGACGTCGAGGCGCTGCGCTCCCCGGGCGCGAGCTGGTCGGGGTTCATGCCGAGGCACATCGAGCACCCGGGCAGGCGCCACTCGGCCCCGGCCTCGGTGAACACCCGGTCGAGGCCCTCCCCCTCGGCCTGGAGGCGCACCCGCGCCGAGCCGGGGACGACGAGCATCCGGACGCCGTCGGCGACCCGGCGGCCCTTGATGACCTCGGCCGCAGCGCGCAGGTCCTCGATCCGGCCGTTGGTGCACGACCCGACGAAGACGGTGTCGACGTGGATGTCGCGCAGGGGGGTCCCGGCCGTCAGGCCCATGTACTCGAGCGCGCGCTGCGCCGCGACCTTGTCGTTGTCGTCGCCCATCGCCTCGGGGTCCGGCACGGCCTCGCCGAGGGGGCTCCCCTGGCCGGGGTTGGTGCCCCACGTGACGAACGGGGTGAGGCTCGCGGCGTCGAGGACGACCTCGGCGTCGAACTCGGCGTCGTCGTCGCTGCGCAGCTCGCGCCAGGCCTCGACGGCGGCGTCCCAGTCGGCCCCGGTCGGAGCGTGGTCGCGACCGCGCAGGTACTCGAAGGTCGTCTCGTCGGGCGCGATCATCCCCGCGCGGGCGCCGGCCTCGATCGACATGTTGCACACCGTCATCCGGGCCTCCATCGAGAGGGCGCGGATGGCGCTGCCGCGGTACTCGAGGACGTACCCCTGGCCCCCGCCGGTGCCGATCTTCGCGATGACGGCGAGCACGACGTCCTTCGCGGTGACCCCGGGGGCGAGCTCGCCCTCGACGGTGATCGCCATCGTGCGGAACGGCTTGAGCGGCAGGGTCTGGGTGGCCAGGACGTGCTCGACCTCGGAGGTGCCGATGCCGAAGGCCAGCGCCCCGAAGGCTCCGTGGGTGGAGGTGTGGCTGTCGCCGCAGACGATGGTCGCGCCCGGCTGGGTGAGCCCGAGCTGCGGGCCGACGACGTGGACGATGCCCTGCTCGGCGTCGCCCATCGGGTAGATCGTGACGCCGAACTCCTCGCAGTTGCGGCGCAGCGTCTCGACCTGGGTGCGGCTCACCGGGTCGGTGATGGGGCCCGGGGTCGTCGGGACGTTGTGGTCCTCGGTGGCCAGGGTGAGGTCGGGGCGGCGCACCGGGCGGCCGGCGAGCCGCAGCCCGTCGAAGGCCTGCGGGCTGGTCACCTCGTGGAGCAGGTGGAGGTCGATGTAGAGCAGGTCCGGCTCGCCCTCGCCGCGGCGGACCACGTGCTGCTCCCAGACCTTCTCGGCCAGCGTTCCGGCCATCTCTCACACCTTCCGAGGAGGACCGCGGTGGGGCGGCCCGGACGACTGCTGCGCGGACGACCTGCGCCGGAGCGCCGTCGCCGTCCTCCCGAGATTCGCACGGGCCCACCCCCGATGGACTTGCGTCTCAGGCAATGAGACTGCAATATCAAGACATGGACAACAGCAGTGGGGTCGGAGTCCTCGACAAGGCGGCCATCGTCCTGTCCGCCCTCGAGGCCGGCCCGTCGACGCTCGCGCAGCTCGTCACCGCCACCGGTCTGGCCCGCCCGACGGCCCACCGGCTGGCCGTCGCGCTCGAGCACCACCGGCTCGTGACGCGAGACCTCCAGGGGCGCTTCGTCCTCGGCCCCCGCCTCGGCGAGCTGGCCGCCGCCGCGGGCGAGGACCGGCTGCTCGCCGCCGCGGGTCCGGTGCTCGGTGCGCTGCGCGACCACACGAACGAGTCGGCCCAGCTCTTCCGCCGCCAGGGCGAGTACCGCGTCTGCGTCTCGGCGGCCGAGCGCCCGGTCGGCCTGCGCGACTCCATCCCGATCGGGGCGACGCTCTCGATGCGCGCCGGCTCGGCGGCCCAGATCCTCCTCGCCTGGGAGGAGCCGGACCGGCTGCACCGCGGCCTCCAGGGCGCCGCGTTCACGGCGACCGCCCTCTCGGGGGTGCGGCGCCGGGGCTGGGCGCAGAGCGTCGGCGAGCGTGAGCCCGGCGTCGCCTCGGTGTCGGCCCCGGTGCGCTCCCCCTCCGGGCGGGTCATCGCCGCGGTCTCGATCTCCGGCCCCATCGAGCGGCTCTCGCGCCAGCCCGGTCGTCTCCACGCCGCCACCGTCATGGCCGGCGCGAACAAGCTCACCGAGGTGCTGGCCCGGCACGCCGCGCAGCAGGACGCGCAGAACAACGTCTGAGCCGCGGCGCAACACGATCGTCACGCGCGGGGAGGCCGGCGGCAACATCGCTGGGCCACCCTCGGGTCACCGCCGACCGGAGGAGCCGCCCGTGACCCCGACGCCCGCCCGCCGCATCGCCCGCGACCGCACCCGACTGCTCGCCTTCCCGCGGGCCGACCGGCCGGCGGTCGTCGTCGGCGGCGGCCCGGTGGCCGCCCGCCGGGCGGCCGCCCTGACCCGCGCCCACACCCCGGTCGTCGTCTTCGCACCGGCCCTGTGCGACGACGTCTTCGACCTGCTCGCCGAGCGGCTCGTCACGTGGGAGAACCGGTGGCCGACGCTGGAGGACCTGCGGGCCGCCTGGCTCGTCCACGCCGCCACCGGCGACGCCCAGCTCGACGCCCGGGTGTGCGCCCTCGCCTCGAGCGCCCGGGCCCGGGTGGCCTGAGCCGCCGCCGGGCTCAGGCCGGGGGCGCGCCGAGCCCGGAGCCCATCCGCTGCCGGGCGCTCTCGCCGCGCCGGCCCACCGGGAGGACCCCGGCGACCGACCCGAGCCCGAACGGCTTCGGGCCGGAGTAGATGCTCTCGGCACCGTGGTCGGCGAGCGAGTACGTCTCGTGCCAGATGGTGACCGCCGAGGGGTCGGCCTTGGCGACCGCGTAGAACTCGGTCCACGCCGGCCGGTGCAGGTGGTCGGCGGCGTTCGCGTAGGCGTAGAGGTCCTCGGTGCTGCGCCAGTACTGGATCATCGTCGTCGCCATGACGTGCACGGTCGAGCGGCTGCCGAGGTAGCCCAGCGACTCCTCCTCGCCCCGGGCCGCGGCCGCCTTGTTCCGCTCGAGCTCGGTGATCATCCGGGGCATCGCGGTGGCCGCCTGCTGGACGATCCGCCACCTCCAGGGCTTGTGGACCCGCAGGCCGATGAGGAAGACGGTCAGCGGCCCGTCGTACGCGTGGGTGACCCGGTCCATGGGAGGCTCCTGACTGGATAGTGCGACTGTCTGGTGCTCCATGATGGACAGTGGCACTATCCACTGTCAAGACCCCGGATCGCCCGGGTCGCCGGACGGACAGGAGCGAGGGTGCGGATCTCCCAGCTGGCGGAGCGGACCGGCGTGCCGGTGCACACGCTGAAGTACTACCTGCGCGAGGGGGTGCTGCCCGCGGGTCGCGCGACGAGCCGGACCTCGGCCGAGTACGGCGAGGAGCACGTCGACCGGGTCCGGCTCGTGCGGGCCCTCGTCGAGCACGGCGGGGTCCCGGTGGCGGCGGTGCGGCGCATCGTCGGAGCCCTCGACGCCCCTCCCCCGTCCCGTCACGAGCTGCTCGGCACGGCGCACTCGACCCTCGCCGGGGAGGACCCCGGGGCCGCCGCCCCCGCCGAGGTGGTCGAGCTGCTGCGCGGGCTCGGGTGGTGCACCTGGGAGCAGGGACCGTTCGTCGCCGAGCTCGGCCGCGCGGTCGAGGCCGCCCGGGCGGCCGGCGCCCCCCTGACGCCCGAGGCGCTCCGCCGCTACGCGGAGGCGATGTTCGCCGTGGCCGAGGTCGACGTCGAGCTGGCCCTCGGGGCACCGAGCCCGGAGGAGGCGATGCGGGCCGTCGTCGTCGGCACCGTCATGGTCGACCCCGTGCTCCTCGCGCTGCGGCGGGTCGCCCAGGAGGCGGCGAGCACCGCCCGCGCCTGAGGGCCGCCGGCGAGCCACCCCGGGCACGACGAAGGCCCGGTCCTGTGCGGACCGGGCCTTCGACCGATGTAGCCCCGACGGGATTCGAACCCGCGCTACCGCCTTGAGAGGGCGGCGTGCTAGGCCACTACACAACGGGGCCGTGGTGTCGACCGGTCCGCGCGAGGGCGGCTCGGGCAACGGGAGAGAACCTTACCGAACGGGAGGGCTTTCTCCGAAATCGCCCCGGGCGGACCCGGAGGCGATGGCTGGGGTACCAGGACTCGAACCTAGAACGGATGAACCAGAATCACCAGTGTTGCCAATTACACCATACCCCATGGGGTATGCCGTCCGTCGTCCCGCGCAGGGCCGACGAGCGGCGAACCGAGTGGCGATACTACCGGCCCCGCTCCCCCGGCCCAAATCGCGCGGCGTCGGGCGCCACGAGGCCGGGGACCTCGGCGAGCGAGGCGATGACGGGGATCTTGCGCGCCTCGACGAGCCGCCCCGAGCGCTCGTCCGGGACGCCGTCGCGGACCAGCCACGCGGCGGCCAGCCCGGCGTCCGCGGCACCGAGCGGGTCGGTGGCCACCTCGTCGCCGACGTAGAGCGTGAGGGCCGGCTCCGAGCCCAGCCGGCGGCATGCCTCGTGGAAGGCGCGGGCGTCGGGCTTGCCGAAGCCCAGGGTGTCGCGGCTGCACACGACGTCGAAGAGGTCGTCCAGGCGGGCGGCGGCCAGCTTGGCCCGCGTGTACTCGCCGGAGGAGTTCGTGAGGACGCCGACCGCGAGACCGGCCGCCCGCAGCGCGGCCACCGCCGGGCGGACGTCGTCGAACGCGGTCATCGCGGCGAGGAACGCCGGCTCGTACCGGTCCTCGAACTCGTCCCACCAGTCGCCGTCGGCCGGACGGTCGAGCCACGCCGCGAGCTCGGCGAGCCGGGCCCGGCGCATCTCGTCGAACTCGATCTCGCCACGGGTGTAGGCGGCGAAGTGCCCCTCGGGGTCGTCACGGAAGCGGACCCCGGCCTGGGCGAGGCGCTCGGGGTCGGCGTCCGGCCAGAGCGCGCTCGCCGCCGCGGCGCCGGCCGCGTGCATCGCCGAGCGCGTGTCGTAGAGGGTGTCGTCGGCGTCGAGGAGCACCGCCTCGACGCCGAGGCCGTCCCCGGTCACAGGGTGGCGCGCAGGGTCGCGAGGCGGGTGAGGGTCGCGCCCTTGCCGAGGATCTCCATCGACTCGAAGAGCGGCGGGCTGACCCGGCGCCCCGACACCGCGGTGCGCAGCGGCCCGAACGCGAACTTCGGCTTGAGCCCGAGGCCCTCGACGAGGGCGGTGCGCAGCGCGGCCTCGATGGCCTCGGCCCGCCACGTCGCCTCGGAGCCGAGCACACCGTCGTGCTCGTCCGGCAGGTCGCCGAGCGCGGCCAGGGCGGCGTCGAGCGTGGCGGCCGCGTCGTCCTTGAGCTGGGCGCGGGCGTCGTCGGCCACCTCGACCGCGTCGTCGGCGGCGTAGAACGGCGCGACGAGGTCGGCGGCCTCGGTGAGGTGCGCCATCCGGGTCTGGATGAGCGCGACGACCTGCTCGAGGCGGGCGAGCTCGCCGAGCGAGGGGTTCGGGCCGAGCACCTCGGCGCGCTGGAGGTAGGGCAGGAGGCGCGAGGTGAGGTCGGCGAGCGCGAGCTCGCGGATGTGGACGCCGTTGAGCCAGTCGAGCTTCTTGAGGTCGAAGATCGGGCCCACCGGGTTGACGTCGGCCCAGTCGAAGCGCTGCGAGAACTCCTCGAAGGTGAAGACCTCGACGTCGTGGCCCTCGGCGTCCTGGGCCGGCGGGTAGGCCAGCAGACCGAGGAAGTTGACGAGCGCCTCGGGGAGGTAGCCCTCCTCCTCGAACCAGGTGAGCCGGGCCTCGGGGTTCTTCCGCTTGCTGATCTTGCTCTTGTTCTCGTTGCGCAGCAGCGGCATGTGCGCGAACCTCGGCGGCTCGAGCCCGAGCCAGCGGTAGAGCAGGACGTGCTTCGGGGTCGAGGAGACCCACTCCTCGCCGCGCACGACGTGGGTGATGCCCATCTCGTGGTCGTCGACGACGACGGCGAGGTGGTAGGTCGGGAAGCCGTCGGCCTTGAGGATGACCTGGTCGTCGGGGCGCGGGGCGGACATCCGGCCGCGGATGAGGTCGTCGAACCCGGTCTCGACGTCGTCGGGCACGAGCATCCGCACGACCGGGGTCTCGGAGAACCCGGGCAGCGCGCGGCGCTCCTCCTCGGTCTTCCCGACGCAGAGCCGGTCGTAGCCGGTGGGCTGCTTGAGCCGCTGCTGCTCCTCGCGCATCGCGGCGAGCCGCTCGGTGGAGCACCAGCAGCGGTAGGCGTGGCCCTCGGCGAGCAGGCGCTCGACGTAGGGCGCGTAGGTGGTGAGCCGCTCGCTCTGGCGGTACGGGGCGCACGGGCCGCCGATGTCCGGGCCCTCGTCCCAGGTGAGCCCGAGCCAGCGGAGGGTGTCGAAGACCTGCTGCTCGGAGCCCTCGACGAGCCGGGCCCGGTCGGTGTCCTCCACGCGCAGGAGGAAGCGCCCACCCTGCTGGCGCGCGAAGGCGAGGTTGAACAGGGCCATGTAGGCCGTGCCGACGTGGGGGTCGCCGGTCGGGGACGGGGCGACACGGAGGCGGACGGGGCCGGGGAGGTCGCCGGTCGGGCTCGCGGAGGTGGTGGGGGTCTGCTCGCTCATGGTCGGACCAGCGTAGTGCGGGGCGCTCGGGGCCCCGCGAGCCCGGGGCCGCCAGGCCGCACCGGAGAGCCCATCGGGCCGCCGGCTGGTCCAGACTGCTCGGATGGCGGGGACGGCGGCGGCAGGCACGGAGGCGGACGACCGGGCCGGCCGCGTCCGGGGGCGACGCATCGGGGTGGTCGTGGCCGTCCTCACGACGATCGTGCTCGTGTTCTTCGCCCGGCGGATCGCGACCGACTGGCCGCACGTCCTCGACGGCTCGGTGCCCGACGACGACCTCGCGGAGAAGTACGTCGCGTCGCCGTGGCTGGCCTACGGGCACATGGTGCCCGGTGTCGTGTACCTGCTCGGAGCCCCGCTCCAGCTCTCCCGGAGGTTCCGGTCCCGGCACTACGTGCTCCACCGGCGGCTGGGCCGCGTGCTCCTCGGGTGCGCGCTCCTCAGCGGGGTGCTCGCCGTGGTCCTCGGGTTCGTCTTCGCGTGGGGCGGGCGCACCGAGTCGTTCGCGACGCTCGTCTTCGGCTCGTGGTTCGTCCTCTGCCTCGTCCTCGCGTTCCGCGCGATCCGCTCGGGCCGCGTCCCCGACCACCGCCGCTGGATGGTGCGGGCCTTCGCGGTGGGGCTCGGGGTCGCGACGATCCGGCTCTGGGTCGGGGTCTTCACCGGCATCCAGCTCGGCCTCCTCGGCATGACCGACGAGCCGATGCCGGCGCGGAGCACCTTCGGTGTCGCGTTCTGGCTCGGCCTCGGGATGCACGTGGCCGCCGCGGAGTGGTGGCTGCGGCGTACCCCGGACCTCGACGGCTGAGCCCCCCGGCCGATGAGTTCGGCGCCCGGCGGCGGTCGGTCCTGGCGTCAGCACCAGCAGAGGAGGACCCCGTGGACACCGACCCGACCCGACCGGGACCGCTCGACATCACCTTCGAGGCCACGCTCGTGCGCAGCGACGCCGACGGCGGCTGGACCTACGTGGTCTGGCCGGAGTCGGCCGCCGTCTTCGGCACGCGCGGGCTGGTCAAGGTGACGGGCACCGTCGACGGCGCCCCGCTGCGCACGTCGTTCATGGCGCTCGGCGACGGGCGCCACAAGCTGCCGGTCACCGCGGCGACGGTGGCCGCGACGGGCAAGGCCGTGGGTGACGTCGTCGAGGTGCACCTCACCGAGCGGCGCTGAGCGCCCCTTGCTCAGCCGTCCTCGGGGTGGGCCCCGTGGACGCGGGGCGAGCCCTCGTCCTCGTGGTCCTTGACGTCGTCGATCTCGTCGACGAGCCGGTCGCGCTCGGCTCCGTCGACCGCCACCTGCGCGTCCTCGAGGCCCTCGTCGAGCTCGCGGGCGATGGTGTCCTTCTCGGCGCTGTACTCCCAGGTCGTCACCTCGTCGACGACGTTCTGGGCGGCCTCGGTCGCGGCGTCGTCGGCGCTCTCGGTCCCGGGCTCGGTGCCGTCCGGGCGGTCGGTGTCGGGCATCGGGCTGCTCCTCTCCGCGCGCGGGCTCGCGCGCCGTCCTCCGCCCCGTGCCCGCTCCGGGCCCGGGGCAAACGGCCGGGCGGGGACCGGAATCCGGTTGCCGTGCCGCGGCACCGTCCCTAGCGTGCCGGGCACGGGGGCCACCGGGCACCCGCCGACCTCGACGGGGTGACACCCATGACCGTCCGACTCGACGCGCTGACCGTCGACGCCCTCGACCCCCACCGGCTGGCCCGGTTCTGGGGCGGGCTGCTCGGGTGGACGCCGGTCGCCGACCCGCACGCGCCCGCCTCCCTCGAGCCGACCGACGACACGACCTTCCGCCTGCGGTTCCTGCCCACCGACGCTCCGAAGACGACGCAGAACCGCATGCACGTCGAGGTGACGAGCGAGACGCCCGGGCACCAGGACCGCACGGTGGCCCGGGCCCTCGAGCTCGGCGGGCGGCACGTCGACGTCGGGCAGCGGCCCGAGGAGGGCCACGTCGTGCTCGCCGACCCCGAGGGCAACGAGCTGTGCGTCCTCGGTGCCGGCAACACCTGGCTCGCCGACTGCGGGTTCTTCGGGGACGTCGCGTGCGACGGGACCCACGCCGTCGGGGTGTTCTGGAGCGAGGCGCTCGGGTGGCCGCTCGTGTGGGACGAGGGCGAGGAGACGGCCGTCCGCTCCCCCAGCGGTGGCCCCAAGATCGCGTGGGGCGGACCGCCGCTCATGCCCTCGACCGGACGCGACCGGTTGCGGTTCGACGTGGCGGTTCCGGCTGCCGAGGCCGACGCGGAGCTGGCCCGCCTCGAGGGCCTCGGGGCGCGGCGCCTGACGGACGGACCGGACGCGGACGGCTCGTGGCGGGTCGCCGACGTCGACGGCACGGAGTTCCGGCTGCTCGTCGACTGACCCGGTCGACCCCACGCCACGACGGTCGTCGCGGGTCTAGGGTCCCCGAGCATGGACATGCTGAGGAGCGCGCAGATCGCCGGCACCGGGCTCACCGACTGGCGCAAGCTGGCACAGGGGTTGCACGCGCGGTGGCTCGTCGGGGGGTTCTCGGCCGGCGCCCGGTTCGTCGTGGCGGTGGGCGAGGCGGCGGACGCGGTCGGCCACCACCCGACCGTCTCCCTCGGGGCCGGGCACGTCGACCTCAAGCTGAGCAGCGCCGACGCGATCTACCGCGACGACGAGGGCACTGAGTACGTCGTCGAGTGGGTGACCCAGCAGGACGTCGACCTCGCCCGCCGGATCAGCGAGGTCGCCGCCGAGCACGGCCTCGTGGCGGACCCGGGCGCGGTGAGCGTCGTCGAGCTCGGGCTCGACGTCGCCGCGTCGGCGGCCGTCGCCCCGGTGTGGGCCGCGCTGCTCACCGGCGACCCCGAGGCCCAGGGCCGCGGCACGCCGGGCGACGAGGTCCGCGACGACACCGGCCGGGTGCCGAACCTGTGGTTCGGGGACGCGCCCGACGAGGCGAACCGTCAGCGGTTCCACGTCGAGGTCTACGTCGCCCCCGAGGTGGCCGCCGGGCGCATCGCCGCCGCCGTCGCCGCCGGCGGGAAGGTCGTCGGCGGGGACGAGCCCGGGCTCACAGTCATCGCCGACCCCGAGGGCAACACCGGCGTCGTGTGCGTCGACACCGAGGCCGCGGCGACCGGCTGACCGGTCGCTCGGCCCTTGCCCGCCGGGCCGCGCACGCCGACGATGGCACGGTGGACGCACCGAGCTACCGCATCTGGCCCCCGGTGGCCCTCGGCGTCCCGCTCCTGGCCGGCCTCGCCCTGTCGGCGGCGGGCGACCCGTTCGAGGTCCCGACGGGTCCGGCCCGCCTCGTCGGCGTCCTGCTCGTCGTCGCCTTCGCCCTGTGGAACGGGTGGGCCCTGCTGCTCATGGGGCGCCACCGCACGGCGCTGCTGCCGGGCGGTGCGACGACGACGATCCTCGACTCCGGCCCGTTCGGACTGAGCCGCAACCCGCTCTACGTCGGGCTCGTCGCCCTCGACGCCGGGTTGGCCCTGCTCGCCGGCTCGGCGTGGGCGCTGCTCCTCGTCCCGGTGGGCGTGCTGGCCCTCGGGTGGGGCGCCGTCCGTCCCGAGGAGCGCTACCTCACCGAGAAGTTCGGGGACGAGTACACGGCCTACCGACGCCGCGTCCGCCGCTGGATGTAGGAGTGCCTCAGGGCTCGACGACGGGGTTCGACAGCGTGCCGATCCCCTCGATCTCCACCTCGACGCGCTGCCCCGGCCGCATCGGGCCGACGCCGGCCGGCGTGCCGGTGAGGATGACGTCGCCGGGCAGCAGCGTGAAGGCCTTCGACGCGTGCGACACCAGCGCCGCGACACCGTGCACCATGTCGGCGGTCGTGCCGTCCTGGACGACCTCGCCGTCGAGGCGAGTCACGACCGAGACCGACGACACGTCGAGGTCGGTCTCGATCCACGGCCCGAGCGGGCAGAAGGTGTCGAAGCCCTTGGCCCGGGCCCACTGGCCGTCCGAGCGCTGGAGGTCGCGGGCGGTCACGTCGTTCGCGACGGTGTAGCCGAAGACGACGGCCGCGGCGTCCTCGGGCTCGAGGTCCTTGCACAGCCGCCCGATGACGACGGCGAGCTCGCCCTCGTAGTGCACCTCGGAGGTCTGCGGCGGGTAGACGATCGGGTCGCCCGGCCCGACGACGGCGGTGTTCGGGACGAGGAACATCAGCGGCTCGTCGGGCACGTCGGTGCCCATCTCGGCCGCGTGGTCGGCGTAGTTGCGGCCGATGCCGATGACCTTGCTGCGCGGGATGACCGGCGCGAGCAGCCGCACGTCCTCGACGAGGTGGGTCGCGCCGGTCAGCTCGATCCGCTGGTAGAGCGGGTCGCCGGTGACCTCGGCGATCTTCTCGCCCGTCCCGTCGACCAGACCGTAGACGGGATCCTCACCGGTGGTGAACCTCGCGATGCGCATGGGCCGAGGCTAGTGCCCCCTGCCCGCCCGCGGCTCAGCCACCCTCACCACGCCGTCCCCGGGAGTCCTCGTCGACGAGCCGGTTGATGAGCTGCTGGACGTCGTCGCTGTCGGGGACGTTGACGAGGTCCTCGTCGGGGCTGTCGCCGGCCGACTCGATGTGCAGCGAGCCGGCACCGATGAGCCGGTCGAGGAGGGTCTGGCGGAAGCTGACGTCGGTGATCTTGGCCAGCGTGATGTCCTTGCCCGACTTCGTCAGCACGCCGCGGCGCACCATCACCCGGTGGGTCGTGATGACGTAGTGCGTCGAGCGCCAGCGCACGTACGGCGCGAGGACGAAGAGCAGGAGGACGAACGCGGCCGCGCCGAGCACGACCCAGAGCAGCACGGTGCCCACCGACCCGTCGGGCAGCACGAGCAGCGCGATGACCGCCGCGGCCACGACGACCACCCCGACGACCGTCGGGAGCAGCACGGTGAACCAGTGCGGGTGGAGGTGGCGCACGACCTTCTCGTCCTGCGCGAGCACGTTCTCGGGGAAGCTCACGGCGTCAGCGTAGGGCCGTGCGCCCCGGCGCGTCAGGAGGTGGCGCCGGTGGCGGGCCTCAGCCGACGCCGGCCCTCGCCGCGGCCTCGGCGACGACCTTGCCGACGGTGACGGCCCCCTCGTCGGTGAGGTGGATGTCGAAGGCGGTGCAGATGTAGGTGAGGGTGCAGACCTGGGCGACGTTGCGCGGGACCTCGCGGCCGTTGAAGGATGTCGGGGTGTCGTCGTCGAGGGCGAAGGCCGCGTCGAGCGGGACGAACCGGGCGCCGGACCCCTTGGCTGTGCGCGAGATCGTCGCGTCGAGGTCGGTGAAGGCCTTCGTGGCGACCTTCAGCTGCGCCTCGCCGGTGCCGAGGTACGAGGCGGCGAGCCACGGGTTGTAGTAGCCGAGGACGAGCACGGGGACGTCCGGCCCGGCGGCCGCCCGCAGGCGCGACAGGATGGTCGGGAGGTTCTCGTCGACCGTGCCGAGCCCCGTGGTCGCGCACGCGGCGTCGACGGTGAGCCGGGCGACGCAGCGTAGGAGGTCGTTGCCGCCGATGTCGACGGTGACCAGCCGCACGTCGCCGCGCCGTTCCTCGAGCAGCGACTCGGCCTGCGCGATCTGGCTCTTCTCCGGGTAGGTGCACTTCCCGCCCTCGAGGAAGGAACCCGTGGTCTCACCGCTGCAGGCGAGGTTGGCGACCCCGAGGGCCTCCCCGCCCTTCCCGAGCCGGGCCGCCGCGAGCGCCGGGTACGCGCTGTCGCGCAGCTCGGCACCGCCCGGCTGGTACCCGGCGGCGAGCGAGTCGCCGAGCGCGAGGTAGAGCGGGCCGTCGGGCGCCGCGCCCAGGGTGGACGGCGTCGTGCTCGGGGTGGGGGTGGTGCTCGTCGAGGGTGCGGCCGCCGTGGGTGACGCAGAGCCGCTCGGGGTGTCGTCGGAGCCGCCGCACCCGGCGAGGACGAGCACGGCCGCGAGGACGGCGACGAGGGGCGTGCGGGGCACGAGCGGCTCCGGGGTGGGTCGTGGTGGTGGTCGGACGGGCGAGGACGAGCAGGGACCATCCTCTCCCGGCCCAACGCGCGGACCGTCCCCGATGTGCCCACCGGTACCGTGACGCGGTGCGCACCGTGCTGACCCGTGGGGAGTGGACCGCCCTCGAGGCCGCCCACGCCGCCCGCGTCGACGCCGCCACCGCCGGCCACCGGGAGCGCCGGGCCGATGGACGCACGCATCCGGTCGAGGACTTCCTCTTCCGCTACTACAACCACTCCCCCGCACGGCTGCGGCGGTGGCACCCCGGCGCCGGCGTCGTCCTCGAGGACGCGGCGGGCACCGAGCGCGCCGGGTGGCGGCACCACCGCGTCGTCGGCGACGGCGTCGAGCTCGACGTCGGCTCGTTCCTCGCGGCGCGCGGGTCGACCGTCGCCTTCGTCGGCGGCCTCCTCGAGGCGACGCTGTCGCGACCCCCGCACCTCGGTTGCTTCGGGCTGCACGAGTGGGCGATGGTGCACCGGGTGCCCGCGGACGACGTCCGGCACGCGGGCTGGCCGCTGCGCCTCGGGGAGCGCGGGACCGACGAGGTCGTCGAGCGGCACACCGTCCGCTGCACCCACTTCGACGCCTTCCGCTTCTTCACCCCGTCGGCCGCCCCGCTCAACCAGCTGCGGCCGACCCGCGAGACCCAGGCCGCCCTCGAGCAGCCGGGCTGCCTCCACGCCGGGATGGACGTCTACAAGTGGGCGTTCAAGCTCGCGCCCCTCGTGCCGAGCGACCTCACCGCCGACGCCTTCGACCTCGCGCGCGACATCCGGGTGCTCGACATGCAGGCCTCGCCCTACGACCTGCGCGAGCTCGGCTACGAGCCGGTGCGCATCGAGACGCCCGAGGGCAAGGCCGAGTACCTGGGGCGGCAGCGGGCCTTCACCGTGCGCTCGAACGCGTTGCGCCGCAGGCTTCTCGGCGTCCTCGAGGCCGCTGACGCTCGCGCGGCCCCGGGTCACGCAGAGGCGGCGAAGAACCAGTCGAGGCGTCGTTCGAGCACGGAGTCGCCCGGTAGGGAAGACCCGGCCACGGGGAGGTCAGGAGGCGGATGCGTCTCGCTGCCCCATCCGAGCAGTGGTGGGGCCAGGGAGCGGTAGGAGTGCCCGGTCGGGGTCCGGGTCACGATCTCGTGGGGTGAGGCGCGCTCGACGACGACCTCCCAGCCCGGCGCCTCCTTGACGAGGTTGCACCGGGAGCACTTCCCGTTGCCGTTCAGCGCGCTGGTGGAGCCGCCGTCGCGGGCCGGGTGGGCGTGGTCGGCGTGGACGATCGGTGCGTCGCAGAAGGGGGTGGTGCACACGTCGTCGCGCAGGACGACCATCCGGCGGAGCCCACCGAGGAAGACGCGGCGGCGGGAGTCCATCGCGACCAGGTCGCGGCCGTCGGGGCTCGTGTACAGCCGGCGCAGCCACGCGGATGCGGGGCCGGCCCCCCGGACCCAGGCGCGCGCGACCGGCGCGGGCACGGACCCGTGGGCGGGGATGCGGGCCGGCTCGTCGACGGACCGGTGGGGGTCGCCAGTACCGAGGAGGGCACGGTCGGTGATGACGAGCTGCACCTCGACGGGCTGCATCCGGCCCGGGAACACCCCGGACAACAGGCCGAGGGCGGTGTCGGCACTCACCGCTCCGACCCCGCGGCCCTCGGGGGCCTCCTCCGCGCACTGCCCGCCGACGACGCTGCGAGCCCTGCGCAGGAGTGCCGCGTGAGCGCCGACGACCTCCCGCAGGGGCCCGAGCACCGTCAGGTAGGCCATGCCGTCCGGGGCCGGGCGGACGGTCACCCGGCGGCTCCTCACCGCGGCCTCCATCCGACGGACCACGGACCCCGCGTCCAGCTCGGCCGCGACGCGCGCGGCGGCCCGCCCGGCCGCCCGGGCGGAGAGGTGCGGCAGGGCGCTCGCGATGCGGCGGTCCACCTCGCCGCGGTCCTCACGGGTCAGCGTGGCGGTCTCGCGGACGACCTCGACAGCAGCCCGCTCGTCGACCAGCCCGCCGGTGAGCGCCGCCATGAGACACGGCAGCTCGTGGACCAGCGCCCGTGACAAGCCGACGAAGCGGTCTCCGCTGCTCGGCGCCTCCCGGCGGGCCAGTGCGACCTCCGACCCCACGGAGCGGGCCACGTCCTGCGGTGCCGCGACCTCGCGTGACAGCCGCAGCGCGTCCGTGGCCCGCGCCTGGCAGGCCGCGGCAGCGCCCTTGAGCCGCTCGAGCTCGCAGACCAGGGCGACGCGCTCGTGGTCGCTCAGGGCACCCGCGTCGAGGGTCGCCAAGGATGCTCGAAGTCCGGCGACCACGGCGGAGGGTGCAGCATCAGCACGCCTCTCCTGCACCGTGATCGGCTCCATGGTCCCCGCCTTCCCTGTGCCTCTCACCCTAGACGTGACCACTGACAGGCCACCTGACCGACGCCACCGGCGCACGCCGCCGTCCTCGGCGCTCGCCGGTCCCACTCTCATCGCGGCGGGGTGGTACACATCGACTGATCGCGGTCTGACCGGGCGGTCGGTGCAGTCCTCGTGTGCTGGGTCGTCGAACCGGACGGCTGGTGCCGTCGAGACCGGCGGCAGAGCCTCCACCCGCACCCTCGATTCCGGATCAGCCCTCTATCGTCGGTCCATGACTACTCGACTGAACCCCTACCTGAGCTTCGCGGGTGACGCCTCGGCCGCCCTGGCGTTCTACCAGGACGTGTTCGGCGGAGATCTCACGATCAACCACTTCGGCGACTTCGGCACCGACGACCACGGCATCGGCGACCAGGTCATGCACGGCCGGCTGGACACAGCGTCTGGCCTCACGCTGATGGCCGCCGACATGCTGCCGGGCCAGTCGTTGCAGCCCGGAAACTACCTCGCGGTCAGCCTCGGCGGGGACGACACCGAGGAACTGCGCGGCTACTGGCAGGCGCTGTCGGACGGCGGGACCGTGACGGTCGACCTGGCCACCCAGCCGTGGGGCGACGAGTTCGGGATGTGCGTCGACCGGTTCGGGACCTCGTGGCTGGTCAACATCGCCGCGGGCGGCTGACCGACCCGATCCGCCCTGCGCCCGGTCGGTCAGGCTGTCCGTCAGAACCGCAGGTCGACGATGCCGCGCCCCGGCGGCAGTCACCACGCGCTCGAACCTCGCCACCGGCCGCTCGGCCCAGCGATCGACCACGCCCAGACGGCCGCAAGGGTGTGCAGGGCGCAGGCACGACCGGCGGTATGAGCGGACGATTCCCCGAACGATCTCGCGTGACGTCTTCCGAGTCGGCCATGACCGGGCCGGGCAGATCGCCCAATCACGAGCGATTCAACATGTCACGCTGTACGGGCCAGGGCTTGCAAGGTTGGCTGCTGAGGGAGCGAGTGGGGTGGAAGTTGACCGCGCGTCCATCAAGAGGACGCACGACGTGCTGGGTGCCGAGGGGACCTACCTCATCGCCCTACGCGGCGCCGGACCGATCGAACTGTCCATGCTCGACGCTGCGTTGCCTGACGAACCCGATGCGCCGCACAACGGCGGCTGGTTCGCAGGTTCCCGAAGCTATCTCCTCCTCGCCGAGGGGACGCCGGAGCAGGTCGACCCGTGGCTGGACCGGGTCGTGCAGTCGCTGGCCGATGCAGGGGTCCGTGGCACATTGGGTGGCGCGGGGGGCGTGGCGCCGCCGATGTGGACGCGCGAGGCATTCCAGCGGGCGCCGACCTTCTTCGCCCTCATCGGTTTCCGACCTGGCCCCGGCGCGGGACCGTACGACGGCTGGACACCCGACGAAGACGCTCGCGCGCTCGCCGTTGACCTGGCCTGCGACTGGGTCGACGTCGCCGGCGCAACGCTCGTCGTCCACGCAGACCTGCGAGCCGCCCTGCCAGCAGACCGAGCAACCGTGGCCAATGTGATGGCCGGTGACGTGCGTCGTCATGGATCAGCCAGCGCCACCGGATACCTTAAGGACGAGATGGTGGTCCGGATGGCCTCCTTCCAAAGTCCAGCAGCCCTCAGCTTGATGCACCAGACACTTGGCGAGTGGCGGCCCTTCGTCGACCAAGCGCGCGACACCTTCCGCACGATGTCACTCGACGAGGTCACGATCGGCATGACATCGAGCCAGTCGTGGGGACTGCTGATGCAACCCCCCGCCCGGAGCGACAGTCCGTTCAACGGCCGGGCCTACCAGTACCACCCCGAGCGCTGGCACGAGTTCTTGCTCGACCCCAGCGGGATCCAGCTCTTGACCAACCAGCACCTCGAGAAGGCGAACGATCTTTCAGCTTGGAGTACTCAGCGCGTCGACGACGGGCACGTCCTCGTCGAAGCGCGCGACCTCGGCGCGTGGTACGAGCCCATCGCAGCAGGCGAACCGATCCCTGACGCGCTGCTGAGCGCGGCCCGCAATGACTTTGGC
Source organism: Phycicoccus sonneratiae (assembly GCF_016887965.1). Taxonomy (GTDB): domain Bacteria; phylum Actinomycetota; class Actinomycetes; order Actinomycetales; family Dermatophilaceae; genus Phycicoccus; species Phycicoccus sonneratiae. Next base: position 346,940 of record NZ_JAFDVD010000008.1, read on the forward strand.
GAGATGATCCTCACCCCAGCCCGTGCGCAGGAGCTGGGGCTAGCGGCCAAACCCTCCCGCCGAGCCAGCAACGCTGCACCGGAGGGCTAGGTCGATTGCCTCCCCTCCTCGAGACCGCACGTCACGATCTGCGGCATGAGCGTGCCATTTCCCGCGGGGCTGCGAGGATGCCGCGATGGATCTGATCTACGGCCTCTGCCGCCTTTTGATCAGCGGGGAGGATGTCGAACTTTCCGGGACACCCGATGCCCTCGACGGGCTGGCCGCCGAGTTGGAGAACGCAGTGGACGACTCCGCGCTCACGGTGTCTGGCGGCGGCGTTGGCTTGAAACGAACGACGGGAACCCTGCTGAAGGTCTCGTTGGATGGCACTACCCTCTGGATCGAGGGCAACAGTGAGGCGCGAGACATGGTGCTATCTGCTATGCGCGGCATTGCACAAGCGGCTCGACAGTCAGGCCCATCCGAAGTCAGTCGCCATGTTCATATCGAGTACCTCGGCGAATCCGACCAGTGGAGAGACCCAAACACGATTCTTTTGGTCTTGGCCGTTCAAGGCCCCGACCAGTCGGGCTAACTCGACGCACCCTCATCGGCATGTGAGGTGAGTTCGCGGATCGACGTGTAGCCCTCTGTGGTCGCAGTGACGCGGGCCGCTGCCCGGCCACCACCGGCTACGTCCGGGCCGGCGGCGTGGCCCGCGGGTCGGACACCGCGTCACGGAGCCCCCACAACGGTGCAGTGAGTGCAAGGGTCGAGGTCATGGCTTCGAGCGAACGCACCGCCACCCACGACGACACCACCCCTCCCCCGACGCCGACCCCGACCCCGACCCCGACCCCGGCCGAGGTCGCGCGGGCCCGGAAGGCGGTCATCGCCTCGTCGGTCGGCAACGCCCTCGAGTGGTTCGACGTCATCGTCTACTCGAGCTTCGCCGTGGTCATCAGTGAGCTGTTCTTCCCCGAGGTCTCCGGCTTCGCCGCGCTGATGTTCACCTTCCTCACCTTCGCGGTCTCCTACCTCGTGCGTCCGCTCGGGGCGGCCGTCATCGGCAACTGGGCCGACCGGCACGGCCGCAAGCGCGCACTCTCGGCGACCATCCTCCTCATGATGCTCGGCACCGGGCTCATGGCCGTCGCCCCGACGGCCGCCGTCGTCGGTCCGGTCGCCGGCGGACTCTGGCTGCTCGCCTCCCGTCTCGTGCAGGGGTTCTCGGCCGGCGGCGAGTTCGGCACCGCCACCACCTTCCTCGTCGAGAGCGCCCCCGACCGCAAGGCGTTCTACGGCAGCTGGCAGGTCGCCACCCAGGGCGCCGCCCTCCTGCTCGCCTCGGCGTTCGGGTTCGGGCTGACGACGTTCCTGTCGCACGACGCCCTCTACACCTGGGGCTGGCGGGTGCCGTTCCTCGTCGGGATGCTCATCGGCCCCGTCGGCTGGTACATCCGCCGGCGGATGGACGAGACCGAGGACTTCGAGCGGGCCGAGAAGCTCGACTCACCGCTCGGCTCGGCGCTGAGCACCCACCTGACCCGCGTCCTCACCGCGGCCGGCGCCGTGGCGCTCGCCTCGCTGTCGGTCTACCTCATCCTCTACATGCCGACCTTCGCGGTGAAGAGCCTCGGGCTGCCCTCGTACGCGGGCTACCTCGGCGGGATGATCGCCGGCGTCGTCACCCTCGTCGGGACCCCGTTCATCGGCCGGCTCGCCGACCGGGTCGGCCCCGGCCGGGTGATGCTCGTCGCCGCTGGCGCGGGCGCCGTGCTCGCGTGGCCGCTCTTCCAGCTCGTCGTCGGCGTGCCGAGCGTCGCCGTGCTCACCGTCGTGCAGGTCGTGTTCGGGGCCCTCATGGCGGCCTACTTCGGCCCGCTGCCGGGCCTGTACGCCGACCTCTTCCCGACCAACGTGCGCACGACCGGGATGGCCGTCGGCTACAACGTCGGCGTCCTCGTCTTCGGCGGGTTCACCGGGGCGATCTTCACGTTCCTCATCGAGGCGACGGGGTCGCGCACGGCGCCGAGCATCTACTTCGTCGTCATCGCCGTGCTGTCCTTCGTCACCGTCCTCCTCGCGCGGCGGCGCTTCGGGGTGCGCTGAGCGCCGGCGGGGTCAACGCGGGGCGACCCCGGCCCGCACCAGCCCGTAGGTGACCGACTCGACGAGGGCGTCCCAGCTCGCCTCGAGGATGTTCGCCGCGACCCCGATCGTCGTCCACGACGTCGTGCCGTCGGAGGTCTCGATGAGCACGCGCGTCACGGCGTCGGTGCCGTGGGCGGCGTCGAGGATGCGGACCTTGTAGTCGATGAGCTCGAGGTCGGCGATCTCCGGGTAGGTCGCCGAGAGCGCCGTGCGCAGCGCGTGGTCGAGCGCGTTGACCGGGCCGTTGCCCTCCCCGGTCTCGACGTGCCGCCGCTCGGCAGCACGCACCTTGACGGTCGCCTCGGACAGCGCGTCCTCGTCGCCCCGCGCGTCGGTGATGACCCGCCAGGACTCGACCTCGAAGAAGGCCGGCAGGGTGCCGTCGACCTCGCGGCGCAGCAGCAGCTCGAAGCTCGCGTCGGCGGCGTCGAAGGTGTAGCCGCGCAGCTCCTTCTCCTTGACCGTGGCCAGCACGCGGCGCAGCGTCGCGGCGTCACCCTCGTCGCTGGAGTCGAGGGGGAACCCGAGCTCGCGCGACTTCAGCTCGATGGACGCCCGACCGGCCATGTCGGAGACGAGCATCCGCATGTCGTTGCCGACGCTCTTGGGGTCGAGGTGCTGGTAGAGGTCGGGGTCGACCTTGATGGCGCTCGCGTGCAGGCCGGCCTTGTGCGCGAAGGCGCTCGACCCGACGTAGGGCTGGCGCGAGTACGCCGGGACGTTGGTGACCTCGGCGATGGCGTGTGCGATGCGGGTGGCGTCCTGGAGCCGGTGCGGCTCGAGGAGCTCGCGGCCCTGCTTGAGCTGGAGGTTGGCGACGACGGTGAGCAGGTCGGCGTTGCCGGTGCGCTCGCCGTAGCCGTTGATGGTGCCCTGCACGTGCGTGGCCCCGGCCTCGACCGCGGCCATCGAGTTGGCGACCGCGCAGCCGGTGTCGTTGTGGCAGTGGATGCCCACGCGCGCCCCGGTGCTGCCGACCACGTCCTCGACGACGGCCGCGACCTCGCCCGGCAGCAGCCCGCCGTTGGTGTCGCACAGGGCCACCACCTCGGCCCCGGACTCGACCGCGGCGCGCACGGCCTCGAGCGCGTAGGCGCGGTCGGTGCGGTAGCCGTCGAAGAAGTGCTCGGCGTCGAGGAAGACCCGCCGCCCCTCGGCGCTCAGGAACGACACGGTGTCGCGGATCATCTCGAGGTTCTCGGCGAGGGTCGTGCGCAGCGCCCGCTCGACGTGACCGGTGTGCGACTTCGCGACGAGCGTGACCACCTGCGCCTGGCTGTCGAGCAGGGCGCGCACGAGCGGGTCGGACTCGGCCTTCCCGCCGGCCCGCCGGGTGGCCCCGAAGGCGGCGAGCGTGGCGTTGCGCAGCCGCAGGTCGCGCGCGGCCCGGGCGAAGAACTCGGTGTCCTTGGGGTTGGCGCCGGGCCAGCCGCCCTCGATGAAGCCGACGCCGAGGTCGTCGAGGTGGGACGCGATGGCCAGCTTGTCGGCCACGGAGAGGTTGAGCCCCTCCTGCTGCGCGCCGTCGCGCAGGGTCGTGTCGTACACGTGCAGGTCGGTCATCGGATCCATCCGCGGCTCGTGCCGGTCTCCCGGCGCCCTGCCCCGGCCCGGGTGGGCCGGGGCGTCGACGCGTGCTGCTCGGTGCCCATCATCGTCCAGCGTCCGCCGGGTCGCCCGCGGGGGTGGGCGGGCGCCCGGTCCGCTCGGCGAGCCGTCCCCGTCCGGGTGACGTCCCGTCAAACGAAAAGACCCCCCGGGTGCGGGAGGTCTGCGCGACGAGCTGGCTGCTCGTCGCGCTACACGATGATGATCGCGGCGGTGGCCGCGTCACGGAACGTCACCCGGTCAGCGTGGCACGCGGGCGCACGGGCGGCCAGCGGCCGTCCACATCGTGGCCGTCAGGCGTGGACCGCCGCCGCGGCCTGCTCCCACCAGGGGTCCAGCCCGGGCGGGTCGGAGACGTCGACGCGGTCGCCGACGCGCGGCACGACGACGGGCACCCCCTCGGTGGCCGCCGCGACGAGCAGCCGCTCGACCGGCTCGGCCCACGGGTGTGGCGCAAGGACGAACGTGCACCAGTGGATGGGCAGCAGCAGTCCACCACCGAGCTCGGCGGTGGCGCGCACCGCCTCCTCGGGGTCGAGGTGGATGTCGCGCCACGCCGGGTCGTAGGCCCCGACGGCCATGAGCGAGACGTCGAACGGCCCGTGCTCGGCTCCGAGGCCCGCGTAGCCGTCGAAGTAGCCGGTGTCGCCGCTGAAGAAGACCTTGCCGCCCTCGCCGGCGATGACCCACGAGGCCCAGAGCGTGCCGTCGCGGCGCAGCCCGCGCCCGGAGAAGTGCTGGGACTCCACGGCCGTGACCCGCACCCCGCCGACCTCGGTGCCCTCGCCCCAGTCGCACTCGACGACCCGCGCCCCCGGGACGCCCCAGACGTCGAGGTGCGCCCCGACCCCGAGCGGGACGAGGAAGACCGCGTCGGTCGTGGCCGCCAGCGACCGGATGGTCTCCATGTCGAGGTGGTCGTAGTGGTCGTGCGAGATGACGACGGCATCGACCCGGCCGATCCGGTCGAGCGGCACGGGCGTGGCGTGCAGCCGCCGCGGACCGACGTGCTGGCTCGGAGAGCAGCGCTCGCTCCAGACCGGGTCGAGGAGGAGGCGCACGCCGTCGAGCTCGACGAGCGCGCTCGCGTGGCCGAACCACGTGACGTGCAGCCCGCCGGCCGCCGGCTCGCGGTGCGCGCTGACGACGGGGATCGGGCCCGGCGGGCGACGGGTCTCGGCGTTGGCGCGGTAGCGGTCGAAGACGTCGCGCTGGCTCGTGGGCATCGAGGCCGTGCCGCGGCGGCGGTTGTGGAAGGCCCCGGCACGGTAGTTCGGCGACCGGCGCATCCGCTCGAGGCGGACGCCGTCGGGTCGGGCACCCATCGCCGCGCCCACGCCACGCCCGGCGGCGGCGAGCGCACCGAGGGCGCTCGCGGCCCCCGCGGCGACGGCCAGTCTGTTGAGTCGGCTCACCGGCCCATTGTCACCCGCGGATCACGAGATCGTCGTCGCGTCCAGCCGGTCGAGACAGAACCGGGCGATGGCGGCACGGTCCTCGGCGACCGCCTCGAGCTCCGGCGACGGCGGCGACCCGAGGTGCTCCCACGGCACGCTCGAGAGCCCGGTGAGCAGCAGGTGGTGCAGCGCGTGCCCGCGGGCCACCACCTCCAGCGGCACGTCGCGACCCTCGTCGCGCAGCCCGGCCACGTAGGCGTCGAGCAGCGCGGCGTCGCGGGCCGCCAGGTCGCCGGCGCGGCACCGGCCGATCTGCACGTCACCGACGAGGAGCTGCCCGAGGTCGGCGCCGGCCGGCATCGGCATCCAGTAGCCGTAGTCGATGAGGACGAACCCGTCGACGCCCTCGACGGCCAGCAGGTTGTTGGGGCAGGCGTCACCGTGGGCCGGCAGGTGCGGGAGGTCCAGCGCCTCCTCGACGAGCTCGACGGCGCGCTCGCCGGCCGCGCACAGCCGCGACCGCAGGTCGGCGTCGAAGGCCCCGGCCACGAGCGGGTGGGCCCAGAGGCCGTCGTCGGCCAGCATCGGGAGGACCTGGTTGCCGAGCCGCCCTCCGAGGTAGTCGCGCAGGGTCCAGTCGAGGCCGCCGACGCCGGCCAGGGGCGCCACGGCGGCGCTCCCCGCCAGCCGGCCGAGCAGCCGGGCGGCGCACGCGTGGCGCTCGTCGTCCCACGGCACGTCGAGCACGCTCAGCTCCTCGAGCCAGATCGCGCAGGACAGCTCGTCGAGGTCGCGGACGGCCACCGCGGTGGGCATCGTCAGGCCGTCGGGCAGTCGGGCGCCGAGGTCGGAGCGGTACGCCAGCGGTTCGGTGCGCCACGGCACGGATGCGGCGGCCATCTCCCGGAGGTGCTCCGGGACCTGGGCGAAGAGCGGCGAGCGCTCCCACGCCTGGACGACCTTGACGAACAGCGCGAACTCCCGCTCGCCCGCGGGCGACCGCAGACGTCCGCGGACGCGGTGGCGCGCGGCGGTCGTGATGCTCACGAGCTCGTAGGGGAACTCGGACACCTCGACGTCGAGGACCTCCACCGGTCCGGCGAGGTGGTGGTGCGCCGCGAGCATCGTGGCGAGCTCGTCGGCGTCGACCGCGGCCGCGCCGAGGGCGGTGAGACCGGCCATGACCCCTCCTGTGGGAAAGTCGCTTTACCACAGGATGGTAAAGTTGCTTTATGACCGAGGTCAAGGAGGTTCTCCCCGAGCTGATGGCCGGCCTGTTCGCCCGCATCCGGGCCGAGCTCGCCGACCTGCCGATGGACGGACTGCGCTTCTCGCACGTCCGGGTGCTCGGGGGCGTCCCGGAGGAGGGCGCGAGCGTCACGGCCATCGCCGAGCAGATCGGCATGACGAAGCAGGGGTGCGGGCAGTTCGTCGCGCAGCTCACCGCCTCGGGGCACCTCGTCGCCGTCGCCGACCCCACCGACCGCCGGGTCCGCCTCGTCCGCCGGACCCCCGAGGGCGACGCCTTCGTCGCCCGGGTCGTCGCGGCCACGGCGGTGGTCGAGGAGCGCTTCGCCGAGGAGGTCGGGCCGCGCCGCTACGCCTCGTTCCGCCGGGTGCTCGACGAGCTCGTGGCGGACCCCCGCTGACCGCACGTACGGTGGAGGCGATGCCCGGCCGCGCCCACGACCCCGTCCCCGGAGACCTCACCCTCCGGCCGCTCGACTACCCGCTCGCCCCCGTCCCGGGGCCCCGGCTGCTCGTCGACGGGCAGGCTCACACGCTGCGCCCGCACCGGCGCACGGCCCTGGCCCGGCTGCTCGCCGAGCACGGGGCGGCTCCGCTGTCGGAGCGGACCCCGGTCCTCGCCGTCGGGTCCAACGCGGCCGCCGAGGTGCTCGCGCACAAGCTCGGGCGGCACGGGGCACCCGGCGTCGTCCCCCTGCTCACCGGCGTCGTGGGCCACCTCGGCGTCGCGCACACCGCGTACGTCTCGCGGGGCGGCTACCTCCCCGCGACCCCGGTGCACCGCACCGGTCGGCGGACGGCGGTCGTCCTTCAGCTGCTCGACGACGCCCAGCTGGCGGCGGTCGACGCCACCGAGCCCGGCTACGAGCGGGTCGAGCTCGAGGCGCGTCACTACCCGCTCCTCGTGGCCGGCGGCTTCCGGCCCCGGCGCTTCCACGTCTACGCGGCGCGCGACGGGGTCCTCCACCTGCCGGGCACCGGACGCGGGCTCCACAGCCAGGTCGAGGTGCTCGCCCGGCTCCGCCGGCTGGGCGTCCCGCACACCGACCACGAGGACCCGGCGGGCGTCGCCGAGGCGCTGACCTCGCCCGAGGCCCGCGCCGCGGTGCGCAGGCACCTCGCGGAGGCCGGCCACGCCCGACCCCTCGGGCTGCGGGCCCGGCCGGCGGGACCCCTGCGCTGGCCCGAGGCGGTCAGCGCGCCGCGGGCGGCCCGCCGCGCTCGTCGGCCCCGTCGGCGACGGACCGGGCCTCGCTGACGAGCGCCGCGAAGAGCGCGGGGCTCTCGCCCTCCTCGGCGTGCCACTGGACGGCCAGCCGGAACCGGGAGCGCGGGTCCTCCATCGCCTCGAGCGTGCCGTCCTCGTGCCAGGCGCTCGGCGCCCACCCGGTGCCGTCGAGCGAGTCCGGGACGACGGCCTGGTGGTGGTAGGTCGGCACGTCGAGCGGCTCGTCGCCGAGGAGGCCGGCGAGGCGGGATCCGTCCACCGGGTCGACGTGGTGCGACGAGTAGACGCCCGGGCGGGGCGAGTGCGCCTCGTGACCGACCCGGTCCGGCACGTGCTGCTCGATGCGCCCGCCGGCGGCGACGGCCATCACCTGCATCCCCCGGCAGATGCCGAGCACCGGCAGGTCGACCTCCTCCGCCGCACGCACCAGCGCCGTCTCCCAGGCGTCGCGGTCGGGCCTCGGGTCCTGCGAGGTCGGGTGCGGCGCAGCGCCGTACAGGTGCGCGGAGACGTCCGCCCCACCGGCGACGACCAGCCCGTCGAGGCGCTCGACCACCTCGCGCGCCATCGCCTCGTCGACGTCTGGCCGCGGCGGGAGCACGACCGCGAGCCCACCGGCCGCCTCGACCTGGGCGACGTACCGGTACGGCAGCACGGCGCTGCGCTGGCCGACCCACGGGGGGCGGTCGACGTCCTCGACGTAGCAGGTGATGCCGATGACCGGCCGGCGCTGCGCCACCTCCGACCTCAGAGCGGCGTGACGTAGGCGCCGGAGATGCCGCCGTCGACGAGGAAGGTCGAGGCGGTCATGAAGCTCGACTCGTCGGAGGCGAGGAAGAGCACCGCGTTGGCCATCTCCTCGGGCTCGCCGAAGCGGCCCATCGGGACGTGGACGAGCCGGCGCGCCGCCCGCTCGGCGTCCTTGGCGAAGAGCTCCTTGAGCAGCGGGGTGTTGACCGGCCCGGGACACAGGGCGTTGACCCGGATGCCCTCGCGGGCGAACTGCACCCCGAGCTCGCGGGTCATCGACAGCACGCCGCCCTTGCTCGCCGAGTACGAGATCTGCGAGGTCGCCGCGCCCATGACGGCGACGAACGACGCGGTGTTGATGATCGAGCCGCGCTTGTTCTCGAGCATGTAGGGCAGGGCCGCCTTGCAGCAGAGGTAGACCGACGTGAGGTTGACCTCCTGCACCCGGCGCCACGCGTCGAGGTCGGTGTCGAGGATGGAGTCGTCGTCGGGCGGGCTGATGCCGGCGTTGTTGAAGGCGATGTCGAGCTTGCCGTACTTCTCGACCGCGGTCGCGAAGAGGCGGTCGACGTCGTCCTTGCTCGCGACGTCGGTGTGCACGTAGGCGCCGCCGATCTCCGCGGCGAGGGCCTCGCCGGCCTCGTCCGCGAGGTCGCCGACGACGACCGTCGCGCCCTCCTCGGCGAAGCGTCGCACCGTCGCGAGGCCGATGCCGGAGCACCCGCCGGTGACCACGGCGACCTTGCCCTCGAGCCTGCCTGCCATGTCCGTCTCCTGGTTCTGTCGTGGGGTCGTGGTGAGTGGGGTGGGGTCAGTCCTCGGTCGAGATGAAGACGTTCTTCACCTCGGTGAAGGCGTCGAGCGCGTCGGGGCCGAGCTCGCGCCCGATCCCGCTGCTCTTGAAGCCGCCGAACGGGGTCGAGTAGCGCACCGAGGAGTGGCTGTTGACCGAGAGGTTCCCGGCCTCGACGCCGCGCGCGACGCGCAGCGCGCGCCCGACGTCGCGGGTCCAGATCGAGCCGGAGAGCCCGTACTCGGTGTCGTTGGCCTTGGCGACCGCGTCGGCCTCGTCCTCGAAGGGCAGGACGGCGACGACCGGCCCGAAGACCTCCTCGCGCCAGACCCGGTCGGTGGTGTCACGCGGGAGCACGACGGTCGGCGGGTACCACCAGCCGCGCCCCTCGGGGGCCGAGCCGCGGAAGGCGACGTCGACCGCCTCGTGGCCGTCGGTGCCGTCGACGTAGCCGCGGACCACCTCGCGCTGGCGCTCGCTGACGAGCGGGCCCATCTCGGTGGTCTCGGCGCCCGGGTCACCGACGACGACGTCCTTGACGGCCCCCTCGAACCGCTCCATGAAGGCGTCGTAGACGCTGCGCTGCACGAGGATCCGCGTCCGGGCGCAGCAGTCCTGGCCGGCGTTGTCGAGGAAGCTCATCGGGGCCGCGGCGGCCGCCTTGTCGAGGTCGGCGTCGGCGAAGACGATGTTCGCCGACTTGCCGCCGAGCTCGAGGGTGACCCGCTTGAGGTGCTCGGCGGCGCCGCGCATGATGCCCTGCCCCACCGGCGTCGAGCCGGTGAAGGCGACCTTGCGGACGTCGGGGTGGGTGACGAACCGCTCGCCGACGACCCGCCCGGGGCCGGGCAGGATCGACAGCACGCCCTCGGGGATGCCGGCCTCGAGGGCCAGCTCACCGATCCGCATCGCGGTCAGCGGTGTCAGCTCGGCCGGCTTGAGCACGACCGTGTTCCCCGCGGCGAGGGCGGGCGCCATCGCCCAGCCCATGATCGGCATCGGGAAGTTCCACGGCACGATGACGCCGACGACGCCGAGCGGCTCCTTGAAGGTGACGTCGAGACCGCCGGCGACGGGGATCTGCCGGCCGAAGAGCCGCTCCGGCGCCGCGGAGTAGTAGCACAGGACGTTGACGACGTTCCCCGCCTCCCACCGCGCGTTGCCGATGGTGTGGCCGGCGTTCCGGACCTCGAGGCGGGCCAGCTCCTCGGCGTGCTCCTCGACGACGTCGGCGAAGCGGCGCAGGAGCATCCCGCGGTCGGCGGGGCTCACGGCCCGCCAGGCGGGGCCGACCTGCACGGCCCGCGCGACGGCGGCGTCGGTCTCCTCCAGCCCGGCGAGGTCGATCGTCGTGACGACCTCCTCGGTCGCCGGGTCGATGACGTCGTGCGTGGTGGTGCTCATCGGTGGGTGCTCACAGCCTCTCGAATCCTCGGACCCGCTCCCAGTCGGTGACCGCCGCGGTGAACGCGGTGATCTCGACGTCGGCGGCGTTGACGTAGTGGTCGACGACCTCGTCGCCGAACGCGGCCCGCGCGACCTCGCTGGCGGCGAGCAGGTCGCGCGCCTCCCGGAGGGTCGTCGGGACGTGCTCGTAGTCGCCCTGGTAGGCGTTCCCCTCGCAGACCGGCGGCAGCTCGAGGCCCTCGCGGATGCCGTGCAGGCCGCCGGCCAGCATCGCGGCGATCGCGAGGTACGGGTTGACGTCACCGCCCGGGACGCGGTTCTCGACCCGCAGGCCGGCTCCGTGACCGACGACCCGCAGCGCGCACGTGCGGTTGTCGGTGCCCCACGCGACGGCGGTGGGAGCGAACGACCCCTTGGCGAAGCGCTTGTAGGAGTTGATGTTCGGTGCGTAGAAGTACGTCAGCTCGCGCATCGTCGCGAGCACGCCCGCGAGGAAGTGGTCGAAGAGCTCGGAGCGGCCGCCGTCGCGGTCGTCGTCGGCGAAGACCACCTCGCCGTCGGTGCCGCGCAGCGACAGGTGGATGTGGCACGAGTTGCCCTCGCGCGCGTCGAACTTGGCCATGAAGGTCAGTGCCTGTCCGTGCCGGGCGGCGATCTCCTTGGCACCGGTCTTGTAGACGGTGTGGTTGTCGCACGTGCGCAGGACCTCGTCGAAGAGGAAGCCGATCTCGTGCTGCCCGAGGTTGCACTCCCCCTTGGCCGACTCGACCGTCATCCCGGCCCGGTACATCTCGTTGCGGATCTCGCGCAGCACCGGCTCGACCTTGCTGCCGCCGAGGATCGAGTAGTCGACGTTGTACCGGTTCGCCCCGGTGAGCCCGTGGTAGCGCCGGTCCCAGGCCTCCTCGTACGACTCCTCGAAGAGGATGAACTCGAGCTCGGTGCCGGCGAAGGCCCCCCATCCGTCGTCGGCCGCGGACGCGACCTGCTTCTTGAGGATGCTGCGCGGCGACTGGACGACCTCGCCGGACCCGTCGAGCCAGGTGAGGTCGCTCTGGATGGTCACCGAGTTCGGGAAGCCCGGCGTGCGGCGCAACGTCGACAGGTCCATCTCGAAGAACATGTCGCCGTAGCCGCGCTCCCACGAGGAGATCGCGTAGCCGTCGACCGTGTTCATGTCGACGTCGACGGCGAGGAGGTAGTTGCAGCCCTCCGTGCCGGCGTCGAGGACGTGGTCCAGGAAGAAGGCGCCGTGGATCCGCTTGCCCTGCAACCGTCCCTGCATGTCCGTGAACGCCACGATGACCGTGTCGACGGTCCCGTCGGCGATGTCGGTGCGTAGCTGCTCGAGCGTGAGCTGCAGCGGTCCCCCGCGGTGGGTCGAGCTCGTCATCGTGCTCCTCCAGTCATCCGATGAGCCCGCGCAGGAGCGCGGACGTCGCGTCGCAGTGCTCTTCCATGGCGGTCCGTGCGTCCTCGGCCGCTCCCGACAGGATCGCACCGACGATGGCCTCGTGCTGGTCGTGCGAGTGCTGGATGTTCTTGCGCAGCACCGGGATCGCATCGAGGAGCTCACCGAGCGCCGCCTGGGCCCGGGTGACCGCCTCGATGAGCATCGGCGAGCCGGAGACGGTCGCGATGGCCAGGTGCAGCCGGCTGTCGGCGAGCCGGTGCACGCCGGGGTCGGTGGCCGCGGAGGTCTCGCGCAGCGACGTCGCGAGCCACGAGCGCTGGTCGCCGGACAGCTCGCGGGTCGCGGCCAGCCAGGCCGCGCCCGGCTCGACGACCCGTCGGAAGTCGAGCGCGTCGAGGAGGGTCGCACCCCGCCGCACGCCGGTGCCCGCCGACCCCGGCGCGGGGGCCGCGTAGGTGACGACGGTGCCGCCGCCCCGCCCGCGACGCGTGGTGACCAGGCCCGCGTCGCGCAGGGCGGCGATCGCGTCGCGGAGGGTGTTGCGCGCGACACCGAGCTGCTCGGCCAGCTCGCGCTCGGGCGGCAGCTGGTCGCCGTCGACGAGGACGCCGAGGCGGATCGCCGTGGCCAGCTGCTCGACGGTGGTCTCGAAGGGGTTCCCCGGCGTGTGGCGGAGGATGACCGAGGGCAGGTGGGTCGCGCCCGCAGGGTGCGTCATCGCCGTCCTCCTCGCGCGCCGGCCGTGCCCGACGGTGCCCAGCGAGGCCCGTCGCCGTGAATGGTCCGGTTCTGGACCAAAGGTTCCGCCGAGTGTGTCACGTCCGGCCCAGCCTGTCGCCGTCCGGGTCGAACGGCGGGCGCCGGGAGACCGTGACCGGCACCCGCTCCCCCGCCAGGTCGACCTCCCACGAGCCGGCGTCGCACCACGCCGGGGCGGCCGTGCCCGACGTCCGGTCGCCGACGAGGGCCAGCCCGACGGACGCCCCGACGGTGGCGCCCCCGGCCGCGCTCGTCACCTGCCCGACCGGCTCTCCGTCGCGGAGCACGAGCTCGCCGCCCCACAGCCACACGTCAGGGTCGCCGGCGACGAGGGACACGACCCGCCGCGCCGGGCCCCCGGCCCCGCGCGCCTCCCCGGCAGCCCGCCCGAGGAAGTCACCCGGACGGGACAGGGCGCAGGCGAAGAGCAGACCGGCCTCGACCGGGGTGGTCTCGGGGGTGAGCTCGCGCCCGAAGGCCCGGTACCCCTTCTCGAGGCGGAGCGCCTCGATGGCCGAGTAGCCGGCCGGCACGACGCCGAGGTCCTCCCCCGCGGCGAGGAGCTCGTCGTGGAGCACGGCGGCCTGCTCGGTCGGCACGTACAGCTCCCAGCCGAGCTCGCCGACGTAGGTGATCCGGGTGGCGCGCAGGCGGGTCCGCCCGACGTCGATGACCCGCGAGGTGCCGAACGGGTGCGCGGCGTCGTCGAGGGCGGCCTGCGTGAGCCGCGACAGCAGCTCGCGCGAGCGCGGACCCATCACCCCGAGGACGGCATACGCGCTCGTGACGTCGACGATCGCCGGCGCGCCGACCCGGTGGCGTGCCAGCCAGTCGAGGTCGCGACGGGTCGTGGCCGCGCTGGACACCACGAGGAACTCCTCGCGCCCGGTGCGGGTGACCGTCACGTCGGCCTGGTACCCCGCCGACGAGTCGAGCATCCCCGTGTAGACGGCCCGCCCGACGGGCACGTCGACGTCGGCGGTGCACACCCACTGGAGGGTGGCGAGGGCGTCCGGGCCGGTCACGAGGTACTTGCTGAACGACGTCTGGTCGAAGACGGCGACGGCCGACCGGGTGGCCCGCTGCTCGGCGTCGCACCAGTCCGCCCACGCGGGTCGCTCCCACGAGTAGTCGAGGCGGGGCTCGACCCCGGGGGGCGCGAAGACGAGCGGGCGCTCCCACCCGTTGCGGCTCCCCATCACCGCCCCGAGGTCTCGGGTTCGCTCGTACAGCGGCGAGCAGCGTTGCGGCCGACCGGTCTCCAGCTCGCGGTTGGGCCACGGCACCGCGTAGTGCAGCCCCAGCACCTCGGCGACGCGCGAACGCAGCCACGACCGGTTCGCCGCCACCGCCGGGAAGCGCCGGATGTCCACGGCCGTGAGGTCGAGCGTCGGCTCGCCGCCGACGACCCACTCGGCGAGCGCCCGCCCCGCACCCCCGGCCGAGGCGATGCCGACCGAGTTGAAGCCGGCGGCGACGAACAGCCCGTCGCACTCGGGCGCCTCGCCCAGGAGGAACTGGTTGTCGGGCGTGAACGACTCGGGCCCGTTGTAGAACTTGCGGATACCCGTCTCCGCCAGCACCGGGAGCCGGTGGATGGCGCTGTCCATGAGCACCTCGAAGTGTTCCCAGTCCTCGTCGAGCAGCCGGAACTCGAACGGGTCCGGGATCTCCTCGGGCGCCACCCACGGCTTGGCCTCCGGCTCGAAGCCGCCGACGAGCAGGCCGCCGACCTCCTCCTTGACGTAGGTGTACCCGTCGGGGTCGCGGAGCACGGGCAGGTCCCGGTGCACCCCGTCGACCTGGTCGGTGACGACGTAGAAGTGCTCGGCCGAGTGCAGCGGGACGTCCACCCCGGCCATCGCGCCGACGAGCGGCGCCCACTGGCCGGCCGCGTTGACGACGACCTCGCACCCGACCTCGCCCTCCTCGGTGACGACGCCCGTGACCCGACGCCGGTCGCCGCTCTCCTCGAGCCGCAGGCCCGTGACGCGCACCCGCTCGTGCACCCGCACCCCGAGGGCGCGGGCGCCCCGGGCCAGGGCCTGGGTGAGGTCGGCGGGGTCGGCCCGACCGTCGCCGGGCAGCCAGATCGCGCCCTCGAGGTCGTCGGAGCGGATGAGCGGGTAGCGCTCGGCCGCCTGCGCGGGGGTGAGCAGCTCGCAGTCGAGGTCGTACGCGGCGGCGCTGGCCGCGGTGCGCCGCAGCTGGACCATGCGCTCCGGCGTCCGGGCGAGGGTGAGCCCGCCGCAGACCCGGTACCCCGTGGAGAGGCCGGTCTCCGCCTCGAGCCGCGCGTAGAGCTCGGTGGACCAGCGGACCAGGCGGGTCCCGGCCTCGCTGGCCCGCAGCTGCCCCACGAGCCCGGCCGCGTGCCACGTCGTGCCGCAGGAGAGGGTCCCCTGCTCGAGCACGACGACGTCGGTCCACCCGAGGTGGGCGAGGTGGTACGCCACGGACGCGCCGATGACCCCTCCGCCGACGACGACGACCCGGGCGCGCTCCGGGAGCGCCACCGCGCTCACCGGCTCGCCACCGCGGCGAGCAGACGCTCGAGGCGCGGACCACCGGCGAGCTCGCGCGCGGGGTCGAGCTTGGCCGCCGCCCAGCCGAGGAAGTCGTACTCGATGTCGCTGGCGCCGTCCTGGATGACGCCCCACAGCGTCCAGCCGTACCGGGCGAGAAACCCCCACAGCTCGGCGCGGGCGGTGTCGGCGGGGTCCTCGCGCTCGTAGTAGGCGGCGCACAGCTCGGCGAGGGCGTCCGGGCCCAGGCGCGCCTCGGCGACGACGTTCCCCAGCTCGAAGGACGGCTCGTTCATCCCGGAGTACTCGTAGTCGATGATCCGCAGGTCGCCGCCGTCGTCGAGGACGTTGGCCGCCAGCAGGTCGTTGTGGCACGGGACGATCGGCTCGGGGGCCAGCGCCAGCACCTCCTCGACCCGTCGGGCGGCGGGCTCGAGGTCGAGGTACCCGTTCGGCAGCCGGAACCCCTTCTCGCGCACCACCTCGAGGTACCGACGCCGCAGGGCGGTCATGTCGAAGCGGCCGACGAACCCCGGGCCGGCGTGCAGCCGGCGCAGCGCGGACGCCAGTCGCGGGAGGTTCGCCGCGACGTCGGCGTCCCCCCACGTGCGCCCGGGGAGGAACGCGACGACGAGGACGCCCTGCCCGCCGAGGTAGTCGACGACGGGCGCCCCCACCCCGGTGGCCGCGGCCGCGAGGGTGTTGACGAACTCCGTGTGCCGGTCGACCCCGAGCAGGCCGGTGTCCGGCGACGAGATGCGGACGACCACGTCGAGCCCGGATGCGGTCCGCACCCGCACGTTGTGGTTCGTCAGGCCACCGGGCAGGGGCGTGGTCTCACGCCCCTGCCCGGCGAGGACGGGGATGCCGTCGAGCACCTCGTCGTCGGAGCGGGTCACGGCCGGTGCCCGCGTCAGGCGAGCGGGTCGCCGGGCTTCCAGTCGTGCTCGGTCCCACCGTGTGCCGACTTGCCGTGGTGCTCGAGGGCGATCTCGTCGGCGCCGGTCATGCCCTCGGGCAGGTCGATCGTCGTCTTCGGCCCGGTGAACCACTTCTTGGCCGACAGGTGCCAGCCGATCCACAGGAGCAGGAGCGTGCCGCCCATGAGGATCGGGGCGTAGTTGACGAACTTCCACTCGAAGGTGTCGTGGAACGGGTTGGCCGCCGGGGTGAACGGCAGGATGAAGTACACCGAGATGACGGCGATCTCGAGCACCGCGATCGGGGCCATCCACCTCCACTTGGTGCCGAGGTTCCAGCGGCCCTGCGGGAAGGCGTCACCCATCCGCCAGCGGAGGAAGATCGGGATGGCGAAGGCGGTGTAGAGGCCGATGACACCGACCGAGACGACCGCGTAGAACGCCACGGGGACGATGAGCGGGGCCTCCTCGGTGCCGAGGTTGACCTCGACGAGCGCCGGCAGGGTGATGATCGCGGCGATGACCGACGACACGATGACGGCGTTGGCCGGCACCTTGCGGGCGTTGAGCCGGGCCCAGCTCGACGAGCCCGGCACGGCGCCGTCCCGGCTGAACGCGAAGAGCATCCGGCTCGTGGACGTCATGCAGGCCGCGGTGCAGAACACCTGGGCGATGCTCGCGATGAGCAGCACCGTGCCGGCCCATCCCGACGAGAGCGCCTGGTTGAAGATCACCGCGACGCCGCCGCCACCCGCGGTCACCGCCTCGGGGTCCTGGACGGCGAAGAGGAAGGCGAGCAGGAGGAACCAGCCGCCGATCGCGGAGTAGAAGATCGAGCGCCAGATGCCCTTGGCCGCACCGTCGGCGGCACCCTGGGTCTCCTCCGAGAGGTGGGCCGAGGCGTCGAACCCGGTGATCGTGTACTGCGTGAGGAGGAAGCCGAGCGGCAGGACGTAGAACCAGAATCCGATGCCGCTGTCCTCACCGCCGGCCAGGCCACCGCTGTTGTTGACGCGCATCGTGAAGACGTCGTTGATGCTCATGTGCTTGTCCGGCAGGAACACGAGGATCGCGATGACGACGGCCGCACCGATGACGTGCCACCACACCGAGATGTTGTTGAGCAGCGCGAGCAGGTGGCCGCCGAAGATGTTGATGCAGGCCGTGATCGCGAGGATGACGAGGAACATGATGAAGACGCGGGTCAGGGAGTAGCCCGCGGCCCACGACTCGCTCATCGTGCTGAACGACAGGTCGAAGAAGGTCGCCGCCCCGTAGGCCACCGACGCGTCGATGGCCAGCAGGCCGATGAGGTTGAGCCAGCCGGTGTAGTACCCGGCCTTGGCCCCGCCGAGCTTGGCGGCCCACCAGTAGATGCCGCCGGAGGTCGGGTACGCCGACACGAGCTCGGACATGCAGAAACCGATGATGAGGATGAAGACCGAGATGAGCGGCCAGCCGATCGAGATGGCGATGGGGCCGCCGTTGTTCCACGCCTGGCCGAAGGTCGTGAAGCACCCGGCGAGGATCGAGATGATCGAGAAGGAGATCGCGAAGTTGGAGAAGCTCGACCAGGTGCGGTTCAGCTCCTGCTTGTAGCCCAGTGAGGCGAGGTGCTCCTCGTCGCTCGAGCTGTGGTCGGTCGTCCGGGAAACGCTCACGTGCACCTCTTGATGTGCAGAAGCGGACCATTGGTCCGGGGCGGATCGAGTGCTGCACAGACAACACCCGCACCAACCCGGCTGTCAATGGTTCCCGGGAGGACCATTTCCGTGCTGGACACCGATGCCCACCACGGAAACCGCAGGCTCAGGCGAGGCGGGTCAGCCAGCCGTGGGCGTCCTCCGCGCGGCCGTACTGGACGTCGAGCAGGGCGCTGCGGATCGAGCGGGTGACCTCGCCGCCCTCGTCGCCGGCGGTGGACGGCGCCGAACCGCCCTCCCAGCGCAGCTCGCCGACCGGCGTGACGACCGCCGCGGTGCCGCAGGCGAACACCTCGGTGATGCTGCCGTCGCGCACGCCGTCCTTCCACTCCTCGATCTCGACCCGGCGCTCCTCCGGCTCCAGGCCCAGGCCCTTGGCGAGCTCGAGGATGGAGCTGCGGGTGACGCCCTCGAGGATGGTGCCGGTGAGCTCGGGGGTGACGAGCCGGTGGTCGTCGGTGACGAGGAAGAGGTTCATCCCGCCGAGCTCCTCGATGTACGTGTGCGTCGCGGAGTCGAGGAACACCGCCTGGTCGCACCCGTTCTCGATGCCCTCGAGCTGCCCGGCCAGCGAGGACGCGTAGTTGCCACCGGTCTTCGCGGCGCCGGTGCCCCCGGCCCCGGCGCGCGCGTAGTGCTCCGAGATCCACAGCGTCACGGGCTTCAGGCCGCGCGGGAAGTACGCGCCCGCCGGCGAGGCGATGACCGAGTAGGTGACCTCGTTGGCCGGACGCACCCCGAGGAAGGCCTCGGACGCGTAGAGGAACGGCCGCAGGTACAGGCTCGTCTCCCCCGTGCCCGCCGCCGGCACCCACGGCTCGTCGACCTCGACGAGGGCGCGCAGCGAGGCGAGGAAGTCGTCGGTCGGCAGCTCGGGGAGGGCGAGGCGCCGCGCGCTGCGCTGCATCCGCTCGGCGTTGGCCTCGGGGCGGAAGGCCCACACCGACCCGTCCTCGTGCCGGTAGGCCTTGAGGCCCTCGAAGACCTCCTGGGCGTAGTGCAGCACCGCGGCGCTCGGCATGAGGGTGATCGGGCCGTACGGGTGGATCCGCGCGTCGTGCCAGCCGTCGTCCTTCGTCCACGTCGCCGAGGCCATGTGGTCGGTGAAGTGCACGCCGAACCCGGGGTTCGCGAGGATCTCGGCCCGCCGCGCGTCGCTCGCGGGGTCGGGACGGCGCTGGACGTCGAAGGTCAGGCTCATGGGACGGTCGGTCCTTTCCTCGGAGCAACGGTGCTGCGGTCCCCGCAGGCTATCCCCTCCGAACATTCTCTCCGGATGCCGGAAGGTTCAGTGACCTGCCGGTTGCAACCGGCAGGTCACTGAAGGTCTCGGCAGCCGGAGAAAAAGTCGGGGCTGGTGGGTCCGTCAGAGGCGGGCGGCGATGGCATCGCCGACGGCGCTCGTCGAGCGCGGGGCGCTCCCCCGCTCGGCGAGGTCGGCGGCCACCGCCTCCTCGACCCGCGCCGCGGCGTCGGGGAGCCCGACGTGGGCGAGGAGCATCGCGACCGAGAGCACCGTGGCCGTCGGGTCGGCGACGCCCTGACCGGCGATGTCCGGGGCCGAGCCGTGCACCGGCTCGAACATGCTCGGGAAGCGTCCCTCGGGGTTGATGTTGCCGCTCGCCGCGAGGCCGATGCCACCGGCGATGGCCGCCGCGATGTCGGTGATGATGTCGCCGAAGAGGTTGTCGGTGACGACGACGTCGAAGCGTCCGGGGTCGGTCGCGAGGAAGATCGTCGCGGCGTCGACGTGCTGGTAGGCCGTCTCGACGTCGGGGAACTCGGCGCCGACCTCCTCGACCGTGCGGCGCCACAAGTGGCCGGCGTGGGTGAGGACGTTGTGCTTGTGCACGAGGGTCAGGTGCTTCCGGGGGCGCGCGGCGGCACGGGCGAAGGCGTCACGGACCACCCGCTCGACGCCGAAGCGGGTGTTGACGCTCACCTCGGTGGCGATCTCGTGCGGCGTGCCGACCCGCAGCGCGCCCCCGTTGCCGGTGTACGGGCCCTCGGTGCCCTCGCGGACGACGACGAAGTCGATGCCGCCCGGCGCGACCCGCTCGATGGCGAGCGGGCTCTCGACCCCGGGGTAGAGCTTCGCGGGGCGCAGGTTGACGTAGTGCTCGAGGGCGAAGCGCAGTGGCAGCAGGACCCCGCGCTCGAGGACGCCGCTCGGCACCGTGGGGTCGCCGATCGCCCCGAGGACGATGGCGTCGTGGGCCTTCACCTCGTCGAGGACCGACTCCGGGAGGGTCTCGCCGGTGGCGTGCCAGCGGCGCGCGCCGAGGTCGTACTCGGTCGTCGTGACCTTCGGGCCGTCCTCGCCGAGCGCCGCCTCGAGCACCTTGAGCCCCTCGGCGACGACCTCCGGACCGATCCCGTCGCCGCCGATGACGGCGAGGTCGAGGGCGGTCGGGGCAGCCGGGGTCGGGGCGTCGGTCATGGCGTCCACTGTAGGAAGTCGGTCCCGGGATGCGGACGGCCGTCCCATCCCGCGGAACGCCGAGGGGCGTCAGTCGGACTCGGCACGTCCCCGGGCACCGGCACGGGCCAGGCTCCCGAGCGCCACGACGAGCGCGATGTTCACCGGGACGGCCACCGCGGGCAGGTTGCCGATGTGCGCGACCGGCCAGCCGAGCGTCGCGACGAGCACGACCGCGGCCTGCCACCGGGCGCCGACGCGGGCCAGCGCGACCGCGGCCAGGGCCAGCGACGCGGGGAAGCACAGCCCGAGCGGCTTGATGAGGGACGCGGCGCCGGTCCGGTCGACGAGCTGCACGTCACCCCAGGACATGTGGATGGCCTCGAAGCCGTAGGCGACGTTGCCGGCCATCCCGAGCAGGCCGACGAGCACGAGGGCGGCCCGGAGCCGGGAACCCGCCGGCAGGGCACGCGCGACCCGCAGCACGACGAAGCCGTAGCCCACGGCCCCGAGGACGTGGAGCACGCCGGCCGTCCCGTCGTCCCAGCCGCGGGCGGCGTAGGTGGAGTCGGCCGCCAGGTAGACCAGGGGCGCGACGACGAGCGCGGCGGTCAGCAGCCGGGACTCCGGCGAGGCCGGGTCGTCGGTCGTCCCGAGGGGGACGCCGGCGGCGGCGGGTCGGTCGGTGGGAGTGGTCGTGCTCATCGGGGTCTCCGTCCGTGGGAGGTTGGTGACCCGACCCTGCGGGGCGACCCGGTCCGTCGACCACGGGGCGAACCCCGGTCGCCGAAGTCCAGGGATAACCCTGCACCGGCTCGCGGCCGGGCTGTCACGATGATCCGGTGAGCCTCCCCGCGCCCCGGTCGGTCCCGGTCGGCACGCTGCTGGCGGCCGCCTGCGTCGTCGCGCTCGTGAGCACCGGGGCGGCCCGGGGGCTGTGGCCGGCGAACCTCCACAACGGGCTGCTCGCCGTCTCGTTCACCTTCGTGGGCGGCTACGTCCTCCTCGAGCGTCCGGGGCACCCCGAGGGGCGGGTCTTCGTCGTCGCCGGGGTCGTCGAGGCGGTGATGTTCACCGCCCGCCAGCTCGCCCACGCCGACCCGGCCGGGACCGACCCGTGGGTGGCCTGGCTGGGGGTCTGGCCGGTGCCGCTCGCCCTCGGCCTGACGACCCTCGCGGTGCTGTGGTTCCCGGACGGGCGCCTGCCGTCCCGTGGCTGGCGGCCGGTCCTCGTCGCGGCCGCGGTCCTCACGGCGGTGTCGTGCCTGCTCTCCGCGCTCTGGCCGGTGGGCTACGCGGCGGCCGGGGTGTCGGTGCCGCACCCCCTCGCCGACGGCTCCCCCGAGGCGGTGACCACGCTGTGGCGCGTCGTGGCCACCCCGTCCTTCGTCGCCCTCCAGCTCCTGTGGGTCCCGGCCCTCGTGACCCGCTGGCGCACGGGTCGCTCCGGTCGGGAGCTCGGGTGGCTGCTGTCGGCGGTGGCCGTCGCCGCGGTCGCCCTCGCGGTCGGGCTGCTCGTCGCCGGGTCACCCCGGGCCGGGCTGCTCGCGGCCTGCTCGGTCCCGCTCGCCGCGGGCCTCGCCGTCGTCCACGGTCGCCAGACCGCCGTCCGGTCGGCGCTGTCGTGGCTCTCGCGGTCCGGGCCCGACGCCGGTCGCCTCCCGGCCGACCTCGCCGAGGCGGTCGCGCGGGCCCTCGCGGCCGACGGGGCACGCGTGTGGATCGGCAGCGAGGGGGTGCTGCGGGTCGCGGGGGCGTGGCCCGAGGCCGACCCGACCCCGGACGCGTCGTCCCTCCCCGCCCTCGCGGCGGGCCCCGGCGCCGGGGTGCACCCGGTGCTGCGCGACGGCCGCGTCACCGGCGCGCTCGAGGTGGTCCGCGCCGCGCCGCTCTCCCGCTCCGAGGGGCGGCTCCTCGCCGAGCTCGCCAGCCAGGCCGCCCTCGTCGTCGAGCACGTCTCCCTCGCGGCCCTCATCGACGGGCAGCGCCGGGCCGGTCACCTGGACTCCCTGACGCCGCGCGAGCGGCAGGTCCTCGAGCTCATCGCCCGGGGGATGTCCAACGCCGCGATCTGCGCCGAGCTGCACCTGAGCATCAAGACCGTCGAGCCCCTCGTGGGGGCCGTCTTCACCAAGCTCGGGCTGCACGCCGACTCGGCGAGCAACCGCCGGGTCCTCGCGGCCCTGGAGTACCTGCGGGCCGGGTCCTGACGCACCTGACCGGGCGGCACCTCGGGGGTGCCGCCCGGTCAGGAGGGCTCGTGCTCGGAGGTCGGGTCGACCTCAGTCGTCCGAGTGTCCCTGGTCGCGCAGGTCCATCGACTCCTGCAGTGCCTGGCGGGCCAGGTCGGCCTCGGTCGTCGTCTCGGTGTTCATCGTCGAATCTCGCAATCCGCGGCCCGGTGGCCGCACGTCGGGGGTGGGTCGGAGCTCGAGCCGGTGGTGGACCGGCGAGCGGTCAGCGACGTCGCGGGGTCTCCGCGGCGAGGGTGCTGACTACCGAACCTCGCCGCGGCCGGGAATGAGGAGTACCACGAGCCGCGTCATGCCTCGACGGTACGTGGACGTCCTACTACCGGGCAGCCGGTTTTCACGATGTGGACGCCCGGACCAATGAGAGCCGCGTCACACGGCACCGGCACCGTCGAATCCCTCGCTGCGACCGTCCTCCGCCACCGGGATCCGAAGGGCAGCGGTGAGGCGCGTTCCGGCCACTCGGTCATGACGGACGTCACTGGTCCGGCAGCAGGCGCACCGAGGATGATGGACACGGGGAAGGGGCGGACCATGAGGATCAGGTACCTCGTGCTCAACGCGGGGGCGCGCGGTGGGGCGACGCGGACGACCCTGTCGATCGCGAGCGCCCTCGCCGAGCGCGGGCACGACGTCGAGGTCGCCTCGCTGGCCTCGTCCCGGGGTCGTCCCGTCTTCCCCCTCTCGTCCCGGGTCCGGCTCGTCCACCTCACGGGGCTCCGGCCGCACCGGGGTGGTGCGGTGGCCCCGCTGGCGGCCGCACGGTGGGCCACCCGCGTCGCGGCCCGCCGCACCCACAGCCTCGAGGCGCACCCCCGCGACCGGCTGACGACGGGTCTCAACCGCGTCCACGACGCCGCCCTGCGGCACTGGCTGCGCGGCCAGCGCGACTGCGTCGTCGTCAGCACCCGGCTGACCCTCAACCTCGCGCTGGCCCGGCACCGCACGGACCGTCAGGTGGCGGTCGCCCAGGAGCACAACCACCTCGGCCCGAACGCGGAGGTCCGGGCCGCCTACCGCGAGCTGTTCCCCCGCCTCGACGCCCTCGCCGTCCTCACCGACGGCGACGCCCGCGCCCATCGGGCCCTCCTCGGCGAGCGCCCCCTCGTCGTCACCGTGCCCAACGGCGTGCCGAACGAGCTCGCCCTGCACCACGCACCCCTCGTCGAGCCGGTGGCCGTCGCCGCGGGCGGGCTGGTCCGGCGCAAGGGGTTCGACCTGCTGGTCGACGCGTGGCGCCAGGTGGCGCGCGAGCGGCCGCAGTGGCGTCTGGAGATCCACGGGTCCGGCGAGCAGCACGACGCCCTGCTCGCCCGGGTGCACGGGGCCGGGCTCGACGGCGTCGTGACCCTCGCGGGGTTCACCCGCGACCTGCCGGCCCACCTCGACCGGGCCTCCCTCTTCGTCCTGTCCTCGCGGGGCGAGGGGATGCCGATGGTCCTCCTCGAGGCGATGGCCAGCGGCGTTCCCGTCGTGTCCTTCGACTGCCCGACCGGACCGGCCGAGCTGCTCGACGGCGGGCGGGCGGGCCTCCTCGTCCCCCCGGGCGACGTCGACGCCCTCGCCGCGGCGATCCTGCGGGTCACCGGCGACGCCGAGCTGCGCCGCCGGATGGCCGACGCGGGGCTGGCCCGCGCGGCCGAGTACGACGTCGGGGCGACGGCCAAGCGCTGGGAGGAGGTCTTCACCTCGCTGGCCGAGGCAAGGGGTCTGTGCGTGGACGGCTGACCGCACCCCGAGGTCGCCCGCCACGAACCGGGGCCGGGTCGGGGCCGACCCCCATGGCCGCCGCTCGCGCACCCGTCGAGCATGGAGGCATGATCCGCCACCGACCCCTGCTCTGGTTCGCGGTGGCCGCCGCCCTCGGGACCGCCCACGCCGCCGCGAGCCTGCACTGGGCGCTCGGCGGCGGCGTGCTCGTCGACACCGTCGGTGAGTGGGCGCGGTCGTGGCGCGAGACCTCCCCCGTGTCGGCGGGGTTCGCGCTCGGGACGATCGGGGTCGGCAAGCTCGCGGTGGCCTGGGTGCCGTGGGTCGCCGGCCGCCGGGGCGGCCCGCGGCACGGCCTGCGGCTCGCCGCGTGGCTCGCGGCGAGCGGTCTCGTCCTCTACGGCCTCTCCTCCACCCTCGCCGGCGCGGTCGCCCTCACCGGCCTGCTCGGCCCGCTCGACGACCCCGTCGCCACCCGGGGCCACGTGCTCCTCTGGGACCCGCTCTTCCTCGCGTGGGGGCTGGCCCTCGGGGCGGGCCTGTGGGCCGGACGCCGACGG